>NZ_JACBYI010000013.1 GCF_019352175.1 Paenibacillus sp. S150
CGCAAGAAAAGAACCGGATTCATAAGATTCTGCAGGATGCCAACATCAAGCTGACGACCTTCGTTTCGGATCTTTTCGGCGTTTCCGGACGCGCTCTGCTGGAGTCGATGGTGAATGGCGAGGTGCTGGATGTGGATGAAATCCGCAAGCTGGTTCATACCCGGCTGAAGATGAAGGTGCCTTCGCTGGTCGAAGCGATGAATGGCCGACTGCGTTTGCACCACCGGAAGATGATTCGGCGTCATTGGGATCATTTGCAGTATCTGGAGAATGAAATTCAGACACTGGAAGCCGAGATTGACGAGCTCATGCAACCGTACAGGACGGAAATTGAACTGCTGGATACCCTTCCAGGCGTGGGCACCGATGCCGCGGCGAGCATCGTGGCGGAACCGGGTACCGACAGGTCTCCTTTTCCAAGTGAAGCCCATTTGGCCTCATGGGTCGGGGTGTGCCCGGCCAATCATGAGAGTGCCGGTAAAAAAAAGTAAAAAAAACAAACGCGGGAACCGAAATCTGAAAGCCATACTGGTGCAGTGCGCTTGGGCGGCGAGCAGGTCCAAGAATAACCGGCTTTCTGCCATGTACAGTCGGATTGTCAAACGGGCCGGCAAACAGAAAGCGATCATCGCTTTAGCCCATGCGATGATTCGAATCATTTACGTGATGCTTCGGGATAAAGTCCCCTATACCGAACGGGGGACCGAATATGTGAACACCCCAGAACAGACTGCGAGTTACCTAATCCAAAAACTGCAAAAGCTAGGTTTCCAAGTGGAACTGACACCCACCACGGGATAACCATTTTAAAAAAAATGAAGTTCCACGATAGGACCTCTGACAGTCAATTATCCTTTCGAGCTGTAAAGCGATAAAGCCTTTTTTCGTATAAAATTTTGCTGTGATCCTTTTCATGCCGGCATTAGCGGGATTTTGTACACTTATTTTAGGTGAATTCATTGGATATGAGGCAATTTGCCCGAATTAGGTTTACTTTTTCCCACTAGCAATTCGTTTGGGGAGCGACTGATGCGGATTAAGTTTACTTTTTCCACTTGGGTTGGCTTGGGTTCGGCTGTCAGGCAGGGTTTGGCCGGATTCCGGCCCATATTTGCTTGCTGCAACACCCTTGGAATTATTTATTGTACGAATTTGTCTGCTATGCGTATCCATGGGCCTCCGGATTCCTCGGGCGGTACGGAGCGTGAGGCGAGACGAGTATTGCTATTTGAAGAGTTCCCTGATTATAAAAGAACGGCGCAGCTGTATCCGCCTGGCTGCTGGAATCATCCGGTGGAACCCCAAGCCAAGTAACGGTTCCCAGTCAGCCTGGTGTGTTAAACAAAAAAGGAGGTGTATCCATGGTGACGGCTTCAAAAGGTGCAGACGGCTGGATTCCCGAGAACTGGCAGCCTATCTATCATAATCCGCTGGCCTCGCCGGAAGACATGGCGGGAAGCCGCCTGGAGGGAGAAGGGGCGCTGACGTTCCCGGCACGGCGGCTGCGGATGGAGAGCACGCTGGACAGCGCGGAGGGCCAAAAAGCCAACATCGTGCTCTGGCTCCCCGGGAGCTTTCCGGCGGATATGGCGGTTTCCTGGAAGTTCCGGCCGCTGCGGGAGCCGGGGCTGGCGATTCTGTTTTTCTCCGCCGGCGGCAAGGATGGGCGGGATTTGTTCGATCCTGCGCTTCCGCGCCGCACAGGGGAATATGAACAGTATCACCACGGAGCGATAGATGCTTTCCACGTCTCCTACTTCCGCAGAATGTGGGCGGAGGAACGTGCCTTTCACACCTGCAATCTGCGCAAAAGCTACGGCTTTCATCTCGTTGCGCAGGGAGCCGACCCGCTTCCCGATATTTCCGACATGGCGGAGCCTTACCGGATGCTGGTTGTGAAGCATGGGCGGACGGTTTCTTTTGCGATCAACGGATTGCCTGTATTCACCTGGACCGATGATGGCACCAGCTATGGGCCGCTGCTGTCCGGAGGCCGGATCGGCTTCCGGCAAATGGCGCCGCTAATCGCCGAATACAGCGATCTGACGGTATACGGAGAGTAAGATAGCAGATATTCTGGCGCAGCCTTGCCCGAAGAGTCAGGCTGCTGCCATATAGAAGAAGGGAGTCAGAGATATAATGGTCTATTACTGCTATCCGCAAGGGCGGCATAAGGCGCTGACGATGAGCTACGATGATGGACGAAGAGCCGACGAAAGGCTGGTGGGGCTGTTCAACCAGTACGGGATTAAGGGAACCTTTCATCTGAATTCCGGCCTGCTGGGTGACGGTGACCGCATTGCGGCAGAGGAAGTGCCCGCATTATACCGGGGACACGAGGTATCCGTTCACACCCGGTCGCATCCGACGCTGGCCCGCTGTCCGCAGGAGCAGATTGTGCAGGAGATTGTGGAGGACCGCAAAGCGCTCGAAAGCCTGCTTGGGGTGCCTGTGCGGGGAATGTCTTATCCGAACGGTTCTTTTACCAGCGGGATGAAAGGGCTGCTGCCCCCGCTGGGCATTGAATATGCGCGGACAGTCCAGACCACCGGCGGCTTCGGGCTGCCGGATGACTTGCTGGAGTGGCGGGCCACCTGTCATCATAACGACCGCTTGCTTGAGCGTGCGGAGGCTTTTGCCGGGCTGCACAAAAAACAATACCTGTACCTCATGTATGTATGGGGGCACAGCTACGAATTCGATAACGACGGCAACTGGGAGCTCATGGAATCCTTTGGCGAAATCGCCGGCGGCCACGGGGACATCTGGTATGCAACCAACATCGAGTGGGTCCATTACATGAAAGCCTGTGAACGGCTGCTGGTATCGGCGGCTCTGGATTTTGCCTATAATCCGTCGGTGCTGTCTGTATGGCTGGAGGTGGCAGGCCGGATTGTGGAAGTGCCCGGCGGACAGCGTGTCCAATTCTCCTGAAGCAGGGTTGCGGGTGAGAAGAAACGGAGGGAGCAGGATGAATATGGAAGTGAATGTGGGTGCGAATGTAGATGTGAATATGGATACGGATACGAATACAGCTGCAAATACGAAGACGAATACAGATTCAGTTACAGATACAGATACGGGTACAGATACGGTTGCAAATACAATTACGGATGCAGATGCAAAACAAAGCCAGGCTGTCCGTCCCCTGAAGCTGGCGGAGTTCGATATTTCGGCTGCCGGCCCAGGCTGTAAAATGCTGCTCGGCGATCTGGACGGGGACGGCCGCGCGGAAGTGCTGCTGGTCCAGCCGGATAACCGCCAGGATGTCCGCTATATTCCCCATCAGGTGCAGTGCCTGACCGCTTACAATCTGGAGGGGCGGCTGCTGTGGCAGAAGGGGACTCCCGATCCCGGAGCAGGCAGCCAGGGCTCGGATTATCCGGCGCAGATTTATGATCTGGACGGGGACGGCGCACTGGAGGTGCTGGCAGTCATCGACGGCCGGTTCCATATTCTTGAGGGCGCCACCGGTGCTGTGAAAGCGGTGCATGAGCTGCCCGCCGAGCATGCGCATGATTGCATTATCATCGCCAACCTGAGCGGCGGGGAACGGGCCTCGGACATTATTTTGAAGGACCGGTACCATCAGCTGTGGGCGCTGGACGCCGGCTTCAAGCTGCTGTGGACCCATACGGGCAATGTGGGGCATTATCCCTGGGTCTACGATCTGAACGGCGACGGGCGCGACGAGGTTATGGCCGGCTATGACCTGCTGGATGCCGATGGAAAAGTGCTGTGGAGCTGCCATGATCTGGACGATCATGCCGATTGCCTGTGGGTCGGGGATGTCAATGGGGACGGCCTGCCGGAGCTGGTGATCGGCGGAAGTGTCACGGTCATGTATGACCGTGACGGGCAGGAGCTCTGGCGCTACAGCGGGTCGGTTGAGTCGCAGCACCTGGCGCTGGGCCGGTTCAGACCGGAGCTGCCGGGCCTTCAGGTTGCCGGTCTGGACCGCATGGTCCGTGAGGATGACGGCAAAGGGCTGAAGGGCAAGGATGCATTGTTCCTGCTGGACAGCGCAGGACAGGAGCTGTGGAAAGAGGAGCGCACCACCTCCGGCTGGCTGACAATTGCCGAGACGGTCAGCCGCTGGCGGCCGGATGCGCCGGATTATATCCTCGCTTACCGCCGTGGCGGAGGCGTGCTGCCTGCGCTCTATGACGGCCGCATGAGAGTGGTGGCGGAATTCGGGGAGGAAGGCTATGCGGTGCACGGGGATGTGCTTGGCACCGGTATGGAGCAGGTAATTATTTATACGCAGGAAACCGCCAGCGTGTATTCGGGTGAGGCGCTGGAGCCGGCAGCGACGCGATCCCCTGGACCGCTGCCTCAGCCCAAACGGCTCTACAGCTCGACGCTGTATCCCGGCGGAGAAGTTGCATTATGAGGGGGGGCGAAGTGTCCGAGGGAATTGGTGCAGCGGAGGGAACTGGTGCGAGTGTGATTGGCCTGCCCGCGTATTTTCCTGAACCGGATGCAATCGCGGGGGCGGCCGGAGGCCGGATTGAGCCTGTTCTGGCTGCGGTAGCCGGCCGGTATATCGGCGCCAATCCGCCGCAGCTTCCGGTGTACCGGGTACATTCGCTCCGGGGCTTCCCGCGGCTTGCGGACTGCCGGTACCGCATGGACCTGGGAGAACGGTTTCCGGAGCTTGAGGACGGGCAATTTGTGTATGTCTGGGGCAAGCTGTGGAGCGCGCTTGAAACGGAGGCCCCTTTCCGCATCAACTGCTTCAGCCCGGTCAGGGTATATATCAACGGCCGCAAGGTGTTCCGCTCGAATCTGAACGACGACGTGTTCCCGGACCGGAGCGCCTATTTCCGCGCCAAGCTGGATGCGGGCTGGAATCATTTCCTGCTGGAATTCGTGGCGGCTGGCACGGGCTGCGGCGGGATTTTTGGAACGGGCAGCGTCAAGGGGGCGCCGCTGCATTTCCTGGCGCCGACGGCCGGGCGCAGCGGCCGCGAAGGCTGGGTGTACAGCGGTCCGCAGCAGGACCGGTGGACGGTCTGGCCGGGGCAGCGGCGGATCGACCCTGCCGGGAGCGCCGCCGCTGCAGGAGCTCCGGGGAGCGGGCCGCAGGCCGCCGCGCCGGACACAGCCGCGCGCGCTGCCGCGGCTGGGACGGCAGCCGCCGAAGCTTCGCTCGCGGCGCGCTGCCCGTGGTATCCGACTTCGCTGTGGTCCCCCGGCGAAGAGGCAGACGGCAACTTCTCCCGAATCTTCGGGAGTGTGCCGGGGGCAACAGCCTTTGCCTGGTGCAGGCTGGCACCGGGCAAAGGCCAGGGAGAAGCCCGGCTGCGGCTGCGCTGCCGGGGAACGGCCGCCATCGCGGTCTACGCCGATGGCGCTCTAATCGCCGCCCGTCAGGAAGCGGGCGGCGGAATGGACCTGCCGCCGCTGCTCCTGCCCGCTCCGGGCGGGCGCGACCTGGTCGTGGAGTCGGTCTGCGGCGGCGAAGGCTGGGGCTTTGAGCTGGAGCCCCTGCCGGATACGGCACAGGTCCGGTTCGTGCAGCCTTACCCGGTCGAGGGTACCTCAGATCCCTGGCTGTATCTGGGGGTGTTCACAAGCCCGAATGTGCCGGAGGCGGCCGGGGTGACGGTCATGGATTCGCTGTCCGGCCAAGGGGAAGAAGCGACATTCTGGCGGGTGGACCAGCCGGACAGCCGGGTCCGCCCCTTTCTGGAAAGCGCTTTGTACGGCCGCTGGAATTATCCGCTGGGCGTAACGCTGTACGGGCTGCTGCGGACCGGAGAAGCACTGGCCGATCCCCATTATACCGAATACGCACAGCGGCATATCGAGCAGTGCACAGCGCTGCATGAATATGCTCTATGGGACCGGGACTGCTATGGAGCCCCGGGAATCAACCACCAGCTGGCGCTCATGGATTCGCTGGATGACTGCGGCTCGTTCGGTGCGGCGATGCTTGCGGCGCATAAGCTGCGGCCCCTTCGCGGTGCAGCCCGGGCCGCAGCGGACATCGCCCATTACATCACCCATGTGCAGGACCGGCAGCCGGACGGCGCCTTGTACCGGGTCTGGGGCACCACCGACTTTATGCAACAGACGATGTGGTGCGACGATCTGTACATGAGCATTCCATTTTTGAGCAAATATTATGAATTGACCGGCGATGCGGCTTATCTTGCCGATGCGGCTGCCCAGTTCCTGCTGTACAAAAAGCGCCTGTTCCAGCCGGTGCCGGGAATTCTGCATCATGTCTATGATTATAAATTTGGCAAGCCGAACGGTGTGGCGTGGGGCAGGGGGAACGGCTGGGTGATTTTCTCGCTGGCCGAGCTGCTTGGCGTGATGCCGGAGCAGCATCCGCTGCGGCCCGGGCTGCTGGATTTTTACCGCGGGCTGTGCCGGGGATTTCTCCGGCTTCAGGATAAGCACGGGCTGTGGCATCAGGTTCTGACCGATCCTGAATCATATGCCGAGGCTTCCTGCACCTCAATGTTCATTTATGCTTTTGCCCGGGGCGTGCGCTGCGGCTGGCTGACGGAGCCCGGACCTTATGCATCCGCCGCCCTCAAGGGGTGGCAGGGCTTGACCCGCTGCTGCATCGACAAGCAGGGCAATGTATACGGCGTATGCCGGGGCTCCGGCTACTCCTTCAACAAGCTGTATTACAAAGAGGAATTAACCTGGCAATTCAATGATACCCACGGGACCGGCATCGTGCTGCTGGCGGGGATTGAGCTGCTGCGTTTGACTCAAGAGCCGGCTGGCGGCGTCTCCGGGTAGGGCTGTGTCCCCTGCCTCTCCCGGAAACTGCAGTCAAGGAAAAGGGAGCGTCTCCTGCGAACAGCGGGGGGGCGCTCCCTTTACATTTGGCCAGCCTAAATTCTTTCATTTCACTCATTTCTGAAACCGGCTGGACCACCGCAGCTGACGGGCTCAGAAAACATACCTTTATAATGCTATACAGCATACCTGAGTGGAAAAAGTAAAACTAACCGGAGGCGTTTGCCTACCCACAAATCAATAGTGGTAAAAAGTAGAACTAATCGGACCCAAGCAGCCGATATGTAATGGTTTTGCTGATTTTAAGTGTAGAAAATTCCGCTAATTCCCGCAGCGGCACGGAGACCGGCAAATTAGTTATACTTATTACACTTGATCCGCCGCGCTGCCGCCATCCTCAGCCGGTAAGCAGATTCAGGATTAGAGCGGCCGCCCCGGCGGCGACCGCGTGGTCGCTTAAGCTGCCTTTGGTGAAGCGGACCTTGTACTGCTCGCGGTAATAGGTTTTCTCCAGGGCGGTCCGCGTGGCCTCCTGATAAAAAACATCCGCCGACGAGAACAGGGCGCCGCCCAGAATGACTTCCTCCGGATGGAGAATGTTAATTAAATTGGCCAGGCCAATGCCGCAATAAGCCGCGGCTTGGGCGAATATGCCGCTCACCGCGGAATCCCCGGCCTTGAGCGCTTCAATCAGATGCGTAAATTCAATGTCCTCCGGACGCTCTGCCAGCCCGCGGAGCAGGGTGGCGCTGCCGCGCTTCCACGCCTCACGGGCCTGCATTTCGAGGGTGCGGATGGAAACGTAGGATTCCCATGCCCCGTAATTGCCGCCCGGCACGCTGGAAGGAACGCCGGAGCTCTCAATGATCATCTGCCCGACGGCTCCTTCGGTGTCGGTGACGCCGTACAGAATCCGTCCTTCGTTCATAATCGCCGAGCGCAGGCCAATACCGGCGTGCAGGTAGAGCAGCTGATGCTGCCTCCGGTCCCCGCCGGCCCAATATTCGCCGAGCAGCGCAGTGTTGGCCCCGTTGTCCAGACAAACGGGCACATCAAGAAGCTGCTCCAGCCGCTCCTTGATGCGCACCTGTGACCAGCCCGGTGCGGCAAAGCCGGCGGGATTCAGAATCGTTCCTTCCCTGCGGTCCAGGGGACCTACAGCCCCGATACCAAGCCCGATCACCCGGCTGATGTCAATGGAGGCCCGCTCCAGCATGCGCAGCATCTCGAAGTGGACGGATTCCATAAGGAACTCCGGCGTGGCATGCTCATCCATACTCCACGTATATTCATCCAGCAGAGTCAAATGGAGGTCCGCGAGCACAAGCCTCGAATGTGTCCGGGAGATTTCCAGGCCGAACACATAGCCGTAGGCGGGATTGGTCTCATAGAGAGTAGGGCGTCTGCCTCCGGTCGATTCCCCATAGCCCACCTCCAGCAGCAGGCCCCGGGCAAGCAGCTCATCAAGAATCCGGGTTAAGGTGCTGACGGTCAGGCCGCTTTCCTCCAGCAGCTTCTGCTTGGATACCGTACCTTTTTTTCTGACGGATAAGTACATATCCTTGGTTCTGGAACTGGCAATAATATCATGAATAGGCAGCACAAAAGGTCTCTCCTTATTAACGAGTATCCCGATCAGGCAAAGAGGGCAATTCCGACTAAACCTGATAATACAATGACACAAAAAGGGTGGGTCCGCAACTTCCATAACGCAAATAAGGAGGCGCCAAAAATCCCCCGGAGCATAATTTTATCGCAGGTGAAGGCCGGGCTGAGCATCCCGCTGGTGCCGGAAAACCGGCAGGCTCCATACAAAATGATGCCGGCCGCCGGCTCTGGCCATCCGGAAACCGGCACAGGCAATAAGGGCGGCAATCGCCGGGAATGCAGGGTGTGATTTCCGTTGACAGCAACAACCGCCAGCATCAGCGCAGGCAAACCTGCCGTTGCATTGCCCGTACCTGCCGCCTTTTAATAGCAGCTTACAGCGGCAAATCCCGCCGCCGGAAAATCCGGATGCCGCCGGCAAAGGCCGCCAGACCGATCAGCAGCAGCCATAGACAGCTCTGCATGACATCCGCCGTACCCTGGACAATGGGGGCGGGGCGGTAGAAGCTGAACAGGGTGAAGAAACGCAGCGCATCCAGCTTATCGCTGATTTTGCCGAGCAGGTCCAGAGTGAAGAAGCCAAAGGTGATTGCGCCGGAGATGCCGAGCGCCTTCTTCTCGTCATTGCATGCGCTGGAGACCAGGAAGCACAAGCCCCCGATGGCGAAGAACAGCAGGAAGGCCACGGTGTTCAGCTCGGTGAAGCGGCCCATGTCGAATTCGTATCTGGTGCCGAGGAACCAGCTTTTGCCGGCAAATCCCGACAGCAGGGTGACAGCCATTATAATGAAGAGGGAGGTGACCAGCACCATGGCTTGCGTGAACGCCACCTTCCGGCGGGTTGTCGGGGTAGCCAGCAGATAGGCCATGGAGCCGCGGTCCACCAGCCGGGCCATCAGCTGCGTGGAGAGCTGAACGCAAACGATGGACAGGATCAGTACCAGGATGAGACCGTAATATTCCCCGGAGATAAAAGCCTCCGCACTCGCAAAGCCGCTGTTCAGCCCGAACGCATTGCCTACCCCTTCCGGCATGGCCCGGACAAGCTCGTCAATGGCTTCCGCACTGCCGCCCAAGCCGGGATACAGCCAGATCATGAACACAATATAAAAAGCGGAGCCGAAGGCGTAGTTCATAATTCCCTTCAGGTTCACACGCATCATTTCTTTATAGAGGGGGAAATTCATTGTACAGTCGCCTCGCGATCGTAATAATTCATGAAGATGTCTTCCAGATTCTGCGTGGAGATGTCGATGCTGCGGACGGCATAACGGGCAAGCTCCTGAGTGAATGCGGTGTAGCCGCCCTGTATGGCGATCTGTACCCGGTTGCCTTCCTGAGAATCGACCTGCAGCCCCGAGGCGGCAAACCGTGCAGCATCCTCCGGGGTTTCAAAAACAACCTCGAACAGCTTGCGCTGCATCGACTGCAGCTCATGGATGTTTTTGACGGCCACGATGCGCCCGTCCTTGATTATCGCGGCGCGGTCACAGGTGCGCTCGATCTCCTGGAAGCTGTGCGAGGACATCAGAAAGGTGGTTCCTGCGGCCTTTTCTTCCAGCACCAGCTCAATAAATATACGCTGCATCAGCGGATCAAGCCCGGAGGTGGGCTCATCCAGAATAATCATCCCGGGGCTGTGCATGAAGGCGGCCACAATGCCGACCTTCTGCTTCATGCCCTTGGACATTTTGCGGATCGGCGTGGCGGCATCGAATTGCAGGCGCTGAATCAGGCGCTCCCGCTTGGAGGTATCCTTCACTCCCTGCATCGAGGTCATGAAATTCAGAAAGCTTGTGCCGGTCATGCCGTCGATAAAATTAATCTCCCCCGGCAAATATCCGGTCAGCTTCTGCACCGTTCCCTGCCCCTTCCAGGCATCCAGCCCGCCGATGGTCACTGAGCCGCGATCCGGCTGCATAAACCCCATGATATGCCGGATGGTTGTGGATTTGCCCGCCCCGTTGGGGCCGAGGAATCCGAACACCTCGCCTTTATTTACAGTGAACGATACATTGTCTATGCCTCTGCCGTTTGCAAACCGCTTGCTTAGCCCTTCAACCTTCAGCATGCCGCCACCCCTCGCCATAAAATAATGAAATATTATTGATTGATTATTTCATATGTTATAATAGTCCCGGGATGATGCGAAGTCAACATAATTATGAAATTTTTTATATGGAATATTTCATTAATTTTAAAATAGTGCAATCATTATAGAGGTTAGGGTGAAGCAAATGAACGGATTCGAGAAGCGGGCCGCTCTGATCAGGAGCAAAATTATGAAGACGACGATGGAGCTGCTGAAGACCTGGGAGGCCAGACGGCTGCGGATTGCCGATATTGCCAAGGCGGCGGGGGTATCCCAGGTGACAATCTACAATTATTTTGGCAGCAAGGAGGCGCTGCTCAGCGAGTCCTTTAAGGATTTTGTGGACGAAGCCATTCTGGAGTTCGAGGAAGAGATGCGGCTGCGGAAAACCTTGAAGGAGCGGGTCACCTACTTTATTTTCAAGGATAAGGAAGCCTACTCCAGTCTGGACCCTGCGCTTGTCAAAGAGCTTATGGTCGAGGATCAGGTCATGTACCAGTACATTCAGCAGCAGTATGATGACAGGATGGTGCCGCTGATGGCCCAAATGGTGGCGGAGGGCAAGGCGAGCGGAGAAATTTCACAAAAGGTGTCTGTGGAAGCGGTGCTGCTGATGATTCAGATGTATATCAAGAGCTCGGGAGAGATGCTGGACAGCGTGGCGAAGCATGAGGACAAGGAGAAATTTCTGGATGAGCTGTTTCATATATTTTTCTATGGGCTGTGCGGACGGGAGCTGGAGGAATGAAGAGCGGATGCTGTTAAAATAAAATACAGCCCCGGCCGGAGTGCCCCGCTTCTAAAACCTGGCAGCGGGCGATCGGCTCTGGAGCTGTACCGGCGGAACCGGAGGATTGCGGGTTAGAGCAGAGTTTTGAAGCTGTGACGGATTACATCGCCCCGGCTGATAATGCCGACAAGCACACGGCTGCGCTCCACCGGGACCTTTTTGATCTGTTTTTTGCCGAGAATGGCGGCAATTCGTTCAATATCCTCGTCCCAGGGAACGGTGATGACCTTCTTCTTGGCGATAGCCATGACGTTCAGGTCCAGCAGTCTGCGGGTGCGTTCCTCAAACTCCTCGTTATCCCCGACGAATACGTTGATCTGAAAAAAGGAATCGACGATCAGATCCTCATGTCTGCCGATATAGCGCATAATATCCCCATCGCTTAAATACGCGACAATTTCATTTCTGTCATTGACTACAGGCATGCCGCTGATCCGGTATTGAATGCATCTCTCGATAAAGGTGCGGACCGTATCGGCTTCCTTGACCTTGTATACCTGTCTGACCATAAATTCATGAGCCTTCATAATTTCCCTCCGCAGCGTGGCATTCCGGCAAATAACTTGTATAATGAAAGTATATACTTGTATTATACAAGCGGAAATGGTAATGTCAATGATCATACTATGCATTTTTACTAAGAGAGGATACTGCTGTCATGGGAAATTCAGTGGATGTCATAGAACTGGAGATGGCCATTCTGGTGCGCAATCTGGTTTCAATGACCACCTATAAAAAAATCGGCAATCTGGACCGCTCGGCCTATCTGCTGCTGCATCAAATCGCCTCCCGGGGCTCAGCCGGGGTGAAGGCACTGTCCGATGAATTCCATCTGGATATTTCAACGGTAAGCAGACAGGCGGCGGCGCTGGAACAAAAGGGTTATGTCAGCCGTATTCCGGACCCGCTGGACGGGCGGGCTTATTCGCTGCAGATGACGGACCTGGGCGAGGAAGTGCTGAATGAGAACAAGCAGGCGCGGCAGGAGAGCATAGGGAAAATGCTCAGCAGCTGGAGCGATGGGGAACGCGTGATTTTTGGCGAGCTTTTGCGGAAATTCAATACTGCCATTCTTGAAGAAGCACCGGAGTAGGACTGGCTGCTTCAGTACTGGTGAATTTTTTTTTGCACCCGCATAGGCCGGCCTAAGCAGGCAGCTTACCGTCCGCTCCGTCTTTGATATTTAGGCAGGTATGATTGCAGGCAAAGAGCTCCCGGCAAGCACGGGGGCTCTTTGCCTGCAACGCTCCGGAAAGGACATGCGTCTGCCTCCGCAACTTCCAATCAAAACGATATAAATCCAACCGTTGTTATATGGATGCGCTTTCAAGCGGGCTTTATACTGTACATAAATAGAATAAATCAAGCTGCTGAAAGAGGTGATGAAATGCCAGAAAAACTATCCAAATACCGTTGGCAATACATGATGCTTCTGCCAGCCGTGGTGCTGCTGTTCCTGTTCAATTATATTCCCATGGCCGGTATTCAAGTTGCTTTCAAGGACTTTCATATCGGCGGGACGATTTGGAGCAGCTCATGGGTGGGCACGGAAAATTTTTCTTTTTTGCAGGATAGCCAATTCTGGGTGGTGGTGCGCAATACGATATATATCGCCCTGCTGAAATTTATATTCGGGTTTCCCGCGCCGATTATTCTGGCCCTGCTGATTAACGAGGTCAGGAACAATGCCTTCAAGCGCTTTGTCCAGTCCGTCAGCTATCTGCCCCACTTCTTCTCGTGGATCGTGGTCGCCTATATCCTGCAGTCCCTGCTGACCCTGGACGGCGGTCTAATCAACCAGCTTATCGTCAATCTGGGCGGCGATCCGGTGTTTTTTCTCGGCTCGACGGAGTGGTTCCGGCCGATGGTTGTGGTCAGCGGCTTGTGGAAGGAGGTGGGCTGGAATACGATCCTGTATCTGGCGGCGATCACAACCATTGATCCCCAGCTGTATGAAGCCGCCAAGGTCGAAGGGGCCGGGCGAATGGCTCAAATCCGCCATATCACCCTGCCGGGCATGATGCCGACGATATCCATTGTGCTGATTCTGAGCATGCCAAGCCTGATTACAGTCGGGATGGACCAGATTTATCCGCTGATGAATCCGGCCAACCAGCCGGTGGCGGATGTGCTCGATACCTACATTCTCCGCAGCGGCCTGCAGCAGGGCTATTTCGGAATGGCGACGGCGGTGGGCCTGCTGTCTTCGGTAATCAGCCTGCTTCTGGTGCTTGTGACGAACCAGCTGGGGCGCAAATTCAACGGAGAGGGGCTGTGGTAGCATGAAAACCTCAACAAAAGACAAGGCCGCACAGCTTGTCATTATTCTGCTCCTGACCCTCCTTTGCGTCTCGGTCATCTATCCGTTTCTATATATGCTGGCTGTCTCGCTGAACGTCGGCAGTGATGCCGCCAAAGGCGGAGTCTATCTGTGGCCGCGGGAATTTACCCTGTACAACTATGAAATCGTGCTCGGCAACGCCGTTATCCGCCATGCCTACCTGATTACGGTCTTCCGGACCCTGCTCGGGACAATTATCGGGCTGCTGGTCACGCTTCTCGCGGCCTATGGCTTGTCCTACCGGCAGCTGCCGCTCAGACGGCAGATTCTCGGCTATGTCCTGATCACCATGCTGTTCAGCGGCGGATTGATTCCGCTCTATATCCAGCTTAACCACCTGTCTCTGCTCAACTCGTTCTGGGTATACATCATTCCTTCGGCGTTCTCGGCCTGGAATATGTTTGTCATGATGAAGTTCATTCAGGGCATTCCCGAGGCGCTGATCGAATCGGCTGAAATCGACGGCGCGAATCCGCTGCGGATTCTGCTTATCATCGTGATGCCGCTCTCCAAGCCCATGCTGGCAGCGCTGGGCCTGTTCACCGCAGTCTGGCACTGGAACGACTGGTTTGCCGGGGCCTTTTATGTGACCGACCAGAATCTGATTCCGGTGCAGACCTTCCTGCAGCAGCTGCTGTCGGCCCAGGATATCTCGGCGGTTCTCGGCTCGAACAACAATCAGGAAGCGCTGGCCCGGGGAAGCATGCTCTCCAATGTGACCTTAATGTCCGTCAAGATGGCCACCGTAATGGTCAGCGCGCTTCCCATCCTCTGCGTGTATCCTTTTTTGCAGAAGTATTTTGTCAAAGGGGTGCTGATCGGCTCCGTTAAAGGCTGAGGAAGCAAGGAAATGTGCACCGGGTATAAGGAAATTTTGATACCAATTCTGAATCAAGAGGGGGACAAATCGTGAAGTTGCATACCGTGAAATTGCATACATGGAGAAGCAAGGGGGCGGCGGTTCTGGCCATGGCCGTGCTGTTGTCCGGATTGACGGCCTGCTCGGGCAAGGCAGACGAGCCGGCGGGTGAAGGGGCCGGGGCCTCCAATACCTTCAAGCTGTGGCTGGGCTGGCCGGCGATGCTCAACAATGACAGCATGGTCCAGAAGTATTGGAGAGAACAGGAGCCGGGCGTTGACGTACAGCTTGAGGCTACACAGGGCGATGCCATGACCGAGCTGAATCTGAAGCTGAATACCGGCGGCTTTGAGGATGCGGCGATATTCGCACGCGGTGATGTGGTAACGAACGCAATGATCCGCTCGAACAGTGTTCTTTCACTGGAGCAGTATTTCGATATGCCGGACAAATATCCGGGGCTTGCCGCAATTCCGAGGCTGTATCTGGAGCAAATGAAGGATGCCGACGGACATATCTGGTCGATTCCGACTTGGTTTGACCAGAACCCGGAGGACCCGTGGCCGGGCTGGGCTTCCTACGGCTGGTTCATCCGTGCCGATGTGCTGGAGAAGACGGGTATGACCAAGGATGAGCTGAAGACTATGGACGGTGTGGAAAAATATTTCAGACTGGCGGCGGAGCAAAAGGACGCAGCGGGTAAAAACCTGCTTCCGCTCAGCTTTCTGTCCGATGCCAATGATGAAAATGTGATTCTGAGCACCTTCGGCGTGACCGTTGGCTCCGCAGGCGGCGTCATTCCGGTGGAGAAGAATGCCGACGGCTACCAGTTTATTTATGACAATCCCCAATATAAAGCCGCCTACCAGTGGATGAACAAGATGTACAGGGAAGGCCTGATGGACCCGGAAGCGATTACGGACAAGAAGGAACGCTACAAGGAAAAGAACAAAAGCGGCCGCATAGCCATGAATGCGGGCGGTTTCTTCAACATGGATGCTACCCTGTGGGAGGTGCTGGACGGACCCACGGAACCTGCCTGGTATTATGAGGCCATTCCGTATCCGCAGATCAGCGGTGTGGACGGTGTCGGAGCCAATCAGATCATCAATCCGTATCCGGCCAATGATGTATATATCAACAAAAATACAAAGAATCTGGAGGCGATCCTCTCCTTCTTCGACTACACGCTGCAGCAGAAGCCGGAGCAGCAGCAGGTGGTAAATGAAGGCCCGGCCGGCGTGTTCTGGGATTGGGTGGACCAGCCGCTCGGAAAATGGCTGTATACGGATGAAAATTACCAGCAGCTGCGTAATTCCGGTGATCAGGCCAAGAAGGCCAGCACAACGCCCGAGCTCTACGCCGTCTCTTCCTACAGCAACGAGTGGTATCCGTGGTGGAATTACGGCGTCACCGAACCGGAGGGGAGGCTCAAGACCATTGAATTCACCGAGGCGCTCGGCAAGATGGGCGGTATCCGTGTAGCCGAGGATTATGATATGGTGAAAGCCAAGCCGGGCGGCCTATGGGAGAAATATCTGCCCGAGCTGGAAAATGTGCGCAAGGAGTACAAGGCCAAGCTGATCATGGCCGGCGATGAGGCGCAATTTGAGCAGGTCTGGACGGATTTTCAGTCCGCACTGGAGAAGCGTGCGCACTGGAGCGGGCTTAAGCAGGAATGGCACGAGGAATTGCAAAGCCTGTCCAGCAGCTAGAGGTTCCGGTTCTTGTTGAAGGCACCGGCAAGGCGGCATATAGGATAACGGGAACCTTTCCGCGTCGGGAAGGCTTCCCGTTTATTCCTGCTTGAGGGAAGCATTGCGGGACAGCATTGCTGTTGCTGTGAAAGGAGGCTTGAGCCTTGCGGCTATGGCTGGAGAGAACCATTATCGGCTTCACCCGAAGAATGAACCTGCGCGGCAAAATCTTCATCATGTATGTCATGATTCTGCTGATTCCCACGCTAATTCTGGGCAGCGGCGCGATTTATCTGGTCATCCGGAGCTTCCACCACAGTTATTTGATCAACGCGGACGAAACGGTGAGGCAAACGGCGCGCAATATCGATTTCGGCAAGCAAAGCTATGATCTGCTTGCTGTCCGCACCGCCACAGACGGCGAATTGGTGGCCCGGCTTGGAAGGGAGTACACCGATCGTGCAGAGATTGTGGATACGGTGAATTATGTGGACCGGACCTTCCTGATTACCAGTAAATATTTGCCGGGAATTGCCGATTTCCGGATTTATCATACCAATGAAACACTGGTTCAGGATGGGCAGCTGCTGTGGAGGCCCGAACCCCGGATGCTCGCCGGTATGGATGAGCGGGACTGGTTCAACGCTGTGGCCCAGGCACCGGAGGCGCTGCGCTGGAGCAGTGTCCCCGGTAATCCCGACCGGATAGTCATCTCCCGCAAAATCATCAGCCCAACCGGAGATGTCCTGGGCGCCGTGTACATTCTGCTGAACTATGATACCGTATTCGGCGAATTGCTGGGCCGGCCGTTCAACAACAGCGGCAGCCTGTACGTCGTGGATCAGGGGCAGCAGATTCTTGCCGCAACGGAGAAGGAGCGGATTGGCCGCTATATGCGCCTGCCGGATGGAACGGGCCCCGGGCAGCTTCGGGATGAACCGGGGATATACGACCCGGCCGGCACCAAGGCGCTGGTCCTGGGCAAGCCGCTGTCATCAGGCTGGACTACCGTGGCAGTTATACATACCCGGTATATGACCGGCCAGGATTGGACAGTGCTTGTTCTCATAGTCGGCATCACCGCGTTCTTCCTGATGCTGTCGATCTTCCTGATGCTGACCATCATCCAGAACATCGTGCTGCGCATAAGGAGGCTGGGCAACCGCATGAGCGATCTTTCGCGCGGGGAATTTGCCGTGACGTTGCGCAGCTACGGCCAGGATGAGCTGGGGGAGCTGGAAGGCGTCTTCAATTTCATGTCGGGCCAGCTCGGCAAGCTGGTTGAGGATATCAGGAAGGCCGGATTGCAGGAGAAGGAACAGGCCTTCAGGGCGCTGCAGGCGCAGATCAATCCCCATTTCATCTATAATTCCCTCAGCCTGATCCGCTGGCGGGCGCTGGATATGCAGGACGGCGAGCAAATAAGGATTATTGACGCCCTGACCGTCTTTTACCGGCTGACATTAAACAACCGGATCAGCGTGGTGCCTGTCCGTGAGGAGCTGGAGCATGTTAAGGCTTATATGGAGATCCAGCAGCTGCGGTATCCGGGCCGGGTGCGTGTGGAATGGGAGATTGACCCGGAGGCCCGGGTTTTCTATACGGTCAAAACGATTCTGCAGCCGATTGTGGAGAACTGTTATCAGCATGGCTCCATTACCCGGAAGAAGGATGCGGTGATTGCAATATCCGTACTGCTCAGGAGCGGGGATATACGGATGTCCGTGTATGATAACGGACAGGGAATTCCGCAGGATTCCCTGCAAGCGATGAATGAGGGAAGAAGCTATAAGGGCAAAGGGAACGGATTCGGAACCGCCAATATCAGGGAACGGCTGGCCCTTTATTTTGGCGGCGAAGCGGCACTGCAAGTAGAGAGCGAGGAAGGCCGGTGGACACGGGTCTCCATCCGGTTCCCCGCCTGCTCCGGGCCGCTGACACCAGGGGAGGGGATACAACATGCTGAACGTGCTGATAGTCGATGACGAGCCCTCCAATATTCAGGGGCTTGTCCGTTATATCAAGTGGGAGGAGCTTGGTTACGAACAGCCGGTGACCTGCGAGTCCGGCGGGGAAGCGCTGGAAATACTCGGCGGGTCGGTGTTTGAGGTGCTGATTACGGATGTCTCCATGCCGGGAATGAACGGGATTGAGCTGGTGGCCAGAGCCAAAGCGCTTCATCCTCATCTGCAGGTTCTGATGATCAGCGGCTACAATGAGTTTGAGTTTGTCCGCGATGCCATTGATGTCGGAGCGCAGGCCTACGTCTTGAAGCCGCTGAAGCCGGAGGAGGTCTCAAGCCGTCTGGCAGCCATGCGGGGAACACTGGAGAAGATGAATGCGATTATCGAGCAGACCAGCGAATTGGAGAAAAAGGTGTCTGAAAGCATCAAGCTGGCGAAGGAGCGCTTCGCCGCCGATTTGATCGGCGGTATTGCGCAAACGGATGAGATGCTGGCCTCATGGGAACGCCTGCTGGAGCTTCCGGCGGTCAAGCAGGGAATCCGGATCATTGTTTTTAGCCTGGACCGTTTCCTTGCCCCGGGTAAAGAGGCGAAGGAGCGGGTGCTGCTGGGGAGCGTATTCAGGAGAACGGTTGATATCGGGCTCTCCGATTTGGAGCCGTTGCTGTTCCCGGCACAGACAGCTCCTGATGAAATTGTGGTCCTGGAGCTTAATTCGGCGGCGGAGGACCGGGCGAGGATGGAGAAGCAGCTGCGGTTTATCCAGGAGATGATGCTGGAGCAATGCGGCTCGACGGTTACCGTCGGCTGCAGCCGGTTGGGCAGCCGCTGGGAAGACGCCCCGCTTCTCTACAAGGAGGCCAGATTTATGATGGCGCAGTCACGCCTGATAGAGGATGGCCAGATTGCCCGCTATGAGCAGCTTGACTCTGCGGAGTTTAAGGATTACCGGCTGCGCGAGGAATTGATGCCGGACCTGGTCAAGCTGATGGAATCCGGCGATACCGCCGGAGCCATGGAGCGCTTGAACCGCATTTTTGACCTGCTGCTGTCCCGGGAGCGGGGCCCCGTTTCCTTTTCGTATGTGCAGGCTTTCGGCATGAGCTTCCTCAGCGAGCTGATCCGGTCGCTCAAATGGGGCGGCAGGCCGGACGGGGAGAGCAACATGCTTATGTGGCGGCAACTGCTGGATTCCGGCAATACCGGCCAGATTGTCGAGGTGCTGGCTGAATATGTCGGCCGCTATATGCTCATTGACAAGAATGAGCATATGAATCAGCAGCACAATCTGATCCGCAAGGTGGCGTGCTTCATTGAGGAAAGGGTGCGGGAGAACTGGACCGTCAAGCAGTTGTCGGAGCAGTTTAACCTCAACGCCAGCTATTTAAGCGTATTGTTCAAGAAGGAAATGGGCATAACGATCTCCGACTTTGTCCAGGAGACCCGGATCAGGCTGGCTCGCGAGCTGCTTCAGGACCCCGGCATCAAGGTATATGAAGTGGCCGACCAGGTAGGTATTCAAACCTCGGCATACTTCACATATTTGTTCAAAAAGATTGTTGGACGCACCCCCCAGGAGTACAGGGATTACCACGGTGCCGGGGGGGAAAGGGAAGACGGACGGCGCTCCTGACCTCTGCGGACGGTACCCGGGCTGGTTAGCCTTTTCTGGTCTCCCGGTACTCAGAGGGGGAGCTGCCCATTATTTTTTTGAACAGCCTGGAGAAATAATAGGGGTCATCGAACCCAAGCCGGTGGCTGATCTCCTTGATGCTTTGTTCCGTCAGGTCCAGATGCTGGCAGGCCAATTGAATTTTCAGCCGGAGATAATAGTCGATGGGCGGGTAGCCTGTAGCCTTTTTGAACAGCTGCGTGAAATGCGGGATCGAGAGATTGGCCTGCGCCGCCAAATCGCCCAGTGATATATGCTCCTCCAGATGCCCGGTCATGTACCTCACCGTGCGTTCAATATCGTGCTTATTGCGCTGCTGGAGGCTGCTGAGCGGCTGAAGCCGGGAGAACCGCAGAATGGCGGCCAAATGGCAGGCCAGCTGCGATACATAGATGATATGGTTCAAGGAATATCCCTTTTGCAGCAGCTCATAGCATTCGTCGAACAGCTCCACGATTTTAAGCGATTTTTCGACCGGAACCGGGATGGGCTCTGCATGTCCGTCAACATCCGGAAAAAAATCGGCGGCGTTCTCTCCTTTCATATGCCACCAGTAAATACTCCAGGGATGCTCTTCGGAGGAAGCATACTCATGCGCGGTCTGCGCAGGGATCACAACGGCTGAGCCTTTTTGCAGCACCTGCACTTTGCTGCCGTCGAGACGGTACCAGCCCTCCCCTTCAGTGCAATAGATCACTATGTGCGCCCCGCTGCCCTCCGGGCGTTCACGGTAGTGGTGCAGCGCGTGGGGGAAGTAGCCGATATCCGTAATATGCAGCGGGCGGATCAAGGGATGCTGTGCGTATTCTTTCATAATATGGTCCGGCAGGACGATTAATTTCTGCGAGCTGAAGCCCTCTTGAATACGAATGTTTTCCATAGTTATACTATGCTTCCGCAGCCCCCGCTTGTCAAACTCTAAATCGGATAATAATCATAATATAATCCAGTATGATCATGAAATAATCAATGGTCTCCCCATGCGTTGATCCGTAAGATAAGGTATAGCAGGAGAATTTCTTATCTGGAAAGGATGGCAGCCATGGCAAACCCGGCAGAAGTGAAAATATGGGAGGAAACCGTTGGGATTCCCACCTATGAAACAGGCCAGCCCGACAAAAATCCGATGTTTCTGGAGAAGCGGGTCTATCAGGGCAGCTCCGGCCGTGTATACCCGCTCCCCGTCATTGATAAAATTCATGACCGGAAGGTAATGAAGCCGTACCGGATCGTATTTCTGGAGAATGAGTTTGTGCAAATTCAGGTGATGCCAGAGATTGGAGGGCGGATTTACCGGGCGCTCGACAAAACGAACAATTATGATTTTGTGTATTACAACCGGGTGATCAAGCCCGCGCTTGTCGGCCTGACGGGACCGTGGATTTCCGGCGGCATCGAATTCAACTGGCCGCAGCATCACCGGCCGAATACGTTCGGACCGGTGGAATACCGGCTGGAGCAGAGCGGCGGCAGCGCCACGGTGTGGGTCAGCGAGATCGACCGGATGAACGGCACGAAGGTGACCGCCGGCTTCACGCTGTATCCGGGCAAGGCCTATCTGGAGATCTCGGCGCAGCTGTACAACGGGACGCCGGAGCCGCAGAGCTTCCTGTGGTGGGCCAATCCGGCCGTTGCCGTCAATGACCATACCCAGTCCGTGTTCCCGCCGGATGTAACGGCGGTCTTTGACCACGGCAAGCGGGATGTGTCGCGGTTTCCGGTTGCGACGGGCACCTATTACAAGATGGATTATTCCGCCGGCGTCGATATTTCCCGCTACAGGAATATTCCGGTGCCGACCTCCTATATGGCCTACAAGTCGGATTATAATTTCGTCGGGGGCTATGACCACGGGGTACAGGCCGGACTGCTGCATGTGGCGAACCATCATGTCTCGCCGGGCAAGAAGCAATGGACCTGGGGCAACGGGGAGTTCGGCCGGGCCTGGGACCGGAATCTGACCGATGAGGACGGCCCTTATATTGAGCTGATGACCGGAGTGTACACCGATAACCAGCCGGATTTCACCTGGCTGCAGCCTTATGAAGAGAAGTCCTTCAAGCAATATTTCATGCCGTACAAGGATATCGGCGTGGTCAAGAACGCTTCGGTTGAAGCGGCGGTCAATCTTGAGGTTGATCCCGGAGCGCGCACGGCGGCGGTGCTGGCCTATGCCACCTCGGTGTTCGAAGGGGCGGTGGTAGAGCTCAAGGGCCGGAGCCGGACCTACCGGTCCGAGGCTGTGCTGCTCTCCCCGGAATCGACGTATAAGGCGGTTGTTCCGCTGGATGGAGACGACCGTCCGCATGATCTGACCGTAACGGTGCGCACCAGGGAAGGACGGCAGCTGATCGCCTACCGTCCGGCCAAGCCGTCCATTGAGCAGGTTCCCGCTGCCGCCAAGCCGCTGCCGAAGCCTGTGGAGCTGGCTACGAACGAACAGCTGTATCTGGCCGGCCTGCACCTGGAGCAGTACCGCCATGCGACCTTTGAACCGGAGGCGTACTACCTGGAGGGGCTGAAGCGCGACCCGGGGGACATCCGGATCAATGTGGCTTACGGCACGCTGCTGCTGCGCCGCGGGCTGTTCGCCTCTGCCGAGCAGCATTTCCGCAAGGCGGTGAATTCGCTGGTCTGGCGCAACCCGAATCCTTACGACGGCGAGGCATACTACCAGCTCGGCCTGTCCTTGAAGCTGCAGGGGCGGACAGACGAGGCCTTTGCCGCTTTGTACAAAGCGGTATGGTCTGCGGCCTGGCAGGACAGCGGCTATTTCACGCTCGCCGGCATCGCCTGCGGACGCGGCGGTTACGCCGAAGCGCTGGAACTTGTCGAGCGCTCGCTTATCCGCAACAGCCGTAACTATAAAGCCCGCCATCTGAAGGCGGCGCTGCTGCGCAGGCTGGGAGACCCGGCGAAGGCGCTGGCCTGGGCGGAGGAGACGCTTGCGCTTGACCCCGCCGATTTCGGGGCCGCCAATGAACGGTGGGCGGCGCTGCTGGACCTGGGCAAAGCGGCACAGGCGGAGGAAGCGCTCGCCGGACTTCGGCTCTTCATGCGGGATGATGTGCACAATACCCTGCAGCTGGCCTCCGATTACATCGGCTCCGGGCTGTTCGGCGAGGGCATAACGGTGATGGAGCGGATTGTGCCGGGTGCGGAAGCCGCCGGTTATCCGATGGTGCATTATACGCTGGGGTATGCCTACAGCGAAGCCGGCCGCCCGGAGCTTGCCCTGGCGCACCGGCAGGCCGGACAGGCCGCGCTGCCGGATTATTGCTTCCCGAACACCCTGCTGGACCTGATCGTGCTGGAGAGCGCCATAGCTGCTGACCCGCAGGACGGAATGGCGAATTATTATCTGGGCAACTGGATGTATGACAAGAAACGCCCGGAGGATGCGATTGCCTGCTGGGAAGCGTCCCGGTCGCTCCGGGCCGGCTTTGCAACCGTCCACCGCAATCTGGCGCTGGCGTACTGCAACAAACGCAAGGACCCGCAGGCGGCGCTCCAATCCTTGGAGCAGGCCTTCAGCCTGAATCCCGCGGATGCGCGTGTATTCTACGAGCTGGACCAGCTGTACAAGAAATTGGGCCGTGCCGCTGACTGGCGGTTCGCGGAGCTGGAGGCGCACAAGCCGCTGGTCGAGCTGCGGGATGACCTTTACCTGGAGTTTGTCACGCTGCTGAATGCCCTTGGGCGGTACCCGGAGGCCATTCATGCGCTCGAAACGCGGATTTTCCATCCCTGGGAGGGCGGAGAAGGCAAGGTGACCGGTCAATATGTGCTGGCGCATGTGGAATGGGGGAAGCTGCTGCTGAAGGAAGGCAACTGCAGCCGGGCGGCGGCGCTGCTGTCCAAAGCCCTCGTATATCCCGGAAATCTGGGTGAAGGCAGGCTGGACGGAGCACAGGAGAATAACATCTACTATTATTTGGGCTGTGCGCACGAAGGGCTGAAGGCCGGGGAACAGGCGGAGAGCTGCTGGAGAGCCGCCTCGCAGGGGCTGGAGGAACCGGCCGGAGCGATGTATTACAATGACCAGCCGCCGGATATGATTTTCTATCAGGGTCTGGCCTGGCAGAAGCTTGGCGTGGAGCAGGAGGCGTCCCGGCGCTTCAATAAGCTGGTTGACTACGCGGAGAAGCATCTGTTCGATGAAATGGCCTTTGATTATTTTGCTGTTTCGCTGCCGGATTTCCTGGTGTTTGAGGATGACCTGAACAGACGGAACGAAATTCACTGCCGCTATATGCTGGGACTTGGCTTGCTCGGTCTGGGGCGGAAGGAAGAAGCGGCGGGCCGGTTCACCGAGGTGCTTGGCCTTGAGCCGGGTCATCCGGGAGCGACGATTCATCTTGAAATGTGCCGGTGAGCGGCCCGGGCATGGTTAATTGGCAGGAATCCGAGGTGGAAGGGCATGCCGCCTGGACCGGGGAAACCGGCCTGATCTCGGTCTGCGTCATCCCCGGACTTGGCGCTAAGGCCATCTCCCTGCGCAGCCGCAGGACGGGCCGGGAATGGCTGTGGCGCAGCGGGAAGCCGCTGGGCAATGAAGGCTACGGCTCCTCCTTTGCCGCGGGAGACGAGAGCGGCTGGGATGAAATGTTCCCCGGCATTGATGCCTGCGGATACCCGCTTCCCCCTTGGGAAGGCCGTCCCGTTCCCGACCACGGCGAGGTGTGGGCGCTGCGCTGGAGGCATTGCATTGCCGGGACTGCCCTCCACTGTGCGGTAGAAGGAGTGGAATTTCCTTATTTGCTTGAAAAAGTGTATTCTTTTGCCTCGGAGAATATATTGCGGATTGATTATACGCTGACGAACCGTTCGGAAGCGCCGTTTTCCTTTCTGTGGGCGGCCCATCCGCTGCTGCGTATCCGGCAAGGGATGCGGCTGCTGGTTCCGGACGGCCTGGACGAGATCGAAGTCGCCTTTTCGGCAGAACAGCGCCTGGGTGCAGCCGGGGACAAGCGGCCCTGGCCCTTGGCAGAGGTCTCCGTCGGTACCGCCGATTTAAGCATGGTTGAGGCGGAGAAGGGCCGTTTTGCCGAAAAGTATTATTTTACCGGCAGGCTTAAGACCGGCTTTGCCGGAATCCGCGACCCGGCGACGGGCGAGGCTCTTACGTTCAGCTTTCCGGCCGGCCAGGTGCCGTATTTGGCAGTGTGGGCGAACTACGGCGGGTTCGGCGGAAATTATCAGCTGGCGCTTGAACCGGCGACGGGCCGGATGGACAGCCTGGCGCGGGCGGTGCGGCGGGGCGGGGCCGCGGAGGCCGGACCCGGCAGCCGGTACCGGTGGTATCTGGAAGTGAAGGTCGATGATACAAATTGAACTTGAATTTTTTCGCATTTAAGCCAGATAACAAATGAGGATTTGTTACATGATTGTATTTTAGCGTTATTTACAGGATAAGATACGCCGGAACCTTCACTTGAATGAGCTTTGAACCGGCAACAGCTTCATGCCGGGCCATTCTTAACTTTTCGGTCCGGATTATATAGCGGGGGGATTACCCGGGAGCTTTACCCCGGCGGGCAGCTTGCCGGTTATGAGCCGGAGCCTCCGGGCAAAAATTGTCCTGAGCCGTATTGGGAGCTCCCATGGAAGGCAGATCCAATGGTGCGGCACCCACTTATTGTCAAAGGGACCGCCGCCGGTGCGCTCAAAGGACAAAATTACCGGCGGCTCAAAAAAAGGAGGATTTACGTGGGCATCCATTATTGGGAACAAGAGAATATATTTGAGCTTCGCACGGAGCGCTCTTCTTATGTATTTGGCGTGAATGAACAAGGCATCCTGCAGCACCTGTACTGGGGGGAGCCGGTGGAGGCCAGGGAATGCGCCCCGCTGCTTGCCATCCGCACCCACAGCTCATTTGACAATGACTTGAACAGTGATCAGGCGGAGTACGGGGGCAGGGGAGGCGGCAATTACGCCGAGCCTTGCCTGCATGTCCATTTCTCCGACGGCGTCCGTGATCTGAAGCTTCGCTATGCGGGCTGCGAGCTCGTCTCGGAGAACCGCATCAGCATCCGGCTGTCGGATGACCATTATCCATTGCGGGTGGAGCTTGGGTATACGGCCATACCGGAAGTTGACTTGATTGAACGGGATGTCCGCATTTTCAACGGCGGAGACACGCCTGTGCGGGTTATTCAGGCTATGGCCGCTTCCTGGACGCTTCCGCCTTTGCGGGATTACCGCCTGACTCATGTTACGGGACGCTGGGCGGGTGAATACCAGCTCAGATCTCAGCCGCTGTCCGAGGGGAGGAGGGTGCTGGAATCCCGAAGAGGCTTCACCGGACCGCACAGCAATCCCTGGTTCGCGGTCGACAACGGGAGGGCTGATGAAGAGACGGGAAAGGTGTGGTTCGGAGCGCTGGCCTGGAGCGGCAACTGGAAAATCACTGCCGAGAAATCAAACTTCGGCCGTCTGCACGTTCTGGGCGGCATCAATGATTTCGACGGAGCCTTTGAGCTGGGGCCGGGGGCAGTCTACTCCTCTCCCGTCTTTACGGGCGGGTACGTCTCCGGCGGCTTCGGCGCGATGAGCCGGAATTTGCACCTCTATCAGAGCCGGTATATTCTTCCGGGCGGGCGGGTCCGGAAGGTGCTCTACAATTCCTGGGAGGCGACCGGATTTGCGGTGAACGTTCAGGAGCAGAAGAAGCTGGCCAGACAGGCCGCCCGCCTCGGCGTGGAGCGGTTTGTGGTGGATGACGGCTGGTTCGGCGCCAGAAACAGCGACATGGCCGGCTTGGGCGATTGGACCGTGAACCCGGAGAAGTTCCCGCTGGGGCTGCAGGAGCTGATTGATGAAGTCAAGGGATTCGGCATGGATTTCGGTCTGTGGGTGGAGCCGGAGTCGGTTAATCCGGACAGCGATCTGTACCGGCAGCATCCCGATTGGGTCTATCAGTTCCCGAACCGTGAGGGCACACTGCTCCGCAACCAGCTGATGCTCAATCTTGGCCATCCCGAGGTCAAGGCCTTTGTGCTTGAATTTATGACAGAGCTGCTGGACTCCTATGATATTTCTTTCATTAAATGGGATATGAACCGGACGGTCACGGAGCCCGGCGCCTTCCCGCTCGCGGAGCATGCCGGGGACTCGGTATGGATCAGGCATGTGGAGCATTTGTACGAGATTTGGGCCGAGCTCAGACAGCGGTTCCCGCAGGTGGAATTCGAGACCTGCGCAGGAGGCGGCGCAAGAATCGATCTGGGCATGCTGCGGTATGCGGACCAAGCCTGGATCAGCGATAATACGGATGCCCTCGACAGGCTGCTGATTCAGGAAGGCTTCTGCTATGCGTACAGCCCGTCCGTGATGATGTGCTGGGTGACGGAATCGCCGCATGGCATGAACGGCAGAAGCCTTCCGCTCGCCTTCCGCTTTCACAGCGCCATGATGGGGGGACTTGGAATCGGGGCCGATATCGGCAAGTGGAGCGATGCGGAGCTGTCGGAGGCAGCCCGGTTTGTGGCGCAGTACAAAAAAATCCGTCATGTGATAGCCGAAGGCAGCCTCTACCGTCTGGCCTCAGTGCGCGAAGGGGGCTTGGCGGCCGGCCAGTATGTCAGCCCGGACCGTCAGGAGACAGTTGTCTTTGCCTTCCGGCAGGCCCAGCATTTCGGGTATTCGGAGCAAAGAATTACACTGCGGGGACTGGACCCGGATGCGGTCTACAGCATGGAAGCGGCGGAGGGTCTGACGCAGACCCTGTGGCACGGCTCCACCCTGATGAATCTGGGCCTGCCGCTGTCCCTGAGCGGAGATTATGCCAGCCGGATGATTCATTTACAACGGCAGCCCGCCCGTTGAAGACAACAAGGTACCCGATGCCGTGAGGCGGGGTACCTTGTTGTTCTTTTTGTGCAGGCAATTATGAATTTTCTTTTGTTGCGGTTAAGGCATGTATAAGTTGGGAAGCAGTTCTGATACAGAAGCTCTTGTCCGCCGAAAGCCCCGCAGTGCCTCTCTTCTCCGGGGATAGGCGCCGCTTATACTGGTATAACCAACGTCTATTTAACAAGCGCACCGGCAGCCGTCTATAATAGCTTCAGAGGTTAATTCCGAGTTAACTTATTGGAATATCTAAATTACCCGTGAACGGAGTGAAAAGATGGCAGACAGCAATAAAAAGGCGAAAAAGGTAATGCTGCTGGGCCTTGACGGCGCCGACCCGGCGGTAATCCGCAAATATGTGGCGGAGGGCAGGCTTCCTAATTTCAAAAGAGCGATCGATGCCGGTGTGACGACCGTCGATCTGGGCATGCAGAGTGTGCTTCCGGCGATTACACCGCCGAATTGGGCGTCGATTGCGACGGGTGCTTATCCTGCGACCCACGGGATTACCTGCTTCTGGAACCATACGCTCGGCAACGAGCTGGATGTGCTGGATTACGGCTTTGACTCCGGGCTGCTGAAGGCGGAGACGATTTGGCAGGCTTACGCCAGAGCGGGCAAGAAGAGCATTATTTTCAACTATCCGACGTCCTGGCCGCCTCAGGTGGAGGATGCCATCTATGTGGACGGAACCAGCATTTATACCAATCTCCGCGGATATATCGATTATGAAAAAGTGTACGAAGGCCGCACCGGTGATTTCGGCCTGACCGAAATTCCCCATGTGGTGGACAATACGGGAGCGAACTGCCGGTTTGAAGGCGAGGAAACCTCGCAGAAGGCGGAGATCAGCAAGGATACCTACGAAGGCTACGGCTACGCGCAGCCGGGGCTGGTAACCACCACCCAGGACGGGGAGCTGTCCGCCGATGTGCCGACGGCAGACCAGATAATTACACCGCTGAGGCCTGCCGAAGGCTGGGCAGCCGCTCCGGCCCATGCGCGGGAGTTCGCGGTTCCGGTGAACAACGGACAGGCGCGGCGTTACGGTTTACTGGTCGCCGACAACGGAGGCGTATATAACCGGATTCAGATCTATGCCTCGAAGGGAGCGGAAACGCCGCTCGGCGAAGCGGCCCTTGACGAATGGAGCGGCTGGATCTACGACAATTACACGATCGACGGGGCCGCCATTCCCGTAGCCTACAAAATCCGCGTGCTGGAGCTGGACCCGGCGGGCGAGAGCTTCAAGTTCTATTCCTCGTATGTGCTTGACCTGAAGACAGGGAAATATTTCTACCCGCAGAGCGTCGGGGAAGAGCTGTACAGCAAGGTTGGTCCAATGCTGCAGCCTTCCAATTACAGCCGCCTGAGTCCGCAGGCCGATCAGGTTCTGCTGGAGTCGATCGCGGAAATGTACAGCTGGCATGTGGATGCGATCAGCCATCTGCTTGATACCAATGACTGGGATTTGTTTTATACGCATATGCACGGAATTGACATGTTCAACCACTTTTATCTCGACCATACCCTGCCTGCTGCGTCAGCGGAATATGAACGTTACCAGGAGCTTATCTATCAGATCTATGAGATCAGCGACCGCTTCATCGGCGCTCTGCTGGACCGGCTGGATGAAGACACAGCGGCGTTCATCGTTTCGGATCATGCGGGTGTGGCGAAGAACCCGGAAACGGATCATCCGCTCATCGGCGATATGTGGGGCATCAATGTCGGCATTCTCGGCGAGCTTGGGTATACGCAGCTCAAGGAGAGCGCGGGCAGCTATGAGATTGACTGGAGCCGCACCACTGCGGTTGCCCAGCGCGCGACCTACATCTATTTGAACGTCAAGGGCCGCGACCCGCAGGGGATTGTGGATCCGGCGGATGTGGACAAGACGGTGGAGCAAATCATCAACGACCTGTACAGCTACCGTGATCCGAAGACGGGACGGAGAGTGATCAGCTTTGCGCTGAACCGCAATGATATGGAGGTTGTGGGGCTGGGCGGTGAGAACGTCGGCGATATCTTTTATATTCTGGAGCCTGACTTTACCCGCTGCCATGGCAACGGGCTCAGCAACCATACCCTGCTGGGCTACTCGATGAAAGCCCTCTTCATTGCCCTCGGAGCCGGTGTGAAAAGCGGGGAAGTTATCGACCGCAAGGTCAAAGTGGTGGATATCGTGCCGACAATCTGCCATCTGACCGGCTCGCCGGTGCCAAAGAATGCAGAGGGCGGAATCCTCTATCAGATTCTGTCCGCAGCTGCGGCAGAGGAAGAATCCGCAGAGCGCGCCGGGGAACCCGCAGCACCGGTGGCAGCAGGAACAGGCGGCGGAGCGTAGGATGCGCACGGAGATTCCGCGTAAGCGGATTCCTCATATCACAGACAGGGAGTTCGATGACTTGACCTTCGGCAGCGGTCAGCCCGTACTGGTGTTCTTTGGGTCGCGGCGCTGTAAAATCTGCAGGCAGCTTTTTCCGGTCGCCGAGGCGGTTGCCCACGATTTTCATGGCCGGATGAATGTGTACGGTGTGGATGCCGGCAAATACCGGCCCCTGTTCCAAAGACTGCGCCTGAGAGGCATCCCTCAGCTCGTGCTGTTTCTGGGTGGAGAGGTCAAGCTGCGGATCGGAGGCTTTCACCCGAAGGAGGTATTGGTGGATAAAATAGGGCAATGGGTGCCATAGGCTTTTTGAAGGCGGACAAATCTGCAGCTCTTTTTCCTAGTAGTCACATTGGTTTTATCATTATATAATGAGGCTACTAAACGTAAAGAGGGAGAGGCTATGCGTCTGGAACAGCTCTATCATATTGTGGCGATTGCCCAAACGGGCTCGATATCAACGGCTGCCGAACGCTCTTATATTTCTCAGCCGGCATTGAGCTCATCCGTGTCCAAGCTGGAAATTGAGCTCGGAATTCCACTGTTCAAGCGCACCAACCAAGGGGTTCACCCAACCGATGCGGGCCAGGCCGTTATTCAAAAAGCGATGGAGGCCATCGACCTGCTGGAGGATATCAAAGCGTTGGCTGAGGAGAGCACCCTTTCCATGACCGGAAGCATCCATCTTGCCGTCGAGCCGTTCATCAGCAACACCATCATGGTCAACACGCTGACTACGTTCAAATACAAGCACCCCAATGTCAATGTGCTGATGAAGGTCGGAGAATCGAACAACAATCTGCGTGACATAGCGGCGGGCAAAGCCGATTTCGGTGTTGTGATGAAAACCTGCGGACAGCCCGGGGAGAAGGACCTCTGCCTCCGGGAATTGTTCAGGGACCGCTTGGTGCTGCTCGTCAGCCGGGATTCCGCTTTGGCTGCGAACAAATCAGTGACACTCACGGAGGCGCTGGCCCAGCCGCTGGTCCTGTACAATACGGAGTTTGCCACCGATTGCTGGATCTCCGAGCTGCTGAGAACATATGGCGATTTCAACGTGGCCTACCGGCTGGACAGCTTTCCCATGCTGGAGAATGTCATTTCCCTGAATCTATGCGCCGCCTTTGCCCCGAAGTTCATGAGCGATTATTTTCTGGATAAGGGAAGTATTGTGCCGCTGGATATTTCCGATACAGAGCTGGATGTCTCGATTGTTCTGGCCTGGACCAAACGCCATCATCTGTCGCTGATCGAAAAAGAAATGATGGAAACGATCAAATCGCTGTGCTCCATGTTCCAGTTCATCGGTTAGACCGTTCAAACCGCTTAAGGAGAAAATAGATATGAAGCCACTCGAAGAAGGCTCTGCACCCAAATTCCACGGCCGCACTGCCTGGCTTTTCGTGGCCGCCGGGGGGCTGCTGGATGTGCTATGGGCGGTCGGCCTGCAGCGCAGTGACGGATTCCGCCTCCCGGGGCCGAGTGTTTTTGCATTGTGCTGCATTGGGCTTAGCTATGCTTTCTATGTAAAAGCGATAGCGCTGCTCCCCGTGGGGACAGCCTATACGGTATTTACCGGAATCGGCGCGGCGGGAACCGCTGCTGCCGGAATGCTGCTTCTGGGCGAGCCCGCCGGCGGCTGGCGGATATTTTTCATCATGCTGCTGCTCGGCGGCATGCTTGGGCTTAAGCTGACCGCCGGTGAAGCGGGCGGGAGGGCTGAAGGCGGGGAAGGGGAGCCGGCCCCCATCGGGGCACCGCAGTTAATGAGCAAAAGCGCCGGGCGGGAGTTAACAGGCCCGGGTGCTGGAGCGAAGTTGACCGTCCCGGGCGCTGAGCTGGAGCCTACAGGCCCAAGTGAGCCTGCGGAGTCAACGGTCCCGGACGCTGAACAGGCGCTGCCGGCTGTAAGCGCTGCGCCGGGTCCGGCAAGGCAGGCACGCCTTTTGCCGGGGGCGGAAGTGCGCTCTGATGCCGGCGGCAGTCAGAGGGAGCGCTCCTGATGGCCTGGCTGCTGCTGGTCCTTGCAGGCCTGTCCGAGGTAGCCAGTGTTCCCTTGCTGAAGCGGTCACAGGGGTTAAGCAGGCTGATGCCTGCGGTCTCGGCGCTGGCTGCGCTGGCGCTCAGCTTTTACTGCCTGTCCCGCTCGCTGATCTCTATTCCTGTCGGAACGGCATACGCTGTGTGGACAGGCATCGGCTCCTGCGGAGCGATCCTGACAGGTATCCTTTTCTATGGCGAATCTGCCGGAGCGGGCAAGCTGGCTGCACTGCTCTGCATGATCATCGGCATGATCGGGCTTAGCCTCACCTCCTGACCGCAGCAGCATGGGCTTATTTGCCGGACTGGAACTGAATTTGTGGCCGCAGACCCGCTAATAGCAGGTTTTAGTTGTAAGGAATACAGGGATTCAGGCTCGGGTTCCGGTCTGGCTCCTGTTTCGGCTCGGACCAGAATCTCAATTCTGTTCTGTTTCAGACCCGGAGCAGCCCGGACCGCACCATTTTTGCGGCAAGCCATGCTTGGAAGCTAGTAAATTGTATATTATGCCGGCAGGATAAGAGAGGAGACGCTGACCTTGCAAAGCAATACCGGGCAAGCCTTCACACAGGAAGGCGGGAACAGCACCACCACCAACATTAATAACAACACCAGCACGAAAAGCACGAACATTAATAACGGCACCAGCAGCAATAGCAGCAAAAACGCCAGCATCAGCACCGGCACGAACACCAATAACAACACCAATCACGCCAGCACCGCCAGCACCGCCAGCACCAATAATGCCAAGGCCAGTTCAGCAATCAAACCGGTTCTCTCAAAAGAGTGGCTGTACCGGGGCATTTCCGTGGGTTCGGTACTGGCTGCCCTGCTGTTGTGGTGGCTGGCAAGCGGGAAAGGCTGGGTGAACCCGCTGTTTCTGCCGAAGCCGCAGGCTGTCTGGTCAGCATTCACCGATATTTTGCACGAAGGCTATAAGGGGCAGACGCTGTTCACCCATATTTGGACCAGTATGAGAAGGCTGTTTCTGGCCCTGGCCGCTGCCTTCTTCACCGCTGTCCCGCTCGGCGTATTATGCGGACGTTATCGGGTGCTGCGCGCGGTGGTGGACCCTTTTATTGAATTCTACCGTCCGCTGCCGCCGCTCGCCTATTATACGCTGCTGATTCTGTGGTTCGGGATTACGGATGTTTCAAAGGTGCTGCTGCTGTTTCTGGGAGCCTTCGCCCCGCTCTTCATCACTGCGGTTTTCAGTGTCCAACGGCTCAGCAAGGACCGGATTAACGGTGCCAGATCGCTGGGAGCGCGGGGCTGGAAATTGTATGCCTTCGTCATCTTTCCTTCGGTGCTGCCCGAGCTTCTTACCGGCCTGCGCACCGCCGTCGGCGTAAGCTACGCCACGCTGGTGGCCGCTGAAATGGTGGCTGCGGTATCCGGGGTCGGCTGGCTGGTGCTGGATGCAAGCAAGTTTCTGCGCAGCGATATTATGTACATGGGAATTATCATTATGGCAGCGATCGCTATTGCTATAGATCTCATTATCCGTGGATTCATCCGCCGGGTGTCTCCCTGGACGGAGCAATAAACAGTACAGGTTATCAAAAGGGAGAGTTGACAAAAATGAAAAAGCTTCAGACAACCGGCTTTCGATTAGGTTCACTATTGGCTATTTTTGCCGTGCTGCTGGCGGTTTCCGCCTGCGGCAGCAACAACGCAAACGGCGGGGACCCCGCTCAAGCCGCCGTTGCCGGCACAGCGGCCGGCGCAGGGTCCGCGGGCGGGACTTCCCCGGCGCCCTCCGCCGTGACGGAAGAGCTGCCGGCAGAGATCCGCATCGGCTACCAGGTCTCTCCGAACGGCGAACTGCTCGCCAAATCGCTGGGCCTGCTGGAGCAGAAGTATCCGGAAATCAAGATTTCCTGGCTCAAATTCGATTCCGGGCGCGACGTTAATGTGGCCATTGCCAGCGGAGGCATCGACTTCGGCCTCCTGGGCACGCCTCCCGGAGCATCGGGCGTAGCTCAGGGCCTGCCGGACCAAATCTATTATATCCATGATGTGATCGGGCAGAGCGAGGCGCTGGTCGTGAAGAATGCTTCCGGCATTGGCTCGCTGGGCGGGCTTAAGGGGCACAAGATTGCAACCACGTTCGGCTCCACCTCCCACTTCAGTCTGCTGTCCGCATTGAAGCAGGAGAATATTGATCCTTCCACGATCACGATCCTGGATATGCAGGCTCCCGATATCGTCGCAGCCTGGCAAAGGGGCGATATCGACGGTGCCTATACCTGGCAGCCCAGCCAGTCGAAGCTGGTGGAAGACGGCGGCAAGGTGATTATTACCTCCGCCGATGTGGCCGCCAGAGGCGGAATTACCGGAGAGTTTGGCGTGGTGCACAATGATTTCATCGGGAAATATCCGAATGTGGTCAAGGGATATATCTCTGTACTGGATGAGGCGGTCAAGTATTACCGTGATTACCCGCAGGAGTCGGCGGAAGCCATGTCCGGCGAGCTGGGTCTGAGCGCTGATGCAGCCCTGAAGGCCATGAATGAGATTATCGTGCTTGACGCCTCGCAGCAGACCGCGCCTGAATATATGGGGACACCGGATCAGCCCGGTGCGTTCGGACAGCTGCTGAAGGATACCGGGGATTTTCTGCTTGAACAGAAGTCAATCACAGAATCACCTGAATTGTCCGTCTATCAGCAGGCGCTGAGAAGCGATCTGTACCCGGTTCAGTAAATAAATCAGTGATACACAAGAAGGGGAGGCCGCTATGATCTTTGAGAAAAAGCTTAACGGTACCGGCACTTTAAGTGCAGGTGCCTACGGGGAATGCAGGCATGCCAAGGATTCCGCAGCATTGCATGAGGCTCCGGCGTCATCAGCGGCCTTGTCCGGCAGTGAACCGGGCATTCTGCTTCAGGGCATCGGCCTGTCTTACGGCAAGGGAGCCGCTGCGCGCCAGGTGCTGCTGGAGATTGATATGCGGCTGTCACCCGGAGAATTTGCCGCAGTCCTCGGACCCTCCGGCTGCGGCAAAACCTCCCTGCTGAATATTATCGCCGGGTATGTGAAGCCCACGCAGGGGAGCATCGCCATCAACGGCAAGCGGCATATCCGGCCCGATTCCGAGGTCGGCGTGGTTTTTCAGCAGGCAAATTTGTTTCCATGGCTGTCCCTGGCCCGCAATATTGAATTCGGCCTGCGGATGAAGAATCTTCCCAAGGCGGAGCGCAGAGATAAAGTCGCTTACTTCCTTGATATGATGGGGCTGACTTCCTCGGCCAAGCTGCTGCCGCACCAGCTGTCCGGAGGGATGAAGCAGCGGGCGGCCATCGCCCGCACCTTGGCCGCCGAGCCGGAAATTATTCTGCTGGATGAGCCGTTCAGCGCCCTGGACGCTTTAACCCGCGAGAATATGCAGCTTCATTTGCGGGAGATTTGGCGCAAGACCGGAACATGCATGTTTTTCATCACCCATGATGTGGATGAGGCCCTGCTTCTGTCCAGCCGTCTGATTGTCATGCACCCTGAACCCGGAAGAGTAGTTGAGGATTTCCGCAATCCGCTGACCTTATCCGGAACAGAAAGGCCGTTCAATGACATTCGGACGGGCAGGGAATACAGTGAGCTGCGGCAGCATCTGGTTTCACGGATGGAGGTATAAAAGACGGCTGCGCCTTTAATACGGGTGCAGCCGTCTTTGTTGTGCAGAAAGAGGAAGCGCCGGTCCAGAGGATCATCCCTTCCTTGCACTGACGGGAAATGTCACAGTTGAACTGCCGCGTGCCAGTATAAGATAGGGTTATCATCACAGCCGGACACAGGGCTGCAAGAATAATGGAGGAGTGGTTAAATGCTGAGTGTAATCAAAGCCGGAACCGGGCACCTGGAAGAAATGAGTCTGCTGCTTAGTGAGCTGTTCGCAATGGAAGCGGACTTCGCTGATGAATGCGATACGGACAAGCAGCTGGCCGGGCTCCGGCTGATCCTGGAGCACCCGGACCGGGGGGTGCTGCTGCTGCTGCTGCGGGACGGGGAAATTGCGGGAATGGTGAATCTGGCGTTTGCCTTCAGCACCTACGAAGGCGGACCGGTAATCATGCTGGAGGACTTTATTGTAGCCGCGGCAGAGCGCGGACAAGGCAGCGGACGGTTTTTCATGGACCGGATTGTCGAGTACGGGAAGGAAAATGGTTTTCTGCGCATCACGCTGCTCGCCGATGCCGGGAATGCGCGCGCGCTGCATTTCTACGAGGCTGCAGGGTACAAGTATTCCAATATGAGATGTCTGCGGCTTGGCCTGGGCTGAAATGGTTGCCGAGGTCAGCCCGTTTACCTGGCGGCGCCTGCCGCACATTGTTGAGCCTGGCACCAATTTGGCTGCATTTAATACAACAGATTGTCTCCAAATCAGCAACAAAACAAAATCTGCTGTACTCTGTACAGTCGAATCCGGAGAAATGGTCCTTTGGGGCCGGAAATCCGGAAATCAATTGCACAGAATACAGCAGAATGCGGTTTGCCGCGTAATTTGCAATTTCTATTGCAGAGAGTGCAATCAAACGTTGCAATTCCTCCCTGCATTAACCGCAGACAGTCCAGAGATTCAAACTGCAATCAAACTGCAATTAAACCGCAATTCCTCTCTGCAAGAGACAGCCATGCCGCTCTTCCGCAGCTTTTCCGGCGATGGAACTTCGACTGCAGGCAGGCAAATGCATTTGCAGGATAGGCAGCGCCTGTATCCACAGTTCTGTGTGGACAGGCATACCAGGGGTGCTCTGGCGAAGTATACAAAGATTGGGCCTCACAGCCCGGTCAGGGAAACATCGGATTTCCCTTCATGCCTACCCACAGCTCCGATTGCTCCAACCGGGCGGCAAGCTGCAGCAGCAGATCCTCGCGGCCTTTGGAGGCCATAACCTGCACCCCGATTGGCAGGCCGGCCGGTGTAAGATGCACCGGAACGCTCATTGCGGGCTGGCCGGTCAGATTGGCGAGCTGGGTGAAGGGGGTATAGGTCAGGCTGGGCTCGAACATCTCGTAGATCATCCGCCGCTGCTCATCCTTCGGCAGCCCGCTCACCTCCAGCAGCCGCCGGGTTTCATCCGGTGTCTGGGCAAGCTCCCCGATCCTGGGGGCTGAATCGGCATTGGCAGGGGTAATATACAGATCATAGCGTCCCAGCAGGCCTGCCATTTGCGCGGCGGCTACGTCCCACTCGTTCAGGCTGTGGACGAATTCGGCGGCGGATACCTTTTTACCGGCTTCGGCAAGCACCCAGGTGACGATATCCACCTCGTCTGCCCTGATGCTGCGGCCCATTCCGCTTTCGAGCGACTGGAACATGGCTGCTACCTCGCCGGCGTTCATGGTATAGTAATTTTCCATCAGCCGCACGCCATTCACCGGGCTGAGCTTCTCTTCCACCTCGTGGCCTTCGGCCTGCAGCCATTGCGCTGTTGCCAGCACAGCGGCTGCAGCCTCCCCGCTGACGGGCGTTCCGACCGGAGAGGCGGCAGTGAACGCGATCCGCAGCTTCCGCTGTGCGGGCTTCAGGAGGTCGTCCAGATAGACGCCGGGATACAGCGGCGTCTGAAAGGCGGCCTCCGGCTGCACAATCTGCAGCAGATCAAGCATGGCCGCGCTGTCGCGCACCGACCGTGTCAGCGCGAAGTCGATGGAGGCGCCCTGCCACTGGCGGCCGATTCCCGGGCCTACCGGGGTGCGGCCCCGGGTCGGCTTCAGTCCGAACAGGCCGGTGAACGAGGCCGGGATGCGGATGGAGCCGCCCCCGTCGCTGGCGCCTGCGGCGGGAACGATGCCGGAAGCAACCGCGGCGGCGGCCCCGCCGCTGGAGCCGCCGGGCGAGCAGGCAATGTTCCACGGATTCCGTGCCGGCCCGTGGAGCAGCGGCTCGGTGATATTTTTGAGTCCGAATTCAGGGGTATTCGTATGTCCCAGCGGAATGAATCCGCCGGCCCTGAGCCGGGCGACATAGTTCGAATCCCGTTTGGCGATATTGTCCTTCATCAGCACGGCGCCTGAGGTCAGCGCTTCGCCGCCGATGGCCTGGGAGATATCCTTCAGCAGAAACGGCACTCCGGCAAACGGCCGGGACGCATCAGCCGCAGGCATCGTATCGGCTTCCCGGAGCGCCGCCTCCCGGCGGGTGCGGACCACGGCATTCAGGACCGGGTTCACCTCGTCCAGCCTGGCGAACGCCGCCTCTGCAAGCTCGCGGGGCGAGACCTCCCGTGCTCTGACCAGCGCGGCCAGACCCAGCGCATCATAAGTGGAATAAGCAGAAAACTTCATCATGAATAACCTCTTTCCGGCAGGGATGCTATCTGCAATCCGCTGATCTGATTATTGGCAGCATGTTCTCTATGTATGATTATCCATTGAATAAGCAGAGTTGCTTCCTGCATTATACACCAGAAGGTGCATTTTTGAAGAATCTATGGGAGGGGGCGGAGCGTACCATGAGTACACAGAATTCCAAATACCTGGTTTTTTTGCTGCTGGTGATAGTATTCACCATCCCTTTTTACTTATGGGGGCTGCTGTTTCCTGTAGAAGGCCTGCCGTTCGGCCTGCCCATCAGCTTTCTGGCGATCCTGGTTCCCGGCGCGTTGGCGCTGATTTATGCGTGGAAGGACCAAGGTGCACAAGGAGCCGCGTCCATGCTCCGAAGCGTTTTTGACGCCGGCCGGGCCAGCCGTTCAGCGCTGGCATTCTGCTTGCTGTGCATGCCGGCGGTGGCCGTACTTTCCTACGGGGCCATGGCGGCCTTTTCATTCCCTTTGCCTGCGCAGACAGTGATTCCTTATGGGGAGATTCCCGTCATGCTTGTGCTGTATTTCCTGGGAGCGATTCCTGAAGAGCTGGGCTGGACTTACACACTCTCAGCACCGCTAAGCCAAAAATATGGCGTAATCCCGGCAGGCGTTCTGATTGGCGGCGTGTGGGCGCTGTGGCATATCATTCCTTGGAGCGAGAACCATACGGCCGGGTGGATTGCCGGCATGTGCCTCCTGGATATTCTCATGAGAATTGCGATGCTGCATGTGTATGTGTATGGGGGGAAAAGCCTGTTTACGGGTATCGTGTTTCATATGATGATCAATGTCAGTATGGGCCTGTTCCCGAACTCCGGCTCCCACGCCGATCCCTGGATATTCAGCGCATGGATGGCTGTGCTGCTGGGGTTGCTCATGTACCGGAGCGGGCCGGCCGGAAAACGGAAGCTACAGGCAGGCTAAGCATGGCTGCCGGCAGCTTGCAGGATAACAGCTGCCGCAAGCTTTCCGCGGAGAAGAGGTGCTCTGCAAGCCGGGCCGGCTGCAACGGCACCTCTTTTGGGGCGGGATACGCGGGCTTGCAGTGGTTCTTGCTTATTTATTGCAGCTATTGGGAATTGCCTTTACTCAGGGCTTTTACTCAGGGCTGTATCCCGGATATCAGCGTGCCGTTCCGGTACAGGGTTACATGATTCCAGAGGGTAAAGGCTGTTTTGGCGGCATCGAAGGAATAATCATCGGCCTCGTTGAAATTGCTCCAGTCACTCTTGTACAGACGCAGCTGGATTTCACCGGTTTGCCCTCCGGGCGCGAGGCTGCCTGCTGCTGAAGTGAAGCCGATCTCCACATAGGCGTCTGCACCAGTGCCGCTTGCGCTCCCAAATGCAGCCGTGATATTGGCTGCGCCGAGCTGGGACCAATCAATGACGGCATTCAGGCCCTGTGAGCCGTCCCTGGTGAAGTAATAGCGGATCTTCAGCCCGCTCAGGCTGACGGCAGAGGCGCCGTTGTTCCTGATATTGAAGAAGGGCCTGATCTGATTGTCCCCGGTATTCGTATCCGCGGCGCGGTAGTACAGCTCAAGGCTGCCCGGAGCGGCCGTTGGATCAGCCGAAGGTGTCACGGCAGCTGTAGGCGCCGCAGTAGCCGTAGGTGCGGGCGTTGCGCTTGCCGTAGGCGCCGGTGTCGGCGCAGTGCCATTGTCCGGCACAGGCACATAACCGGCGGTGGTATAGATTGTGTTAAGTACGGAGGTTGCCTTAGTGCCATAGGTCCCGTTCACCACTGAGTTTCCCCAATCGGAGAGGGCACCCGCCGGTCCGCCGGCCAGATCGAGATATTCGACTCCGCCGCCGTTGCCGTACCAGGACCAGGCGAGCCAGCCGACCCCCTTTTGCTGCGAATAGCTCATAATTGCCGCCTCGTCGACATCTCCGCCCGTATGCTTCCAGCCGAATTCCCCAATAATTACCGGAACTCCAGTGGCCAGGGCGCTGTCGATATTGCTCTGCACCGTGGCAGCTGTGCCGCCCGCATATTCATACATGTGAATCGAGAAGATCGTGTTGTGGAGGGGATCGGAATTGAACACCGCAGGGCCGCTTGTGAAAATAGAAGCCGGATATTGTCCCCAGCCTGCTGCATCCACAACGAGAGTGTTTCTGATGCCTGCCGCCCGGAGTGCAGGGATGGCGGACTGGTAGCCGCCGGCCCAGGCTGGGGTGCTCCAGGAGCCGTACCACTCATTGGCAATATTGACAATGACCCGGTCTTCCTTGCCGATCAGGGCATCCTTGATGCTGATCCAATAGCCGACGGCAGCGTTCAGAGCAGAGACATCGTCCGAGCCTGTTGCATCATGAACCTCAAGCATGACGGTGAGCTTGTACTGGTCGCAGAGCGCAAGAATGGCCTGTACCTCGGACAGGCTGTCCAGGGTCCACTGGCCTCCATCCGAGAGCACGATGCGGACGGTATTGGCACCGGTTGCCGCAATGGCCGGAATAGCCGCCGCCAGATCATTTTTGTACCACGTATGTGCGTGATTGACGCCCCTCATCACAAAAGGGCGGCCTGTAGCATCATACAAAGTGGTATCGCTTACATAAAAACCCTTGACCGGGCTTCCAGCCGCCGCAGCCTGCTTCTGAGGAATCGGGTAGGAGAGGATAAGAACAAGAGCTGCAACCAGCAGACAAATGCTGCGCAACGAAAAATGCTTGCCGGATTTCATTAGCAGTTCCTCCTTTGCATATTTGGATTTCCTAAAATATCCATATATATCCAATATAACACAGGAAAGTTTGTTTGGATATGGTTATGCAATTGCAATAACAAAATTCGGCGAAATTCATTTGAAACTTAACAGAATTAGGGGCCGGGTTAGTCCAGTAAATCAGGATAGCTCTGTCCGGCATTGACAACAAATTTTGAATTGTCTATACTTTCAGTAATCTTATAGCTGATATACGTTGAACGAGACAGTAGCAGCCTTGGTCCCTGTCCCAGAAAGCCGGGGGGTGATGGAACCCGGTACACACGAAGACTGCGAATTACACTCCGGAGTATCTTGGGTAATGCCAAGCGGAAGGAAGCGAACGATACCTCGCTGAGAGTGGTGCGGAACCGGTCTTCGGGCTGTCCGTGCAATTTGGGTGGTAACACGGTTAATATGATCGTCCCTGTGTCTTATTGGACAAGGGGGCGGTTTTTTTGTTGGTTAGAATATTATAAATTTCTTTTGCTGCGGATAAGGTGTGTATAAAGCCGGGGATAAGTTAAAATGCGCGGTAGCCGTGCGAACAAGGGGATGCGGGGAGAAATAAGTTCACTTTTTCCGCTTGGGTGACTTCCCGGGTTCCGTCCATGCCGCGCCTTCGCGGCAATCAGAGGGCCGATTGCGGGGCTGTCATAACGATGTCCCCAGCTTGGACACCGTTATTTTAAGAATAGACCAATATGATATTTAGACAAAGGGGCTGTAACACAGTGAACATTATTGATGAACTGGAATGGCGCGATGCGGTCAACCAGCAGACGGATGCGGAAGGACTGCGGGAATTAACGAATACGAAGGCGATCTCTCTCTATTGCGGCGTTGATCCGACGGGGGACAGCATGCATATCGGCCACTTGATTCCGTTCATGATGCTGAAACGCTTCCAGCTTGCCGGACACCGTCCGGTGATTCTGATCGGCGGGGCAACAGGCACCATCGGCGATCCGAGCGGCCGCCAGAGTGAGCGTTCCCTGCAGACGATGGAGCAGGTGCAGGAGAATGTGGACGCGCTGACGGCGCAAATGAAGAAGCTGTTTGTGACCGAAGGCGGCAACCAGGTCCGCATGGTCAACAACTACGATTGGACACAGAAGATCAACGTGATTGAATTTTTACGGGATTACGGCAAAAACTTCAGCATCAATACGATGCTCGCCAAGGATGTGGTCTCCAGCCGTCTGGAGAGCGGGATTTCGTTCACAGAATTCTCGTACCAGATTCTGCAGTCCATCGATTACCTGCACCTGTACCAGCATGAGGATGTGCAGCTGCAGATCGGCGGCTCCGACCAATGGGGCAACATTACGAGCGGGCTGGATCTTATCCGGAAAAAAGAAGGCGCGGAAGCCAAGGTCTTCGGCCTGACCATCCCGCTGATGCTGAAATCCGACGGCACCAAATTCGGCAAAACCGCAGGCGGGGCCGTGTGGCTCGATCCGAAGAAAACAACGCCGTATGAGTTCTACCAGTTCTGGGCCAACACGGATGACCGGGATGTGGTGAAATATCTCAAGTACTTCACCTTCCTGACCCAAGAGGAAATTGAAGCCCTGGCGGAGAAGGTGCGGACTGAGCCGCATAAACGCGAAGCGCAAAAAGCGCTGGCAGAGGAAATGACCCGGTTCGTACACGGCGGGGAGCTGCTGGAGCAGGCGAAGCGCATTACCGCTGCCCTGTTCAGCGGAGATATCCGTTCCCTGACCGCCGAGGAGATCGAAGAGGGGTTCAAGGAAATGCCGACGTATACGGCGGGCCCGGATGCCAAGAATATCGTGGACTGGCTGGTAGACCTGGGCATTGAGCCATCCAAGCGCCAGGCGCGCGAGGATATTGCCAAAGGAGCGATTTCACTCAACGGCGAGCGTGTTACGGATGTCGCCATAGAGGTGGGCGCCGGAGATGCAATCGGCGGGCGTTTCATCATTATCCGCAAAGGCAAAAAGAATTACAGTCTGGTAAAGCTGGCATAACGCCGGTTTCCGCGATCCACCAGGCAAGGGGTGTCCCAAAAGCCATAACGGCTGAGGGGCACCCCTTTTTTTGAAGATAAGACTTTATCCTGAATTTCGAAAGTGAATTGAACCCATCCAGATCGGACAAGGGATAACCCCTCTCTTTCCTTCACCCATTGGGTGCAAGCTGTTTGTAGCAAGACATCCCTTCGTGTAGAGCTTTTTAGATGATTTGTGGATACTTACTTTCGAAATTCAGGTTTATATGTTTCACGCTATCAATCAGCCTTATCTTTCCCGCTGGAACGGATACCATCCTTATAAGGACGGCGAAGCCGTTTCTGCTTGCGCAGGATATACGCAGGCTTTTGGAGTGGACACTCCGCGAACGGAGCGTTGTCCGGGTCGCTGTGCTCTCCAGATTTATTTCATTCCCCTTAGGAGCTGCGAGGAAATGAGTACCCGCTTTTATTGACAAAAGCTCCACGGTTTTGGGAGTTTTGTCAACAATGTAGCGGTACTTTATTTCGCCGCAGTCTCTTAGCGGTGAAAATCCGGAGATCCATCCATCCGTCCGCTGCCGCTGTTCCGCGGGTCCATCCGTCCGCTCCGCTGTTTAAACGGGAGGCGGTTCTGTAATCTTTAAAAAACACAATAAAGAAACTTAATGTATATGAATGGAACCGGCTTATATGAAATGAACCGGAGAAAACTGAACAAGCTGATGGAACGCAAGGAGGAGATTCATATGGAACGGAAGCGAAGTGTAAAAAGTAACACTAATGAGCTGGAATTTTGGATTCAACGGGCTTTAGTGGGATTTTGTACACTTAATGGAGGCCATCTCCCCCCATATGGCTGATTTCAACCGGATTAGTTATCCTTTTTCCCACTACGGATGATTCAGTATCCGAATGCGCTGGATTAGTTGTACTTTTTCCCACTAGGGATGATCCAGTATCAGAAGGCGGTGGGTTAGTTATCCTTTTTCCCACTAGGATGGCTGCCCTTTGGATGAATGGTTCAAGTTCATTTTAATTTAGGCGTATTCCCCGTAAGGGAGAGAACTGGATCGATTAGGGTTCCTTTTTCCCGCTAACCCTTGCGAAAAAGCGGCTGGGGGAATATGAAGTGACCTTTTCCACTTGTGGCTCCCCGCCTGGCTCCAGCAGCCAGCCTTACACCTGAAATGCCAACAGCTGCGCTGCCCGGTCAAGGACGGCGAAGCCGTTTCCACTTGAAAGATAAGACTTTATCCTGAATTTCGAAAGTGAATTGAACCCATCCGGATCGGACAAGGGATAAACCCTCTTTTTCCTTTACCCATTGGGTGCAAGCTGTTTTTAGCAAGACATCCCTTCGTGTAGAGCTTTTTAGATGATTTGTGGATACTTACTTTCGAAATTCAGGTTTATATGTTTTGGGGTCCCCGCAAAGTACCTGAGTCTTCATCGAAGCCAAGGCCCTACTTTGTGGGGTTATTTTGTCGAACCGGTTCGATGTATTTTACATAGAAACAAAACCATCCTAACGGCAGTTTAATATCAAGGCCTTATGATCATAGGGAGGAGGGAGTGAGAGCATGGCTACCATAACGGATGTTGCGCTAAAGGCAGGGGTTTCCAAAAGCACAGTTTCCAATGTGTTCAGCAAAAAACGGCCGATTGGGCAAGCCGTAACCAGGCGGGTTCTGGAAGCCGCCAAAGAACTGGGATACCACCCCACCTACTGGGCACGCCAGCAAGGGTTGCCAAAGAACAGAATCATTGGACTTTTGCTGCAAAATACATCGGTATTTACTTCCTTTCATTTTTCACTCATGAAAGGAATTGTGCAGGCCTGCCGTGAGTACGGCTACCGGCTCCTGGTCAATACAGTGCCGCCTCCCTGGACAGTAGAGCCGGACTATGTGGCAGGAAGTCCGGTGGACGGGGAGATTGTGCTGGATCCGACCGAGCCGGACGGGCGGATAGAAGAACGAATTAAACAAGGGATGCCGATGGTTGTTATCGGCCGTCCGCCGTATGCCTATGCTCCGCATCTAAGCTCGGTCGATAACGATAATACCGGAGCGGCACAGCAGGTGACGGATTATTTGCTGGAGCTCGGACATACGCAAATTGCCTTCATCAATGCGCCCAGGGAAACAACTGTATCGCAGGCGCGGGAAGCCGGCTACCGCGCGGCATTTAATGCCCGGAGAGTTCCGGTGCCTGAACAGCTGCTGCATTACAGGACACAGGGCATGGAGGGTGGGGACGTTCATGAGCTGGCGCTTCAGCTCTTGCGCCGTAAGCCGCAGGTGACGGCCATCATGGCCGATTCCTCGCAGGAGGCTGCGGAAATTTACCGGGCCGCGGCGGAAGAAGGAATCGGGATTCCCGCCCGGCTCTCGGTGTTTGCCTTTATGAACAGCAGCGAACAGACGGATTTAAGGCCAGGATTGTCATCGGTGAATCTGAACGCCGAAGACCTTGGCTTTGAAGCGGCGAAGCTGCTGATTGAGCGCTGCGAAGGCAGAGGGGCACAGATCAAACAGGTTGCTATAGGCACTACGCTTGATATCAAAGGCTCATGTGCCGCAAAAATTTAGCGGGAGGGTTCAGAATTATGTCTATTGTCCGAGGATTAAAAGGCTTCACTTTGCTTATCGCCGCCGCTGTCTCCTTGGCTGCCTGCGGCAGCAACGGCAGCAACCCGGCATCGGAGGATACAGTACAGGGGAATTCACCTTCTCCGTCGGCACAAGTATCCGGAAATACAGAGAAGAAGACGCTGCGCATTCTGTCGGGTGTCGCCGGAGGGAAGACACCGGAGGAGAATGCACAGTTTGAGGCCGAGGTGCAGCGGCTGACAGGCATCGAGGCTGAAATTGAGAAACCGGCGGCTGATTATTCCAAGAAGCTGATGGCAGCGCTGGCCGGAGGAGAACAATACGATCTGGTCTACATGGGCAAAACAGAGATGGACCAGCTGGTTGAGCAAGGCGTTCTCATGCGGCTGAACGACAGGATAGAGGCTTCGGCAGTGCTGTCGGACCCGCAAGTGATTGAGCCTGCCGAATGGGAGCAGGTGAAATACGGCGGCGACATCTATTCCATTCTGAACAAAAAAGAGGGAGGCACCCTGCCGATTGTCCGCCAGGACTGGCTGGACAAGCTGAACCTGGCTCAGCCTGCAACGCTTGATGAATTCTATAAGGTGCTGAAAGCTTTTAAGGAGCAGGACCCCGACGGCAATGGCAAAGATGACACCTATGGACTAAGCACATCGGGGCTGTATGATATTCAGGGCTTCATGAGCGCCGCCGGAGTGAAATACCGCTATGTGCTCGACGACAGCGGCAAACGGAGCATTCCTTATGCCACGGAAGCGGCGGTTCCGGTGTATGAGTGGTTTGCGAAGCTGTACAAGGAGGGCATCCTTGATCCGAATTTTGCCACCAACGATACGGGGAAAATGCGCGAGATGTTTCTGACGGACCGTGTCGGGATGGTCACTTACTGGGATGCCTGGGTAGGATTGTTCAACAACATGCGCCAAACGGAGGACCCGGATACGGCTTTCGAGGCCAAAGGCATCAAGGGTGCAGTATCGCCGGACGGCAGCTTTATGCTGCGCCGGGGTGATCCGAGTGTCTGGGGAATCCCGGTGAATGCGGAGCATCCCGAGACAGCGATAGAATTCATGGAATTCTGGCACAGTGAGCCCGGCAATATTTTATCCACACTGGGGATAGAGAATGTGGACTGGACTCCGGGCGGCAGCGGCGGCTACGAATTAACGGCAACGGGAGCAGAGCATGGCATGGACCACGGCGCCCCTTTTCCCAGCAATACAAATTTCGTCAATCCGGTAGGAACGCTGCCGGGAGCACTGGAGGCCCGTGAAATTATTTTCAGCAGCAACTCCACCATTGAGCTTTCGACGGCAGATTGGCCCAATGCGGAAAAGATTGTTCAGAACTATGCGTTCAAGGCGATGATGGGTGAAATCCCCGCTGCCGAAGCAGTGAAATCGATGAATGCAGAATTAAAGTCCGCCGGACTGATTGATTGATGCTGACGGTTATTTATAAGGAAGGAGACAGCGGTTATGCTTAGATTTCGCCAGCACATCAGTCTCTATTTCATGTTTATTCCGGTAGCTGTTTATTTTCTTGTGTTTCTGTATTTCCCGCTGCTGCGGGGATTCACGATCAGCCTGCAGGAATTCCGGATGATCGGCGAGCGCCCGTTTGTCGGGCTGGAGCAGTACAGGGCGGTCCTGACCGACCCTTTCTTCTGGCAGGCGCTGCGCAATACACTGCTCATCGGGGCCGGACAGCTGGCCTTTGGCTTTGCGGCTTCGCTGGCCGCAGCCTTATCGCTGGGGGAAGTGCTGAATCCCTTTTTCAAGAAATTCAGCCAGATGGTATTGTACATTCCGCATCTGTTCTCATGGGTGATTGTCGGGGGAATCTGGATTTTTCTGCTCTCCCCGGACGCAGGCATGATCAATGAGCTGCTGAAGCTGCTGGGCGCGGAGCGCCCGGTGCATTTTCTGGCAGATGAACGCTATGCGCGGTGGGTTATGATCGGCACCTCCGTATGGAAGGAAATGGGCTATACCTGCATTATCTATCTGGCTGCGATGACCCTGATTAATCCTTCCCTGTACGAGGCGGCGCGGATAGACGGAGCGGGAAGGCTGAAGCAGCTGCTGCATATTACGCTTCCCCAGCTTGTGCCCGCGATGAAAACCGTTTTTCTCCTGCAGCTGCTTGCCGTGCTGCGCATGTTCGATCAGTTGATTGTGATGCGGAACCCGGCGATATACCGTGAAGTGGATGTCTTGATGACCTATGTGTACGAAAAGGGAATTCAGCAATTTCATATGGATGTCGCTTCGGCCGCAAGCTTTCTGGTCATTGCAGCGACCTTGCTGCTGACGCTGATTTTCACACGGGTAACGAGATATGGACATTGAGAAAGGAGGGCTGCTTGTGCAATCGGTCAAAATGGTTTCTCCTGCCGGAAGCAAGCGCGCTTCCGGCAAAAAAGAACGTGCCCGCTTGTGGAAGGGTTCATCCGATACCGTGCTGCATCCCGCAATAAGGGCCGTTAATCTCCTGTTTCTGATTCTGCTGTCGGCAACTATGATTCTTCCGGTCTGGAACTCATTTGTGATCTCGCTGTCCGGGAGCATAGCGTCCATGCATCCGGGCCTGCATTTTCTTCCTGCCAGCTTCAGCCTGGAGGGCTACACCAAGGTCTGGACAAAAATGGAGCTGTGGCGTCCGTTTCTAAACAACGTGATTGTCACATTTACCGGGACCGCGCTGCATGTCCTGCTGTGCTCCATGGCCGGGTACGCCCTGATTATCCGCCATTTTCCCGGCAAACGGCTGCTGCTTGGCTTTTTATTCGTGACAATGACCGTTCCGGGTGAAGCGATTCTGATTCCGCTCTATATAGTCAATAAGGAGCTGGGCCTGCTCAACTCGCTTGCGGCGCTTGTGCTGTCGGGCATTGTGTCGGGCTTCAGCATTCTGCTGATGCGCTCATTCTTCCAGGGTGTTCCTTATGAGATGCAGGAATCAGCGCGGGTTGACGGAGCAGGCGATTTGCGGATTTTGTTCCGTTTGTATCTTCCGCTGGCTGCTTCAGGCATCGCTACGGTATCCTTGTTTGAATTTGTCAGCCGCTGGAACCAGTTCACTCCGGCGTTGCTCTATATCAATGATTCTTCCAAATATACGCTGCAGCTGGCGCTGCAGTCGCTGATCATTTTGTCTGATGCGACCTCGGGCAGTGAAGTGACCACCCCCAATGTCCGCATGGCGGGTGTGATGATCGCAATCATCCCGCTGCTGGCCATTTACCCGTTCATACAGCGATATTTCGTGCAGGGCCTGACGGCCGGCGCGATGAAGGAGTGAGACTGATGCAAGAATTGAACGCAGTACCCAAGGATTCAATCCGGAAGCTGCTGCTGGCACGCAGAATTGAAGCGCATGAACAGGGCGGCTATCTTGAAATGGTATTTCAGGTGCCGGAGGGAACGGAACGCATAGAAGTCTTCTGCACGGTGCAGCCGGCAGGGGCCGGGGACTCTGTCATTGATCTGGGCGTGCGCGACGGGGAAAGGGTACGCGGCTGGAGCGGCGGAGCCCGCCGGGAATTTTTCATCGGACTGAACAGGGCGACACCCGGCTATAGGGCGGGGAGCATTCCCCCCGGGGAGTGGGCGGTTATTCTGGGAACCCACCGCGTAGCCCCGGAGGGCTGCGCGGTTCAGCTTGATGTCCGGCTGCATCTTGCACAGCCGCGCTGGCTGTGCGGGGATCTGCACCTCCATACAGAGCACAGTGACGGGGTATTTACACTGGAAGAGACAGTCCGGCTGGCCCGCAATGCCGGACTGGATTACATTGCCTTAACCGATCACAACACCTCAAGCCAGAACAGTATGCCGGAGTGGGCGGACGGTCTGCTGATTGTGCCGGGAATGGAGCTGACTACAGGCCGGGGACACTGCAACCTGTACGGTGTTTCCGATCCCCTGCGGGATTTCCGGGCTGTCCATGCGGACCAGCTCACGGAGAGGCTGGCGGAAGCGCGGGCTGCAGGAGCCTATATCTCACTGAATCACCCCCATGATCCGGATTGCGGCTGGCATTGGGGCTATGATGCGGATCATGATTGGGTTGAAATCTGGAACGGGCCCTGGCGGGAGGCCAATGCCCTTACCCTGAGCTGGTGGCAGGAACAGCTGTCAGCAGGACGCCGGCTGACAGCGGTCTCGGGCAGCGATACGCACCGGCCCCATCCGTATGTCCGGCATGGCTGGCCGGTGGCATGGGTGCTGGCTGAAGGCGGCAGTGTCAGACACATTCTTGAAGCTGTCAACCAAGGCAGAGTCACCTTATCGTATGCACCGGAGGGTCCGTTTGCAGAGCTGAGCTGTGGCGATGTGCCGATGGGCGGCGAATGGAGGGCGGCGCTGCAGGGGGGGCCGCCGCTGCTCCGGCTTTGCATGAAGCGTCTGCTCGCCGGAGATGAGGTTGTGCTGTGGTCTGACAAGGGCCGGGAATACAGTTTCATAGCGGAGAAGGACGGCGGGCTGAACCTGGAGCAGGAGATGCCCGGACGCGCTTTTTGGCGCGCGGAAATATGGCGGCCGATGATCTCCGGCGATAGCCGGAGACTCTTGGCCGCCGCAACGAACCCGGTTTATTTTGAATAAATGCCTTTAACTAAAGACCGCTCTGTTGCTTTACCGCAGCAAGACACCGGTGATCAGGTGCGCTCGTCCGTAAGGTATGTTTTGACCGGCGGAGGGGAATAGCCCAGAAACTGCCGGATGATGCCCTCGGGCGAAGTGTCCGTAAGAACCATGGACCGGTGCTTTTCCAGCATGAACTGGTCCTTGGCCATCTGGTCAAACAGCGTAATGAGCGGGTCGTAGTAATGATGGACGTTTAATATTCCGCATGGCTTCTGGTGCAGCCCCAATTGCGCCCACGTGAATATCTCAAAGTATTCCTCCATTGTCCCCGGACCGCCCGGCAAGGCGATGAAGCCCTCCGCCAGCTCGGACATCTTTAATTTCCGTTCATGCATCGAATCCACCACGATCAGCTCTGTCAGAAGCTTGTGCTCGATTTCCCGGCTTTTGAGAAAATGGGGAATGACCCCGATGACCTTCCCGCCTGCCGCCAGTGCGGCATCCGCCACCTCACCCATCAAGCCGACGGTTGCCCCGCCGTAGATTAAGGTGATGCCCCGTTCTGCGAGCGTTACTCCCAGCGCATGCGCACTTTCCCTGTAGACTGGCGAAGCCCCGTCACGCGATCCGCAAAATACAGCGATACTCTTCATAGTTGATAACTCTCCTTTGCTTGGTAAGTGATGGACTCACCCGGAAACTATTTCCCGGAGCACGCTCCTTAACGGTACCACATCTTCTGCAGTTATTAAATCCGGAAGCATCGGCGGGATCACAGCTGCCGGTGTATGAAAAACGTTTCCCGCAATACAAGCTCCATTCCGGCATGAGCATGTTCCGGCAGCATTTCAAGAGATGATGTATTCTCCCTGCATGAAGGCGGCAGCGGTGGCCGTTCAGATCACAAAAGGGGAACTCATGATCTCTATTTGCGCTGGAAATTAGGATTTTAATATATGGGCAATCGTCCATTTCGTAAAATAGATGTTAAATTTTATAAAATAAGAGAATTTAGGTAAATGGTCATTGACACTAAATCCCATTACAAGGTAAAAATCTTATATAAGATTATTTGTAACAAAAAATATGGATGCGAGGGAGATTGGGTTAGTGAGCAAAATGTTTGTTCGTCCATCAAATGCCGCAAGCGGCGCCAGCCAGGCGGTCTACCGGCTCGTTTCAAACGTAACGGGCCATAAGATCGAAGATTTGGATTCAGAGATGTATCTTGAAGATGATCTGGGACTCGACTCCATCAAAATGATTTCTTTAATGAATGAGATGATCGGACTGGTCCCGGCAGAGCAAATGGATGATTTCTCGGCCGCCAACCCGGTAACCGCCTTGCTGGGTCTGCAAACCGTCGGCGAGCTTGTGAAGATTTTTGAGGATTGGGAGGCCCAGCGCCAAAGGACAGGGGGACAGGCCGCAGACAGCGCCTCGGTTCAAGCTCAAGAGAATGCCGGGCCTGAGCTTGCTGCGGCCCATGTGATTGCCCCCGTACCCGGCCGGCGTGAACATTTGGAGGCGGAGGTCTGCAGGCGGATCTCGGGAATTACCGGACATAAGGCAGAAGACCTGCATGCGGATATGGAGCTGGAAGGGGACCTCGGTCTGGATTCCATTAAAATGATATCGTTAATGAGCGAGCTGGCCTCACTGCTTCCCGGCGATTCATCCGATGCGCACAGCGGAAATACTTCCATGACGCCGCTGCTCTCCATGCAAACTGTTGGCGATATAGTGGAAATGCTGGCTGCCAGAGAAGAAGGAAGCGGCGCTGCCCGGCCGGCTGCTGGTGACGGAAATCCTGTTGATGTGTTGATTCCTGAAAATGAGCCGGAATTCCTTGAAATGTTACATACCCAATATTTATTCCTGATCACCTATCTGTCGGTAGCGAACCTTACCATTACCTCAGGAGTGCGCCTGCGGGGGGAGCTGGATGCCCAAAGCCTCCAGGAATCCTGGAACGAGCTGATTCTCCGCCATCCTGTGCTGCGGGCCGTGTTCATCACTGAGCCGGAGAATGCCAGCCTGAAGGGGTATCGTCTCCAATTGCTGAAGGATGCGGCTGCCCCGGAAATTCCGGTCCTGGATATACGGCATTTGGATGAACCGGCCCAGCGCCAGTGGATCTCCGGCAGGTTCGAAGCCTCGCTGAACGGGAAATTTGATCTTACCCGCTGGCCGCTGCACACTATATCCGTTATTCATACGGCTGACCGGGAATATGAGCTGATTCTGGATATTAACCATATGATTTCGGACGGTCTGGGCAACCAGCAGATTCTGAGGGAAATCCTGGAGATCTACGGGGCGAAATCGCAAAACAAAACGGTCAAGCTAAGGCCCGCCCTGCCAGCCGGGGAATATAACCGTGTGGTATCCGAAATGAATGCCTGGAACGCTCCATCAGAGATGGAGGCGCTGGACAGGTACTTGCAGCAGCAGGGACGCGGGGCCTACTTCTTCAATCCATACGGGCCAAGCCGCCAGGCTGATGCAGCAGGCAGTGCCGGTGCGGTGATTCATTCCCGCAAATACGGGATCAGCGAGGAAACAACGGCACGGCTGATTGCCTCTACCAAGTCCTGGCGCACCTCCCTCTTCGTGCTGCTGGTCAGCGCTTACCTGAAAACGGTCAAGCAGCAGGGGGAAGAGCGGGACCGGATTATTCTGAATCTGCCGACCAGCGGCAAGCTGTATCCCTGCACAGATGCTACCGGGGTGCTCGGCGCCTTCGCCCAGAATCTTGCGCTCAGCTTCACCTGCGGGGATGCGAATGAAGGCTGGGAAACACTGATTGACAGAACAAGCGAAGAATTAGGCGATAAAATATCCTCAGGTATGGACAGGGCGCAGACCTGCAGAGCTGCGCAATTTGCCAAAGACACCATCCATCTGCAGAACGGCGTTATGCCGGAAGCGGTGGCCTCCATGATCCGCTCTACGTTGAAATCCAACCTGTACCTCTCTTACGTAGGGAATACATCCATAGACAGGAAATACGGGAATTACGAAGTTTATGATTATGAAGCTTTTACGGGTACAAATCCGGGTACGATTGACTGTCTTGCCGAATTGTTTCAAGGCAGGCTGGTCATCACCGCGAATTATGACAGCTCCTTTTTTGAGGATACCTATATTGAGCAGCATATGGGCAGATTACTGGACAATCTCAGGCAGCTCGCCGCCATGGAGCCGGCAAATGCAGAGGCGCTTCCAGAGGCAGCAGCCGCGGGGCCGCATGCCGCCGAACTGAGTGAACGGCTGCGCGGAATTGCCCAGGATATCAGCGGAGCAGCCATTGGTGAGGAAGGCCTGTTCAAGGATCTGGAGGCTGAACTCGGAATGGATTCGCTGCAGCGAATCCGGCTGATCACAAAGCTGGGCAAAGTATTCGAAAATGCCGACAGGGCCGGTTTGTTCGAATGCAGGACTCTGAATGAAATGATTCCCCATATCACTCATGGAAATACTTGGGATAATTCGGGGGGACAGGAGCCTGCGCTTGAGATTCCCTATCTCCAAATCTCCCGGCAGTGCAAAGCAACCCCTGACGCGGTAGCCGTATGGGATGGGGCAAGGAAGGTTACTTACCGTGAGCTGGATGAGCAGTCCAGCCGCCTCGCGCACTATTTGATGTCACAAGGGGTGCGCCCGCAGAGCCTGGTGGGCATACTGACGCTCCCCGGCCCTCTCATGCTGACCGGGATATTAGGAATATTGAAGGCAGGGGCGGCTTATGTGCCGCTCGATCCGATGTATCCGGCTGACCGCATCGAATATATCGCCGGGCATGCCCGGCTCAGCGTCCTGCTCACGGAGCAGTCGCTGCAGCGGCAGGCAGATCCTATCGTACGGAAGAGCCCTTCCATCCGCCAAGTGGTCTATCTCAATGAAGGCTATGAAGCGCACGGCCATTTCGGGCAGGCGGGAACAGAAGAGTGGCAGAGCTGCTCCGCCGCCGATCCGCAGGCGGACAGCGCTCCCCATGATTTAATGGTTGTTCTGTATACATCGGGGTCAACCGGGAAGCCCAAGGGAGTCATGCTGAATCACCGCGGCTATATGAACCGGCTGGAGTGGCATCAGCAGGCCTTCTGCCTGCAGCCCGGCGAACGGGTAGCCCAGAAGACCTCCTGCTGCTTCGACATTTCGGTGTGGGAGCTGCTCTGGCCGCTGATGTACGGCGGAACGGTATGCCCCGTAAGGCAGGAAGTGGTCAAGAACCCATGGAGCCTGGCCCGCTGGATGACGGACAACGAAATTAATGTCATGCATTTCGTGCCCTCCTTGTTCGGTGAATTTGTAAATTCACTGGAGGATGAGCGCTATACATTTCCTGCTCTGCGCTGGCTGATTTTCAGCGGAGAAGGCCTGCCGCTCAGCCCTGTGCAGAAATGGATGGACCGCTATGGGATGCAGACCGGGCTGGCTAATCTCTACGGTCCTACCGAGGCCTCCATTGATGTCACTTGCCATATTATATCCCAGCGGCCGGGGTCTGCCGGAGAAATGAGCATTCCCATCGGCAAGCCGATCACCGGAGTGCATATCAAGAATCTGGATGAGCATATGCGGGAAGTGCCTGAGGGAGAAATCGGCGAGCTATGGATCGGCGGCATCCAGCTGGCCAAGGGGTATCTGCACAACCCGGAGAAGACCCGTGAAGCCTTCCATCCCAACCCGTTTCCGGAGATTCCGGGCGAATTTATCTACCGGACAGGCGATTTGACGGTTAAAAGAGCGGATGGCAGCTATGAGTACCATGGACGCATTGACAATCAGGTGAAGCTGCGGGGCTTCCGCGTGGAGCTGGGAGAAATCGAGGCTGTACTGGGCAGCCATGCCCATGTGGCCGAAGCAGCCGTAATCGTCATCGAGCCTGCGCCCGGACAGCAGCTGCTGCTTGCCTGCCTGGCAGGCAAGCAGACGGCGGACCAGGAGCTCAAGGAATTCGCCGGCCGCAAGCTTCCGTATTACATGATCCCGCACCGGCTGGAATGGCTGCCCCGCCTGCCCAAGAATCCGAACGGCAAGCTGGACCGCAAAGCGCTGGGCGCTATGTTCGGCGGAACAGGGCAAGCGGCTCAAGTGAACCAAGGGGCGCAAGCAACCCCGGCGGCGCAAGCGGCGGAAGCAGTACAGCCCGCCGTTTCCCTGGCGGAGCCTGCACCGCAGGGAGAAGACACCCTGCCGCTTGCGCCGGCTCAGAGCTGGCTGATGAATTATTTTGACTATCCGTACTGCTGGGCGGGTTATACGCGGTTTCTATACAAGCGTCCGCTGAATCTGCAGCAGTTCAAGAAGGCGGCCATGCAGCTGAACCGGCGCCATGATGCGCTGCGGAGCGTTCTGGTGCAGAAGCCCGCCGGCTTCGAGCAGCGGTTCCTGGCGGAGGAAACAGGCTGCAATGTCGATTTCTATGATGGCAGCCATCTGGGGGAGGCTCAGCGAAACGAAGAAATCCAGGCCATTCTGACGGAAGCGATTGAGGGGTTCCGGGTAGACCAATGGCCGTTGTGGCGGATTATTGTCGTTCAGGTATCGGCAGAGGTGTATGATATCGCGGCGGTCGGGCATCATCTGATCTCGGATGTGATTACCAACCAGCTGCTGCTGCAGGAGATTTGGCAGATTTATGCCTCGCTCAGTCCGGGAGCGCCGGAGGCCAGACTGCCGGAGGCCCGGCCGTATGCAGATTTCGTAAGGGCGGTCCAGGAGCAGAAAAGAATCCACGGCAAGGAGTACGCAGGCTACTGGTCCGCGCAATTCCCGCCGGAATCCGTGTGCAGGCTTCCCGCCGATTTCATCAAGGGGCCAAACGACGAGCAGTCCGCCAAGCTGGAACGCTTCACTTTTGACCGGGAGAAGACCTCGCTGCTCCTGACCAGGGCCAAGAAGCATTTCGACAGCAATGTGTATCCGCTGCTGCTGGCGCCGCTTTACAAGCTGCTGGGCGGATTCTTCCGGCAGCCCAAGGTCGTCGTCAGCCACCGGGTGCATGGAAGAGACCTGGGCGCCAGCCGGCGCTTCATGCAGACACCCGGCAATTTTGCCGTCAATTTCCCGCTGGGGATCAACGTGGAAGAGAACAGCGGCTGGCCGGAGCTGATCCGCAGCATCCGCCGGGAGCTGGAGGCGGTTCCGCTCGGGGGGACAGGCTACGATCTGGTGTCCGAAAGCCTGCCGCAATATATGTACCCCGATACCAAGCTCACCCCCATCCGGGCGAATTATCTCGGCAACCGGGATGCGCCCAGACTGCCGGACATGGAATTCTCCAGAGAAGGCCTGGACCGGAGGTTTTCTCTTCCGGGACAAAAACGGATATCGGTCATTGAGTTCTTTTTCTCGATTGAAGAAGGGCGGCTGACCGTTGAAATCGAATATTCGGCCAATCTGTATGCTGCGTCTACGATACAGGGGCTGGCTGAACAGTATATGGAGCAAGCGCTTGAGCTTCTGGCGTCCGTTCAGGATACCGCGCTGCTGCCCGAGGCTCCGCGGGAAGGCCTGCTCGCTAACAAGGTAGCGGTCATAACGGGCGGCAGCAGAGGCATTGGACGGAGCATAGCGCTGGCCATGGCACGTGAAGGGGCAGACATTGTACTGGTGGCGAGGTCCGGGGAACGGCTTCGGGAGACTGCGGATGAGCTGCGCCGGCTTGGGGTGAAGGCCTTGCCCATACCCGCCGATGTAAGTGACGCTCCAAGCGTCCATAAGGCGGTTGGACAGATTATTGAACGTTTCGGCCGTATTGATATTCTTGTCAACAGCGCCGGGATTACCGGCATGGCAGCGATGGCCGATATGAGTCCGGGGATGTGGGAATCGATCATTCAGGTAAATCTGCTCGGCACCTATCACTTCTGCTACGCCGTGATTCCTTATCTGGCCAAACAGAAGCAGGGCAAGATCATCAATATCGGCTCGGATTCCTCCTTTATCGGCTATCCGATGATGAGCGCCTATGCGGCGTCCAAGCATGGTGTGCTGGGACTGACCCGTGCGCTGTCGGAAGAGCTGAAGAACAGCAATATCCAGGTGAATGCGGTATGCCCTTCGCTCGTGGACACCGAGATGGCGCCGGCGGCATTCAAGGGACGGGCGATTCCTCCGTCCGGAGTTGCCGACTCGGTTGTCTTCCTGGCTTCTGCGCGCGCGGACTATATTACCGGCGAGGCGGTGCAGGTCTACGGCAAACAGGATATGCACTGGTTCGGGGCGCAGCAGATGCAGCTGCTCCAGGCCGTGCAGCGCAGGCAGCCGTAATGGGGGCGGCGGCGCTGAAGCAAGAGACACACAAGCCGGATAAATGGGGCGACCTGTTTGGAGGCGGCAAGGCCGTGATCTACGGCATTGCCCTGCTGGTGGGCACCTCCGTGGGCGTCATTAATCCGCTCTCCACCACGCATATGACGGCCAATCACGGAGAAGAAATTTGGATCGGAATCATTTCCTCCTCCTACTTTTTGTTCATGGCGCTTGGCTCGGTGTTTGCGGACAGAACCATGCGTGGCACGGACATGAAGAAGATCGTTACGGCAGGCCTGCTGCTTACGGGGGTCTGCTCGGCGCTCTTTCCGCTGTTCACCGCGAATGGGGTTTGGCTGCTGCTGATGTCGCTTATGGGCATAGGCATCAGCTGCAACATGATGGGACTTCAGACGGCACTCCACAGCCTTTCGGATGAGAAAAGCCTGGGCATGGTCAGCGGGATGTACAGCCTGTGTTTTGCGTTTGGGCTGATTGCCAGCTCTGCGCTGGCTCCGCAGGTCTATGACATGGTGGCCTGGCTGCCGTTTGCGTTCAGCAGCGTCTGCCTGATTGCGGCTTCCGCCATTATTTATTTCAAGCTGGCAGGCCTGCTAGTCATTCCCGGACGCACCCGGGAAAAGGTGCTGTCGAAGATCCATCTGCCGATGTTTGGAGCTTTCGTATACGGGTTCGGCGAGACCATAGTGGTCTCCCTGTATCCTCTGTATCTGATCCGGGAGCATGTTGCGGTGGCCCAGACAGGCTATGGATTAAGCATCTTTGCAGCGGGCAGCCTTCTCGGCCTGCTTCCGGTCACCTATCTGGCTGACCGGATCGGCCGCAGAAAATGCCTGATTCTCTGCGTGTTTATTTCGATCTTCACTATGGTGGGCATCGTGACTTCCGGGAGCATGCCTGTAAGATTGCTGTTTTCCTTTGCCTCCGGGTTCATGATTGGTCCCCTGTACCCTCTTGCCATGGCGCTCACGGCCCAGGAATTGCCGCCTGGCGAGAGGTCCTCGGGAAACGCCATGTTTACCGCATTTTATGGCTTTGGATCGGCGGCGGGTCCGTTTGTATCCGCAGTAGCCATGAATGCATGGGGCAACCAGCATCTGTTTACTGCCTGTCTTCTGTTGTTCTGCCTGTTCCTTGCCCATGCGGCATTCACGAGAAAAGGCTCAAAAATACAGCTAACCAAGGAGGAAATATTGTGAGCAGTTCCAAACGGAAGAAACCAGAAACCAGACTTTCCCTCCTGAAGGGCGGCAGCATCACCGGCAGATTTGCCGAAATGGGCAATCTGGCCAACGTGCTGATCCACGTATCCGGCAATGAAGACCGGGGCATCACCTTCCTGCAAAATGATAATTCGGAATTCTTTCTCTCCTATCTGGCCCTTCTTGAAGGCGCAACCCGGCGGCTGGGAGGCCTCCAGGAGCAGGGCTTTGCGCCAGGCCGGTATGCGCTGATTCTGCTGGAGGACAGCCGGGAATTCATTCTTACCTTCTGGGCATGCATCCTGGGCGGAATTATCCCCGTCCCCGCCTCTTATCCGGCGTCCTCGAAGGTGATCAACACCTCCCTCAGCAAGCTGCAGGCGATATGGGAGGTTCTGGAACGTCCGGTGATCGTCTCCGACCGCAGCCTTGCCGAGGCGCGGGATGAGATGGAGACAACGCTCGGCATCAGCGGCATGCGGATTCTGGAAGCCGCGAGTCTGGATACAGCCGGGCAGGCCGGGACACTTATGCTGTCCGGGGCGCATTCTCCGGCGCTGATTCAATTCAGCTCCGGGAGCACAAGCGTACCCAAAGGAACCATTCTGACCCATGACAATCTGCTCACCAACATAGAATCGATTATCACCAGCTCCGGGATGCTGGATGATGACCGTTCCCTTGGCTGGATGCCGTATCACCACGACATGGGACTGATCGGCTTTCACCTGTCCACGCTGGCCTGCGGAATCAACCAGTTCAATATGACCCCGATGAAATTTGTCAAAAGGCCGACGCTGTGGCTGGATATGATCCATAAGCACCGGATTACCTTTACCGGCTGTCCGAATTTCGGGCTGCGGCTCATCGGCAGCAGAGTGAAGGAGGAACAGCTGAAATCCTGGGATCTAAGCTCGATCCGGCTGCTCTATAACGGTGCCGAGCCTATTTCGGTGAAGACGATGCGTGAATTCATGGACAAATTCGTGCATAGCGGGTTAAAGCGCAGTGCGATGTTTCCCGTATACGGCATGGCCGAGGCCTGCCTGGCGGTCAGCTTCCCCCGGCCTGGCGAAGAGCCGCTGGTACACTCCGTCAACCGCGGGCTTATGGTCAGTAAATCGCGGATTGAGGCCATCCCTGAGGACGACAGGCGCGCTTCTTTGATGGCCGATGAGGGTTACCCCGTAATCGGCATGGAGATCCGGATCGCGGATGATCAGACGGGAGCCGTCGTTCCCGAAGGAACGATAGGAGAGATTCAGATTCGCGGCCGCAATGTCACTTCCGGCTATATCAATAACCCCGAGGCCACCGCCGGGTCCTTTCAGGACGGCTGGCTTAAGACCGGTGACAACGGTTTTGTCCTGAACGGGCGCCTGACGGTCAGCGGGAGAATTAAGGACATTATTTTTGTCAACGGCCAGAATTTTTTCGCCCATGATATCGAAGCGGTGATCGAGGAGCTGGATGGGGTCGAGCCGGGCAAGATAGCCGTGTGCGGCTGGCATGATGAACAGGAAGGGCAAGAGAAGGTAGGCCTGTTCTCTACGGTGCGTCTGCAGGAGAAGGACCTGAAGCCGTTCTATGCCAAGCTGCTCCGCCATGTGAATGAGGCGATTGGCATACCTGTGGATTATGTGTCGCTGGTCCGGTCCATTCCGAAGACAACAAGCGGCAAAGTGCAGCGGTTCGTTCTGGTGGAGTCCTTCCGGAAGGGCGAATTCCAGGAAAAATCGTATTCCGCCGCGTATTTCGAAGAGGAAGCCAAGGCTCCTTTCTCTCTTCAGGCACCATCCGCAGCAGCACCATCCGTGCAAGCGCCGTCCTCCCTGCAAGCACCGGTTCCTGGAGCGGCTCCCGGAGCCTTTCTGGACAAGATCCGCGCTGTCTGGGCGGATGTGCTGGGGCGTCCGGCCGGGACGATACCGTATGACCAGCCGTTCCTGTCCTTGGGAGGCACCTCGCTTAAGGCCATACAGATTCTTGGTGCCCTGGAGGAAGAGCTCGGTTTGGAGCTGACCCATGATCTGCTGATCAAATGCCGCACCGTTGAAGAGATGGACGGCTATCTGGCCCGCAAAGTGAATGCGGGCGGCAGCCCGCTCCCTGCCGGGAAGCGGCTGGAAGCCGGCGTTCAACGAGCCCGCAGCGCCGGAGATGCAGACATTGCCGTAATTGCCATGGCCTGCCGGTTCCCGGGCGCTTCGAGTCCGGAGGAGTTTTGGGCCAACCTGCTGCAGGGGAAGGATTCCATCGGCGAAGTGCCGCGGGACCGCTGGAACATTGACGATTATTACAGTCCCGATCCCGAATTCGGCAAAATTTACTGCCGCACCGGCGGGTTTCTGGATAACCCGTATGGCTTTGACGCCGCTCTTTTCGGCATCTCCGAGGAGGAAGCGGCAGTAATGGACCCGCAGCAGCGGATTGTAATGGAGCTGGTATACGAGCTGATCGAGCGGGCCGGGTATTCGCGGCAGCAGCTGAATGGCAGAAAGGTCGGGCTGTTTGTCGGGGCGGGCGGCAATTCGTATTTCGAATATCACCTGAATACCTTGAACCGCATGAACCTGCAGAGCTTCGACAGCTTCTCCGTGCTGACCAGTGTGCAGCAGGAGCGGATTATGGAGGAATGGAAGCGGAAGCTGGGCTTCACAGGGACCCATCCCAATCTGCTGGTCGATAATATCGTCAACATGATTCCCGCCCGGACCTCCCAGGAATTCAACTTCAAGGGGCCGAGCATGGTGGTGGATACCGCTTGCTCTTCTTCTCTGGTCACCCTGCATCTCGCAGCGGGCTCCATCCGCAGGGGAGAATGCGAATCCGCCATTGCCGGAGGCATTCACCTTATGCTGACGCCAACCTCCTATCAATATTTCAGCAGTGCCGGAGCCTTGTCCAAGGCCGGACGCAGCAGCGTGTTCTCGGCCGACGCGGATGGCTTCGTGCCGGGCGAGGGTGCCGGACTGGTGATGCTGAAACCGCTGGAGCAGGCGCTGCGGGACGGCGACCCGGTGCTGGCGGTGCTGAAGGCCAGCGGCATCAACAATGACGGGCATTCCATCGGCGTGATGGCCCCGAATCCGGACGGTCAAAGGGAGCTGATCGAATCGCTGTACGTCCGCAGCGGCCTCAGTCCTGCGGATGTGCAGTATGTGGAGGCCCACGGGACGGGAACCAAGATCGGCGATCCCAGCGAAGTCAGGGCGCTGGACAGTGCCTTCAAGCGTTGGGAGCTGATGCGCCAGTCCGTTGCCATCGGCTCGGTGAAATCCAATATCGGCCATCTGCTGGGCGCGGCGGGCATTGCGGGCTTCATCAAAGTGGTAATGGCGCTGCAGAACAAAATTATGCCGCCGCAGGTGAATGTCACTGTTCCGAACCCGATGCTGAAGTTCGAGAAGACACCGTTCTACCTGCTCACGGCTGCCCAAGAGTGGGCGGTGGCAGAAGGGACGGCCAGAAGGGCGGCAATCAACTCCTTCGGCTTCGGCGGAACCAACAGCCATATGGTGGTTGAAGAAGCACCCGCACGGATACTGGAAAAAGAAGCGGACTCTCCGGTGCGCGCCAAGCATGTGATCGGGTTGTCCGCGCACACGCGGCCGGCGCTGCAGCAGAAGATGGCCGGGCTTGCGGCCTTCCTTGAGCAGCATGGGGAATATCCGCTGGCAGATGTCTGCTATACAGAGAATGTCGCGCGGACCGCACTGCCGCACCGCTTCCATGCGGTGGCGGATTCCGTACAGGATCTGATCGGCAAATTGCAGGCCGGCGCTCCGGCATCCGCCCCGGTATCCGGTCCTCCGGCAACGGTTCTGATGTTCACCGGCCAGGGTTCACAGTATGCGGGCATGGGCAGAGCGCTGTACGAGGGTCTTCCCGCCTTCCGCAAGCATGTGGAGGAATGCTCATCTGCATTTGAGCCGTACCTGGGCCTGAAGCTGACGGGCCTGCTCTACGGTGAGGAGGCCGACAACAAGCGGCTTGCCCGGACGGAGCTTACCCAGCCGGCGGTCTTCACGCTGGATTATGCCTGTGGACGGCTGCTGCTGGATGCCGGCATCCAGCCCGCTTATATGCTCGGGCACAGCGTCGGAGAGTGGGCGGCCGCCTGCCTTGCGGGCAGCGTCGGCCTGGCCGATGCCGCGAGGCTGGTGGCCGCAAGGGGCAGGCTAATGAGTGAGCTGCCGGCTGCCGGTGCCATGGCCGCCGTATTCACTTCGGGCAGCGCGCTGGAAGAGCTGCTGCAGCCTTTTGCCGGATCTTTGTGGGTCGCCGGATATAATATCACGCATCAGGTGGTCTCCGGAAGCAGCGAGGCCGTCGGGGAATTTCTCTCCTTGCTGCATACGAAGGGGATCGGGTCCAAACGGCTGAATGTGTCGCAGGCCTTCCATACTCCGCTGATGACCCCGATGCTGGAGGCATTCAGAATAGAATTGGAGGCCACAGTCTTCCATGCTCCGCAGATTCAGGTCATCTCCAATGTCACAGCCGAAGTGCTTGAGGGTCCGCCCGGGGCGGAGTATTGGCTGCGGCATATTCTGGAGCCCGTCCGCTTTGAACAGAGCCTTGCCTACGCGCTGGACCGGGAGGTCCCGGTACTGGTTGAATGCGGCCCCGACGCCATCCTTGCCGGAATGGCGGGGGGGCTGCGGCATCCGGCCAAGCCGCAGGTGCTTCATGCGCTGAACCGCAAGAAGGATGCATGGGAGACCTGGCTGGGCTTGCTCGGCCAGCTGTACTCCCTTGGCGCCAAGCCGGACTGGGAGGCTGTGGAGCAGGGGGGATTCTTCCATAAGGTCCCGCTGCCCGTCTATCCCTTTGAGCGTAAAATCTTTAAGCCCGATTTCGGGGACAGCTCCAGCCGAAGCTCTGCCGTGGAGGCCGGGAAGTGGCTCCATGAATGGAAATGGAGCCCCGAATCGCTGGCCGGAGGCAACGGTCTTAAGGCCGGAGCGGTGCTGGTATGGAATGCAGGCCCGGAAACGGGCAGGGGGCTGGAGCGCCAGCTCGACCCTGAGCGCAATCCGGTCTTCTATGTGGGCTTCGGGGATGAGCCGCATTATGACGGCGGACGCAGCTTCACTGTACGGATGGACAAAGAGGAGGATTACAGCGCCATGCTGCGCCTTCTGCCGGGGGCTGTCTCGGCCGTGATCCATCTGTCCAACTATGCAAGGGAGAAGCTTCAGCCCTCAGTGCTTCTGACCGACATTCAGGCAGTGAACGATGGAATTTGGAGCCTTTATTTCCTGGGCCAGGCGCTGGTGCTGGAGGGGCTTCACGATGTGCGGCTTGTCATTGTCACGAATAAGGCGTTCAAGCTGAAGAATGACCGGGAAGCGGGCAATCCGGTGCAGGCGGCCGCGGCGGCATTAGGCCAGGTCATTGATCTTGAGCATGAGGGCATTCATGTCTCGGTGCTGGATATGGACAAGGCGGAATATTCCTCCGGCGAAGAATTTGCCGCCGCCCTGAACGCCGCGCTGATGCTGCGGACAGATGCGGAATCCGTCACCGCGGTCCGCAGCGGCACCGCCTATGTCCGCAGCCTGGAGCGGATGCCTGAGCAAGCCTCCGGCGGGCCGTTTGAGCTTCACGGCGGCGAGACCTATCTGATTACCGGGGGTACGGGGCTTGTCGGCAGCCGGATTGCCGCAGCGCTTGCCCGGCAGGCACAGATCAATCTGGTGCTTACCGGCCGCAGGCCGCTGCCGGCGGATACCGCCCTTCTCCGGGAGCTGGAGAAGCTGGGGGCACAGGTGATGTATTCCGCTGTGGATGTCACCGACCGTGCGCAAATGGAGGAATTGGTGGACCGCATTCATGCCGTTTATGGCCCGCTGCACGGCGTCATTCATGCAGCCGGTCAGATGGAATATGCGCCGCATAAGCTTTTGTCCCGCAGCCCGGATGAGATTGAGCAGGTGCTGGCTCCCAAGTGGCAGGGGACGATTATAGCGGATCTTGTCACCCGGAAGGAGCCGCTGCGTTTCTTCGCAGCGCTGTCCTCTGTCTCGGCCTCCCGCAAGGCATGGGCTTCCGGGCTTGGGGATTATGCTGCGGCGAATGCATTTTTGAACGGCTACAGCATGTACAGGGCGGATGACAATGCTCCGGGGCGTTCCTTGTCGATCAATTACTCCCTGTGGAAGGATACGGGAGCCGGAACGGAATTCGGCGGGCTGGTGGAGCTTACCCTGAAGGGACAGGGCCTGAAGCCGCTCGCCCACGAGGAAGCGGCGGCTGCGTTCCTTGGAGCCCTGTCCTTGACCGGGCCTGATATTGTTCATGTGCTCGACCCGGTGGAACCGGAAGCGCGGAAGGAAGGCTCCGCCCAGCCTGCGCCGCCTCTGGAGCCTGGCCGGGCGGCTGATAAGGCCGGACGGGCGTTCATCTGCCGCTCCGCGAGAGAAGTAAGAGATATTGTATACCGGGCTGTCAGTGAGGAATTGCGGATTTCCGTCCGCAATCTGGAGACGGGCATGAACTTCACCGAGCTGGGCCTGGACTCGGTTGGAGCGACGCGGGTCGTTGCCGACATTGGCGGCAAGCTGGATGCAGAGCTGTATCCGACCCTGATTTTCGAATATCAGACGCCGGAAGCCCTGGCCGCGCACATTGCGGAGCAGCTGACGGAGGAATCCGCAGCTCATGCGGCCCCTGCTCCGGAAACGGAGCAAGACGCCGGCGAGTTCAGCGGGGAAGCGCTGCAGGACATTGCCATTATCGGCATGGGCCTGCGCATACCGGGGGCAAGCAGCCAGGAGGAATACTGGGAACTGCTTCACAGCGGCAGAAGTGCCATCCGCGAAGTGGCTCCCGGCAGATGGTCGGAGGATAAGCATGTTGATGCTGCTGCAGGAGCGCTTCATACCTCCTATATCGGCAAGGGAGGGTTCATCGACGCTCCTTATGATTTTGATCCGCTGTTCTTCGGCATGTCGCCCAAGGAAGCGGAGTCTGCCGATCCCCAGCAGAGAATCTTCCTGCAGATTTGCTGGGAGGCCTTGCAGCAGGCAGGCTATGGAGGGAAATACCGCACCCGCAAAATAGGGGTGTTCGCAGGCTGCGAGCAGAACACCTATATGGAGCATTTCGCCAATTACCGTTCCTATATGCTGATCAAGGAACGGCTTCTCGACAGTCCGGCCTTCAGCGGAATGCAGCCCGCCGAGAAGCAGGAGATTCTTGCCCGGATCTCGGGTGTGCTGGAGCCGGCGCGGCTGGTCGCCGATGTGGTGGCCGGGAATGGCCTGAATGAGGTGGCCGCCCGGGTCAGCCATTGCCTCAATCTTACCGGCCCGAGCCTGATCGTGAACTCCGCCTGCTCTTCTTCTCTCGTAGCCATCCACATGGCCTGCGAGAGCCTGCGCACCGGCCAGTCGGAAATGGCGATTGCCGGCGGGGTGAATCTGAATCTCAGCCCGACGCCGTTTGTGTCCCTGAGCCGGGTAACCGCGCTGTCGCCGACAGGCGAGTGCTATCCGTTCGACCAGCGGGCGAACGGTATGGTCCTGGGGGAAGGGGCAGGAGCCCTGCTCCTGAAGCCGCTTCAGGCCGCGCTGCGGGATGGCGATCATATCCATGCCGTAATCAAAGGCTCGGCGGTCAACAACGACGGGCGCTCCCAGGGAATTACCGCGCCAAGGCCGCAGGGCCAGGCTGAGGTGATCCGCGAAGCGCTTGTGCGGACGGGGATTCACCCGGAGACGATTTCCTATATCGAGACACACGGTACAGCCACACCGCTGGGCGACCCGATTGAGATAGAAGGTATGACCCAGGCGTTCGGCAGCTTTACGGACAAGAAGCAGTTTTGCGGCATCGGCTCGGTGAAATCCTCTGTCGGGCATATGCTGTCGGCAGCAGGCGTGACCAGCCTGATCAAGGTGGTGCTGGCCATGAAGCATCAGATTCTGCCGCACACGGTGAATTACGGGCAGCCGAGCTCCAACATTGATTTCGGGAATTCGCCCTTCTACGTCGTCGATAAGCATCCCCGGCCGTGGACAGCTGCCGGAGCTGCCCCGCTTCGCGCCAGCGTGAACGCCTTCGGCTTTGGAGGAACCAATGCCCACGTCATTCTGGAGCAGGCGCCGCCGGAGGCGGCTGTCCTGCCGGATGCGCCTGAGATTACGCCGCAGCTGCTGCTGCTTACGGGCAGAAATGAACAGGGGATCAGACAGGTTGCCGGCAGGCTTCGGGCTTATCTTGCGGAGCATCCGGAGCTTAGCGTCGCTGCCGTCTGCCGTACGATGAACCGTTCTCAGAAGGAACTGCCGGTCAAGGCGGCGGCTGTCGTTGCCTCCAAGGAGCATCTGACCAGCGTTCTCTCGGCCGTGGAAAACGGCGAGAGCTATGCCGAGATCCGCAGAGGCCGGGCTAATCCGAACCGGACGACGCCGGTCCAGCTGGTGCTTGACGGGGAAAGCGCCTTGAGCGTCCGGGAATTGGAAGCCCTCGGCTCACGCTTTCCCGGCTTCCGCCTGGCTTATCAGGAGGCCAGGCAAGCAGCGGGCGGCACAAGCGGGCCGGTTGAAGGCTTAGCCGTTCAATATGCGCTTGGCAGACTGCTGCTCGAACGCGGAATCCGACCTTCGGCAATTCTGGCCGAAGGGGCGGGCATTCCCGCAGCGCTGGTGCTCACAGGCCGGATAACGCTAAGCCAGGCTGCCCGTTTCCTGCAGGACGGAGGGGAGCTGACAGGCGGAGCCTTGCCTATTGCCGAAGGGCTTGTGAAGTGCCCGGTGGTGACCTCTTCAGGAACGGTTGATCAGCAGTTTAAGGACGGCCTGCAGCCGCTGCTTGCCGGAGCCATGTCCGGCAAGCTTGGATTGAGAGACTATGGAGAGTCTCTGGAAGCAGGCGACACGCTGCTCTACTGCGGCAGCCTCCTTCGCTGGGACAGCCTGCCTCCCGGAGGACTGCGGGGAATTCACGCCGTGTGCCTGCCGCTTGAGAATGATGCTGCGGAGAATCTGCTGCGGGCAATGGCAGAGCTGTATGTGCTGGGGGTGCCGTTTGACCCGGCAGGACTGTCAGCTCCAGGCGGGAGAACCCTGCCGCTGCCGACTTATCCATTTGAATATGAGACCTACAAGGCGTCCTTTGAGGACGAAGGCCTGCTGCCGCCGGCAGCAGGCACTCCGCACCATGAACCGCTCATTAAGACAGGACTCAAAAAAATAGAGGTATAAAAGGAGATGGCTATGAGCAAGCCTGCCAAAATATCAATGATTGTACTAATATCGGTTGTTGTTCTGCTCGTCCTGCTCGCCGGAGCAATATTCACGGCGAGCGGCGTATTCAAGAAAGCCAGGTATCTGGACCCCTGGAAACGGGATTATGCCGGTCAATTCGAAGACCCGAGGGTGCAGCTGGCGGCTTACGGCTTACTTGCCGCCAACGGGCACAACATGCAGCCATGGAAGATCCGTCTGGACCAGCAGAACCCGCTCTCCTTCTACTTGTACACGGACAGTGCGCGTCTCGCGCTGGAATCCGACCCGCTCGCCAGGCAAACCCTGGTATCGCAAGGCACCTTTCTGGAATACGTGCGGGTTGCCGGTGAACAGCTGGGGTATCAGGCGCAGATCAAGCTTTTCCCGGACGGGGAATACGATGAGCAGAACCTGAGCGAGAGCATGGACCAGAAGCCCGTAGCGGAAATTACGCTGGTGCAGGCGGAGGCAGCGCCAAATCCGCTGTTTGACTATATGTTTTTGCCGGATACCAACCGGATGGCCTATAAATCCGATCCGCTGACCGCACAGCAGCGGCAGCGTCTGGAGCAGACCAATGCGGACGGGGAGCTGGCGTTAACCTTTCTGGAAAGTCCGGCGGACATCCGGAAGCTGGGAGAATACGGTGTCGAGGGAACGGATATTGAAACCGGGCTTGCCCGCATGAATGACGAATCGGCAGAGATCTTCCGTTCGAATGAATACCAGAAGAACAAATACCGGTACGGATTTTCGTTTGAAGGCCAAGGCACCACAGGCATAATGAAGCATCTGCTGCAAGGCATGATTACGATTATCCCATCCTTCAATAATGAGGCGGCTTCCACCAAGCTGGCTGTCCAGGCCGCCCAGACGGCAGCCGACCATTCTCCGGCGTATGCCCTGATCCTCAGCGGCGACAACAGCCGCACAAGCCAGGTAAAGGCAGGCATGCTGTACAGCCGCCTTATCCTGGCCGGACATGAGCAGGGCCTGGTCATGCAGCCGCTGAGCCAGGTGCTGGAGGAATATCCTGAGATGAATGGGCCTTATGCCCGGATTCATCAAGAGTACGCTCCGGGGGGTGAAACCATCCAGTTCCTGATCCGCATCGGCCAGCCGACGGAGGATACTCCGCTGAGCATGAGAAGGGAGGTTACCGAGCTGATTGCAGAATAAGCGCGGCAACCGCCGCTGCCCGGTCCTGCAATCAAGGAGCAGACGCGCCCCGCGGGGCGCGTGAATTGAAGCAGCCAAGCCTGAACAAGCAGCATTATTATTCAAGCGCCGCTTCTCCTGCAGAAGCGTAGATTGACACGGCCCTGACAGCCCTGTACAGCCATATCCCGTAACCGCTCCCCATGCGGGAGTGTAAATTGCAAGAGCGAAGTCCCGGAAAGCGCAAGTTATCCGCTATAGTATTTGAACCTGAAAAGTTAAAATGGTCTATCAGCTGCCCATGCTGCTGCAGATTTCTGGTTTAGGAATTATGAATTACTTTTATTGCAGATGAAAAAAAATGAAGCGAAGTGGAATTAGGTAACTACTCAGGTACAGCATTTTGATTTTAAAGGCTGCTTAAATACTTTATGTTGTGTTTTTTATCTACTTAAATTTGAGTTTGCACCTATGTTTCAGGCAACACGACCAGATAAACATCTACATGTAGTGCTTCAAATCCCAATTGGTACAAAATGCACTATATGGGTACCTAAGTAGTAACGGAATTAGTGAACCTAAATGGACTGAATAGCTTGCGGTAGAGGGAATAGCGGGAAAAAGGTAACTTATTTTAAGTGTATTCCCCTGAAAGGGGGAGAACTCGGATGATTTAGGTATCCTTTTTCCCACTAACGCAAGCGAAAAAGGGAATGTGGGGATGATTAAGTTCACTTTTTCCGCTTGGGCTTCACACCGGGTTTCAGCAGGCCGCCTGAACCTGAAATCCATAACAGCTGCGCTGCCCGATGAAGGACCTGTAATCTTATTCCAATCAGGAAACCGGGCTATAACAGCGGCCGGAAGAACCCTCTTAACCGCAGCGGACTTCGTTCACATCGTCAACCGCTGATTTTGGTTTTGAGCCAAAAAGGTAATTTTAGTAAAAAGGTAATTGAATGTATAGGAATGGAACCGGCGAACCTGAAAACGCTGATGGAACGCAAGGAGGTTCATAGGGAACGGAAGCGAAGTGGAAAAAGTAACACTAATGGGCTGGAATTCTGGCTTCAACGGGCTTTAGTGGGAATTTGTACACTTAATAGAGGCCCACTCCCTCCAAATGGCTGATTTCAGCCGGATTAGTTGTACTTTTTCCCACTGGGGATGATCCGGAATCCGAATGCGCTGCCTTAGTTGTACTTTTTCCCACTAGGGATGATCCAGGATACGAATGCGCTGCCTTAGTGTTCCTTTTTACCACTAAAATGGCTGCCCTTTTTATGAATTTGCTTCAAGTTCATCTTAATGTAGGCGTATTCCCCGTAAGGGGGCGAAACGGATCGGTTAGGGGGCCTTTTTCCCGCTATCGCTGGCGAAAAAGGGAAAGTAAGGATTAAGTTTCCTTTTTCCACTTGGGCTTAGCCGCCGGGTCTTAACAGGAAGGTCTGGAGGGATCGGGGAGGAAGAGCTTCAGCCGGCCGGGGGAACCGGAGAGCCGGGGAACCGCAGCCGGCCTTACACCTGAAACCCTGACAGCTGCGCTGCCCGATGAAGGACGGCGTAGCCGTTATGTTCAAGAATTTATATGTTTCACGCTATCAATTAGCCTTATCTTTCGCGCTGAAACGGATACCGTCCTTATAAGGACGACGAAGCCGTTTCCACTTCTTCATCTATATCATTACAGAACACTAAAATTCCTCCACCGAGGTGAGCAATGTCGAATGAAAAAAGCGGCTCCGGGGGCAAGCGGTCCGAGATTCGGAGCAGGATGAAGGCCATGGAAAAGAGGCATGTTTTTTCGCATGAAATTTCAATCATCACTTCAATGTTTGGCGGCAGCCACAGCCCGGGCATTGTGGATAAGGAGCTGCCGGTCCGAAGCACGGCGATTCGCGGGCATCTGCGGTTTTGGTGGCGGGCTACCCGGGGGGCGGCCTGCCCGGATGCCGAGGAGCTGCACAGGCAGGAATCAAGAATTTTTGGCAGCAGGCTGTTTCCAAGCCCGGTGAAGATATGGGTGGATCAGGTAAGAAGTGTCACCGGCTCCCATGTGATGCCTGTAAAGGACCGCTTTCCCGCCTATGTGGCCTTTCCGTTGAAATCAAGTCTCGCTTCAAGACAAGCTGTAAAGGTGCGCAGCGCCAAAAATATACCCTGGATCTATTTGACCGGCTGCACCTTCCGTTTGAACCTGCGTATTGAGGCGTGGAGAATCCGCAATGAATCCGCACGGGCAAGCCTGCTGACTCCGGAGGAGCTGCTGAAGGAGCTGAAGCCCGCACTCTGGGCCTGGATTAATTTTGGCGGAATTGGCAGCCGGACCCGCAGGGGATGCGGGAGCCTGTATTCCAGTGACTTCTCGCCGGCGGCCTCCGGCACTGCCATAGAGGATTGGTTCTTGAGATGCCAGCAGGAGTATGGGCTGAAGCTTTTGCCGCTGGGGGAATATAAAGAATGGCCTACGCTGTGCCGGACCCTGCAGGTGCAGACAGCTCCAAGTGAAAGATTCAAAGCCTGGAATGAGACCATCAGCGCGTACAAAAGCTTCCGCTCGTTTAAGCCGAATAACCGGCGGAGAAGCGGGTGGCCGGAGGCGGATTCGCTGCGCAATATCACCGGCATGGCGGAGCGCAGCCATGCGCAGTCCCTGACGGTTGAGCGGCGGACCGGACAGGCTTTTCCCAGAGCCCAATTAGGAATGCCGATCGGTTTCCGCTTCAAATCCTCACGTGAAGCGGCGTGGACCCACCAAGAGCCCGGCGACACCGAAATCGTGCCTGCCTCCGGGAGCCGGCTGGCTTCCCCGCTGCTCCTGAAGGTGCTTGCGGTCAGCAAGGAAGAAGGGTATGGCCTCATTGCCATTCTGAATCAGCCGCCGATCCAAGGCTTGAAGCTGCGCCTGAGCGGAGCGGCCAATGAGGCTTTGGCAAGCAGGCTTAAGGGGCTGATGCTTTCGTCAGAGGTAGTCTACCCCGCCTTAAGCTATAAGGACCATCCGATGAGCAAGCACTCATTGGACTCCGGTTGTTCCAGGGAAACCACACGCTCGGCGGTTGAAGCTTTTTTGTCCTCGGAAGGAGTGCGCAAATGGAAAAACAGTGGATCATGATCATCGCCGTCGGTCCGGTGGAGGATTTCATTGCCCAAGCGCGCACAGCCCGGGATCTGTGGTTCGGCTCCTTCCTGTTGTCGGAGCTGGGCAGAACAGCGGCCCGCTGCCTGTGCCAGGAGTATAATGCCAAGCTGGCTGCTCCCTATCTGGCCGGGGGAGCAGCCGCGGAACAACCGGCTATGCTGCACAGGGGACATCACATTGTTGGAGTAATAACGGCGGCCGACCCCCGGGAGGCAGCGCTGAAGGTGCGCCGGGCCGTTGTTCTGCAGTGGCTGAAGTATGCAGGGCAGGCCAAGGCGGAGCTGGCCGGCTGCATCAGCCCGGAAATGTGGGAAAGACAGGTGAAGGACTTTATCGAAGTATTCGCGGCATGGACCCTGTTTCAAAATGGGCAAGGGTACGCGGAGGCGCTGGGTCGGACAGAGCAGCTGCTGGCTTCAAGGCAAACGCTGCGGGATTTCCGGGCGAATGAGCCGGCCAAGCTGTTCGGGGATACGAAGTCCAGCCTGTATGCCGGCCGGGAGTCGGTGCTCTATGCGAACGCCTTTGCCGGCTATGCCAAGCTTGGGATTGCGAAGGGAGAGCATCTGGATGCGGTCTCGCTGACCAAGCGGCTCTCAAGGTTCATGGGGGAGCCAAGAAGCCTCAGGACATGCTGTGATGTGGCGTTTCACGCTTTCCGGGAGAAGCTTCGGGAAGCCGGCAATGAATGGAGGCGGGACGAGGCCGCGCGGTATGCTGAGGCTGTCCGCACTCTGGGCGAAGGGCGGATGGCATTGCGTGAACCGGAGCCCGCCAAGGCTCTGTGCGATTCGCGGTTCTTTTACAATGAACTGGTCGATGAAGCTGTTGCAGAGCTGTCCGGCCCGTTGCTGCCTGCGGATCGGCAGCAGGAAATAGCCGGCCTCATGAAGCGGCAGCTGGCACAGCTGTATAAGACAATCCGGCAACAGCCGTCGCCGTATTATGCCCTGCTTACGGGAAGCATGGATCAGCCCGGAGTTCCCCCGGGCTCCCTGGATTCGCCGGAGCAGCATCAGGCGTTCATGCGCCGGCTGGCCCTGCTGGCTCTGGACACGGAGGCTATTGCAGAGCAGGCTCATGGAGGACAGATGATCTACAGCGGCGGGGACGCGTTCATGGCTATTGTTCCGGTGCAGCGTTGCCTCGAGGCGGTCCTGGACATCCGTCAGGCCTTCACTGCTGCAATGGAGAAGGCCGTGCCGGACAGACAATCACGGCCAACCTTGTCTGCCGGAATGGCCATCGCCCATATCCGGGAACCGCTGGCAGAAGCCTTGCGGCGCGTCAGACTGGCAGAAGAACGGGCGAAGCGGCAGGGGGATGGACTTGCGCTCCATAATTCCGGGCGAAGCGGCGGCGAGGGGAGGATGATTGGTTTATCCTTTTCCGGGCACGGGCAGCCTGTTGAATGTCTGAAGGCCTTGCAGCGCCTGTGCCGCGAAGGGCGGCCCGTTTCTTCTTATGTCCGCGGGCTAAGAGAGCTTCATGATGTGTATGCGGACTTATACAAGGCTCTTCCTGCCTGGAGGGAACAGAATAATATCGGACATTTGCTGTATAAGGAGATTCGTCAATTGGAACGCAGGATGCATCCGGCAGCGAGGGGAACTGTTCAGGGCGATGCGGAGTGGCTGCATATTATTTTCGGAATCCTGACACAGGCCGCCGGCTCTTTGGAGGCGCTGGACAGGCTGAACACGCTTGCGGAGCTATGTTCCCTGGCAATAACATTGGAGGGAGCGGGGGACAGGGATGAGGCGAACCTTTCAGATTCAACCGCTTGACCCCATTATGATCCGTGACGGCAAACCCTTTGGCGGCAGCTCCGGCGCGGAAGCGCACAGCATGAATGATATCACTCCCGGTGTGCTGGCCGGCTCCCTGCGGAGCATGCTGGGCAAATATATGTCCGCTTCAAGCTCGAACCAGGACGTATTTGCGTCCTCCGAGACGCTGGAGCTGGTCAAATCCCCTGTGCGGGGACCGCTGTACCGGCTGGGAGATGCCGAGTACTACCCGCTGCCGCATGATATGGATGTATGCCAAAAGGCTGGAGCAGTGAAGGTATCGATCCGGCGGCCCGGCGTTCCTTCAGCGGAGCAGGGCTGTCTCGGAACGGGCAGATATGGGGAGCATGGTGACACTTTATGGCCTGTGCAGGTTCCGTCCAGGCTGAAGCCTTGCCCCCGGGTACCCGCACTCGTGTCTGCGGAATGGATGATCCGTTGGTTATGCGGAGGTCCGGACCAGTCTGCCGCTGCCGGAGAGCTGGGCGGCTGGTGCAGCCGCCCAGCCGCCTTGCCGGGGCCGCGGGGCCTGAGTGGGTATGAAGCATTTATCGCTCCTTTTGACAAGGAGAGCCGGATGCATACGACCGTCCGTGAGGACAGCAGTGCTGCCGGAGCCCGGGAGAGGTTTGCAACAGAAGCGCTGGTGCTTCCCCCGGAGATGACTCTTCTGGCAGACATCGAGCTTAATGCTGGTGATCCGCCTGTCTTGCCGGAGAAGATGTCGTCCATTCACACACTGGGAGGCAGACGCGGGCTTGCTTACTTCACAGAGGCAGAGGAAAAGGGAGGCTGGGAGTGTCCTGAAGCCGTTCTGGAGAGTGCAGCCGGCAATCCGCAATATCTCCGTATGGTGCTGGCCACTCCGGCTTACTTCTCCAAGGGGTGGCTGCCCGGCTGGCTCAATGGACAGCTGGAATCAAGCGGCGCCTTTGACGCAAATGCCCGGCTGAAGCTGCGCTGGGCCTGTATTCCGCACTGGCAGCCGGTTTCGGGCTGGAGCTACAGGTGGAATCAGCCGAAGGCTGTCCGGCGGCTGGTTCCCGCAGGCAGTGTGTACTTCTTCGAGGTGACCAGCGGGGAACCGCTCCGGCTGGTGCAAGAGAAATGGCTGGCCTCCGTGTCCGATAAAAACCGGCGGAAAGGCGCTTTTGACAAAGAGGATGGCTATGGGTTGGTGCTTTGGGGGACTTGGTCTCCGCAGCAATGGTGAGGGGGAAAGCGTGAGTGGAGAGCAACAGCAAGCTGTATTTTGTGCAATGCCTCTCGCCGGTCCATATTGGAGCCGGGCAAGGCACGGGCATTGTGGATATGCCGATGATCCGCGAGAAAGCGACACAGTGGCCGCTGCTGCCGGGATCAAGCATGAAGGGCGTTCACCGGGAATATTTCCGGCTTCAGGGCAGAGACTACAACCAGGAATGGCTGAATGCCGCCTTCGGCAAGGCGTCCGGCAGCCGGGGGGAGCCAGGCAATGCCGGAGCCCTGGTGCTGTCGGATGGCCGGATTCTGGCTTTTCCCGTAGCCAGCCGTTATGGCACGTTTGCCTATGTCACCTGTCCGCTGGTGCTGAAAAGGCTGCGGCGGGATCTAAGCGCGGCCGGTATCGGGAGTCCCGAGCTTGATTTTGCCGCACTGGAGAGCCGATTGGCCGAAGACAGCCAAGCTGTGGCAGGCAGCTCGCAGGTTATTGCTCCCGGAATGAAGCTGTATATCGATGAGTTTACCTGCAGGGTCGCCGAGGATACACATTTTGCCCGGTGGGCGGATTGGCTGGCTGCGGCAATGTTCCTAGACGGGCTGTCCCGCCGGATGCTGACCGAGAGAATGGTGCTTGTGACCGACGAGGCTTTTCAATATTTCGTGACTGCCTGCAGTGAGATTGTTCCCCGTATCCGCATCACCCCGGACAGCGGGACCGTTCAGGACGGAGCGCTCTGGTATGAAGAATATCTTCCGGCGGAGTCTCTGCTGTATGGAGTAGTCTGGTGCGACAAAATCCATGGTCCGGTGAACGGGTTAACCGAGCAGAAGCTGCTTGCGGCCTTATCCGGTGAAGCCATGCTGCAAATCGGCGGGAATGCGACTGTGGGCAAGGGGCGAATCCGCCTGCGCTTCACGGAAGGGGGAGCAAGATGAAATCTGTGGCTCATAGCTATGCCGCCGCTGCCTTAAGCTGTGTGGAGAAGGCGGGCGCCCGCCCCAAAGCGGAGGAGTATGGGCGGTTATGCCATATTTTTCCTTCCATGGTGCTGGTGAACGGGCTGAGGCTGACGGTTGCGTATTTTCGGAGCAAAGCGGCGAAAGAAAAAATCTATGAGATTTTTCTGCGGGATTTGGGCCTGGCGCTTGAAGTCCCGGACTGGAACACGGGGATACCGGAATCGATGGCGGATTACAGGGAGTTGACCGGACGGGCGCTGAAGGCTTGTGTGTGGTTCAAACGCTATGCGGAGGCCGTACTCCGGATTGAACAAACCCATGAACACGGGGATTTCTGAAGGAGGAAGGCCAGTGAATGCCTATCTCGGCTTGACCAAGCTGGAGGGTGCCGGCAAGACCCCGGCTCTGCTCGCAGTGATCAAAAGCGCTGTTCCTCTTGAGGGAGAAGCTGACAGCAGCCCGGACAGAAGCGGATTTTTGGAAAAAGTAATCAGGGAGTACCGGAACTCCTGGAAAGAGGAGCAGCATCGTGCGTGGTATAGCCATATATTTAAACAATATTACAGCATCGGCCCCTTGCTGGCGGCGGAGCAGTGTACAGTCAAAAGTGTCTCTCCGCTGGTTATAGGCCATGGCGTCTTCTCCGTCCTGGAAACCCATCTGACCCTTCATCCGGTTTATGGCATGCCCTATCTTCCGGGAACAGCGCTCAAAGGAGCCGCAGCGCATTATTGCCACCGTTATTTGGGCGGCGAGGATCCGGATTTCCGCGAGGGAGGTTCGGCGTACAGGCTGTTGTTCGGCTCTGGGCAGCAGGCGGGCTGCATCACCTATCATGACGCCTGGGCAACGCCGGATTCGGCCGGCCAAGCCTTCAGGCTGGATGTCCTGACTCCGCATCACCAGCGCTATCATCAAATGGGGCAGCTGGACCCGGCATATGCGCCACGTGACGACGACGATCCTGTGCCCATTCCCTTCATCGCCGTTTCCGCAGCGTTTCAGGTCATGCTGACCTCCGAAGCGAATGCGGATGCAGACAACGAGTGGCTGGGAATCGCAGCAGATATTCTGCTCCAGGCGCTCGCGCAGGAAGGCATCGGCGCCAAAACCCGGGCAGGGTACGGGCGGATGAAGGCGGGCATAAGATAATGCTGCCTGTGCGGGTTAAGCCTGAGATGCTGCCGCAGCTCATCGAGACCGCCCGTCCGGAAATCCTTTGCGGGGCGGATTGCGATCTAACGGTTGACACCGTTTTCAGCTTGTGTTAAATTGTTTCCGAGGCTTGTTACCGGTAATGCGGGCAAAACCACAGTGGAAATGATCTGTTCATCGCCACTGTAGTTTTGCCCTTTTTTATTCCTCAAAAAAACGGGTGGGTTTAATGTGATTATCAAACAAATCTTCAACAATAACATCGTCAGCACACTCGATGAGAAGAACCAGGAGCTGCTTATCCTCGGCCGGGGTATCGGCTTCCAGTTCCGTGCGGGCGACCCTATCGACGAAGCGCGGATTGAGAAGGTGTTCCGCCTTCAGGATTCCTCTATTTATGAGCGCTTCAAGGCGGTTGTCACGGAGATGCCGATTGAGATTCTGCAGGTGACCGACGATATTGTCAGTCTGGCGCGCACGCAGCTGAACAAGCAAATCAGTGACGGGATTTATGTATCGCTGTCGGACCATATTCATTTTGCGCTGCAGCGGATGGAGCGGGAGCAGATTGTCCGCAACCCGCTGTCCTGGGAGGTCCAGCATTTCTACAAAGCTGAATATGATGTGGCCAAGGAAGCGCTGACCATCCTGCGGGAACGGCTCGGGGTTGATTTTCCCAAGGATGAAATCTGCAATATTGCCCTCCATTTCATCAATGCCGAGGTCAATGATTCCATGAACGATGTGACCCATCTGATGCAGCTGCTGCAGGAGATTATGAATATCATCAAATATCATTTTGGCGTGGATCTGGATGAGGACAGCGTCAATTATTTCAGGTTCATTACACACCTCAAATATTTCTGCCAGCGGGTTATTACCCATTCCAGCCACGATGATGCGGAGGAATACCTGTATAAGGTTGTCCGGAAAAATTATCCCGAAACCTTCAAATGCATCCGCAAGATTGAAACGTTTATCCAAAAGAATTACCAGTATGCCATGACGCATTCCGAGCAGCTGTATCTGACCCTGCATCTGGAACGGCTGATGAAAACCAAATAACCAAGGGGCTTGTTACTGTTCGATCAGGCAGAACCCGGATGAAGCACGGCGGGACGCGTTAATGCGCGGACACCCTGTGTTCATTCGGGTTTTTTGGTTACCAATATTAGGAGGGAAATACAATGAAGCACCGGGAAACAGCCCAAAGAATCGTCGAATCTGTGGGCGGAGTCTCCAATGTCAATTCAGTCTACCACTGTGTAACGCGTTTGCGTTTCGAGCTCAAGGACAACACCAAGGCCGACCAGGCCGCACTCAAAAAACTGGATATGGTCATGGGCACCAATATTTCCGGAGAACAGTTCCAGGTGATTATCGGAAACGACGTTCCCAAGGTCTACGATGAGATGGTGAAGGAATTCCCGGCCCTGAAGCAGACGGCCGACGGGAACAAAAAGGAAGGGGACAAGAAGCAAAACGTCATTCTGAAAATTTTCGAAACGATTGCAGGCGTATTTGCCCCCATGCTGCCGGCCATTACCGCCGCCGGTATCCTCAAAGGGCTGCTTGCTTTGTTCGTAACGCTGGAATGGCTGTCTGCCGGAACGGATACGTACCGTATCCTCTCCGCCATCGGGGATGGCGTATTCTACTTCCTGCCGATGCTGATTGCCTTCAGTGCAGCACGGAAATTCGGCAGCAATCCGTATATTGCGGTCGGCGTCGGCGCGGCGCTGATGTACCCGGATATGGGCGCATTGCTGTCGAGCGGTGAAGCGGTATCCTTTCTGAGCATACCTGTTACCGCCGTTTCCTACGCGTCCTCCGTGATCCCGATATTGCTGGCGATCTGGCTGCTCTCCTACGTGGAGAAGACCGTGGACCGCTTCGTGACGCCATCCTTGAAGCTGCTTCTGGTTCCGCTCATTTCGCTCCTGATAATGGTTCCGGTAACGCTGATTGCCATCGGGCCGCTGGGAACCTTCATCGGTGACGGGTTGTCCGGCGGCATCAACTGGCTGCTCACCGAGGGCGGACTGTTCTCCGGGATCGTGCTTGGCGGAGCCATGGCCCTGATTATTATGACGGGGATGCACTATGCGCTGGTTCCGGTCATTATCAGCAACCTGGCTACGCTTGGCTTTGACAAGTTTCTCCCGCTGACCTATATCTCCAATATGGGACAGGCAGGTGCGACGCTGGGCGTGTTCTTCCGGGCAAAGGATAAGAAGCTGAAATCCGTGGCCTTGTCCACGAGCTTTACCGCCTTAATGGGCGTAACCGAGCCGGCGATGTACGGTGTGAATATGAAATACAAGAAGCCGTTCATCGCGGCAATGATCGGGAGCGCGGCGGGCGGGGGCTTCGCCCTGGCGTTCGGTGCCAAGGCTTATGCGCTGGCCGGCAACGGCGGAATTCCCGGGCTGCCGGGCCTGGTTGGGCAGACCTTCTGGTACGCCTTCGGCGGTATGGCAATTGCCTTTGTCATCGCAGCTATTGTCACTGTAATGCTGGGTTTCAAGGAAGAGGCGGATGATGCGGCGCAAATCTCCGGCAGTATCACGGTTAAGCCGGCAGACAAGAATCCGGCTGCCCCGGCTTCCGCAGAGGCTGGGGTGGAAGCGGCGTCGGCAACAGCCGATGATACGGCGTATTCCCCAATGACCGGGAAGGCTATTCCGCTGAAGGAAGTCAACGATCCTACCTTCGGGGATGAGCTGATGGGCAAGGGGATTGCCTTTGTGCCATCGATCGGCGAGCTTCTGTCGCCAATCAGCGGCACCGTGATGAATGTGTTTAAGACGAAGCATGCGATGGTAATCCGCAGTGCCGCCGGAATGGAACTGCTGATTCATGTCGGCATCAATACGGTGAAGCTGCGCGGGCAGTTTTTTGAAGCCCATGTGCAGACCGGGGACCAGGTGGAGGCGGGCGATAAGCTGCTTACCTTTGATCTCGAGCAGATTGCCCTGAACTATGACATTACGACCGCGATGGTTGTTACCAATACCGCGGACTATGGGCAAATCCTGCCGCTCAAGCTGGGTGAAGTAGAAATAGGCCAGCCGGTGCTGAAGGCGGAGCTATTTAGGAGAGGAGAACAATAACTATGCAGCAAGGATTTCCGGAAGGCTTCCTGTGGGGCGGCGCCATTGCCGCGAATCAGGCGGAGGGAGCTTTTGACGCAGACGGCAAAGGGTTGTCGACAGCCGATATGGTGCCCTATTTCAAGAAAAAGGACTACACCAATCTCAAAGAGCTGATGCATGTCACCAGCGGTTCCATCGAACGCGCCATGCGGCATAATTCGGCCGAAGGTTATCCGAAACGCTATGGCATCGATTTTTATCACCGGTTCAAGGAGGACATTGCGTTGTTTGGCGAGCTGGGCTTTAAGGTGTTCCGGATGTCGATCAACTGGGCGCGTATTTTTCCCAATGGCGATGATGCCGAGCCGAATGAAAAAGGGCTGCAATTCTATGACGCGATGTTCGACGAAATGCGCAAATTTAACATTGAGCCGCTGGTGACGCTCTCCCACTACGAAATGCCGATGTCCCTGGTGCTCAAATACGGCGGCTGGAAGAACCGGAAGGTCATCTCTTTCTATGAGAAGTATGCCAAAACGGTAATGACAAGATATCGGGACAAGGTGAAATACTGGCTGACCTTCAATGAGATCAACACCACCGTCATCGAGCCGTTCACCGGGGGCGGCGTGGTGGAGGACACGGTTGAGAATATCCGCGAGGCGTCCTACCAGGCGCTGCATCATCAATTTGTGGCCAGCAGTCTGGCGACCCGCAACGCCCGGAAGATTAATCCCGGATTCCGGATCGGCTGCATGCTGGCAAGAATGATTCATTATCCGGCGACCAGCAGTCCCGAGGATGTGCTGCAGGCCCAGATCGATAACCAGCTCAACCTGATGCATACGGATGTTCAGGCGAGAGGAAGCTATCCTCCGTTCATGAAGCGGTATTTTGCGGAAAATAACATTCAGCTCGCCACCGAGCCCGGGGACGCGGAGCTGCTGCGTGAACATACCGTGGACTTTATCTCCTTCAGCTACTACACCTCCCTGATCTCCACGGTCAACCCGGAGCAATACGGCGTAACCGGCGGCAATTTGTTCAGCACGGTGAAGAATCCGAATCTGGAGATTACCGAGTGGGGCTGGCAGCTGGACCCGGTTGGCCTGCGCATTGTGCTGAAGGAGCTGTATGACCGCTACCGGCTTCCGCTGTTCGTCGTGGAGAATGGTCTTGGAGCCAAAGACAAGGTGGAAGAGGACGGCTCCATTATCGATGATTACCGGATTGATTATTTAAGAAAGCATATTACCCAGGTGCGGGAAGCGGTCGCGGACGGCGTTGAGGTCATGGGCTATACCAGCTGGGGAGCCATTGACATCATCAGCGCCTCTACCTCTGAAATGTCCAAGCGCTATGGCGTGATTTACGTGGATCAGGACGATGAGGGGAACGGAACACTTGCCCGGATGAAGAAAAAAAGCTTCTACTGGTATAAGAAAGTCATCGCCTCCAACGGCAGTGACCTGGAATAACCCGGCTGCAGGTCAGCAGAGAAACCTTGGAATAAAACAGTATGCATCTAGGATATATCTAGGTTGTATACTGTTTTTTTTATTTATTGTTTGTTTAGGGAATTCTGAATTTCCTTTGCTGTGGATAAGGTGTGTATAAAGCTGGGGATAAGTTGGGATGCGCGGTAGCCGTGCTGAACCTGCGGGTTCTAATTTTTGCAGGAGGAAGCGCCAAATTTGGGGCTGACCGAGATCGCGGAGGCAGGGGAAGGTGAATAAAATGAAGTGGAGTGGAATTAGTAAACCTAAATGGACGGAAAGCTTGCGGTAGAGGGAATAGCTCGAAAACAACACGATTGAAAAGGTCGATTTGCTGGCGATTGCCAACTTTAATTACACTACGCCGTCGGCTTTTCAGGATGAGGTGGACACGTATAATCTGTGGCAGACCAATATTTATATCGGCCACAACTATATGCGCAATATCGGCCAGGGGGCCATTGACATCTGCGATGCCAAGGATGCGGTCGTTGAATACAACGTCGTCGACGGCTGGTCCCGCCGCTACAACGCGGAGAGTGCCGGGATCTATCCGTGGAAATCCCGCAATGTGGTCTTCCAGAACAATGAGGTGTACGGAGGGCCGACAACGACCGGGGCGAATAACGGAGACGGGACGGCTTTTGATTTTGACTCCCCGAATGCGGATATTGTCTACCAGTTCAATTACACGCACAATAATCCGATGGGCTGGATGTCGTACCTGGGCAGAAGCAGTAATAATATTGCCCGATACAACATCAGCGATGACAATGCGGCTTATCTGATCAAATTCGGCTGGTTCGATGTCGACACTTCAGCCACATATTTTCTGAACAATGTATTTATTTATGACGGGGCAGTGACCAGATTCACCAGCTCCAATGCCAATCTGGCTTCAACTTATTTCAAGAGTGTCCCTTACTATTTCTACAACAATGTTTTTTATGATAAGAACAGGCCGTCCTCCAGCTTCTGGCCAAGCAGTCCTGGCGCTTACGGAACGGCAGTCTTCAGAAACAATGCCTTCTATGTCGCGAATGGAGGCCACGCCGCCGGGGAGCCGAATGATGCCGCCAAGGTCATTACGCCGCCGCAAATGGTCAATCCGGGCCAGGCGCCGTCCGCCGGCTCCAACGGCTACACAAGCGGGGCTACAGTCTGGAACGGGTATAAGCTGCAGGATACTTCTCCGCTTATCAATGCAGGTCTGTATGTGCCGCAGATTGGCACCAAGGATTTCTACGGCAATACCCTGTACAACGGTTCCGCGCCTGATATCGGCGCGTTCGAATCGGCAGTGACAGGCGGACCGGCAGAGCCGGTGTCCGTAACCGTGGGAGGAACGGTTACAGCAAGCTCAACCAGCAGCCCTTCCGGGGAGGAGAAGGAGAAGGCGTTTGATGCCAACCCTTCCACCAAGTGGCTGATTACCACGAACTCCGGGTGGATTCAATATCAATTTGCCGCCGGAGTCACACAGACGGTAACCTCCTATTCCATTACTTCAGCCAATGATGTACCGGGCCGGGACCCGAAGAGCTGGACCTTGCAGGGCTCAAATAACGGCACAAGCTGGACGACGCTGGATACGAGAATCAACGAAGCTTTTGCAAGCCGCTTCCTGAAGAAGACGTATACGTTCAGCAATGCCGCCGCTTATACTTACTATCGCTTAAATATATCTGCTAACAACGGAGAACCGCACATGCAGCTGGCGGAAATCGGACTCTACAACTAACTTTATTCAGAGGCAGCCTAAGGTGCGTCATGGACGGACCTCAGGCTGCCCCTTCCTTGCAGGGCAAACCTGTACAATTTTAAGATGTGCCTTAGAGCTGACACGGGTAGTCAGAAAGCGTGCAAATACCGCTTAAAATCCTCCATGAACATCCTCCCTTTTGTTCATATGGAGGAATGGCGTTCAAAACTATAATAAGAGCATCCAGAAGAAAGGGGCTGCAACATCACATGACTCGAGCAAAGAGATTGTTCAGCGCTGAAGCAGCGTCAGGGTGCATCACATGATGACAATGAAGACTAGGAGAAGCCTGTTTATTGCTTTATGCCTGCTGCCGGGGCTGGCTCTGTTTTTATTGTTCAAGGTATACCCGACAGTGCAGATTTTTCACAAATCATTTTATTTATGGACCGGGCTCAGCGATAAGCCGAAGTTCATCGGAATGAAGAACTATGCGGATATGTTTCAGGACGATACCTTCCTGCTGTCCCTCAAGAACACCGGGCTGCTGATGCTTGCCGTACCCGTAATCACCTTGCTGATTGCCTTGGTGAATGCCTCCATTCTGACGAAATCCAAGCTGAAGGAGCGCAACCTGTACCGCACGGTCTTTTTCTTCCCGAGTATTTTATCATTCTTAGTTATTGCCATTCTGTGGTCCTTTATTTATCATCCGACCATGGGCTTTCTGAATTCCGGCCTGGAGACGGCCGGTCTCGGCAAATGGGCGCTGCCCTGGCTTGGAGACCAGCGCGTTGTGCTGTGGGCGCTGGCCGTTACATTGATCTGGCAGGCGGCAGGCTATTACATGGTTATCTACATGGCTGGAATTGACGGCATCCCGCCCGATCTGTACGAAGCGGCAGAGCTTGACGGTGCCACGCGGATTCAGCAGTTTTTCCATATCACGATCCCGATGCTCTGGGAGATTATCCGGGTGACGATCATTTTCAGCATTAACGGTGTGCTCAGCATCAGCTTTGTCATTGTATCGGTAATGACTGCGGGCGGACCGGACCACCATTCCGAGGTCGTCATGACATACCTGTATTCCCAGGCCTTCGCGAATTCGAACTTTGGCTATGCGATGGCGATCGGCGTGTTTATTTTCATCATATCCATGGTTCTGGCGCTGGTCAGCAACAGGCTGACGGAAAGGGGAGCACACTGACTATGGCTGCTTCGCAGACTGTTAAACCCCCAAAAAACTATGGCGCTCTTATCGGCACCGCCCTTCTCCGTCTCCTGCTCATTGTCCAGACCGTCGCGGTGGTCTATCCGCTGCTGTGGAACGTGATGGCATCTTTTAAAACCAATGCTGAAATTATGGATAATCCCTGGAAGCTGCCGGGAGGCATTGAATGGGTCAACTATGTGCATGCCTTTACCAGTGCCCGGATCGGGGATTACATGCTGAATTCCGTGCTGGTTGTTGTTCTGTCCATGGCCATATTGCTGATCTCTGCCGTGCCTTCGGCCTATGTGCTGGGAAGAATGCAATTCCGCGGACGGCAGTTTTTCAATAATTTTTATATTGCCGGCCTGTTTATCGGAGGCGTGTACGTTATAGTGCCGCTGTTTATCCTGATGAACAGTCTGCATATGCTGGACAACCGCTTTTGGCTAAGTGCCGTGTATGCGACGGGAAGTCTTCCGTTTTCGATCTTTCTGTTGACCAGCTTTATGAAATCCATCCCTCATGACTATGAGGAAGCGGCAATGATTGACGGCTGCGGCTATTTCAGCACCATGTTCCGCATTATTGTGCCGATGGCCCGGCCCGGAATTATCACCTTGATCGTATTCAGCTTTTTTGACTTCTGGAACGAATATGTCATGGCCATGACCTTCATCAGTGACGATGCCAGGAAAACCATTCCGGTGGGCTTGTCCAATCTGATGCAGATTCAGCAATATGCCACTGACTGGGGCTCCTTGTTCGCCGGCCTGGTGATCGTGCTGGCGCCTACCATTCTGGTCTATGTGCTGCTGCAGAAGAAGCTGACCGCAGGCATGATGCTGGGCGGGGTCAAGGGATAAGCTCTGCCTGAAGCAGGGAATGAATTCCCGGGATTCCCGGGAAGCGGCGGGAGGAAACGGAAAGGGGAGTATTCATGAAAAGGAACATCCGGCGCAGAGCCTTCATTTGGGGTTTGGGTTGTGCCGTTCTTGCAGGATTGATGCATATAGGCTTCGTGAATCTGCCTGCTTCGAATCCGGAGTCCGCCGAAGCGGCGGACTCCGGATCAGGCACAATCATTCTGTATGTGAACGGGGAGCCTGTGACCCGGCAGGAATTTCAATTGTATATGGACAAGGAAAAGGGGGCGGTCACCAACGATTTCAATGTTCAGTACAACGCCGAGGACAAGGAAGGCTACTGGACCGCTGAATTTGGCGGCGAACGGCCCATCGACAGGCTGAAAAGCCGCGCCGCCGAAGAAGCGGCCAAAGGCAAATTGCTGCAGGTTCTTGCGCTGGAGAAGGGGCTGGACTATCCGGCGGCTTTTGGGCAATTAATGAAGGCTTGGGAGCAGAACAACAGGCAGCGTGAGCAGGATATAAGCAATAACAAGGCTGTATACGGATTGGGGCAATACGACCAGAGCCAGTTCTATTTCTATACACTGGGCAATCTGAAGCTTAAACTGGAAGAGCTGCTGGGCACAGCGGAACTTAAGCCAACCGGGGAAGATATTCAGCAGATCTATCAGGCCCATGCCGCGGATTATCAGAACCGCACCCGTCTGCACATTGAGGAGCTGTCCATTCCCTACGCAGGGGAAGCGGACACCGGCGGCGCATTGCAGGCCATTCAAGCTGCCCTTGGGCAGCTGAATCAGGGAGCAGCGTCCGAGCAGGCCGCTCTGAGTCATACGGGCCTCCGCTTGCTTAAGAACACGGCGGTGGCGGACAGCCAGATCAACCCGTTATCCTCGGAGGCGGTGATTATACAAACCGCCCTGCAGCTCGAACCAGGCCGCTGGTCCTCCGTATTGGACATGGGCGGCAGCTATTCCATCGTCAAGCTGGCGGATAAAACCGGGAACTACGCGGTACCCCTAGAGGAAGTGGAAAGCCAATTAAAGGCCGAAGCGCTCAGCCTGAAATTTGCAGACTACCTGGAGCAGCAATACCGCGCGAGCGATGTGAGGCTGGAGCAAGGCAATTATGATGCGATAACAGCTCCTTAATGCGCTGTGCGAGCCGGAGTGCTGGAGTGTGGAGTGCTGGGAGTGTGGAGTGCTGGGAGTGTGGAGTGCTGGAGTGTGGAGTGCTGGGAGTGTGGAGTGCTGGGAGTGTGGAGTGCTGGAGTGTGGAGTGCTGGGAGTGTGGAGTGCTGGGGTGTGGAGTGCTGGGGTGTGGAGTGCTGGGGTGTGGAGTGCTGGGGTGTGGAGTGCTGGAGTGCTGGAGTGCTCATATACGCATCATGCTGTCTGCGCCTGCCTGAGCTGCAGCTTACCTGCCGCAAATGGGGGGCGGCTCCAGACTCCACGCCGCTAAGCTCCAGAGCGGAGTGGAAAAAGTAAAACTAAACAGTGATCTTGGGCTGACAACCGTTCTCTAGTGGGAAAAAGTATACTTAATCCGTACAATTTGAGCTGAATGGGGTGTTTTTTGTTAAATTAAGTATACAAAATCCCACTAAACCTCGCAGAAACGCCGATTTCAGCAGATTAGTGGTACTAATTGCCACTAGCACCGCAGAAAAGTCGGCATCGGACGCATAGACAAGGTTTGGATTTCTACCGTGAAGATCGGTTTCAATTCAAGAATCCAATTCGGGGAAACAGATGCGAATACATCCAGCCCAAAGAATCCATTCATAACAGCGGCCGGAAGTCCAAACATTCCCCGCAGTCACGGCGCAGCCTTTTTCCATTACCATAAGTCATTTATAACAAGGAGAGACACGGATGAACAAGCCCAGAGGAAGAGTAACCCTGCCAAGTGAAGAAGGGTTTGTGCAAGAAACCAAAGAAATGATGCAGCGCTGGGGTGCGGATGCGGTCCGGGACAGCGACGGAACCAAGCTGGATGCTGAAATCAAGTCGCTGGATGCCAAAATCTACACCGCCTATTTTCCGACCCGGGGCCATAATGAGTTCATCGAACAGCATATGGAGGAGTGTCCGCAAATCTACCTGCTGTCGGATTTCACGCTGGCGCGGGCGGATGAGCTTGTGATAGATTTGCTTCAAGCCTATTACAGGGAACAGCTGGATGTGGATTATATCCATGATCCCAAACGGTATTGGCAGGTCTTCGACAGAACCTCCGGGGAGCTTGTGCCGGTGGAGAACTGGCAGGTTCGGGAGCAGGACAACAGGGTAGTCATTCTGCAAGCTGCACCGTGGCATGAATATACCGTCTCTTTTCTGGCCTATATCAAATGGGACCCGGTCCAGATGTACAATCACATCACCAACAGCTGGGGCGACAAGCCGCATGAGATTCCGTTTGATGTGAAACAGCCTCACTCCAACGCTTTTATCTATGATACGATGAAGCAGTGGCTTCAGGATAATCCGGAGGTGGATGTGGTCCGGTTCACTACGTTCTTCTATCAGTTCAGCCTGGTGTTCAACCAGTATGGCAAAGAGAAATTTGTGGACTGGTTCGGCTATGGGGCAAGCGTCTCCGTGGCGATGATTGAGGATTTCCGCAAGACGAAGGGCTATGCCTTGACCGCAGAGGATTTTGTGGACCAGGGCTATTACAATTCCTCCTTCAGGGTGCCGGCCAATTCTTATTTGGAATACGTGGATTTTGTCTCTGCCTTTGTTTCAGTCGAGACGAAAAGGCTGGTGGATCTCGTGCACCAGAGCGGCAAAGAGGCGATTATGTTCCTGGGAGACCAATGGATCGGCGTGGAGCCTTACGGCCCTTATTTCGAATCCGCCGGCCTGGATGCCGTTGTCGGCAGTGTGGGAGATGGCACAACCCTCAGGATGATTTCCGATATTCCCCATGTAAAATATACCGAAGGGCGGTTTCTGCCCTACTTTTTCCCGGATGTATTCTATGATGGGAATGATCCGGCCGTGGAAGCCAGAAACAATTGGATCACCGCGCGCCGGGCGATTCTCCGCAAGCCGATTGACCGGATGGGCTATGGCGGCTATCTGAGCCTGGCTTATCAATTCCCGTCCTTTGTGGATTACGTGGAAAAATCACGGATGAGTTCAGGGATATTCATGGGCATATCCTTAAGACCAGGCCCTATTCAGGCTTAAAAGTAGCCGTGCTGAACTGCTGGGGAGCCCTGCGGACCTGGCAGGCGTTCACGGTAGCGCACAGCCTGTATTCCAAGCGGGCTTACTCCTATTATGGAATCCTCGAATCGCTGAGCGGAATGAGCGTCGATGTGCAGTTTATCAGCTTCGGGGATGTTCTGGGCAGGGGAATCGATCCTTCGATTGATGTGATCATTAATGCGGGCGATGCCCGCACGGCGTTCTCCGGCGGCGAGATCTGGAAGAACGCCCGCCTGATCGAGCTGCTCCGGGAGTGGGTCTATGGCGGCGGCGGTTTGATCGGGGTGGGTGAGCCTTCAGCCGTGCCGCATCACGGACGGTTCTTTCAATTGGCCGATTGCTTCGGGGTGGACAAGGAGCTGGGCTTCAGCCTGTCCACGGACAAGTATTTCAGCAAGCTGACCGAAGGGCATTTTATCACGGACGGCATTACGGAATTCAACTTTGGCGAGAGCATGAAGAACGTGTATGCGCTGCATGACCAGGTGAGCATTCTGGAGTATTCCAATGATGAAATCCATTTGGCCGCCAATCAGGCGGGCGAAGGCCGGACGGTATACATCGCGGGCCTGCCTTATACCCCGCAGAACAGCAGACTGCTGATGAGAAGCCTGTATTATGCCGCCGGCAAGGAAGCGGATTTGCAGAAATGGTATGCGGAGAATCCGGCTTGCGAGGTTCACGCCTATCCTGAGAACGGCACATATGCCATCGTCAACAATTCGCATGAGCCGCAATTCACCATCGTCTGCGACGGAGAGGGCAACACCTCGTCGGTGCAGCTTGAAGCGGGCGGCATTTTGTGGAGAGAAATCCGGCAAGGAGGAACGTTCAGATGAACCAGGCAGAAATTTTTAATGTGAGGCCTTCCGGCAGACAGCTGCAGTGGCAGAAGCTGGAGTTTTACGGGTTTATTCATTTCGGCATCAATACGATGCTGGGCGTGGAGTGGGGCGCAGGGCATGGGGATATCAGCCGGTTCAACCCGGAGGAACTGGATGCCGCAGAATGGGTCGAGGTGCTGAAAAATGCAGGAATGAAGGCGGTCATCCTGACCTGCAAGCACCATGACGGCTTTTGTCTCTGGCCGAGCCGGTATTCCGCGCATACGGTGGCCCATTCGCCGTGGCGGGGCGGCCAAGGGGATCTGGTCAAGGAGGTGTCGGAGGCATGCCGGGAGCAGGGGATGGTATTTGGCGTATACCTTTCTCCATGGGACCGCACCGAGCAAACCTATGGTGAAGGCAAGGCCTACGATGATTTCTATGTGAACCAGCTGACCGAGCTGCTGACGAATTACGGCGGGATCGGCTGCGTGTGGCTGGACGGCGCAAACGGTGAAGGCCCCGGCGGCAAAAAACAGTATTATGACTGGGACCGTTACTATGCTGCGATCCGCAGGCTTCAGCCGGGGTGTGTGATCAGTGTCTGCGGCCCGGATATCCGCTGGGTGGGCAACGAAGCCGGGCATACCCGGCAAGAAGAATGGAGCGTTGTTCCCAAGCTTCTCCAGAATGCGGAAAAAATTGCGGAGAAGTCCCAGCAGGCGGATGACGGCGGGTTCTCGCGTTCTCTGAATTCGATGGATGAGGATCTGGGAAGCCGTGCTGCCTTGGCTGCTTATGAAGGCGGGGAGTGGGTATGGTACCCGGCGGAGGTCAACACCTCCATCCGTCCCGGCTGGTTCTATCATAAGGAAGAAGACGGGCAGGTGCGAAGCGGCAGTGAGCTGTTTCAGATTTACCTGAACGCCGTAGGAGGCAATGCAACCTTTCTGCTCAATATCCCCCCGAATCCAAGGGGAGTGATTGCCGAAGCGGACCGGAAAGCGCTGGTGGATCTGGGCCATAGAATTGCTCAACTGGAGGATGCCTCGCTAATGCAGGCGGCTGCCGTGACCGCATCCAGCGCCGGAGATTCAGCAGCACGGCTCGCGGAGGATGAAGACGGTCTCTGCTGGAAGCCTGACGAGGAGGATAAGGCGCCATGGGTCGAGATCGAATTCCCGGAAGCCCTTGCCCTCGATACTGTCATTCTGCAGGAACAGATCTTGGAGGGCCAGCGGGTAGAAGCGTTCGAGCTTTGGAGCGAAACCCGGCAGGAGTGGAGCAAGGCGGCCGAGGGAACGGTTATCGGCTATAAAAAAATCCTCCGGCTGCCGCAAACGCGCGCAGACCGCTTGAAAATTGTGTTCAAGCAGTTCCGCGGCTTTCCGACCCTGGCCCATATCCGGGTTGTGAATACAGCGGAAATATAACCTGATCATATCAGCAAAGGCCCAAACACCCGCAGCCCTCCCTATCGCATTATCGAACTCAAAATCATTTTGCAGTGTCTTCATGGTCAGTCTTCCAAATCAGCCCGCAGCTTTTCGATCTGCCCGTTGCCTTCCGCAATCAGACTGCTGTCAGAGAATGTGCTCAAGTAGGCCTCCACATCATGTGCATTGGACGCGTGAATGTAGCCTGAAACAACCTTTGGCAATAATGCTTCACTCATAATTACACTCCTTTATCTAAACGTTCTCATCCGTAATCCCTGAACCGAGCCTGTTTCTTAACGCGTCCAGCTGGGACAGCAATCTTGCCCGCACAGGCTCAGGACTTATTCCTTCCAGGAGGGGGCCGGGCTTATAGGCCGGCTGACGATGTCGCAGCAAGGGCGCTGGCTGGCTCAGGGAGATACCCTGTCCGAACTGGAACACAAGCTTGGAGAATGCGTATGGTGGCTTATTATTCTGGCGGAGCGGATGGATGTGGATCTTGCGTCGGCACTGGGGAACTTCCTGACAGAAACCGGGACAAGGCTTGGGGAGTAACAAAATAAAGCAATAATACAATTGCCGGTTGCCAATCCTGCGGATAGTGTCTATACTCATTTCTAATCATAGGCAGCAGGAGGGTACTGGCATGAGAGGACTGGACAGAGCCTTTTTCCAATCGATCCGCTTTAAATTATTATCAGGCATTCTGCTGATTACCGTTCCTTTAATCGGCCTGTTGATCAGCAATAACATTTATGCCATTGGCGTTGTCCATAATCAGGTGATGCAGTCTAATATCAATATGATGAGCCTGTACATGGGGCAAATCGATGCCAGTCTGAATGAAGTCGATTCATATCTATATGCGCTTGCCGCTACGGATACCGATCTGCTTCCGCTGGACAAGCCTGAGGCTCTGAATCCTGACGAATATAATATGGCCAAGATTGCCCTGCGCAATAAAATCGCAAACGACATCACTTCCTATCCCTCCATTGACTCCTTTATTATCTATTCTCCTGTGAACAACGATATGATCATGACCGAAAATATGAATCTCTCCTATGAGTACCGGCGGAATCTGGCTGCCGGTATTCAGGAGTGGCTGGGCGGGAAGGCCGCCGGCCGGCTCTATTCCACTGGCCAGTGGGAACCCCGCAGGATCGGGGACGAGTATTTCCTGTTTCATAGTGTGGCGGCAGGAAATGTGCGGGTGCTCGGCTGGGTGAATGTCCGCAAAATCATGGTCCCGCTCAAGCTGATTCAGCTGGGGGCAGACGGCAGGTCCATTCTGATGGACCCGAAGAATAACTCCGCGATGAACGAACAGGATTTCATAAGCCGGCACAGGATTAATCTGATGTCGGATGCCCCGACCGGAGCGGACGGCAAATATTTGATAGCAAGGGCACAATCGCAGCGGGGGGCGTTCAGCCTGGCGGCTGTGATTCCGGAGAACGCCATTTTGGAGGGACTGCCCTATTTTAAAAATATTATTGCCGCTATCTGTATTGGCTCCCTGATACTGATTCCTTTCAGTCTGCTCTCCTTCCGGCGGATGATTCTCAGCCCTGTGCAGCGGATTATGCAGGCAATGAAGCAGGTCAAGCACGGGCACTGGGACACCCGGATCGAGCAATTTTCCTCCTCTGCAGAGTTCGAGATGATGCATGAAATGTTCAATACGATGATTGGAACAATCGAGGAGCTGAAGATTAATGTGTATGAGGAAAAAATCAGCAAGCAGACCGCGGAGCTGATGCATCTGCAGCTGCAGATCAATCCCCACTTTTTTATGAACACGCTGAACATCATTTATAACTCCGCGCAGATCCGGAACTTTCCGGTCATCCAGGAAATGTCGCTGGCTCTGGTTCAGTATTTCCGTTATATGCTCTATCAGGGGGACAAGATGAAGGTTCCTTTGCGTGGAGAAATTGAGCAGATTTACAGCTATCTGCGGATTCAGGAGATGCGTTACGGGGAGAGCCTGACCTATGAGGTCAAGATAGCGGATGAATTATTGCCCTGCCTTGTGCCTCCGCTGCTCATTCAGAGCTTTGTGGAGAATACAATCAAGCATACCCTGACTCTGGATGAGCCGGTCCATCTGGAGCTGGACATCTCCCTGACCGGTCCGGAGCAGCAGAGGCTTGCCATCCATATCAAAGATACCGGACAAGGATTTCCGGATGAAATCCTGGACAGGCTGGCGCTGCAGGAGGATTTGCGCAGCGGAAGCAATGAGCATCTGGGCATCTGGAATGCGCGGCACCGTCTGCAGCTCTTGTACGGGGGCGAGGGGGAGATTGCTTTTGCCAACGGAGAGGAATGGGGAGCCGATATCCGTATTGTGCTGCCCCGGACGGAATAGAATGGAGGGACATCATGTATCAGCTCCTGATTGTTGATGATGAAGCATTTACAGGCAAGGTCATTGCAGAAGGGATTTCCTGGGGAGCACTGGGTATAACCACTGTTCACCTGTCCACCAATATCCGTATGGCCAAAGAGGTGATCCGGCAGCACCGGATTGATCTGATGATTTGCGATATTGAAATGCCCCAGGGCAGCGGACTTGAATTAATGGAGTGGGTAAAGGAGCAGGCCCCTGCGGTTGTCTGCATCTTTCTGACCTGTCATGCGGATTTCAGCTATGCCCAGAAGGCGGTTCAGCTCGGCAGCTTCGAATATCTGCTTAAGCCCATTGAGTTTCCAGAACTGGAGAAGGCTGCCGCCAGGGCGGTGGCGCTGGTATCGCGGGAGCGGGAGAAGCAGTCGGACCATAAGAGGTTCCTGGAGGTGCAGGAGCTGTGGTCCTCGCAAAAGCCGGCGTTCATCGAGCATTTCTGGCGGGATTTGCTGACGGGAATGATCTCTTCCGATCCGCAGCTGTTACGTGAATATATGGCCAAAGGAGATATCTCCTATCCGGAAGAGGCCGGGCTTCTGCCCGTGCTGATCCGGTTCCAGGGCCGGTCCAAGGCAATTGAACGGGATGACGGGATGCCTGCAGATGCTCCGGTGCAGAGTGTGATGAGGGAGCTGCTTCATGAATACGGCATATCCGGGCGGCTTGTGCAGACCGGCCGGGAGGTATGGGTCCTAATTGCCGAGTATCCGCGGGGAAATCAGCCTGACCCCGGAAATATGCAGAGCCTCCTGCAGGAGTTCGTCGCACGCTCCAGCCAAGGCTTGAACTGCGAGCTGTGCTGTTATGCGGGAGAAGCCGCATCCGTTCACGAAATGGCCGGCAGATATAATGAGCTGCTGTTGATGGATGCCGACAATATCCGGCTGAAGAACCGGGTGCTCATGCAAGCCCAGTGGCGGACTCTGCCGGCCAGTCATTCCGATATACCCGGCCCGCCGATGCAGCTGTGGATGGAGCTGCTGAAGCAGAACTCGGACAAGGCGCTGCAGCTGGAGCTGGGGACCTACCTGAAGGCCTTGGAGCCGGATGAGCGTGTGAATGCCAAATGGCTGCGGGAGTTCCATCAGAACTTTCTGCAGATTGTCTACCATGTGCTTCATTTGAACGGGCTTCAGGCCCACCGGATCTTCGAGGAGCAGCCCGAGACCTCACAGCAGGCCACTCGTTCTCTTCATCAACTGCTCCATTGGGCGCAGGTCCTGGTGCAGGAGGCAGTAAGACATGCGCGGGATGTGGAGAAAACCGGAACGGTGGTCGATAAGACGAAAGCCTATATCCTGAACAATATCGCCGAGAATGAGCTGTCCCGCGAGCAAATCGCCGCCAATGTCTACCTCAATCCGGATTATCTGACAAGGATTTTCAAGAAAGAAACGGGAATGACGCTTTCCGATTTTGTGGTTAAAGAACGGATGGAGCGGGCCAAGGAGCTGCTGCTGAAGACATCCAAGCCAATTAACAGCATCGCCAGCTCGATCGGGTATTCCAATTTCTCGCATTTTTCCCGCATCTTCAAAAAAACGACCGGTCTGACCCCGCATGAATTCCGCCATAAGGAGCTGCGGGGGAATTAGTACCGCTTTTGTTGACAGCCTCTCCGCAGGTTTGGGAGGTTTGTCAACCATTGAGCGGTACTTTATTTCGTCCGCATACCTCTTCCAAACCTGGTTGTGTCAATAATACTTACATGTCGGATTACGCACAGGCATTGGTCGGTATTTGGGTAGCCCGGAATGCTTGGAATTCAGTATGATAAGACTATTCCAAGGGGAGGTAATGTGACATATGAAAAAAAGAAACACGGTTTTGACGTTACTGGTTTGCCTGTCTATGCTAATGACGCTGCTGACTGCGTGCTCCGGCAAGGAAGCCGCCACGGGTCAAACCCCGTCCGGCTCCGCCTCAGAGGATGAATTATACGAAATTACAATGGCTTATCCGGGAAGTGACCCGGGGGATGTTGCTCTTGTCCAGGAGGAGATCAACAAGCTGATCCGGGACAGGATCGGGGCAACCGTCAAGCTGCTGCCGATCAGCTTCGGCGCCTGGCAGCAGCAGCTTAATCTGATGCTGTCCGCGAATGAGAAGCTGGATATCATGACAGTGCTGGGCAGTGAATACGGCACGCGGGCGGCGAAGGGGCAGCTGGTCGCGCTGGACGATCTGCTGGCGAAGAGCGGGCAGGACATTCTGAAGGCAGTCGATCCGTCTTACATGAACGCAGTCAAGATCGACGGCAAAACCTATGCCGTACCTTCTATCCGTGATTTTGCCGCCGGTCCGGGCATGCTGATGAGGAAGGATCTGGTGGATAAATACAAGATTGATACCGGCAGCATCAAGTCCTACGAGGACCTGACCCCGATATTCCAGACAATCAAGGAGAATGAGCCCGGGGTTACACCGCTGGTTCCCCTCGGCGGAGGAAGCACCACACTGACTATTACGGATCTGATGGACACCAGCGACTTCGATACGCTGGATGACTCGGTTGGCGTGCTTCCGGACCTCGACAACGGCTTCAAGGTGGTTAATCTGTTCGAGAATCCGAAATATCAGGAACGGCTCAATCTGGTGAGACAGTGGTATCTAGACGGTTATATCTCCAAGGATGCGGCAACCACAAGCGACAGTGCCGAGACCCTGATGGGAGCGGGCAAAGCCTTTGCTTATTTCTGCCGGATCAAGCCGGGTATCGAGGCGCAGGAGGCGGTGTTGACCGGACATGAGCTGGTCGCTGTCTCCTTCGCCGAACCGGTAACCCAAACGAGCAATATTACCATCCTGATGCAGGGCATCGCGCAGAATTCCAAGAATCCGCAAAAAGCGATGGAATTCCTCAACCTGCTCTACTCGGACAGCGATTTGCTCAACCTGCTGGACTACGGAATTGAGAACAAGCATTATGTCAAAACCTCGGATACCATGATCGGTTACCCGGAAGGGGTGACTGCAGCTACCAGCAGATACACCAATTCGGCAATCCTCTTCGGCAATCAATATATTTCCTACGTGTTCGAAGGCAACGAGCCGGATATCTGGAGCAAGCTTGCGGAGTTCAACGGCAGCGCCAAGCAGTCGAAGGCTCTCGGATTCACCTTCAATGTGGAGCCGGTAAAGACGGAATCGGCTGCCGTACAGAACGTGATCAACCAGTTCAAGGGCGGACTGGAGACGGGAACCCTCGATCCGGCGGAAATACTGCCGAAATTTCTGGACAAGCTGAAGGCGGCCGGGATTGACACCATCATCGCCGAGAAGCAGAAGCAGCTGGATGCCTGGGCACAGAACAAACAATAGGAGGATTCAACCATGAAGCATATTGTATTAATTGGCTGCGGAGCGATGGGCGGAGCACATCTGTATTCCTATCTGGGGATGCCCGGAGTAAAGGTTGCCGGAATCGTCGATCTGAATCCGGAGAAGGCGGAGCAGTTCGCCCTGCAGGCTGAAGCGCAGGCCTTCACGACACTGGAGGAGGCACTCAGGACACTGGAGCAGGTCGACGTCGTGGATGTGTGTGTGCCCACCTACCTGCATAAGGAGTACGTGCTGGCTGCGGCGCGGCATCACAAGCATGTGATCTGCGAGAAGCCGCTGGCCGGCAATCTGGAGGATGCGGCAGAGATGATCGAGTACTGCAAGTCCCGGCAGGTGCGGCTGTTCGTCGGGCATGTCCTGCGCTTCTTCCCGGAATATGAGAAGGTGAAGGAGCAGCTGGACAGCGGGTCCATCGGGGAGGCGGGGGTTGTCCGGATGAGCCGGGTAGGGTCGATGCCTGCCGGATTCGAGGACTGGTACAGTGATATCAAGCTCAGCGGCGGCGTAGTCATGGACTTATCCATTCATGACATCGACTTCCTGCGCTGGTGCTTCGGAGAGGTGGAGCGCGTCTATGCCAAGAGCCTGCAGGGACGCAGCGGCAACCGGCTGAACCTGGGCTATGGGCTGGTCACACTGCGCTTCAGGAACGGGGTGATTGCCCATGCCGAAAGCTCGTGGGCGCATGAAGAGTTCTCGTCCAAGCTGGAATTCGCCGGAGCGGGAGGAATGATTGAGTATGACAGCAGCAGGGATAAGCCCTTGTCATTGACGCGCCGCAGATCGCAGGAGGCGCCGGCCGGTGTGGCTGTTCCGGTTAGCACTGTCGAACCGAATCCTTACGCCCGGGAGCTGCAGCATTTCCTCGAATGTGTGGACACGGGAGCGGAGGCAAGAGTGACGGCGGAGGATGGCTATAAGGCGCTGGAGATCGTGCTGGCAGCGATCCGGTCTATGGAAACCGGCGATCCGGTTTCACTTAACAACGACAATTAAAGATAGGATACCGGGGAACCGGAAGAAAGAGAGGGTTCAATTATGAGAATCGGCATTATCAGTCTTGCCCATATGCATGCTGTAGGATATATCATGGTGCTCCTCGGCATGGAGAACGTGGAGGTCGCCGGCATTGCCGACGAGGATGAAGCGCGGGGAAGGAAATGGGCCGGACAATTCGGACTGCCCTACTTCCGCACAACGGAGGAACTGCTCCGCCGGGAATTGGACGCCGTCATCGTCACCTCGGAGAATTCGAAGCACCACGGGCATGTCCTTGCCGCAGCCCGCGCAGGCAAGCATGTCTTATGCGAGAAGCCGCTTGCGACGAACCTGGAGGATGCGCAGGAAATGATTGATGTATGCCGGGAGAACGGGGTGTTTCTCGGCACGGCCTTCCCGGTCCGCTTCAGCACGCCCGTCGCCGCTGCCAAGCAGGTGATTGACAATGGGCAAATCGGCAATATTCTGGCCATTAAGGGGACGAACCACGGGTTCATTCCGGAGGGCTGGTTCACAGAGCCGGCGCTGTCAGGAGGCGGTGCGGTTATGGATCATACGGTGCATCTGGTCGATCTGATGCGCTGGATCATGGGCACGGAGGTCAGTGAGGTCTATGCAGAGCATGACAGCCGATTCTCCGATAACCCGATCGATGATTGCGGCATCGCCACTCTGGAATTTCAGAACGGTGTGTTCGCCACGATTGATTTCAGCTGGTCCCGCACGAAGATCTATCCGGTCTGGGGGGATGTTACCATGGAGATTATCGGCACGGAGGGCATTCTGCATGTGGACGCATTCGGCCAGAAGATCGAAGTATTCAGCGAAGCGAATGGCGTGAGATGGGATTATTGGGGCGACAACATGGATGCCGGCCTGCTGCAGAATTTCGTGGAGAGTATTCGTGAAGGCCTTGAGCCGCTGGTTACCGGACTTGACGGTCTGCGCGCGACGGAGGCCGCGCTGGCTGCGTACCGGTCCTTTGAACAGAAGAAGACGGTTGTGCTGAGGGCGGGCAATTGAACCGGGCCAGCCTCTGAAGGGGGGATTTGAGATGGCACAATACGCAGCGGCCGTCCCTGCAGCCAGATCTAGGAACAGACGGAGCAAGAATTTCAAACGTTACGGTCTGCTGGGTGTAATGATGCTGCCGGGACTCCTGTATTTTCTGGTCAACAACTACCTGCCGATGTTCGGACTGATTATAGCGTTCAAGGATATCAACTTCTCACAAGGCTTCCTGGCCGGGGATTGGGTCGGGCTGAAGAATTTCGCATACCTGTTCAAAACAACGGACGCCTTCATCATCACCCGCAACACGATTCTGTACAACGGGGCGTTCATTGTCATCAATACAGCGGCGGCCATTCTGGTGGCGATTTTGCTGAATGAAATCAAGAACAAGCTGTTTATGCGCTTTTATCAGAGCGTCGTCCTGATTCCGTATCTGATTTCCACCATCATCATCAGCTATCTGGTGTTCGCCATGCTCAGCACGGAGACGGGCTTCATCAACAATACGGTTCTGCCGCTGTTCCACAGGGAGGGCATCTCCTGGTACAATGAGGCGGGATACTGGCCGCTGATTCTGACGGTTGTGAACACGTGGAAAAGCGCGGGCTTCCTGTGCGTGGTCTATCTGGCCTCGATCATCGGAATTGATCCCGAGTATTACGAGGCGGCTACGATTGACGGAGCCTCGAAATTCCAGCAGATCCGCGCCATTACGCTGCCGCTGATCCTGCCTACGATTATTGTGATGACCCTGCTGGCCGTCGGGCGGATCTTCTATTCCGACTTTGGCCTGTTCTATCAGGTCCCGATGAATTCGGGGGCGCTCTATGATACAACGAATGTCATCGACACCTATGTCTACCGCGGACTCATTCAGCTTGGGGATATCGGCATGTCATCGGCGGCGGGCTTGTACCAGTCTCTGGTCGGTCTGATCCTGGTCCTGCTGTCCAATTATACAGTTCGGAGAATCAGCCGCGAGAATTCACTGTTCTAAGGAGGCGAGGGAGAATGCATAGAGAAAACCGGGGCTGGCAATGGCTGTCCCATATCATCATGGTTGTGATTTCAATGGCATGTTTGTTTCCGTTCGCACTTCTGGTGATGGCTTCTTTTACCGACGAACAGGAGATTATACGCGATGGCTATTCCTTTTTTCCCGGCCGCTTCAGTGTGGATGCATATCTATATCTGGGCAATAAAATAGGTGAAATCGCGCATGCCTACGGGATTACGCTGCTTATTACCGTAGTCGGCACTGTGGTTGGGGTAGCAGTCACAGCCATGCTGGCCTACCCGCTGTCGAAGCCGGATATGCCTTACCGGAACCTGGCCGCTTTTCTGATTTTCTTCACCCTGCTGTTCAACGGCGGACTGGTTCCCACCTATCTGATCTACACCCAGGTGCTGGGGATCAAGAATACAATCTGGGCGCTGATCGTTCCCGGACTGCTCGCTAACGGCTTCAACGTCCTGCTGATGCGCTCTTACTTCAGCACCGCCATTCCCGCGGCGGTGATTGAATCGGCGAATATCGACGGGGCCGGAGAATTCCGCACCTTCCATTCCATCGTTATTCCGCTCTCAACACCCATTCTGGCAACCGTCGGGCTGTTCCAGCTTGTGCTCTACTGGAATGACTGGTTCAACGGCATGGTCTATATCACCGACAGCAGATTCTACAGTCTGCAGAATTTGCTGAACCGGATATTGACCGACATTCAGTTTCTGACCTCCAGCAATGTGCGCTCCAGTGTCTCTGCAGGCCCGATGCCCAGTGAAACGGTCCGGATGGCTATAGCGGTGATCGGGGTGGTTCCGCTGCTGGCTGCTTATCCGTTTTTCCAGCGCTTTTTCGTCAAAGGGCTGGTTGTGGGAGCTGTGAAGGGATAGTCCGAAGAGATGGGACTGAACAGCATTATTCCGCAAGGGTGCAGTTAATGGAAGCTTCAGACGACAGGCCTCTCCGCCGGAAAAAGGCGGGGAGGCCTGTCGTGTATAGATTGAATGGCCTCCACAAACGATAACCCGGAAGAAGAGGAGCATTGCCGCCTGCTCACCCGCCGGGCTGCCGTCTGAATTTCAGCGGGGTGAGTCCGGTTTCGCGTTTGAAAATCGTGCAGAACTGGGAGTCCTTCACGAACCCGGATTTTTCGGCGACTTCAGAAATGGGCAGATGGGTCTGCAGCAGGAGCGTCTTTGCATACTCCAGCCTTTTGCGCTGCAGATACTGCTGGGGCGAGACATCGGCCGTTTCCTTGAACAGATGCCTGAAGCGGTCATAGCTGTAGCCGGACATTTTGGCCAGGGTATCCACCGTCAGATGCTGCCGGAAGTGCTCGTCCATGAAATTAATTACATATTTAAGCCGCCCGCCGCTCAGGCGCATGGGTTTGTTCAAGCGGGCCAGCCGCTGGATTTGGGTGGTCAATTCCCGGACGAGGAGATTCAGCATATCGAAGAACCCTTCCTGCTGCTCGGTGAATTCATGCTCCATGCGCAGCATAAGCTGGCGGATCGTATGCTTCTCGTCATCCTCGAACAGCTTGTTCAGATGCTGGATAGCGGAATCATTCTCGCAATGAAAGCCGATGAACAGAAGCTCGGACTCGGTGTCGTGCTGCTCATCATGCAGAACCCGGGGAGACATGACAGCAAAGGTGCCGGGCTTGATGGAATAACTGGATGAGCCAATATTGGTAATTCCGCTGCCGCTGAAATAATAGACAAGCTCATAGCATTCATGCTGATGCAGCTGAATATAGGTGTTTTTGGGATGCTTCGTATGGAAAAGAAACAGCAGACGATCCATTTTTACCCTCCATTTTGTACAGGTTAGCCGAATCATTAAAAAAAATGACCGAATTAGGGTGATGTAAAATACAGATTATTGGTACTATCCTATCAGTTGGTATGTTAAACCGCAATGGAAAAACAGTCCTGCGTTAGACAATCTGACATGAATACAAACATAGAGGAGTGGTCTACTGATGATTGGAAAGAAAAAAGTTTGGCTCATGTCAATTGTACTCAGCTTAACAGCTGTCCTTGGAGCATGCTCCAACAACTACACAGCCTCCAATACGGGAGCGGCCGGGGAAGCCTCAACGGCGCCCGCCGGAGAAACCAAGACACTAACCATTATGGCCGAGACAAGCTCCCATGCGGATGCGTTCAAGAGCATTATTCCGGACTTTGAGGAGAAATACGCTGTGAAGGTCAATGTGGTTGAGCTGCCGTATGACCAGTATCACCAGCAGCTGACGCTGAAGTTCACCTCCGGCTCCGCCGGCTTTGATCTGGCTTATGTCCCGATCGGCTGGGTTCCCGAGCTTCAGGTGCCGAATTATATCGTTCCCGTAGCGGCCGATGAAGCGAAGCTCGGCGGGCTGGAGCTGGACGACTTCCCGGGGATCGAAAATGCCTATTTCGGCGAGAATAAGGAATTGTACTTTGTGCCTTATATGAATGAAACACAGGGAATATTGTACCGGACCGATCTGTTCGGCGATGAACAGGAGAAGGCGGCCTTCAAAGCCAAATACGGCTATGACCTGGCCCCTCCGAAGACCATTGCGCAGTATAAGGAAATTGCCGAATTCTTCAACCGTCCGGATGAAAACTTAAGCGGTGTAACCCTGATGGGTGAAAAAAGCATCCTGCTCGGCTTCGCCTTCTATAACCGCCTGTTCAATTACGGCGGTGATCTGTACGATGCCGATTATAAACAGCAGTTCAACAATGAAGCCGGAGTGAAGGCGCTGAATGATCTGAAGGAGCTGTTCCAATATACCTCGGCAGCCTCCAAGCAGTACGGCTGGTCGGATGCGTCCGGGGAATTCCTGCAGGGACGCAGCGCGATGGCCGAAATGGCAACAACGATTGCCCAGGTGGCACAGGACCCCGATCAATCGAAGGTAGCCGGTAAAGTCGGCTTCGCGGCCATTCCGGGAGTGGATGAGAACACAAGTGACGTTAAACGCTTCTATCTGCCGTATGGCTTTGTCGTTGCCGGTTCCTCGGAGCTGAAGGAAGAGGCCTTTGATTGGATCGAATTTGCCACCAGCCAGGAAATGATGGAAAAAGCGGCTCCGGTCGGCAACATTCCGGCCCGGACCTCCGCCCTGACCGGAACGCTTGCTGCGGAGTACAGCTTCTATGCGCCCCATGCGGACATTATGAATTCGTTCCGTCTGGAGCCGCTGCCGCTGATTCCGGAAGGCGCAACGATTACCGGAGATATTCTGCCAAGCGCCGTGTCCAGATTCCTCAACGGCGAGCAGCCGGCTGAAGAGGCGCTTGACCAGGCCGCAGCGGAGTATGAGGATCTGATGAGCTCAAGAGGTTATTAGGCCGGCAGACGAAAGCGCCTGTCAGTCTGCACTGGAGAAGGAAGCCCCCCTTCCTTCTCCATAAATTTTACAGGGTAAGGCGGTTTTGCCGATATGCTCTCCAAAACGCGTGAGAAATGGGGGTTTGTGCTGCCCGGTGTCCTGATTATCGTGGTCGTGCTGCTGATTCCGATTGCCGCAGCGCTGGGATTGAGCTTTTTTTCATATCCGCTGCAGCGTCCCGATCTGGGGATACGGTTCACCGGACTGGACAACTTCACGAAATTGCTGTCAGACCATAATTTTCTGAACTCGCTTGGCAAAAGCGCTCTGTTCACGGCGGGAGCCGTGGCAGCCGAGCTTGTGCTCGGCATGGTGCTTGCCCTGCTGCTTAACGGGCAGGTGTGGGGCAAGACCTTTTTCAAGGTATCGTTTATGATTCCGATGATGATGGTTCCCGTTGTTGTGGGGGTAGCCTGGCGGTTGTTCCTGCTGCCGGATTTTACTCCGCTCGGGCCGATCCTTGAATTCTTCCATATTCCCTTTGACACGTCCAGGCTGCTGACAGAGCCGGGCTGGGCCATGTTCTCCGTCATCCTTGCCGATGTCTGGCAGTGGACGCCGTTTGTCATGCTGCTGATCCTGGCGGGTCTCCAGGGCATCTCCCATGAAATCTATGAAGCGGCCCAGATGGACGGTGCCTCGAAATGGCGGGAATTCTGGCGGATGACGCTGCCCCTTGTGCTTCCCGGCGTACTGTCGGTAGGCATTCTGCGGGCCATGGATGCGATGCGCACCTTCGATCTGGTCTATATTCTGACCAGCGGCGGGCCGGGTACGGCAACGGAAATGGTGTCCATTTACAACTACAAAATCGCCTTCAGCCGCTATGACATGGGATATGCGTCCACCGTATCAACAGGCGTTATGCTGGTGCTCGGGATTGTGATCTTCGGGCTGCTTACTCTTGTGAACCGGGGAGGGAAGACCCGATGAAATCCAGACGGATACGGAAGAACCTGTCCACCGGACTGAAGACTGCTGTGCTGTGCGCGTTCTTTATCTTTTTCATGCTGCCGATTATTTGGGTTGTGCTGACCTCGGTCAAGCGTCCCGTTGACCAGATGGCGATTCCGCCGGTATGGATTCCGGAGCATCCGGTGTTCAGCAGCTATGTCCAGCTGTTCCAGCATCCCGACTTCATGACCAGCCTGATCAACAGTCTGCTGATTTCCGGGACCGCCACGCTGATCACCGTCATTTTTGGCGCCTTGGCCGCCTACGGCATTGAACGCTTCCGCATCGGCGGGACGCTGCTGCCGAACCTGCTGCTGCTGACAAGAATGATCCCGCCGGTGGTTGTCATTGTGCCGGTTTTTCTGGTGGCGTACCGTGCGCATGTGCTGGATACGCATATCCTGATTATCGCGGCCTATTCGGCACTCAATATGGCGCTGGTGATCTGGCTGCTCCGGTCCTTCTTCGCTGCGCTCCCTGCGGATATGGAGGAAGCTGCCATGATCGACGGCTGTTCCCGCCTGACGACCTTCTGGCGAATTGTGCTGCCGGTCGTCATGCCCGGAATTGCGGCAACCGCGCTGATCTGTTTTATTTTCTGCTGGAATGAATTTTTATTTGCGGTAACCCTGACCGGACAGGCGACCAAAACGATGCCGGTGCTGACCAGCACCTTTGTCAGCCAAAAAGGCCTGGACCGCGGACTCATGTCTGCCAGCGGGGTGATTTCCAGTCTTCCCGTCATTCTCCTGACCGTCTTCTTCCAGCGCTATCTGGTGAGCGGACTTACGCAGGGAAGCGTGAAATAGCCCCGGCTGTCTGGGCAGCAACCACCTGAGAGGATGAATGAATTGAAAAAAGTCATTATCGATTGTGATCCGGGAATGGATGATTCCCTTGCCCTTATCCTTGCCATCAAATCCGGTGCGCTGTCGGTTGAAGCGGTTACGGCGGTTGCCGGCAACTATCCGGTGGATATTACCAGCACGAATGCGCTGAAGGTCATGGAGCTTCTGAAGCGTACGGATATTCCGGTGGCGAAGGGGATGGCGAGGCCGCTCGTCCGCGAGCTTCCGTCAGATCCGTTCTCGCATGGATCGGACGGGCAGGCCGAGGTTCATCTGCCGGAGCCTGTAACTCCGCTGCATCCAGGCCACGCGGCCGATTTAATTGTGGAGACGGTAAAAAAGAACCCGGGCGGCATCCATATTATCGCCCTTGCCCCTTTGACGAATATTGCCCTGGCGATGATGAAGGCCCCGGAGATTATTCCCATGATCTCCGGCATAACGGCAATAGCAGGCTCATACGGCCTTAATAAATATTCAACGGCCAATGCTACCGGAGACAATCCGCAGAGTGAATGGAACGTATATGTAGACCCCGAGGCTGCGGATTTCGTCTTCAAATCAGGGGCTCCGCTGCAGGCGATCGGCCTCGACGTGTCCACTCACTTTGATGTGAATTTTACCGGGGAGGAGCTGCAGGAGCTGGAGGCATCGGACCGGCCGGAAGCGGCTGTACTGCATCAGATGATTAAGTTTGTGCTTGGGCGCGGCTTTGAATCGTATTGTGTCCTCATTGACTCCATGGCCGTTGCGGCCGTCATCGATCCCACGCTGATCCGTTATCTGACCGCCAAGGTGGGGATTGAGACCAAGGGCCAGCTGACCCTGGGCATGACCGTCATGGATACCCGCCATCATCATGCCTGGACGGATCTCCCGGACATCCATGTCGCTTATCAGGCCGACTACCGGCAGTTTTTGCGGCTGGTTATGGATGCGGTGCTGTTGTAAGTAAAGGAAAGGACTGTCCCAAAGCCATGAAATGGCGACTTGGGATGGTCCTTATTTTTGACCAGGATATACGGGAGCGTTTAGTGAGGACGCTGTGCCAACGGACCGTTGTTCAATCTGTCTATAAATATACCAATTAATTGAAATTAAATACTATTTATGGTAATATAATAAATGGTTTTTTAGAAAAAATTAGGGAGGGAATGCAATGAAGACAGGCAAGTGGTTGTTGGGTCTGCTGTTGGCGGGATGTCTCGCAACGGCCGGCCCGGTCAGTGCATTGGCGGCGCAGGTTTCTTCGGGAAGCGAGGAGCCGGGGGTAAGCAGCGCTCAAGTGCAAGTCTCTGAGGCGGCAAGTGCCAAAATTCACAAAGAAGACATAGTGACGATTTCGGGGAAAGAGTCTGTCGCTGGGGCAGATGTATTGAAACAGGGGACTGCCGGTAAGCTTGCGCTTGACAGTACGGGGGATGCTTTTGAAAATAACAACGGCCCTACACTAGCCACGACTACTCAATTTAACAAGGTTACAAGAGCAACTATTCACGAGGATGTGGACAGTGACTGGTACAAATTCACTGTTACACCATCGGATATCAGTAATAACAGGGTCTATTCTTTTATCTTAACCAACATTCCGGGTCTTTGTGACTATGATATGTATCTTGCTACTTATAACAATTCTGAGCTTGGAGTCGTTTACTATGATTTAAAGGATAATGCTTTATCCGAGGCGTTCTATCTTACTTTCTTAACCGCAGGTGACTATTATGTCGTGATTCAAGGCAAGGATGGACACAGCGATACCAATTTCAGCGACACTCCATATGCGCTGTACTTCGGCGATTACTATAGAACCGGCTCATTTCCATCGGCGGATACCGGATTATCCATCAATTTCGGGAACGTACCTGTTGGCAATACAACACCCGTGTACCGGGGGTACTATGCCTATGATCTGACCAATAATACCGCGATACCAGATGGGGCTATTGTCGATCATTTTTATTTGTCGGCTGACGGTAACGGGGCATATTGGATCGGTTTTATGAAAATGCTTTTGGCGGCAGGGCAAAATGTATCCTTTACCCAATATGGGGGAATTCCCCTGATGGATACAGGCAATTCAACGTTATATGTGAAGCAGTTATGGGGAATCGGCGGTTATTTGATTGCCAGCACCAATTTTGTATGGCAGCCGAAAGTACAAATCACTTATACCTATCCGCTTGTGCTCAGCAACCTGCATTATTTGTTCTAAGCCTATACAGTAAGCATAATCAAGAAGGGTCCCCTGCCTGATTCATCAGGCAGGGGACCCTTCTTGTTGCGGCATGGCAGAGCCGGAGCCGTTGGCGCTGATGCTTCCGTCATTCGCCAGGATGCTCAGCGCTTTTTTGTCCGCCGCCGTTACCTTGGCATTCAGTGCTTCGATGGAGGCGGGGACATTGTCCAGTTCGGCGGAAACTTCGGTTTCCTTGCCGGAAATCTGCCCGAGAACAGCAGCATTCTCTTCATAGGATTCCATATACCCGCCTTTATTTGTATAGTAGTTAATATAATAGCGATCAGGCGAAGTGGCTTCGGCTTAACCGACTTTACTCCGGCGCAAACCGAAAAGGCTTTTGAGAACAGCGCGGTGAATGTTTTTGTACTGGACGGGAACAATATTATCGGGTGTGGAAGAGCCTTGTCGGACGGGGTTTCGCAGGCGGCGGTTTATAATATTGCCGTTGACGAAGCTTATCATCACCAGGGTCTCGGAAAAAAGGTCACCGCCCTGATCCTGGAGGAGACGGCTGACTGCAATGCCGTTTTATATACTCATCCCGATACGGTCTCCTGGTATGAGGAGCAAGGCTTCAGAAGGATGAAGACAGGACTTGCGCTGTATCACCCTGACCGGATCTCGGAATGGGCTTTATCTAACCGCTTAAACCCAAGAATCTGCCGCCGCATCGGTCGGGTTCTTGGGTTTTGTGCCATTAAAACGGATTCATTTCCTGCGATGGATATATTAGTTTCAACCGCATTGGGACAATGATTTTTTGTTTGACAGAGGTGGGGGTATGGGCCATAATACAATCCATACTAAACATATATGCTTTATAGGAAGGAGAGGCTCAGATGTTGCAATTTAAGACTTCTACTAGAAAATCATTACGGGCAGGAGCATTGGCCGTTTTATTATTGGTGCTGATTGCAGGTTGCTCCGGGTCCAAGAATGATCCTGAACCTAATGAAGGAGCCCAGCCAAGTGCGGGTCAAACCGCGAACGAGAGTTCAAATACGGAGGAGCCGGCGGCGGGAGGAACTTTCGTCTATGGGCGTCCTGCTTCTGTAACCTCGTTTGATCTGCATAATCAGATTACCTCGAACAACGCCTTTGCCATTGATAAGGTATTCGAATCTCTGGTTGCTTTTGACAGCGACGGGGAAATAGTGGACTGGCTTGCCGGTTCACATACCATCAGCGAGGACGGCTTAACATATACTTTCGTGCTGCGCGACGGCCTGAAGTTCTCAGATGGCACCGATGTTGCTGCAGAGGATGCGGTATTCTCGCTGGAGCGGCATTTGAAGGTAGGCGGCCCGCTGGCTGTTTCGGCACAGGTGGATACCATCAAGGCGCAGGATAACAAGACGCTGGTCATTACGCTTAAGGAGCCGTATACACCGTTTATCTCCGAGCTGTCCAACTTTTCCAACGGTATTATTCCGAACAATTTTGGCGGAGTTGCCGAAGAAGAGTTTTTCAAGAAGCCGGTTGGAACAGGACCTTTCGTTGTTGAACAGTGGGACCCTGCCGGCGACCTGACCTTCACCAAGAATACGAACTATTGGCAGGAAGGCAAGCCGTCGATTGATAAGCTCGTGTACAAGCTGATTGAAGACGACAGCCAAGCCATCAACCAGCTGAAGGCGGGCGAAGTGAATGCCATTGAATCGCTGGCCCTGCAAAATGCCGATGAGCTTAAGAATGGCGCCGACACTGCAGTAGTCACCAATGGCAGTTGGGTGACCGAGCAATTGTTCTTCAACACGCTGGACGAGCATTTCTCAGATGTGCATGTCCGCCGTGCGCTGGCGCTGGCGATTGACCGTGAAGGCCTGACCAAGGCGCTGACCTTCGGTTATGCGCAGCCAGCCAGTTCGTTGCTGCCGGCAACCATTCCCTACAATGCGAATGATACAATCAAGGCACTGAACTTTGATGCGGCTGCGGCCAAGGAAGAGCTGTCCAAATCCGCCTTCCCTGACGGCTTCAGCACCAAGCTGCTTGTAGCGTCCGGCAACAGCACCAGAGCCCAGGAGGCGCAGATTATCCAGGCAGCGGGCCAGGCAATCGGCATTAAGATCGAGATTGAATCAGTTGAGCTGGCGACCTTCCGCGAACGGTTCTTTGCGTATGATTTCGCGGCCATGCTGAACAGCGGGCAAGCCGATTCTCCTGAAGCGAATTCAATCATTGCGTTCCAGACCGATCCGGAAGGCTTCAGCAAATCGTATTGGACGCATTACACGAACGATGAAGTAACCAGGCTTCTGGTTGAAGGGCAAAAAACAGCGGACGGCGCTGACCGTGCCGCAATCTATTCCAAGCTTCTGCAGACTCTTGCCGATGAAGTGCCGTACATCCCGCTCTATTACCCGGATATTCTTATCGGTGCCCGTTCTTCCGTTGAGGGCCTTGTTGTTCTGCCTAACGGCAGCGTCCGGTTCGAAGATGTCCGTATCGGCAAATGATGAAGCCGGGCAAGACGTTAATCCGGCCGGCAGGAAGCCCTACGCCGTACAGATGGCTTAGGAGCGCTCTGATTAAAGCTGTAATAGTGATTCTCTGTGTGATGACAGCCGTCTTTTTTCTCATCCGGATTGTGCCGGGAGATCCTGCCAAGATGATTCTGGGTGAATACAGTACCCCTGAAGCTATCGCGGGTATGCATCATACGCTCGGGCTGGATCTCCCGCTATGGGATCAGTTCATCCGCTTTATGCAGACGCTGTTCACTCATGGAGATACCGGCAATTCCATTATTTCGGGAACCTCCACCCGAACGCTGATTGCCGAGCGGGCGCCCATTACTATGCTGCTTATTGTGATGGCTTGTGTTCTGGCAGTGATTATCGCTCTTTTGCTCGCTGCAGCCGCCGCTACGCACAAGGATAAGCTGCTGGATCATTTGATCCGTATATTTCCTACAATTACTCTGGGGATGCCAATCTTTTGGGTTGGCATCCTTTTGATTCTGCTGCTCAGTGTACGCCTTCACTGGTTTCCTGTGGGCGGAGTAGGCGAAGGCTGGGCCGGGACCCTGCACAGCCTGGCGCTTCCGGCGGTTACCGTTGCTTTTTCACAGATTCCTACGCTGGTCCGTTCATTAAGGGCACAGATGCTTGAGGTATTGGAATCGGATTTTGTGGTCACCCTCAGGGCTGCGGGAATACCGGGCAGGGTCATTCTGTTTAAGCATGTCCTGCGCAACTCCGCTCTGCCAACCCTGATGCTGCTTGGCGTAAATATTTCGTATCTGATCGGCGGCACCCTGGTGGTTGAACAGGTGTTTGGAATCAAGGGGATTGGCAGCCTGCTGTTTACTTCAATTTCGAAACGGGATTTTCCGGTCATTCAAGGAATCGCGCTGTACTGTGCGGTCTCGGTTGTGATCATCAGCCTGCTGATTGAAATTATCTCCAAATGGCTGGACCCCCGAACGAAAGGAAAACCATGAAACCTACAACGATCTACTCCGGGCTGCAAGCGGACGGGAAGAAGCCCGGCCTTATTCGCCGGATCTGGAATACCCCGTCCCTTTTGGCGGGAAGCATTATGTTTGCAGTGCTTATTCTTCTGGCTGTATTCATACCGTTTCTTAGTCCTTATAACCCCTCCGAGCAAAATTTGAGCGCCTTTTTGCAGCCCCCGTCCGCCGAGCATTGGCTGGGGACCGATCAATTGGGGCGTGACTTGTTCACGAGACTGATCTATGCTGCGCGGACCGATTTGAGCATCATGGTTCTGGCGGAAATCATCCCCTTCTGCACCGGTATATTTCTGGGGATGCTTGCAGGATATTACGGGAAATGGATTGATACGGTTATTACACTGCTCACCGATACGTTTATCGCTTTTCCATTTTATCTGATCGTGATTATCGTAGCCTTTGCCAGCGGGGCCGGAGAGCGGGGGATTTATATCACTTTCATCCTTGTCGGCTGGATTGTGTTTGCCCGTGTGGTCCGGGGCCTTAGCGCATCGTTCCGCGAGCAGGAATGGATAGCTTCCGCCCAGACGCTGGGGCTGTCCGGAGTCAGAATTATTCTGCGCCATCTCCTGCCCAATGTGCTGCCTCAAGCGGTGGTAGTCCTTATGACGGATATGGTCGGCCTTCTGGTGGCGATTGTTACGCTCGGGTATCTCGGCATCGGCATCGCACCTCCGACCCCCGATTGGGGAACCATGATTGCGGATGGACAATCCTTCATGACCACAGCCTGGTGGCTCTCGGCAGTTCCGGGCTTTGCCGTGGTCTACACGGGAATCGCCTTGTCTCTTGTGGGTGACGGTCTGGCAGACCTATGGAGGAAAAAATGATGGCAACAAGCCCGGTTCTGGCCGTAGAAGCATTGTCGCTGGCAACGAAGTCGAATGAAGCTCTGGTCAACAATATCAGCTTTTCGCTGGGCCAAGGGGAGAGTCTGGGACTGGTAGGCGAATCTGGCTCCGGCAAATCACTTACGCTGCGGGCTATCCTTGGACTGCTTCCCCGCGGGGTTGAGCAGACAGGAGGAGCCATTAAGAGCGGCGCAAGCAGCGCAATGGTCTTTCAGGACCCCAGAGGTGCCCTGGACCCGCTCTGCCCGGTGGTCAAGCAGCTTGCAGAAGTCGTATATTACAGACAACAATTAAGCCGGAGGGCCTCGCGAGCGGCGGCGCTGGAGCTGCTCGAAATGCTGGGCCTTCCGGATTCCCTGAAAAAAGCGGACCGTTATCCCAGCCAGCTGTCGGGCGGTCAGTGTCAAAGGATCGTCATTGCCATGGCACTGGCGTGCAAGCCTGGGATTCTTCTCTGTGATGAGCCGACAACGGCGCTCGACGTTACGGTTCAGCGGCAGATTATTGAAACGATTACCCGGCTGCAGAAGGAACTGGGCTTTGCGATGGTTTTTGTGACGCATAATCTTGCGATTGCCGCCGCTCTCTGCTCCAAGCTGGCTGTGATGAAAAGAGGGCGGATTGTTGAGCATGGCGATACCCTGAGCGTTCTGCGCAATCCGCAGGAGCCTTATACACAGATGCTTATTCACTCGGTGCTTCCTTTGCCGGAGCTGGAGGGGGAGGGGGAGGGACCACTATGGAATTAGCCCTGCAAGTCAACAATATAACGGTTCGTTATGGCGGCTTCACTGCGCTGGACGGCATTCATCTGAATCTGCAGCAGCATACCACCCTCGGCCTTGTTGGAGAGTCCGGGTCGGGCAAATCCACGCTGGCGAGGGTCATAGCGGGATTGATCACTCCGGATGAGGGGCAGCTTCTGCTGGGCACACAAGAATTGCACAAGAAACGGAGCCGCGGGCAGCGCAAAAGCATACAGATGATCTTCCAGAATCCGGATGCCTCACTGAATCCGAAGCATTCCATACGGCAGATTCTGTCCGAGGCGCTGCTGTTTCACCGCATTGTAGCCCGCTCGGAGGCCGAGAAGAGATGTAAAGAGCTTCTGGCCCGTGTTCAGCTGGAGGCAAAGGCCTTGGACAAATATCCTCACGAATTCTCGGGCGGCCAGCGACAGCGGATTGCGATTGCACGCGCATTAAGCGTAGAGCCAAGCCTTCTGATTGCCGATGAGCCGACGAGCGCGCTGGATGTTTCCGTGCAGCTGAATGTGCTGGAGCTGCTGAATACGCTCAAAGCCGAGCTTCATCTGACCATGCTGTTCATCTCCCATGATCTGGGGGTCATCCATGCCATTAGCGATACGGTTGCGGTCATGAAGCAGGGAAGCCTGGTCGAGGTCAGTCTGAAGGAACAATTCTTTGCCCGCCCTGAGGCTGCCTACAGCCGCGAGCTGTTGTCCGCAGTCCCAAAGATGCCGAAATTGAACACATCAGGAGGTTACTATGAACCAAGAACCTAAAGGATTTGTGCCGCTGTCACTTGCCGAGCTCGATACGCTTACCCGCTTGCTCTCCGGGCTGCTGTCTACAGAGCACCCCCCGGTGATCATTCCGGGCGAGGCCATTCTGGGCATTGAGGCGATGGCGGCCGGCATCTCCGCGCCGGGCAGGACCTTTCTAAATGTGGTGACAGGCCCTTATGGAAGTCTGTTTGGACAATGGCTGGAACGCGGCGGAGCAACGGTAGCGGAAGTCAGGGTCCCCTTTGATGAAGTGGTTCCTGCGGAAAGGATCGCAGCGGCGATCGGGCAGCATAAGCCGGACGCGCTTTCCTTTGTACAGGCTGAGGTGGTTACCGGCGGCTCCAATCCGGCCGGGGAAATATTGAGGCTTGCCCGCCGCCATAATCTTATAACTGTGTTGGACTCGGTGTCGGCGGTCGGCGGAGAACCGCTGCCGGTTGATGAATGGGGAGTTGATTTTGCGGCTGTGGGGGCGCAGAAAGCTCTGGCCGGACCGAACGGCGTCAGTGCGGTAAGCATTACGCCGCGCGGCTGGGAATTCCTTGAGTCCAACGGAAATGCACCGCGCAATTCCATTCTGTCCTTGCTGGATCTGAAACCGGCAGGGAACGGAACAGCGCCGGTACGTGTGCCTCCCAACATTCCGACGCTGGAGGCCAGAGCCTTGATTGCGGCCTTGACCGCCGTGGAGGAAGAAGGACTGGAGCAGGTGATCAGGCGCCATGAACGGGCTGCGGCCTCTGCCGTTGCCGGTATCAAGGCCTTGGGCCTTGCGCCCTGGCAGAAGGACAGCCGGCACTATTCTACGCTGACTACGACGGTGCGGATTTCCGGGGAGCAGCGGCTGCATATTGCCCGGCCCGTCGGGATCGTGGCTCCCGGAGACGGAGAACTCTTCGGGCAGCTCCTGCGGATTAACCATTTTGGAGCGAACGCCAGCCGGATCTGCGTGGAAGAAGCCATTGCGACGCTGGCCGGTCTGTTGAATCAGGACGCTGGACCTGCACTCGGAGCCATCCGGCTGGTCTGGGAGGAATGAATATGATCAACAGACATCCTGAGGCGCAAGTCTTCAACTCTATCTTTATAGCGGGCATCGCTGGGAAGCGCTTCGATATTTCAATTAAGAACGGCCGGTTTTCCTCTATTGCCGGATCGGCGCCGGATTATGATCAGCCTGCTGATCCGGGCACGGATTTATGGATCAGCCCGGGGGTTATTGATCTGCACACGCATCTGGCCTGGACGGACTTCGACCATGCGGATCAATTGAAGCGCGGCAGCCATGAGCTGGAAGTCATGCAGGCGCAGGCTTTTGAAGCCACCCTGCGGACCGGTGTAACAACGGCGCGCGATGCCGGCGGGATTCTGCCCAGCACCGTACGGCATCTTGTCCGGCACTACGGGCAGCCGCTGAGGGTCCAGACCAGCAGCGATATGCTTGGCGCCGCGGATGCCCGCGGGATTCGGCATTTGGAGAAGCGGATGGCCGGAATTTTTGATACAGGGGCCGGCTGGATCAAGATCATGGCAACCGGCGGCCTTGGCGCGGCTGCTGAACAAGTCCTCGATCCGAATTTTTCGGAGGAGGAGTTCGCTTTCATTGTCCGCCATGCCCACGCCAATCACAAAAAAGTTCTGGTTCATACCTGGGGCGGGGTGACGGTAGACTGGTCCATCCATGCCGGTGTGGAATCTATTGAGCATGGAATGTTCCTGAGCGGGGATCAGGCGGGCAGACTTGCAGAGGCCCGGATAGCCTTGGTGCCTACAACCTCGATTTACCGCATTGCCGCAGATCCCCATGGCGTGCTCGCGCTGAACCCGGTCATTTGCGACCGGGCCGAACGCGCGGCCGAAGCGCATTCCCGGGCCATCGGCTATGCCAAGAGCGCCGGGGTCCGGCTGGGATTGGGTACGGATTATGCCACGCCTGCACTGCACGGGTACAATCTGCAAGAGCTGGACACGCTGATGGAATACGGCTTGACCCGGGAGGAAGCCTGGCATTCTGCCACGGGCGGCGCCGCAGAGATTCTGGGAAGCGGCAACGAATTGGGGCGGATTGCCGAGGGGTATATTGCCGATGCCGTGATTTGGGATGCCGATCCGTACCGGGCGCCTAATGCAGATACACTGCGGAAGAGCATCGTATCCGTCATTACCGGAATGAAGGAAGCGGAATTAATGTAAGGCAAGGAGGGGGCATGTGATCTCATCCACTCAAAAAAAGCATATCATCGCTGTTATGAAGGCTCTTCCAAGCCGAAGCCGGTATTTAAAAACAGAACTGCTGAAGGATGAATTAAAGCTGAAGCAGGACGGAGCTGTGGAGATTTATTATTCTCCGCATAATGAATACATCAATTCATCGGCCAAGATTGTTTTGCTCGGAATTACTCCGGGCTGGCAGCAGGTGGAGATTGCCTTTCGAGCAGCGGTTCAATGCTTGCAGGAGCAGAAGTCTTACGGGGAGGCGTGCAGGGAAGCAAAATTCGCGGCCGGAATGGCCGGTCCCATGCGGGCGAATTTAATGCAAATGCTTCAGGAAATCGGGATTCATGATTACCTGGGGATCACAAGCATTCAGCATCTGTTTGAGCCCGGGTGTACATTGCTGCATACAACCTCCCTTATCCGGTTTCCTGTTTTTGTCGCCAAGCAAAACTATAATGGGCATCGGCCTTCACTGACAAGAAACCCGTTCTTGTTCGGGGAAGTGCTTGAATCTTTTCTGCCGGAAATAGGCCGGTTGAACCGTCCGCTCATTATCCCGCTGGGCAAGTCTGTCGAAGAGATGCTTCGTCTGCTCATTGACAGACAGCTCATCCCCGGGCAGACGGTTTTATGGGGATTCCCGCATCCATCAGGTGCCAATGGCCACCGCTTACAACAGTTTTATGCCAATAAGGCTGCAATGGAGCGGGTGGTGGACAGCCTGATGCAACCTTGATTCAAACAGGGCAATAATTATAAGCTGACCGGACCCGGATCGGACCGCCGGAAACACAATCGCGGCCAGGATATGCTGGCTTCTATTGGATAGGGAATTGAAGTGGAATTAGTGCACTTAATTGGACAGAAAAGCTTGCGGCAGAGGGAATAGTGGGAAAAAGGTAACTTAATTTGAAGCGTATTCTCCTGAAAGGGGAAGAATCGGATGGATTAGTGATCCTTTTTCCCACTAACGCTGGCGAAAAAGGGGATGAGGGCAGATTAAGTTTACTTTTTCCGCTTGGGCTTACCGCCGGTCTCAGCGGGAAGGTCCGGAGGGACGGAAGAAAGCATCTGTTCACCCGGCCAGGACAATTGGAGGGTCCCGGCAAGCTTGAATTTGAAATTGCAAACGGCTATGCCGTCCAGTGAAGGACGGCATAGCCGTTTGTTCAAATATAAGATACTCATGCCGCTGCGCGGCACCACGGAGAAATGAAATGCACAAGCCGTTATTTCAGGGCAGAATGTTAATGCTTGGCGCACTAAATGAGCCTTCTATTTCCCGCTGAAACGGTGCAGTCCTTAAAAAGGACGGCGCAGCCGTTTCTGCTCCTATGTTTTGGGGTCCCCGCAAAGTACCTGAGTCATCATCGGAGCCAAGGCCCCGCTACCCTGGAAATAACTTTACGCCCCCATTTCCATCATCTGTGGTGCCGCGTCAGCGGCATGGATGGCTTTGTGGGGTTATTTTCTGTGCTTTGCCGGAGGCTCTACCCGTCCGATTCCAGCAGCCGCCGCTGGCCAGACGGAACGGGAGGGGCCGGATCAATCGCCGGCTCCGGCTCACCGGCTTCCCGGATCCGGCGGAGCAGGGCGCCGCACAGCCGGTCAGAGACTTCACGGTGGGATTCGTAGCCCGCCAGATTGGTCAGCTCATACGGATCGGCGTACAGATCATAGAGGTACGCCTCGCGGTAACGGGCTGCGGAAGCGTCCAGCAGCGGATCGGCATCCTCGGACACCACGCCGTATTTCCAGCGTGCGGTGCGGATGGCCCGGCCCAGCACCGATTCGCTGATCTGCACGAACACCTCCCGGGGCCAAGCCGTGCGGCTTCCGTGCAATAACGGCACGACTGATCGTCCATGCAGCTCTCCGGGGACGGGAAGACCGGCGGCGTCAAGCAGTGTGGGCACAAGATCGACGAGGCTGACCAGTTCCCTGACATTGCCTCCGCCGATAAAGCGCCCGCCATACAAGGCGGCCGGAATCCGGATAGAGCTCTCATGGCAGGAGCGCTTGTACTCGCCGTTGCGCGTCTTGAAATGCGAGCCATGGTCGGAGGTGAACAGCACAATCGTATCCTCAAGCAGCTCCAGGCTGCGCAGTGCGTCCAGAATTCTGCCCAAGGCTTCATCGAGGCGCTTGACCATGCCGTAGTAGCCGCCGAGATGCTGCGGAGCTGTTCCGCCGAGCGATTCGAGGTCAGGCGGCGTCCAGCGTCCGGTGTACCGGTCCCGGTATATGTCCGGGGCCGGATAGTCGTCGCGGCGGTTCTGATGATGCGGCTCAATATGGGACAGGAAGAGAAAGAACGGCTGCTCCTTCCGCTGGTCGATGTAGCGGATGGCCGCATCGGTCAGGGCATCCACCCGGTATCCGGGCAGATCGACCGGCCGGTTGTCATTGTCGAACAGACGGGTGCGGTACGCATCGGAGGTATGCTCCAGCGCGTCCGACGCCAGCCAATACCGGTAACCGCCCCGGAGCTCTTCAGGGACGGGACGGTCACGGGTCGAAGCGAGATGCCATTTGCCGATGTAGCCGGTATCATATCCGGCCTCATTGAAATGGCCGGCCAGAGTCGGAAGATCGGGAGCAAGCGGAATTCCGTTGCGGTGGCAGCCCGTCGCGGTTGCATACAGTCCGGTCTGCAGGGAAGAGCGGGCCGGACCGCATACGGGCTGGCACGTGAAGGCATGCTCCAGGTGGGTGCCGAAACGGGCCATCCAGTCATAATGGGGGGTAAGGCCCAGCGGATTGCCGTGTACGCCTGTCGTATCCCACCGCTGTTGATCGGTGAAGAAAACGATGACATTCGGTTTTCGCGGCTCATTCGTCAGATTAGCGTTGCTCATGGGGACAGATCCTCCTGTACACAATTAGTGAAATACTGCAGCTATCCCTTAAGTCCCGTAGTGGAAATGCCTTCCACAAAGTACTTCTGCGCCGTGAAGAAGACCGCAATGCAGGGGACAATGGCCAGCACCGACATTGCCATCACGCGGTTCCAGTGCACGGCGCCTTCGTTGTCGAGGGCCATCCGCAGACCGAGCGATACCGGGAATTTGGAGACGCTGTTGATGAAGATCAGCGCATTGAAGAAATCATTCCAGGTCCAGATAAATTGGAACAAAGCGGCTGAAATCAACGCGGGCCCGGATAAGGGAATCAGTATCCTTGCCAGAATGGCAAAGGAGCCGCAGCCGTCAATATACGCCGCCTCATCCAGCTCGCGGGGAAGCCCCCGGAAGAACTGGACGAGCAGAAACACAAAAAACGCATGGACGGCCAGCAGCGCAGGAATATAAAACGGGAGATACGTATTGAGCCAATTCAGCTCCCGGAACAAGAGGTACCGCGGAATCAGCAGCACGGAATCCGGCAGCATCAGGGTTGAGAGCATGAGCGCGAACAGCGCTTTTTTGCCGGGGAACCTGAATCTTGCGAACCCGTAGGCAACCACTGTGCTGGACAGCACTGTCAGAACGACAGCAGGCACTGTAAGCACCAGCGTATTTTTGAAAAATGCAGCAAAGCCATATTTTCCGATTCCGCGCCAGCCTTCCGTGTAAGCCTCGGTATTCCAGATGCCGGGCCACAGCGACAGGGAAGAGAATATTTCACTGTTCGTCTTGAACGAAGCGGACAGCAGCCAGAGCAGCGGATACAGGAAAATCAGTCCGAACAGCGACAGCAGCACAAGTGTCAGCGTCTGTCTTGAAGCGCTCATCAGAAGGCACCTCCGTCCTCGTAATACGCATAACGGTTCGCCGCCTTCATCAGGATGAACGTCACGGCCAGCAGGATCAGGAACAGCACCCAGGATAAAGCGGAGGCATAGCCCATTTTGAAATAATGAAACGCATTGTCATACAGGAGCATTCCGTACAGATAGGTGGATTTCACCGGACCGCCCCCCGTAATGACGAATGCCGCTGTGAACTGCTGGAATGCCCCGATGGTCTGCATGACCAGATTGAAGACGATGACAGGGGCGAGCAAGGGCAGGGTGATGCTTGAAAAGACCCTCGTCCGCGCAGCCCCGTCCACCCTGGCGGCTTCATACAGCTCATGCGGAATCTGCTTCAGACCGGCCAGAAAAATAACCATGGATGAACCAAATTCCCAGGCAGGCAGCAGCGAGATTGTAAACAGGGCCAGCCTGGGATCGCCCAGCCAGTCCTGGACAGGCAATCCCAGCCCCTGGAACAGCTTGTTGACAACGCCCTCCCGCATGAACAGAAACTTCCACAGCACGGACACCGCAATGCTCCCCCCGAGGATGGAAGGGAGATAATACAGGGTACGGAAGAGAGACATTCCTTTGGCCGGCAGGTTCAACACCAGTGCAACGAGCAGCGCGAAAGCCAGCTTGAGCGGCACCGCCAGCAGCACATACTGGAAGGTGACCTTCAGGGAGCGGGTAAAGTCAGGGTCCTTCGTGAACATATAGATGAAATTGTTCCAGCCGGCGAAGACCGGTGTCTTGATGATGTTATACTGCGTAAACGAGTAATACAGCGAGGACAGGAACGGATACAGCGTAAGCAAGAGAAATCCCGCCAGCCAGGGGCTGATGTAGAGCAAGCCGGCATATTTGCTTCGCATCCTATTCTATGTCCTTGAGCTTGTCATTCAGGCGCGTAATCAGCCCTTCCGCTGCCGCCCTCGGCTCAAGCTGTCCAAACCCTACCTGCTGGAGATAGTCCTCGGCCAGCTTGGACAGCTCCTGGTTCCCGCTGATGCCGTTGACCGGATCACCGGGATTGGTTAGGGCCAGCTCGACCGCTTTGACAACGGTGCTGTCGATCAGGCCTTTCCCGGCAAGCAAATCCGCATTCGCCTTCACCGGAGGAACACTGTATACATCCATCAGTATTTCCGCGGCCTCCGGATCGGTCAGCAGCCAGCTGGCGAATTTGGCTGCTTCCCCGGGATGCTTGGACGCCCTGTTCAGGGCCAGCGGGTTGCTCGGATTCACCACTACTCCGGATGCCTTGGCATCCGCAGGAACCGGATAGGATGCAACATCAATATCCGGGTTGAACGATTTCAGCTTGCTCAGCGTGGAGGCCAGGCCGAAGACCGCACCGATCTTGCCTTGCTGCCAGGCGGGATTCTCGGTAATTTCCGGATACAGGCTGCTCTGGGCCAGCGGCTGCAGCACCCCGTCATCCAGCAGCTGCTTGTAATAGGCGAAGGCTTGCTCCAGCTGGCCGGCGGTAAAGCCGGGCGTCTTGTCCTCGTTGATCCATTGTCCGCCGGTCAGCTGGGCGACATAGGGCTGAAGGAAGCCGCGCACATCCAGCTGCGCCAGCAGGTAAGCCTCCGGGTCCTGTTCATGCACCTTTACGCCAGTCTCATGAATCTTCTCCCAATCCCAGTCGGACGACTCCTCAATTCCGTATTTGTCGAAGAAAGGCTTGCTGTAAGCGGTGACCATGCCGTTGATTCCCATCGGCAGGCCGACCAGCTTGCCGTTCACCACTGTATACTTTTCCAGAAAGCCCGAATCGAAGGCGTCCAGATTGACGTTGTCCTTCTGTTCATACCAATCGATCGTCAAGTCTCCCTTGACCGCTATTTCATCGATCCAGTCAAAGGAGAGCGGTGTCAGATCCGGTGCGGTACCGCCTGCCAGCTGAGTGACAAGCTTCTCATAGTAACCGTCGAATCCGCTGTATTCTGCTTCAATCTGCACATGGGGATTCTTTGCCGTATATGCATCAATTGCCGCAAGCAGCGCCTTGTGCCGGTTCTCGGAGCCCCACCAGGCAAAGCGGAGCGTGACATCCTCCCGGGCTGCTTGCTCTGTGGGAACAGGAGCGGCCGTCTGCTCCTGCGCTGTCGTCTTGTCCGAAGAATTGGAGCATCCGGAAATCAGACTGGCTCCCAGTGCCAATAGTGTTATTAATCTCATTTGTTTAATTGGTTTTGGCATAACAATGTCTCCTTCTTTCGTGTGGATGTCCTTACTATACCTGCGCAGAGGCCGGACCGACAGATGCGCAGGTTGAGAAATGGTATCCTGTATGAGCTTTTTCCGAGGAAAAGGCATCCTGATCCGACATTATGTCCATTCAAGAGTAGTTTCCGGCCAAATGGCGCTCTGCAGAGGAAATTCATTTGCTCCGGCTCTGTACAAGCCCCAAAATATCATTTACTATTTCTTAATATCCGATAAGATTACTATATCATTAACTATGACGAACGGGAGGGAGAAGCTGATGTACAAACTGGTGCTTGCGGATGACGATGCGGAGATCCGGAGCGGGCTGTCGCAGTATTTTCCTTGGGCCCAGCTCGGCTTTGAGCTGGTGAAGACCTTCCGCAACGGAGCAGAAGCCTGGAATTACCTGCAGGAGCATGAGGCAGATGCGCTGCTCTGCGATATCTCCATGCCGGTGATGGGCGGACTGGAGCTGGCGCGCAGGCTGTATGAGCAGGAATCCGGGATTACGGTGGTTCTGCTGAGCGGCTATGCCGAGTTCGATTATGCCCGGGAAGCGCTTGCCTATGATGTGAAGCGTTATCTGGTGAAGCCTACCGGGTACGAGGAGCTGTGCAGCGAGTTTTCCCGGCTCCGCCTGGAGCTGGACCGGAGCCGGGAAAAGCAGACTGCCGGCCGGGCAGAAGCCTTGCCGGCTTATTCGCAGCAGGTGACTGATATCCTGAAAGCCTATGTGCAGAAGCATTACCGCACCGCCTCGCTTGAGGAAGCCTCCCGGCTTGTTCATATGAACCCGGATTATGTCAGCAAGTTTTTCAAGCAGCATACCGGTGAGAATTTCTCCGACTATGTCGTCAGAGTCAGGATGATCAGGGCGGCGGAGCTGCTGCGGGATATCCGGTACAAAACCTTTGAAATCAGCGAAATGGTAGGGTACAGCTACTCCAAAAATTTCACGCGGTCCTTCAGGAAATTTTACGGTATGAGTCCGCGTGAATACCGGAACGGGCAGCAGCCCGGTGACCCGGTAAGATGAGCCGCCGTTTTTTTCTGAAGAATCTGTCGATGTTCATGATCCCCATGCTGATTCCGGTCCTGATTCTGGGTACGCTTGCCATCGTTGTCACCGGAAGGTTTCTTCAAAGCGACAATGACAGGAACCATTATGCAATCTTTACCCAGATGGACCGGACCATGGCAACGGCACTGGATGAGATGGATTCACTGTATGTCAGCCTGGCCAATGCCGAGATTGTCCACCGTCTCCAGCAAATTTTGAGTACCCAGACCCTGACGCTGGAGAATTTGCGGATTCTGTCAACGATTCTTGAGTATGTGAAGGGCCCTGCCAATGCGAAGCCTTATATTGAATCCATTTATCTCGATGCAGACAATGAAGCGGATCAGCTGCTGACCAGCAGGGAAGGGCTAATCCGCAGGGAGGAGCTGCCGGACAAGGACTGGAAGGAGCCGCTGGCTGCGCATATGGGAGACCGGGGGATCTGGCTGGAGCGGCGGAGCATTCAGAGGTATTCATTTGAACCGCCGGTGCAGGTTATGACGCTGTATAAATCCATATATTCCACGGTCACTGCACGGCCCGCAGGTATGCTTGCGGTGAACCTGAATGCCGGTTACATAGAGAGGCAGCTCGATGCGCTGCGGCTGGCGGAAGGCCAGCGATTGCTGGTTCTGGGAAGCGGAGGGGAGCTGCTGTATCAGAATAGGGCTTCCGCACTGGCAGAGCCGGGCAGCGGGGCGGCGGAGCTTATGAAGGACAGCTCGTATGCGGCGGCCCGTTACACGGCAGCAAACGGCTGGACATATGTCATATTGACGCCGCGCCGTTCGCTGAATTCCGTACCCTTTACACTCAGCAGCCTGACCGTTCTGTTTGTGCTGGTTTCCTTTGGACTCGGCCTGCTGCTGACGATGCTGCTTACCCGCCGGAACACCTCTTATATCCGCGACCTGATTTCCCTTATCCGGCATGCGGAGCGTTCGGAGCCGCTGCCTGCCATCTCAGCCTCTCTCAAACAGGACGAGTACGGCTATATTTCACGTTCCCTGGTTAAGAGCTTCATTGAGCAGATTGACCTCAAGGTTCAGCTGGCTGATGAGAAATACCGCCTGCGCACCGCAGAGCTGCTGGCGCTTCAGACCCAGATTAATCCGCATTTTTTGTTCAATACGCTGGAGAGCCTGTATTGGAAGACCGCCTCTCTGTCCGCTGCCGGAAATGATGCGACCGTTATGCTTGAGCATTTGTCCCTGCTGCTGAAATATTCACTTACTACACCCGGAGAACCCGTAAGCGCCGAAGAGGAAATCCGCCATGCCCGCCGTTATGTGTCCATTCTGGGCCTGAGGAATCAGGGAGGCTTCGAGCTGCTGTGGCAGTATGATCCGGAGGAGATCTCCGGCTATAGCCTGCCGAAGCTGCTGCTGCAGCCGCTGATTGAGAACAGCATCCAGCATGGACGGGAGACGGAAGACCGGCTGCTGCGCATCAAGATCAAGCTGCTTGAGGCTTCCGGGAAGCTGTGTATCGCGGTGGTCGATAACGGCCGGGGCATGGCCCGGTCCGAGCTGGAGGAACTGCGGCGCCGGATCGCCTCATCCGATGAACAGTATGCGCATATCGGCCTTGCCAACACTTTCCGCCGTATTGAGCTGCTGTTCGGAGAGAACGGGAGTTTCCGCGTATACAGCAAATTGAACTGGGGAACGGCGGTGGTGATCCGCATTCCACGGAGCGAGGATGGCTAGCCAGCCGTATCAATCCTGCGTGCAGGAGGGGCGATTCCAGGTGTCGGCGGCTGCGCGGAAACCCAATATTGCCTTCTGAAAAAGCCATGTGCAAAAAACCGCAAGGACAGAAAGCGGTCTTGCGGTTTTTTGCCTCTCTTATTCCTGCCGGTTAAGAAATGAACTAAAAAAAGCACGATACAATCTTTAATTTCAGGTAAGACGCACAATTTTGATTATGCTACGATTTGGGTTGAGAGAGAGGGGGCTGCATCGAGAGTTGTAAGCGCTTAACTTGTTTGGCCCAAATTCATACAAAGGAGTGCAACGCATGAGTAAAAAAATTAAACAAGTCTTCTCGGTCTTATTGGCGGCGGCCCTGCTTATACCGGCAGGCTGGCTTGCTCCGGCTGTGCGGGCTGCATCATCGGAACTGGAAGACACGGCAATAGCGGTGTATCACGAAACCTTTGTGAATGGAGCAGGCATCGCGGTTCAAGCGGGAGGTGCCAGCCTGACGGCGGTTGCCGGCCATTTTTTTGAAGGCAACGCCGACGGAGCGGCATTATACGTAAGCAACCGGGTGAACAACTGGGATGCGGCTGATTTCAAATTCAGCGATCTCGGCCTGGTCAACGGAAAAACCTATACGGTGACTGCCAGCGTCTATGTTGACGCGAATGCGACCCTGCCCTCCGGTGCAAATGCAGCGCTTCAAACCGTGGACAGCTATGGAAACTATGCAGAGATCCCTTATGAAGCAGGCAAAGCGGTTGCCCTGGCCAAAGAATTCACCGTGGATTCAAGCAAGGATCAGGCCTTGCGGATCAACTCGAACGGAGCCGGGGCCGCTGTCCCGTTCTATCTCGGAGATATTCTGATCACCGAGAAGGCGGATTCGAATGGCGGGGAAGAGACTCCGAGAGAGCCGGCATTGCCTTTTACGGCCATTACCTTTGAAGACCGGACTGCCGGCGGCTTTGAAGGCCGGGCCGGGACTGAACAGCTGAGCATCACAGATGAAGAGAATCACACTCCGGACGGCTCCTTTGCATTGAAAGTGGAAGGCAGAGCCTCTACATGGCATGGACCGTCATTGCGTGTGGAGAAGTATGTAGACCCAGGCAGCGAGTATACGGTTTCAGCATGGGTCAAGCTGATTGAGCCTGCAAGCTCCCAGCTTCAGCTGTCTACACAGGTCGGCAACGGAAGCAGCGCGAATTATGTGGCATTGTCGCCCAAAACAATCAGCACCAGCGACGGCTGGGTCCAATTCGAGGGAAGCTACCGTTATAACAGTACTGGCGGCGAATATTTAACCATCTATGTTGAAAGTTCAAATAACGGAACGGCCTCCTTCTATATCGACGACATCGGCTTTGAAAAAACGGGTGCAGGCCCAGTTGCCATCCAAAAGGACCTGCTTCCGCTGAAAAATGCCTATCAAAACGATTTTCTCATCGGCAATGCGATCACCGCCGAGGATCTGGAAGGCGTCCGCCTTGAGCTTCTTGGTATGCATCACAATGCCGCTACCGCAGGCAATGCCATGAAGCCGGATGCGCTGCAGAATGCAAAGGGGGTTTTTACCTTTGATGCGGCTGATGCAATGGTTGACAAGGCTCTGGCGGAAGGGCTGCAAATGCACGGGCATGTTCTGGTATGGCATCAGCAGTCACCCGCGTGGATGAATACGGCAGCGGATGCAGAAGGCAATACGGTTGCCCTGGACCGCGCCGAAGCGCTCGCCAATCTGAAGACGCATATCACAACCGTCATGGAGCATTTCGGCGACAGGGTGATTTCCTGGGATGTCGTCAACGAAGCGATGGGCGATAACCCCGGCAATCCGGCCGATTGGGAAGCGTCGCTGCGCCGTTCTCCCTGGTACAATGCCATCGGGGCAGACTATCTTGAACAGGCCTTCCTGGCGGCAAGAGAAGTGCTGGACGAGCATCCCGGCTGGAATATCAAGCTGTATTACAACGACTACAACGAGGATAACCAGAATAAAGCCCAGGCTATCTACAATATGGTCAAAGCCATCAATGATAAGTATGCGCTTACACATCCGGGAAAGCTTCTTATCGACGGCGTCGGCATGCAGGGGCACTACAATATCAACACAAACCCCGGGAATGTTAAATTGTCTCTGGAGAAGTTTATTTCCTTGGGCGTGGAAGTGAGCATCACCGAGCTGGACATCCAGGCTGGAAGCGACTATCAGCTTCCCGGGAAGCTTGCGGTTGCCCAAGGCTATTTATATGCGCAATTGATGGATATCTTCAAGGCTCATACCGCAAATATAGCGCGCGTTACCTTCTGGGGACTGGATGACAATACGAGCTGGAGAGCTTCTTCCAGCCCGTTGTTGTTCGACAAGGATCTGCAGGCTAAACCGGCTTACTATGGCGTTGCCGATCCGGTGAAATTTATGGAAGAGAACCAGCCGGAATCTGCGGATGCCAACCAATCGGGTGCGATATATGCCGCACCTGTCGTGGACGGGACGGTTGATGCGGTATGGAGCGGAGCTCCCGAGCTGGAGGTTAACCGCTACCAGATGGCCTGGCAGGGCGCGGCCGGAGTAGCCAAAGCCCTCTGGGATGACCAGAACCTGTATGTGTTAATCCAGGTCAGCGACGCCCAGCTTGACAAAAGCAGTGCAAACGCCTGGGAGCAGGATTCCATCGAGATCTTTCTGGACGAAAACAATGGGAAGACCACGTTCTATCAAGACGATGACGGGCAGTTCAGAGTTAATTATGCCAACGAAACCTCCTTCAATCCGGCGGGCATCGCAGAAGGCTTCGAATCGGCAGCCAAGGTGTCCGGGACAAACTACACCGTTGAAGTGAAGATTCCTTTCAAAAAAATTACGCCGGCTGACGGCATGAAGCTCGGCTTTGACGTACAGATCAACGATGCCAAAGACGGCGCCCGTCAAAGTGTTGCCGCCTGGAATGATACGACAGGCAATGGATATCAGGACACCTCTGTTTATGGGGTGCTGACCCTTGCAGGCAAGTCCGGCGGTGCGGAGCCAACACCAACACCAACACCAACACCAACACCAACACCAACACCAACACCAACACCAACACCGAACTCCGGCGGTACCGGCAGCGGATCTATTCCGCAGACCGGCAGCGTTGAGAGCAAGGACGGTGTGGTTACGATCCTCCCGGAGATAAAGACTGACAACGGTGAGGCAAAGGGGACGGTTTCCGGCAGCGACTTGAAAAAGGCGCTTGAGCAAGCCGCTCCGGCAGCTAACGGCAAAAAACAGATTGTAATCGATCTGCCGAAGCAGGAGGGCGCCGCCTCGTATGAAGTGCGATTGCCGGTCCAGAGCTTGAAAGGCCAGGAAAACCTCATGCTCTTCATAAAGACGGAAAAAGCAACTGCAGGGCTTCCGGGCGATACGCTGTACAGCTTGGCAGCAGACGCTGAATATGTGTCCATCCGTATCCGCCAGGTCCCGACGGACAATCTGGAGGCTGGAGCCCGGGCCAGCATAGGCAGCCGTCCGTTGGTAGAGCTGAACCTGGCTGCTGACGGCCAGATCCTTGCGTGGAATCCGAATGCGGCTGCAGCCATCTCTATTCCTTACTCCCCGGCCGGAGAAGAGCTGGGCCTGTCGGAATCGCTCGCAGTGTGGTCCCTTGCCGGCAATGGCAAACTGGCTGCGGTTCCGAACAGCCGTTATGACGCGGCAGGCGGCTCGCTTGTTTTTCAAGCCGTCCCATCCGGCAGCTACGCAGTTGCGTATATACCCATGAGCTTCGGAGATCTGGAGAACGTGCCTTGGGCCAAACAGGCGATTGCCGCTATGCTGGCCCGCGACGTTGTCCAGGGAACCTCCCTGAACAGCTTCTCCCCGGCTTCTTCCATGAAGAGAGCAGACTTTATCGCGCCTCTTGTGAGAGCCCTTGAGCTCAAGGGCACAGGCCGGACCAGTGCGGCATTCAGCGATGTTCCGGATGGCGCCGGTTATCTCGATGAGCTTGCAGTCGCGCAGGAACTGGGTATCGTCGGCGGCTATGGAGACAACACCTTCCGGCCTGACAGCCCGATCTCCCGCCAGGAGATGATGGTGATCGCTTCGCGCGCTCTGGCGGCGGCCGGCAAGAAGGCCGGAGGCACCGGAACCCTGGCTGCCTACCCGGATGCGGACCAAATTGCCGGTTATGCCAAAGACAGCCTGGCCTCACTGGTGAAATACGGAATCGTGAACGGCAGGGACGGCAAGCTTGCACCGAAAGATACGCTCACGCGCGCTGAAGCGGCCGTCATGCTGTACCGCATTTGGAAGCTGTAATTATAAGTGAGAGATGAAGCGGGGCTGCCTGCCGAAGCTTCAGAAGCTCATTTATTCGCCAAAAGGCACAGAACTGAAAAAAACGTAAGAGTGAACACGAAAAAGAGAGCCCCGCTGATTCCTGCAGCGGGGCTGTTTGCTCCGGTTTTGGCGAATTTTTTGGGGGCCGCGCGATAAAGCTCAACGTCACGCTGCGCCTATGCTAAATATATCTAATGTGCGTTGTCAAAGAAAGGAATAATATAGCCGGAGATTGACTAAATGACATAAATGATATAACGTTATTGTAAAGAGAGAAATAAGTGAGGAGACCCATATGCAAAGCGAACGAAAACCGTTATATATACAAATTCAACAGTACTTCAAAGATTTGATCCTGAAGGGCGAAGTGCGGGAAAACGATAAAATCCCTTCGGAAAAAGAGCTGATGGAGCAGTTTGATGTCAGCCGGATCACGGTGGCGAACGCGCTCATGCAGCTTGCGAAGGAGGGCTGGATTTACCGCATTCCGGGCAAGGGAAGCTTTGTCGGCGAGGGCATCAGTGAACTGCTGGCCCGGGAGATGCATGAGGCGGACCCCGGGCTTCAGCCGGAAGGAAGCGTCCCTGGTCTGCCGCCGGCGGCGGGGAACCGGGGCGGAAGCGGCAAGAAAATGCAAGCTGCGGACCAGCCGTTCCCTGCGGACCAGGAGTCCAGAACGATCGGGCTGGTTATGCCGCTGCTCGTGGATTATTTCTCCATACGCCTGCTGGAGGGAATTAACTCAGTGATTGAAAACAGCCCGTACCATCTGCAAATTGTGTTGACATACAATTCGATTGACCGGGAAAAAGCGGCGATCAGGGATCTGATCCGCAAAGGCGCGGCAGGACTGATCATCTTCCCGTCCGATGCCGAGATGTATAATGAGGAAATTCTGTCCCTCAAGCTGCAGGGCTTCCCGTTTGTCCTGATCGACCGTTATCTGCCCGGCGTGGCCACCAATGTGGCGCGCAGCGACGGTCTGGTCGGCGGAGAGCTGGCCGTCAATTACCTGTGGGGGCTGGGACACCGCGACATTGCCATTTGCTCGGACTCCCCGCTGCCGACGATTACAGTTGAGGACCGGATCAACGGTTATATGGAAGCGCTGAAGCAGAAGGAGGCCATGATTAATCCGGCGCTGATCCTGACCGATTTCAATGTGGATTACAGCGGAATCGACCCGGCGCATCCCCTGTACCGCTTTATCAGAAACCAAATCGCCACCGCCTATATTACGCTGAACGGGCGGCTTGGCCTGCATATCTACTCGATCTGCAAAGAGCTGGGCCTCAGGGTTCCGGAGGATGTCTCCATCCTTACCTTTGACGATCCGTCGCCGGGGCTGCACGAATGGGGGTATTTCTCGCATATTTCGCAGTCGGAGATTGAGATGGGCAAGGCGGCGGCCAGCATTTTGCTGCAGCTTTTCGATAACGCCGGCATGAAGAACCAGGGATATACGAAGGTTATCCTTCAGCCCAAGTTGATTGAAAGTCAATCAGCAGGACCCTTGCGCAGACAGTAACCGGCAATATATGGAAGGCGCTGTCCGGGGCGAATTAGAGTGGAGTGCAGGGCATCTGCTTGCTAAGGCAAGAGATGTCTTTTTTTTGCGGAAAATTAGCGATAAATGATATAAATGACATCTTGATTTAAATGACATATTATAATATATTTAATAATGCAAATAGAGTTACTGTTCCTCACGGTTGTTGTATGGCGTAAATCAGTTAGGAGGTCGCTTGGCTATATGGAAAAAACAGCAGAACGGGAGGGAAGGGCTTCTTTCAAACGGGGAATGGGCAGGCATAAGGATGCTATCATCGCCGCTGTGATTCTGGTACCCATGTTTTTGTTTTGGCTCGTGGTGTCGGGATTTCCGACCTTGTTCGGTTTTGGACTCGGTTTTTTTGAATGGATAGGGCTCTCGGATATACCGAATTTTATCTGGTTCGATAATTTCATCAGCTTCTTCAAAAATCCGGTCTACACCGATGCCTTATGGCGGTCGGTATGGCTGGGCGGGCTTGTGACGTCCGTCACGCTGGCTGCTGGCTTCGGGGCGGCGCTGCTGATGAACATGCCGCTTTTCGGCAAAGGCTTTTACCGCTCAATCTGGTACGTTCCCGCCGTTACGTCGACGGTGGCTACCACGCAGGTGTTTAATATTTTTCTGGATTCGAACAACGGGGTGATCAACAACATCCTCAAAGCGCTGGGCAAGGAACCGATTATCTGGCAGTATTCGGTAAGCTGGGGCATTTTCTGGATCGTAATTTATTCGCTCTGGAAGGGTGTAGGGGGAGCGGCGCTGATCTGGCTGGCGGGCCTGCAATCCGTGGACGTATCGCTCTATGAGGCGGCGGAAATCGATGGAGCCGGGCGTCTTCACAAGCTGCGCTATGTCACGCTGCCGGGCCTCAAGCCAATCGCGACCTATATTGTGATCACCAACCTGATCGGAGCGATTCAGATTTATGAGCAGGTGCTGTTCATTACGAACGGCGGCCCCTATGGCCAAACGGAAGTGCTCGTGTTCCGGATTTACCGGGACGGCTTCTGGGATTTCAACCTCGGCATGGCCGGAGCCTCTTCCCTGATTATGGCGCTGATCGTTATTGCGGTCACTGTATTGTATTACAACTGGTCCACCAAGTCGGACAAACGGACAACGATACCGGTCAAACCGGTAAAGCAAGCAGGAGAAAGGGGGAAAGCACATGCGGGAAACACAAAGCGGGAATTTTAAAAAACAGTTCAGGCCCACCTATCTTATCAGCCATATCCTCCTGCTTGGCATTGGCCTTGTTTTGCTCTATCCCCTGATTTTCATGGTGCTTGCCGGTTTGTTTACGCGGACGGAATTTACGGCCACCGTGCTTGGCATTTTCCCGATTCCCAAGCAGCCGACGCTGGAAAACTTCAAGGAGCTGATCGTAGGAACAGTGGACTCCTCGGTGGCGATGTATTTTAGAAATTCGCTCATCCGGACCGTGTACAACACGTTTTGGGCAGTTCTGACTTCATTCCTGGCCGGCTATGTTTTTGCCCGCTTGAAGTTCAAGGGAAGGGAAACGATCTTTCTGATTCTGCTGGCGACGCAAATGATTCCCGGCACGCTTGCCATCATCCCGACCTATCTGGAATTTGCCAGATTTCCGTTTGCCGGAGGAAACCATGTGTTTACGGGGGGAAAGGGGATTCTCGACTCATGGTGGGTGTACCTGATCGGCGGACCCGGCATCAATATTATGGGAACCTTCCTGGTGAAGCAATCGCTGGAAAAGGTCCCGCTGGAGATCGATGAAGCGGCGGTCGTGGACGGGGCGGGTACCCTCCGGCTGATCTTTCAGATTTTATTCCCCCTGCAGCTCCCGGTTATGGCCTTTATCGCCATTACGACAGCGCTGGGCACGTGGAACGATTTCATTACGCCTTTCTTTTATACAACAAGCGATAGTTTGCAAACGCTTCCGGCGGCAATTACACGCCTGTCCTCAGTGGGAGCCAGTCCTGGCGCGGTAATCAACTACCCGATGATTATCACCTTAAGCCTTGGCATCACGATTCCCGCCCTGCTGATCTTTGCTTTTTTCCAGAAATACATTGTCCAGGGCTTGGCGAACACCGGTATCAAAGGGTAGTTGTCCTTTTGTATATACATCCAAAAATGTCATGGAGGGGTTCAAGTTATGATATTGAAAAAAATGGCCTTCACCGCGCTCTCATTCATGCTCACGGCAAGTTTGTCGGCTTGCGGGGGCGGGGGCAATAATCAGGCCGCCGGCAACTCAGGAGCCGAAGGCCAGCCGGGAGACGGCAAATCTGCGGAGGGCGTGACGATTACCGTGCTGAATGAAGGCGCTGTCGGCGTAGGCGTGGGCGTGCTGAGCGGGCTGCTGGAGAAAAAGAAGCAGGCGCTGATTGCCGACGAGGCGCAAAACCCGCGGGTTGCCGCCGAGGATTTCAGCTATACCCCTGGCGAGCCGCTCAAGTCCGGCGTCTTCCCGTATTTTTATCAATCAATTATCCTGGAGAAGATGCAGGCGCAAAACATTACCGTGAACATGGAGGATTGGGGCTGGGGCGAACCGCTTATTCAAAAGCAAACAGCCGGTTTTCTGGCGAAAAACTTGCCGGATATTATCGTCGGGGAAACGCAAATGCCGGGTTTTGCCCGGCAGGGCCTGCTTGAGCCGTTCCCGGACGGCATGGCGGAGGAAATCCGCAGCAATGTGGCGCCCGCAGCCTGGAAACCGATGGAGTATGACGGCAAGATTTACGGTTTTGCTTCCCAGCCGGGCGTAAGCAGCCTGTTCTGGAATAAAAAGCTGGTGAAGGAAGCCGGTCTTGATCCGGACAAAGCCCCGGAAACCTGGGATGAGCTGCTGGCGGATGTGCAACAGGTAACGGAAGCAGGCAAAGGCAAATATTACGGCGGCGGTGTATATGCCGGACCCAATGCAGGCGGTTACTTGCGCTACGGCACGCTCATGGTCATCAACGGCGGAGGCTTTGCCGATGATCAGGGCCAGCCGGTCTTTAACTCCGACGCCAACATAGAAACCGTGAAGTTTTTAAAAGAGCTGAACGCAGGGCATCCGGCCGGACTGATGGCCAACACGAATGAAGGGACGTATTTCGACGCCTTCAAAAAAGGGCAGATCGCCTATCTGATTGACGGTCCTTGGCGGGCGGCCGAAAGCTCGCAAATCGGCATCGATTACGGCATGGCGCAAATTCCCCTGTCCCAAGGCGGCCAGCCGGGCAACATTACCATTGGCGCGGCGTTCCATTCGGTGCCGAAGGATGCGAAGAACAAGGAAGCGGCCTTTGCCTACATCCGCGCGATGTACAGTGAGGAAATCCAGCAGCTGATCGCCGATACGGGCGTCCGTTCCACGGTGCTTAAATCGATTGCCGAAACAGACAGCTACAAATCCGGGCATCCCGAAATGTACCAGCACTATCTGGCGATGGCCGGCAACGTGCAGGGGCTGCCGACGTTTGCCAAGGAAGACTCGAAGGTCTGGCAAATGTTCGGTGATGCTGTAACCAAATCGCTGATGACAAGCGGAGATATCAAGTCGATTCTGGATGAGGCGCAGAAGAAGGCGGAGGACGTAACGAAGTAAATTCCATTGAAAGAGTGATGCAGCATGCCTTATGAAGTAAGTCCGGTCATGACCCGGAGAGTGCAGGAGCGGCTGTCCAAGCTGCAGGATTACCTTTATGAGCCGGTCGCCGCTTTGACGGTTGAGGCTTGGTTGACGGCTGAGCCGGCAGCCTATGAGCAGCGGATGTCCGGCAAGCGGGTTCAATTAAAAGCCGGAGACAAATGGGGAGAGCTATGGGACTGCGCCTGGTTTCATTTCCGGGGTGAGGTGCCCATGTCCGCCGCAGGCTCCAAAGTTGTGCTGTTAATCGACATCAACGGGGAATTATGCCTGGTGGACGATGCCGGAACCCCGCGTCAGGGCTTGACCAATGTGAGCTCCCAATTTGATTACAGCCTGGGAATGCCCGGCAAGCGCGTGGTTGACTGCACTGCAAAGGCCAAGGGCGGCGAAGTCATTGATTTGTGGGGAGACGGCGGCTGCAACGACTTGTTCGGCCACTTCCGCAGCGGAACGCTCAAAGAAGCGTGCATAGCCGTATGCCATGAAGAAGCGCGCCAATTGTATTATGACCTGGAGGTGCTGAGCGAGCTGGCCGGGCAGCTGCCGGAATCAAGCGCGAGACAGGCGCGGGTGCTGCAAAGCGTGTATGAGGCCGCCAATCTGCTCGCGGAGATTAACGGGGAAACCGTAGAGCTGGCCAGAGCGAAGCTCGCGCCGGTATTGGCGAAGCAGGGCGGAGATCCCGTAGTAACGGTTAGTGCCATCGGGCACGCGCATATCGATCTCGCCTGGCTGTGGCCGATCCGCGAAACGGTACGCAAGGGCGCCCGGACCTTTTCCACCGCGCTTCGCAACCTGGAGAAATATCCGGATTATGTGTTTGGCGCCAGCCAGCCGCAGCTTTATGCCTGGATGAAGGAGCATTATCCGCAGCTCTACACAGAGGTGCAGGAGCGTGTGCGGGAAGGGCGCTGGGAGGTGCAGGGCGCCATGTGGGTGGAGCCGGATACGAACATATCCGGCGGAGAAGCGCTGGTGCGGCAAATTTTGTACGGCAAACGGTTCTTCGAGCAGGAATTCGGCCGGGAGATGAAGGTGCTGTGGCTGCCCGATGTGTTCGGATATACGGGAAGCCTGCCGCAGCTGCTCAAGAAATCCGGAGTGGACTATATGATGACGCAAAAGCTGTCGTGGAGCGTCTACAATACGCATCCGCATCACAGCTTCCTGTGGGAGGGCATCGACGGGACGCGGGTGCTGACGCATCTGCCGCCGGAGGACACGTACAACAGTCCGGCGGCCCCGCGGTCGCTCGTCAAGATTGAAGAGCGCTACCTGGACCGCGGCGTTTCAGAGCATGCCTTGATGCTGTTCGGGATCGGCGACGGCGGCGGCGGTCCGGGCGAAGAGCATCTGGAACGGCTGGCCCGGGAGAAGAACCTGCTGGGGCTGCCGCCGGTAGTCCAGGAGCCTGCCATTGCCTTTTTCCGGCGGCTGGAGCGGGAAGCTTCCCGCTTCCAGACCTACCGCGGCGAGCTGTATCTGGAGAAGCATCAGGGGACGCTCACCACGCAAGCTCGCAATAAATGGTACAACCGCAAGCTGGAAAAGGCTTTGCGTGAGCTGGAATTCGCCGCATCGCTGCTGTGGGCGCTGAGCGGCGGGGAAAGCGGCTATCCGGCCGAACGGCTTGAGGCGATATGGAAGGAAATGCTCCTGTACCAGTTCCATGACATTTTGCCCGGCTCCTCCATCACAAGAGTGTACGACGAGTCGCTGGAGCGGTACAGCAAGCTGCTGGAAGAAGTGCAGGCGATGATTGCCGGCACTTGCGGGCGGATCGCCGCTTTGTCCGGCACCGCGGCCGGAACCCCCGTCCTGTTCAATTCCTTGCCGTGGGAGCGGCGGGAATGGGTGGAATACGGCGGCGGCCGGCATTTTGTCCAGGTGCCGGCGCTGGGCTGGCGTTCGCTGGCGGAGGCCGAAGCGGAGCCTCCCGGCGGCCGGCTGACCGCGGAGGACCGCAGGCTGGAGAACGGGCGGCTGAGGGTCCGTTTTGCCGAAGACGGCAGCATCGTGTCACTGTACGATAAGGCCGCCGGAAGGGAAGCGGTGCGGCCGGGAGCGAAGGCCAACGTCTTTACGGCCTACCATGATGACGGGGATGCCTGGGACTTCCCGCGCGATTACCGCGAGACGGTCGCCGGCACCATGAAGCTGGAACGGGTGCGCGCCTATGTGCTGGGGCCGCGGGCTGTCGTCGAGCAGGAATACCGGCTAGGGAAGTCGGTCCTGAAGCAGACTGTCAGCCTGGAACAAGGCGGAGAGCTGCTGCGGCTGGATACCGAGGTGGACTGGCGTGAAGCGGGGAAGATGCTGCGGGTCAATGTTCCGGTGAATGTGGCGGCCGACCAGGTCAATTGCGATATCCAGTTCGGGGTGCTCAAGCGGCCCGCGACCCGCAACAATGCCACCGAGTTTGCGCGCGACGAAATTTGCGCCCATCATTACATTGACCTGTCGCAGCCGGATTACGGCGTAGCGCTGCTGAACGACAGCAAATACGGGCACAGTGCGGAGAATGGCGTCATGAGCCTGAATTTGCTGCGCAGCCCGTCCTATCCTGACCCCACAGCCGACCGGGCCAAGCACAGGTTTACTTATGCCTTGTATCCCCACCAGGGCGATTTCATTCAGGCCGGCGTATACCGCCGGGGATATGAGCTGAATATTCCGCTCACGATGGTGCAGGCGCCGGCTCCAAGCGGCAGCGGGAAGGAATATGTCCGGCGGATCGGGCTGGCGCAAACCGACCACCCGCATGTGATGATCGAGACGGTGAAGAAGGCCGAGGACAGCGGCCATCTGATCCTGCGGCTGTATGAGACGGCAGGCGCGGGAGCCGAGGCCCGGCTGTCGTTCGGGCTGGATTGCCTGACCATCGAAGAAGCCGATTTGCTGGAGAAGCCGGCAGGGATGCTGGCGGAACAGAGTAATGAGACCGTCCTGTCCTTCACGCCGTTCGAAATCAAGACGATCCGGGTGGCGTTTGCCGGGACGGAAGGAGGCGTGGAGTCATGACAGGGAGAGCACGGGCGGAAGAACGCACCGGATTTCAGGAAGGCAGCGCCTTCGGACCGGCATATGATTTGCAGACGGACTTCGTGATGGTGTACGGCATCGACGGATCGATGCCGGAGCGGGTCCGCGGCTGGACGGAGCAGGGCTACCGGGTACACCTGATGACCGGCGTGTCCTGGGGAGGCTATCAGGATTATTTGAACGGCAGCGTGGACGGCCGTTCCCATTGGGATGAAGCGCAGAAATACCATGACGGGGAAACGGTTATTCACGGCACTTCGGCGGACATTCCCTATATGGTGCCAACGATAAGCTATGCCGATTTTCTGACGGAGCGGATTCGTCCCGCCGTGGATGCGGGCGTGGAAGCCATCCACCTGGAGGAGCCGGAGTTTTGGGTGGAGGGCGGTTATTCCGCGGCATTCAAGCGTGAATGGCAAAATTACTACAACGAGCCGTGGATTCCTCCGCATGCCTCGGAGGACGCGCAATACCGCGCCTCCAGGCTCAAGGCCTACCTCTATACCCGCTGCCTGGACCGCATCTGCTCGGCGTTGAAGGAGTATTCGCTGGTCCGGTACAACCGGCCGCTGTGCTTTTACGTGCCGACGCACAGCCTGATCAACTATACCCAATGGCGGATCGTCAGCCCGGAATCACGGCTGCTCGATTTGCCCCCGATTAACGGCTATATCGCCCAAATCTGGACGGGAACGTCGCGCACGGCCAATGTCTACGAAGGGAAACGCGCGGAGCGGACGTTCGAGACGGCGTTTCTGGAGTACGGCATCATGCAGGAGCTGGTGCGGGGAACCGGCCGGAAGATGTGGTTTCTCCATGACCCGATTGAAGACGACCCCAAGCGGACTTGGGCGGATTACCGGGAGAATTACATCAGAACCCTGACGGCGTCGCTGCTTCATCCGGACATTGCCCGCTACGAGGTTGCGCCTTGGCCGGGAAGAATCTTTGCAGGGCAATATCCCGCGGAGGACGGCAGCGGCAAGGAGGGCATTCCGGCGGAGTATGCAACCGTCCTCTTGACCATCATGCATACCTTGGGCGATATGGCGCAGGAGGATGTCCGGGTATACGGCAATCCCGCCGTTGCCGGCGTGCTGCTGGCCGATTCGGCGATGTTTCAGCGGAAGGTGATCGGGACGGAAACGGCCGGCTTCATGATGAAATACGACGGCACCAATGAAGTGGAGCTGACGGATGAGGCCGCATTGGAGCTGTTGAATTTCTCGGAGCTGTACGGCTTGACGCTGCCGCTGGTCAAGCACGGGCTGCCGGTCCGGCCGGTGCAGCTCGATAATGTGCGGCGGTTTCCCGGATATTTGGACAGTTACCGCCTGCTTGTATTAAGCTACGAATTTATGAAGCCTGAATACCCGGATCTGCACAACGCGCTGGCCCAATGGGTGCGGGACGGCGGTGCGCTGGTCTATGTAGGGGACGACAGCGACCCGTATCACCGGGTCCGGGAATGGTGGAACCAGGGGGAACGCCGGTATTCCTCGCCTAGAGAGCATTTATTCGAGTGCCTCGGCCTGAGCACGGATCAAACGCCGGAGGGCATCACCCGGGTGGGCAGCGGCCATGTCGCTTACCTGCGGATGCGGCCGGAACGGCTGGCGCAAAGCGCCGAAGCGGCGGAACGTTTCCGGACCGCGGTGCGGGAAGCGCTGGAAGCCCTGGGCGCTGCGGAATCGGACGCTGCGGAATCGGACGCTGCGGACGCGGGTGCTGCGGAAGCCCGGGACACGGGGGCGCCGGACGGGCAAGCCCGCCCGCTCCGCTGGGAAGCGCTGAACTATTACCGGCTGCACCGCGGACCTTATGTCATTGCCTCGGTGATGACCGAGTCGGTCAGCGAGACGCCGCTCATCCTGCAGGGGCGTTATGTTGATTTGCTGGAAGCGGGCCTGCCGGTGAAGGAGCAGGTCGCGATCCCGCCCGGACAGCAGGCGCTTCTCTATGACCTGGATTACGCGGGGCGGCCGGGCGGCGGAGTGATCGCCGCCTCGTCGCGGATCGAGGATTTCAAGGAAGATGCGGACGTCATCTCGTTTAGGGCCAGAGGCCCGCGTCCGCTGCAGGCGGCCGCGCGCATCCGCTGTGCGGCGGACCCGGCATCCGTAGCTGCGGGAGCGGCCGCGCTGCAATACGAGTTCGATCCGGCGTCGCAGACGCTGCTGATTTTTTATGGGCATGACGACGGAGGAATACAGATTACGGTAACGAAATAAGTGTATGGCCCGGCGTCCGGACGGGTCCTGATCTAACTATAGGAGTTGAACCGGAGAACCTGACGTAGGGAACGGAAGCGAAGTGGAAAAAGTAACACTAATGGGCTGGAATTCCGGCTTTAACGGGCTTTAGCGGGATTTTGTACACTTCATGGAGGCCCGTTCCCCCCATACGGCTGATTTCAGCCGGATTAGCTGTACTTTTTCCCACTAAGGTATGATCCGGAATCCGAATGCGCTACCTTAGCGTTCCTTTTTACCACTAAAATGGCTGCCCTTTTTATTATTGTTTCAAGTTCAGCTTATAAATAATGTTGATGTTTCACGCAACAACTTATCTTTATATTTATCGCTGAAACGGTACCGTCCTTATACAAGGCCGGCACAGCCGTTTCCGCTTGTGGAGGAGATATTTTATGACAATGGCCTTACGCCCGCCGGCAGTTCCACTGGTAACGATTGATCCCTATTTCAGCGTTTGGTCGATGGCGGACCGCCTGACCGACGACTTCACCCGGCATTGGACAGGCAAGCGCAACGCGCTGACCGGGCTGATCCGCATCGACGGGACTCCCTGGCGGTTCGCCGGCTTCACCGAGCCTAATCCGGAGAATTACTGCACGGAGCCGGAGGCCATGCGGCAAACCGGACTCCGGGTGACGCCGCTGTCCAGCATTTACAGCTTTGAAGCAGGCGGTGTGGCGCTGGAGCTTGCCTTCACAAGCCCGCTGCTGCCGGAGTCTCTGGAGCTGCTGTCGCGTCCGGCGTCCTACGTGTCCTTCCGGGTGCGGTCCCTGGACGGCAGGGCACACAATGTGCAGGTGTATTTTGATGTGAGCGGGGAATGGTGCGTCAACAGCAGCGATCAGCAGGCGGTTTTGCGGCGGGAGCAGGCCGAGGGGCTGGTGCTTCTGCAGGCGAGCTGCGCCGGGCAGAATATTCTGAATGCCTCGGGGGACGATCTGCGGATCGATTGGGGCAGCCTTGTGCTGGCGGTGGAAGAGACTCCCGAAACAAGAACGTGGGCGGGACCGGCGGAGAAGCTCCGGGGGCCGTTTGTGAAGACCGGGGAAGCCGGGGCGGATATTGATGAAGCTGCGCCGGATAAAGCCTATACGGTTCGCGATGAGCAGCCCGTGCTGGCTGCAGTATGGGATTGCGGCGAGGTGGACGCTACGGAGGAGAAATCCCGGCTGATTGTGCTTGCCTACGATGACGTTTATGCGATTGAATATTTCGGCCGGAAGCTGGAGGCTTATTGGAAAAAAGACGGAAAAACCGCGCTGGAGATGGTGGCGGATGCGTTTCGGGAATATCCGGGCATTATGCTCCGCTGCGAAGCGTTTGACCGGCAGCTCCAGGCGGACGCTGTGCTTGCCGGCGGGGAGAAGTACGCCGATATTCTGGCTTTGTCCTACCGGCAGGCCATCGCCGCGCATAAGCTGGTGACGGATGCGGAAGGCCAGCCGCTGTTCATGTCCAAAGAGTGCTTCAGCAACGGCTGCATCGCTACGGTAGACGTCAGCTACCCTTCCATTCCGCTGTTTTTGCTGTACCAGCCGGAGCTGGTTCGCGGCATGATGCGGCCGATTCTGAAATATGCGGCGAGTGAAGCGTGGGAGTTTGAATTCGCTCCCCATGATGTCGGCCAGTACCCGCTCGCCAACGGGCAGGTGTACGGGGAGAATGCGCTCGAGGCGCAAATGCCGGTCGAGGAATGCGGCAATATGCTCGTGATGGCGGCGGCGGTTACCCTGGCCGATGGACACACGGAGTTTGCGGCGGAGCACCGCGGGCTGCTGTCCGCATGGGCTGATTATTTGCTGGAATTCGGGCTCGATCCGGAGAATCAGCTGTGCACGGACGACTTCGCCGGACATTTGGCCCGCAATGCCAACCTGTCGGTCAAAGCGGTCATGGGAGTGGCCAGCTATTCGATCCTGTGCGGGCTGCTGGACGATTCCGCCGAAGCGGAGCGTTATCTGCAGGCGGCCAGAGACATGGCGGCCCAGTGGGCGGAGCTTGCGGCGGCGCAAGGCGAGGCGCTCCCCCATACCAAGCTGGCGTTCGGCAGCGGCGGCACCTGGAGCCTGAAATATAATTTGATCTGGGACCTCATTTTCGGGACGCAGCTCTTCGATGAGGCAATCATTTCCCGGGAAACGTCCTGGTACCGGGAACAGCAGAACCGCTACGGCGTGCCGCTGGATAACCGGGAATCCTACACCAAAGGTGACTGGCTCGTCTGGGCCGCCGCGCTGGCGGAGGAGCAGGGGGACTTCGAGCGGATGATCGCGCCGCTGTGGGATTTCCTCAATGAAACGCGCGACCGCGTTCCGTTCTCGGACTGGTACGACACGCATACCGCCAGACAGATCGGCTTCCAGCACCGCAGCGTGGTCGGCGGGATGTTCATCAAGCTGCTGAAGGACCGGGGCCTTGCCCCCGGGCTGGACGGACAGCCCCGCAGATAAATTTAGCTGCGTTCCCCGACAGGGGGGGCAGGCGGAAAATGAACAAGGGATGCTTCAACCGGCCGCAGGCGAACCGCCCGGCCGATGAAGCATCCCTTGTTTTGCTTGTCCCTGCAGCGCCGGCTTTACTTCAATTTCAATCTGCCCGGCCATCTTGCAGCTTTTGTCAGGCAAAATAGTGTCCTTCTTCGAGATCGGCGATCAGCCCGGGCTGCACCGGCTGCCAGCCCAGAAGCTCCCGGGTTGCCTGGCTCGCCTGCGCAGTGTTGTACAGGCTGGTGATGTCAAGTGCCGCAATGGCACTAAGGAAGCCGAAATGGGCGGCAGCTTCTTCAGGGGTTATGCTGACTGCCGGCACGTTCAATTGCCGCCCGATGATCTCTGCAATCTCGCGGAGCGGAATGCCTTCATCGCCGGCCCCAAGCAGCCGTGAGCCCGCCGGGGCGGATTCCAGCGCCAGACGGTACAGAATTGCCGCATCCAGGCGGTGCAACGCCGGCCAGCGGTTCGTTCCGTCGCCGATGTAGGCGGCGAAGCCCTTCTCCCGGGCGATGTTGATCATCATCGGCACGAAGCCCCTGTCGCCTTCGCCGTGCACAGAGGGTGACAGCGAGACGATGGATGCCCGGATTCCCCGCCCGGCCATGGCGAGCACGGCCTGATCCACGGCAACTCCATTTGCGTGAGCCGTGGTAATGAAAGGCTTCCCGGAGCCTTCCAGCGCCGCTCCCATAGCTTCGACGGCCCCCAAATCCAGGGCCAGTGCCCCGTCAAAGTCGGAAAAATCATTGGTGAAGCTTGCTGGATGACCGGCATGTCCGGCGGGAAAGCAATAATTACCGCAACTATTCGGAAAAGGCCGTCGGGCGGTTGAAGCTCATCAAGAAGTTCCAGTCTATCGGCTGTTCGCTGGCTGAACTGAAGGAAGCTCTGCAGGACCACGACACCAATGCGCGCACGAATCTGCAGATTATAGACTGGATTCAAGGCAAGAAGAAGGAGATCGAACTCAAGAAGGAAGAATACGACCAAATGCTGGATACCCTTAACAAGATGCTGGAGTACCGGACTCTGCTCATGGATGATCCGCAGCAAGCCCGGGAGATGCTGAAGAATTGGCAGGCCGGCTCCTCCGGATGAGCCGCTCCAATATCCCCGGTAACGTGATTTTAATAGTTGACACAGCGGGAAAATCTTTTCTATAATCAATTTCATATTAAAATTATTGGAATAATGGGTCAACCGGATTACTGGAGGCTCCCTGCCGCTTGCATTCACAGCGGTCCAGGGAGTTTTTTGTTTAAAGAGCAGCCTTATCTTAAAAAATGGAAGGTGTGAAGTGAAATGAGAATCGGTGGACCCGTATTTGGAGAAGTGGGCGGCCCTGATCAATGGATCGCATCCGTTCAACGGGCCGGTTATTCAGCCGCTTATTGGCCCGATGTCACATTATCATCCGAAAGAGATGAGCAGTGCTATGCCGAAGCCGCCTTGAAGGCGAATGTGAAGATCGCGGAGGTGCATATCTTCAACAATGTGCTTGATCCTGACCAGGACAGGCGGAGAGAGGCCCTCCGCTACGCCAAAGAACGGCTGGCCTTGGCCGATAGGGTGGGGGCCGCCTGCACAGTCAACCTTTCCGGTTATTTCGGGGAAAAGCCGGCACCGCACCGCGACCATTTGCATGAGGATACCTTTACTCTTATCGTGGACACTGTCCGGGAAATACTGGATGATGTCAAGCCGGAGAGAACCTTTTATGCGCTGGAGCTGTTTCCGTGGCTTTTGCCTAATTCCCCGGAAGCTTATCTGCGCCTGCTGGATGCGGTGGACCGCAAGGCTTTTGGAGTTCATCTGGATATCGTTAATACCATCAGCACCCCTGAGTTGTTTTTGAACCAGGAGTCTTACATCAAGCATGTATTCAAGCTGCTGGGCCCTCATATTCAAAGTGCCCATATCAAGGATATTGTTTTAACCAATCAGCTGGTTGTGCATCTGGATGTTGCAGTTCCCGGGAGAGGGGGCTTTGACTGGAGCACGTTTCTGACCGAATTCGGCCGTCTGGATCACAATGCCCCTTTGCTGATCAATTATTTCCTTGGAGATGAAGAGGTTTACCGTGAAGGCACGGCATATATCCGTAAACAGGCTGAACGGCTCGGCGTAGATATCCTTTGAAAAGAGATCCATACTTAATGGAAATATATTACATTTTTCCGTAAATGGCGGCGTATGGATAACGAGCGAGGCTGGCGAAGGGACGAAGATATATTTTACCTTGGACCCTATAGACATATTGGAAGCGGAATAACGCTTTCTCTCCGTAATGCAAGAATGGATATAAAGGATGGTGAAGGATGCATGTTTAACACCTTGCTTGTCGGCGACAGGGAAATCTTCACCTGCGAAGCGGAGCGTACGGGCGCTTGGGGCGAAGCAACGGGCTTCCGCGTGGCTGATACGGCGAACAACGGCTATGAGGCGCTTCGGAAGCTGCGCGAGCAGAAATATGATTTGGTGATTACCGATATAAGAATGCCAATCGTGGATGGAATTGAACTGCTGCAGTATATCAAAATGGAAAATCTCTGCCCCTGTGTTGTAGTACTCAGCGATACCGATAACATATTGAGGAATACGCTGGAAAGAGCCGGAAAGCTCATGGATTGTGCTGTTATGAACAGCGGCGGTTCCTCCGCCGAGGGAATAGAATATGCCTGCCTTGAAGTGGAGAGGTATGTGATTGCCGGTTGTACGACATGCGAAATTGAAGCGGCTCTTGACAGTTTCCGTCAGGCGGCGGCCGATCTTTATATCATAGTGGAACAGGATATTCCGAAGCTGGTGAAGGCTCTGAACAGGCTGTATTTCAATTTGCTGGCAAAGGTAACCAAGTCCAATGAATGGCTGCATTCTTTTGTGAAGCTTTCTTCTTATTACCAGCAATGCTATGCCGGCAACAGTCCTGATGAACTTACGCAATATTACACGGAAAAGCTGGAAAGTCTGCTCCTGCTGCTGCGGCGGTTCAAGCCAGCTGCAGGAAAGGGGATTATTCCGGAGGTGTGCGAATACGTAGTCAGGCATGTAGACTCGCAGCTGTCACTTAAATCCGTAGCCGACAGCCAGTACATTAACCACACCTATCTAAGCAATAAGTTTAAGCAGGAGACGGGGCTGCATTTTATTGATTACATTACATTTGTCAAAATGGAACGCGCCCGTTATTTGATGGAGACGACCTCCAGCAAATCCAATGAGATCAGCACAATAATCGGCTACAGCGATCCGGAATATTTCAGCCGGTTGTTTAAAAAGCATACGAAGAGCAGCCCGGCGGAATACAAAAAGCTGCTGTCCGCCAAAAAGATTATTTAATTGCATGCCAGCACCCGGCCTCATTTAATGAGGCTTATTTTTGTCTGGCAGAGCTTTTAACCCAGTGAAGGAAAGCCAAATATAATCAGGATAAAAGCAAAAAAAATTCCCTTGTCCAATAATCCGCGGATTATATAATTAAACACATGAACTTAGTTGGATATCCACCATCTACGGCAAGGATGGGAAAGAGGTGAAGCTCCAGGTGAAAAAAGCATGCACAGCAAATATCAGCCTCAGCGATGGTTGTTGCCGGAACAAATAGCTGCAAACAAATCTCTATCCTCACCAAGACCAGAAGGAGAATCAATTCATGAGAAACCAAACGAAAAGGATCAGCGCATTATGGACAGCGTTATTTCTAAGTGTCAGCCTGCTCTCACTGGCCGGATGCGGCAATGATAAAAACACCGGCGGACAAGCTGCGGCCGGTTCCGAAGCGGATAAAACAGTGGCTGCAGCCTCCCCTCCTGAAGCTGAGCCGCAGGCAACTGCTGCTCCCGAGAAGAAACTGGCAGTACTGAAGGTTGCGGCTTCAGATTGGGCTTATGTGGCAGACAAAAAGGGCTGGTTCAAGGAAACCTTTGAAGCCCTCGGTACCAGCGTTGAACTTGTACAGGGTACGCTGGGCAATGAGGCTCAGCTTATTGCACGCAATGACTTGCATTTTGCCAACCGGATGCTGTATCCCCTGCTGCAATACAAATCACAGGGCGCGGATCTGACGGCGGTTCAGGTATCTGTACATCCGGAGCCCGATATTGCGAGTATTATTGTTCTTGCAGATTCACCGGTCAAAACCTTTGACGATCTGAAAGGCAAAAAAATAGCCAGTTGGAAGGCAGGCTGCCCTTACATGGTGCTGTATGAAAAAGCCGAGACGGAAGGATGGACACAGGGCAAGGACTGGACTTATGTAAATATCCCCTCCAGCGAGAACAAGACGGCGCTGCTGTCCAAGGAGGTTGATGCGATATCCACCCATCTCTTGGGGGATGTGGCGGCGCTCATTCTAAACGGCTCTGCGCGGGAAATCGCCAACCCGGATCAGGAATCCATATATGTTCAAGGCGGGGGAGCAACCGTTACCTTCACTTCGACTCAATTTGCCAAGGATTATCCAAATATTACGAAGAAATATATTGAACTTCAGGACAAGACCGAAGCATGGATGCTTGCGAACAGGGATGAGGCTGCTGAAATTGTGGAGAGTGTAAGCCGGGTACCGGCCGATATTTCCAAGTTCGCGTGGGAACGTATGGGTTCAACGTGGGAGTCTGCCCATGATTTAACCACGATCCAGGCGGAAACGGCTGCGATGCAGAACTGGCTTGTTGAACATGGCGATATTGAAGCGGACAAGAAGGTCGATGTTACCAAGCTTTTCGATACACAATATTTCCATTAGGTTCAATGCCACATAAAAGCGGAAAGGGTGAGTTTAATGTCAAATATTCTTACAAAAGTAAGTGAAATTCATTACACGATCTGCCCGGTAGGCAATACCAGTTATATCGCCGCGAACAAAGGCTGGCTGAAGGAAGGGCTGAATAAGCTGGATGTTGAACCGGTTCGGCTTCAGACGCTGGAGCAGCCGCTTTGGAAGTCGCATTTTGATTACCAGAATCCGCTTCTGTTCCGTGAAGGCGGCAATATTCCGCCGATCTGGGCCAAGTCGAATGGCGCCGAGGTTGTTTTAATTGGACTGACGCTGCTTGAACAGAAGCAATATCTTCTGGCAAGAGCGGATTCGCCGCTGGAGTCTCCGGAGCAGCTTGAAAAATATAAGATCGGCATACCGTCACACCCCTCGGCGCTGATTGACTTTCACAAGGCTTCGGCGGAACATGGCTTTGAGATTGCATTGGCCGCACGCGGGCTCGCCGGTTACTCGGGTTCCTTTGTAGAGCTTATTGCCGAAGGGGACTTCGTATCTTCCTCTCCGGAGAAAAAGCGGGAATTAGGGTCCCGCGAGGTGGAAGCCTTGGACAGCGGTGAAGTGGATGTTATATATGTCAAGGGCACGAAGGTTCAGCGGCTGCTCGACACGGGCAAATACAAGGTAATTTTTGAGATCAGCAGTAATCCGGGCCATCTTCTTCCGGTTAATAACGAATACCCCAATGTATTGACGGTTAGCAGACTTCTTGCCGAGGATCATCCGGAAATCGTTGTTGCGTATCTCAAGCAGCTGCTGCTTGCCGCAGAATGGGCCAAAACGCATCGTTCGGAAGTGCTTGATTTGTTCGCGGAGCAGACCTACGGAACGCCGGGGCAGGTTGCGGCTTCCCATTCCTTTGACTTCCATAAACGGCTGGCTCCGGGCTTTTCCGGGCAAGGATTGCTGGCGCTGGAAGGACAGAAGCGTTTTCTGTACGATCATGGGTATATCACCGAGGATTTTGATTTGGCCGGCTGGGCCGATGACCGCTTTCTAAAGGCCGCCTTGTCTGAAATTGAACGGGAACAACAATACGGGGGGGAATAACAATGTCCATTAAAGAATTCCGTTACACGATTTGCCCTGTAGGCAACTCCAGTTATATCGCCTTGAATAAGGGCTGGGTACATGAAGAAATATCCAAACTCGGAGTCACCCCCATTCTGCTGCAAAGCTTGCCCCGGGAACAGTGGCATGTCCATTACGATTATCAAGATCCCGCGTTATTCCGTGAAGGCGGCAATATTCCGCCGATCTGGGCCAAGTCGAACGGTGCGGAGGTTGTCCTGATCGGTCTGACCTTCCTGACCCAGAAGGATTACATTCTGGTGAGAGCGGACTCTCCCATTGATTCGGTGGAGCAGCTACGCAATTCCAAGCTGGGTGTGCCCTCCCGGCCGGAATTTCTGATTGATTTCTATAAGGCCACTGTGGAGCACGGCTTTGAGACGGCACTGGCTGCCCGCGGCGTCTCGATTTCCGCAGCCCAATTCATTGAGCTGCCTACGGATGAGGGATATGTCAATGCCCAAGCCGACCATAAGAGCAATCTGGGTAAAATAGATGCCGACGCGCTGATCAGCGGTAAGGTGGACGCTATATTCAGCGGCGGAGCCAAGGCCCAGGCTTTGCTGAATACCGGCAAATACAAGGCTATTTATGAAGTAAGCGCCAATCCGGACCAGGTATGGCCAATCAATAATTCCTATCCGAATGTCCTTACGGTAAGCAAACGCCTTGCCGTTGAAGCCCCTGAAGTCGTGGTCGCCTATGTTAAGCAGCTGCTTCTGGCCGCCGATTGGGCGAAGTCCAACCGTCCCGAAGTATTGACGCTGTTCTCACAGCAGATTCACGCCACCGAGGGTGAAGTGAATGCATCCCGGCCGTCCGACTTCCATAAGCACCTTGAGCCCGGGCTTAATGAACAGGGGCTGCTGGCTCTGGAAGGCCAGAAAAGATTTCTGTTCGACCATGGATATATCCGGAACGATTTTGATATTGAACCTTGGGCGGACAGCAGCTTCCTGAAAGCGGCGCTCGCCGAGATCGAACGGGATAAGTCGACATCCGCTGCCGTGTAAGGAAGCGGATAACAGAATAAGAAGGGGATAAATGCCCTGCCTTGCCGGAGGCATGATGAACCATGAAGAGCCACGAACGATGAGTGGCTTTCTCTCGGTTCCTCATGCCATCTTGCGATTGGCAGCATGTATGCCCGCTGATCCGTATAATGCAACTGGGTGAAAAGGGGGATATCCGTGTCTAATGAATCAGTGCTTGCTGTTAAACCCAAAGGCGGAAGAAAGGCTAAAAGAACACATCTGATTGCCAAGATAAAGACAACTGCGAATGTTTTAGCTATTCCCATACTTCTGCTTGCACTTTGGCAAATTTTATCAAGCATGGGCTTGCTGCTGGAGGTGGTTCTGCCCTCTCCGGTGAAAGTTGTGCTGGCATTGCGGGGAATGATATTGGACCAGACACTGCTGATTGATGTGCGCGCCAGCGGCACCAGAGTACTAATCGGCTTTTTCTGGGGCACAACCATCGGGCTGATATTCGGTATAAGCTGCGGATTATCCAGATTTATGGACCGTTTAATCGGGCCTGTAGTCGATGTTTTACGCCAGATTCCGCTTTATGCCTGGATTCCGCTGATCATTCTCTGGTTCGGAATCGGGGAAACATCCAAATATGTTATTATTGCAAAATCGGTATTTATTCCTGTATTTCTGAACACATTGCAGGGAATTCGCGGCGTTTCCGGAGATTATATAGAGGTGGCCAATGTATTGGAGCTGAAATATTTTAAGCGGCTGCGCAAAGTGATTCTTCCATCGGCGTTGCCCTCCATCTTTACCGGCCTGCGTTTAGGTGCCGGCTTCTCATGGATGGCTGTGGTTGCCGCAGAGATGCTTGGCGGTCTGACCGGACTTGGTTATGGTCTTCTGCAGGCCAAGGATTTTTTGCAATCAGATAAATTGATCGCATTAATGCTTGTAATTGGTCTGGTGGGCCTGTTGATTGACCGTCTGATTAAATGGATCGAAGCGTCCGTCTTACATTGGAGAGCGGGCTTCAACGGAGAAAAAGGATAGCCTTTAAAAGGAGGAATCAGGAATGTCTACAATCACCCCGGCCGTAGATGTCATTATCAACAACGTGGACAAGACCTACCATACCAAGAACAGCGAGATTCGGGCAGTCAAGAAGGTATCGCTTGATATTTACAAGGGTGAATTTGTGTCCATTATTGGTCCGAGCGGCTGTGGCAAGACTACGCTGCTGCGTCTAATCTCGGGGCTTGAGCGGGATTACGAAGGCGATATCCTGCTGGACGGGGTACGCATTGAAGGCCCGGGACTGGACCGCGGAATCATTTTTCAGGAGCATCGGCTGTTGCCTTGGCTAACCGTTGGCGGAAATGTTGGCCTGGGCTTGGCGGGAAAGGCTTCATTTGTAAGGGAACGGGTACAAAAATATCTGGCAAAAGTGGGCTTGGAGGATTTCGCGGATGCCTACCCCGCCCAGCTGTCCGGAGGAATGGCACAGCGGGCGGCGATTGCCAGAGCCCTGATCTGCCAGCCGAAAGTTCTGCTGCTCGATGAGCCTTTAGGCGCTTTGGATGCGTTGACCAGAGTGCGGATGCAGTCGGAGATTGAAAAGATCTGGCTGGCAGAGAAAACCACGATGCTTCTGGTTACGCATGATATTGAGGAAGCGATTTTCCTTGGCGACCGGGTAGTGGTAATGAGTCCGCGGCCCGCTGAAATCCACGCCATATTCGAGATTGGACTTCCGCGCACCCGGGACCGGAACAGTCCTGAATTTGTGGAAATCCGTAAACGCATTATTGAGTCCTTTAACCAGATCAGCGGCTCGTATATCATCTGAGCAGGGTAGCCGTGCTGAACCTGCGGATTCTATGTTATGCAGGAGGAAGCGAAAAAGCAGGAGGCTAACCGGGATCGCGAGGGCAGGAAAGTGGAGTGAAATGAAGCTGAAATCCCAACAGCTGCGCTGTCCAAGGAAGGACGGCTTAGCCGTTTTGGTTCAAAGATAAGAATTTATATGTTTTGGGGTCCCCGCAAAGTACCTGAGTCATCATCGAAGCCAAGGCCCCACTTTGTGGGGTTATTTTATTGCGTTGGCTGCAGCGGGCAGGTAGAGGGAATCAAAGGCAGAAGTGCCTTTGAATTCGCCCGAAGCCGGCTGGACGAGGGAATCAGCGCGAAATGATTCTTCTCCTCCCTACTGAAATGGCAGCATTCTTATATAGGACGCCGATAGGCGTCTTTCTTGAAAGATAAGGATTAATAAGTTTCACGCTATACATTAGCCTTATCTTTCTCGCTGAAACACTCCGTCCCTTATAAGGACGGCGCAGCCGTTTCTGCTTGTTTGGATTAGAGAAACAAAAGAAAGCCGTCACCTGCGCCTGAATAGTGCGCTGGTGACGGCTGTTTCGATTATTCTAAATGTTTATGGCTGCTTCAGCCCCATTCCTTGCTGCCCTCCGCCACCGGTCTGTAGATGAGCTTGCCATTGCCGTTGTACCATAAATCTGCTCAAGACATTACCGATTTCGCGGCAGGCTATCCAAATCGAATGATTTTATAATGAAGTAAAAGAATTTGCAATAGATAACGAATGTGGAATTTGCTATGATGAGCCGAGATTTCATTGGAGAGTTGTGAATACGCTTTCTCAATGATTCTCCTGCAGTAAAACGGAAAAAGAGGTGATTAAACATCCAGGTAAGGACCGGGCAGGGAGAAGTCTTTTAAAAGCTGGGAATTGATGTCTAATCATTCACTAGGAGGTTTGATATGAGTATCCGGAAATCGCTATTATTCAAAGCGTTTGCCAGCATGCTCTCAGGCGTACTGTTATCTGTAACCTTGATCGGCGATGTTGTCTTACCCCAAGCCCTTGCGGACGACAGTGTTCCTGAGCCTGCAGACCGTGTTGTTATCCATGAAACCGTCAGCAACGGTTTTACGCATCCCGGGGTGGGATTGACCCAATCGATCCTTGAGAATATGCGTGAGCAGGTGATCGCCAAGAAGGAACCCTGGTATTCGTATTATACAGCGATGAGCCAATCCTCCTATGCATCCAGGACCGTTGCTTCTGCCCTGGCGAGCCCAGCTGATCCGGCGAAGCCGAAAACCATCGCCGTGAACAGCAAAGGATCGTTTGTTACAGACGGATTAAGTGCTTATACACAAGCTATTATGTATTATATCACCGGCGATGAAACCTATCGTGGCAATGCCATGGGCATCATTCGGATATGGGAACAGATGGACCCGGCACAATATACGTATTTTGCGGATTCTCATATCCATATGGGGATTCCGCTGCATCGTATGGTGGCAGCAGCTGAAATTCTCAGATACACTGCCGCCCGGAACGAATCGTTAAACTGGACAGAAGCAGATACTGCCAAGTTCACCTCCAATTTAATTGAACCGATGACGGAAACCTTTTTGCATGAAAATAATTATTTCATGAACCAGCATCTGTATCCGCTGCTTGGCGCGATGTCCGGATATATTTTCACAGACAACTCGGCCCGATATAAAGAAGGCGTCGAATGGTTTACCGTGAATGCAACCGCGGCAGATCAAGGCCAGAACGGCTCTATTCAGCAGCTGTTCCGCATGGTAACGGAAGACGCTGTAACCGGCAAGCCGCTGGAGACTCCCAGAGTTCAGCATGTGGAGATGGGACGGGATCAAGCCCACGGCGCAGGCGATCTCACCAATGTGGAGATTCTGGGACGGTTGCTGGACGCGCAAGGCACGAAGGTTGACCCCGAAGATGGGACACCTTCCGATGCGGATAACGCGGTCACCGCCTACGCATTCCTGGGCAACCGGATTCTGAAGGCATCCGATTACTTCGCGCAGTATATGCTGGGCTATGATACACCATGGACTCCCGTTGTGGCACGTTACGATTCCGATGGGATACCCGTCATTTATAAAGTGCTGTCCGGTGCATACCGGGGGCGGATCGGCGGCAATGTATACGGCCAGTATTATTATTATAAATACAACATGGGGATCGATATTGAGACAGAAGCTCCATACTACGCCGATATGTTCAAAAAACGGACGCCGTTTTATTGGGAATCCCCCGATGGCGGAGCGGACTACTGGCTGTTCATCCCGAAGGAAGCAGCGGCTGAAGAGGCTTCCACCCTGCCCAAAGTGTCGCCCAGCGCAGATTGGGCAGAGATAGACCAGCGGGCCGCCAGTCTGGACTCAAACTCCGCAGTTAAGCAGGAAGGGGATGCCTCCTATGTGCAGGTTAAGGCTACAGAACCGGGCAGCCGGATTTCTATTGTCGCCTCAAGCACAAGCCTGAAAACGGTCGCCGTGAGAATCCGCACGAATGGTACGGCAAAGCTGGAGGTAAACGGATGGAAGGATGCGGAATTGGTGCTGCCCGATACAAAGGGACAATGGAAGTATGCAACCTTCACGATGAATCAGTACCGCGGTTTGGGGGATTTAATTTATTTTAAGGTTACAGGTTCCGGGACCCTGGTTGATATCGATCATCTTCTTCTGGCACCGGCGGCTGGGCTGACGCCCCCTGCCTTCACATCCGGACAAGCGGATTCGAATCTGTACGCCTATGCCGGGGCTGAAGCTACACTCCATTATGACTTTTCGTCAAAAGATCCGGCTGAGAGCGATACCGTTTCCTATCAGATTGACAATAAGCCTGACGGGGCTGTTTTCAATGAAAATACGGGCGCTCTCTCATGGAAGCCTGAACAACCAGGCTTGTATTCAGTCGTCGTTAGTGCAACGGACGGAACCTCCGTGACAGCAAAAGCCGTAAATATTACAGTAGGGACTGACCGGCAGGCGGCCGCAGAGGCGGCCATTGCCCCATTTGATCCGGATACAAGCTACCTTTCGCCGGCATTGAAGGAATATCAGACGATATTCGACGATGTGATGAATGCGTTGCCAGCCGTGTCAGATGAAGAATTCTACGGGAAGCTGGCCGATCTGAACCGGGCCGTTGAAGGTTTGAGGGAGTTAACGCCGCTAATGGAAGACGGAAGCATGCGTTATTTTGATACGGTGGCTTCTTCAACCTTCGGTACACAAATAGGCAATCTGGTCGATAACGCTCCGGATAGCTTTGCGGGCTATTATTTGGCCGACAATCTCAGTTATTTTCTGGACTTTGGAGAGGACTTCAAGGTATCCGCCGCTGCCGTCGCTCTTCAAGTCAGAGCAGGATTCCCCGAACGGATCGGCGGTGCTGCGGTTTACGGCTCGAATGACAAGGAAGTCTGGACACGCTTGACACCGGAGCTCACCGTTGTGGCGGATGAGATGCAGACCTTGGAAGTCAGCGAGGAGCATCAGGATAAGCAGTTCCGCTTTCTGAAGCTTCAAATGATCGAACCGTCCAGCACCATGTTTGAATTGTCCGAGCTTCGCCTCTATGGCTTGCGTCATGAAACGAATAACAAGCTGAAGTCCGTTTCCCTGAGCTCACCGCAAAGCGTACAAAGCAGGGTGAACACCGGAAATATGGTCGCCTTGTCTTTCCAGTCCGCCGAGCCGGTTCAAGATGTGGAGGTCACCATTCAAGGGCAGCAGGCATCGGCGCACTCAACGGATAAGATCAATTGGACTGCCTCTGTAGTTATGGACAGTTCTATGCCGACAGGCAAGGTCAAGTTCTCCATTAACTACAAAACTGCGGACGGATTGCCGGCTGGTCCGGTTGTTCTCACCACGGATCAGTCGTCGCTGTACTATGTCAACAAGTCCAGGCTTCTGGATATTTCAAAGCTGGCAAATGTAGTTGCCTCAAGCGCTCAGTACGGAAGCAGCGGGCTGCCTGCGGATAAGGTCGGCTACCTGCTGTTTGATGGGGACGCCGCCACCTACGGCGATCTGGCCAACGGCACTGCGGCCTATTATACGCTAGACTTCGGGCAGGACGCGTCCGTCAGGCTGGGTGATGTGCTTCTGTTGCCGAGAGCCGGCTATGCAGCCCGAATGAACGGATTGCTTATCCATGGCTCCAACGATGAAGTGAATTGGAAGGAGCTTACTCCGGCTGTATCGGGAGCGGCGGATAATGTATGGACGTTCATCAGTGAAGAACAAATCAAAGACAGCGGCGCCTACCGGTACTTAAGAATTTATAACCCTTCTGCATGGAGCGGGAATATAGCTGAAGCAGAAATCTACGGCGATTATAATATTCCGGCCGAATATATTCAATCGAAGGTGAAGGGGCCTGAAGGATATACACGGCTTAGCTACTATCTGTACAAGCAAGAGGCGGACCGGATTCTGAACGCCGCAAACGAGCCGGAAGCGGATATGCCCGCATTGCTTAACGAACTGTTCCGGGCAGAGAAACTGCTGGTTCCGGTCACTGAGCTGCCAGCCCGGAAAATAGACGTTACCGGGTCCATGGCAACGGCTTCGGATATATCCTGGGATGGTAAACTAACCGCAGCTCAAAATGGTTGGATGGCCTTCGACGGCAGCGTAGACACGTTCACCGATACGAAATCCAATCCGGGATGGATCGTCGCAGATTTAGGCGAAGGCAATGAAAAGCCGCTGGCCAGCTTCAAGTTTTATCCGAGAAGCACCGCGGCACATATCGGCCGGGTAAACGGAGCGATACTGCAAGCTTCTGCCGATGGAATGAATTATGTGGACTTATATACCATAGGCGGCATTGGCACTGCACAATGGTATACAGCCGCCATAAAGGACGAGAACGCTTACCGGTATCTGCGCTATTATTCACAGACCGGAAATGCCAATGTTGCAGAACTGGAGTTCTATCAGAGGACTGCCGATAAAACCCTGCTGGACAATCTGCTTGAGCAGGCCGAAGGTGTAAATTCATTTCTCTATACAGAAGAGAGCCTTGGGGCGCTGATCTTGGCCAAAGATGCCGCGCTGGGCCTCATTGAGTCTGCCGCACAAATTTCTGTTGACGCGGCGGCGTCCGATTTGGACACTGCGCTTAAGGGTCTGGAATATTTGAAGGATGTGCCGGTGCTGCTGCCTTTGGACGCCAAGGAGCAGGCGGCGGAAATTCCTCTGAGCTTTGCGCTTCGGACAGCGAACCATGTGGCGGATACCGTCTATACTGCCGCCGGCCTTCCGGAAGGGGCGTTATTGAATCCGGATACCGGTGTGTTTACCTGGACCCCTTCCAGGGAGATGGGCGGCATATACAGCATAACGTTTACGGCGTCAGCCAAGGGCTATTCCACTTCTGTAAACGTCAAGATCACAATAATAGGCATGCCTCGGCTTGCCCCGGATACGAGCGTCGGGCTGACAGCCAGGCAACCGTATTCTTATCAGGTACTGGCTACCGATCCGGCGGGCCAACCCTTGGTTTATCAGGCGGCAAATTTGCCTGCCGGAGCGGCATTTAATGCCTCAAACGGTACCTTTACCTGGATACCGGAGCAATCGGATTACGGAAGCCATAAGGTAACCTTTGTGGCCAGCAATGCTAAATATTCGGCCAGCCAATCCGTAGACCTGCATGTGGGGCTCCAGCTACTCCCCCCTGGTGATTACACGAATGGCAGCTATTATCTGTACAACAGAGAAGCGGAACGGATTGTCTCCGAGATAGCGAAGCCGGAAGCCGACAGGCGCCAGCTGGTCAATGAACTGGCCAAGGCTGAACAGCAGCTTGTTCCCAAGCCGCTGTCGCTCTATTCATTTGAACAGAATGCCAACAATACCTATGGCGCGACTACTGGAACAGTTGCCGGAAATCCGGTATACACCGAAGGAAAAATCGGTCAGGCTCTCAGGCTGAACGGCTCAAACGAGTACGTTCAATTGCCTGACAAGCATGCATTGGCCAATTACTCGGGGATTACAGTAGCCGCTTGGGTATATTGGGAATCAGACAGCCAGTGGGAGCGTATCTTCGACTTTGGCAACAACTCCAGCCAATATATGTTCCTGACGCCGCGGTCGGACAGTAACACTCTGAGGTTTGCCGTTAAGAATGGCGGCGGGGAGCAGGTGCTCAATGCCCCGCGGCTGCCGGCTGGCCGGTGGGTTCATGTTGCGGTGACACTCGGGGGCGGCACAGCGAAGCTGTATGCCGACGGTGCAGAGGCGGCATCGGCAGCAATTTCCATTAATCCAAGCGATTTCAAACCGGGCATTAATTATATCGGAAAGAGTCAATTCGCTGCTGATCCTCTGTTTAAAGGCAAGGTGGATGAATTTATCGTTTATAACCGGGTTCTGAATCGTGCGGAAATTGATCAGCTGTATGGCGGGAATGTGAATTGGCGTGATGATTCCCTTCTGGAACTGCTTCTGGAAGAAGCTGCGAAGCTAGACCCGGGTCAATATACTGGGGAAAGTATTGTTGTTCTTCATCACGCAAAGGATGCGGCAGAGCTGGTGCTTAACTCCTCCGTCAGCACGCAGCAGCAAATTGACGCCGCCGCAGACAGCATGTTGGGGGCTATGGAGCAATTGGCCGTCAAACCGGTTATCGTCAGTCTGAAGAAGGTAGAAGTCACTACAGGAGTTGGAACGGCTCCGAAGCTGCCGCCGGCAGTCGATGCCGTATATAGCGACGAGACGGTTAAATCCCTGCCTGTCCTTTGGAATGAGATCAACCCGGCTGATTACAGCACCGTCGGAAGCTTCACTGTATCGGGGGCCGTATATAACACGGCTGTGCCTGCAATCGCCTATGTCGCCGTGATTGATGAAGGAGCGCCGGCGCCGCCGACCCAGCTGCAAGCGACGTCCATCACCTCTACATCTCTGAAGCTGGGCTGGACTGCTTCAACAGATAATGCGGGGGTAGCCGGCTACGATGTTCTGCTAAACGGAGAGGTGCATGGAACTGTAACGGGAGACACCTATGAATATGGCTTCACCAAGCTGTCGCCGGATACCCCCTATACCTTCCGGGTGGTTGCCTTTGATGAAGCGGGCCATAGAACGCCAAGCGCAGACTACACGGTAAAGACCTTGAAGGAAGAGGATCACTCGCCGCCGACGGCGCCGTCGGGGTTGACTGCTTCCTCCATTACCACGAATTCCTTGAAGCTGGGCTGGGAGCCTTCTTTCGATAATATTGGTGTAGTCCGATATGAGCTCTGCAAGGGAGGAGAGCAGGAGGCGACAGTGACAGGCGATACGTACAGCTATCACATCACAGGACTCACTGCGGACACCTCATATACGTTTAGGGTAGCCGCCTTTGACGCTGCCGGAAATTATGCAGAAAGCGAAGCCTACACAGCGAAGACAGCACAATTGCCGCAGCCAGACAGTGGAGGCTCGGAGGAGGGCTTGCCCGCTGCCGCAGGCCAGTCCGGGACCAGCGTGGACGGCAGCCGCATCCGGGTGATTCCTGTTGCCGATAATGGAGCGGCGCAGGTCTTGATAAGCTGGGAGAGTCTGAAGGCGGCAATGGACAATGCCGTTCAGAATCAGGAGGATACGCTGTATATTCAGATGGAGATAAGCCCCGGACTGTCCTCAATTGCGCTGGAACTCCCGGCCAGCTCCTGGCTTAAGTTACAGCAGGGGGGGATCAAGATCCTGTCGATCAAATCCGGATTAGCCTCTTTGGCCATTCCGCTAAATGCGGTCGGCAACCTGATGGATGGTGACAAGCTGACCGTGTCGATCGGAAAAACGGACCGGTCCGCCTTTCCCGGACCGCTGTCCGAGCTTCTCAAGGATAAGCCGGTATATGAGTTTGGGCTCTCCGTTAACGGACAGAGCGTAAATGCCTTCGCCAAGGGCAGCATTGTGAAAGTGGAGATTCCGTATTTGCCGCAAGGGGATGAATCCATTTATGGATTGGTTGCTGCATCCCTGGGTGATAACGGAAGCCTGGAAGTAATTCGGAATTCCAGATATGACGGCGGAGCCGGAAGGCTTGACTTCGGTGTCAAGCACTTCAGCAGCTACGCGGTGCTCTCGAATCCTTCCGATTATTCGGACATGGGCTCCTACTCATGGGCAAAGGATGGCGTTACCGCCTTGTCGGCCCGCGAAATCGTAAACGGGGTCGGAGGCAATGCGTATGCCCCGGGACGCGCGGCCTCACGCGCCGAGTTTCTCAAGATGATGATGGAGGCCTTTGATTTGGTGCAGACGGGCAAAACCTCCTCCTTCACCGATGTGAAAGCCGGCCAGTGGTATACAGACTCGGTCGCATCGGCGGAGGCCTTGGGGATTGTTGCCGGATACGGGGGCGGTACATTCGGCGCGGGCCGCAGCATTACCCGGGAAGAAATGGCGGTCATGGCCGTCCGCATTATGAAGGCAGCGGGAATGGAGCCGCATAAGGAACGCGAGGCGGTCAATTTCAGCGATGCTTCACAAATCTCCGGTTTCGCCTTGGAGGCGGTAAACTTGATGGCCGGAGCGGGCTTTATCGAAGGTCAGAGCCTGGGGAATTTTGCTCCAAAATCACAGACAACGCGGGCAGAGGCCGCGGTTTTTGCAGCAAGAATTATGGGGTTTATTTAAGCGGGAGAATAGGCTCCGGTGAAATTCACAGTCAACCGCAACGGAATATCGGGCTGCGAAAAAATTCGCATGATTTAGTAGAATTGATCAGGATGACAGGAGGTGCCGTTGCACATTTCCATCTTCTCCATGCAAGCCTCTGCTCTCTATGGCAGGGGCTTTGTTGATTTGCGGTATATATCGTCAGAAGGCTGAGTCATGAATTATACAAATCCTTCTGATTATGCTCGCGGAATTTGCGGGGGGATTCACCGATCACACGGGTAAACAGGATGGAGAAATAATTGGCATTGTCGTACCCGACCATTTTGGCGATCTCCCAGACCTTCTTGTTCGTGCTTGCCAGCAGTCTCATCGCTTCTCCCATACGGCGCTGGATTAAGTAGCTGACCGGTGAGATTCCGAAGCTGTTCTTGTATATGTGAACCAGATAATATGTGTCGATATGGAAGATCTGTGCCAGGTCCCTAAGGCTCAGCTTGCGTCTGTAATTTGTGTCTAAATATTCTTTGATTTGATTGGCCAGCGGGGCTTTCTGTTCCTTTGCGCTGCGATGCTGTGAAAGAATCATGCGCTCAAGCAGAAGCAGGACAGCTTCTAATAAATGCTGAGAGATCTGTTCATAACCGCTATTGCGCAGCGAAAACTCGCCGAATAATGTTTTCATCAGCAATGACAGCTCATTAGAATAAGGATTCGCACGGATGACCGGCTCCCGGTCAGGGTGAATTACCCAATCGCGTTGTTCGGCAACAGGAGGGTTGAACCGAAATCCGAAGTAATAGGTAAACAAGGGTTTGTCCGGATCGGATTGCTCCTCATGCAAAATTCCCCGGTTATAAATCAGCACATCCCCTTTTTGCGCAGTATACGCTTTGCCGTCAATCATAAACAAACCGGTTCCGTCTTCAATGAAAATCACTTCATGCAAATCTTCATGCTTATGAAGCGCAAATTTCCACTCCGGGTTATCGCTCAGCTTGCCTGCGTAAATCAGCTTGCCGTTGCAGGCGGAAGAGGTTTGCGTTAACAATAAGTCGTTGCTGTCAGGCATAGGACTCCTACTTTCAAATTTATGGATTGGATGAACATTATAATGACAAGATATATCACATTTTTTAGAAAGACAACAACAACCTTTATTGTTCCCCGTCCGGTTCATTTGTAAAATTGAGGTGGGCAGCGGGAGAGAGAGATTATGCGAATGGATGTGATGATATTTTGATGCCTGAACGCGGAGAAGCGCTTCGCCATAACTGGGAAGAGAAGGGATATGTTCATATACGAAAAGCAGTTCCGTTGTTCTACGTGCTGCGCTTTGAAGCCTGGAGACAGGCGGAGAGCCAGCCATTGACCGGCTCTTTGAATCATCATCAGTATATCTGGGACATCCGCTCGATGCCGCGGATTTATTCGGCCTTTGCCGATATCTTGAATACTCCCGCGATCTGGGCGGAGTTTTGCAGTACGGAAGCAACGGATATCCTGGGGCTCTTGTCCGTGAACACGGGCGGAAGCAGCATAAATATACATGACGGAGAGCAGAACATAGCTCTTGAAGCGAGCCTGGCTGATTTAATTATTATGGACCAGCGGCGGTTGCGGATAACCGGTTATACGGATACACATTGGCTGCCCCTGGGATACATTCCGGCCCAAGAGAACAATCATGCCTTAATCAGACAGCGGGAGCAGCAATATCTTGAGGGGCACCGGGCACCGGCTGTCCTTTCTGAACTTGGTCAACAGCTGCTCGGGCGCCATCAGTGGGGAACAGAGAAACAATAAGGAGAGGGAGGATATAAATATGTGGGTTTTACTGGGGCTCTTACTCTGGACGTTTCTGTGCGGCACGATTCTGGTATCTGCCAGCTATGTTGTATCACTTGATGACAAGCCACCCCGGAATTAGATGCTCAAGGTCTATCTGTTAAGCAATATATATAATGATTTTTTTTGAGATGGAGTTTAGATTGACAAGAATGACAGCCGGGAGGAACTATGAGAACAGTCAATGAACGCGGCCTGGTATTTTCTTTTACTTTTATGGCCTTTTTACTCGGAACCATCGAATATATTATAGTGGGTTTGTTATCAGAGATTGCAGAATCGCTGCAAATTACGCTGGCTGTTGCCGGCAGTCTGGTCTCCGGCTTTGCAATCGCCTATGCCGTAGGAACGCCTGTATTAATGACCATAGCAAGCCGGCTGCCCAAAAAGAAAACCATTCAGGGGACCATCGCCCTGATCATTGTGTTTAACCTGTTCAGTGCCGCCTCGGACACCTTCGGCTGGCTGCTGTTCACCCGGATTGCGACGGCCGTCTTGTGCGGGCTGGCCATTTCTCTTGCACTCTCTGCCGTGAGTGAGGTTGTGGCACCGGCCAATCAAGGAAAAGCCGTTTCGTACATTCTGGGGGGATTTGGCATTGCCAACGTGCTTGGTGTGCCGATCGGCACTTTTGTGGGGCAGCATCTGGAGTGGCAAGCCTCCTTTATCTTAACAGCGCTGATGGGAGCTGCCGCTTTGCTCTTCAATGCCATCGTTATTCCAGCGCATCTTTCGAGCAGCAAAGGATCACTTGCAGAACAATTGAGCCTGCTGACCAATGGGCGTATTGTGCTGGCCTTTATGATCCCAGTGCTGGGAACTGCTGCGGTATTCAGTATCTATACCTATATCAGGCCCCTTATGGATAAAGTTATGTCTATACCGGCGAACGCGGCCAGCTGGGTTCTTTTGGCCTACGGATTGGCTACAATCTTCAGCACTTTGATGGGGGGAAGAGTTGCATCCGGCAACGCCTTGGGCAGATTGAGGATTGTATTCCTGATTCAGACAGCCATTTATATCCTCTTCTTCTTTGCAGCCCCTGTTGCGGTCTTAGGGCTGGTCTTCTTGATCCTCAGCGCCTGTGTATCGAACATTCTGAATGTGACCGCCCAATTGTATTTAATTGAACTGTCTGTTGAACATTCACCGTCTTCCAGGGATTTTGCCGCTTCACTTAACCCGGTGGCGGCCAATATCGGCATAGCCGGGGGATCTGCGCTCGGCGGGGTGGTTGTGGGGAGCGGCGGATTGCCGGGCTTGCCCTGGACAGCGGCCTGTATCGCATTGTCCGCATTCGCGGTAACCGCAATTAGCTACCGGCTGAGAATGAAGCCCAAGCCACTGCTGTCTATATAGGCTAAACTTGAAACAATAATATAAAGGGTAGCAGCCTTAGTGGGAAAAAGGAACACTAATTTAATGCATTCGGATACTGGACGATGGCGTAAAATAGTATGTGTAAGGATCGGGGAGTCTAGTAAACGACAAAAAAGTAGGGTATCCTTGGGATTGCAAAGTCACCAAGAAAAGGAGCCCTACTCAATGACCAGTATACAACAAAACC
>NZ_JACBYI010000014.1 GCF_019352175.1 Paenibacillus sp. S150
AGTGAAAATGACAAATAACACTGAGCCTGAACAGAATTGCTGTCAGGCTAGCGTCTTTAGGCGCAGTTTGGCAACAAGGGGTTATACCCCAAGAGCAAACCACCCGTTGGACGGGTGGTCCTGATTTGTCCATCGCCGTTTGCCTCGATCATAAAGTGAAATCAGGTGAAAGGGGAAATATAGCTGCAGGTATAAATCGTCTCCTTTATCCCAACAACTTAAAGTACATCAACAGACATTGAAGGAGAATGATAACAGTGAATATGCAGGATGCCTGGAATGAGTTTTGGAGATCGCTGGTTGTTATTTCCGCCGCGATGGTGCTGCTGCGGTTAGCCGGCAGAAAATCCATTTCACAGATGACCATTCCAACAACGGTCATTATGATCTCCATCGGAACGGTGATTGTACAGCCGATTGCCGATAAAAGCATATGGATGGCTCTCATTGCCGCCGTTACCTTTATCCTTGTGCTTATGTTAGTGGAATTTCTGCATATTAAATGGGACTGGTTCGGCAGCATGCTGAGCGGCGCTGCAACGATGGTGATTAAAGATGGCGAGGTACAGATGCAGCAATTAAAAAAGCTGCGCCTGCCGCTTGATCAATTGGAAATGAAGCTGCGGCAGAGCGGTATTTCCAGTGTCGGCGATGTCAAAAGCGCGACGATCGAGACGAACGGACAGCTTGGCTATGAGCTGTCGGAAGAGGCGAAGCCGGTCACGGCAGGCCGGCTTAAGGCCCTGCTGGCAGAAATGGCGGAAGCGCAGAAGCAGCAGGAACCGGAAAAGTCAGAGAAGCCGAAGCAGCTGAAAGAGCCTTCCTTGTTTGCCGCCTCCATGCTGGACGGGAAGACGGGCGACAACGCCGGATAAGCCTGTTTGAAGTTTTGCGATTTTTTTCACAAAAGGTTTGATCAATGGAGAACACCTCATTTATAATGATGCAGAGCCGCAAAGCGGCTTCGTCATTTTGTAACGGGGAAAGGTTGGCTCAAGCTATGGCAAATGAAATGCTGCAACAATCAGAACAGAAATCTATGCAAAGATCGGTTACTTTTATTCAGGCGCTGGCTCTCGTTGTGGGGATGATTATCGGTTCCGGCATATTCTTGAAGCCGGGCATTGTCCTCGGGAATGCCGGGACGCTTTATATGAGCCTTTTGGCTTGGGCGGCGGGAGGCATCATTACATTGGCATCCGCCTTGTCGGTGGCGGAAATCGCTGCGGCGATACCGAAATCCGGCGGGCTGTACATCTATCTCCGCGAGCTGTACGGAGAGGTGTTTGGCTTCCTGCTCGGCTGGGTGCAGACGGTGATTTCCTATCCGGCTTCGGCGGCTGCGCTGTCCATTGCTTTTGCTACATATTCGGGGTACTTTCTGCCGATGAACGGCTTCCAGCAGAAGCTGCTGGCGGTAGCGATTTTGGCTTTTATTTTAATTATGAATATGATTTCGACCCGGTACGGGGGCATCATCCAGACGCTGGCGACGGCCGGCAAGCTGGTGCCGATTGCCGGAATCGTTGTGTTTGGCCTGGTTTCGGGCGAGGCTCCCGGCTTCGCCGGTATTCAGACGGGAGCGGCGGCCGGAGCGGGGTTTGGCGCGGCGATTTTGGGGACGCTGTGGGCGTATGACGGCTGGATTGGAGTGACCAACATGGCCGGGGAGATCCGCAATCCGTCCAAAACGCTGCCGAAGGTTATTTTTGTCGGCGTGATGTTCGTTATGATCGTATATGTTCTCTTTAATATAGCTATCTTTAAAGCGCTGCCTTTTGAGACGATCGTTTCTTCGAAAACGCCGGGCGCGGAGGCGGCGGAAGCGCTGCTGGGCAGCGGAGGAGGCGCGTTTATTACCGCCGGCATTATCGTTTCGGTGCTTGGAGCGCTCAATGGTTATTTGATGACGGCAGCGAGAGTTCCGCAGGCGATGGGGGAACGCGGGGAAATTCCGTTTGCGCGCACGCTGCGGCAAATTCATCCCCGCTTCGGCACCCCGGCGAATGCGCTGCTGTTCCATAGCGGGCTGGCGGTGTTGTACATTTTCTCGGGAACCTTTGATACTTTGACGGATTTGCTTGTATTTGTATTATGGATCTTCTTTACTATGGGGGTATTCGGTGTATTCCTGCTGAGAAGGAAGAAGCCGGCGGAGAAGGGCGGCTACCGGGTTCCGTTCTATCCGTTTACTCCTATTGTCGGCGTGGTGGGAGGCGCTTATATTTTGGCAAGCACCGTAATTGGCGATCCGTTCCGCTCCCTGACCGGGATTTTGATTACACTGGCCGGCCTTCCGGTGTATTATTATATGAATAACAAGAAGAAGGGAGAGCCTGCCTCTTGAACGAATGGAACGAAACAATGCGCACTTTATTGAATTACCGCTCTTACCGCCAATATTCGGAGCAGGCCGTTCCGGCACGTTGTTATGCCGCGCTGCACCAGCTTTAGACTCCAGGATGCCTGGACCCTGGAGATCCGGATTCAGAGCAAGATGAATTGTATATAAAATGACTACAACAAGCTGACCTGGACACCACGCCCCGGTCAGCCTTTTTTGCGTACGCCCAGCATGGGCGTCATCTTTAGGGTGAAAGTCCCGAACGGGGGCTGGCGAGCGCCTACCGTTAGCCAAGGGCAAGGGTGTCCACCGTGAGGTGGAATCTGAAGGAAGCCGGAGGCAAAAGCACGGGCCAAGGTACACGAACTGGATTGGAGGCTGTGTCAGTCGGATAAGTCACCTTAACAGGACGAAATCCAAAGCCGCCAAGGGCTGGCGCGGTATACTCCAGGGGTCGCGGGCAGACAGATGACGTTCTGATCTGGGGAGACCTGTCAGATAAGCAAGGAAAAAAAACTTGTAACCGTAGCCGGGAGGCTGCGCTGAACGGGCAGGAGTCAGCAGAAGCCATAGTCCGTAAGCTGTGGCAACAGCTTACGGAAGGGCAGAACCGAAAGGAGAGAGGAAAGCGATGCGTTCGCAGGAAGAGCAGAGACAGCAGAAGATTAACCTTTTGGAACCGCCGTATGCCGACCCGCATGTACGGTGGTGTGAGAGGACGGGGGCTTACCGCCCTCTCCTACTCGATAGATAAGAATTTATTTTATATGTTTTGGGGTCCCTGCAAAGTACCTGAGTCATCATCGAAGCCAAGGCCCCTCTTTGTGGGGTTATTTTATCTCTCTATCTGTGTATCGCCTGTGCCGGATCGGCGCACGGCACTGTATCCTGCTAGAAGGATAGCGCTTCCTGCTTATCATTTCTATCGACATTATTCGCTTAGATCACACCAGTTTTAGTTGTAATATATAACATAGGAAGTTAATTTTATGGATAATTACAAATGGAAACATCTATTCTTTGTAAAAAAAACGAAGACTTCATAAATTTGTTGTAATATAATCTAACACATAGAATAGGATGCAGACAAAATGTTATATAAACTAACATTAATCGACACTGCTGATTAGAGAAGGAGATGACAATATGCAAATTACAGCATCGCCTTATGTGTGGCCTTACGATGGGGCCGTGGATCCCCGCAAGACGGCGCTCATGATTATCGACATGCAAACGGACTTCTGCGGGAAGGGCGGGTACGTGGAGCAGATGGGTTACGATCTGTCCCTGACGGCCAAGGCGATTAAGCCTATACAGAGCCTGCTTGAGCGTATCCGGCGTATTGAAGGATTCACTGTCATCCACACCAGGGAAGGGCATAAACCGGATTTATCTGATCTGCCCGCCAACAAGCGGTGGCGCAGCCGGCAGATTGGTGCTGAAATCGGATCAGAAGGGCCGGCCGGCCGGATTCTCGTCAGAGGCGAACGCGGCTGGCAGATTATCGAAGAGCTTGCGCCTGCTCCGGGCGAACTAATAATTGATAAGCCGGGCAAGGGGAGCTTTTATGCTACCGATCTCGACTTGATCTTAAGGAACCGGGGAATTACCCATTTGATCCTTACAGGAATTACCACTGATGTATGTGTACACACCACAATGCGGGAAGCAAATGACCGGGGATATGAATGTCTGATTCTGGAGGATTGCACCGGAGCAACCGACTTAGGCAATCACCGGGCAGCTCTGGAGATGGTGAAGATGCAAGGAGGCGTATTCGGCAGTGTGAGCCATTCGGACGAGGTGCTGAAGGCACTGGAGCATTATTGATCTTTATGCAGCGCAGCCCGCCAGGCTATCGGCAACTACAATAACATCATAACGGGGGGAATTATCATATGTGGAATACGTCCAGAAAAGCAATGCTCATCCTGTTGTCATCGCTCATGCTTCTGATTACTGCCTGCGGTTCCGGGCAGAATGCCAAGGTTGACAGCCGGGGGGATTCGGGAGAACTGAAGAAGGTTGTGCTGCGGTTGAAATGGATTCATCAGGCACAATTTGCAGGGTTCTACACCGCCGTTGAAAAAGGCTACTACAAGGAGGCAGGCCTCGATGTGGAAATACGGCCTGGCGGATCGGATTTCCCTTCAGTGCAGATGGTGGCCTCCGGCAGTGAGGAATTTGGGGTGACCGGAGCCGATCAGATCGTCATTGCCAGAGAAAAAGGGGTGCCTGTCAAGGCGTTGTCGACCATATACCGCAAAACCCCCTTTGTCATGTTCGCGTTAAAGGAATCAGGGATTGCTACCATGGAGGATCTTGTAGGCAAAAAGGTGGGCATTAAGCTTGGCGGAAATGAAGAGCTGACATTCCGGGCTATGGAAAAAAGCGCGGGCATCGAAGCTTCCGAAATCGGGGAAATGCCGATCAAATATGATCTTAGCCCGCTGCTGAGCGGTCAGGTGCAGGCATGGCCGGGATATGTAATTAATGAAGTACTGGCTGTGCAGGAGCAGGGCAAGGAAGTGAATATTATTGACCCGAATGATTACGGAATCAATTTCTATGCGGACACGCTGTTCACAACGGAATCCGTTATTGAGAAAGACCCGGAAATGGTCAAGAGCTTTGTTCAGGCTTCCATGAAAGGCTGGGACTATGCGCTGAAGAATCCTGAAGAAGCTGCCGAATTCGGCTTGAAATATGGCGACAAGCTGGAGCTTGAGCATGAGGTGAACATGATGAAGGCGAGTATTCCACTGCTGGTGCCGGATCAATTGCCGCTCGGTTCCATGGAAGAAGAGGCTTGGGACACACTGCAGAAGAGCCTGATTGAACTGGATTTTCTAAAAAAAGAGCAGGATCTGAAGGCACTGTTTACGAACGAATACCTGGAATAGGAGGCGGGCATATGACAGCGGTGATAAAGGAACAGGCACAACCTATTGCGGAGGCACGCGACCTACAGGATGGTGGAGCGCGGGAAGCCATGCTTTCGTTAACGAACTGCTCGCTGTCCTTCGGAGAGGTGCAGGTGCTGGATCAGGTAAATCTGGATGTATACCGGAATGAGTTCATTTCCATATTGGGTCCAAGCGGTTGCGGAAAATCGACCCTGCTAAGGCTCATGCTGCAGCTGCTCGTTCCTGATAAAGGAGGGGAGGTAGTCTATACCTCTTCCAGCCTTTCGCTGGGCATGGTCTTTCAAAAGCCGGTGCTTATGCCGTGGCTGACCGCAATTCAGAATGTAATTCTGCCGCTCGAACTCGGCAACAAGAAGAAATTTACGAAGAAGGAGGCACGGGAGAAGGCGGAAAGCGCGCTGCGCCTGGTAGGTCTTCAGGATTTCATGGATCACTTTCCGCATCAGCTCAGCGGCGGCATGCAGCAGCGGGCGGCAATTGCCAGAGCGCTGGCTGCCGATCCCACAGTTCTCTTGATGGATGAGCCTTTTGGTGCCTTGGATGAACTGACCCGGGAGAAGCTGAATTTTGAACTGCTCCGCTTGTGGGAGAGCCCGGAGACCAGCCTGAGCAGCATTGTGATGGTTACCCATTCCATCCAGGAATCGGTGCTGCTGTCTGACCGTGTCGTGATGATGTCACCCCGGCCTGCCGGGGTGACGGATATTATTCCGGTTCCGCTCCCTTCACCGCGTGAGGCGGGGATGGAGGAGCGGCCGGAATTCCATCTTACGGTCAAGGAACTGAGAAAGAGGGTCAAACATTTATGACAACCAAACTTAAAGACAGCCTCTATCCGCTCGGTTTTGGACTCGGGTTTCTGGTGCTCTGGGAACTGGCCGTGCGCCTGTTCTCCGTACCTGTGTATTTGCTTCCCGCTCCGACCCAAATAATATCGGCGATCGAAGGCTCTCTAGGCTCGCATATGCTGGTTACGCTGATGGAAGCTCTGGCCGGATTTATTCTTGCCAATATTCTCGGATTTGTGACTGCGGTTATCTTCGTTCACTCCAAGCCGATTGAGAAGGGGGTATTTCCGCTGGCCATTGCCCTGAAGACCACGCCGATTGTAGCCCTGGCTCCGCTGCTGGTGGTATGGCTGGGTACCGGATATTCCTCCAAAGTGGTGGCGTCCATGCTGATCTGCTTTTTTCCAATTCTGGTGAACAGTGTGAAGGGGCTTAAAGCGATTGAGTATGAAGCCTGGGAGCTGTTTGCTACCTATAAAGGAACCCAATGGGAGATCTTCTGGAAGCTGCGTCTGCCGTCGAGTCTGCCGTACATTTTCTCCGCACTCAAAATCTCAACCTCCCTGGCCATTGTCGGTGCTATTGTCGGCGAGTTTGTAGGAGCGAATAAAGGACTCGGATATGTTGTGCTGGTCTCGTCCTATCATATGGACACTCCAATCATGTTCTCGGCGATTATTGCCTCGGCGGCCTGCGGCCTGCTGCTGTTCTGGTGTATCGGCCTGCTGGAGAGGAAAGTCATCTTTTGGACAAGGAGCGATGATCTATGATGAAGTGCTCAGTCATTAAAGTGCCTGCGGGTGCTCCGCATGATATGACGGGCCTCCGGGCTTCCGTTGAAGCGGGCAGCATCCGGCCCGGCGAGGTGGTGGCCGTGCTGGGCAAGACGGAAGGCAACGGATGTGTCAATGATTTTACCCGGGGCTATGCCGTGCTTGCACTCAAGCAGTTCTTTGCCTCGTATCCGGAGGGGAAGGAAGACAAAATGTCCTTCATTATGTCGGGCGGAACAGAAGGTGTGCTGAGCCCGCATTTCACAGTGATGAGCCGCAGCGGCTCATTCATGCCTGGAGAAGCAGGAAATGGATTGAAATCACTCGCGATTGGCGTTTCGAGAACGAGGGACTTACACCCGGAGGAGCTTGGCCGTAGAAGTCAGGTTGATGAAGTGGCAGAGGCGGTAGCCCGCGCTGTCCTGGATGCCGGAATCGAATCGGCGGAAGATGTGCATTTCGTACAAATCAAATGTCCGCTGCTGACTGCAGAGCATATTCATGAAGCCCATGCCAGAAATGCTGTACCTGTGACAGAGGATACCTACAAGTCCATGGGTTATTCCAGAGGGGCTTCGGCCCTGGGTGTTGCAGTGGCGCTGGGAGAGGTGGACCGCGAAATTCTGCTGGATAAGGATATCTGCGTCAATTGGGAGTTGTACAGCAAGGTGGCTTCCTCCTCGGCAGGCAGTGAGCTGTCCTGCTGCGAAATCATTGTGTTCGGCAATTCTCCGGCTGCGGAAGGTCCGTATTATATTGATCATGATGTGATGAGGGATGCCATTGACGGCGCGGCACTGCAGCGCCTGATCGACCGGCATCGTGAGGATGAACTGGTTCAGGTGCTGGCCAAGGCGGAAGCTGATCCGGCGGGATATGTCCGGGAACGGCGCCATACGATGCTGGATGATTCCGATATCAACCATACCCGGCATGCACGTGCCGTGGTTGGCGGAGTGCTCGCTTATGTATGCGGTGACCCGATGATCTATGTTTCCGGAGGCGGGGAGCATCAGGGGCCGGCAGGCGGCGGACCGGTGTCGGCCATCTTCCGCAGAAACCAATAATATAACATCATGGAGGAATGACATATGCTCACACAGGACACGGAAGTATTGACAGCAGAAGCTATGAGCTGGGAATTGATGCCGAATCACATTGAGCTGTATCACCGCGAGATCGTCTCGGCGGCACAGGCGGATAAATTGGGCATACGGATGAGCTCAATACTATGGGAGAAACTGGGCGTTGGGGGACAGGTGGTTCCCCACTATCACGATGTAGTGGAAATTATTCATATTACCGTTGGCGAGGTTAAGCTGCTGAGCGGCGGCGAATGGTACAGCTACCGGGCGGGGGACACCTTTCACGTACCTGCAGGTGTGGTCCATTCGGTAGCGAACGCCGGGGACTCGCCTTCCGAGCAGATCAGTATTTTTCTGCCGAGCGAGGAGCAGGCTCTGCCCAACTCCTTTTTTGGCACAACGATTATTGAAGATATCTATTCCTCCAAGTTAAAGTAAAGGCGGCGCTCTCCATGGCGAACAATGTAATCACAGGTCTGACCTGCAGCGATATTCTATTGATTCCTGATCTCAAGGAAGCGGTTGTGCTTGCCGGAGCCGGAGGCTTGCACCGCTACATTAATCGCGTAAACGTTATGGAGGTTCCCGATGTCATTGATTGGGTTCGCCCAGGGGAATTCCTGATTACCAGCGGATTTCCCTTCCGGGACCAGCCTGATTTGATCTCGGATATGATCCCGCAGCTGAATCAGAAGGGCGTTTCTGCGCTGGGCATCAAGACCAAACGGTTCATCGATGAGGTGCCGGCCAGGGCGCTGGAGCTTGCCGACCAGCTGGATTTCCCCATTTTCGAACTGCCGTCTTCGACTTCTTTCTCCGATGTCGTCAGAGATATCATGGAGCGGGTGCTGGTTCAGGAAGCGAGAGAGCTCTCCCAGCTTCAGAGCCGTTTTCAGAAGCTGTCGAAGCAGCTGCTGCACGGCGACGGCATCGACGATTTCCTGCACACCCTGGACGGAATGCTGCATAATCCCATTGTACTGCTGGATGATGCGGACCATGTGTTCTGCTCTCCGCAGGCAGAAGGGCTGAACCTTAACAACCAGAGCCCGATCTGGATGCAGCTGAGAGATGAGGCGAATCTCGGGATCAGCTTCATTACCCTTGGAGAGCGGCGGATTCGGGCTTATGTATCTGCAGTCAATGACAAACAAATGAATCAGTGTCTGCTCATTCTGCTGGAATGGAACCAGGAATTGACCGTGGTGGATCAGCTTACGATTGACCGGGTGGGTGTCCTGGTCGGACTGGAAATGATTAATGCGAATGCCCGCAGAGAAGTTGAGCTGAAGTATGTGGACCAGTTCCTGCAGGACTGGATCAGCGGAAGAATCGTTGCCGGTGAGGATTTGAAGCTGAGGGCTGAGGCCTGCGGCTGTCCGCTGCCCGATCAGGCTTTGACTGCGGCGGTGGTCGGCTGGCTGGAGGAGAAGCCGGAGCTTAAGCAGATTCAGCAGGCCGTGAAGCGGGTCAGGGCAAGGGGAGACTTGCAGCATGTGAAGATGACCATTATTGAAGGTGAGCTGGCAGTTACGGCAGCCGATGCTCCGGACAGCCTGCTGAAAGAAACGCTTCAGCGTCTGCTTGCGGAGCTGAATATGGTGTTTGCGAAGGATTCCTATGTCTTCTGCATCGGCGACAAGGTGAGCCGTCCCGATCTGGTTCATCTCAGCTATGAGTCGGCCAAGAAGATCTGCCATATCCGCAGAATTTGCGGTTTAACCGATCCTTTTATTGATTACAGGAAGCTGGGCGTCTTCAGGCTGCTATATCATTTGCCTGACCTCGAAGAGATCTGGGATTACCGTGATCAATATCTGATTCCCCTGCTTGAATATGACAGCAAGCACAATGCTTCCCTGCTGCACACGCTTAGCCTGTATTTCAAATACAACCGCAATGTGAAAAAAGCCTCTGCCGCATTGTTCACCCATTACAATACGGTTACTTACAGAATAGAACGCGCCTGTGAGCTGCTGAACTTAAATTCGGACAATGGGGACGATATGCTTGAGCTTCAGCTGGCTCTTAAGCTGCATGAAATGAGGCCGTCCGGCAAGCTGAACAACCCCCAGGATAGGAGATGACATAATGGATATAGCAAAACTGCCGCTGAAGCTGTCTGCGGGATGGCTCCGGAACCAGTACAGAAGCGGAGCACTTACACCGGAAGAAGTCATCCGGGAAATCATCCTGCGTTCGCTGCAGGATGAAGAGATGAATATTTGGATCGAGCCTCCTTCCTATGAACAAATTCATCCTTATCTGGAGAGCTTAAGTCATCTGGATAAGGAGCGGTATCCGCTTTGGGGGATTCCGTTCGCCGTCAAAGATAATATAGATGTCCGGAATTATCCTACAACGGCTGCTTGTCCTGAATTCAGCTATCTGCCGGAGTGCCATTCGTCCGTCGTAGAGCGACTGATCGCCGCGGGGGCTATTCCGCTGGGCAAGACCAATCTGGACCAGTTCGCCACAGGGCTGGTTGGCACAAGAACTCCACACGGCGCTGTGCATAACGCGCTGAGACCGGAATACATCAGCGGCGGCTCCAGCTCCGGATCAGCTGTTGCTGTGGCCAGAGGACAGGCGGCTTTCTCGCTAGGTACAGATACTGCAGGCTCAGGGCGTGTGCCTGCAGCATTAAACGGTCTGGTGGGATACAAACCGAGCTTGGGGGCTTGGCCTACCCGCGGGGTAGTTCCGGCCTGCGCCAGCCTGGATTGCGTTACGGTGTTTGCGAACGGGCTGGAGGATGCCCTGCTGGTTGACCGCCAGGTGCGCGGCCTGGACCCTACTGATCCCTGGTCGCGCAGTATTCGCCGGCAGGCTGCGCAGCTTCCTGCGAAGCTGCTGTTCCCTGCAGAGCCGCTGGTCTTCTATGGTTCCCACGGGGAGGAATACCGGCTGGCATGGGAATTGGCCCGGACCTCACTGCAGAAGCTGGGGATTCCAGTGGAATATGTGGATTGTGCAATGTTCTTGGAAGCGGCTTCCATCTTGTATGACGGACCCTGGGTAGCCGAGCGCTGGTCTGATCTGGGGGAGTTTGTGCAGAGTCACAGGGATGTTGTACTGCCTGTGACCGAGCGGATTCTATCGTCGGGAAATGCGGAGCGGCATACAGCCTCCGGGCTGTTCCAGGCGATGCATCGGCTGCAGGAGTACAAAGGCGAGACCCGGATGCTGCTCCGAAATGCGGTGCTGGTTATGCCAACCTGCGGAGGAACCTGGAGCAGAGAGCAGGTGGAAGCCGATCCGGTCAGGACCAATTCGGAGATGGGCCGCTACACCAACCATTGCAATCTGCTGGATTTGTCTGCGGCAGCCATCCCCGCCGGTAGTGCCTCTGAGGATATGCCCTTTGGCATCACGCTGTTTGCGCTTGCGGACAATGAGCACCTGCTGGCCGGTGCGGCCAGCCGATTCCTCGGGGAATCAGGGGAGAAGGAGGCAGCAGAAACGGCCGGGGGTCCCTTGGCCTCAACGCCTGCCGGGGAGGAATGGACAACCCTTGCGGTCTGCGGCCTCCACATGCGGGGGTTCCCGCTGGAGAAGCAGATGACCGGTCACGGCGCTTATTTCTTGCGGGAGGCACTGACCGCACCTTGTTATGAGATGGTTAAGCTGCAGACAACACCGGCCAAACCGGGATTGATCCGTAAAGCGGAAGGCGGAGCCTCAATTCAGCTGGAGCTGTGGAAGATGCCGGTGCAATCGGTAGGCCGCTTCGCGGCTCTGATTCCGTCACCGCTGGGGCTTGGCAGAATTGAACTCCAGGATGGCAGCGAAGTGATGGGCTTCATCTGTGAAGGTTATGCCGAAATGGCTGCTGAGAATGTGACAGCCTTCGGCGGCTGGCGGTTTGTTTTTTAGCCGAGGGTCAGAGGAATTCTGGAGATACGATACTGTTCGCCTTTAAAGACCGGTTTCAACCAGTAATCGTATACCAATCAGGAAACCGGGCTTTAGCAGCGGGATCGGAAGAACCCTCTGAACCTGCCGGACTTCATTCACATCGTCAACCGCTGATTTTGGTTTTGAGCCCAAAAAAGGTAATTTAATGTATAAGAATGGAACCGGCGGACCTGAAAACGCTGATGGAATGCAAGGAGATTCAAGGGAAGTTAAGCGAAGTGTAAAAAGTAACACTAATGGGCTGGAATTCCGGCTTTAACGGGCTTTAGTGGGATTTTGTACACTTCATGGAGGCCCGTTCACCGCATCCGGCTGATTTCAGCCGGATTAGCTGTACTTTTTCCCACTAGGGATGATCCAGTATCCGATTATGTTGGATTAGTTATCCTTTTTGCCACTAAAATGGCCGCCCTTTGGACGAATGGTTCAAGTTCATCTTAATGTAGGCGTATTCCTCTGCAAGGGGGCGAAACGGATCGATTAGGGTTCCTTTTTTCCGCTAACGCTTGCGAAAAAGCGGCTGAGGGGAGTATGAAGTGACCTTTTTCCGCCTGGTTTTCTGCCTGGCTTCAGCAGCCAGCCTTACACCTGAAATGCAAACAGCTGCGCTGGCCAGTCAAGGACGGCATAGCCGTTTTGTTCAAAGATAATTTATATGTTCACGCTATACATTAGCCTTATCTTTCTCGCTGAAACGGATACCGTCCTTATAAGGACGGCGAAGCCGTTTCCACTTATTGAAGGAAGAAAAATACATAAACCCTTGTTCCATAAGGGATTTGAGAGATAAGCATCCTTAGCTCGCCTCCTTTACGGCTCACCATTTCAGGTGCAAGTGGCAGCAATATCGTGGAGGTTCGAGTCCTCTTGACCGCATTAGAGAAAGCTTCAGTCTTTGTACTGAGGCTTTTCTCGCTGAAACGCCCCGTCCCTTATATAAGGACAGCGAAGCCGTTTCTGCTTGTTTTTACGTTTATTTGAATGGTGCCATGCGTTCATTCGGGACATTGGACACCATAAGATTCAAAAAAACTCATTTCGGTATACCCTTCAGCGAAGCTTCCCCTTATAATGAGAATAATAATCAATATCATTTATTTCGATAAAGAAGGGAAGGGCAAGCGCATGAAGTTATTTCAAAGTCCAGGGCCTCTCGCTGCATGGAAGCTGGATCTGGAGCTTGCCATATGGGAGCAGGCACAGGTGTCAGTAGTGGATATTCGGCATCAGCGGCTTGTTCCGGGTGCGGTAATTCGGGAATATACTGCACCATCAAGCATCTTTCTGTACGCCTATGGCGGCGGTGGACAGGTACAATTGGACGAGACGTCATATCAACTGGACCGATTCGGTCTTTTTCACGGCGGCAAGGGAACCAGGCTGTCGGTTTCCCCTGTTCAGGAGCCGCTGGATTGTTATATGGTGCTGTATCGAGCAAGAGTCCCCCTCTTAGGCCGGCGCGGGCTTAACCGCATGTCGGAGGCGTTTCCCTTTGACAGGCAATATGCTCTTTGCCCGGATCACCCGCTGTTTTTTGTCAGTCAATTGAGGGGGATGCATGAACGTTGGCAGGCGCCTTCACCATTGCGGAGGTTGTCTGTAAAGACATCCTTTCTCCAACTGGTCTGCGAAATCTATGAAGAACTGGCATCCGGCAGAAGTGCAAGCCTGCGGCCCGATCTGGTAACAATGGCCCGGAACTATATGGCCCTGAAATATAATGAAGCCTTCTCCATTCAGGAACTGGCACAGCTGCTGCACATAAGCTACAGTCATCTGTACCGAATGTTTAAGCAGCAGACAGGTGAAAGCCCCCAGGACTATTTAATTCAAAAACGGCTGGAGGCGGTTCAAAGGCATCTCAGGGACAGCAATGCCTCCATGCGGGAAATTGCATTGGCCTGTGGCTTCACGGACGAGCATAATCTGATCCGAACCTTCAAGAGCAGGCTGGACATGACCCCTGGCGAATATAGAGAGAAAATGTCGATCATGAAGAGAGATGACGGCATTGGCTGTAAGGCTTGCCCCCTTTATACTGATGAAAGAATTGTTCGCCAATTCAATTTTCAGGACAAAGGGGATTATGGGATGAGATATATAACGAGAGCGAATCTGGTCATGACGGCCATGCTGGGGATAACGTTGCTGTTATCGGCGTGTGGCGGAGGGACGGCGGCAACAAATGCCGAAACACCCGCATCATCGCCTGCCCCGGCTGTCCAGTCGGAGCAGCCGACGAGTTCTCCGCAAGCCGCAACAAGAATTGTCAAGACTGTCAAAGGGGATGTAGAAGTGCCTGCCAATCCGCAGAAGGTGGCTGTAAACTGGTACGTTGGCGATGTTGTCGCGTTGGGAATTAAGCCGGTTGCCTTTTCAGGGTGGAAGCAGCCAACCATGCCCTTCTATGACGAGCTTGACGGAATAGAGTCGCTTGATCCTTGGGAAGCGGAAAATATTATGGTCTATGAGCCGGAAGTGATCGTAACTTATGATGCGGCAGAATTTGACAAGCTGTCCAAGGTTGCCCCCACTTTGGTCGTAGAAGAAAGTTTGTCTCCTGAGGAGCGGCTGGCGTTTCTTGGAGAGGCGCTGGGCCGGGAAACAGAGGCCAAGGCGATGATTGATGCCTTCAGTAAAAAGCTGGAGGAAGCCAAGGCCAAGCTCACCTCCGAGCAATTTGCCAACAAAACCTTCAGCATTATGGAAGACTGGGGGCCATCCGGAGATTGGAGCGGCGTCGCCTACGAGACCTCATCAAGAGGAGGGACACTGTTATACAAGTACCTTGGCCTGAAAAAACCCGCAAAGCTGGAGGAACTGATAGCGGAAAACGGAGAGGGGCGGGCAACGCTGAGCTATGAGGTAGCGCACCAGTACTTCGGCGACTATATCTTCTGGTTCCGGCAGGAGGGCAAGGAATCTGCTTATGCCAAGACGGATATTTGGAAGAGCATCCCTGCGGTTGCGGGAGGGCGTGTGCTGGAAATCCCCGGCGAATATCAAGGTCTTTTCTATTATAATGATCTTGGAAGTTTGAAGGAACAACTGGATTATATTATGGAAAATATCAACGAACTGGTCAAATGATCTTTTGCAGAGCATGTTCTTACCGATGTGAAGCAGATACAGATTGTCAGGATAGGTGAAGAAGGATGAAGCAAGTACATGCAGGTAAACAGTCAAAAGGCGCGGCAAAGTATACCTTGTTCATGGCATTGGGGGCCGTTCTCTTGTTGTTCTCCATGGCCGCGTCCATTTCATTTGGCGCTGCCGATATGAACCTGGCCACGGCGTGGAGTGCAATCTTTGCCTTTGACCCCAGTGTGACGGAGCACCAGATCATTCAGACCTTGCGGTTTCCCCGGACAGCAGCAAACGTTATCGTTGGCACCAGCCTTGCCGTTTGCGGCGCTATCATGCAGGGTACCACCCGCAATCCCCTGGCGGATTCAGGCCTTATGGGCATCAGCTCCGGTTCCGGCTTCGCTATCGCTTTGTGCCTCGTGTTTCTTCCGGACAAGACCTATCTGCAGACGATGCTGTTCGCCTGTCTGGGGGCGGCGCTGGCAACGGGGATGACCTATTTTATTGCCAGTATGGGCAAGAGGGGGATGACCCCCCAGCGGCTGGTGCTGGCGGGCATCTCCATCTCTATGATGTTCGGTGCCTTCAGCTCGTATCTGTCCATCCGCTATCGTCTGGGCCAGGCGATGGCCTACTGGACGGCGGGAGGCACCGCCGGTGCCACATGGACGGAACTTGCCCTTGTATCTCCGTTATTTGTCGCGGGGACGATCGCTGCGGTTGCGCTGGCTCCTTCCATCACCTTGCTGAGTCTGGGAGAGGATGTCGCCGCAGGGCTGGGGCAGCGCACTGGTGTAATCAAAGGGTTGGCTACCGTAGTCGTGCTGGTGCTTACCGGCCTGGCTGTAGTTGTAGTGGGTCCGGTGGGCTTCGTGGGACTGATTGTGCCTCATATAGTTCGCTATATTGCCGGAGTGGATTACCGGCGCATTATTCCCGCCTGCGCCCTGTACGGAGCGCTGTTTGTAGTGGCGGCTGACCTGCTTGGACGACTGATCAACCGGCCCTATGAGACTCCGCTGGGTATTATTTTTTCGGCTGTCGGTGTGCCTTACTTCCTTTATCTCGCGCGGAAGCCACGGGGGGAGTTCGCATGAACCGCATGACGGGCAAGGGATTTTCAAGGTCACGAGAAATCGGCATCGTTGTCCTGATGCTGGTGCTGGTTGTTGTGCTGGGAATAATCAGCGTCAATTCCGGCAAAATGAATCTCACGCCTGCGGAAGTGCTGAAGGTGCTGCTGGGCGAGGGAACGGAGCAGCAGAAGCTCATTGTTTTTGACTTCCGTCTGCCCCGGATTGTGCTGTCCATCCTGGTGGGCATCGGCATGGGTGCTTCAGGCTGCATCATGCAGAGTCTGCTTCGTAATGACATGGCCAGCCCGGGAACTCTCGGAATCAGCTCCGGCTCCGGACTGTTCGTGATTCTGGTCATCGCCGGTTTTTCTCTGGACGGCATGTCATCGGCTCTGCTCCTGCCAATTCTCTCTTTTGCAGGCGGGCTTACGGCGGCCTTGCTTATTTTTCTGCTGTCCTACAAGAGGGGCCGCGATATTTCGCCAACACGGCTGATCCTGACCGGGGTGGCTGTGGGGAGCGGCTACAGTGCTTATACTTTGCTGATTACACTACGACTGGATCAGAATCAGATGGAATTTGCCCAGCGCTGGATGGCAGGCAGCTTATGGGGGGATGATTGGAAGTATCTGGCCGTATTGGGGCCATGGGTGTTGGTGCTGGTGGGTTATACACTGTACAAGTCCAGGATTCTTAACACCATTCGTCTGGGAAATGATACGGCTACGGGTCTCGGGCTGGCAGTAAAGCCGGAATTTCTCGGATTGTCTATGGCAGCGGTCGCTCTGTCCTCCGGCAGCGTGGCATTAGGAGGCAATTTCTTCTTCGTGGGCATGATCAGCCCTCACCTGGCCCGAAAGCTGGTGGGCCCCAACCATAAGGTGATGCTGCCGGCGGCTTCCTTGGCAGGTGCGCTGATCGTGCTGCTTGCGGATACCATTACCCGGATTGTCAGCATGGGCAGCGATGTTCCCACTGGAATTATCATTACGCTGCTCAGTACGCCATACTTCTTGTATTTGCTGGCTAAGTCGGATTAAAGCCAGTTCTCCCAGCGGCTCACGGATGAGGCGCCGGACTGTAATGAAAGGTAGTTGTAGCAGGTTGGTCCGGGGGTTCAGCAGAGTCAACCGCATTGATCGCCGGCCGGCAAAAAGACCTTTCACGGCAGGAGCAGGAACGCACGAAGCGGCAATTTCCCGAATAGACGGGGAATTGCCGCTTCGTTGTGAGTTCACCCCAGCCGCCTGCTTCAATGGCATCATAGATTCTTTTGAATAATATGATTGTTTGCCATCCTCCCGCCTGAATACTAGCGCCCCCCGTTGCCGCCGGAGAACAGCTTGCGGTATTGGCCGGGCGTGTGGCCGGTTTCCTTCTTGAACCGGCGGATGAAGTTGGGCGTGTCGAGATATCCGACCCGCTGAATGATGTCTTTAAGCGGGTCGTTGGTGGTGGTCAGGTCGGTAATGACGGCGGCCATCCGCTTTTGCCATACATATTGCACGAAATTAATGCCCACCTTCTCCTTGAAGGAACGGCTGAAATAAGACATCGAAATGGAGTAATTGTACGAAATTTCCTCCAGGCTTAAGGAGTGGTCCATGTAATGGGCGTCGATGTACTGAATGATCTGGTCCATTAAGGAACGGGCTTCCTTCTCCTCCTTCCATTCCACCTGTTCGCAGACATGGGCGATCAGGTTCAGGCAGTGCCGGTACAGCTCGTCCAGCGAGGTAAAGACGAGCTGTACCGGCAGCTTGGCGCTTACATGCTCCACGCCGGCTTCGATGGCGGTCTTCACGATCGTATTGACCATGTCGACGCTGATATAGCGTACGAACTTGACGGACAGCTCCGGCGTCCGCAGGTAGTCGACGGCTTCCTGCACCGTCTGCTCCGCCACCTCCCTGTTCCCCTGCTTCAAGCTTTGGGCCAGCATCAGCAGTACGTTCTTCGGCATCCAGCACGCTTCGTCGCTTACGGCGGGCAGCTTGCTGAAATAAGTGATGGACCCGTTCCCGGGAGACAGCCGGGATTCATAAGCCGAGCAGGCTTCGATGAACGATTGGTTGAGCCTGTCCGGATTATCGTAGCAGGTACCCACGCCGACTGCCGGGTGAAGCTGGTAATCGGCATGCAGAAGATCGTGCGCCGCCTGGACGATTCCGCGGAACTGGCGCTGCTCCTCCATGCATTCCAGCGTGCCGAAGCTGACGATCAGCGCGATCTGGTCCGGCTTCGGCAATTCCACGCAGTACACGCGCGCGTCGTACTCCGGAAACTCGACCTCGGACAGCAACTGCTGCATCGCTTGCCATTCCTGGACGTTTTCGTGCTCCTCGGCGCCGTCCTGCCTGCCGATCAGCATTGCGAAGTGCCGGTTCCGGTTAAAGGAAACATCGAGCGTCTGCAGCAGGTACGGCGGCAGGCTGCTGACGTTTCCGTGGCGCAGCAGCATCAGCAGCAGATGGTTGCGGGCGTACGGCTCCTGCAGGTCGGCCCGGTCGCTGTATTCCTGCAGAGCGGAGCGGATGCGTTCCAGCTCGTTGCCCGGGGAGGGCGCGCCGCCTGCGGGCTGTTCCTCCCTGTATTTGGAGTTCGCGAATTCGAACAGGCTGAAGATCGGATGGTATTGCCTGCGGGCGAGCAGCAGGGCAAACAGGGCGCCGAGCAGGACGACTGCCGAGAACAGCAGGATAATGAAGCTGCGGATATGCAGGACGTTGCTGAAGAATTGGGAGCTCGGCATCAGCGTAACGTACTGCCAGCCGTTCTGGTCCGATTTTACGGAGACGACCGAATGGGCGACGCCGTTCAGCTGCACGCTGTGAATGCCCGGTTCCAGCGATACCAGGCGCTGCAGCTCCCCGCCGGGAAGCTCATCTTCCCGGTTGTTGTTCGCAGCCAGAATGCGGCCGCCGGAATCGACGATATAGGAAGAACCCTGATAGTTGCCCAGGATGGAGTCGATCAGGCCGGTTAGTTCGGATTCCTTGATCAAATACATCAGCGTGCCGTGCGGAGTCGGACTGTTCGGCGTGATGGGCACCAGGTAAGCCAGCATCGACTGGTTGAAGCCCGGTTTCCGGTTGAACAGGTCGGCCGGGCGCATTGTCGCGTAACGCAGTCCGTTCAAGTCTTCGACGATGGAATCGGTGCTCCAATTGCGGAAGTTGAACGTGCCTGAGAACACCTCGAGGCTGTTCATTCCGTCAGTGGAATAAATATTGGAATCGCCATGATAATAAAGGAACATCTCCCCGATAATCGGGCTTGTCGCCTTATAAAGCTTCAATGCGTCGGTGGCTTCGAGGACATAGTACGGATCGTGCACCCGATAGCGGGCAAGGCGTTCGTCGTAGGCGGCGTGTGAGGATATATCGTTAAGCTGCTTCATATGGCTGTTCACGATTGTTTCGGTCTGAAGGAGCTGATTCAGGTGGGACTGCTCGATTTCCGCGCGCAGGTTGCTTGCGGCGTTATTGTAGATAAGCAATGTCAGACAGATGAGAGGTACGAGCAGAATAAGCAGATAAGATGACATATATCTCAGAAATAACCTGGACTTGAAATAATTCAGCTTCATGCTTACCCCCTTGGCTTGCCAAAGAATTTTATGAATGCGCTTTATTTCTGGAAATGTAAAGCCAGTGTCCAAAAAAAATCAAGTCCGGATATGTTGTTTATGACGATAACCGTACACCATTTACGCGCGCTTGAGAAGAGGCCCGGGTATGTCTTTTTTTACTTAACAGTGCTCCGCTCAAGCCTTCTGAGCCTTTCCGTTCCGCGCCGGAACAGGCATGAAGCCGCCTCCGGTCTTATATTTTCGGGTTGCTCGAATGTAAAGGCGGCGTAAACGGAATGTCAAAAAAAACATAGCGCGGCACGGCGGGAGAAACGGAAACTTCGGAGGCCGATTTTTCCTTGTCATATTTTCTGACATATTTGGAGCATGCCATATTAACACTGTTTACCCGGCAGAGCGAAAATCACATGTTTACGGATAACCGGTCCTTCTGTAGACTACGGGTTAGCCGGGAAACACATAGAAGCATACCTGCTGCGGCTCTCTCTATCATTCCCATCACACATTGGAAGGCAAATCCTCCGAATTGGTGGCAGTATAGTTAACGTTAGCAGGAGGCTTACTCGAAACGGGAAAGGAGAGGGGCCCGATATGGTACAAGGGAGCAGCAAAGCCGCATTAGATATGTCCCCCATACCTGCAAAACAGCAGGAGAAGAGGCGCGGGACAGGGAGGACGCTCAAAAAAATAGTTCGAAGCTGGCGGTTATACGTCTTTATGGCTCCCGCATTGCTTACTGTTCTGATCTTTAACTACTTGCCGATGTACGGAATTCAAATCGCCTTCAAAAATTATGTTCCGGCCTTCGGAATGGGCGGCAGCAAATGGGTAGGATTTGATCATTTTAGCCGTTTCTTCAATTCTTATTACTTCTGGGATTTACTGTGGAATACACTTAGCATCAGCCTTTACGGCCTGGCGATAGGCTTTCCGCTGCCGATCCTGCTGGCCCTCGCCTTCAACGAGGTGCGCAACGGGGCGTTCAAAAAAACGGTTCAAACGGTAACCTACGCACCCCATTTCATCTCGACTGTCGTGATGGCGGGGATGATCATTACGTTTTTGACCCCATCTTCGGGGATGATCATCAACCTGCTCGAAGCGCTCGGCATTACGGCGCCTAACTTTCTGACTGATCCTCGCTGGTTCAAAACGATGTACGTCTTGTCCGATGTCTGGCAGACCACGGGCTGGGGCACCATCATTTACTTGGCGGCGTTGTCGGCCGTCGATCCGGGCCTGCATGAAGCGGCCATTCTCGACGGGGCGTCCAGGGTGCAGCGCATCTGGAACATCAACATTCCGGTGCTCGTTCCGACCATCACCATCCTGATGATTCTGAATGTCGGAAGTCTGCTCAGCGTCGGCTATGAAAAAATACTGCTGCTGCAGAACCCGCTGAACATGTCCTCATCGGACGTCATTGCCACCTCCGTTTACCGCACCGGTCTGCTGGAGGCGCAATACAGCTATTCCACGGCCGTCGGCTTGTTCAACTCGGTCGTTAACGCCGTCATGCTGATTGTCGTCAATCAAATCGTCCGGCGGACAAGCGAGAACAGCCTTTGGTAGAAGGCGGAAGAAGGGAGTGATGCAACAATGATACCGGCAATCAAGGAAACCAAAGGCGATAAAGTTTTTCTGGCGATCGTGTATTTCGTCCTCATTCTGGCGCTGGCCGCCGTCGCCTATCCGCTAATCTATATTTTGAGCGCTTCCATCAGCAATCCGAACGTCGTGGCGTCCGGCGAGATGTGGCTCTTTCCGAAAGAAATTACGTTTGAAGGCTACAACCGGGTATTCGATGACCCCGCTATCTGGAACGGCTACCTCAATACCATTATTTACACGGCTGCCGGCACGGCCGTCAATCTCGCGGTCACCCTGCCGGCCGCTTACGCGATGAGCCGCAGGGATATGATCGGACGCAATCTGTTTATGGGACTGTTCATGGTCACCATGTTCTTCAGCGGCGGGCTGGTCCCGACTTATCTGGTAGTCAAAGATCTCGGCCTTGTCAACAGCATGTGGGCGCTTATCCTGCCGGCAGCTACGTCGGTATGGAACCTGATCGTCTGCCGCACCTTCTTCCAGTCCTCAATGCCGAAGGAACTGCAGGAGGCGGCGGAAATCGACGGATGCAGCGACTTCCAGCTGTTCTTCCGGATCGTCCTGCCGCTGTCGACGGCGCTGATCGCCGTCATGGCCCTGTTCTTCGGGGTCGGGCACTGGAACAACTATTTCTCCGCCATGATTTATTTGAATGACCAGGCCAAATATCCGCTGCAGCTGGTGCTGCGCCAGATTCTCGTGCTGCAGCAGATGTCGGCGCAATCCGGAGCCATCAATGCGGACATGGCGTCCTCGCTCAACAACAAGGCGGAAGTAGCCGCACTTGTGAAATACGCGGTCATTATCGTATCCACGCTGCCGGTTATCGCGCTCTATCCGTTCCTGCAGCGGTATTTCGTCCAGGGTGTCATGATCGGTTCCGTCAAGGGATGATCTTGCCATAGCATTATCGCTACGCCGCTTGTTCTGCCAAGCCATTATTTAAGGGAGGATTGTCTATGAAGAAGGGTCACAAAAAGGGGGCGGCCGTATTATCGGCACTGCTGGCGTTTTCCATGCTGGCTTCCGCCTGTTCGTCCGGCAACGAGGGGTCGGGCAATGCGCCGGCTTCGGACAGCAGCACTGAAGGGGCAAACACGGTGAGCAAGGACGGGTTCCCGATCGTTCAGGAACAGATCACGCTCAGCATGCTGGCTCCCAGCGCCGAGATGGCGAATTGGAGCTCGATGCCTACGGTTCTGGCGATGGAGGAGCTCTCCAACATCAAGGTGGAGTTCCAGACCGCGCCGATCGACAGCTTCCCGACGAAGAAGAATCTGACGTTCGCCAGCGGGGAACTGCCGGACATGCTGTATGCCGCCGATTTGACGCCCGCGGAGCAGGTGAGCTACGGCACGCAGGGCCTGTTGCTTCCGCTTGAGGACCTGATCGACGAATACGCGCCGAATCTGAAGGCGGTGCTGGACGCCAATCCGGATGTCCGCAAATCGATCACGACGACGGACGGCCATATTTACGCGCTTCCTTATATCGATACGACAGCCGTCTGGTACCGCGGGCCGATGTGGTATAACGGCAAATTCCTGGAAGCGCTCGGCGCCGGCGAGCCGACAACGACGGAAGAGCTGTACCAATACTTGAAACGGGTCAAGGAAGAAGACCCGAACGGCAACGGAGAGGCTGACGAAATTCCGCTCACTTCCGTCAAGCTGGACGACCTGCGGATGTTCTTCCTCGGCTTCTGGGGCATTTACAACGAGGTATATTACGCGGATAAGGACGGCGGAGTGCATTACACGCCGCAGGAGGAAGGCTACAAAGGGTACTTGACATTCCTGAACCGGCTGTGGGAAGAGAACCTGCTCGACCACGAGACGTTCTCGCAAACGGATGACATGAAGAAAGCCAAGGGCGGCAAAAACCAGATCGCTCTCTTCAGCGACTATCATCCTTATTTCACACTAGGCGGGGAACCGCGGACAACCGATCCGCTGATGACGCCGGTCAGCAGCGAAATCGCCGGCACGCCCGTATACGGCAAGCATCCCGGTATTTCATCCAACGGCAACTTCGCTATCACTTCCAGCAACCAGCATCCGGAAGCGACGATGCGCTGGATCGACTATCAGTACAGCTATGAAGGCGCGACCCTCTGGATCCAAGGTCCGGAAGGGCTGATGTGGGAATATGTGGACGAGGCGAATAAAGTGAAGGCGTTCAAGGAAGTGCCGGGCGGCGGCGACCGCGAGGAGTACCGCGCGACGCTGACGCCGAACTACGGCATCGTGACACCGGGTGTCAATATTCCCGAGTTGACGAACGGCCTGCGCTCGGAGCTTGACGACTGGATCATCGAGCAGAACGAAGAGAAGCTGGTGCCGATTGCCAAATCGCCGTTCCCGCGCGTGTACCTCGACAACGACCAGCAAACGGATGTATCGGCCCTGATGTCCGACCTGGATACTTACGTCAAGCAGATGGAAGCCAAATTCGTAACGGGAGCGGAGCCGCTGGAGAATTGGGACGCTTATGTCAGCCAGCTGAAGAAGATGGGCAGCGACCGCATCGTGGAGATTTATCAGGCAGCCTATGACCAATGGGATAACGAAAACGCGAATTGACAAGTAGGGAGAAGTGGCTGATTCCTGCCGGAGCAGGAGGGATCGGCCCTTTCTATGAGGAGGAGAAACGTTGTGGCGGAAACCAAAGACAAGGCGCCGGAGCAGGAGCTGGCCGTGCACGGAGGCGTGCATAATTACAGCAGCGAGCAGGACTGGGTGAAGCCGGAGGCCCCGCTTCTTCTGGAGCGGCTGGAATGGTTCAAGGATCAGAAGCTCGGCCTGATGATGCATTGGGGGCCGTATTCCCAACTGGGCGTGGTGGAATCGTGGGCGCTCAGCGACGGCGACGCGGACTGGGCGCGGGACTGCATCGACTGGGGCGTGGAGGGAGAGGAGCTGAAGCGCGAATATTTCGGCCTGAACCGGACGTTCAACCCGATCCGTTTCCAGCCCGGGCTGTGGGCGGAGCTTGCGGCCGAGGGCGGCTTCAAATATTTGAATTTCACGACCAAGCACCACGACGGATTTTGCATGTGGGATACCCACACGACCGATTACCGGATTACGGGACCCGAAACCCCGTTCCACCGCCATAAATACGCAGACATTTGCTGCCGGCTGTTCGACGCCTTCCGGGAAAAGGGGCTGGCGATTTCGGCCTACTTCTCCAAGGCGGACTGGCATACGCCTTATTATTGGGCGCCGGGCATGGAGCGCGGCAGCCAGATGTGGCGGGGGCCGTCCTATGATCCGCGGCAGTACCCGTGGCTGTGGGAAAAGTTCGTGCAATTTACCCATGAGCAGATCATGGAGCTGATGACCCGGTACGGGCGCATCGACATGCTGTGGCTTGACGCCGGCTGGGTTAATGCGCGCCGGAACCAGGATATCCGGCTCGGCGAGGTGGTAGAGCGGGCACGCCGGATTCAGCCTTGGCTGCTTACGGCCGACCGCACGGTCGGCGGACCGTATGAAAACCTGATTACGCCGGAGCAGACGCTGCCGGAGCAGCCGCTGAACGTGCCCTGGGAGAGCTGCATCACGATGGGCACGTCCTTCTCCTTCAACTATGAAGACCGTTACAAATCCGTCCGTCAGCTGGTGCATCTGCTCGTGGAGATCGTGGCCAAGGGCGGCAACCTGGCGCTGAACGTCGGGCCCCAGCCGGACGGCCGGCTGCCCGCCGCTGCCATCCGGCGCATGAAGGGACTGGGCCAATGGCTGAAGGTTTACGGGGAAGCGATTTACGGAACGCGGGTGTGGGAGCCGTATGCCTCCGGCGCGGTGCGCTTCACCCGCAAGGGAGACGCCGGCTATGCAATCCGGCTGTACAAGGAGGGGGAGCGGGTCGAGGAAGAGCTGACGCTGCCGCTTGAAGCGGAGCCGGCTGCCGTCGATCTCGTCGGCGGGACGGCTAACCTCGATTTCCGCCGCTGCGAAGCGGGCATTGCCGTCCGGATTCCGGAAGCGGCGCGCGCCGGGGAGACGCCGGCCGCGCTGGCGCTTAGGATCAGATGAACGGCAGCTAAACAGCGCATAGACGGGGAGGAATGACAGTGAAATGGAGTGCGGTACCGGAGCCGGACATCGAATACGCACCGAGAAGCTACCTGTGCCTGCGGGCGGAAGGCGGGCTCACGCTTGACGGCAGGCTGGACAAGGCGTTCTGGGACAAGGCTCCATGGACGGAGGATTTCGTGGACATCGAAGGCGGCCGCAAGCAGGTTCCGTCCAAACGGACCCGGGTCAAAATGCTATGGGACGACGAGTATTTCTATTTCGGCGCGGAACTTGCGGACGACGAAATCTGGGCTACGCTCACGGAGCGGGATTCGGTTATTTTTAACGACAACGATTTTGAAATCTTCATCGATCCCGACGGGGATACGCACCGGTATTACGAATTCGAAATCAACGCGCTGAATACGGTATGGGACCTGCTGCTCGTCACGCCTTACCGGGACGGGGGACCGCCGGTGAACGGTTGGGACATTCAGGGGCTGCGCACGGCCGTGCATATAGATGGGGAATTAAATAATCCGTATGCCGATAACCGGAGCTGGAGCGTCGAGGTGGCGATGCCGTGGAGCGCGCTCAAGGAATGCGCCGCCGGGGGGCGTCCGCCCCTTGCCGGCGAATGCTGGCGGGTCAATTTCTCGCGCGTGCAGTGGAGGGTGGAGACGCAAGACGGCCGATACCGTAAGCAGGTGAACCCGGCTACCGGCAAGCCTTATCCGGAGGACAATTGGGTCTGGTCGCCGCAGGGCATCGTGAACATGCATTATCCGGAGCTGTGGGGCTACGTCGTCTTCGGCGGCGCCGGGGCAACGGGCGGGGAAGGGCAGGAAGTCCGGCGGGCCCAACAGCCGCAACATGCAGAAAGGCATGGCGATTTCGTACTTCCGCCGGATGAGCTGATCAAGTGGCGCTTGCGCCGCCTGTATTACCGCCAGCGGAATCATTATGCGGAGCACGGGCGGTTTACGGATGATCTTGCGCTGCTGGCCCAGGGAGAGACGGATTTGGCCGCGCTTGCGCCGGCCATTGAGACCGGCACCGGCCGGTTCCAGCTGTCGGCGCCGTCCGCTGACGGCACGGAGAGGTATTGGATACGCGAAGACGGAAAATTGTGGAAGGAGTGAGCCGGATGTCGATGAAGCAGACGGTTTTTTCGCTCGGCGGCAAGGAGCTGGCCGAAATCAGGCGGAGGTTCGAACGCAAGCGGGAGCTGGCGGGGAGCCGTGCGGAGCGGCTGTTCGGCGTTTTGTCGCAAGAGCTGACGGCCGAGGAGGAGTGGGCGCTCAAATTTCTGTACGCCAGCATGCCGGTATGCGATCTGGCGGACTATGACGGCGGGCTGTTTCTGACCCACGCGCGCCGGGCAATCGCGGGCCGGAAGCAGGTTCCTTGGGGCACGCGCGTTCCGGACGGCTTGTTTCTGCACTACGTGCTCCCGCTGCGGATCAATAATGAAAATCTGGAGGATTACCAGGGCGTCATTTATGGCGAGCTGGCGGAACGGACAGCCGGCCTGTCGATGGCGGATGCCATCCTGGAAGTCAATTACTGGTGCCATGAGAAGGCCACCTATACCGGCAGCGACCTTCGGACGCTGTCGCCGCTCGGGATGATCCGGAGCGCGCGCGGGCGCTGCGGCGAGGAATCGACGCTGGCGGTAGCGGCCTTGCGCAGCATCGGCATCCCCGCCAGGCAATGCTATACGCCGCGCTGGGCGCATTGCGACGACAACCATGCCTGGGTGGAGGCATGGGCGGACGGCAAGTGGCACTATATCGGCGCATGCGAGCCGGAGGCGCGCCTGGACGAAGGCTGGTTCAGCGGTCCCGCCCGGCGGGCGATGCTCGTCCATACGAGAGTCCCGTCCGGCTATGACGGACCCGAGACCGTTACGTTCAGGGACGAATGGCATACCGAAATCAACCTGCTCGATCATTACGCGCCGGTCCGCACGCTGAACGTGCGGGTTGTGGACCAAGAAGGAACGCCTGCCGCGGGCGCCGAGGTGCTGTTCCAGCTTTACAATTACGCCGAGCTTTTTCCCCTTGCCGTCATTCAGGCGGACGCGGAGGGCAAGGTATCCTTCAAGACCGGGTACGGCGAGCTGATCGTCCGCGCCGTGAAAGACGGTGTCTGGGACGAGGCGCCGGTAAGCGCCGGCGGCCAGGACGACATTTCGCTCGTGCTGCGTCAGACCGGACAGCCGGAGGGAGCGGCCGGCTTCAGCATGATTCCGCCGCCGGAGCTTGAAGGGGAAGAGCGCCCGCCGCTTCCGGAGGAACGGCTGGCGGAGCACCGGGACCGCGTGGCTGAAGGCGAGCGGATGCGCAAGGCGTACGAGGGAACCTTCCTCGGCGAAGCGCAGGCGCGGGAGCTTGCCGCAGCCTTGGGGCTCCCGGCGGACCGGGTATGGAAAGTGCTCGGCACAGCCCGGGGCAACGCCCGCGAAGCCGCGGATTTCCTGGCTGAGCATACGCCGGCGCACGGGCTATGGCCGCTGCGGCTGCTGGAAAGCCTGAACCCGAAGGATTTGACCGATACGTTCCGCCCGGTACTGGATGATTATTTGCTGGGCGGCGTCCGTTGGCTGGGCGGGCTGACGGCGGAGAGTCCGGGTCCGCAAGGCGGGGGAACGGCAGACGCGGTAGGGGAAAGCGTAGATCCGGAAGACGGGCTTTTCCGGGCGAAGCGTTATTTGCTCTGTCCGCGCGTTCAATTCGAAATGCTTGCCCCCTACAAGTCCGAATTTCTCTCGGCGTTTACGGCGGACGAAGTTGACGCCTTCCGCAGGGACCCGGCGCAATTGGCGAAGCTCGTCGCCCTGGATTGGAAAATTAGCGGCGAGCGGACGCATATGAAAGGCAAAGCCACACCGGCCGGTACGTTCCGCCTTAAGGCCGGAGACCGCGCCTCCGTGGATATTATGCTGGCCGCCCTGCTGCGGAGCTTCGGCATCGCCGCCAGGCTGCATCCGGGTACCCAGCATCCCCAGTATTGGCATCACGGGCAATGGGCGGACGCGAGGCTGACGGACAGCGGGGGGAATGCGGACGGCGAGGGCAGCAAGGAGCCGCGGCTAGACGCCCCATTGCCGCGGGGAACGCTGCGCCTTGTGCGGAACGGGGAGGCGAACGAAGATGCGCCGGTGCTTTCGTACCGCGAGAATTTCTCGTTCGGCCGCCTGGAGAACGGCGTCTATCAAACGCTGCTGTATCCTTTCGGCGGGAAGGACGTATACGATAAGCCGTTCGAGCTGGAAGCGGGCGATTACCGCCTCATTACGGGTGTCCGGCTGCAGGACGGCACGGTGCTCGGGCGGTTCCATTATTTCCGCATAGAGGCCGGGCGGGAGACGGTGCTCGCCCCGCAATTCCGCAAGCCGGAGCGGAGCATCCCCGTGCTGGGGACGGCGGACGGAGGCAGCGTCCTATGCCGCTGGGACGGGGACGGCGGGGCGGTCAGCCTGCCGGAGCTGGCAGGACGCGCAGGCGCGGTGCTGGCTTGGATCGACCCGCGCCGCGAGCCTTCGCGCCATCTGCTGCGCGAGGCCGGCGGGCTGAAGGCGGAATATGAAGCGGCCGGCCGGCCGCTTCTGCTCGCCGTGCCGGAAGGGCCGGAGAGCGCGGATTTCGACCCCGCCGCTTACCCGGACCTGCCTAAGGGCGCGCTGCTGCTGCGCGACGGGGCGGGCGAGGCACTGCGCCGGATGGCGGAACGCTGCCATCCCGGCGAAGGCGGCTATCCGTATCTGTACGTGCTGGACGGCAGTCTGGCGGTCCGGTACGTTCAGTCCGGCTATAAGCCCGGGAGCGGCAAGGAGGCACTGCAGGTGCTGCAGGCCGTGTGTGCAGGGGAATGACGACGGATGGTTCTCCGGGCGGAACGCCGTACGGGAACAGAGTGCCGTCCGGCGGACACGGCCCGTAATCGCGCATACCAGATTTTTCACGACAGGAGTTGATGTTTATGAACCGGGTCCACAAAACGGTCGGCTACATCGGCGCCAACGATCTTCCCCATTTGACGCGGGAGGATCTGCTGAAGCTGACCCATATCAACATTGCGTTCGGGCATATCAGGGACGGCGAAATCGTCACCGGGCACCTCGCCAATCTGGAGCGCCTTGCGGAGCTCAAGCGGCTGCATCCGGACGTGTCCGTTCTGCTGTCCGTCGGCGGATGGAGCGCCGGTGGTTTCTCGGAAGCGGCGGCGATGGAGGAAGGGAGAAGCGCTATGGCGCGCTCCGCCGTCCGCGCGATCGACGAGCACGGCTTCGACGGCATTGACCTGGACTGGGAGTACCCGTGTTACGGGGAGGCAGGCATTGCCGCAAGCCCCGGCGACCGTTGCAATTTCACTCTGCTGCTGCGTGCGGTCCGGGAAGCGCTGGACGGCAAGGGGGCGGCGGACGGTCGGCATTACATGCTGACGATCGCGGCGGGAGCGGACCAATATTACGTCGACGGAACCGAAATGGAGCAGGCGCAGCGGTATCTGGATTACGTGCAGCTGATGACCTACGACATGCGCGGCGGGTTTCAGGTGCTGACCGGGCATCATACGAATCTGTACACGCCGGCGGGCGATTTGTTCCGGATCAGCACGGACGCTTCGGTGAAGCTGTTCGAGCGGGCGGGCGTACCGAGAGACAAAATCGTCATCGGCGCCGCTTTCTATTCCCGCATGTGGAAGGAAGTTCCCGACGTGCAGGCCGGCCTGCATCAAATGGCGGGCACAAGCGGCGGCTACGGCCCGAATTACACCGAGCTTGCGGCGGATTATATCGGCCGGAACGGCTATACCCGCCATTGGGACGACGAGGCGAAGGCGCCGTATCTCTTCGACGGCAGCACCTTCATTACCTATGACGATGAGCAGTCGATTGCCCACAAGTGCGGTTACGTCATTCGGGAGGGCCTGGCCGGCATCATGTTCTGGGAGTATGGCTGCGACCGGACGCATGCACTGCTGGAGGCAATCCGGGCGGGATTAGCGGCAGGGGCGGGAAGAGCCCGGCGGCTATAAACGCAAAAGCAAGCCGAATCGGAGAGAGCCGAAAGTAAAAGTCAAGGCAATGCGTCAAAAGAAGTTGGCTCAGTAACAAAGTACGGGGCGCGAACCTCGCTAGGGTCCATAACCTGCTGAGCCTGGCGGACCTTATCCTCTACTTTGTGATAAGGAGTAACCCTTCTGCACGCGGTGCAGCTCCCAGCGGGTACGTACATTCGTTATAGAAGTCAACTGCGTAAAACTTGCCGCCCTGAAGATCATGAGGGCAGAGGGGGACAAGCTAAAAACTTGATTGTTGTCAGATTCAGGGTTCGTGCCGCGCTGGCGGTTATATGAGCGAGAACCCGGCTGGCCGGTCCTCAGGCTTCTTGCGGTGAGCTGCACCAGGTTCTAAGTGGAAAAAGCAACACTAATTAAAGCTTTTTCGGGTCCCTTAGCAGCATGAAGTGGAAAAAGTAACACTAATTCGATTAAATCACCCATCAGCCATCGAAATTCCCCAAATCAAGTGTACAAAATCCCGCTAATCCCGTTGTGGCACCGAATCCCGGAGAATTTAGTGGTACAAAATCCACTTGGCATCTCTGGTTAAGAAGGCTGCTGTGGGGCTTCCCCAGTTTAAGTCCTGGGAACGATCCTCGCCTTGGCTCTTAGGCTTGTGGATTTGGCTGACCTTAATCTGGCGGTCATCTTGGTAAATCCCGTACTTTGTGATAGAAGCAGAATGCATAAAGAACAAGCCCGCGCCGTTCATGGCGCGGGCTTGCTTCGATGGAGCGCCCGGCATGGGCGCCATCTCTGGCATATCGGTTAAAAAAATTATTTATTATAGAGAGTGAACTTAAGTTCAGCTTATATAGGCGTTTCTTCTGCAATATGCCGAGGGATGAAATCCTCCGCCATCGCTGCGCTCATAAACATCAGCGTTCCGAGTGTAGATAAAAAAGTCAACGGTTTGTTTCATCCTTTTTGGGGGATTGATGGCTGGGGGAGAGCGGTGCACCTTAATTATTAAGTCGGCAAAGGAGGATAAGCGCATGTATTTGTCCCGCATCTTCAACTCCTTGAATGTGTCTATGCAGGAAAAGTATATGACCGAATTACTGGAATTGAACGGGAAGACCAAAGAATACGGCCTGGTGCTGACCCCGCAGGAGATTGAACTGATGATGGCAGCGAGAAAACGGGTGCTTTACAGCTATGGGCGGGTGGAGCTCAGCATCGAGGCGACCAAGGAGCTCATCGATGTATTCTCGGAATCCCCGTTCATCCGGCAGGAAAATTATGCAGATACCCTGAATGAGCTGCATGAGATTTTTTACTGTTTGAAAAATGATACAGAAGACCGAATCAGCGACACGCAGCTTCTTCACAGGATGAAGAAGGTATTCGAGGAAGATTGCGGGGGCTCGCTCGATTTGTTGAAGAGCAGGCTTGAAGAGTATGCTGAAGGGTTTCGATGCCCACAATACGATGGCGAGCATTGATTACCCGCTGGCTATTGATGATATGCGGCTTCAGGGTGTTTTTTATATCAGGCAGTATTTGGAACGGCTTAAGATGGAGACCGGGTTTTGCGCTCTGTTCGACCCGCAGGAGCTTTTGAAATTCGCTACGGAAGGGAGTGCAGATTCAACTACCAGATTGAACTGTTCAATATTTATGAGCTGGTGCTGAATAATGCGATTTTCTCGATTCTGGCAGGGGGGAATGCCAGAGATATCAGGATTTCCGAGAGCCAATACAACCGGTTGGAGCAGCGATTCTTAGGCCTTGCTGAAGTACAGATCAGGCCTGTCATAGCAGCTGCGATAGAAAGGCTTCAGCAAGAATTATCCATCTGTTCGAATCTGAAGGAATATATGGACGGGTGCCGGGAAGAGCTGGTTAGCCGGGTGGCAAATGCTGCACAGCACAACAGCTTACGGTCAGTCATCATTACAGGCAGAGAGGAGGGAACGAAGTCCGTTGTCATTTACTTTAGTGAAGAGGACAGAATGAGCGATGTTGAATTAAGAAGACGTCTGCAAGAAATCACGGCATGTGATCGTAAGGAGGTTAAGGTCAAGCTGATCTTGTCAAGCTTTCGTTCCTTTCATGACTTTCTCGATATGCTTGAATCAGACTCCTTGTACGGGGATGAGTATGATGCCCTTTTCAATGCTTTTGGTGATGTGGGGCTGGCTATCCGGAGAGCGGGAACAGCCGGAAAGGAGGGGGGACTGTGTAGCCGGGAGATTACAATTATATATTTGACTTTAAATGAATGATCATTTATTATATGCCCATGAGACAACGAGACGGTCAAAAAGAAGAAGCCATCTATGTGGCTACCATACAATTGCTGAACGAAATCGGGTTCGCGGATATATCCGTATCCAAGATTGCCAGGCGCGCGGATGCCCGGCGGCCTGGACCCGGGGCTTTCCTGTCCGCAGCCGGCTGGAATCGGTCATTCGGAGCTATGTGGCTGTCGTGCTTGCCCATAAGGATTATTTCTGGAGCAGATTACGAATTCGCCGCTGCCGGACAAATGGTGCCTGGATGAGAGCAGTGCGCTGTTCCAGCCTCTTAATGATCTGTTCGAGGAAGGCCAGAAACAGAAGCTGTCCAAGCAGGCTGGCGTGGGATTGCTGATTACTTATTGCATGTATCCGGTGATGCGGCTGGTCAAGGAGCGTTTCAAGGGTGAAACGCAGATCGATGGGAGCCCGCTGAAGATCATGCTGCAAATGAGCTGGGATGCTGTCAAAGCATAGAGCAGCCCTTTGCTTTTGAATATTAATAAATGAACGATCATTTAATTAAGGGGGGGTGAGGCTTAGCGTAACTGCCTGCTGCAAGAACACTAAAACACAAAGGAGAATAAAACTATGACAGCACAAAAAGTATGGTTTATTACAGGAAGCTCCCGCGGCCTGGGCCGCAGCATGGCTGAAGCTGTGCTTAAGAAGGGTGACCTGCTTGTTGCAACTGCGCGCAAGCCGGAAGCTTTGTCTGATCTGGTTGAACAATATGGAGAGCAAATCTGCCCGATAGCGCTGGATGTGACCAATGAGGCGGCTGTATTCACTGCGGTGCGGAAGGCGGCTGAAGTTTTTGGCAGACTGGATGTAGTGGTGAACAACGCCGGCTACGGTGATGTGTCCTCTATTGAAGATGTGAGCCTGAAGGATTTCCGCGCTCAAATCGATACGAACTTCTATGGCGTAGTTTATGTAACCCAGGCCGCATTGCCAATTCTGCGGAAGCAGGGTGCAGGGCATATTATTCAAATTTCATCTGTAGGCGGACGGATTGGCTCAGCCGGACTCTCGGCTTATCAGAGCGCAAAGTGGGCGGTCGGCGGCTTCTCGGAGGTATTGGCCCAGGAGACGGCTCCCTTCGGAATTAAGGTTACTGTTATTGAGCCGGGCGGCATGCGCACAGACTGGGCTGGATCTTCAATGACCATCCCCCCGGTCACAGAGCCTTATGAGCAGACTATCGGCAGCTTTGTAAGCATGCTCCGGGAGCACAGCGGGCAGGAACCAGGCGATCCGGACCGGGTGGCAAATGTTGTGCTTGAGGTTGCCGGGCTTGAAGAGCCTCCGCTGCGGCTATTGATCGGAAATGACGCGGTTCATTATGCAGGTCTGGCGATGCAGGCACGAGCCGAATCCGACGCCAAATGGCGGCATCTGAGCGAAGCGGTCAATCTATGATTCTGCCGAGTAACCGGGCGGCTGGATGATCATTGCTCCGGAATTTTGATGCTCCAGGATTCCGGAGCTTTTTTCCATTCAGGACAGTCAACGCTTGTCAGGAGCGCTCAGAGGACGAGCCTGCGGCCAAACCAGCGGTTCACAGATGGCGCTCCATGCTCCAGGCGCCAGCCGCGGATCAGAACAGTACATAGCCTGCAGATAGCGGCTTAACGGGGTAAGCTTATATTCCACCAGCACTTCCTTGATCTGGGAGGGCTTGTCCGGTACCGCAGGACGCTTCTCTGTCATGAATTGTCCGATAGGCAGCAGCATGCCACAGCTCTTGCGGTAGGACATCCGGTGCGGATAACGGGGAGAGCTCCCGGAATCATATTTGGACAGACGGATATGGTCAAAGTGATCCGTTAGAAGCGAATATGCGTCTAACTTCAGAATGGCAAAGGCTTCACCCGGCTCCCGGCGGGAGTACACAGCGGCCATTGTCATACAGTCACGTTCGGCCGGCCACAGGAAGACATGGCGGTCCAGGCAGGCCCGGAACTGTTCAGCCGTTGTACCTGCTTCCATGGCTTCCGGGGCGATGCGGAGATGGGCGTTAAGTACAGCAGGCTGGCCGTTATAGATTGCCGCACGGGTTGCAGTGCGGCGTATCCCATTGGCGTATTCCGGGCAGAGCAGCGCGGAGGCGAAAATACCGTCCAGGGCGGCCATACTCTGGAGGTTCCCCGCTCGGGTGAAGTGGTACAGTGAGGCTCTGAGCGGGCTTTTGGTGATGGCAGCAATAACTGATTTGTCCATGGTTGTATTTTATCCTTTTCGGTAAGCTGAACTTTTGCTGTTTTTAAAAGCTTATTGGAGACGGGCTAAGGATACTTTACCACATGTGACTGATGAACAGTTCGCAGACGGATATCCATTTTATGGGTTTTATATAAATAAAGGGGTCTTCCTTTTTTGACGGTCCTGCTGCATTTTGCAGTGCCATCAGTCATATATAGTTTAAATGCCGCAGCGGGCCGGCAAACAGCCTGAAATATCTTGGTTTTTGTCCATTATTTGTACTGAAGGCAGGAGAATTTCTTTATTTGTAGAAATTTTTGTAAACGGTGTTCGGAGAGAGCGCTTTATTGCGAATAAATCTCTTGGGAGGGAAAGCGCATGAGCAGCTACAAGATGCGGAGCAATGAAATTCCGCTCCAGGATTCCTGGGATGTTATTGTCGTGGGTGGAGGTCCCGCCGGATGCGCTGCCGCAGCGGCGGCAGCGCGGGAAGGAGCAAGGACACTGCTGGTTGAAGCCACAGGCAGCCTGGGCGGGATGGGAACCTCGGGACTTGTTCCGGCGTGGTGCCCGTTCTCAGATATGGAGACCATTATCTACAGAGGACTGGCCATGAAGGTGTTCGAGTCATTGAAGGCGCAGATGCCGCATGTCGGCAAGGACGCTGTGGACTGGGTGCCCATCGAGCCGGAAAAGCTGAAGGTAATTTATGATGAGCTGGTTCAGGAGGCGGGCGTTACCGTCCAGTTCATGACGCAGCTTGGAGCGGTGGATACGGATGAGAACGGCCGGGTAGCAGCGCTGATCACAGCCAGCAAAAGCGGTCTCCAGGCCCTGCAGGCCAAGGTGTATATCGATTGTACGGGTGATGCCGATGTCGCCGCATGGGCAGGGGCGGAATATCTGAAGGGCGATGTGGAAACCGGCGGGCTGATGCCGGCCACGCACTGCTTCACCTTGGGCAATGTGGATGAGCATGCCTATCTTCACGGCCCGCTGCTGCATAGCAGCAACAAAACCAGCCCGATCTATGACATTCTCGGCTCCGGCCGTTATCCGCTGATTCCCGATGCGCATATCTGCAACAATATCACCGCCCCCAGAACGGTAGGCTTCAACGCCGGACATTTGTGGGAGGTGGACAACACGGATGTCTTGTCCATATCGGAGGCACTGATGCAGGGCCGGAAGCTGGCTGCAGCCTACAGGGACGCGCTTGCCGAATTCCAGCCCGCTTCCTTCGGCAACTCGTATGTAGCCAATACGGGGTCTTTGATGGGTGTGCGGGAGACAAGGCGAATCACCGGCGATTATGTGCTTAGCGTAGAGGATTATGTGGACCGCCGCAGCTTTGAGGATGAAATCTGCCGCAACAGCTATTTCATTGATATTCATGGAACGGAGAAGGAAGAGAAGCAGGCTGGAGGCAAGCAGGAAGTGATCAGGCGTTATGGTCCGGGGGAATCCCATGGCATTCCCTACCGCTGCCTGACTCCCCGTTTGCTGAAAAATGTGCTGGTTGCCGGACGCTCCATTTCCTGCGCGCGCGAAGTGCAGGGCAGTGTCAGGGTCATGCCTGTCTGTCTGGCAATGGGGGAAGCCGCAGGCATTGCCGCAGCAATGGCTGCCCTGCTTCCGGAGCCGGATGTCCACGCCGTGGACACTTCAGCCCTGCGCAGCCGTCTGCGGGAGGAGGGCGCCTATCTCCCGGCAACGGAAGCGGAGCAAGCAAAGGGAGAGGGCGGCAGCGGCGTGCTCTCCCATTAATCAGCGCTTCAACGAACGCTTCATGAGGATGGCGTTGATCTCGCCGCCGGCCAGGATAATAATGGAGCTGATGTACAGCCAGATCAGCAGCACCGTGACCCCGCCGAGACTGCCGTAGGTTTCGGTGAAGTTACTGAACTGGTTGACATAGACGGAGAAGAGTACGGAGGTTATGATCCAGCCGATGGTTGCAAACATCGCGCCGGGCATAACCTCTTTTAGCGTGAGTCTGCGGCTGGGAGCAATCCAGTAGAGCAGCGTGAAGACGATGAACAGGACGAACAGCGGGATGGCATACTGCAGCAAATCCCAGATTTTCTGGAAGCCGTAGGGCAGATCGACCAGCAGGAAGACCTGTGTCTTCAGCCAGGTGCCAAGCACCAGCAGCAGAATGCTGAGCAGCACTACAAACCCGATGAACAGTGTCGCCAGGAAGGCAATGCCGCGGATCTTCCAGAATACTCTGTTCTCCTCGATATCATAGGCACGGTTAAGGCCTTTGATAATGGCATTGATTCCCTTGGAGGCGGCCCATAAGGTAGCCAGCATCCCGAAGGACAGCAGGGCCTGGCTGCGGCCATCCGAAACATCCTTCAGAATTTCCTCGATAATGGAAATAGCCTCTGCAGGCATAATCTGCTCCAGATCACGGATTTTATCCTCCACGGAAATATGGGCATAGCCGATCAAAGTCATAATGAAAATCAGAAAAGGGAATAAGGACAGGATCAGATAGTAGGTAAGCTGTGCGCTGATGCCCTGCACGTCATCAAGCTTAATTTTTTGGAACAGCTGTTTGGAAAAAGAAAACAATCTTCCGGCGGCAGTCTTTTTCATAATTCCCTCCTCCATTTATCCTATAGTATGCTCATCCCAATTATTTAACTCAACTTTGCAGTTTGAAATCAGAAATGAGACAGACAAGTGGAAACGGAGAGCAGGATGAAACCGGCAGAGTCTAGTCATAGAGCGGCAACGAAAAGAAAAACACATTTCCGGCATCTGGGAAGGCGCGGACTCCGATTTCCCCGCCATGCGCTTCAACAATGTATTTGCAGATCGCAAGGCCGAGTCCGGCTCCCCCCGCCTGGCTGGAACGTGATTTATCCCCGCGGTAGAACCGCTCAAAGAGGTGAGGCAATTGTTCAGGGGCAATCTCTGTGCCGGTATCTCTCACAGCCACTTCCAGGCGTTTCCCGGTATTGGAAGCTGTAATGGTAATATGTGCCCCCTCTCCTGCATATTTTGCGGCATTGCCGACCAAGTTATCGAATACCTGCGTGAGCCGTACCGGATCTGCCCTTACCATCCCGTGCGGAAAAGGGCGCACCACAGTCAGACTTGCGGTGCCCTCGGCGAATTCATCCTCCAGCGGCCTCACGATAGACTCCAGCAGCGTGGCGCATTCGTTCTCTTCGCAGTTCATTTGCAATTGTCCCGTCTCCAGCTCCGAGAACCGGAACAAATCCTCAATCAGCTCGTCCAGCTTATCCGTCTTGTCCCGGATGATCGATAAATAACGGTCGAACTTGATCTTATCTTGGGCAACGCCGTCCTGTAATCCCTCTACGTATCCTCTGATGGAGGCAAGGGGCGTCCGCAGATCATGGGAAATGCCGGCAATGAGTTCATTGCGCGCTTGTTCATATGCCTCCTGGTTTATTTTTGATTCCAATAAGCGGGTTCTCATCAGCTCGAACACAGCGCTGAATCTGCCCAGCTCGTCATTCGACCGGTAACTGATTGGGCAGTCCATATTGCCTTCAACAATATTCTCAGCCGCAAGCGTAAGCTCCTTCAGCGGCCTTAAAATTTGTCTCGTAATCACCCGGGTCATCCAAATCGTACAGAGAATCAAAGGGAGCGCCACCATAATGACAACGGCTAATATTCCCTGATCGGCTTCATTTGCCGGAGAGCTGCTATTGGAACCGATACTGATGGCTGCAAAAGGGATGAGGAGCAAGGGAAGCAGGATGATGATAAGCATCGAAGCCGCCATTTTAAAGCGGAGCCCCGGTTTCTTCATTTTTACAGCCCCCCATAAAATTTGTAGCCTATCCCTCGTACGGTAAGAATATATTGCGGTCTGGCCGGATCAAGCTCGACCTTTTCCCGTATTTTTTTGACATGCACGGTTACCGTGTTGAGATCCCCGTATTCGTTGTTTCCCCAGGCGTTGTCAAATATCTGCCCGCGGGTAAACACCTGATTGGGATGTACGGCGAGAAATCGAAGCACCTCGAATTCCTTCGCAGAGAAGTGGACAGTCTTGTTCCGTACCCGTACCTCATAGGCTTTAAGATCAAGCTCCAAACCCGGATACACAATCAGATTAGGCTGCTTTGCAGGTGTGGCCAACCCGTGAAAACGCCTTAATTGCGCCTTTACCCTAGCCACAATCTCGCTTGGACTAAAGGGCTTCACCACATAATCGTCCGCCCCCAGACCAAGACCCAGAATTTTGTCGGAATCTCTTTTTTTCGCGCTGAGCATGATGACGGGAACGTCGGACTCCGCGCGTATGCTGCGGCACACCTCCATGCCATCAAGCTTTGGAAGCATAATATCAAGGATAACCAACTGCGGATGAAACTGTCTGAAATTCTGAAGTGCCTCTTCGCCGTCGTGGCTGATAATGACCTCATAACGTTCAATTTCCAGGTAATCCTTAAGCAGTTCAGCAATTTCCTGCTCATCTTCGACAATCATAATGCGTTCGCTGGCCATTGTATGGTTACACCCGTTTTTTGTAGGATATCGTTCTTGCTCTAATCATATATGATTTGAATATCCCGGTAAATCCGGTTACTGAAACTTAATGCCAACCATGGATAACAGAATTAATACTGCGCCTGCAATTCCAATCACAGCATAGAGAATCCGTTTTTTCATTGTTATCTGCTCCCTGAGCTCAATTTATTATCTAATTTCCATTTTGCCAAAAGTCATCATGCCCACCCAGACGAACAGGAGAATGGTTGCAGCCGGTATAAAGATCAAAAGTATAAGCTGATAAGCGGTTGGTTCATGGGAGGCGATTTCCAGAAACAGCTTAAACACGGAATGCTCATACAGAAATTTATAAAAAGCCCATTTCCCGCTGAGCCATTGTGAAGCCGTATCGAAAAAAAGCATCACCAGGAGCACCGCACCAACCGTTACACCGCTTACGGTTGTTGAGATTGCGAACACCGCAACAATAGAAGCAAACGCGGCTGCGTAAAGCACCGTTAAGGCGAGTGTGCGGAACAAATATTTGACGGGATGAATGTCCTGGAGAGTGCCAAAGCCATTCAGCAGACTGCCTGCTGCGGTGCATATCACAGGGACGACCAGGGACAAAAAAATAATTCCCATGGAATAGGCGGTCAGCTTGGCGGCATAAATCTGCTTGCGGCTGTACCCGGAAGCGGCGGTGATTTTCATGATTCCCAGCCCATGCTCACCTGAGAGAAAGAAGCCCCCGACAATAGCCAGAGCAATTTTAAGAACAAGCACATTTACTTGTACACCGTAGCCGAGTCCTGCAATACCGCTGAAAATTTTATGATTGGAGCTCATATAATAGAGAGCTGCCGACAAGAGGATGCCTACAGCCGTTAAGGTGAAGCACAACGTCCGGAACGAGGGGTCCCTCTGCAATTTGTATAGCTCAGATCGTAACAGATTGGTCATTGGCTGCCCCTCCGACCAGACTGGTATAGAACTTTTCCAGCTTTTCACCCTTAGGCATGAATTGCTGGACTTCAAGACCTGCTGCAAACAGCGTGGCAGAGATTTCGCCGGGAGCACCATAGGGTTCATACAGGCGGATGACACCACCGGCATCCAATTCGTATTCGTTTGCCGGCCAGTTTTCATTTATAATGGCAACTGCCTTTTCAGGGGAGTTCACCTTAATATGAAGGTATTGCCTGCACTTGTCCTGAAGCTCATGAACTGACAGCTGCTCCAGCATACGCCCGTTGTGAATAATGCCGTAATCCGTTGCCAGCAAATGCAGCTCGCTAAGAATATGGCTTGATATAAGAATGCTAATCCCCTTCTCCCGGTTTAAATGAAGCAATAATTCCCTCAATTCAACAACCCCCACCGGGTCCAGCCCGTTTGCTGGCTCGTCAAGAATGAGCAGCTCGGGGCTGCCCAGCAGCGAGATGGCAAGGCCCAGCCGCTGTTTCATGCCGAGTGAGAAACTGGCCGCCAATTTTTTGCCCGCTGATGCAAGTCCCACCAACGATAAGGTTTGACGGATTCGTGTTGTATCGCTGATCCCTTTTTGCAGCCGGAATACCTCCAGGTTTTCTCCGGCAGTCATATGCGGGAAAAGGGCCGGTGACTCTATGGTCGTGCCAACGCGCCTTCTCGCCTGTACCAGCTTGGAGCCTTCTCCAAATCCGAACAACTCAATTCTTCCCGAGGTTGGCTTGGCTAATCCTGCCGCTATCCGCATAAGAGTAGATTTACCCGCGCCGTTTTGACCGATAAAACCATAGATGCTGCCTCTTCGTATCGTCAGATCGACATGATCCAGGGCAGGATGCTGCTTGTAATGCTTGGACAATTGGTGTGCTTGGAGCACATAATCGCTCATGCGTTTTTCACTCCTTCATGCAATTCTATGATCCTTTTCTTCTCTCTGGTTCTCATTATAACGGGGCATTATGAACGTTCACTCCCAGAAGGATGAACAGGCCATAAAAGCTTCATTAACGTTTGATAAACTTTGAACAGCAGCCTGCTTCGCTTGGAAGAACAGAAAAACCCTCCCGGTAATGATGGATATCATTGCGTTGTTGAGAAGAGTCAGGTTTAAATACTGGCAGGTGCAGATAATGTGCAGGCAGAAGCAGACTGGGCAGAAGGAGAATGTGAATGAAATTGCCGGAGCAGGATTTCAAAGGGATAAGAAGGTGGGTTTACCGCAATGCGCGGCCGGTTGACCTGGCACGATGGAAGGTTCACTTTGAAGGGGGGCCGGTTTCCGCTGTATTGGAAGCACTGGCCGCGTATCAAAATGAGGATGGCGGGTTCGGGCATGCGCTGGAGGCGGATTCGTGGAACCCTTGCTCTGCGCCGGTTCAGACAGCCAATGCGGTGGAGAAGCTGCTGGAGATTCATTTTGAGGACGGATCACATTCTGTGGTTCAAGGCATTCTGACGTATTTGGACAGTGGAGCAGAGATGGAGGGGGACACGTGGCGTAATGTTGTGGAATCGAACAATGATTATCCCCATGCACCCTGGTGGCATACAAGCTCCGGCAGCACTGCGCGCAGCCTGTTCAATCCAACGGGGGTTCTCGCCGGTTTTATTCTGAAGTATGCCGACAGAAAGAGCAGACTCTATGAACGGGGGCTGAAGATTGCCACGGAGCTGAGCAGGATCTTCCTGAAGCATCCGGGCATTGAGATGCATCCGCTGAAATGTGTAATTACGCTGCTGGAGTGTATCGAAGAGGCGGGCTTGCAGGAGCAGTTTCCCTATATGCAGCTTCAGGAAGCCGCTGCCGGACAAATTACAGTGCTGATAGAGCGGGAAGCGGGGACTTGGGACAGCTACAGCTGCAGACCGTCTGTATTCATTAAATCGCCGCAAAGTCCGGGTTATGCCGGCAATGCCGCATTGCTTCAGGAGGAGCTGGATTATCTTCTGAAATCAAGAAATGAGCAGGGCATCTGGAGTTTGGCCTGGAGCTGGGGAGCCTATGAGCAGGAGTTCGCGGTCAGCGAAAACTGGTGGAAGACAAATGTGGTTATTGGAAATCTGCTGCTGCTGCGTTCTTTTGGCCGTTTGGAGAAGTAGCTGCAGCAGCAGTTTTGGAGGAATAGGCAAGGATCGGCGAATAACCGGCTACCGGCACCCGTCCCGTATGCTGCACAATGAAGGAGTCCCCTTTTGAGATTGAATGTGCTATGGCTCATAACCGGCGGACAAAGAACAGAATTCACAAAGTCTAAAGGAGAGAGACAAATGACGGGTACTCAGGAAAAGGTAATTCTCATCACAGGTGCAAGCAGCGGAATCGGAGAGGCGGCGGCCCGGCTGCTGGCCGGGCAGGGGGCGGCGGTGGTGCTGGGCGCCCGGCGTACAGACCGTTTGGAGCAGCTGGTCTCTGCAATACGGGCAGAAGGCGGCAGAGCAGATTACATGGCGCTTGATGTCACCAAGCGTGAGCAGCTGGATAGTTTTGTTGATTTTGCACTGGCCAAATACGGCCGGGTGGATGTCATCGTCAACAATGCCGGAGTGATGCCGCTGTCGAAGCTGGAAGCATTGAAGGTGGACGAGTGGGACCATATGATCGATGTGAATATCCGTGGTGTTCTGCATGGAATCGCGGCAGGAATCCCGGTGATGAAAAAGCAGGGCTTCGGCCACTTTGTCAACATTGCTTCCATTGGAGCCTACTCGGTAACGCCGACCGCGGCGGTATATTGCGCGACCAAATATGCCGTCTGGGCGATCTCGGAAGGGCTGCGCCAGGAGAGCGAGGACAGTATCCGGGTAACCGTGGTTTCGCCCGGAGTCACTGAATCCGAGCTGGCCGGCAGTATCTCCGATGAGGGCGCCCGCCAGGCGATGAAGGAATACCGCCGGATTTCGATTCCGCCGGAGTCCATTGCCCGGGCGATTCTGTATGCGGTAGAACAGCCGGAGGATGTGGACGTCAATGAAATCGTCGTCAGACCGGCCGGACAGCGTTAATCCGGCAAGGGCCGCAGGTGAATGGACAAGTGCGTAAATGTGTCTTACTCGCCGCCTCTATGAGGAATACGGGCTGGCGGCTGCGGCAAATTCCTGTTCGTATATGGCCTTCACCTTGGCCAGAACCTTGGAGCCGTGTTCTGTGAACTTCAGCCCGGTTGCCTGATCCTTGAGCAGGAAGACGCCGGGCTGCCTGCTGTGCTGTCCCAGAGCTGCACTGTACAGCAATCCCGCACCATGGCTCGGGTGGGGGAAGAACAGCTTCATGATCGGCTTCAGCCAGAAAGGCAATCCCGAGTCCTTGCCGCTGCGCAGCGTGTTATTTGCTCCCGGGTCTGCGCTGCGCATCATAATCCCTTCCTCAGCCAGCTGCGGTGCAAGCTCCCGGGTCCAGAGTGAGAGGGCCAGCTTGGAGGCGGCATACGGACCGAGCAGCTTTTTAAATTTGGTGGGATGCTCCAGGGTGTCCGGGTTTAAATGCCTCACGGTCATGATGGCATTGGAGGATGTATTGACTACAGTCTTCAGCTGTCCCTTCCGGAGCAGCCCCTTAAGCTCCATGGTGATGATATACGGAACTACGGTCTGCAGTTCGAAATGCATTTCCCGTCCCTGTTTGGAGTAGAGCAGCTCAGGGAAGCTGCCGCCTGCATTGTTGAACAGCAGATCGACCTGCTGCTCCTGCGATTTAATCTCATCCAGGGCGTGTTTCAGCGCGGTGAAATCACTGAGGTCCGCTCGGTAGATCCGCAGCTGCTTGCTTTTCACAGCCCCGCTGATCAATGAATCGTCACCGGAAAAGTTAGAGCGGATCAAAGCGATAATCTGCCAGCCTTCAGCCAGCATTTTGCGGGCCAATTCAAGTCCGATCCCATTGTTAGCCCCTGTAATAAGCGCAGTTCCGCGGTATTGTTGTTCTATAGTCATCTGTCATTTCTCCTTTTGAGTTGAGCCGCAGGCTGGCGTGAATTTGCAGTTGCATGCCTGCGGTGATTGCGCTCAGTGTATAACTTGGAGTCGACTCCAAGTCAAGAGGAGGATTTTGAATGGTTTAAAACATAATCAGGCTACATCCAAACTGCTCAGACGGACAAAGCGAAACGTTCAATACAGTTCTTCAATCCTTCGTGATCATGGGCTGATGTGACCACATCCGCTTGAAGCTTCACTTCCTCAGGCGCATTTCCCATGGCAACCCCCAGCCCGGCATACTGGATCATGTCGATATCATTGTAATTATCACCGACTGCCATCACTTCCCGGCGGCTGAGCTTCAGCACTTTTTCCAGCTTGCGGATTGCATTTGCTTAAAAATAAGACTTATTAAAGTCAGGCTAAAATCAAAGTGCGGCTAAAATTAAAGTGAGGCATAAACTAAAGTTGACTTGGAGCTGACTCCAAGTTATACAATGAATGCACAACGTGTAAAATAATCCGCAAGAGGTGATCCCATGATCGAAGCTGGAGCAAACGCCGGCGTTGATGTTGTGCAAGGCTATTCCATTAAGCAAACCTCCGAATTGACGGGAATCACGGAGGATACTATCCGGTATTACGAAAAGATTGGGCTGCTGCCCCGGGCGCGGCGCAAGGACAACAGCCACCGTGTCTACAGCGATGACGATATTGAGACCATGAAGCTGATCACCTGCCTCAAAAAAACCGGGATGTCGCTGGATGACATGCGTCCTTATCTGGATCTGTCGCTGGACTCCAATCTGTCCGAATACCCGGAGCTGCATGAGATGATCCTGAACCATAAGCAGAAAATTCTGGATCAGATTGCTTCACTGCAGCAAATTGTAGACCTGATCGACAGTAAAATCAGCCATAATGCCCTGGGACCGCAGGAATGTGAGCTGACCGTTGAGCAGAAGAAAAAGATGCCTGTGCGCCGGACTATCAGCCGGACTATCAAATGATTATCCAGCTCTCACCTTTGGGTTGGTGCTTTTTTCAAAAGATCAGAATTTATATGTATTGGGGGAAGCGAAGCTTATCCGTTATTTCACGGCTGCGCTGTAGTATGAAAGAATGGATCGGGACTTCGGCCAAAACTGCGCTATTGCGTTGGCCGCAGCGGGCAGGCAGAGGGAATCAGAGGCAGAAGTGCCTTTGATTTCGCCCGAAGGCGGCTGGACGGTGAAATCAGAGGCAGAAGTGCCTTTGAATTCGCCCGAAGGCGGCTGGACGGTGAAATCAGAGGCAGAAGTGCCTTTGAATTCGCCCGAAGGCGGCTGGACGGAGGAATCAGAGGCAGAAGTGCCTTTGAATTCGCCCGAAGCCGGCTGGACGGTGGAATCAGAGGCAGAAGTGCCTTTGAATTCGCCCGAAGCCGGCTGGACGGTGAAATCAGAGGCAGAAGTGCCTTTGATTTCGCCCGAAGCCGGCTGGACGGTGAAATCAGCGCGAAATGATTCTTCTCCTCCCCACTGAAATGGCAGCATTCTTATATAGGACGCCGATAGGCGTCTTTCTTGTAAGATAAGAATTTATCCTGAATTTCGAAAGTGAATTGAACCCATCCAGATCGGACAAGGGATAAACCCTCTTTTTCCTTCACCCACTGGGTGCAGGCTGTTTTTAGCAGGAAATCCCTTCGTGTAGAGCTTTTTAGGTGATTTGTGGATACTTACTTTCGAAATTCAGGTTTATATGTTTTGGGGTCCCCGCAAAGTACCTGAGTCATCATCGAAGCCAAGGCCCCACTTTGTGGGGTTATTTTGCAAGCAGAATCCGGGCAGTATCCCTAAAATGAAAGAAATTGGTAAACATATGCTTCCGGGCGCAGCAGCGTATATGAACTTAGCTTGGGAAGCCCCGGCCTACAAAACGATTTGGGAGGAATTCCGCATGATGCAAATGATCTGTTCTCCATCGAAGTATATTCAGGGGGGCGGCGAAATCTCGAAGCTGGGGCTGTATTGCTCGTAGCTCGGTGCGAAGGAGGCCTATGCTGTCGTAGATCCTTATATCCTTTCTGTATATGGGCAGCAGATTGCAGACAGCTTTGAGCGTGAGGGCCTGCAAGCGAGGCTGTATGAATTCAAGGGAGAATGTTCATTCCGGCAGGTGCAGCAGATTGTTGCCGAATTTGGTGCGGGCGGCAGCATAGATGCAGTTGTGGGGATTGGCGGCGGCAAAGCGCTGGATACAGCTAAGGCCGCCAGCCATTTTGCAGGCCTGCCGCTGGTTCTCGTTCCAACCGTTGCTTCCACCGATGCACCTTGCAGCGCGCTGTCGGTGCTATATACAGATGAGGGCATCTTGGACCGCTACCTTCCGCTGCGGCGCAGCCCGGATGTAGTGATTGCCGATGTGGATATCATCGCCAAGGCTCCCCCCAGACTTCTGGCTGCCGGGATGGGGGATGCCCTGTCCACCTATTATGAAGCCAGGGCCTGCCGACGCTCCGGCGCGGTCACCCAGGCCGGTGGCAGCAGCTCTATCGCCGCCTTCGCCCTAGCCAAGGCTTGCCGTGATACGCTGCTTGCCTTTGGAGAAGAAGCGCTTCGGGATTGCCGGGCAGGCCATGGCTCGGAAGCCGTGGGGCGGATTATCGAAGCCAATATTTATCTCAGCGGCATCGGCTTCGAGAGCGGCGGGCTGGCTGCGGCCCATGCGATCCATAACGGATTTACGCTGCTGGAGGAATACCGCCCTATGCTGCACGGGGAGAAGGTCGCGTTCGCTACGCTTGCGCAGCTGATGCTTGAGCAGGCACCGGAAGAAGAGATCGGAGAGGTGGCCGCCTTCTGCCGGATGGCCGGACTGCCGGTAACCTTGAGCCAGCTGGGGCTTGCGGCTGCCCAGGAGGAGCGGCTTATGATTGCCGCCGAAGCCAGCTGTGCGGAGGACAATCCAATGGGGAATATGCCGTTTGCTGTTTCTCCCCGGCAGGTGCTGGCTGCTGTTCTGGCTGCTGACCGGCGCGGACAGCAGGCGTCCGGCTATTGTTAATAATTGCGCTGCCGGGCTGTACATATTTAGCCTCTGAGTTCCAAACAATGAGATCATTAGTTGCAGAACTCGAAGGAGGCGTTCCCTATGAACAAGGGCAACCGGCTGGTCAAACGCATAATGTTTTATTCTTGTGCTGCCATAGTTGCTGTATCGGCTGCGCTCAGTACTGCCGCTTCACCCGCTCTGGGAGCGGATATTATTCAAGGCTCCTATCACAGCAGTGTCTCAAAGGCTTCAGCTGCTTTGCTGGCTGAGCCCGCTCCGCCTGATGGCGGCCGCAGCACCCGCGCACAGCCGGCGGAGCATGCAAAGGGAAGCAGCCGTGTAGCGATCATCATCGATGATTTGGGCAACGGCATGCGGGGGACCGACGAGATGTTCGCGCTTCCGGTCAAGTTCACTGTGGCGGTAATGCCATTCCTGCCGACCTCGGAGAAGGATGCAAGACGTGCACATGAGCAAGGGCTGGATGTGCTGGTGCATCTGCCCATGGAGCCCCGCCGCGGCAAACCGGAATGGCTGGGTCCGGGTGCCGTGCTGACACGGATGAGCGATGCGGAGGTCCGCCAGCGGGTGGAGGCGGCGCTGGATAATGTTCCGTTTGCAATTGGAATCAACAATCACATGGGCTCCAAGGTGACCGGGGATGAACGGGTCATGGGCATTGTTCTGAGTGTCTGCAAGGAGCGCGGACTGTTCTTTGTGGACAGCCATACCAATTACCGTTCGGTTGCCGGAAGGATAGCCCGGGAAATAGGCTTGCCTCCGGTGGAAAATCACATCTTTCTGGATGATGTCCATACGGCAGGCCATGTGGCGAAGCAAATGCGGCTGGTGCAGGAACGGGCGCTGAACCAAAAATATTGTGTGACGATCGGACATGTCGGCCTTCAAGGCAAAGAAACCGCCGCGGGCATCCGCAGCGGCATTGCCGAGCTGAAGGACAGTGTTGAGTTTGTCGGTATTTCCGAGCTGGTCAAAGACCAGTGGAAATGGAATTCCAGTCTCACATTTCCATGAGATAGGCGGCAATGCCGCCTGCAATCGCTTCAGCTATTTCCTCCTGTCCCTTAGAACTGCACAGCTTGACCCGGTCGGCCGGACTGCTTATAAATCCCGCCTCAACGATAACCGTTGTGGCGGTTATTTTGTTGAGCAGATAGAAGGGCTTGCCCGCTCTTGGCTGGGCCTTCACAGTGTAGAGACGGTTCAGCTGGTCCTGTATGGACTGCGCCAGCATAAAGCTGCGTCCTTCCTGGCGGTATAAGACCAGCGGCCCGTGCTTGGCCGGTGAAGGGGCATAGTTAATATGAATGCTGACCACCAAATTCGCGGGCAGCGTTTCGGCCAGCTCTTTGCGCTGGGCCAGATCGCGCAGATGCCGGGAGGAGCTGCGCAGCCAGCGGTTCTCGTCACTGGGCGCGTAGTCTCCGGTCCGGTTCAGGATGACGTCAAAGCCATCGCTGCGCAGCAGCAGGAACAGGCGTTTAGAAATCGCCAGTGTAATGTCTTTTTCCAGAATGGAGCCGTGCGAGGTGCCGCCGTCAATTCCCCCATGCCCTGCGTCAATCAGAATGATCCGCTGATCGTGGCCCAGCATCTGCTGGCGTTCCGGCTGCACATCGGCCTCTGAAGGCTCATTAAGCGGCTGCGCTCCTGCAGGCGTTCCTGCCAGCAGCGACAACAGCAGTCCGGCAGCAGCCAGCAGCAGCCGTAGACGCCGGGTCTGTGTTATACAGGCGCCGGCAGCGTTTTGTGTTCTCATGTAATTAGAGCGTATCAATAGGATAACCTCCTTGCCCGGGATTGATCTGTGGAATGGATTCTTTGTTAGATTGTGCCGCAGCAGGCAAAGCTATACGAAAGACCGGCCAATGGTTTAGGGCAGGGCATAATGGAGCACACTAGAAGTGTGCTGAAAAAGTGTCCGGAGAGCCGATAAGGAGAGGAACAGCGAGAGCGGTCGCCTTTGCCGCCGGATTTCCCCATATAGGGGGCTACAAAATCCAAAAAATCCGGCTACAACAGCGGGCGGAAACCCCTACCCGGCCGTAGGAAACGACAAAATCACCACACTTCTAGATACATGCAGCTTGAGGCAAGCACAGGGGAATTTCCGATTCAAGGAAACGGGAGGTGATCCAGATGGCTTCAGGTGGAGATGATCTGGTGAAATATATCACGGAGAAGGTAGTCGTCTATATAGAAGACCCGAAGGGCAGCCGGGAACGGCGAAAGTCTGAGAAGCAGCCCTGGGCGGAAAAATGGTTCGGCATGCTCCCGCTCGGCTGGTCCATGTGGCGCAGCAAATGGGCACGCCGCAGCAAAAAAATTAAACAGCTCCCGGACGGCTTCGAGGAATAACAAAGCGGGACAGCGCATTCTCTAATCGTGCGGCATATCACATGAATCGTGCGGCATGTCGCATGGAGAAGCTTTATTTAGCGGTCCGGCGTCTCAGCTATAGATAGCTTATCTGCGGCAAAGAGCCTTCCCCAGCCGGTCTGTCCGGCATCAGGGGAAGGCTTTTATTTAAATATTACGCCAGAGTTTATATGCTCGGCACACTCAATTATCCTTCTATTTCTCGTTGAAACACGCCTTCCTGTACAAGGACGGCGTAGCCGTTTCTACTTGAAAGATAAGAATTTATCCTGAATTTCGAAGGTAAGCATCTACAAATCATCTAAAAGGCTCTACACGAAGGGATTTTTTGTGAAAAACAACTTGCACCCAATGGGTGAAGGAAAAAGAGGGGTTATCCCTTGTCCGATCTGGACTTGTTCAATTCACTTTCGAAATTCAGGTTTAGATGTTTTGGGCTCCCCGCAAAGTACCTGAGTCATCATCGAAGCCAAGGCCACGGGGACTGAAGCGAAGTGTAAAAAGTAACACTAATGGGCTGGAATTCTGGCTTTAACGGGCTTTAGTGGGATTTTGTACACTTAATGCAGACCCGTTCACCCCATATGGCTGATTTCAGCCGAATTAGTTGTACCTTTTCCCACTAGGGATGATCCAGTATCCGAATGCGCTACCTTAGTTGTACTTTTTACCACTAAAATAGCTGCCCTTTGGATGAATGTTTCAAGTTCATCTTAATGTAGGGCGTATTCCCCGTAAGGGAGAGAAAGGGATCGATCAGGGACCCTTTTTCCCCCTTACCCTTGCGAAAAAAGCGGCTGGGGGAATATGAAGTGACCGTTTCCGCTTGGCTTCCCGCCTGGCTTCAGCAGCAGCCTTACACCTGAAATGCAAACAGCTGCGCTGCCCGGTCAAGGACGGCGTAGCCGTTTCTACTTGTTGTCCGGGGGAAAATAAGATTTTTGTCTGTTGCAGATAAAGTATGTGTAAAGAGCTGGAGGTCAGTTAAAGGCGCGGTAGTCATGCTGTAGTACCTAAGGGTTGTCTTTGCAGAAGGAGCGGCGAAATTAGTGAGATGGAATGGAGAATGAAGTGGAATTAGGTTACTACTTAGGTACCCATATAGTGCATTTTGTACCAATTGGGATTTGAAACAATACATGTAGATGTTTATCGGGTCGAGTTGCGTTGAACGTAGTGCAAACTCAAATTTAAGTAGATAAAAAACACAACATAAAGTATTTAAGTAGCCTTTAAAATCAAAATGTTGTACCTAAGTAGTTACCTTTTTCCACTTGGCCTTCCCGATGGCTCCCAGAGGGAAGGCCAAGTGAATGGGAAAAGGTACGCTTCTCCGTCAAGGGGGAGCTGCAGAGTTGCGGCGCTGCAGGACGCAGGGGCTCAGATTCGCAGGGGTCTATAGGGCCGCAGCGCCGCAGATTCGCAGCGCCGCAGGAAGCAGGGGCGCAGCGCCCATGGGCCTATAGGGCCGCAGAGCCGCAGATTCGCAGCGCCGCAGCCGAATAGTTATTTTAGGCGGGAGCGACGCTTCAGTTGCCGGTGGAGCCTTTTGCCGCTGATGGAGCGGAGCCCGGCGCGGCACTGCCGGAAGCAGGCAGCTTATGCAGGGTGCCGCTGCCCTGGAGCATCTCAAGCGGGAGATACCGCTTGCCCTCCGGCCCGGATGCGGCGTAGAGAACGGAGGGGCTGCCGCTTGATGTGCTGCTGCCGGAGGGGGAAGAGCGCCAGATTTGGCAGCCGGTAATCATAAAGGGAGCTCCGAGCGCATCATTGCGGCCCGGGGACTGAAAGGCAAGGCTGCCGCCCGCAGCCAGCAGAAGCGCGAATCTGTCTCCGCTGAGCTTAGCCAAGGGCGGTGCTGACAGCCACAGCAAATCGGCATAGGGATCATCCTGTCCCCCGGTGCGGTAGACAGGAAGGGGCGAGTATCCGGCAGCCAGGCTGGAGACTGTGCCGGTTCCGGCAGCTTTTTCGCTGAGGACACCTTCCGCCTGGCTGGCACTCCAGGGCAGAACCTGCAGCTCTGATGCATTAATATACAGTGTCTTGCTGCCGAACGTTAATTCCCAGACTGGCAGCAGCGGAGCGTAGAGCGCCGTAAGTTCAAGTTCTCCTGCATAATTGGAAGGGATAAGTTCCTGCTGCACCAGAAACTGGTGCAGATCCTGCAAGCTGTAGGGGAGGCCGTAGCTTCCGGCTCCATATTCACTGAGCATATAACCGCCCTGGTCCTTGGCGGAGACAATCAGATAGCCGATCCGCTGCCCTCCATTCATGACATTCACCAGCCAGCTGTGGGTTCCGGGACCTAAAGGGAAATATTCAGTGTCCGCATTTTTCCAGCCGGTGAAGGGAGGATTGGCCGACAGCCTGCCGAGAGTCACCCGGGCGAAATCCTGCAGGGATTCCGGAGAAGCCGCTGTTCTCATCTCAAGTAAGGGCGAATGGGCTGCAGAGACGGCCTGTGTGACAGTTACCCGCTTTCCTGTGGCGGAAAGCTCTGCAGGAAACGAGGAGCCGGCCGAGAACAGAGTCAGGCCCAGAAACAGACAGAGGAGGAAGCGCGCGCGGTGGCCGAGCTTGTCCCGCTGCCTTGCTTTTATCTTCATTTGATCGTTCACCTTCCCAAATAGAAGTACTGATTATTATTGTAGAGGACAAGCTTCAAAAAGACTGTTGCTTGCTGTCGTGCGGCCGTGCGGGAATTCAGCTGTTTTTTTGCCTGCTTTTAGCGAGCAGGGTCGCATCTTATGTGCTGCGCAGGTTGAAGAGGCCGTACGTTATGGCAGAAACTGCAATCTGCGGCTCATACTGCCATTCCGTCTCCTGGCGGCGGCGGTTGTACTGCTCAAGGACAGCCTGCCGTTTCTCCTCGTCCTGCTCCTTGAGCAGCTCCCCGTAGTAAATATCCACAATGCCCAGCTCCAGCTGCAGCCGTTCGCGCGCTTCCTCGGCCCAGGTATAGTCCATGAGAGCCAGCTTGGAGGTCAGATAGCCCTCCAGTCTGTCGGCTCCGGCAGCAACAGTCAGCTCCGAGGGCTGAATATGGATATTCTCGGGCAAGCGGGGGGTAAGCTCCCTGGATGCCAGCCTGGCTTCAAAGTCAGGGACGATCAGCCCGGAGGTGAGCGAGACGCCGATGAAATGCAGCTCCTCCCGCTTCAAATCGCAGGTCATCTCCACCTTGTAGCAGACGCCGAGCCACGGCTCATAGGCTGCCGAGAACAAGGTCATCCGCTGCCTGCTTCCCGGGTCCTCGAACAGCTGCAGGCATTTGCCCTCGTCCCGGGCCGCAGCCCAGATCTGCCGCAGCCGCTTGCTGCCGTAGATGAGGTCCTCGCGCCTGATCATGCCCGGACCGATCCGGGGCAGCGCCGGAACGATCCCGAAGTAGCGGGCAAGGATGCTGTCCTGCGGATCAGCCGAGACCCCCGGCGGCGTCCCCGCCGCGGCACCGTTCTCCGCGCCGGCTTCCATCCCGGCCGCACCTGCACCGCGCGGCGGCCTGGAAGGCGGGGCCGCCTGCGCCGCCGCGGCCAGGCTGTCGTACTTCTCCGGGTCGAAGACGAAGGTGAAGGACAGCGTCTCGGGGTCGACGCCCGTCCGCTCGACGAACCCCCAATAATAGGGCCGCTCCGTAAGCATCCGGTCGGCGCGGGGCGAGAGCTTCACCGTCACATGCAGCGGCGACGCCTCGATAATCGAGCATTCCGTCGCTTCCAGGTAATCCATGACTTGCTGGCGTATTTCCTGAACGGTTAAGGTCATGGCTTTGCCCCGCTTTCCTTCTGAATATCTTGGGTAAGCTCGCTGATCGATTCGCCGAGTGTGTCCAGCCCGCTGCGCAGCTCCTCGTCGCTGCGGGCTTCGAGCATGATTTTATAGAGGCTTTTTTCCAGGGATTCCTTCTTCTCCAAACGCTCCAGAATGACATCCAGCCCGCCGATGACCATCTCGAACATGTTGATCTTCTCATGCAGCAGATGAAGAATATGCTCCTCGATCGTGCCCTCGGTGGAAAGATTGTAGATCATCACATCGTTCTCCTGGCCCAGCCGGTGCACCCGGCCAATCCGCTGCTCAACCCGCATCGGGTTCCAGGGCAGATCGAAATTGATCATATGGTGGCAGAACTGCAGGTTGATGCCCTCGCCCCCGGCTTCAGTGGCAATCATCACCTGGGCGCGTCCCCGGAAGAGGTCCATCATCCAGTCCTTTTTGCCCCGGTTCATCCCGCCGGAATAGGTAACGCACTGCAGCCCGTTCTCACGGAAGTACTGCAGCAAATATTCCTGGGTGGCCCTGTATTCGGTGAAGACAATCACCTTTTCGTTCATTTCGCGGATCAGCTCCATCGTTTTCTCCGCTTTGGTGTTCGTCTTGACCGTGCGGATGGTCTGGAGCAGGCCCATCATGCGCTCGCGCTTCGGCGAGTCGGCCGGCAGCTTCTTGATCAGGTTCACAAGGGTGATGAAGACCGCATCCCGGCTGCTGCACACCTCGCGCTGCAGCGTTACCAGGGAGAGCATGCTGCTGAGATTGCCGCCCGCTTCCTGATATTGGTCTTTGACAAAGGAAGTGACGCCGTCATATAAGACTTTCTCCTCCGGTGAGAGAGTGAGCGGAATATTGCGCACCTTGCGCTTCGTGAAGTTGACCGGGCCTTCGCCGCGGCGGTTGCGGATCATGACCTTGGAGAGCTCGCCCCGCAGCTGGACCTCGTTCTTCGGCTGGCGTTTGTCCACCACAAAATTGGTGGCAAAATCACCCTGATTCCCGAGCTGGCCCGGCTTCAGCAGCGTAATCAGGTTGAACAGCTCGCCGAGGTCGTTCTGGACGGGAGTGGCGGTGAGCAGCAGGCAGTATTTTTTGCGCAGCTGCTGGACGAACAGGTAGTTGGACGATTTCTTGTTCTTGAGCTTGTGGGCTTCGTCGATAATCAGCATGTCATACTCCTGACTCAGCAGCATCTCCTTGTGCGGATCACGCTTGGCGGTATCCATCGAGGCGACCACGATGTCGTTGCCCCATGAATAGGCCTTCTTCTGGGCTACAGCGGAAATGCCGAATTTGGTGTTCAGCTCGCGCACCCACTGGAGCACCAGCGAAGCGGGAACAAGGATGAGCACCTTGGCCACCAGTCCCCGCACCAGATATTCCTTCAGGACGAGCCCGGCTTCAATCGTTTTGCCAAGGCCGACCTCGTCGGCGAGAATGGCGCGTCCCGACATTTGGAACAGTACCTTATGGGCGGTATCGAGCTGGTGGGGAAGCGGAGACAGTCCGGACAGATGCTTCATGCACTGCAGCTCGTCAAAGCTGGTCACGAGGCCCGACTTCTCGCCTTGAATGGCCAGCCGGGATAACCTCCAGTCTCCCCAAGGTCCTCCCTTGTCCAGCCTTGATTCTAAATCATGCAGCCAGTTTCGCTCAAAAGACAGAGGAACTGGCAGCAGCGGGGCAGGGGTACTATCCTTCTCGGGCAAGGGATTGCGGAATAATTGCGTCATGTTGCAGCCTCCTCCGGCGCTTGGTTCATATCGAAATGCGTAGGAGTAGTATGCTCGTAAAAGAGAGAATTCATAACCTGCTATTTTCGGCCCGATGTTGTAAAATAACGAGCAAGAGGGAGTAAAAGTGCCATCTTTTGCCGATATTTCGCCGAGATGCTCCTATTTTCGAAAAAGACCTTCTACACAATATGTGGTATAGTTGAAACGCTGACTGGCACAATATATTGTTACAAATGCTTGAAATTTTGATTACAACGTTCATTTTAAGGTTACTTTTTATTGACAAGGGAAACTTCCTGCTTATACGCCCGCTGCGGCCAATACCACTGAAGTTTCTTGCTGAAGTATAGGGAATTGCAGGCTCAGCCCCATGAAGCATCCTTGTATTTCTTGGTGAAGATTTACATATCACAATATCCGGGAGGTTTTTCTATTGAGTACAGTGGAACGCAAACAGCGTCTTGAAGGTCTGAGCGAAAAAATATTTTTGGACCGCTACGCCTGGAAGGATGCGGATACCAGCAATGCCAAGGTGGGCGATGTAGTGCTTGTGCTGACCAAGGACGATCCGAAATTCCCGACCAAGGAAGTCGGGGAGATTGTGGAACGCAACGGGCGCATCGTTACGGTAAAGACCCGCAGCGGCGAGCTTGTGCAATCGGATGTAGAAAAGCTGACGCTTAACATAGAGAAGACACCGGAAGAAATGTGGGACCGGCTCGCTGCCGCCATGGCTTCGGTTGAGAAAACGCCCGAGCTGCAGGAGGAATGGACAGGCAAATTCCGCTCGATTCTCGATGACTGGAAGCTCGTTCCGGGCGGGCGTATCGCCGCAGGCGCCGGAGCAAGCGAAGAGCTGACACTGTTCAACTGCTATGTCGTGCCTTCGCCCAAAGACAGCCGGGGCGGCATCATGGAGACGCTGTCCGAAATGACCGAGATTATGGCCCGCGGCGGCGGCGTTGGCATCAACCTGTCCTCGCTCCGTCCGCGCCGCGCCATCGTCAGAGGCGTTAACGGCTCGTCCAGCGGCTCCGTATCCTGGGGCGGATTGTTCAGCTACACGACAGGGCTTATTGAGCAGGGCGGCAGCCGCCGCGGCGCACTGATGCTGATGATCAATGACTGGCATCCCGATGTTGTCGATTTCATCACCGTGAAGCAGACGATGGGCCAGGTGACCAATGCGAACCTGTCCGTGTGCGTCAGCAACTCCTTTATGAAGGCCGTGAAGGAGGATCTGGACTGGGAGCTGGTATTCCCGGATACGACCGATCCCGATTACGATACGGTCTGGGACGGCGATCTGGATAAATGGAAGGCCGATGGCCGGGCCGTGATTCCTTACCGCACAGTCAAGGCGCGGGATGTATGGCATACGATTATTGAATCGGCCTGGAAATCGGCTGAGCCGGGCGTCGTGTTCATGGAGTATTACAACCAGATGTCCAACAGCTGGTACTTCAATCCCATCATCTGCACCAATCCGTGCGGCGAGCAGGGTCTGCCGGGCTGGGGCGTGTGCAATCTGTCCGCCGTCAACCTCTCCAGGTTCTACGATGCGGAGAACCATGATGTGGATTGGGCCAATCTTGCGACGACTACCCGTTATTCCGTGCGTTTCCTGGACAACGTGATTGACAAGACGCCGTACCATTTCCCGGAAAATGAAGCCAATCAGCGCAAGGAACGCCGCGTCGGCCTGGGAACCATGGGCCTGGCCGAGCTGATGATCAAGCTGAACATCCGCTACGGCAGTCCGGAATCGCTGGAGTTTCTGGACAAGCTCTATGGCTTCATGGCCCGCGAAGCTTATCTGGCCTCGTCCGAAATTGCCGGTGAGAAGGGTTCCTTCCAGGCCTTTGACACCGAGAAATATCTGCTGAGCGGCTTCATGAAAAACATCACCGAAACCTACCCTGAAGTCGGTGAATCGATCCGCAGGCACGGCATGCGCAACGTTACCGTTATCACCCAGGCGCCTACCGGCAGCACGGGGACCATGGTTGGCACATCGACCGGCATCGAGCCTTATTTTGCCTTCAAATACTTCCGCCAGAGCCGTCTCGGCTACGACGAGCAGTTCGTGCCGATTGCCCAGGAATGGCTGGAAGCCCATCCGGGCGAGGACCTTCCCGATTACTTTGTGACCTCGATGGATCTGTCGGCCAAGGATCATATCCGCGCACAGGCGGCGATCCAGCGCTGGGTGGACAGCTCCATCTCCAAGACGGCGAACTGCCCGTCGGACTTCACGGTTGAAGAAACGGCGGAGCTGTATGAAATGGCCTTCGATCTGGGCTGCAAGGGCGTAACGATCTACCGCGACGGCAGCCGTGACGTACAGGTGCTGGAAACCTCGAAGAAGGAAGACAAGAAGGCTGCTCCGGTCCCGGAAGCCGCAGCTCCGGCAGCTGAACCGGCTGCAACTGCAAGCACAGCGGCAGCTCCTGCACCGCAAGCCGCGGCCGCGAGCGGCGTAGACAAACAATACAAAAAACGCCCGCAGGTCCTGCGCGGCGCTACCTACAAGATCAACACGCCGTTCGGCATGGCGTATATCACCATCAATGACCTGGACGGCATTCCGGCCGAAATCTTCCTGAATGTCGGCAAGGCCGGCTCCGATGTCTTCGCCATGGCCGAAGCGCTGGGCCGTGTCTGCTCGCTGTTCCTGCGCTACGGCGACCACGGCGAGAAGGTTGAGCTGCTGATCAAGCATCTCAAGGGCATCGGCGGCTCCGGCGCCATCGGCTTCGGCGCGAACCGCGTCGAGTCCATCGCCGACGCGGTAGCGAAGGCACTGGAGACGCATGTGCAGAACAATGCACATGACGACCACGCGGCCGCTCCAATCGCGGCCACCCTGGAGCTGGAGGATTTCACCGAAGCCCTGAACGCAGAGCTGAAATCCAGCGTGCCGGCGGCGGCCTCCACCGATGACGCCCACGGCGGCCACGGCTCACACAGCCATGCCGCCGCCTCCCGCGACCTCTGCCCATCCTGCGGCAGCGCCTCGCTGATCAACATCGAGGGCTGCAAGACCTGCGGGAATTGCGGATATAGCCGCTGCGGGTAAGTGGATGCAATCTAACATTAACGCATGGAAATCAGTGGTACTGAGTTTTAAATGAACACAATAAAAGTCCCGGTTAGGAACTTCCTATATCGGGACTTTTTGATGTAATAAATAATACAAGGAAAGAACAGATTTTTACTTCTGGAAAGTGACCGTAGAGCCGATCTTCCCGGTATATCTATCGTTTATGAATCCGGCTTCTTTTGCGTGGCGGCGCTTTTGCAGACCTTCAGCCTTAGAACTGTACTCCATTCCGAATCGCTCATTTCCTCCACGCGGATGGAGTACAATGCCTGCAGCACAGAATTTAGAGCGCTTACATTTCTGCAATCTCAAGTTGCAAAAAGATGTACTAAACTTTCTTAATTTGGACACCTATAATCAGATTATGAAAGGAGCCAACCTTCATGAAGGAACGTACACAGCGAATATTTTCCAGATTTCTAAGAGTAAATACGCCTTTGACTTTTGAAGACTTGAGCAAAGAATTTCATATTAGTGAACGAACTTTACGGAATGAACTGCTGCTGATCAATGAATATCTGGCTGAGAATAATTATCCTGCGGTGACGACTTCACGAGGCCAGGGAATGAAGCTGGTTCTGCCAGATCAGACAACGCAGAAGCTGCTGGCGCAAGTCGGCGGCCATACGGACAAAGATTATTACCGGCCGGATGAACGGTTTCTGGCTCTGCTGCTGGAGATTGCCGATACGACAAGGACCACGCTGCTATATGAAATGGAGAGAAAGCTGCAGGTATCCAAGAGTACGCTGGATGAAGATATGCGCAAGCTCCGCCAATATTTATATCAGTATGGAACCTCGGTAGTGAGTTTAACGAAGCAGGGAATTGTATTGCAAGGCGATGAGCGGTCGATCCGGTCTATGCTGTACGAAGTCATGAACAGCATGACAGATATTGACCAGCTGATGAGATATGAAAGAACGGATGCTGCAAGCTTCGCGCTGGAATATCTGGACCCGCAAGTGCTGCAGCAGCTCGGCCATCATTACGATGAATTACTGAAAAAGTCCAGCGCAGAGGCAAATCAGCTGTACCGCAACCAGATCATCCTGTTTGTAGCCACATGGGTGAGGCGCGTGCAGGGGGGCAATACAGTCAATGATTCAACTAAAGCGAGGGCGGAAATTAAGGAAGGTCCGGTCCGAAGTTTCGTAGATGCGGTTTGCGAAGACTTCTCCCTATACCCGTCGCTCAATGAAATTAAATATATTACCTTTACTATTGAATCGTTCAAGCCCAAGGATATGAACAGTTCGTCGGATTGGGTTGCGGCACAATTGCTGGCAATTCAGTTAATCGGGCATGTGGAGAAGGTAACGGGGATTCCTTTTTCCCAGGAAGAAGAAGATTTATATGAAGGCTTGTATAAGCATATCAACGGACTGTTAAGCAGAGCCAAGAATGAGCTGCAAGTATTCAATCCTTTGAAGGACACGATAAAAGAGACCTACGCAGCCATATATAATGCGGTAGCCTGCTTCAGCAGGCGGATTGAGGATTACACCAAGAAGTCGTTGCCGGAAGATGAGATTGGCTTTCTAACCGTGTATTTCTCTACCTCGGCAAGCCGGATGAACCAGGAAGAACAATATGTGTATCAGGCGGTTGTGATCTGCAACCATGGAATTTCAACCGGAAAGCTGCTGGCCGCCAATTTGAAAAAGCATTTCAACATCGAGATTATAGCGGTCTTAAGCTCGTATGAACTCACTTTCATCGACAAACTGGATGCAGACTTGATCTTTACGACCATTTCGATCGAGTATCCAAGAAAACCTATTCTTTTATTGAACCCGATTCTTATGGAAAGTGACAAGAAGGAATTGAAAGCGTTCTTAAATAATCATAAGGACAAAAGAAGAAAGATTTCCAACAAGCTGGATGCCACAAAGCTCATGCAAGATGTTCTGGCGTTAATTACAGACAGCGGCGGTATCATCACACCGGAAGGCTATCAGCGAGTTGAGGAGACCTTCAAGCAGCATCATCTGAAAATTAATACAAGGGAGATACAGCCGATGTTACAAGATGTTCTATACGATTCCAATATATTGCTCAATCAGGAAGGGGAAAACTGGAAGGAGGTGATTACCAAGGTTGCACTGCCCCTATTGAATGATGAGGTCATTGAAGAGCGGTATATCAATGCCATGATCAGATCGGTTGAAGAATTCGGGCCGTATATCGTTGTAGGCAAGCATTTAGCGTTAGCGCACGCGCGGCCGGAAGACGGAGTGAAGAAATTGGGCATCAGCGTCATGACTTTAAAGGAACCGGTCCATTTCGGACATCCTGACAATGATCCTGTCAAAATGGTGTTTTGCTTAGCTGCAGTGAATTCTCATTCACATATAAAGATAATGAAAAGTCTCGTTGAGCTGATTGATGATACAGAGAAATTGAGCAAGTTATTCGTCGCAGAAGATGTAAAGACATTCAATGAGGTGCTGCACGAAGAGATTCATTAAATCTAAAACCAATATTGTATGGCCAAAGGAGAGAGTAATATGCAAAAAGTAAAAATCTTGTTCGTATGCGGAGCGGGTCTGGGAAGCAGTTTTGCCTGCCAAATGGCGGCTGAGGACGTTCTGAAGAAGATTGGCGTTGAAGCCAAACTGGATCATAGCGATATTTCCTCTGCTGTATCCAACAAACCGGACATTATCATGACCGCCCTGAATTTTCAGAAGCAATTCGAGAAATTCTCAATAGATCCTAAACAGACGACAATTATCTATCTGAAGAATATCGTGTCCAAACAGGAGATTGAAGAGAAAATCGTTCCGGTGCTACAGGAAAAGGGCGTTTTAGCTTGAAAAATTCCTGAAAGAAAAGGCGGGGAACCATGGGAGTAATTAACTTTATTATTCAGAATATTTTGACCCAGGCATCCATTACAGTCGCACTAATCGCCATGCTCGGATTGATCCTGCAGAAAAAGTCCGTAGGACAGATTATTTCGGGATCGCTCAAGACGCTGCTGGGATTTATGGTACTATCGGCAGGCTCCGGTATTATCGTCGGCAGCTTAACCTACTTCGGAAAAGTTTTCACTGAAGGCTTCCATATGCAAGGAATTATTCCTTCGATTGAGGCTATTAACGGCCAGGCTATGAACGAACTCGGCTTGGGCCGTGATATCGCTCTAACCTTCCTGGCGATCTTCGTATTCAATGTGCTGATTGCCCGGTTTACCAAGTGGAAGTATATTTTCCTGACAGGTCAGGCTATTCTCTGGATGTCTACCATGACAACGGTGTTCGGTTACTTTGCAGGTCTGCGCGGCATTGCCCTGATTTTGGCAGGGGGGTTCATTGGAGGCGTCTTTGCCGTAGCCATGCCGGCGATTGCCCAGCCGTTCGTCCGTAAGATTACAGGGATGGACGATATTGCCCTTGGACATTTTTGTACGGTCGGCTATGTATTTGAAGCGGGTGTAGCGAAGCTCTTCGGTGAACGCGGAGAGAATAAAAAATCGGTTGAAGATATCAGGCTGCCCACCCAGTTTGAGTTCCTGCAGGATACGTATCTCTCCCTGATGGTCGTTATGGTTCCGCTCTATATCATTGCGGCAGCGTTTGCAGGACCGGAGTTTGGTGCCGCCTTATCCGGAAGTACGAATTACATGATGTATGCATTCATGCAATCCATTCAATTCGTCGTTGGGGTATACGTCCTGCTTGCTGGTGTTCGCTTGCTGCTCGGTGAGATTGTTCCAGCTTTCCGGGGAATCGCGATGCGCCTCGTTCCGAATGCGGTGCCTGCGCTGGACTGCCCGGTACTGTTCCCGTACAGCCCTAACGCTGTAATCGTAGGCTTCATCACCACGACGATCGGTTCCATTATTGCTATGTTTGTCCTGCCTGTCTTTGGGTGGGCGATGATTCTGCCGGGCATATTGACCAACTTCTTTGCGGGCGGTACTGCCGGAATCTTCGGCAACCTGACAGGCGGACGCCGCGGGGCGATTATCGGAGGCATTTTCCACGGATTCTTTATCACGCTGCTGCCGGCGCTGCTCGTTACTGTTTTTAACAACATGGGCTTCGTCAATGCAACAGCGACAGATGTGGATACCGTAAGCGCCGCCCTGCTCTATGCCTGGATTATCGGGCCGCTGATGAAAGCATTCTAGCATTCAAAAAAGTGATGGCGGGAGGTTTAGGCAATGCTTGGATTCGGCAAGAAGAAAATTAAAGAACCGAAGGATGAAGCCGTAGAACACGTATTGACGGAAGAACGCAAGCAGGAATTGCTGTCCGCAATCTCTTCAAAGGAGGAGGCGTTAGGCGGGCAATCTGAAGCGGAACAATCCAAAGTCTATGGAGAGATCGGCCTGGCTTACAACGAGCTGGGGAATGAGGATCAGGCGATGGTGGCGCTGGAGAAAAGCCTGCAGCTCAAAAAATCTGTCGGAGACGTCTACAAGACCCTATTGAAGCTGTATAACAAAAAACGCGCAGAGGCGGCTAAAGCTAACGATGAACAGTCTCTGCAGGCATATCTCAAGAAAATGGATCAGTTGATGCAGATTTCCAAGGATGTTACGCGAGGCGTGCACTGAAGAAAAACCCGTTATAGACAAATATTTGAGGAGGAATCATCATGTATATTACTTTAAAAGAGGCAACCCGCAGAGCAGAGGAATTGAATTATACGGTCGGCGCCTTTAACGCGCACAATCTGGAGATGCTGCCGGACATGATCCGGGCCGCTAAAGAGCAGGGGGCGCCGATTATTATTCAGACCAGTATCGACACAGCGAAATATGTAGGCCATGAGAACTTCGTGGCGGTCTGCAAAGCCATGGCTACCTCAGAAATGGTGGATGTCGTGCTGCATCTGGATCATGCCAGAGACTTCAATGATATAAAAGAAGCGATTGATAAAGGATTTACGTCCGTGATGTATGATGGTTCCCATCTGCCATTCAAAGAGAATATTATGAAGACAAGAGCTGTCGTTGATTATGCGCATAGACATAATGTATCCGTTGAGGGTGAGCTTGGGACTATCGGCGGTACAGAAGAAGGCATCCATGTGGATGAAGATCAGAGGATTTATACGGATCCTCAGGATGCTGTGGAGTTCGTGAAAGCAACAGGCGTGGATGCCTTGGCGATTGCGATCGGCACGAATCATGGCCAATACAAATCCAAGACGCAAGTGAACATCCCCCTGCTTAAAGAAATCAATGCGGCCGTCGATGTGCCTCTGGTTATTCATGGCGGTACGGGCGTTAACGAAGAGGATATTCATGAACTCATTGACAATGGAATCCGCAAGTTCAATGTCGGTACAGAGCTGCTGGTGACCTGGACGCGGATCGCGAAAGAAACTTTTAATGAAACCAAAGTGAACAAATCGCTGCGCCACAATATCATCCCGTGCAATGAAGCCGTGAAAGAAATTGTGAAGCACAAGATCGGTATTTTCATGAATAAAGAAGGCCGTCTTAATACCGTGAGATAAGTTATGAACAGAGTGTTAATATTATTGGCCGGCCTGCCGGGTACGGGGAAAACGTATCTTGGGAATATCCTGAACGATTATTTCGGCGCTTTTTATATGCTGTCTCAGGATAGTCTGAAAGAAAACTTAGCGGATGTATATGGTTTTTCAAACCTTGAGGAGAAGCGGGAAATTGAAAAGAAGGCCTGGTTCTTGTACTTTGAGACGATGGAGCAGCAGATGCGCGCCGGAAGCAATCTCATATCCGATTATCCCTTCAGCCAGAAGCAGAAGCCGCGTATTCAGAAATTGGCGGAACGGTACAACTATAAAGTGCTGACTATTCGCTTAACCGCAGAACCGGATGTTCTGTATGAACGGCAAAAAAAGCGGGATCTGGACCCGACAAGGCACCTAAGCCATATCGTTACTTCATATAACAAGGAGATTTCTTTACTTGACCGGAATGCAGCTGACCATATACTAACCAAGGAGGAATTCATCCAGAGATGCGTGGCGAGAGGATATGACACATTCGAACTGGGGAAGGTCTACGAAGTGGATGTAACCGATTATTCAGCAGTGGATTATCCGAAGCTGCTTCAGGAGATTAAACAGTGGGATGAGAGCAGCAGCGGGGAGAATTGAATAAGGTTCTGTAGGCCGGAATGATTGCGATCAAGCCGGCCTTTTTGTTAATGAATGGTGCAGACTCTCTTGCTCTGGGTTGAGGGGACTATTTAAAGGACATTCATGTTTTTGCAGTTATTTATCGTAGAGAACGGGTTTGAACACCGACTCCATTTGGTACAGCACAACATCCGATTTATCATCAAACAGACGATAGAAGGTCGCTCTGCCCACGCCGGACACGCAGATGATCTGTGTGATGGAGATATCGTTATAATCCTGTATTTGCGTCAGTTTTTCCATGCCCAGGCAAATAAGCTTGGCAGATTGTGTTTTTCGCTTATCATTTCCGATCCGATACATTACCCTCACTCCTGTTCCACTTCTCGATTTTGGATTGTTTTCATTTTTATTTATGATACATTGTGTATCACAAGATCAGTTTTGTTAGCAAAGTGAATTTTTTCGATTAATCGTCTTTATAGTGATTGGCTCCTGTTGAAACACTAGGGAAGCTGCCCGTTGATTTCGCAGACTGCTACCATTATTTTCAGCAGCATCCCGACTATAATATTTTCGAGCCCGTTTGGCAGCATTGAAATCGAATAGGAGCCATTGCAGATCTTGAATAATGATAAAAGAGGGAGAAAGTACGATGGAGCAAAATGCAAAAAGAAAAATTCTAAAGACAATTGGATTCATGCTATTGTTTGTGCTTTTATTTGGAATTGTACTGGTGCTGATGATCAGCAGTGATGAACGCTGGTTTGGTTATCTGATTCTGGCTGTCTGCGCGGGCTTGCTTATTGCCCTGAGAAGGACGGAATTATGGCATGGGTGGCGGGTTCCGCTATATTGGATATTAGCGCTTGCCATCGTATGGAGCGGCCTGTTTGCCGGCCAACCTATGGTGAATATTCAGCCTTATACCGCGATGAACCTGGAACAACCAAGCGCTTCATATCAGCTGCTGCTGAATAATGTAACAATTGTGGATACACAAAACGGTCAATTGACTTCGAACATGAGCATCCTGTCTGAGGATGGGGAAATCATCGGCATTGCACCGGCTGGAAGCATCAAGGCAGGCGAAGACACGAAGATTGTTGATGCTGCCGGAAAGTATGCGGTACCCGGGTACCTGAATATGCACATGCACGTGCTAGGAGATGAGAAGACCCCCGAAATCATGTCTCTGCTGCTTGCTAACGGAGTAACCGGCTTCAGGCAGATGAGTGGTTCTGCCGGTCAGCTGAAGGAATGGAGATCCGGTGCCTTTACCAGTTCTTCGGAAGAGCCGGCCTTGCTCGCGATGCCTGGCGATGTCTTAACACCGATTAACGCGCCTACGCCAAAGGTTGCTGAGGAGTTCGTTCGAGAGCAGCAAAAGGAGGGAGCCGGTTTTATAAAAGCGGGGGGTGTTACGCCAGAAGTATTTGATGCCGTTCAAGCGGAGGCGAACAAATTAAATCTTCCATTTGTAGGCCACGTGCTTCCTGATATGGACTTGAAGAAGGCTTCGGAAAACGGATTCTATAGTGTCGAACATTTCGGAATCAACAACGGGGCGTTAATCTCTGCCTCAACGGATGAGAGTATCTTGAGAGCAGAGGCGACAGGACTTCCCTCTATCACGTCCAATCCAGTTTTCGTGTATTTCATGAAGATAAAGGGTCTTAGAGATTTTGTGAACGAGCAAGTCGTCAGCTTAGCCATTAAGACTTCTGGAGGGAAAGAGGATCTCGCACAGCTGCAACATTTGATTGACAGTTATAGTGAAGAAAAGGCAATTCAGCTTGCCGATGTATTCGTTGAAAATAACACATGGCAAAGCCCGACCCTGGTACGTATGCATTTAGGTCTGTTCTCAAATGATAGTGATAAAACCATTGCACAGGGGGTCTACGATCTTTATTTGAAATTGGCAAAGACCTATGATTCAAAGGGCGTTAAGATGTTGGTTGGCACAGATGAAGGCGGCGGAGCCAATTGGCGGAATGCAGGTAACTCCATTCACCAGGAATTTGATGAACTTGAAAAAGCGGGCATCTCACCTCTTCATGTTCTCCAAATGGCTACCTTTAACGGAGCGGAGTTTCTGGGGCGACTGGATGATATGGGAACAGTGGAAGCAGGTAAGAATGCCGATATAGTTTTATTGGATGCAAATCCTTTAGAGAGTGTCCAGAATCTTCATAAGATAGACGCTGTTATACGCGCAGGTGCTTATCACGGAAAAGAAGAACTGAATTCTATTAAGAAAATGAAAGATAGTGAACAAGAGGAATGAATTTATGCTTGCTTTGAAGTGCACTTTAAGGCTTATGATGTCCATGAAGGCGCCGGGTACAGGTATTTCTAAGCCTCCTGACAAAGGACTATAGTTTTCTTGCCTTGATTACAAAGGTTACTGGAAGCATCTTTGCTTTTTTTGCAAAGTCACTGTTATCGTCCCGCGATTGCATAATTTCATCATCAGACTGCTCAATCATTTGCTCAATTACAAATCCCGCTTTTGAGAGCGTATTTACGTAGGTTGACAGTTTTCGGTCCGATAATGTTAGCGTACCTTCATCAAGCGATACCGAATACCAGGATTCATCAAAATAGCATTTTTTAAAAGCAAGCATATTATTTTCTGAAACAACACATTTGTGTATAGGATGAGACCAACTGAAAATAAATACGCCGTCTTTTTTTAGGTAAGAAGCGATCCGGCAAAAAGTACCCTCAAGGTCGGTGGTCCAGCCTATGGCATAAATCGAATAAACGAAGTCAAAATAATTCTCCGGTATACCACATTCTTCTTCCATGGGAGAACAGATCAATTTTGCTGAAAGACCGCACGAGGCCAAATGTTGCATGGCCTTTTCGATTTGTTTTTCTGATATATCCATACCCCAGAGTTCAGAGGCTTTGCGGTCCCCCAGATACTGCAGGGATTGACCGCTTCCACAGCCTATTTCCAGCACCTTTTTTCCTGAGATATCGCCCAAAAGCTGGCATTTTTCTTCTGAGACAAATGCTCCATAGAGAGGCAGCGCGGTTGCTCCCGGGATTTCATTTCCTTTTGTATAATCTTCCATTCATTATTCGTTTGATCTCGGAGGCATGACCGACCCGTTTTACGCCGCACCATCAACCGGATTTCTATAGGTTGGCCACTGTAAAAGATAGGCCGGATTCCCTTCTGCACTGGATAAGCTTTCCCCTGGATATCATTCAAGATTGCGTAATTTATGCATAATTACACCAGCTGCGGCAAATACCAACAAGAGGGTGATGCCGCATGAAACAGCAAGAAGAAGATAAAAAGCGTGAAGAAGCAGAATTGCTGCAGCCGGAGCTGATGTCTAATATAGAGCGGATGCAGCAGGAGTTCCTTAATTGCTCGGATATTATGTACCGGAATTGCAGCACCGGCGGAGTGAACCGGGCGACACTGATGTATTTGGACGGTATGTGCGACACTCATGCTGTGGAAGAATTTGTGCTGCAGCCGCTTTTGGCGCATTTCCGCAAGAACTCCGGAGAGGATGAGGAGGGCAAGGGAGAAGAGCTCAAGCGGATTTTTATTCCGACCCTCCAGATCCGGGCGGTGCATGAAACGAATGAAGTTGTCAAGGCAATCCTGCGCGGAGAAACTGCGATTTTCACGGAGGGCAACGCGTCTGTAATGCTGGTCAATCTGGTCAAGATGGAGACACGCTCGATTGAGGAAGCCAGCTCGGAGAAGGCCGTCCGCGGCCCGCGGGATGCGTTCATGGAGACGCTGAGGACCAATACCTCCCTGCTCCGGCGGCGTATTCGTTCTTCCAAGCTGAAGCTGGAATGCATGACGGTGGGCAGTGTCACAGAGACGGATATTGTTATCGGCTACATGGAGGGCATTGCAAAGGAAAGTCTGGTAAAAGAAGTGAGGGACCGTCTGCAGAAGATTGAAATTGACGGAGTCATTCACTCCAGCAATATCGAGGAATATATCGAGGATAATGTGTTCTCTCCTTTTCCGCAAATCCAGAATACGGAGCGGCCCGATGTGGCAGTCTCCAGCCTGCTTGAAGGCAAGGTCGTTATTATTACGGATAACACGCCGTTTGTGCTCATTGTACCGATGACCTACTGGTCCGGCCTGCAGGCTGTTGATGATTATACCGACAGATTTATGTACGCCACCTTTGTGCGCTGGATCAGATATACCTTTGTGCATATTTCGCTGCTGCTGCCCTCCCTTTACGTGGCGCTGACCACGTACCATCTGCAGGTCATTCCCACACCGCTCGTGGTCAGCATTGCCTCTGCCAGAGAGGGCGTCCCTTTTCCGGCTGTTTTCGAGGCCTTTATTATGGAGTTTATCTTTGAGGGCCTGCGCGAAGCCGGCATCAGGCTGCCCCAGCAGGTTGGGCCTGCGGTCAGTATTGCCGGAGCACTCGTCGTAGGACAAGCCGTGGTAGCTGCGGGAATCGTGTCCACACCGCTGGTTATCATCGTTTCCCTGACGGGGATCGCTTCCTTTGCTTTTCCGATATATAACCTCGGAACAGCCTACCGGATGCTAAGATTTCCTTTATTGATTGTCGCCGGTATTCTTGGCTTCTACGGGATAGTCCTGTTCCTTATTGTGCTCACTGTTCATATGGTTACACTGAATCCCTTCGGTGTGCCCTATATGGCACCTTATGCGCCGTTGTCTGTCGACAATCTGAGCGATGTGTTTGTGCGTGCGCCCAAGCCCAAGATGCGCAAGCTGATGCCTTGGCTGGGCAAGGGCAAGCTGGAGCGGTTCCCTAAGCGCAACAAATAGCAGGCAGGAAAGGGATGTGCGTATGTTCAGGAAAATAACAGGCGTATTCCTCGTTTTGTCACTGTTCCTGACCGGTTGCTGGGATCGCCAGGAGCTGAACGACCAGGCCATTATTCTGGGATGGGGCATGGATCTGACGGAAAAAGGCGGCTACCTGGCGACGGCCAACATTGTGCTCCCGCTTGCCACCAAATCGGACGGGCAGCAGAGCGCGGGACAGGACGGGCATCCCGGCTTTCTGACGGAAAGCGCTTATGGCAAGGACAACAGGGATGCCGCCCAAAATATGCAGAGAAAGCTCTCGCGGGTCCTTTTTTCGGGCCACCGGCGGAATATCTTTATCGGAGAGAAGCTGGCGGAGAAAAGTATTTTCCCTATTCTTGATGAGTACGGAAGAAGCCCGATGGTGCGGCCGCGGGCCAATATTTTTGTTGTCAAAGGGGGAACCGCACAGGAGGCGATGAGCCACGCTTACCAGCTGGAGACCAACCCGGCGATTGCTGTGCAGAAAATTCAGGAGAAGAGCGGCGCACCGATCAGCCGGTCGCTGCTGGATTTCTTCATCACGGCCAACGGTACCGGCTGCGGGGTGGTGCCTGCTCTCAGCATTCTGCCGCCGGATCTGAGCACGGACAAGAAGAACGGGCACGGCAGTCCGCCGCAAACGACCCTGGGTTTGGCCGGGGCGGCCATTTTTACTCCGCAGCTGAAGCTGGCCGGATATCTGGACAACGATGAATTCTGGGCCAGACTATGGATTACGAACAGGCTGGCGTTCCGGAAATTCACGACATTAGTCAACCGTGTGGATGCTGAGAAATCGGGGGAAAAGGAGGGGACGGATGCCCTCTCAGGAGCAACCGCGGGGGAGAATGTGAGCGTCAATGTTGACAGCTTCAAGAGCCGGGTTACGCCCTTCTTCGATGAAGGCCTCCCAAGATTTGAAATATTGCTTGAGGGCCGGGGGTTTATTGAGGAGAATGATTCGCCGCTGAATCTCTCCAAATCGGCGAATGTGAAGAAGGTGGAGGCCCGGATGAATCAATATCTTGAAGCGAAGGTCAAAAAAATCGTCGCCAAGGTGCAGAAGGAATTCAAATGCGATGTCTTTGGGTTCGGAGATACCATTCACCGCCGGTATCCTTACCGGTGGAAGAAGCTTGCGGCCGATTGGGAGGCTATCTTTCCCAATATCGACCTGGACATCAAGGTTAAGCTTGATCTTACCGGAACAGGCATTACCGGAGAGTCCCTGCTGCCGACGCGGAACGGCGGTGAGCAATAGATGAAGATTAACAACCGGCAGCTGTTTTGGATGATTATGATGCTGGAGATAGGGATCAATCTTCTGATCTCGATGACGGCAACGATCCTGTACGCCAAGCAGGACGCATGGATTTCATATATCCTGGCGGGTGCAGGGGGGTTAATGATTACCTATGTAGCCGCCAAGCTCAGCTCACGGTATCCCCGGCAGACATTGATAGAATATAGTGTGACTATTCTGGGGAAATGGGCCGGCAAGCTGATGGTCATTCCGTTTATGCTCCAGTGGTTCTGGGTCATCAGCCTGATTCTGCGTGACGAGTTCCTGTTCATCCGCCTGAATGTCCTCTATAAGACCCCCGCCTGGGTGGTCATCGGAACAATGATTGGAGTTGTGCTCTACACAGTGTACCATGGCGGGATCGAAGCCATCGGCAGAGTCAGTGAGCTGTGGGGGCCGATCCTGATGGTTATTCTTGCGCTGACCTTTGCCTTAACCGTCAATAATCTCAACTGGGAAATGATGCTGCCCGTATATGCCGATACGGGAGCCTGGCCTATTGTGCAGGGAGCGCTCGCCCCGGTTTCCCTGCTGGGTGAATCCGTCCTGCTTATGATGCTGTTTCCTTTTGTGGAGCACCCCGGAAAAGGAACGCGCAAGGCGGTGCTGGCAGGGGTTGCTTTCTCCTCGGTATTGCTGCTGCTTGGAGTTCTTTGGGTTATCATGACCTTTGGTCCGGTCGTGAGCGGCCGGCTGTATTTTCCTTTTTTTGAGATGGTCAAGCTGGTCTATCTGATGGAGTTCATCCAGAATATGGATATATTTGTAATGTCCATCTGGCTGGTCAGCATATTTGTCAAGCTGTCCATCTATATGTTCATTACCAGCTACGGGATTGCACAGTGGATCGGAAAACCCCGCAGCTGGAAAAGAATTCTCTGGCCGGTAGCCGCGGTATCGTTCGTTCTCACGAAGGTGGTAATCGCATTTAACCCTCCTTCCGGATTGCTGCTGAAGAGTGTCTGGATCCGTTATGTGCTGCCTGTCAACATGGTTGCAATTCCGCTGTTCCTGTGGGTGGTCTCGTCGATGAGAAGACAAGTGAAAAGATAAAGTGAATCCCATCGTGTGAACCCGCCGCCGGCCCGGCTTGCCGCAGCTCCGGGCTGGACAGAAGCGGAGCACAGAAGACAACTTGCCCTTTTATGGATATTGTATTAGCACAAGCTGCCAGAGCCTCATATTATAAGAGCATAAGAATTCTTTCCATAATCAGCTTAGAACAGGGGGAAATCCAGAACATGGAAACTGTGAATTCTGCCGCGGATTATCCAAGGGCATTCCTGAATTCCGTACCCAAAAGCGGTACACATCTGATGAAGCAGATTCTTGAAGGCATTCCGGGAATGTCGCTGAATCCCAATGAATTCTATGAGGGGTACCCGGATGACCGCGATCTTCATTACAGCAGGCTGCAGCTTGTTCCCAAGGGCCAATTTGTTACCGGCCATGTATATTATTCTTCCCTATGGTCCGGCATGCTGAAGGAATTGCAGTTGAAGCCTGTATTTCTTAATCGCGATTTAAGGGATATTGTCGTTTCTTATACGTACTTTATTACGGGCAAATACCCTTATCATCCGCTTCGTGCCTATATGCTCGCCCTCCCGTCCAGGAAGGAGCAGTATCTGGCCTTAATCAAAGGGGTTCCTGATCTTCAATATCCAAGTATCTCCGAGTGGTATGAACAATTCACAGGCTGGACCCGGGAAGCGGACTGCTTGCAGGTAACTTTTGAACAGTTGGTGAAGAATTCCAAGTCCCTCCGCCGGACGATGGAGCGTATACTTGATTTTTTATGGGAAAACCGGCCATTGCCTCTGCCGAAAGCTAAAATGCTGGACGCCATGGAGCGGAACATCAATCCCCGAAAGTCTTATACCTTCCGCAGCGGGAAAACAGGGGACTGGAGGTCCGAATTCGACGAAGAAGTGAAAGCCTGCTTTCAAAAGACCGCGGGCCACTTGTTGTTTGCAGAAGGCGATGCAGCAGATTACAACTCGTGAACGTACAGCTTAAGCAAGAAGGTGGTGCAGCAAATTGCATAAAGGCGTGACGCTCTGGTTCACCGGCTTATCCGGATCTGGAAAGACGACACTCAGCCGGAGTGTGGAGCAAAAACTGAAGCAGTTGAACATTGTAACAGAAGCGCTTGATGGAGACATCCTGAGAGATCAGATATTCAGCGGATTGGGCTTTTCCAAAGCGGACCGTTCCTTAAACGTAAGAACCGCAGCCTATCTGGCTCAAATTCTGACCCGGCACAATGTAATTGTTCTGGCATCCTTTATTTCCCCGTACCGTGACATGAGGGAGCAATGCCGGCAAAGGATCGGGTCCTTCCTCGAGGTCTACGTCAAATGCTCTTGGGAGGAATGTGCAAGAAGAGATGTCAAAGGCCTGTACCGCAAAGCGGTTTCTGGAGAAATCAAGCATTTTACCGGTCTGACCGATCCTTACGAAGAGCCTGTACACCCCGAACTCATTGTGGATACTGAGATGGAGAGCGAAGAGCAATGCACGGAACACATTATCGCCTATTTATATCAGCATGGGTATATCCGGTAACCCGGTGGAGGAAGCTTGCCGGAAATACTGCACCGGATCTGCCGGGAATTGGCCTGTGCTGATCATTTACTTTATGGCTTGTCCGGCCGGCCGGTTCTTTTTTGCAAAGGGGCAATCAGCGAGCAGCCTGACAGGAATTGGCTTCTTAATGATCAAGGTCATGGGAAGCTTTTTTTGCCGGCGAAAAAATCTATAATTTGTAAATTATATGGAGTTTTTTTGAATTATCCTTCGAAAATTGGAGGCTCTGAAAAGGATTTGCGAACAGGGTCTATCGCACTTTCAAAGCTTTTGCGTTATAATCGAGAAAAATTTCTTGAAGGTGGAGCACAGTGAAAATTGGAAAAATGAGATTGCGCCTTCAGACAACCATTACCCTGATGATTTGCCTGATCGTTGCCCTTGTGCTGCTGATTGTATATGTGATGTTCGGCATGAGGGTCACGGGACAAGCCCAGAAATCGCTGGAAAATAAAGCTATAACTATAGCCCGCACCGTCTCGCGCACGCCTGTTGTCATTAACGGACTGCGCGGAGAAGAGCGTTCCGGCGGCATCCAGGATTTCGCCACTGAAATCAGCAGCATTAACAACGTCCAGTTTGTTGTCGTAATGGACATGGAGGGCATACGCCATTCGCATCCCGATCTGGAGATGATCGGCAAGCATTTCATGGGAGGGGATGAAACGGATGCATTGCACGGCAAAGAGACAATATCCGTTGCCCAGGGCTCGTTGGGCTATTCCGTGAGAGCGTTTTCACCTGTATTTGGGCCAGAGGGGGAGCAGATTGGTGCAGTGGCAGTAGGAATTTCGCTTGGCAGCGTTCGTACAGCCGTGAAGCAGAACCAGTGGATCATCTACTCGGGCATGCTGGTCGGTGCACTCATGGGTTTTGCCGGAGCGGTGCTGCTGGCCCGCAAAATTAAACGCATGATGTTCGGGATGGAGCCAGGGGAAATCGCCAAATTGCTGGAAGAGCGGAGCGCTATGCTGCAATCGACCAAAGAGGGGATTCTCGCGGTAGACAAGGAATCCCGCATTACCTTGGTGAATGCGGAGGCGCGGAGACTGATGGGCAGCGTCGGCATGAGCCAGGACCCGGTGGACAGGCAGGTGGAGCAGTTCTGGCCGCTCCTGCGGATGGAGAAAGTGCTGGACAATGGAGAGCCCTTGCAGGATATGGAAGTGGAGCAGAGCGGCATCACACTGCTGGTGAATGTGGTTCCGGTGAGAGTAAATGGAATCATTGAAGGCGCAATCGCCACCTTTCGGGATAAAACCGAAGTCAGCCTGCTGATGGAGAGGCTATCGGGAATTTCTCTGTATGCGGAAGCGCTGCGGGCCCAGACCCATGAATTCATGAACAAGCTTCATGTGATTATGGGGCTGACCAATATGCGCAGCTACGACCGGCTGGAGGAATATCTGACAGACATTGTGCAGAACATTCAGACGGAGGCGGACGCTGTGGTCAGGCTGGTCAAGGACCCGGTTATGGTGGGCTTTCTGCTGGGCAAGCTCAGCCGGATCAGGGAGGCGGATGTACGGCTGGTTATTCTGGAGGATGGAGGGCTGCCCGAGTCTGCAGATCATGAAGTGTCGCGGGAATTGGTCACTATCGCCGGCAACCTGCTGGACAATGCCGTGGAGGCTGTTCAAGGTACGGGAAATAAGCAGATTGAGCTTGGCTTCCGGCATGAAGACAGCCTGCTCACGCTCAAGGTCCGGGACAACGGGGCAGGGATTTCCGGGAAAAGCGGAGAACGTATGTATGAACAGGGCTACTCGACCAAAGGCAAGGATAGAGGAATCGGGCTTTATCTGGTTAGCCGTAGTGTAGCCAAGCTGGGCGGGACGATTCATTATGAAAGCCTGCCGGGTGAAGGAACCGAGTTTACTGTGCAGTTACCCTATATTGCGAAGAGTGATGATAATTAACTATGATAAAGGTACTGATTGTTGAGGATGATCCGATGGTGTCGGAGATGAATAAATTTTACCTGCATCAGGTCGAAGGCTTCCGCGCCGAAGGCTGGGCCAGCTCTGCCGAGGAAGCGCTGGATCTGCTGGCGGAGAAGCCCTATGATCTGATTCTTCTGGATATTTACATGAAGGAGAGCAACGGGCTGATGCTGCTGTCCGAGATTCGCCGGAGGGGGTTAAGGGTGGATGTTATCGTTATTTCGGCAGCCAGCGATAAGGAAAGCATCCAGGAGGCGCTGCAAAACGGAGCGGTGGATTATCTGATCAAACCGTTTGAATTCTCCAGACTCCGTGCGGCGCTGAATGGCTACAAGGAGCAGAACCGGTTGTTCCGTACCCAGAACCGGCTGAATCAATCGGAGCTGGACAGGCTCTCCAGATTCAAGCAGGAGCGCACAGCTTCACACGAACTGGCCAAGGGCTTCACGCGTCAGACGCTGCAGACGGTCTGGAAAGCGGTGGAGGCTTGTACCTGCGAGCTTTTTTCGGCAGAAGACATTTCGAATCTGTCCGGGATATCCCGGGTTTCCGTCGGCAAGTATTTGGTCGGGCTGACAGAGATGGGAGTGCTGGAAATGGATCTGGTGTACGGAAGCGTGGGCAGGCCGGTGCAGAAGTACAGGATCGCTCCGAATGGCAGAACACTGATTACCCAATATATCTAGCGAAACAGGAGGAGGCTGTCTCAAAGACCGCGATCCTTGCTTGCCCATCGTACTGGGGTCACACAGATCCGTTATAAATGTGTATCCGCATCAAGCGCTTCCGCCGATGCTTACGGGCAACGAAGGGGACTGTTCCAAGCAGAAGTTTCATGGCATTGGAGCCAGTCCTTTTTTTGCTGTCTGGCAGATTGAAATTTGGTGAAATATGTATTTATTTTGCTGCGGGGAAGGTATGTATGAAGCTGGACATCAATTAAAATGCGCGGTAATCCTGCTGAACCTGCGGGTTCTGCCTTACAGGAGAAAGCAGGGAATTAGGAGGCTAACGGGATCGCTGGCGGGAGCAGTGAAAGTGGGGATAGCGAAGTGGAATTAGTAAACCTAAATGGACTGAAAAGCTTGCGGTAGAAGAAATAGTGGGAAAAAGTAACCTTAATTTAAGCGTATTCCCCGGAAAGGGAAAAATCGGGCGGATTAGTTCTCCTTTTTCCCACTAACGCTGGCGAAAAAGAGGATATGGGAAGATTGAGTTTACTTTTTCCACTTGGGCTTCCCGCCGCAACTTAAAGTGCCTTTGAATATAGCGCGGGCGGGCGAAATGGCAGGATGGGAGGTACAAGTAGCTTTGAATCCGCACAAATCGGGCTGATGCAGACTGAGTATCAGCAGCTTTAGGGACACCTCCCAAGTGAGCAGGCTGATTCATTTATCAGGGTGAACCTTTCAGGGAATTTTGCTCTTAACCACGGATACACTGTATTTCCCGTGTCCTTTTATGGTAGCGCTTACTTTAATAATTTACAAAACTCCTTCATTATTTACACAAAAACAAAAGCGCTTTCAAAGCAGCTATGATGAATTTGTAAAAGAGTTAAGGAGGTAAGGACAACATGCAAAAAGCAATTCAACCGCCAGTTGCAGTGCCGGAGGAGCCGCATGCACCGCAGCAAGGAAGCACTGGCTTTGTGCAGCGGATTCTGCAACTAAAGGTAGGTGTCATTCCGCTCCCGCTGTATGTAGTATTTGCCCTCATCATATTTGCGGCTTCCGTGCTCGGCGAGCTGCCGAACGATATGATCGGCGGGTTTGCGGTAATCATCGTTCTGGGTGTGCTGCTCAGCGATCTGGGCTTCAAGCTTCCGATTCTGAAGAATATCGGCGGCCCGGCAATCCTCTCGCTGATGATTCCGTCGTTCCTGGTGTTCTGGAATGTGCTGGACCCTTCGGTTATCGAATCGGTCAACACGCTGATGAAGACATCGAACTTTCTCTATCTGTATATTTCAATTCTGGTGGCCGGAAGCATTACCGGCATGAACCGCACGACATTAATCAGCGGCTTCATCCGCATCTTTATCCCGATGATGGCCGGAACGCTTGCCGCAGTAGGTGCGGGTCTCGGGGCGGGCATGCTGCTTGGCTACAGTGCACACCGCGCTTTTTTCTACATTATCGTGCCGATTATTGCCGGCGGCGTCGGTGAAGGGATTCTCCCGCTGTCTATCGCTTTCTCGCAGATTCTCGGCGGCGAATCCGGCTCCTATGTGGCGCAGATGATCCCGGCAGCGGTGATTGGCAATGTGTTCGCGATTATCGCTGCGGGGCTGCTCAAGAAGATGGCCGACAAAAACCCGGGCATTACCGGCAATGGCGTACTGGTGAAAGCAAAGGATGGGCGGAAGCTGGGCGGAAGCACCTATGACAGTGCCAAACCGGATTTCCTGCTGATGGGCGCCGGACTGCTGTTCGCCTGCGGCCTGTTTATTACCGGACACCTGCTGTCGCCATTCGTCGGCATCCCCGGCCCGATCCTGATGATTTTTGCCGCGGCTCTGCTTAAGGTGCTCAAGGTATTGCCGGCCAAAATTGAGCAGGGCGCCTATCAGCTGTACAAATTCGTCTCCGGGACATTAACCTGGCCGCTCATGGTAGGTCTTGGCATGCTCTACATTCCGCTGGGCGATGTGGCCGCCCTGATCTCGATTCCTTATATTATCGTCTGCGCGACTGTTATCGCCGCGATGATTCTGACGGGCTATTTTATCGGCAAATGGGTCAAAATGTACCCCGTGGAAGCAGCGATCGTAACCGGCTGCCGCGGCGGTCTCGGCGGAACGGGCGACGTGGCCATTCTGTCCGCATCCGGACGCATGGAGCTGATGCCGTTCGCCCAGATTTCTACGCGTATCGGCGGTGCAATCACGGTGGTTGCGGCAACGCTGCTCATTGCGGTATGGGGCGGCTGATTACCGGATAAGGCAAAAAAATATGCAGGAGGCGATTTAGGATGAACCAACTGAGCGGAAAACCCCATGTGTTTACGCTTCGTGTCCAGTACCGCAGCGGCAGCGATTATCTTGCGAACCTGGTGGGCATTGCCGAGAACTATAAAGGCACGGTTCAAAATGTGGAGCTGAAGGAGCTGCGTGCCGGCCTGACCGGTGCGGATGTCGTGATTTCTGTAGAGCATGCCGAGGATCAGAAATGGATTGAAAAAGCGGTAAACCAGTTGAACGGAGGAGATATTGTGGAATTATTGGAAGAAATCATGCTTTTGCACAAAGGCGGAAAGCTCGAAACTACCCTGAAAAATCCGATCCGGACCAAAGAAGACCTGTCCAAGGTATATACGCCGGGTGTGGCGAAGGTCTGTCAGGAGATTGCCCGGGATCAGGCGCAGGCCTATGAGCTGACCACGAAGAAGAATACGGTGGCTGTCGTATCCGATGGCACCGCTGTGCTGGGCTTGGGGGACATTGGCCCGAAAGCGGCCATGCCGGTTATGGAAGGCAAAGCGGCGTTGTTCAAGCAGTTCGCGAATGTCGACGCCGTGCCCATCTGTCTCGACACTAAGGATACGGAAGAAATTATCGCCATTGTGAAAGCGCTCGCTCCCACATTCGGAGGCATTAATCTCGAAGATATCTCTTCTCCCCGCTGTTTTGAGATCGAAGCGAGACTGAGAAAAGAGCTGGACATTCCTGTATTTCATGATGATCAGCACGGGACGGCCATCGTTGTGCTCGCCGGGCTGCTGAACGCTCTGAAGGTATGCGGCAAACAGATCAAGGATGTCAAAATTGTGGTGAACGGCGTCGGAGCGGCAGGCATCTCTGTTTCCAAAATGCTGCTGCACGCCGGGGCCGTGAACCTGATCGGAGTGGACCGGGAAGGGGCCATTAACCGGCTTGCCTCCTATGAGCGGACACATTGGAGCGACTTTGCCCAGATCACGAATCCGGGCCTTGAAACCGGCGGGCTGTCGGATGTAATCAAAGGCGCGGATGTCTTTATCGGGGTCTCCGCCCCAAATGTGCTGAAGCTGGAGGATGTGCTGAATATGGCCAAAGATCCAATCGTATTCGCCATGGCAAATCCAACGCCGGAAATTGATCCCGCTATTGCTGCACCGCATGTAAGAGTCATGGCGACGGGCCGCTCGGATTATCCGAACCAGATCAACAATGTGCTGTGCTTCCCCGGAATCTTCAGAGGGGCGCTGGATTGTGAAGCGACTGATATTAATGATGAGATGAAGCTGGCTGCCGCCGAAGCAATTTCCTCGGTGATTGATCCTGCTGATCTTCATGAGAAATATATCATCCCGGATGCCTTTGATCCGCGGGTGGTGGAGAGAATCCGCATAGCGGTTGCCCGGGCGGCGCTCAAAAGCGGCGCAGCCCGGAAAGATCTGCTGATCGGCGTGAACTGATACCAGAACAAAATCGTATTCCGGCCAAAATAAGAGCTGCTGTGGAGGAGGAAACAAAGATGTCGGCTGAACAAAATACAGAGAAACAGGTCTATCTGTTTGAAGAAGGAAATACCTCTATGGTCAAGCTCCTGGGAGGCAAGGGCGGGAACCTGGCTGAAATGACGGCACTTGGACTTCCCATTCCGCCGGGATTTACGATCACTACGGCTGCCTGCAAAAGCTACTACAAGCAAGGGGGCCAGCTGTCCGGGGAGCTGCAGGCTGAGATAAGAGCGGCGATTGCCGCTTTGGAAAAAGTGAAGGAATGCCGGTTCGGCGACGCTGACCAGCCGCTTCTGGTCTCCGTCCGCTCCGGTTCAGTCACATCCATGCCGGGCATGATGGACACCATCTTGAATCTGGGGCTGAACGATGAAACCGTTCAGGGCCTGGCCCGGCAGACCGGAAGTGAGAGCTTTGCCTTCGACTGCTACCGCCGGCTCATCGGAATGTTCGGCGAGATTGTGCTGGGCGTTCCTTCCCTTCTGTTCAGCCAGCAATTGGAGGCCCTCCTGGCCCGTGAAGGCCGCGGGAGCGAAGAGGAGCTCACCGCCAGGGAATGGAAGCAGCTAACCGGTGTATACAAGATGCTGGTTAAGGAGCACAGCGGCATGGAGTTCCCGCAGGATGTCTACCGGCAGCTGAATATGGCGGTCGGCGCCGTATTCCGCAGCTGGAACAACGCGCGGGCCAAAGTGTACCGCAAGCTGTATTCCATTCCCCACGATCAGGGCACTGCAGTGAATGTGCAGGCGATGGTGTTTGGCAACAGAGGGGAGGACTCCGGGACCGGCGTTCTGTTCACGCGCAATCCGTCCACCGGAGCCAAAGAGCTATATGGCGAGTATCTGACCAATGCCCAGGGCGAAGATGTGGTGGCCGGTCTGCGGACACCGCGCAGGCTGTCGGAGCTGCGGGATGAGATGCCGGAGATCTATGATCAGCTTGCCGCCGCAGCTGCCGGACTGGAAGCGCACTACAGGGAAATGCAGGATATCGAATTTACCATTGAGAACCGCACACTGTATCTGCTTCAGACCCGCAGCGGCAAGCGGACAGCCCAGGCGGCAGTGAAAATTGCCGTTGAGCTGTACGAGGAAGGCGCGGTTACCAGGGAAGAGGCGGTCAGCCGGATTGATGCCGGCCATCTGGACCAGCTGCTGCATCGCTCCATTGCTCCGTTTGAGGAGCTGAAGCCGTTGGCAGTCGGGCTTCCTGCTTCGCCCGGCGGAGCAGCCGGGATGATTGCGCTGGATGCGGCAACGGCAGAGGCATGGAAGCAGAACGGCAGCCGGGTCATGCTTGTCAGCGCTGAAACCTCGCCTGAGGATATCCATGGCATCCTCGCCGCCGAAGGCGTGCTTACCGCCCGCGGGGGAATGACCAGCCACGCGGCCGTTGTGGCCAGAGGCATGGGCAAACCCTGTGTCTGCGGGTGCGACCAGCTGTCTATTGATGCAGAGCAGCGTAGGGTTCATTTGGGCGGCTATGTTCTGAAGGAAGGAGATATTCTCTCCATCGACGGCACCTCCGGCCGGATCTATGCCGGGGCTGTGCCGCTGAGCGATCCCGAGATGACTCCCGAGCTGCTGAAGCTGCTGGATATGGCTGATGAGATCAGGGAGCTGAAGATCTATGCAAATGCCGATACGCCGCAGGATGCCCGTCTTTCCCGGGAACTGGGTGCCGAGGGCATAGGGCTGTGCCGGACGGAGCATATGTTCTTCTCCGGCACCCGTCTTCCGACGGTGCAGGCCATGATTCTTGCCGACAGCCGGGAAGAGAGGCTGGGCCTGCTTGAACGCATTCTTCCCATGCAGCAGTCCGATTTCGAGGATATGTTCGAGGCGATGAACGGACTGCCGATGACCATCCGGCTGCTGGACCCGCCGCTCCATGAATTTATGCCCAACCTTGAACAGCTCGCAGAGCAGCTGCGCGGCTTGCAATTGAAGGGCGGTGCCATGGATGAGCAGAAGCGCCTGAAGCGCATGATGAACAAAATCCGCAGCCTGCAGGAGAAAAACCCGATGCTGGGCCTGCGCGGCTGCCGGCTTGGCATCCAATTCCCGGAAATTTATGATATGCAGCTCGAGGCGGTTTTTCGGGCCGCCAAAGCTGCTGCCCACCGGGGAATTGAAGTGCGGCCGGAGATTATGATTCCGCTTGTAGGCGATCCGCGCGAGCTTAAGGAATTGCGGGCGCTGGTCGACAAGGTAGCGTCTGAGGTGCTGGGAGAAGCCTTCAAGTCGATTGCTTACCGGGTCGGCACCATGATTGAGGTGCCGCGGGCGGCGGTCATGGCCGGCAAGATTGCCGAGCATGCGGATTTCTTCTCCTTCGGCACCAACGATTTGACACAGATGACCTTCGGCTACAGCCGTGATGATGCCGAAGGCAAATTTCTGAACAGCTATCTGGACAGAAATATTCTATCCGGCAATCCCTTTCAGCGGCTGGATCAGGAGGGGGTGGGGAAACTCATTGAATGGGCCGTAGCCAGCGGGAAGGAGAAGAAATCCTTCCTCAAAACAGGACTGTGCGGTGAGCATGGCGGAGATCAAAGCTCGATTTTTTTCTGCCAGCAGACCGGGCTTGATTATGTGAGCTGTTCACCTTACCGGATTCCTTATGCCCGGATGGCTGCAGCACAGGCGGTAATTGTTGCCGCGCAGGTTGAGTCGGCGGACAAGAAGGAGCAGGCAGCTTTCAGGGAGAGTGAGCCCAGTGCAGGGTGATGAATTGATGCTCAAGCAGAAGCAGATTTTTATTTGCTCGGACTCGGCCTGTGAGACGGCGGACCGGGTGGTCCGGGCGGCGATGCAGCAGTTTGCGCTGGGCGATCCGGTTATACGCCGCTTCAAGCGGATGAACTCGGAGCAGGATATTTCTGAACTGGTTCAGCTGGCCCATGCAGAGCAGTCATTCATCGCCTATACACTCGTTCTACCGCGTCTGCGCGGAGCCATCCAAAGAGAGAGTGCCGATTGGCAGGTGAACACGGTGGATATTATGGGTCCCATGCTCGAAACGATGAAAAACACCTTCAAGCTTGAACCCTTGATGAAGCCGGGATTGCTGTATGGTATGAACGCAGACTATTACCGCCGGATAGAAGCCATCGAGTTCGCCGTGAAGTATGATGACGGGCGCGATGCCCGCGGGCTGCTGCTGGCGGACATTGTGTTAATCGGGGTATCCCGCACCTCTAAGACCCCTCTCAGTATGTATATGGCCTACAAGGGCTACAAGGTTGCCAACTGGCCGCTGATTCCGGGGATCAAGCCTCCCCGGGAGCTGTTGCAGGTTGGCAGGAACCGGTTGTTTGGCCTGACGATGGATATGGAGGCCCTGATCGGCATCCGCAGGGAACGCCTGCGGATGCTGGGACTCGGAGCCGGTGCCAGCTATATCTCGGAGCTTCAGGTGCTGGAGGAGTTTGACGAGGCCGAGGCCTTGATGAAAAGCCTGCACTGTCCGGTTATTGATGTGACCCGCAGATCCATCGAAGAATCCGCTGATCTGATTATGGAATGCATCCGGCAGGAAGGTTAAAGTGCAAGCGAACATATGAAAAAGGGAGGACTCCCGGCAGTGTGCAGCTGCCCGGGTCCTCTTTTTTTTGAATAGAATACATAATAACAGGCATGATATTGAATGTTTTGGAAATGATTAACTGGTATCATCCGTCAAGGCGGCTTGTTCTTGTACATAATATTAAGTTTGGTAAGTAATCTCATTAAGAAGTGATGATATCGGGGTGCGGAAACGTTTGCTATCATAACGGTATAAGGTATTAACGGATAAAGGCCTAATCCGGGAATGGCGGAATTCCGTCATTTTAATATCAAAATGAAAACGCTTTATAAATTTTCGGAAATAACAGCATGACGAGGAGGCTACTATGGACAAGCATACATTGGCTAAAGATATTATCCGGAATGTCGGCGGAATAGAAAATATCGGACATCTGGAGCACTGTGTGACCCGGCTCAGGTTCACACTGAAGGACGATTCCGCCGCCCAAACGGAAACGATTAAAAACCTGGATGGCGTAATGACGGTAGTTCAGAGCGGAGGACAGTACCAGGTTGTTATCGGAAACAAAGTCAAGGAGGTCTATCAAGAGGTTACGAGCCAGCTCGGACGTTCTTTTGGTTCAGGAGACAGTAACTCCGCTGCTGGGGAACCGGTGAAAAAGAAAAACCTCTTCAACCGGTTTGTCGATGTCATTGTCGGCATTATCTCGCCGATTCTTGGCCTGCTGGCGGCGGCCGGCATTATCAAGGGCTTGCTGGGGCTTGCGACGGCGATGAAATGGCTTACGGCGGCAGACGGCACCTATATTCTTCTGAACGCGCTGGGAGACAGCCTGTTTTATTTCCTGCCGATCATCATTGGCTTCTCTGCGGGCCGGAAGTTTAATGCCAATCCCTTTATTACGGCGGCAATCGGCGGAGCCTTGGTATATCCGAATATTATCGCGGCATATTCTGCGGGCGACAGCCTGACCTTTGCCGGGATACCGGTTGTGCTCGCCAATTACACCTCGTCGCTGTTCCCGATTATTCTGGCGGCATGGGTTGCGTCGAAGGTGGAAAAGTGGTTCGAACGGAAACTGGCGGCTTCGCTCCAATTGATTTTCGTTCCGCTCTTTACCATTTTAGTTACCGGAATCCTCACATTTCTGGTGGTTGGACCCATCCTGTCGGCATTCAGCCAGGAGCTTGCCGATGCTACCATGGCGATTTATAACCTGAGTCCGGTTGTCGCAGGAGTAGTGCTGGGTGCGCTATGGCAGCTGATCGTTATTTTCGGCCTGCATTATGCCTTTATTCCGGTTCTGATCAACAACATCACCACCCTGCACTATGATCCGGTGAATGCGATTCTGAATGTGACCGTATTTGCACAGGTTGGCGCGGCGCTGGGTGTGTTTCTCAAGGCCAAGAGCCTAAAGGTCCGCAGCATCGCCGGACCGGCTGCTCTGTCTGCACTGATGGGGGTCACGGAGCCTGCCATTTACGGCGTTTCCCTGCCTTACAAAAAGCCCTTTGTCATGGCGGGCATCGCAGGCGGCATAGGGGGCGGAATCACGGCGCTGATGGGCGCGAGAATGTATGGCTTTGGGGGAACCGGAGCGTTCGCGGCTCCGTTGTTCATCAATCCGGATGGAGTCGATGTAAGCTTCTACGCATTCCTGATTGCAAGCGCTGTAACTGTTGTGCTTGCCACTCTGCTGACATATCTGTTCGGCTTCAAGAATAAGCCCGAGACAGCAACGGCAGCCGCTGCTGATACAGTACCTCCTGCGGGCACGGCCGCATTGGCCCGGGCAAACGGAACGGCGGTATACAATTCGATTCGGGGTATGGTGATTCCGCTGAGCGAGGTGAACGACGAAGCCTTCTCCAGAGGTGCGATGGGCAGCGGCTTCGCGGTGATTCCAAGCGACAGCAAGGTATACGCCCCGTTCGACGGTACGATAGCTACAGTAGCCAATTCCAAGCATGCCATTGCCATTATATCGGAGGACGGAGTGGAGCTTCTGATCCATATGGGCATTAACACAGTGAAGCTGAAGGGTGCTCCGTTTGACATCAAGGTGCAGGAGAATGAAGCGGTCAAAAAAGGCCAGCTGCTGGCAGTCGCGGACTGGGATATGATCGCTGCGAACAATTATGAGATTACCACGCCGGTGATTGTCACGAACAGCGCCGAGCACCAACCGATAGAGCTTAAGGTTGAGCCGCATCATGAAGTGCAGACCGGAGGATTGGTGCTGAGCGTTAATTAATTACGGCAGCCGGAAGTCCGGCTGTTCACCGGATTTACGGCTTAAGCGTGTTGGGTTTTACACCAGGATGCCCTGGCAGGCGGTTTTTCTCCAGACACCCAGGCTGTAGCCTGCTATCTGTTTTTTTGCCGGTATTCGCTGGGAGTCTGGCCGAAACAGGCGACGAATTTTTTATAGAAAAAGCCCAGGTTGTTATAGCCGATTTCGTTTGCCACTTCATTTACGGTCAGCGATGTATTGGTCAGCAGCAGGGCTGCACTGGTCAGGCGCTGAATCTGGAGCATTTCCTTGAAATTTTTTCCGGTTGCTTTTTTAAGATAAGCGCTCAGATAGTTGGGATGGAAGCTGAAGCGCTCGGCCGTTGAGATCAGCGTCGCATCTTTATAATGATCTTCAAGGTACTTCAGGATTTCAATCAGGCTGCCATGGGAGGAGTCTTCCCCGTATTCCTTGGCCTGGCTGCCCTGAAAGGTCTGCAGGAGCTTGCTGAACATGATGACCATATAGGACTCGATAATCTCTTTGGAGCAGAGGCTTGGATCAAAGGATTCACACATCAGATTCTCCATCGCTTCCTTGAAGGAGGGCTCATTGCCGGTATGAAAAATGATGTGGCGGTTATGGTTCTGGATCTGGGAAATCGCATTCACGATAAAATTCGAAATGATCCCTGTACTGGCCAGCCTGCTTAAGAAAGACATTGTGAAAAAAGGCTTCAGCATAATCAGGTTGATAATAATATCTTCCTCCGTGGTTTCGAGAATGGTATGCGGGACGTTGGTGTCCAGCATGCAAAGATCGCCTTCGCGGAGGTTGACCAGCCTGCCGTTGATCAGCTGCCTGCAATGACCGGAATACACATAATTGATCTCCACGTAGTTGTGGATGTGGACGGGAATTTTGGAGTATCTGGAATGCTGCCGGATGGTCATCTGGTTCATATGGAAGGTGTTCGTGGCATTGACCAGGAATTTCGAATCGCGCTTGCTTTCAAGCGAGTGGGAATCGAATTCAAGGATATAGACCGGGTCTCCGGAGGCGTTCCGCACCTTTCTAAACGAATCATATAATTGCAGCCCTTTGTCAGGATCTTCTTTATGGCGCTGCTCGCTGTCCGACATTTCGGCAAGCCGCCGTTGCAGTTCTTCACGGTACATGTTGCGTCCCCCCTTGGCTATCACTATAGAAAATTAAGTTTGGTAAGTCAAATGATTAAGTTAAGAAGATATCGCCCTATGGGTCTGTTTGCTATCATGGAACTGGCCGGGTGTACCTATAGCGTTAAGATGCGGCTATACAGAAAAATAAATCAAGCGACAGGACTGGTGTGAGATGAAACGACTGAATGAGGTGCTGGATAACAAGCAGGACAACTATATATTTCCTCTCTTTTGGATGCATGGAGAAGAGGAAGGGCTGCTTCGGGAGTCGATCGGCAGGGTTCAGGAAGCGGGCATCCATGCTGTATGCATCGAATCAAGGCCACACCCGGATTTTTGCGGGGAGCAATGGTGGCGGGATATGGATATTATCATGGATGAGGCCCGGACGCGCGGCATGAAGGTATGGCTGCTGGATGATTCGCATTTCCCCACGGGTTATGCCAACGGCAGGATTGTCTCCGATTACCCGCAGCATGCCAAGCAATATTTGAAAATTCACCAGCTGGATTTTGCAGGGCCTTTGCAGGATGCCTCGTTCCTGGTGAAGTGGGGAAGTCCGGGGAACCGGATGAGCCTGACCACGAAAGGAGTTCCCGTAGACGACCGGATTGCGGGGATTATTGCCGCCCGCAGAACGGGAGAGAACAGCATTGATCCTTCCACGCTGACGGATGTCACCTCCCTTGCGAAAGACGGTGTATTATATTGGGATATTCCGGAAGGGGACTGGAGAATTTTCATTATGCTTCAGACCGCTTATGGCGGAGAACCCCATACGGAGGGTTATCTGAACCCGCTGGACCCGGAGGCCGTAAAGGTTCTGATCAACGAAGTCTATGAATCGCATTATGCCCGCTACAAAGCCGACTTTGGAAAGGCGTTTGCCGGCTTTTTCTCGGATGAACCGCGTTTTGGCAACATACACGGAGCGTTCGCTTCCATCGGCAGAGTGGAGATGGTCCTGCCCTGGACGGCAGGGCTTCAGGATATGTTTACGGCTGAAGAATGGCTGCAGCTCCCGCTGCTCTCAACCGTAGAAGCTGAAGGCGAAGAGCACGCCATCCGCTATACCTACATGGACCTGGTCAGCAAAATGTACGGCGAAGCTTTTACCGGTACTTTGGCAGCCTGGTGCAGGGAGCGCGGCGTGCAGTATATCGGCCATCTGATCGAGGACAATAACGCCCATGCCAGACTTGGCTATGGAGCGGGGCATTATTTCCGTGCACTGTGGGAGCAGGATATGGCAGGCATCGATGTGGTGCTGAACCAAATCATGCCGGGAATGGACAAGGGGCCGTTCAAATCCATGACCGCCAAGGGCTGGGACGGTGAGTTTTTCCATTACGGGCTTGCCAAGCTGGGGACATCTCTGGGACACCTTGACCCCAAGAAGCAGAACCGCACGATGTGTGAGGTGTACGGGGCGTATGGCTGGGCGGAGGGCATCAAATTGATGAAATGGATCACCGACCATATGCTGGTCCGGGGGGTTACCCATTTTGTGCCGCATGCCTTTTCGCCGAAGGCGTTCCCTGATCCGGACTGCCCGCCGCATATGGATGCGAGGGGGCATAATCCCCAGTACCGGTTCATGAAAGTGCTGTTTGACTATCTGAACCGGGTGAGCCATCTGCTGAATGGGGGAGAAGCTGTAGCTCCGGTCGGACTGCTGTACCATGCCGAGGCGGAATGGCTCGGGGATTATATGCTGTTCCAGAAACCGGCCCGGGAGCTTGTGCAGCGCCAGATTGACTTTGATGTCATTCCGGTTGATCTGATCGCTGAAGCGCAGATTCTGGACCAGGGTTATGCGATTAACGGAAAGACGTTCGGGGCGCTGGTCGTCCCTTATGCGGATGCGCTGCCGCAGAGCCTGCTGGAGCAGGTCAAAGCGTTCACGGACGCAGGCATAAGGGTCCAATTCATAGACGGTCTGCCGGTCAGGAACGAGCATGGGGAAGAAGCGGACAGTTCACAATTAGCAGGAGCCTTGGTGAGCAGTCTGGCGGATCTGGCGGCTGGACTTAAGGAAGCGGGACATTATGATATCCTTACCTCCGAATTTCAGCCTTATCTGCGTTATTATCATTACCGGCAGCAGGAAGGCAGTCTGTACATGTTCTTCAACGAAGACCCGTACCGGATCATTGAAACTGCGGTGACGCTCGGCAGCGGGCAGCAGGTTGCGGCCTATGACGGATTCACGAACCGGCTGCTTCCGATTGCCCAGTCGCAAGCGGACGGGAAGACGGTGGTAGAGCTTACGCTGCATCCTTACGAATCCGTTATTGTACTGGAGAGCGTTGAGGCGCCGGCAGCGGACAGCCGTTCACGGAGTGTTGCCGCCGAAATTACCGGACCCTGGGACATTTCCTGTGCCACGGCAGAGGCATACCCCGCATTTGCTTCCCGGCAGACACTGGATAAGCTGCAGGATCTTTCGAGGCTGGAAGGATACGGGCAATTCTCGGGAACTGTCCGCTATGAGCTTGCGCTGCGGCTGGAGGAACGGGCGGAGAATGCTGTCATTGATTTGGGACGCGCCTATGAAGTGGCCGAGGTGACCATCAACGGAAAGAAGCTGGGGGCCAAAATTTGTCCTCCGTATGTTTTTGACACCGGTTCAGCGCTGCGGGCGGGAGACAATGAGATCATTGTCGAGGTCACCGGCAATCTGGGCAGGCAGGAACAGGATTGTTTGTCCCAGTATATGATTCTGGAGCCTACAGGCCTGCTGGGTCCGGTTCGCCTGCTTAAATGAAAGGAGCTGTTCTGTAATGTCCAACTATAGATTTCCTGAAGGCTTCTTGTGGGGCGGAGCCATTGCCGCCAATCAGGCCGAGGGAGCGTATCAGGAGGGCGGAAAAGGCTTGACAACTGTCGATCTGCTTCCGTCCGGTCCACAGCGGATGAGTATAATGTTAGGCGGTCTGGAGTCCTTCCGGCCGTCAGGGGAATTCTTGTACCCCTCTCATGAAGCCGTTGATTTCTACCACCGCTACCCGGAAGATATCGCCTTGTTTGCCGAGATGGGCTTCAAGGCCTTGCGTGTGTCCATCTCCTGGGCAAGGATTTTTCCGCACGGGGATGATGCCCAGCCCAATGAGCAAGGCCTGCAATTTTATGATCGGCTGTTTGACGAGCTGCTGAAGCACGGCATTCAGCCCGTAGTGACCCTGGCCCATTTCGATGTGCCGGTCCATCTGGCTGAAGCCTTTGGCAGCTGGAGAGACCGCAGGCTTGCCGGATTCTTCGAGAAATACGCGGTTACCGTGTTTACACGCTACAAAGACAAAGTGAAATACTGGATGACCTTCAACGAGATCAACATGCTGCTGCACCTGCCGTTTGTGGGGGCCGGGCTGGTCTTCCGGGAGGGAGAAGACAAACAGCAGATCATGTATCAGGCCGCGCATCACCAACTGGTGGCCAGCGCCCTCGCGGTTCAGGCCTGCCATAGGATCATCCCGGATGCTCTGATCGGCTGCATGCTTGCTGCAGGGTCTGCTTATCCTTACACCTGCAATCCCGAAGATGTGTTCCACGGCATGGTCAAAGACCGGGAATCCTACTTCTTCATCGACGTCCAGTCCCGGGGAGAATACCCTGGCTATGCCAAACGGTTCTTCAGGGATCACGGAATTACGGTTGCGATGGAACCGGGCGATGCCGGGCTGCTGATGAAGCATACGGTGGATTATATCGGCTTCAGCTATTACGCCAGCCGGACCACCAGCGCCGATCCTGAAATATCGCGGAAGATGACTAGCGGCAATGTGTTCGGCTCGATCCAGAATCCTTATCTGTCCAAGTCCGAATGGGGCTGGACCATCGACCCGCTGGGCTTCCGCATTACGGCCAACCAGCTCTACGACCGGTACCAGAAGCCGCTGTTTGTTGTGGAGAACGGTCTGGGAGCCGTTGACGAAATGGGGCCGGAGGGGGAGATCGCCGATGATTACCGGATCGACTACCTGAAAAAGCATATTGCCGCCATGGGCGAAGCCCTCGAAGACGGTGTGGACATCATCGGCTACACCAGCTGGGGACCGCTTGATCTTGTCAGTGCATCTACAGGGGAGATGAAGAAGCGCTACGGCTATATCCATGTGGATAAAGACAATGAAGGCAAAGGTACGCTGAAACGAACCCGGAAGAAGAGCTTTTATTGGTACAAAAAAGTAATCGAATCGGGCGGCCTGGATTTGGACTAAGCAATTTCGGCGGCTGAAGCTATATGGATTGAACTTAAAAACATCATGAAAAGGAAGAGCGGCGGAAGGGGATTTTGGAACAGCAGGAGCGGAAGCGTCCGCCTTGGTCTGCGGATTTCCACTGCGGACATCGGTATTGAATTAAGAAATCTGCAGGGCGGGCAGCGGCCGGAAGTCCAAGCATTCTCCGGAATTACGGCCGAACCTAAACTATATAAATCACAAGTTCAATCTATATTGCGGTAAGATCTGAAGACGGGCAGCAGCTGGCCCAAGCTCAAACAGCCCGGCCGTTTCCCGAGAACGGCCGGCTGTTTGAGCTGTCTGGGGTATTGTGAATTTCATTTAATGTGGATATGGGATTTAGAGGTTTGGAAAAAAGTTAAAATGCGCAATCGTGCTGAATCTGCGGGGATTTATGTTTTGCAGGAGGAAGGGAGGAATTAGGGGGGCTAGTCGGGATCGGTGCTGCGGCAGGGGAGTGGAATGGAGTGAAGTGGAATTAGTAAACCTAAAATGGGCTGAAAAGCTTGCGGTAGAAGAAATAGTGGGAAAAAGTAACCTTAATTTAAGCATATTCCCCCCGAGAGGGGGGAAACGGATGGATTAGTTCCCCTTTTTCCCACTAATACTGGCGGAAAGGGGGATGGGGGCAGATTAAGTTTACTTTTTCCACTTGGGCTTCCGCCGGGGGTTAGCAGGAAGGTCTGGAGGGACCGGGGAGGCCGGATTCATCGGCAGGAGGAATTGGAGCGCCGCAGACAACCTTAAGCCTGAAATACCACCACGGCTGCGCTGTCCAGTGAAGGACGGCGCAGCCGTGGTGTTCCGGGTGTTCCGGTGTGCCCGCGCGTTCTTGCGTTTTCCCGGTTATTTTATGGCTTCCGCCAGTGCGGTGAAGATTACGCCGAGCGCGTAGGCTCCGGCATCGGGGTAGCCGATGCTGCGTTCACCGACGGTCCCGGCTCTTCCCATCCGGGCGACGATGCCCTCAGTTCGTTGCGCCCCTTGGACGGCAGCCTCGGCGGCCTTGGCGAATGCGCTATGGAGCGTGTCGTTCTGCAGGGCGCTGCTCTTCCAGGATTCGGCGCAAGGAACGAGGGCGTCGATCAAGGTTTTGTCGCCGACCACGGCTCCTCTGCCGAAAGAGCGCTCCCCGGTATCCTGAATGCCTTGGACAGCGGCGGCCAGCAGTTCAGCCACTTCATAAATGGACAGGGAAGTTCTGCTTCCCGCGTACTTCCCTGCCGCACGGAAGGCGGAGCCCCAGATTGGGCCCGAGGCGCCGCCGCAGTGCTCCATAATAATCAGGGAGCACGCCTGCAGGAAGCTGCCGATATCCGCGGAATGATCCAGCAGCAGATCCTGCCACTCTGCCTTCAGCTGCTTGAAGCCCTTGGCCACACTCATGCCGAAATCGCCGTCTCCGGCATGGGCATCCAGCTCGCAGAAAGGCACTTCATTCACGATAATAATCTCGCTCATCTGGTCGATGAGATAGATGATATTGGACAGCAACAGGCGTTCGTTCCGGATGACCGCGTGGGCAGGATCGGTCTCATTGGTATACGAAACCCCGGAAGTCTCCGCCTGCTGCTCCAGAGGGCCGGCGTACTGAACGGGTTCCGTCTGTCCCGTAATTGTTAAGGCGGGAGTGGCGCAGGGCTTAGCCAGCCAATGGTTCAGCTCATCATCCAGCTTCATCAGGGTCAGTGAGGCTCCCGCCATATCAATGCTGGTCATATAGCTGCCAACGAGCGTGCGGCGGACGGTTAGGCCCCGGGCGGACAGCTCGCGCATTACGGAGTGGTTCAGCACGTACAATTCCTGCAGGGGCGTAGCGCCGAAGCCGTTTACGAGCACGGCAACTTCCTGGCCGGTTGTCCCGTCCAGCTCCAGGCCTGCCAGCAGGGAGGAGACCATGCGCCCGGCAAGCTCGCCGGCGCTGATAACAGGTTCTCTGCGGATGCCCGGCTCCCCGTGGATGCCGACGCCATACTCCATTTCATGCTCTGCCAGCTGGAAGGTGGGCGTGCCTTTGGCCGGCACGGTGCAGGAGGTAAAAGCAAAGCCGATGCTGCGCACCCGGTCCGCCGCATGCTGGGCGGCGCGCTTCACTTCCGCCAGCGGCAGGCCGGCCTCCGCTGCGGCCCCGGCGATTTTATGCACAAAGATCGTGCCGGCCACCCCTCTTCTCCCGACAGTATACAGACTGTCCTCCACCGCGATGTCGTCTTCCACCTTCACATAGTCAACCGCGATGCCGTCTTCCTGAGCCAGCCGGGCCGCGTTCTGGAAGTTCATCATATCGCCGCTGTAATTCTTGATAATCAGGAGGGCGCCCTTGCTGCCGCTGTTGCCGCGCAGCGCCTGATATACCTGGATCTGGGAGGGGGAGGCGAAGACATCGCCGCATACCGCAGCATCCAGCATGCCTTGGCCGACAAAGCCGGCATGGGCGGGTTCGTGCCCGCTGCCGCCGCCGCTGATCAGAGTGACCTTTTGCGCGTTGCGCGCCTTTTTGGCGATAATTTTGTATTTGCTGTCAAATTCCAGCTCGGGATGGGCCATAACCATGCCATAGCCCATTTCGCGGATCAGGGTTTCCGGCTGATTGATAATCTTCTTCATGGCAGAATTACACCTTGCCTTTCTTGAAAGCCTGCCCGAGCTGGTCGGCGACTGCAATGGCTGCCGCCACCGCTTCCGGTGTGACCGGGAACGGCATGGAATGAATCGATTCCTCCGGGATGCAGGCCTTGCGGGCGACCTCAAGCAGCTCCTCCCCGGTGATGGAGTGGACGCCGATGTCGGCCAGGCATACGGGAAGGCCTACCGAAGCGCAGAAAGCAAGCACTTCCTGTATTTCGCGGCTGCCGGCATTCTCCAGCACCAGCTGGGCCAGCGTACTGAAGGCGACCTTTTCCCCATGGTAATAGTGATGGCTTCCTTCCAGCACGGTCAGACCGTTGTGGATGGCGTGGGCTGCGGCAAGCCCGCTGCTCTCAAAGCCGAGGCCGGACAGCAGGATGTTGGTTTCGACGATATTTTCCAGCGCAGGGGTGACAACGTTCTGGTCACAGGCCAGCTTTGCCTTGACACCGTCCTCCAGCAGGGTTTCATAGCAGACACGGGCCAGCGCAAGCGCGGCTTTCGTCCCTTTGGCCCCGGTGCTCACACCCTCCCGCACACCGCAGGGCAGCCCGGCATTCACGTTCGAGAATGATCTGGATGTGGCTCTGGCTTCAAAATAAGTCGATAATGCATCACCCATGCCGGAAACGAGAAATCTCGTTGGGGCCTCTGCAATGATGGTCGTATCGATCATGACCACGGAGGGGCTTTGCTTGAAATAGGCATAGTCGTCAAAAGCGCCTTCCGGTGTATATAAGACCGCGGAATGGCTGGTGGGAGCGTCTGTCGCGGCGATGGTCGGAACGATGATTAAGGCGTCTCCTTCCGCCACACATTTTGCCGTGTCAATCGCTTTGCCTCCGCCGAGGCCGATGGTACAGTCACAAGCATGCTCACGGGCAAGCGCCTGCAGCCTGGCGGCTTCCTGCCGGGAGCACTCGCCCTGGAAATTTCCGGTGACCAGGGTGATGCCGAACTGGCTGCTGGTAGCATCCAGCTTCGCCTTGACCCGCTGCACATCATCCGGGTGGGCGATCAGCAGCGCGGAATTTCCGAATGTCTTCACAAAGTAGCCAAGGTTAAGCAGCTCGTCTTCTCCCTGGATATATTTGGCAGGGCTGATGAACACTTTTCTCATGACTTGTTCCTCCTAAAGTTTTGTTGGCATAGCAACCTGATTAAGCATCGTACAAAACTGTCTCCGGAAGCATACGCTTAGTTTTGTTGGCATAGCAACCTGATTAAGCATCGTACAAAACTGTCTCCGGAAGCGTATGCACGGGTATACCTTCATTATAGACAGGTCCCGTTACAGAAGCATGGAAGGAAACTGGCGAATTTAAGCGTTTTCAGATCGTAAATTCTTGTTATTTTCGAAAAAAATATAATTATCTTGTTCTATTCTATACAAATTCGATATAATTCAGAATAGAACAGGCGTTACTGAGCCAGGGAGGGAGACCGGCGGCAATGCTGCAATCCAAATATGATCTGAAGTCGATTATTGATCTTGAGAAATGGCATGCGCTTCAGGATTCACTGTCCCTCGTCACACAAATGGCCATCATCACCGTTGATTACAAGGGGGTTCCGGTTACCCGCCACAGCCACTGCCAGTCCTTCTGCCAAGCGGTGCGCCAGGATGCCGGGCTGTCCGCATACTGCCAGAAATGCGATGCGCGCGGCGGCCTGGAAGCTGTCCGTCTGAACAAGCCTTATGTATATTTATGCCACTTCAACATTCTTGATATAGCGATACCCATTACCATTGACAATCAATATGTGGGAGCTGTGATGGCCGGGCAGGTCAGACTTGCGGACAACTCCGCTTCCCGGCTGGAGCAGATTGTATCCCGTCCGGCTTCACAAGAGAGTGAAGGCGCATTTGCTGCGCTGGGAGAAGAGTACAGCCAGCTGCCCGTCATGCCGTATGCGCAGGTGGCCACCATTGCCGAGATGCTGTCCCATCTGTGCAATTATATTGTTGAGGAAGCAAGCCGGAAGAATGAAATTATGGAGCTGTACCAGCAAGCTCTGGGCGCACCCTATGTTGAGGCGCAGCCTGCTAAGGTTCAGGCGGATTGGAGCTTCCGGCACCCGGCAGAGGCACAGGAGGAGCTGTCCGTTACACCCGCCGGGTCCGGAGCCGAACCATTGGCCGCTGCAGCCGTGGAAACAATAAGGTCCTCCAATCCCATACTGCAGCCGGCCTTTGATTACATCTTCAGCCACAAGCACGAGAATTTTCCGCTGGAGGCGATGGCACAGCTCTGCCATATCAGCCCCAGCTATTTCAGCCGCCTGTTTGTGCGGGAGAGCGGAGAGAACTTCTCAGCCTGCGTCTCCCGCCTCAAAATCGGGTGGGCCAAGCAGCTTCTGGAAACGACGGAGCTGTCCATTAATCAGATCAGTGACCATCTGAGCTTTTGCGACGCGGGGTACTTTATCAAAATCTTCAGGAAGCATGAGCAGCGGACCCCGGCAGCCTATCGATCATTCATCCGTGGTGACTAGGGGCTTGGCATGCTCAGCCTCCGCATCCGCAACATAACCCTGGATAGCTGCTGCCAGCCAGCAGGCCTGTTCAAGCATGCCTTCAGCGTTAAAGGGCACAGGTCCGACTGGAAGAATAAGCTCTTCCGGATTTATATCCGGCTGTGGAAAACTACTGCTTGAGCAGGCTCTGCGCACAGAACCTAACCCTTCCTGCAGGTGCGCTTCCTCCGCCCTGGCCCGCAGCATCCGGTCCGGGCTGTGACCGCCATCCTCGATCCACCGCAAGACGCTCTCCCCCGGCTGCTCCGGAATATCTTTTAGAATCGCTGCAAATTCCGTCATCATACGCAATACTCCATAAGCCTCCCCGCAATAACCGGAGACCAGCAACAGACGCAGGGCAAGTGCCGACTTATGAAACCGGGTTGCCAAATGCAGCAATATATGATTCTGCAGGCTCTGCGGAAAGGGCTGTTCAGTCAGAAATACGCCAAGCCGCTCCAGCGAATCATCATATCGTTTCAGCAATGCCCGGTGATTATGGCTCATTTCGGCAACGATTTCACGGTCGTACATCCTTCACTCGCCTCACATCATTATTAGTTCCTGTCTGCACCTTCAATGTAGGTTATGAAACGCTTTCCATGTCAACCTCATATTTGCTTTTGCCAAAAAACCGGGCTTATACTTGTCTGATATGAAATCGTGAAGTCAGGCGGGGGGATCGTATGGCAAATATAAAAGATATTGCGAGAATTGCCGGAGTGTCGGTTACAACTGTGTCCCGGGTGATCAACGGGCATCCTTATGTAAGTGCGGAGAAGCGGGAGGCTGTCCAGAGAGCGATGGAGGCGGTCAATTATGAGCGGAACATCAACGCGGTTCATCTGAGCAGAGGAAAAACAAATCTGATCGGGGTCGTTGTCCCCTCCATCCGCCGCCCATATTTCAGAATGGAGGTCGAAGGCATCGCGGAGGAGGCCATCAAGGACAATTACAAACTGGTGCTTATCCAGACGAACTATGAAACCGTTCGTGAGCTGGATGCTCTCATGATGCTGAAGGGCAAGGAACATCATAAAATCGGCTATTGCCTGGCGAGAAAATCCAGCCCCAACAGCAAACAGGGAGCAGCGGCTTATCTGGATTTTTATAAGAATATGAACGAGGCGCACAATCCGGCCCACATCTTTCATTACTGTACAAAAATTATGAATATCACCACTTTTGAAATTCCTATCGTTCAAATCGGCAGGAGGGCCTTCCTGCAAGTGATGGACGGCAGCCGTTCCCATGAAGAGATCCCCATTCATTTAATCGAACGGTCAACCGTGTAGGCTCAGGTGTCTGCCGGGCTGCAAAAAAGTCCGATTGCAGGATATTCCGCCTTTTCCCATAATGATACTAGTTCATATACATGAAAGGGGAGGAACGCATGGCGGACTCCGCAAGGCCTCATTTGCTTCTGAAAATGGATGTGTCCGCAGCGGGTGTGCGGAACAAGCTTCTGCTCGGTGACCTGGACGGCGACGGACGGATGGAACTGGTGCTGGTGCAGGGAAACGGGGGGATCGATGACAGGTACGTCCCCCATCAGGTTCAGTGCGTCACCGCTTACGGTCTGGATGGCTGTCAGCTGTGGCAGAAAGGAATTCCTGATCCCGATGCCGGCAGTAGCGGTTCCGATTTCCCGGCGCAAATTGCCGATATCGACGGAGACGGCAGAAATGAAGTGCTGTGTGTGATGGAAGGGCGGTTCCTTGTGCTCGACGGGCGGACAGGCGAAGAGAAGCAAGCTTTTGATCTGCCGGGTGAATACGCCCATGACTGCATCATTCTGGCGAATCTGTCGGGCGGCGAACAGGCGACGGATATTATCTTGAAGGACAGATACCATACGCTATGGGCGCTTGACCGGTATTTCAATCTGCTCTGGACCTATGAAGGCAACCCGGGGCATTTCCCGTGGGTCCATGATTTTGACGGGGATGGCCGGGATGAGGTGATGGCCGGCTACGATATGCTGGACCATGACGGCACGCTGCGCTGGTCCTGCCGTGATCTGGAGGATCACGCCGACTGTATCTGGGTCGGTGATGTGAGCGTGACAGGCGGGAAGCAAATTGTGATCGGCGGCAGTGTCACCGTTATGTATGATCCGGACGGAGCGGAGCTCTGGAGATATTCCGGGTCCGTCGAATCCCAGCACATCGCTCTCGGCAAATTCCGCAGTGATCTGCCCGGACTGCAGGTTGCCGGACTGGACCGGATCATCCGTGGCGATAAGGACAACAACTTCTCGGAATCGGGCAAGGACGCGCTTTTCCTGCTGGACCGGGACGGGCGTGAGCTGTGGAAGGAAGAACGGACCACCTCGGGATGGCTGACGATTGTGGAGACGGTGCGGCACTGGGATGACAGCGGCCTGGATTATATCTTCGCCTACCGGAGAGGAGGAGGCATTCATCCTGCGCTCTACAATGGGCATATGGAGGAGACGGTCACGTTTCCGATTGACGGTATGGCCGCATATGCCGATCTGACGGGGGCAGGGAGCACCCATATTCTGATTTATACCGATGTGGAGGTGCATGTCTATGGCAGCCGCCCCGGAACGCTGGACGCTGCACGCCCGGGTGAAGCTCTGGCACAGCCCAAGCGGCTGTACAGCTCAACCCTGTACCCGGGAGGAGAATACTGATGCTCCGGGATACAGAAGCAGCGCAAGGGAGCGGTACCCGGCAGCCGCAGGCCGGCTCCGGTACGGAGGAGAACGGCGCTGCGGGCCGGGCGGAAGCGGTTATCCGGCGGATTGCACATAAGTATATCGCGGACCATCCGCAGATTCCGTTTGTCCTGCGGGCTTCCTCAGGCGGCGGGTTCCTCAGAGACGGCGAATGCCGCTACATCTTTGATCTGGACGCCAGGCTGCCCGGGCTCCGAACGGGCCAGTTTGTCTATGCCTGGGCGAAGCTCTTCAGCCGCGCCGGGGAAGAAATGACCTTCAGCATCAGCTGCCTGGGACCGGTCCGCCTCTACCTGAACGGCAAGCTGGCTTATAAATCCGGAATTGATGTTGAAGTGTTCCCAGAGCGCCAAACGTTGTTAGTCCTGCTTCTACAGCCGGAATGGAATCACTTTGTCCTGGAATTTGAGAAAACAGGGACTGGCTGCGGCGGCAGGTTCGGCACCGGAATGCTGAAGCGGAATCCGCTGCATTTCCTTGCGCCTTCCCGGGAACGCAGCGGGCAGGAGGGCTGGATCTATACGCTGCCGCTCGATGAACCGCTTGAGAAGCTTCCGGGTGAGCATAGCGCTGAGGCTGCAAGCCCGCTGGACTGGCTGCCCGGACAGGAATGGCTGGACCTTCAGGGCGGCCTTCCCGGCAAGACCGCGGATGAAATCTGCGGGAACATATCAGATGAAGCCGCTGACGATGTTTCCGGTGGTAAGCCCAGCGACACTCCGGCACAAAAGTCCATGTCCGCCCATTCCGTTCATCTAGGGGATATATATGGAGCGGCAGCACCCGGGGCCATCGCTTACTCCTGGACGCGGCTGCACAGCAGAAATCAAGACTCTGCTGACCCGGTCACCGTCAGCGGCACTTACTCAGGCGAGCTGCGGATAACCCTTGAGGGCAAGCTGTTATTTCAATCGGCTGCCTGCAGCGGCACGTTCCGGTTCAGCCTGCCGCGGGGAACGGGGGAAGGGGAGCTGCTGGTCCGCTCGGTCTGCCCGCCGGATTCGTGGCAGTTCAGCCTGGAGCTTCCGGCAGACCGGACCCGTCTGTCGCTGCCGGCAGAGGTGCAGGGGGCGGACCGGCAGGAATGGCTCCATCTCGGCCCCTTTGCTCCGCAGGAGGATGTGGACGCGGATACATTATGCCGGATGGATCAACTGTATACAGCGCAGGGGCAGGGAGCGTACTGGCAGCTTGGCCGCGGAACGGTTATCAGGCCTTATGTGGAGACGGAGAATTACGGGCGCTGGAACTATCCGCTGGGTGTAACCCTTCTCGGCCTGCTGCGAACGGGCCGGCTGCTGGAGGAAGAGGCTTTCAGCGGCTATGCCCGGCAGCACATTGCCCAATGTGCGGCGTATGACCGGTATGCGCTATGGGACCAGGAGCGCTACGGTGCCAGCGGAGTGAATCATCAGCTGGCGCGGATAGACAGCCTGGATGATTGCGGAGCTTTTGCGGCGACGCTGCTGGCGGCAATGGAGCTTGGAGAAATCAGAGGCGGGGCGGAAGCGGCAGACCGGATCGCCGGTTATATCATGAACGAACAGGAGCGGCTGCCGGAAGGGACCTTTTACCGTGGTGTGAAGAGTATGGGCATCAAGCACCGCACATTGTGGTGCGATGATCTCTATATGTGCGTGCCTTTTCTCACCGGGTATTTCAAGCGGACGGGCGAGCACCGGTATCTGGATGAGGCGTGCGCCCAGCTGCTTGCCTACAAACGCTTTTTGTATCTGCCGGAGAAGCGCTTCATGTCGCATGTGTATGATTTTAAATTCAACAAGCCGACGGAAATTCCGTGGGGAAGAGGCAACGGCTGGGCCTATTTTGCACTGGCCCGGCTCCTAGAGGAGCTGCCGGATATCCATCCGGACAGGCAGAGCCTGCTCCTGTGGTTCAGAGAATTCAGCGAAGGCATAGCGGGTTTGCAGGGAGCGGGGGGACTGTGGCATCAATTGCTTGACGATCCGTCTTCCTATGAAGAAACCTCCTGCACCTCCATGTTCGTTTATGGGCTGTCCAAAGGAATGAGGCTAGGCTGGCTGGCCGATCCGCAGGGGATGTATGCCGATGCTGTCCGCAAGGGCTGGACTGGCCTCAGTACGCTTTCTACAGACCAGCAGGGCAATGTGCATGGGGTGTGCCGGGGTTCGGGGTACTCTTTTTCCCGCCGTTATTACAAGCATGATCTGCCCTGGAAGCTGAATGATACCCACGGAATCGGCATTATCCTGCTCGCCGGTGTTGAATTTGCGGCCTGGAGCCGGAATTGTGCCCCGCAAAAAAGTGCAATTGCAGAAAATAATGGGATTCGGTATAGTGAATGAAAGTTTTGATATAGAGTTTGAACTTCCGGCCAACCTGTTAGAGCGGGAGCAGGGGCAGAGAAGCGCAACGGGAAGTTCATTATTTTTTTTAACCAAATACCAATTAAACCTATAGGAAAAAAGGAGTGGAAATTTTATTATGTATACAAAGCGTAAAAGGTCTTTGAACCGGTTGGCCCTGCTGCTGTCTCTTGCAATGCTTGCTGCGCTGTGGCTTACGGCATGCGGAGACAAGGGGGCAAATACAGCCGCTGATTCTCCGGCGGACGCTGCGGCTCCTGCCGCTGAAGCGCCGCTGGAGGTCAGCATTATGACGATTACGCCCAGCGCCATTCCGGCTGCGGATGACAATCCGATTAAACGGGCCATTGAAAAGGCTACGAATTCCGTGATGGATATCCGCTGGATCTCCAACAATATTTACAGCGACAAGCTGAATCTGACCCTGGCCTCGGGCGATATTCCCGATCTGATCATGATCAATGATCCCTTCGGCAGCACGTTCTCCAAGATGGTGTCACAGGGAGCCTTCTGGGACATCACTCCTTTTATCCAGGACTATCCCAATCTGGTAAAAGGAATCCCGGAGGTGGCGTGGACCAATACCAAGGCGGCTGACGGCAAAAACTACGGAATTCCGCGGCCCAGACCAGTGACGGGAGAATCATTCTTCATCATCCGCAAGGATTGGCTGGATAAGCTGGGCCTTGCGGTGCCGGAGACGACGGAGCAGCTGTTCGAGGTAATGCAGGCCTTCGTGGAGAAGGACCCGGATGGAAATGGCGTGAAGGATACAACGGCACTGGCTGCCTACATCAGTCCCGACGATCTGGGCTGGGGAGGCAATATTGGCCCTGTACTGGGAGCGATTGAGAACTCTTTTACCGGTGTGAACGGGAACTGGAAATGGGATGAGAGCCAGGGAAGCATGGTCAACACCGCGCTGCTGCCTGAGGTGAGGGATGCTCTGGAGTATCTGACAGCGGCCTATAAGGGCGGCATGATGCCGGAGGATCTGCTGTCGCTCAAGCTGACGCAGGCGCGGGAGCTGTTCAAACGCAATCAGGCCGGAATTATCGTGGACAAGACAGGCACAATGCGAAAAATCTATGCCGATGATCTGAAAAAAGTGGACCCGGAGTTCAAGTATACCGACTTCTATCCGCTGACCAATCTGAATGGCTATAATCCGCTGGGTGCGGGCTACAACGGCGTTCTGGCAATCCCCAAAACGGTGCCGGAAGAGAAGATGAAACGGATTCTCAAGCTGGTGGATACCTGGATGAACCATGATGTGTATGAGCTTCATCTGTACGGGCTGGAGGGTGTGCATCATACGGTTGTGGATGGGCAAAAGGTGCCGATTTCTGAGAAGCTGGTGGCCGACAACGCCTCTGATTTCAATCAAATTGTAAATGTCATCGACTATCCGTCGCCGCCAAGCGGGGAGACGGAGGAAGAAACTAAGGCGCAGGAGCTGTTCGCTAAGGTGGAGCAGGACCGGACGGCGACAAGTGTGCCGGATATTTCCGCAGGGCTCCAATCGGAGACCGGGCAGAAAATCCTGCCGGAGCTGAACAAGAAAATCCAGGATTTGAAGGCCAAAATCATTCTGGGGCGCGAGCCGATTGAAGCCTGGGATGCCTTCGTGGACACGTTGCAGAAGGATCAGGATCTGACTGCGGCCACGCAGGAGCTGACCGAAGCCTACAAGAAAAGAACCGGCAAATAACGCTGGCTGGAAAGGGTTCTTGAGATGAATTCGCTGAATCAACGAGTACAGGCACAGGATGTGCGGAGCCTGCCGCTTGCGCGGAAGCCGCGGCGTATCGCCGCACGGATCAAACAGGATGGGTCGCTGTACTGGCTGGCTTTGCCGGGCATCCTCTTTTTCCTGATCTTCAAATACATTCCCATGGGCGGCATCGTCATTGCCTTTCAGGATTATTCGCCTTACATCGGGATACGGGGCAGCGGTTGGGTGGGGCTGGAGCAGTTCGCCAGGCTCTTCTCCAATCCCGATTTCGGCATGCTGTTCCGCAATACGCTGGCGGTGAGTCTGCTCAATCTGCTGCTGTTCTTCCCGTTTCCGATTCTGATCTCGCTGTGTCTGAATGAGCTGCGCAGCAATACCTATAAACGCTTCATCCAGACCGTCATCTATATGCCGCATTTCCTGTCCTGGGTCATTATCGCCGCACTGACTGTGCTGCTGTTCGGCAAGGGAAGCGGGCTGGCCAATATTGCATTGGAGAATATGGGCTATGCGCGGATAGACGTGCTGACGAATGTGAACAGCTTCTGGATTATGCTCACATTGCAGTCTATGTGGAAGGAGGCGGGCTGGGGAACGATTGTGTTCCTCGCGGCCATGGCGGGCATCGATACCCAGCTGTATGAAGCTGCACGGATGGATGGAGCCGGAAGGCTGCGGCAAATCTGGCATATCACCCTTCCGGCGATCCGCAGTGTCATTATCGTGCTGTTCATCCTGCGGCTCGGCGACATTATGGAGGTTGGCTTTGAACAAATATTCCTGATGTACAACGGGGCGGTGTCGGAGGTGGCCGAGGTCTTCGATACCTATGTCTACCGGATGGGCGTGAAGCAAGGGGAATACAGCTACAGTACAGCGGTTGGCCTGTTCAAATCGCTTACGGGACTGGCAATTGTCCTGCTGGCCAACCGGCTGGCGAAACGCTATGGGGAAGAAGGGGTCTACTGACCGGAAGGGGGCTTGTAATGAAAAAACGATCCTTGCTTGAAGCCGTCGCCGGATCAGCCAATGTGCTGCTGCTCGCCCTGCTTGCGGCGGTCATGTTTTTCCCGCTCTATTATGTGCTGGTTGTCTCGCTGACAGACCCGGGGGAATATTTGCTGAAGCGGATTGTGCTGTTTCCGGAGGACTGGTCCTTCGAAGCTTATGCGTACCTGCTGTCTACCCCGGCCTTCATGCGTTCGCTGGGGAACAGCGCTTTTCTGGCTACGGCAGGCACACTGTGCAGCCTTGCGGTTTCCTCTTCGCTGGCCTATGCCTTGTCCCAGCCAAGATTTCTGTTCCGCAGGGGACTGCTGCTGATGATCTTGCTGACGATCCTCTTCAGCCCGGGAATGATCCCGAATTATCTGCTGGTTCGGGAGCTGGGGCTGATGAACAGCATTTGGGCTTTGATCCTGCCCTCGCTGGCGAATGGCTGGACGGTTATTCTGATGAAGAACTTCTTCGACAACGTGCCGGCAGAGTTGAACGAAGCTGCAGCCATCGATGGCTGCAGCGCTTTCCGGACCTGGGTGTCGATTGTGCTTCCGCTGTCCCTGCCTGCGCTCGCCACATTTGGCTTGTTCTTCGCTGTAGGCTACTGGAATCAGTTTTTTGCGGCCCTCTTGTATTTGAATGATTCGGAGAAGTGGCCGATACAGGTGCTGCTGCAGAATATGCTGCTGAATGCGTCCAATATCGACCTGGTCACCCCGGGACAGCAGGTCGAGGCGCCGCCGACCGAAATGCTCAAAATGGCTGCCATTATTGTCGCTATCGTCCCGGTGCTGGTGGTCTATCCGTTCCTGCAGAAGCATTTTGCCAAAGGCGCGCTCGTCGGTTCCATCAAGGGGTAGCCCTGGCCCAGAATATTGCGGAGAAGGAGATGAGAAGCTTGCAGCTCAGATACAGGAAGAAAAAAGTGCATAGAGGACGTTATTTCCGCAGAAGTCTTACATTGGTTCTATTCATTGCCTGTATCCCGGGTATTGTGACCGGAGTCGTCCTCTACGGCTGGCTGACCGGCAGCATGGAGCGTACGCTCCGGCAGGCGGATCAGGAGCAGCTGGAGCACCGCGCGGCACTGGTTGCGGAGCAGCTTGACGATCTGGAGCTATCTTTCTCCAAGTGGGCCTTTGATCCTGTGTTTGACAGCCGCCTGAAAAGCCTTGATTTTGTGTACAAATACAAGCAGGTGCATGAGCTGTATAAAACGCTGCTGATTATTCAGGATTCGAATGTTCTGATTGATGAAGTCGAATTGTATTTGCAGCAGCCGGAGCCGCTTACGCTGACTCCGTACCGGTATGATTTTCTGCGGGACCCTTCACAGCGGGTAACATTCGGGCAGCTCGTCGAAGAGCAGCGGATGACGTACTGGACACGTTCGGCGGACGGCAAATCGATGATGGAGGTAATCCAGCTGACCGGAGATAACGGCCTGCCGTTCGGTGCGCTGACGATGACGCTCGACACCCGGCAGCTGGGCAATCTGCTGCAGTCATTGTCACCGTATCCGAGCAGCGCAAGCTTTCTGCTGGGAGCGGAAGGGGAATGGATCGTCCCCCCGGCCTCCGGCGGGGAGGATGGACTCTATGCAGCGATGCGCAGCAGGGTGCTGGACGCAGACGCTGAGCATGCTTCCCTGCTGATGAGCTATGGCGGCAAGGAATATTCGGTGAAGTACGGCACGGTCCGCAGATTGGGTACGGATTGGACGTACGTCTCCTCCGTACCCCTATCCGATATTGCAGCGCCCATGCTCTCGGCGTCCAAGATTATTGTCGCCGTGAATGCTGCGGGGCTGCTGCTGGCCCTGCTGTTGTCCTGGTTCGGCTCTCTGCACTTGTACCGTCCGGTAGGCCGCTTCCTCCATACTTTTAAGGGGGAACGGCCTGCTGCGGCAGGTGGCGGGCAGGATGAATTCGGCCAAATTGAGCAGCAGTGGCTGGGGCTGAAGCAGGAGCGGGAAATGCTGCTCGGCAATCTTGAGCAGCAGCTGCCCGTGGTCCGCAAAAGCTTTGTGCTGCAGCTGGCCCAGGGGCATTTGGCGGGCATGGCGGAACAGGAACTCAGGGAACGCTTCGCCCGGCTCAGCTGGGAGGTGGGGGACTGCCGCTTTGCGGCGGTGTTCGCACAGTTAAGCCCCTACGGGATGCCTTCTCAGGAAGGTGCCGATGAACACCGGGATTTGCTGGTTTTTGCCGCTGGCGATGTTCTTAAGGATATCCTTGAGGAAGGGGAGCTCCAGGGGGAAATCATTCATTTCCATGATCAGTCCATGGGACTGCTGCTTGCACTCTCCGGGAACAGACAGGATGAAGCGGCAGAAAGCGGAAGGGAGCTGATGATTCTCGGGGAGCGATGGGTGAAGGAGGTTCAGGCCCGGCTGGGAATCCGCCTTACGGCCGCGGTCAGTGAATGCACAGAATCGGCTGCTGCAATTCCTTATCTTTTCCGCAAAATCCGCTACTCCCTCCGGCACAGTCTTCTTGCCTCCGATCAAGCCGTTATTGACGCCGGTCAAGCCGGCTATGCAGCAGCGGTTGAAGAAACGCATTATCCGGTATTTCTGGAACAGGAGATTGTGGCCGCGATCCGCAGCGCCGATGCCGAAGCGGCTATGGAGCTGCTGCAGCGCTTCATGGAAGAAGTGCAAAGGGGAGGCTCGGAGCAGCGGCTGAAGCAGGCCTTATTGCAGCTGCTGGCCAGTATTCAGCATGCCATGACCCAGCTTGGCGGCGATCCGGTGCTGCTGTTCGAGGTAGAGGTGTTCGATGAACTGCTGCATCTGAACAGCTCTGATGATGTGCTGCTGTGGTTCCGCCACCGGATTGTGAAGCTCTGCATTGAGGGCTACACAGGCAAGGAGGAGGAGCAGCTGAAGCTGGCCGTCCATTCGATGAAGGAGCACGCGGACCAGCAGTACGCCGAGGCTATGTCGCTGGAGGCGCTCGCGGATCTGTACGGCATTCATTCGTACACGCTCAGCCGCGCCTTCAAGCAAATGATTGGACAGAATTTCGTTGATTATCTTACAGAGGTCCGGCTGAGGCGGGCCAAGCAGCTCATTGAGGAAACCGACGGCAAGATCAATGAAATTGCTGAACAGGTGGGCTACCAGGCCAGCTACTTCAACCGGATATTCAAAAAAAGTGAAGGCATTACGCCAAGCCGTTACAGGGACCGGATCCGCAGCAGCGAAAAGAAGCGCGGCAACGGTTCCGAATAATCTACTTCACGTAAGAGGTGAGCAGAATGGCTTACTCCAAGCCTGATATTATATTTCTGATGACGGACCAGCAGCGCTGGGACTGTATCGGAGCCTTCAACGAGCATATTCATACCCCAAATCTGGACAGGCTTGCGGCCGAGGGGATTACGTTCAGCCAGGCTGCATGCCAATCCCCAATGTGCGTCCCGAGCCGCAGCTCCATGATGTTCGGCTATTACCCTTCGCAGCTTGGGGTGAGAACGAACTACGGCGGTCTGTTCGATGAAGAGCGGCTGCCCTCGGAGCCGCTTCCCGAGCTGATGCGGCAGGCCGGCTATCAGACGGCAGGGTTCGGCAAGACCCACTGGAACCACAGCAGCGGTGTGGAAGAGCCCTCGGCAAGAGGGTTCGAGGTTAGAGCGGTGGGGCTGTCCAGGGAGAGCGGCCATTACGAGCAGGGGGCGGTGATGATGGGCGATACGCATCCGGATAGCCTTGCGGCGTACTCCCGGGAAACGGGGGGCTTCGGCGGCGGCGAAGAGAATGCGCTTGGCTATATCGGCCTTACCAGCCGGCTGCCGATGGACCAGCACCGGGACGGCTGGGTGGCTGAGCAGAGCCTGCGCTTCCTGGAAGGGGGACCGGACCCGGACCGGCCGTTATTCTTCTATCTGTCCTTCCTCAAGCCGCATGCGGGCTTTAATGTCCCGGCAGAGTTCGAGCAGCTGTACAGCCTGGAGGATATCCCGGATATTCCGCAGCCGCCCTGGGCGGATGAAACGGCTACCCATCTGGCCGCCTCCGATAAGGTGAATGAGCACAGCCGCGCTTCCTATTTGGAGAAGCGGCAGGTGTGGCAGCGGCTGAGCCGCGAAGAGCGGAGAAGGACGACCCTCAGATATTGGGCCAATTGCTCCTGGCTGGACCATTATTTCGGGCGGGTGCTGGATAAGCTGCAGCAGCTGGGCAGACTGGACAACGCGCTCATTGTCTTCGTGTCCGATCACGGGGAGATGCTGGGTGAGCGTAAGTTCCGGTTTACGAAATATAATCTGTATGACAGCAGTGTAAGAGTCCCGATGATTCTCTCCGGCAGCTATATTCCGCAGGACCGGCGGGGAACCTTCGACGACCTCCCGGCGGAGCTGGTCGATCTGGTTCCAACGCTTCGCGAGGTCGCCGGACTCGGACCCGATCTACAGCTTCCGGGAACTCATCTGCTGCACGGTCCAAGGCACAGAGGAACCTTCTGCGAATTTCACGGCAAAGGGGTAACCGCCCCCCACTCGGCACCGGCCTATATGTGGCGGACACAGGAATGGAAGCTTATTCTGTATCTGGAGGGCAGCGTGCGGGACTCGGCTTCCCGGGTGGAGGAGACGCGGGGGGAGCTGTACCATCTGGCGGAGGACCCGCATGAATGGAGGAATCTTTATGACAGCGGGGAGTATGCGCTGATCCGCGAGCAGCTCAAAACCGAGCTGCTGATGCATTTGGCCTCCAGCTGGGCCAAGGGCCCTTATTTCTATGACCGGGGCGGCTTCAAGGCGCTGGAGTAAGGCTGGAAGAAGATTTGCAAGATACGGCTGATGTCGACCGGATGGCCGGAGGCAGCATGACCTTTCCGATATGGAAAGGCATGCTGCCTTTTTGCGAATATGCATGCCGCTCTTTTGCGGCACTTCAGAGGATGAAAATTCACAGATGACCCTCAATTTGGCTTTGCCAACTTCCAGGCTTCCATAACAATGTCCTAAAAGCATGGACATCATTATTTCAGGATAAATGGATGGATGTCATTCAAATTCAATGAAGCGGGAGGAAAATTATGAAGCGCAGCAAAGGTTTGAAATGGGTGTTATTGTTGATTCTGATCGTCTCGGTAACTCTGGGGGCGGAAGGGAAGCAAGTGCTGGCCGCCGGTCCCCGGCTGGTTGAGCATCTCGACCGCGGTTTGGTGGCCATTCATGCAGGCAATGGCCAGGTCTATCTGAGCTGGCGGCTGCTGGGCACAGAACCGGATACTGTCCGCTTCGATGTCTACCGCCGGACGGGCGGATCGGATGGGGTGAAGCTGAATGCAGCCCCTCTGACGAAGGGCACGAATTATACCGACGCCGGGGCGGATCTCAGTCAGGACAATTACTACTACGTTAAGGCCTATAACAATGGAACTCCGGCAGGAATCAGCCGGGAAACACTGCTCCCGGCACATTCACCGGAGCGTAATTATTCGAGTATTCCGCTTCAAAGCGTCACGGGGAATCCGGCGGATTATTTCGTCCAGCACGGCTGGCCGGGTGATTTGGATGGGGATGGGGTGTACGAGTACGTAGTCACCCGCATACCGGTCAACGGCGGGAACCGTCTGGTTGAGGCCTATAGTCTCGACAAGGGCTTCCTGTGGAGAATTGACCTCGGACCGTACAGTGTGCAAAGAATTGATACGTACAATGCGCCTCCCGCCTCTGTGAGCGATTTCGGTGTAACCGGACTCGGGGGCTGGCATGATTCGGATAATGTGACCGTTGCCGATCTTGACAGTGACGGCAAGGCGGAAGTGTTCATCCGCACCTATGCCGGGGTCGAGTTCGCCAATGGAGCCGTGATTCCGGCCACGGGTGCGCAGACGCAATACATTTCGGCAGTGAACGGGTTCACGGGGGCGGAAGCCGCCAGAGTTCCGGTTCCGGCGGATTATGCCCAGTATGGTCCGCTCAGCGGCCATTTCGGAGTTGCTTATCTGGACGGAACACATCCCAGCCTGATTACGGTACTCAAAAACCGGGGGACGGACCGCGTGTTCAGATATATTACCACTGCTTATGATTACTCGGGCGGCCTGCTTACCGAGCGCTGGAAGCGGCTGGGGGCGGACGGGGAGTTCTTTCACCAGATCCGCATTCTGGATCTCGACGGAGACGGCAGGGATGAAATATCCTTCGGCGGCTGGGCGCTGAATGATGACGGAAGCACATTGTATTCCTTCGATAAGGTGGTTCATGGCGACCGGTTTCATATCACGGATCTCGACCCTGACCGTCCGGGGCTGGAGCAGTTTGGCATTCAGCAGGCCGAGAACGGCAATGTGAACGAGTTCCCGTGGTTTTATGCGGATGCGGCGACCGGCGAGGTGATCCGTACCGGAACTCCGCCCGAGGATATCGCCAGAGGCACGGCTGCCGACATTGATCCGAGATACCGGGGCTATGAGATGTGGTCCAGCGCCGGCGGAGTTTATGACGTTGACGGCGTGGAGATCAGCACAGCCAAGCCATCGATCAATTATAAAATCTGGTGGGACGGCGATCTCCTGGGTGAACTGCTGGATGTGAATTATGTAGACAAGTGGAATTACAATAACGAAGTCACTGAACGCCTCTTCACCGCACAGGGGGTGCGCGTTAATTCACGCAATGCTCCGGTTCTATACGGTGATCTGCTGGGCGACTGGCGGGAGGAGATCCTGTACGAATCCAGTGATTTCACCGAGCTGAGGCTGTATTCAACCACAATTCCTTCGGATATCCGGCTGTATACCCTGCCGCATAATCCGGCTTACCGCAACACCTTAAGCGTAAAGGGGTACATGCAGTCCACGCTCACCGATTATTATCTGGGTGACGGGATGAATACGCCGCCTGCTCCGTTAGTTACAGAAGTGATAAATCAGCCATAATGAAGAAGTGAAGAATGGCTCAAGCGCTCAAGCGGTTGAGCCATTTGTTCAAAATATAAGCGTATATGCTCGGCACACTAAATTATCCTTCTATTTCTCGCTGAAACACGGCCGTCCTTTACTAGGGCTGCGTAGCTGTTTTTGCTTGTTCAAGATCATTGCTGAGCCGCTGGGCTATTTGGATAGAGGAACTACCTTTGCCGGGGAAGCAGCGATAACTGGCTTATCAAACAACGAAACAGGCACCGCCTATTGCTGAGCGGGGCAGGAAAGTGGAATACAATGAAGTGAAGTGGAATTAGGTAACTTAAATGGACGGAAAAGCTTGCTGAAGAAGGAATAGTGGGAAAAAGTAAATTTAATCTCCGCATAATTCCCTGAAAGGGGGGAGAATCGGATGATTTAGGTATCCTTTTTCCCACTGACGCTTGCGCAAAAGAGGGTGTGGAGAAAAATAAGTTCACTTTTTCCACTTGGGCCTGCCGTCGGTTTCAGCAGAAAATCTTACATCTGAAATTTAAAACAGCTATGCTGTCCAATGAAGGACGGCATAGCTTTTCTGTTTTTTTTCTTCTATATAAACATAGTCAGCACCAAGCTGCTGCTGGCGACTGTATTCGTCTTCATCACCTTATGTCGGCAGACCGTTTGAATGGCCGGGCAGCTCCCTGCTCGGGTGTTCCATTATGGAAGGGCAGCGTTCAGGATGATCTGAAGCCGGTATTGGAGGAAGGCAAGGCGCAGGAGGCTGAGTCACAGCATAAGTAAAGAGCCAGGCTATCAAAATGCCGAATCTGTTCAGGAGCGGTGGAACCATTGGCGTAATGCAGTCCGGGCCGGCCTGTTCAAGCGGTGCATCCCGGCTATTCGAGCAAGCCCAAATGAGCTGCTTCATAAACGGCCGGCGAAAGGCTTGAGACAGCAGCTTGCTCTGCGCAGATAAACCTTCATGTCTATGCAGTTCAAGTCCATTGAGGCAGCTAAGCGGTATATGGCTTCTTACGTGGCTCCTACTGCCTCCGGCGGCTTATCACCGGCAGGGGAGTCGGGGCTGGACGATTTCACAGGCTTCCTCCAATACTTCTCGTTCCCCGGCAGGTCATCGAACCATTCTGCTTCTTCCGGACAGTCGAGCATCATGAACTTGCCGTATTTCTGGTCTCTGGACTGATGATATTTGAGGTAGGCTTTGCCTTGCTCGATAGCGAGAATCTCTATTTTCCCGGAGGAATGGCTCATGGACAGGCGGACCCGTTTGCCTAGACCGGAGGTTCGGGCTTTGGCTTGCTCCACAATCCGGTAGACACGCGATAAGGGCAGAACAAACTCACGGTTGCCGGCAATGGGCCGGTTCACGAAGAAATAGTAGGGGGTAACTCCAGCCCAGGAGAGCCGGTCCAGAAGTTCACCCAGGACTGCCGGATCATCGTTAATGCCTCTGAGCACAGGGGTCTGGTTGACGAGAATTGCACCTGCCTGATGCAGGGCTGCGAATGCCTTGGCGGCTTGAGCTGTAATTTCGCGGGGATGATTGATATGAGCCATGATGTAGATTCGTTTCTCTTCGGTAGAATAAGTGCGGATCATATCGAGCAGGGCCACGTCCTCATAGATGCGCATGGGGTTGAACACAGGAATCTTGGAGCCTAGGCGGATAATCCTGACATGCTCAATGGCCCGCAGACGCTCAATGATCGAACGAAGCTTGGGTGTTGAGAGAATCAGGCTGTCGCCTCCGGTCAGAAGCACATTGTTAATCTCCGGATGAGCTGCAATATACTCCAGGCCCGGAGTGACATCGGAGGTGGCCTCCTTCACATCATTGCGGAACAGGCGCTTGCGGAAGCAGTACCGGCAGTAGGCGCCGCAGACCTCGGATACGATCAGGAGGGCAGTCGTTCCGTATTTATGCTGGCAGCCCGGCACCACGTAGTTGGAATCCTCATCCGAGGCATCCCAGCGTCCATATTCCTTGAGTTCTCCTTCGCCGGGAAGGATGAGCTTGCGGAGCGGGTCTGCAGGGTCCTCCCAGTTAATCAGGGACAGGTAGTAATCATTGGCACGGAAGACGAATTTGTCGGTAATTGGCTTGAGTTTCGCTTTTTCCGTCTCTGACAGCATCGGAAGCTTGTTGATATCCGTTATATACCTTACCTTTTGCACTTGCATCTCTCCCTTGTCTCATTGTGTGAACCCAAGGGGGGCCTTGTGTCAAATGCCAATCTGCTGCCAGCAGGGTCTATAAAAATACAAAAGAGACCCCAAGCAAGGGTCTCTGGTTATGTATAACACTAAAAAGCAGACCCATCCACTACTGACGAGGTTAGCTGACGGACTCGGGTAAGATGGTACCCTACACTGATAATTCTGAGTGATTCGCCCCAATTGACTGGTTCCCCCGCTTTCCGGCTAAGTACACCGGAAATTAAGCGTAGAATAAGTATAACCTATATCATTTTGAAAAGTCAAAGATTGGATGAACGCAAGCGCAAAAGCCCCTTTCAAAAAAAAAAAATTCCGCCCAAATTTTTCCGGGGAAAAAGCCGGGTAATTCACCCGTCTGCCGGCGCCTCCCGGCCGAAGCGCAGCAACTCCAGCCGTATCAAGGGTTTCAGGCCTCTGGAGCACGGTTTGGACATGGCTGATGTAAACGGATTAACGCGCGGCTGCAGACGGCTTGTCCGGAGCTTTTTGCAAACGTAATCATGCTGTGTTACCTTAGCTGCCGCCCTTGACGGGCTCGGAAAGCCTTTGTTATGGTTTTTACAGGCAAACGCCGGACAGAAGAACATTTTACAGCGCTGGATAGGTATTTATGTCAGATTATCTGACCGAAAAAATAAACGGCAAGGGAGATGGGGAATCTTGATCAAAGGAATCATATTCGATTTTGACGGAACGATTATTGACACCGAAACGGCTTGGTACACTGCTTTTAACGAGGCTTATGAAGAGCATGGGGTGGAACTGACGCTTGAGCAGTACTCCACCTGTATCGGAACGAGTCTGAACAGCTTCAATCCTTATGAATATTTAATGACCGAGCTTAATCTGGATATTGACAAGCAAGCGTTCAGAACAGCCGTGCAGGCCAGACACAGCAAGCTTATGGAGCTTGAAGCGATCCGGCCGGGGATTCAGCACTATCTGGATTCCGCCAAGGAAGCCGGACTCCGCCTGGGGCTTGCCTCCAGCTCCTCCCTGGAATGGGTAGAGAAATATCTGGAGCAGCTCGGCATCCGCGATTATTTCGATTGCATCCGCACCTCCGATCATGTGCAGAAGGTGAAGCCTGACCCGGAGCTGTACAACCAGGCGTTATCCTGTCTTGGACTTGCGCCGGATGAGGCGGTTGCCATCGAGGACTCTCCGAATGGTTCAAGGGCGGCGGCGGCGGCGGGGATGCACTGTGTAGTCATCCCGAATGAGATTACCAGCTTTCTCGATTTCGATGTCCCGCATCACAAAACAGACAGCCTGAGCGAGCTTGATTTTGACCAGCTCATTACACGGGATTGCTTCCAGAGCGTCAACTGACAGATATAAAAAAACCACTCAGGGTATAAGGGGGAGTTCCTATTGAGAGCCGTACATTTCGGAGCAGGCAATATAGGCAGGGGCTTTATCGGTCCTGTGCTGTCCAACTCCGGTTATGAAGTATGTTTTGTCGGAAGAAACAAGCGCAAGATTTCACAATTGCGTGAGCGGGGCAGCTATCCCGTGACGCTGGCCAATGACAACCGCGACAGCTATATGGTGAGCAATGTAACGGCGCTCGATTTGGCGGACACGGAGAAGGTAGCCGAGGCTATCGCGGAAGCTGAAATTGTGACAACGGCAGTGGGGATAACGGCGCTGAAGGATATAGCGGGTACAATTGCGCGGGGGATTGAGCTCAGGCTCCAGACCGGCGGCAATCCCAAACCTCTGCATGTATTCGCCTGTGAGAATGGCATTGGCAGCGGCCAGCAGCTCAAAACCTCTGTATACCGCCACATGAAGCAATCGGTCAAGGAGCTTGCCGACCGTCTCATCGCTTTTCCCAACGTCATGGTAGACCGTATTGTTCCTGTCCAGACGCATAAAGATCCGCTCGAAATCCTCGTAGAACCCTTCAGTGAATGGGTCATTCCCCGCAGTGGCATGATCGGCGATTATACGGATATTAAAGGGGTTCATTACGTAGACAAACTCGATCCGTACCTTGAACGCAAATTGTTCACCGTGAATACCGGTCATTGCAGCGCAGCCTATTTCGGCTATCTGGAAGGCTATACCACGATTCAGGATGCCATGGACGATCCGGGAATCGTTGCCCGTGTCCGTGGGGTCCTGAAGGAAACCGGGGCAGTGCTCGTTAAGCAGTACGGCTTCGATCCCGAGGCTCATGAGAAGTATATAGCCAAGATGCTGGAGCGTTTCCGCAACCCCAACTTTAACGATAAAATCACGCGCGTGGCAAGGTCCCCGCTGCGCAAGCTGGCTCCCAAGGACCGGCTGGTGCGTCCGGCCATGCTTGCCCACGGACTGGGCCTTGAGACATCCTTTCTGGTCTCGGCCATTACCTCAGCCCTCTTTTTCGACCATCATTCCGATCCGGAAGCTTTGCAGCTCCAGAATTCAATCCGCAGCCTCGGATTAAGCCGGGTCCTTTCCTCCCAGTTGAAAATTCCTGCGGATCATCCGCTTCATGAACGTATCGTTCAGGAATATCAGAAGCTCTGCATGAGCTATCCTCACATGGCCAGCAACGGTTTTGAAGCATTGATCCACAGCCTTGGCGGAGGATCTGTATTGAAGCACCGGAATTCATAAATCTGATCCAAGAAAAAACGGCAGTCCGGAGCATGAAGGTTTTGGTTTTGGGCTTCCGTTTTTTTGGCGCGCTGACCCTTTTATCCTGGGCACCGCTGGAGCGGATTACATAGCCTTGCGCCAGCAGACTGTTCACCATTTGGGTGACAAAAACAGCTCGAATTTCAAGGTAAGCGCATACATGGCAGAGAAGACTAATCCAGCTTTTTAAATACAGCCCATACAAGCAGAATCAGGCAGACGCCCACGGCAATAAGAACGAACGGAAACCACTGCGTGGCGGAAGCTGCGGTCAATTGAATCGATACCATAACAGGATTCACCTCCTTTCGTCTGCGTTTCCGGGTTAATCTGCGGGATTATGAAGAAGCGACACCTGGTATTTGTTCAGAAAAGTGATCCATTCATCGCCGGGCCTCTCGTCGGTAACGATATAATCAAGCTCTCCGAAGCCGAACAGCTTGACGAAGGCAATCCGGTCAAACTTGGAATAATCGGCCAAAAGGATGGCCTTGCTCGCCTGCTGCCGCATCAGAAGCTTGAGCTCGCTTTCGGCTTCGTTGGAATCGCTCAGCCCGCCCGTCATTGAAAGCGCCTTGCAGCTGAACAAGGCAACATCCACGTTATATCTCTGAAGGGTATAGGAGGCGCCGGGTCCGACAAAAGAGTTGGTCTCCGCTCCCAGCACACCGCCAGTAGATATGAGCTTATGTCCGGAATGCTGGAACTCGGACAGGACGACCAGGGAATTGGTGATGATCGTCAGATTTTTTTTGGCCTCGGTGATCTTCTTCAGCGCTTCGAAGGCGGTGGAGCTGGTATCCGTCATCAGGCTGTCGCCGTCATTGATCAGCTCCAGCACATTCCCGGCAATGGCCCGCTTGGCTTCGATATTGACCGCATGCCTGTGGAAATAGGAAGGGTCCTCGTTGGTATGCACATTCAGGATGGCACCCCCGTAGCTTTTCTTGGCGATGCCTTCCTTATCCAGCTTCTCCAGGTCTCTGCGGATCGTCTCTTCGGAGACGTTGAAATTCTGCGCCAGATCGGCGACATGGACCTTTTTGTTGCGGTGCAGCTTATTGATAATGAGCTCACGGCGTTCGAATGCTCTCACTGGGGCGGCCTCCTGCTATAAATCAATCTATACTTGTATTTAAATATAATCCATATGCTTCACACGGCATAATTTGATCAAGGTTAAAGGACGGCGAAGTCGTTTCTGCTTCTTATTTTACTATAACATGCTCGATAAACAAAAGGGGATTCCACATAAAAAACCACATTATTGTTCTTGAAACCACATAAATACACAATAAAAGTGTTGTTTTGCGTTGACAATCCATATTAATGATTTTATGATAAAAGATATGCAAGCGCTTTTATTATGCTGATTATTCTGAGGAGGTTATATGGCATGACAACTCATTATCCCAAAATCGGAATCCGCCCGACGATTGACGGGAGACGCCGCGGCGTGCGTGAATCGCTGGAAGTCCAGACGATGGGCATGGCGGAGCGGGTCGCTGCTTTTTTGCAGGGGAATTTGCGTTATCCTGATGGTTCGCCCGTTGCCTGTGTAATTGCAGATTCCACCATCGGCGGTGTGAAGGAGGCTGCAGCTGCACAGGCCAAATTTGCAGGCGCCAATGTAGGGGTATCCATAACGGTGACACCGTGCTGGTGTTATGGCTCGGAGACCATGGATATGGATGCCGCGATTCCGCACGCGGTATGGGGCTTCAACGGTACGGAAAGACCCGGCGCCGTATATCTGGCCGCTGTGCTGTCGGCGTATGCCCAGAAAGGCATTCCGGCTTTTGGGATCTATGGGGAGGATGTGCAGGACTCGGGAAGCGAGGAGATCCCTGCCGATGTTCAGACCAAGCTGCTGCGGTTCGCCAGGTCTGCGCTTGCGGTTGCCCTGATGAAGGGCACCTCCTATCTGTCGATGGGTTCGGTATCGATGGGCATCGCCGGTTCTATTGTCAATGACCAGTTCTTTCAGGAATACTTAGGCATGCGCAACGAATATATCGATATGTCCGAGTTCGTCCGCCGCTTCGAGGAAGGGATTTATGATCCGGAGGAATATAGCCGTGCGTTGAAATGGACGAAGGAGAATTGCCGGGTGGGGCCGGACAATAACCCGGTGCATCTGCAGGTTAACAGCGGAGAGAAGGAGTCCCAGTGGGAAACCTGCGTCAAGATGGCGCTCATCGGCCGCGACCTGATGACCGGCAATCCGGTGCTTGCAGAGCTTGGATTCGCGGAAGAAGCCCAAGGCCACAATGCGCTTGCCGCAGGCTTCCAGGGACAGCGCCAATGGACGGATCATTTCCCGAACGGAGATTTCATGGAAACGATTCTGAATTCCTCCTTCGACTGGAACGGAAAGCGTGCTCCTTACATTCTCGCTACGGAGAATGACAGCCTGAACGGTGTGACGATGCTGTTCAATTATCTGCTGACGAATACCGCGCAGGTCTTCGCCGATGTCCGCACCTACTGGAGTCCGGCAGCCGTGAAGCGGGTCACCGGCTATGAGCTTCAGGGCCAGGCGGCAGGAGGCCTGCTCCATCTGATCAATTCAGGCTCCGCCGCGCTGGATGGCGCGGGTGAACAGACGAAGGATGGCAAGCCGGCGGTCAAGCCGTTCTGGGAGATTACGGACGAAGAGGTGGAGGCCACTCTGAAGGCAACGCAATTCCGCCCGGCCTCGCAGGAATATTTCCGGGGCGGCGGCTTCTCTACCGATTACCTGACCAGGGGCGGCATGCCTGTAACGATGGCCCGCCTCAATCTGGTCAAGGGACTGGGGCCGGTCCTGCAGCTGGCGGAGGGCTACACAGCGGAGCTTCCCGAAGAAGTGCACCGCACACTGGATGAACGTACCGATCCCACCTGGCCGACGACCTGGTTCGCGCCTGTTCTTACCGGCACCGGCTCGTTCAGCTCGGTGTATGATGTGATGAACAACTGGGGCGCCAATCACGGCGCGATCAGCTATGGGCATATCGGAGCGGACCTGATTACGCTGGCGTCGATATTGCGCATCCCTGTCAGCATGCACAATGTAGAGGAATCGCGGATCTTCAGACCGCGCGTCTGGTCGCTGTTCGGCACAGAGAGTCTCGAAGCCGCCGACTACCGGGCCTGCCGCAATTTCGGGCCGCTGTACTGACGCCGGGCAGCGGGCGGGTAGAGGCTATGACTAAGCTGAAGAGACTGCTGGCCGTGGATCTCGGAGCAAGCTCGGGAAGAGTGATGCTCGGAACCTATGACGGAAGCTCGATCTTGACGGAGGAGATTCACAGATTTGCCAATACGCCGATTGAGGACGGCGGGCATCTGTACTGGAACTTTCCGGTGCTGCTTCAAGAAATCAAGCATGGCATCCGGCTGGCGGGCCGGGCCCACGGAGAGATTGCAAGCCTCAGTGTGGACACCTGGGGGGTAGACTACGGCTTTCTGGATCATGACGGGAGGCTGCTCGGCTCCCCGCACCATTACCGGGACCGGCGGATGAACGTTTACCGGTCTCAGCTGGAGGAACTGCTGCCGCCGGAGGAGCAGTTCCGTTTGACCGGCAACCAGCCGGACCCGATCAATACAGTGTACCAGCTGTACGCGGATTTGCAGGAGAATCCGCTGCTCCGGGAGCATGCCTGCCATATTCTCATGATGCCGGATTTGTTCCTGTACCTCCTGTCAGGAGCGGCTTCTGCCGAGAGGACCATCCTGAGCACAAGCGGCCTGCTGGATGCGGGGACGGGTGAACCCTCTTCCGAAGTATTCGGGAGGCTGGGCATCCCGCTTGGGCTGATTCCGCCCCGTGTTGAGGCGGGGACGGCTGTCGGTTCCCTGCATCCGGAGCTTTGTGCGGAGCTGGGATGCGGACCGGTCTCCGTGATCGCCGGCGCCTCCCATGACACGGCGGCAGCCGTAGCTTCCATTCCATACGAGGACCGGGAAGGCACAGCGTTTATCAGCTGCGGCACCTGGTCATTGGTCGGTATGGAGACGAAGGTGCCGGTTCTCACGCCGCCATGCTATGAATATGGCTTCACGAATGAGAGCTGCTACGGCAGCGGCAACCGGCTGCTTAAGAATATAACCGGCCTGTGGCTGCTGCAGGAGACCCGCAGGGCCTGGGCCGAAGCCGGGGAAGAGCTCAGCTTCCCGGAGATGGCTGTGCTTGCCGGGAACGAAGGGGCGGCGCAGTCTTTTATCCAGCCTAACGATCCGATCTTCAGTACACCGGGAGATATGCCGGGACGTATCGCTGAATACTGCCGGAGCACCGGCCAGCCTGTGCCCGCGAGCAAGGGGGCCATTGTCCGCACTATTCTGGACAGTCTCGCGAAGTCCTACGCTGCGGCGCTGGGGGAACTGGAAGAAATTACGGGCAAGCCGATCCGCAGGGTTCATATGGTTGGAGGGGGCATTCAGAACAAGCTGCTCTGCCAGTTGACGGCGGACGCTTCCGCCAAAGAGATTATTGCCGGACCCGTCGAAGCCAGTGCGCTCGGCAATCTGCTGGTGCAGCTGGCTGCCCTGGGTGAACTGGATTTCAGCCGGGCCGCAGAGATCGTAGCCGCATCGGAGACCCTGACGGTGTATCGGCCGAATAAATAAGCAGAAACGGCTACGCCGTCCTTATAAGGGACGGGGCGTTTCAGCGGGAAATAGAAGGATCATTTGATGTGCAAAGCATATAAAGGCTTATATTTTAAAAAAGAGGAGAATAAATCATGGATGAGCTGGAAAAGAAACTGCGTCTGCAAATTTGCGATATCGGCAGAAACCTGTTCAATAAGGATTTTATTGCCGCGAACGACGGCAACATCTCCGCCCGTTTGAGCGAGGATGAGGTGCTTACAACCCCAACCGGGGTCAGCAAAGGCTATCTGGAGCCGCATATGCTGGTCAAGGTAAATCTTCAGGGGGAAATCCTGGAGGCACAGGAAGACTATAGACCTTCAACGGAGGTCAAAATGCATCTGCGGATTTACCGCGAGCTTCCCGGGATGAACGGGGTAGTTCATGCCCATCCGCCGTTTGGCACCGCTTTTGCCATCAAGGGTGAAGCGCTCGATAAAATGATGATGCCGGAATCCGTCATTGCCATGGGTGATATTCCTCTGGCTAAATACGGCACGCCTTCGACTGAGGAGGTTCCCGATTCCATCATGCCGTTCCTGGGCAAGAAAACGGCTGTGCTGCTGGAAAGCCATGGCGCATTGTCCTGGGGCAAGGATGTAATGGGGGCTTATATGAACATGGAACGGCTGGAATACACCGCCAAGCTGACCTTCCTGACCCGCATGATTGACGGAGAACGGGAGCTTCCGCCGAACCGGATTGAAGAACTGGTGGCGCTGAGATCCTTCTACGGAATGTAAAGGAGAGAATCAACACATGCTGAAAAAAATCCCCAAGCTGCTCTCTCCCGAGCTGGTGAAGACCCTGATGGAGATGGGCCACGGCGACGAGCTTGTGCTCGCCGATGCCAACTTTCCCGGACAAGCGCTGCATTCCCGGGTGGTCCGCTGTGACGGCATCGGCATTCCGGAGCTGCTGGACGCGATTCTTGAGCTGCTTCCGCTGGATCATTATGCAGATCATCAGGCGGTTCTGATGAGTGTTGTTCCGGGAGATCCAGCCGTTCCTGCCGTCTGGGACACTTATAAGAAAATCATCGCTGAACATGATCAGGAGGCGGTGCTCTCCCATGAGGAACGCTTTGACTTCTACATCCGTTCCCAAAGCGCCTATGCCGTTGTAATGACTGGAGAAGAGGCGCTGTACGGCAATATTATTCTTAAAAAAGGGGTTATCAAGAGCGCTGGTTAACAGTTGATAAAGGTGGATCTGAACTTATACCTGCCAGCAATGGATTCTCCAAGAGAGAGTTGATTGCCGGCGGGTTCTTTTTGCTGAAGAAAAATCCACCCCCCAGGAAGGAGGGTTTAGCGATTTGGATGAGTTGAAGTTTGGAGCTCGCTGAGCAAGAAAAAGGAGGCCGGAGGTAAAAGTACCCTAGAATATGATGCGAGCAGGCGAAACGGGGAAATAAGAGGTAAAAGTACCCTAGAATATGATGCGAGCAGGCGGAATGGGGAAATGAGAGGTAAAAGTACCCTAGAATATGATGCGAGCAGGCGGAATGCGGAAATAAGAGGTAAAAGTACCCTAGAATATGATGCGAGCAGGCGAAATGGGGAAATGAAGAGTAAAAGTGCCTCCCGCGAACAGCAGCGCAGGCCATTGTGCCACTTGTTCACAAAAGGTACAATTTATGGCCGGAGTGTGAAGTGAGGAATTCTCCCTGATACTGTAATTATGGCGGTTTATTTGTCACATTCCCTCTCTTCATCTCCCCGAAAGCATATGAAAAAGCAGGGTGTAAACGCTTTATGTTAACTATTGGTCACAAAAACTTACATAAGACATGACAATGTGCGGGAGTGTATGATTTGGGATTGAACAATATTTAGAATAAAAGTAATATAAATAAATAAAATTAGAATATTGAATGCCATTTATAATTGCTGTTTAATGTTTTTTGATTATAAATAGATATAAATAGAATGGGAGGCTATTAGATGGAGAGCGCTTTGCACAAGCATCCTTGCTACAGTGAGGAAGCACATCACTATTTTGCCAGAATGCATGCACCGGTGGCACCCAGATGCAATATTCAGTGCCATTACTGCAACCCGAAATTTGATTGTGTGAATGAGAGCCGTCCCGGCGTGGTCAGCCAGCTCCTGTCTCCGGACGAAGCCTGTCTGAAGGTATCGCAAATGGTCTCCGGGCTGCCCAATCTTACGGTGGTTGGCATTGCCGGTCCCGGCGATCCGCTGGCCAACCCGGAGGCGACCTTCCGCACCTTTGCTCTGCTGGCCGAGGCTTACCCGGATCTCCACCTTTGTCTGAGTACCAACGGACTCATGCTGCCCGATTATGCCGAAGAGATTCAGCGGCTCGGCATCCGTCATGTGACGGTAACCATGAATGCCCTTAATCCGGAGATCGGCAGCCGCATCTATGCCCATGTCAGGTATAAGGGCATCGTCTATAAGGGCGCGGAAGCGGCGGCGCTGCTGATCCGCAGGCAGCTCGAAGGAATTCGCCTGTTGACGGCACGCGGCATTCTCGTCAAGGTCAACTCCGTGCATATCCCGGAGGTCAATGGGGCGCATTTGCGGGAGGTGGCTGTAGCGGTCCGCAAGCTGGGGGCATTCTCCCATAATATTATGCCGCTTATTCTGTCGCCGGGCAGCCATTATTATAAGGAACACTTCAGATCGCCGACACTTGAAGAGACGGATGAGGTACAGGAAGCCTCGTCACGGATTATGCCGGTGATGCGCCACTGCAGGCAGTGCAGGGCCGATGCGGTCGGGCTGATCGGCGCAGATATGAGCCAGATGCCGGAAATGGTTCCGCCTCAAGGAAGCTTTACGCTTGAAGACAGGGCTGCCATCCAGGATGAAATTGTCTCGGGTATGAGAGAGGCCGCGGCTGTAAGTGAAGTAGACTGGAGCGGAGCGGTAAGGGCTGCAGTCGCAACCCGGGGCTCCAATGTTATAAATCAGCATTTCGGACACGCCAGGGAATTCATCATTTATGATGTGAAGCAGGAGAACGTCCGGCTTGTCGGCATACGCAAGGTTCAGGCTTACTGCAATGGAACCAGGGAGTGCGGTTCTCCCCTGTCGGAGGCGCTGGACATGTTGAAGGACTGCAGGCTGCTGCTCTGCTCCGGAATCGGCGAGGCTCCTGCCCGAAAGCTGCAGCAGGCGGGAATTACGCCGCTGATCCGCAAGGGAAGCATCAACGAGCAGCTGCTGGAAAGCGCGCGCTATCTTAAATATTTTCAGTAGGCGGCAAGAGATTGGATGATAGAAGAAGGAGGGTTATGAAATGCCCAAGGGTGTCCCGAATCTGTTCATTGAGCCTGATTGCGAGCACAACCGCCAGCCTGGCAAGGGCTGTACCAGACCGAGTCCGGGCGAAATCACGAAAGGCTGTGTGTTTCAAGGCTCCCAGGCTGTTCTGCTTCCGATCTCCGACGCTGCTCATCTGGTTCACGGCACCTCAGGCTGTCTGCAGAACAGCTGGGGGATGCTGGAGGCGGGGCTGCCGGGAGGGCCGCTGTCCAAATCCGGCTTTTCCATGGGTCTTACGGAGATGGATATCATTCTCGGCGGCCAGGAGAAGCTGCTTGAAGCCATCAATTATATCGTGGAGCATTACCGCCCGCCCTGCATCTTCGTATATGCCACCTGCATCACTATTCTCACAGCCGAGGATCTGGATGCGGTGTGCGGCAAAGCCGAGAGCCTGTGGGGTCTTCCTGTCATTCCGCTGCACAATTCGGGGCTGATGGGGAGCAGCAATATGGGGAACCGGCAGGCGGGGGAGGCACTCTTCGAAAAAGTCATCGGCACCGGTGCCTCGGACCCCAAAAAGCTTACTCCTTTTGACATCAACCTCATTGGCGACCACCATTTTTCCAAAGAAGGACATGAAATTGAAGGGATTCTATCGAAAATAGGCATCCGCGTCATCTCGCGCATCGCCGGCGAATGCACGTTCAGCGAGCTGTGCTCCGCCCATCAAGCCAAGCTGAATATGCTGGTATGCAGCCGTTCAATGGTTACCTTGGCCCGGAAGATGCGCGATTCCTTTGGCATTCCTTATTTTGAGGGCTCCTTCTGCGGGTCGAGGGAAATCCGCTTCTCCCTGCGGCAGCTCTCCTTCCACTTTCATGATGAAGGCCTGGACAAACAGCTGCACCGCTACATGCGCCGCGAAGAAGAACGCCTCCATAAGGACATCCTCCGTTCCTACAAATCACTTAAGGGTAAAAAGGTTGTGCTGTTCACCGACGGCATTGAAAGCTGGATCTATATTTCGCTGCTCTATGAGCTGGGGATCAAAATTGTTGCTATTGGCACAAATCAAAATGCGCAGGAGGATTTGTCGCGGATCAAGGAGCGGATTCATGAAGATACACGGCTGGTTGTTCAAAGCGACGAAGCCCGTATCCTTGAGCTGTACCGGGACCGCAAGGCCGATCTGATGATCGTAAGCGGGCGCAACGCCTTTGTGCCCCTGAAGGAGAAAATTCCTTTTATTAACATTGATGAAGAGCATCAGGGCGGCTATGCCGGATATGACGGAGTCAGGAGGTTTGCCCGGGATGTAATGGACACCCTTGCGCAGCCGGTCTGGAGCATGATCTGCCGGCGTTCGCCATGGGAGGTGGACAGCTATGGGCAAAGCTGACCGCAATTCCTCCAAGCCGCTGTCGGTGAATCCCTTTCAGACCAGCCAAGCCGTTGGCGGTGTGCTTGCGCTGCAGGGCATCTACCGCGCCGTTCCGATTCTGCATGGTGCGCAGGGCTGTGCGGAATCTGTGAAAATGGTGCTGTCCCGCCATTTCCGCGAGCCGATTTCAATTCAGAATATTGCCATCCATGAACAGAATTTGATTTTTGGCGGGAGTGAGGGCATTCGTGAAATGATCAAGCTGGTGATGGAGCGCCATCATCCGGATGTCGTTGCACTGATCGGCACATCGTTGACAGAGGTGGTGGGCGAGGATCTGCTGGGAACCGCCGAGGCTTATTACAGGCAGCATAAACTGCTGTTCAAAGACAAGCTGATGTGCGGGCTCTGCCTCCCGGATTATGAAGGGTCCATGGAGTCGGGTTACGCCCAAACGGTGTATTCGGTGATCAGGAAAGTGATTCAGAACAGCGGAAGAGTGACGCGCAAGAAGAAGCGGGGCCGGATCAACCTGCTGCCGGGAGCGCATCTGACGCCGGGAGATGTAATGGAGCTGAAGGAAATGATCGCCTCCTTTGACATCGAGGTGATTGTCCTCCCGGATTTGTCCTCTTCGCTCACCGGGCATTTAATGACGGGCCATACCCCGCTCTCCCGGGGAGGGGTTCCGCTGGATTATCTGCGGGAGATGCTTACGTCTGCATATACGATCGTGCTGGGCCGCTCAATGGAGCACTGCGCGAAGCTGCTGCAGGAGGAGCTGGACATTCCGTATATACTGTTCGCCGGCGTGACGGGGCTGCGGGAAAGCGATGAATTCTTCCTGTTCCTCCGGCAGTTCAGCGGGAGCGAGGGACAGAATAAATACCGCTGGCAGCGGCAGTTCCTGCTCGATTGCATGCTGGATACCCGTTCGATCTTCCGGGGGAAGCGGGTTCTTGCCGCGCTTGACCCGGATCATCTGGTATCGCTGTACCAATGTCTTTCGGAGCTTGGAATCAAATCCTTCGGAGCGGTCATTTCCTCTCCTTCACCGACTGTAGAAGCGATTCCGGAAGCTGTACAGACCGGTGATCTGGAGGATCTGGAACAGCTGGCGGCAGGCGGGGCCGACCTGTGGCTGAGCAATTCCTATGGGGAACAGTCTGCGCTTAAGACGGGGACCCCGTACTTTCCTATGGGGTTCCCCGTCTTTAACCGCTTTGGTTCGCCTTCCCGCATCACGGTTGGCTACCGGGGGACAGCTGATCTGCTGAACCACATTGCCAATACTATGTACAGCAAGGAGAGGAATAGCGGATGAAGATAGCCTTTGCGTCGAATGGCGGCAGAACGCTGGATTGCCATTTCGGTCATTGCAACTCATTTACCATTTTTGATTTTGGGGAGAAGGGCTACCGTTTACTGGAGTCACGGTCCCTTCCCGACCCGTCGCCGGAATCGGAGGAATGCGATAAATTCCAGCAGCGGGTGGATCTTATTCTGGATTGTACCGTTTTGTTTGTCGTGAAGATCGGCGGCGATGCGACCAAAAGGGTGCTCAGGGCAGGCATTATTCTTCTGCAGTCCGAACAGGGCAGCGAGATTGTCCCGCAGCTGGAACAACTGAGTCTGATGCTCAAGGACCACCCGCCCCTGTGGCTGGTCAAAACTTTGAAACGGAAAAACTAAGGAGGGGCTATCATGTCTGAAACCGCGGATACCGAAGCGTTGCTGCAAGCCTATGAAATTGATTATGATCCCGGAATGCTGGCAAACCAGCGGATCGCTTTTGCGCTGCTGTTCCGGAAATACCTCAAGGAGAATCGTCTGCTGAGTGAAGCTACACTTGAATTGCTTGCCATGGAGCCAGACAAGGCTGCTCCTGAATATGAGCAGATCCGGAATTGCCTTGCAAGCGCCTGGAACGATATGGAGTATGCGGTAAAATGGAATGCATATAAATCGGCGGGGGCAGGGCCTTTGGGGGGCTGCGGTACTTGCGGGCTGTCTTGAGAGGGTGGGGGATATGGTTGCTCTAACGGATTACACAATGGAAGAGGCCCTGCGCAGAAATGCGGCGCCTGCGGATATTTCCCGGATGTCCGACATACTGCTCGGTTATGGCGTTGAAACCTTTGAGGTGGGTGTCCGATGTCTGCAGGCGCATAAACAAGTACTCGCACTTCCCGGATTTGAAGGATCTATTCGTTGCCGGATCAAGCCTTCCCTGCCGGAGGCGGCGATGGCCCGCAAGCTGGGCATTCGGCGGGTGGCGGTAATGTGGTCTGTCAAGCCCGCAGGTGTGCAGCTTCATCAGCTTGAAGCGGTATTATGCGCAATTTGTGATTACGGAGGACAGCCATATCTTTTTGTTGAAGATGCTTCAGCCGCCTATTATGCTGAATTTGAGCGTTATTGGAGGCTGATCGAGCGCTATGGGGTCGAGCGGATCGTCTATTATGATGGCAAAAGCGTGCTGGACCCTTTTTTGGTGCGCAGAAAATTACTGGAGCTGGTGGATACCGCTCTCTGCCCGCTTGAATTCTGCGGGACGAATGTATACGGACTGGCGACGGCCAACACCCTTGCGGCCATTCAAGCGGGTGTGGGGTATGCCGGGACTTCGGTCTGCGCAGCAGGAACCAAAGGAACGGGTGCAATGGAGGAGGTGCTGATGGCCCTGAGGCATCTTGGCAATCGGACCGCCGGAGTTTCCGTCGGCAGTTCCATTGCCGGAGATTGCGAGGAGGTGCTGTCGATGCTGAAGCTTAAAGTGCCTGAGGACAAGGCGCTGGTTGGAAAGAAGATATTCTGGCATGAATCGGGTATTCATGTGGATGGAATCCTTAAGCATCCCGGGTTATATGAGGTGATCAGGCCGGAGGAAGTGGGGCTGTCCCGGAACCTTCTGGTCGGCAAGCACTCCGGTACCGCCTCTATTAGGCATAAGCTCCGGGAGCTCAGCCTGGAGCTCGCGCCCGGCCGGGCCGGGCAATTGCTGGAGCGGGTAAGGGAACTGGCCGGCCTGCAAAAAGGTCCGCTGAGCGACGCCCAGCTTATGGACCTGTATGCCCGGGGGGAGGAGAGCTGAACGTGTCTGCCGGAAGCTTCTTTCAGATTGTGGATACGACGCTGCGTGATGGCGAGCAGGCGGCAGGCGTTGTCTTCTCGCCGGAAGAAAAGATCGAGATCGCGCTTGCGCTTGACCGTGCGGGCGTGAGGTGGATTGAAGCGGGCATTCCGGCAATGGGCCGGCAGGAGCAGGCCGCGCTGAAGGCATTGCTGTCCCTCCCTCTGAAATCAACGCTTATTGCCTGGAACAGGGCGGATTGGCGGGATATAGAGGCGTCTATAGCGTGCGGGTTTTCGCATATTCATTTTTCGTTGCCGGTGTCCGATCTCCATCTGAGGCATAAGCTGCAAAAAAGCCGCGGGTGGGTGCTGGAAAGACTGCGGCAAACCCTGGAATTCACGAAAAGCTTCGGATGCATACCCTTTGTGGGTGCGGAGGATGCCTCCCGTGCAGATCCCGGATTTCTGCTCGAGTTTGCGGCTGTGGCGGCGAAATATGGCGCGCAACGCTTGCGTTATGCGGATACTGTAGGCTGCCTTGAGCCCTTGTCGGCCTTTAAAAAAGTCTCGCATCTGGTGAGCAGGAGCCTGCTGCCTGTGGAATTCCATGGACATAATGATTTCGGGCTGGCAACGGCCAATACATTGGCGGCGTTTCAGGGAGGGGCAGCCTTGGCCAGCACAACCATTTCGGGAATCGGTGAGCGGGCGGGCAATGCGCCGCTGGAGGAGGTGGCGGCCGCGATGTCCGGCCTCTACAAACACAAAGGGGAGATTCAACTGCAGGAGCTTCCCCTCTTGAGTCAAATTATAGCCCGCGCCAGCGGCAGGCCGCTGAAATCTTACCGGTCCATTGTTGCGGCGCTAAATGAATAAAAACACAAAAGAGGGTGCTGTCCGTTAAAGGATGGCACCTTCTTTTGTGTGAATGAAAGGATGATTCCTCAGGCAAAAGCGGCAGTGGCCAGCTGAATGCAGTGGGTTGGACAGCTCTCGAAGGCTTCCTGCAGTTCTTCCAGCAATTCCTCGCCGATGGCTGTGATGCCCCGGTTCTTGTCTCCTTCGTAGATCACTCCGGCAATTCCGTTGTAGTCCAGATCGAAAATGTCCGGGGCTGCCGAGTTGCAGGCCCCGCAAGCAATGCAGGCCTCTTGGTTGACGCTGGCAAATTGACTCATGATTATTCTCTCCTCTGTCTTTGGATGGGCTCCGTGAGTTGTGCGGCGATGTGTCAGATAACTTATCAATGGAGGTATGGATATATCTTCATATGTCATTTTACATCCCCTAATCAGCCGGTTACAACGGTAAAACAGATGAATTAACAGTAGCTTCATTCAATATGTAAGAAAATATAACACAAAGTTGATGTAAGCGCTCTTTTGCGTAAAATGATTGCGCTTTTATAAAGGAAAGGTTGCTTTTGTACGGATTATAACGGATATTTTCTGTCTTTTTTTGTTGAAATAGCGTTTCCAATTTACCATTTACGAATGTTTCCTTATGTTCCTTGGAGTATGGTTCGGTTATGCCGTTGACAGGTTTTTCAATTTTGTTATGATCTAGTCAAATCCAGAGCAACAACAGAATTGAGAAAAATTCAAAGGGAGTGTGGAGAAATGACGAGAAAAATTGCAATCTACGGTAAGGGCGGAATCGGGAAGTCGACTACACAACAGAACACAGCTGCGGCAATGGCCTATTTCCATGACAAGAAGGTATTTATCCACGGCTGTGACCCGAAGGCGGACTCCACACGGATGATTCTTGGCGGGATGAACCAAAAGACACTGATGGATATGCTTCGTGATGACGGCGCCGAGAATATCACAACCGAGAAGGTAGTGAAGTCGGGCTATCTGGGTATCCAGTGCGTTGAGTCAGGCGGACCGGAGCCCGGTGTCGGCTGTGCAGGCCGGGGGGTCATCACAGCGATTGATCTGATGGAGAGCAACGGTGCTTATACTGAGGATTTGGATTTCGTATTCTTCGATGTACTGGGCGACGTGGTGTGCGGCGGGTTCGCGATGCCAATCCGTGACGGCAAGGCTCAAGAGGTGTACATTGTGGCTTCCGGCGAAATGATGGCCATATACGCGGCCAACAACATCTGTAAGGGCCTGGTGAAATACGCCAAGCAAAGCGGGGTCCGCCTCGGCGGAATTATCTGCAACAGCCGCAACGTGGACAGAGAGAGAGAGTTCCTGGAAGAATTCACGGCTTCCATCGGCACCCAGATGATCCATTTCATGCCCCGCGACAATATTGTCCAGAAGGCGGAGTTCAATAAGAAGACGGTCGTTGAATTCGATGCGGAGAGCAAGCAGGCTGGTGAATACGGAGAGCTGGGCCGCAAAATTATCGAGAATGAAAACTTTGTGATTCCCAAGCCGCTCAGCATGGATGAACTGGAAGCGATGGTTGTCAAATACGGAATCGGTGACTGATACCCAATTCAGGCTTTTCTTACAAAATTGATTTTTGCGAAATTATTCTGTTGCCCAATAATATTATGCTCATAAAACTTTAGGAGGAATGAATCATGCCGCATCATACATTTAAGTGCAGCGAGTGTATTCCCGAACGGACACAGCATGCAGTGGTCAAGGGTCCCGGCGAGGATTTGACTTCAGCTCTTCCCGAAGGCTACCTCAACACCATTCCGGGGACGATCTCCGAACGGGGCTGCGCCTACTGCGGAGCCAAGCATGTAATCGGTACGCCGATGAAGGATGTTATCCATCTAAGCCATGGTCCGGTCGGCTGCACCTACGATACCTGGCAGACCAAGCGCTATATCAGCGACAATGACAATTTCCAGATTAAGAACACTTTTGCCTCGGATGTGAAGGAAAAGCATATCGTCTTCGGAGCTGAAGGGCTGCTCAAGAAAAATATCGTTGAAGCCTTCAAGGCTTTTCCCGACATCAAACGGATGACGATTTACTCTACCTGTGCTACAGCGCTGATCGGAGACGATATTGGTGCGGTTGCCCAGGAGGTCATGGATGAAATGCCGGATGTTGACATCTTTGTCTGCAACTCTCCCGGTTTCGCAGGTCCCAGCCAATCGGGCGGTCATCATAAAATCAATATTGCGTGGATCAACCAGAAGGTGGGGACGGTTGAACCGAAGATCACCAGCGATTATGTAATCAACTATGTCGGCGAGTACAATATCCAGGGAGACCAGGAGGTCATGGTCGATTATTTCAAATCCATGGGCATCCAGGTATTGTCCACCTTTACCGGAAATGGCTCCTACGATGATCTGAGAGCAATGCACAGAGCGCATCTCAATGTGCTGGAATGTGCGCGTTCCGCCGAGTATATCTGCAATGAGCTGCGGGTGAAATACGGAATTCCGCGTCTGGATATCGACGGCTTCGGCTTCGAGCCGCTGTCGGCCTCGCTCCGGAAGATCGGCCTGTTCTTCGGAATTGAGGACCGGGCACAGGAGATTATCGACAGGGAAACCGCCAGATGGAAACCCGAGCTGGACTGGTACAAGAAACGCCTGCAAGGCAAAAAAGTATGCCTCTGGCCGGGCGGCTCCAAGCTCTGGCACTGGGCCAATGTAATTCATGAGGAAATGGGAGTGGAGGTTGTATCCCTGTATACGAAGTTCGGCCATCAGGGCGATATGGAGAAGGGAATTGCCCGCTGTGAGCAGGGAGCGCTGGCGATTGATGACCCGAACGAGCTGGAAGGTCTGGAAGCCATGGAAATGCTGAAGCCGGACATTATTTTCACAGGCAAACGCCCAGGCGAGGTTGCCAAGAAGATCCGTGTGCCTTATCTTAACGCGCATGCCTATCATAATGGGCCTTACAAGGGCTATGAGGGCTGGGTCCGGTTCGCGCGGGACATTTACAATGCGATCTATTCGCCGATCCACCAGCTGTCAGCCCTGGATATCAGCAAGGATGAGATTCCGACGGATAAGGGATTTGCCACCCAGCGGATGATGTCGGATGCAAATTTGAGTGAGGAAATCAAATCCTCAACCACATTAAGACAATATACCGGCGGGTATGATTCTGTGACCAAGCTGCGCTCCAAAACTTATCCATATTTAGAAAATCAGCTTGCCGGCGTATAGCGGAAGGAGGGAGAGACCGTGGAAGATTTGATGAATGAGAGAGTCGCGCAGCTGGAAAATTATATTATGAAAAAATGCCTGTGGCAGTTTCACTCCCGCACATGGGACAGAGAGAAGCAAAACGAGGGCGTTCTCACAAAAACAACACAGATTCTGTGCGATGAGCCTGTGGACAAAGGAACCCCGGCGGACCGCTGCTATTGGGCCGATGCCGTAGTTCTGGCCGAAGAGTATACCAAGCGGTTCGATTGGCTGGCTGAAATGGGCAAAGAGGAAATCAAGCTGCTGATGCAGGCGCTGAAAGAGCGGATCGACTATGTAACCATTACCGGATCGCTGAACAAGGAACTGACCGTCAAGCAGTATTAATGCAGCAATATTGCAATAACAGGTCCAGCTACAATTGGACGCGCACATGAATAATCGGAGGGGGTAATACTATGACTTGTGAAATCGTTCAAAAGGAACGCGGCGGTGTTATTAATCCGATATTCACTTGCCAGCCTGCAGGCGCGCAGTATGCCAGTATCGGAATCAAGGATTGTATCGGAATTGTCCATGGCGGACAGGGCTGCGTTATGTTTGTCCGTCTGCTGTTCTCCCAGCATTTCAAAGATAATTTTCTGCTTGCCTCTTCTTCCGTGCATGAGGATGGGGCGGTGTTTGGCGCATTGAACCGTGTCGAGGAAGCGGTCGATGTCCTGCTCATGCGTTACCCCGATATCAAGGTAGTGCCGATCATCACCACCTGCTCCACAGAGGTCATCGGCGACGATGTGGACGGTGTGATTCTGAAGCTCAACAGCGGGCTGCTCAAGGAAAAATACGCTGGCCGCGAAGTGCATTTGATTGCGGTTCATACGCCCAGCTTTGTGGGCAGCCAGGTGAGCGGGTACGACGTGGCTGTTGATGCTTTTGTAAGGCATTTTGCACGCAGGGACCAGCCAAACGGCAAGCTGAATCTGATTACCGGCTGGGTTAATCCCGGAGATGTGACGGCGCTCAAGCACCTGCTGGCCGAAATGCAGGTGGATGCGACGGTGCTGTTTGAAATAGAAAGCTTTGATTCCCCGATTATGCCGGATAAAAGCGGAGAATCGCACGGCAGCACCACCATTGCGGATCTGACCGGAACAGCCGACGCAGTGGCCACTATCGCGCTCAACAAATACGAAGGCGGCAAAGCCGCGAAGTATCTGGAGGATGAGTTCGGGATTCCCGCGGTCATCGGGCCTACGCCGATCGGCATCCGCAACACGGATACTTTTTTACAGAACGTCAAGAACCTGACAGGCAAACCCATCCCGGAATCCCTGGTTCGTGAACGGGGCATTGCCATCGATGCGCTGGCTGATCTGGTGCACATGTTCCTTGCCGACAAGAAGGTTGCAATCTATGGACATCCCGATCTGGTAATCGGTCTTGCCGAATTCTGTATCGATCTGGAAATGAAGCCTGTACTGCTGCTTCTCGGTGACGACAACACCACTTACAAAAATGATCCCCGTATCAAGGCGCTGCAGCAGAACGTGGAATTCGGCATGGAAATCGTGCTGAACGCGGATCTGATGGAGCTTGAGAACCGGATTAAGAACAAGGATGTGGAGCTGGATTTGATTTTGGGCCACTCCAAGGGGCGGTTTACCGCCATTGACAACAATATCCCGATGGTGCGTGTCGGATTTCCGACCTATGACCGCGCGGGACTGTACCGCCACCCGACTGTCGGGTATGCCGGCGCCATCCGGCTGGCCGAAGAAATTGCGAATACGCTGTTCACCGACATGGAGTACAAGAGAAATAAGGAATGGATTCTGAGCGTGTGGTAGAACCAGTGTGCAGCTATGGACTTATTAGTGAGAATAATTCGGATAACAAGTGCAATTATTCAGTTATGCGGGAGGAGTGAGTCGCTATGCTGGTAACGGAAACGGATGTGGAGGCTTTTGAAGAGAATTATCGGGATGCCCTGGGATACCACCGCAGAGCGGAGCAGTTTTTGCGTCAAAAGCAGCGGTTCAGTCTCGTATTCAATGTAGGCTCAGTAGCACTGGAACGGTACCTTGTCGCCCTGTGCCACCTCTACGGGGTAATGCCGCTTAACCATAATTATATCTGTCTTATGAATGCGGTAGAGACGGTTGTGGATGTTCCCAAGGAGCTGAATAAGGAAATCCGGTCTCTGGACTTCATCTTTGGCATCTGTTCGCTGGATGATTATTTCCACGGCACGCCGAAGCCGGAGGATTCCATCCGTGTCCTGACCATGTGTGAGCAGGTGCGGCAGCTCTTTGACCAGACCAAAATTTCGCTTGCCAGAGCAGCTTACGTCCAGGGCTGAGATGCGCCTTCATTTTCTGCGGCATATGGCCCTGGAGGACGCGGGCAGCATTGCGGCCTGGGCTTCTGATCAGGGGTGCAGCCTTGCCCATACGCTGCTCTATGAGTCAGGGACGCTTCCGGCCATAGACAGCTTTGACTGGCTGCTCATCCTGGGCGGACCCATGAACATTTATGAAGAGGAGCGTTTCCCGTGGCTGGCTGAAGAAAAGCTGTTCATCCGTGCAGCGATTGCTGCGGGGAAGGTGGTTATCGGTTTTTGCCTTGGCGCCCAGCTGATTGCGGATGTGCTCGGTGGAAGGGTAACGCGAAGCCGTGAGCCTGAAATCGGCTGGCTGCCGGTCCGCTGGAGCGCCCAAGCCCGCGAGCATCCGCTCTTCTCCTTTTTTCCGGAAACCTCAATGGTGCTGGAATGGCATTATGATACCTTCAGCGTTCTGCCGCCGGAAGCGGAGGCTCTGGCGGGCAGTGAAGGCTGCGCCCATCAATTATTTATGTACAAGGAGCGTGTCTTCGGATTCCAGTTCCATCTGGAGGCGAACCCGGAGATGCTGGAGCGGCTGGTTGCAGTCTGCGGGAGTGACATGCAGAGGCCTTCAGCTTATGTGCAATCGTCTGGAGAGGTACTCGCCCGCAAGGAATATATTGTGCTGAACAACCTCTGGCTGGCGGAATTTTTGACCCGGCTCAAGGAACTGGAAAGGAGGCGCAAGCTCTAGTGGAGCATATCAGCTATAAGCAAAGGGACTGCCGCGACCAGGAAAAAATCGGAGAATTCCTGACGGCGGCCAGGATTGGCATTGTAGGAATCGGAGGGGATGCTTACCCCTATGCCGTGCCGGTCAATTATGTGTGGCACCAAGGCTCTGTATATTTTCATGGCATGGGCTCAGGCAAAAAGGTGCGTTTGCTCGCGGAGAACCCGGCGGTGAGCTTCACCGTTTACCGGGAAGACAGCACGGTGACCGACCCGGTACCCTGCAAGGCGGATACCGCCTATTTCAGTGTGATGCTCTTCGGAGAAGCAGCCAAGGTCACCGATATGGGCGAGGCAGCCGGGGTGCTCCAGAAAATTCTGGACAAGTACACGCCGGGCTTCTATAAGCAGGAGATGTCGGCACGGATGGTGGAGAAATACCGTTCTTCCATGGACGGGAACGGGGTAGCCGTCTACCGGCTGACTCCGGTTCACCTGACAGCCAAAGAAAATGCAGCGGTCTGAGTAAACGGACGGCCTTCAAGCTTCAAACAGAAAAACAGTCTTCTGCTTCATGGAGGGCTGTTTTTTGCTGTGACAAATGTTATGATGCATAACATTTGAATGAGATTTTTAGTCAAAAATACAAAAACAAATGATTTACGATTGATTTTTGCAGCAAAACAAGATTAAAATATACACAATAAGTTATATAATATGACATATAATAAATTATCTTTATGTAGTTTATAGTGAGTGGAGAGGTGGGACGAACATGATAGAGGAAAACAAGAAACTGGTGCGGGAACCCGAACTTCCCCGTGACTGCACGTTCTCCCCTGAGGACTGGCGTGTGCTGGCGGAATACTGGTACCCCGTGGCGATAGCGGATGAGGTGCAGGACAAACCGCTGGCGGTGAAGCTGCTGGATATGAAGCTGGTATGCTACCGCAGTGAAGGCAAGGTTGTGATCGCACGTGATCTCTGCTTCCACCGGGGGGCGCCGCTGAGCAAGGGCTGGGTGGAAAACGGTGAAATCGTCTGCCCGTACCATGGCTTCCGTTATAACTGCGAGGGCAAATGCACCGCTGTTCCCGCGCATCCCAGCTCCAAAATCTCACCCAAGCTGAAGCTGATTGTCTACCCGGCTGTTGAGCGCTACGGCTTAATCTGGACCTGTCTGGGTTCTGCGGCCGAGCAAATTCCGGATTTCCCGGGCTGGGCTGACCCGGACTATATAAATATTTTACCGCCGAGCTTCGATATTGCCGGTTCGTCCGGCCGTCAGATGGAGGGCTTCCTCGACGTTTCGCATTTCGCTTATGTGCATACGGCAACCTTCGGTGACCGCAACAACACCGAGGTTCCCCAGTACAAGGTCAGACGTGAGGGCAATGAGCTGGTAGCTGAATACTGGAGCACGGTCAGCAATTACGGCAAAGGCCAGGAGAATCCGGCCCCGGAGGGCTTCATGTGGCTGCGCGAATTCCGCGTGTTCCCGCCGTTTGCCGCCTCGCTTACCGTATATTTTCCCGATGAGGGAAGGCTCAAAATTCTGAACTGTGCATCCCCCGTTTCTGCCCGCTATACGCGCCTGTTCTGCCCGATCTCCAGGAACTTTGACAAGAGTGCGCCGATTGAGGATACGATTCAGTTCAATCTGCAGGTCTTCGGGGAGGACGCGGAAATGGTCGAAGCGCAGACTCCCGAGGACCTGCCGCTCGATCTGCAGGCTGAAGCGCATATTCCGGCAGACCGTACGTCTATTGCTTACCGCCAGCTGCTGACCGAACTGGGGCTGGGACGCTCTTATACCTCCTGATTTTGCCGCTTTGCCATAATTTGCGGCGCAATATATTCCCTTCCTGCTTCCGTTATGCCGGAGCAAGCGCAGGAAGGGTTTTTGCGTGCGTCAATTGAATAGAAGACGGCTGTCCTATTGCTTTTATCGGCTTAAGCTGTGATAAAGATGGGCTATTTTCATAAAATTCAAGGTTTTTTTTGCAGTGTTTTTGATGTCTCTGCCCTTGCGTGGATAGCAGACTGGAGAATGGGGGTCCATGTCTGATAAAATAGAAGGGAAGAGGACACAACTATTCCAGACTGTACCGGCAGCGGCGCAAAGCAGGACAGGCATCATACCAAAGGAGACTTGATTGTGAACGAGAAACTGAAGCAAGCCTATGGAAGGCTGGGGTTGCCCGAAACCGTAACCAGAGAGGAACTTAACAAGCGGTTCGATCTGCTGCTGAAACGGCGGCGCTCCCTGACCACTGAAGCGGAGATAGCTGAGTATGAAGCGGATTTTCAGGCTATCAAGTTTATTCTGGATTCCAGGGATCAGCAGGAAATTCAGGAGGCTGAGGATCAGCGGCTGGCCAAATACGGCAGTCTTGCCGGCGGCGCGCGTAAATGGGAGCGCTTTATGCGCCTCTACAAAACACATGTCATCATTTCCATTATTGCTGTAATCGTGCTTGCCTTCGGCGGCAATGCGCTGTATAACAATTGGCAGCATAAGAAGTATCTGGCCACCCTGCCGCCGGTTGATGCGAAGATTATGTTCATCGGCAATTTCGGGGTGCAGGACCCGGACGGCAAAATGGATGCGCTGAACCAGGCGATCATCGAGGAGTACCCGGAATGGAAGCGGGTGGACAGCAGCATCGTGTATCTTCCCAAGACCGGCGAGGGAGCTGATACACTGGATATGAATTATATGCAAAAAGCCGTGGTGGAGCTGGCGGCGAACTCGCCGGACATTCTTATTCTGGATGAAGCTACGCTGCAGTGGATCGGCGGGCAGGATGGCTTTCAGAATCTGGAGCCGATCCTTGCGGACGGAAAAATCTCCGGTGATGATCCCCGTCTGAAATGGGGAACCGTGGGCGAAAGCACCGAGGAACAGCTGTATGCCGTAGATATCACGGACTCGAAGTTTGTAGCTTCGCTGCCCATCAACCATAATACCCAGTCCATTGAAATTGGAGTGCTGGGCAGGGATGAGCAGAACGACAAAATTCTGAATTTTGTAAAATATATTGCTGAGGAGGGCGCTGCGCAGTAGGCGATTTTCACGAGATTGCCTTCCCGGCGGCTATTTCTATACATAATGGCGGAACAGAAGGGCATTGCCTCTCCGTTCCGCCATTATTTGTGTACCGACAGCAGCAGTGTACAGGTGATGCAGACTTGTCCGGGTGTTAGCGCTCCAGACGGTAGCCGCCATGAAAAACAGGGCCGACATATTGGTTGAAGGCATAGCCGCTGCGGATGGCTGCGGTGACGAAATCCTTGGCTTTTGCGACTGCTTCAGGCACAGACAATCCGTTAGCCAAGCCGCCTGTGATGGCCGCGGCAAAGGTGCAGCCTGCACCATGGTTGTGAGCCGGTTCAATTTTGGCGGTTTCCAGTACGGTATATCCGGAGCCGTCGAAAAAAACATCGACCGCTCTATCGCCGCCGAGCGCCTTGCCGCCCTTGACAACAACATTTTGCGTGCCGCGCAGGTGGATCAGCCGCGCAGCCTCCTTCATTTCATCGATGGAAGCAAGCTTGCCCAGCCCGGAAAGCACACCGGCCTCGAACAGATTGGGGGTTGCCACAGTGGCCAGCGGCAGCAGCAGATCACGGATGGCCTCCGCACTTTCCGGATTCAGCACCTCGTCTTCGCCTTTGCAGACCATGACCGGGTCAATGACAACATTGGTCTGCAGGTTGTCCCTGACCGCTTTCTCGGCAACCCGGACGATCTCCACACTGCCCAGCATGCCGGTCTTCATGGCGTCAACGGGACCGCCTGAGAATACGGTTTTCAGCTGCTCCGCAACAATGGCCGCATCAATCGGATAGACATTGTGATGCCAGCCGTTGTCCGGGTCCATCGTAACAATGGTGGTCAAAGCGCTGAAGCCGTAGGTGCCGTACTCCTCAAAGGTTTTGAGATCGGCCTGGATGCCGGCGCCTCCGCTGGAGTCACTTCCGGCAATGGTTAAGGTTTTAATGATTTTTGACAAAGCGAACGTCCCCTTCTGATATATGAATAGATGAAGCCTGATCAATTCAGCCTGGTCCTTTTTAAAAATAGAATTTATATGCTTTACGCTATATATTATCCTTCTATTTTTCGCTGAAACACGCCGTCCTTTAAAAGACGGCGAAGCCGTTTCCGCTTGACTCTACGATATTATAACAAAAATCATGCCCTGTGTCCGCATGCCCGCTCCTAATTTATTGAACTGCCGGCTTCCGCCCTCCAGGTTGTTCGGCGCCAGCTTCCGTATTCCCGGCAGCGGGAAGAATAAGCGGACCGCTATTGGCTGTGAAAAAGCTTAGTATGGTCTCAAGCACGGCCGCATCCTGTCCGGCAGAGCCGGAAGATGAGGTCAGCTCCAGCTGGCGGAAAAGATAGCCCCATTCCCCCTCTTCATAGTAGGCGGTTCCTTCCGTTTGATAGTCTTTTGCTTCCGCAGCGAGCGAATAGCGCACAGTCCGGGCATCCGCTCCTTCGGTTCCCGCCACATACTGCCGTGTGAACGCCGGAGGAATGACGGTAAACCCCTGCTGCTCCGCCCATCCGGCCTTTCCGGGGAAATAAGTTCCGATACTGCCGGTTGCGCAGCCCGTACAGCCCCAGGCATTATCGGAATAATCCAATCTCTGCTGCGGATCTGCCGGATCTTCAAGAGCCGTCGCGTAGGAGCCATTGACGCCAGTAACAGCCGATGCCTTCCAGCCTGCGGGTACCAGCAGCATATAAGCGCTGCCGGTGTCAGCCCGGAAGACTAGCGCCGCCTCAAGTTTGCCTTCCATGTCCGCCGGCAGCGGAAAAGTCATTTTGGGCAATGGAGGCAGGGTATCATACACCGGGCTGCTTCCGTCATCCAGCACCGGAATCGAAATCATAGCAGCCAGCGGGACCGATACCTCCGCATCTCCGTCTTTCGAGGAAGGGAAGGAAAGGGCGGCGCCAGTCTCCCGGGCGATATCATCGGCAGCGCTTCTGTTGCGGGCCAGGTAGTAGGCATAGTTCCACACAGCCTCGCCATAGTGCTCCATCAGTGTCTTTAATGCGGCGGCGGTCATGCTGGCGGTTTCCTTTGTTGCTCCAGAAATGCTGTTCCCCCCTTGCTCTCTATTGTAGAGACCTCTGCATCGCTGGAAAAGTTTCTTTTTTGGAATGAAAATCCGGCGGAAAATTCAGCACAAGCGGCAGCGGATCTGGGTAAGAACAAGGGTTCCAATTGAAAAAGGCAGCATATTCATATAGAAGTACAACGCTTAGGAGGTCGCCATGATCGAAATCAGCTTATGCATGATCGTCCGCAACGAGGAGAACAGCCTGCCCCGCTGCCTGTCTTCCGCAGCCTCCATTGCGGACGAGATCATTATCGTGGATACAGGGTCAACAGACCGGACCAAAGAAATCGCCGAATCCTTTGGCGCGGTTATTTATGATTTTGCCTGGATTGAGGACTTCTCGGCGGCCCGGAACTTTGCCTTCAGCAAGGCAACCAAAGAATACATTCTGTGGCTGGACGCGGATGATTACTTGAAGGACAAGGACCATGAGCTTTTCAGAGCACTGAAGGACAGCCTGCCGGAGCATGTGAACAGTGTGAATATGCAATATAATCTCGCTTTCGACGCTGCGGGCAATGTGGTGACCTCACTCCGCCGCAACCGTCTGGTCCGCCGCAGCTGTAATTTCAAGTGGATCGGCCCCGTGCACGAATACCTGGAGGTCTATGGCCCTTTTTACAGCAGTGATGTCTGTATTACACACGGTAAAGACAAAGCGTACACGGACCGCAATCTGCGAATCTACCAGAAACGGGCAGCAGGAGGCGAGGTGTTCTCCCCGCGCGACCAGTACTATTACGCCAATGAGCTGCGTGACCATGGGTTGTTTGAGGATGCTTGCCGGTACTATACTATGTTTCTGGAGGGCGGGCAGGGCTGGATTGAGGATAATTACCAGGCCTGCCTGCGGCTGGCCGATTGCCGCGAACGGCTGGGGGATAAGGAAGGGTCTTTTGAAGCGCTCTGCCGGACTCTGAGGTACGACAAGCCGCGGGCGGAATTTTGCTGCAGGCTGGCTGCCTGGCACGTGGAGAAGAATCAGCTTCAGCAGGCGGTCTATTGGTATGAGCTTGCTGTGATGCTCCCCCGGCAGAATGACTCCATGGGCATGCGGAACGAGACCTACAGCACCTGGCTTCCGAACCTGCAGCTGGCCTTATGCTACGACCGTCTGGGACAGCATGAGAAGGCGAATATGTTCAATGAAACCGCACTGCGCTACCATCCATCCCATCCCAGCATGCTGTACAACCGGAATTATTTCAAAAACCTGCTGGGCGACAAATATGTGGAGCTGCAGCCGCACCCGGAGCATGCGGAATAAGAAAACACTCTCCCTTGCATCACCAATTGAAAAGGCTGCCGTTATCTGGCGACAGCAAAGCCCGCTTCCAGCCGCTGCTTGAAGCGGGCTTTGCTGTGCAGATATTCCGAAACGGGCTGGGCCGCCGGTGTTACTGGAACAGCAGCGTCTGGATGGCGTGAGCCGGGATGGTGTTCTCGGCCAGCCGGCCCCGGAACCGCAGCGTGAACGGCAGCCCGCTGTCCGAACGGTTCAGCACGACAACGGCGAAGGTTCCATCAGGGTTGCGGAAGGCCGTGGTTTCAAATTTGTCGGTATATTTGGAGCTGCCGACCCGGACGGCGCCCGGACGGATATATTTGCTGAAATGCCCGATGTAATAATACGAGCTCTCGTAGATCACTTCGTCCTTGACGGTGTCCCCGATAATCGGGGCATCACAGAAGTTGCCCACATGGTTCGGGCCGCCTTGTTCATCCAGAACGATGTTCCAGTCGGTCCAGCAGGACATCCAGTTGTTCAGGTTGCCGATGATGTCATGGCCGTAGCGTTCGCCCGTATTCCATGAGCCGAGATGCACTCCGCCTTCCTGGCAGCCTTCGCTGAAGAACAGCTTCTTGTCCGGGAAGCGGTCGTGAACCGCGCCCAGCGCCTCAAAATGATCGCCGGAATACCAGTGGAAGCAAATGCCCCAGATGTATTTGGAAGCGGCCTGATCTTCAAAAGCGGTCTTCGCCCGCTCATACACCCGTTCCTTATTGTGATCCCAGATCATAATTCTGATATGCGCCAAGCCGGCGGCTTCGAGGGCGGGGCCAAGATAATCGCGCACGAAATCTTTTTCCTCTTCGGCAGTGTAAACGCAGGAATCCCAGATTTGTGCGGCCTTGGCTTCATTCTGCACGCTGACTGCCCAGATATCAATCCCGGCCTGCGAATAGGCCTGGATGTATTTCACGAACAGGTTGGCCCAGGCTTGCCTGTACTCTGGCTTCAGCTTGCCGCCATTGTTCATTTCACCATTGGTCTTCATGAAGGCCGGAGGACTCCATGGCGTGGAGAACAGCCGGAAGCCGCTGCCTACGGAAGCAGCCGCCCGCTTAATCAGCGGGAGTATCGATTCCTGGTCTCTGGAGATATTGAAGGAGGACAGCCCGGGGTCCACACCTTCGACGTAAGCGTAATTTCCGGTGGAGAAGTCACAGCTCTGGATATGCGTACGGCACAATGTGTATCCGATTCCATGCTCCGGATGAAAATAGGCATCCATGATCTCCTGCTGTCTCTCCTTGCCGAGCTTGGACAGAGTGGCCGCCGAAGCTTCGGTCAAGGCTCCGCCGAAGCCCTCGATCACCTGATATTCCAGGTCCTCATAAATATTAATCAGCTCATTTTCCTTCTCTGCGGCATCCGGCTGGAAGGTCAGAGCCTTGAGCTCGGCAAGCCGGTCTCCGGTTTCCTTGGCTGTCTGAATGACGCGAACGGTTGCATGTGTCATAGTGGTGCAGAACCTCCTGAAAGTTTTGTTGATTTTAATAAAGGCTGGTCTGGCAGTTTCTATTTGATTATAGAAGGTATTCCACCGGCTTTTGAAGAAACAATATGGTTGAGAACCTCAACGATCTGGTCGCCAAGGTTATAAGCGGAGAGGAGGAAGGCCATGGAAATCCCCGGTGTTCATATTCATCTCAGCTCTTTCTCAAGGCATATCCAGCCGTTCCGGCATCTGTTCCGTGAGGGGCTGGATACCTATATCATAAGGCTTCAGGCCGAAGGCGAGTCTGAGGCTCTGATTGATGGCGAGATGGTTGCTGTTCTGCCCGGTGATCTGCTGCTGTTCCGTCCCGGCGAAGTATACGATCTGAGAATAGGCGAGAAGGAGAGTCCGCTGGGCTTCAGCGCCGATTATTACGTGATGTGTACGGGGGAATGGGTGGACCGCTGGTGGAACAAGCAGGAGCGGTCCAAGAAAACGAGAATTGCCGAGGACAGCAAGCTGCAGAGTGTCTGGCAGCAGCTGATCCTGGAGAAGCGCCGGCTGGACGGAGGCAGCCCGGAAATTCTTGAGGCGCTGTTCAAAGCGCTCTGCCTGCTGCTGGACCGGGCGATTGCCGAAGCACCTGCCTCTCCCTCGGCATCGCTGCTGCTCGGGCTGAAGATGAAGAGCTATATCGAAGAGCATGCCACCTCGCTTCTCAGGCTGGAGGATGTCGCCCGCCACGCGGGTATCAGTGTAACCCGGGCGGTTCATCTGTTCAAGGGGAAGTTTGGATGTTCAATTATGCAGTACGCCGGACAAATCCGCCTGGCGATGGCTCTGCAGCTGATGGACAACAGCAACTATACGCTGGAGCGGATTGCGGAGGAAACAGGGTTCGGCAGCTATACCTATTTCCACAGAGTGTTCCGTGAACGCTATGGTGTGGCTCCCGGAGTGTACCGAAAGCGCTCTTAGGCATCAAAAAGGCCTGCGGCACATTCGAATGTGCCGCAGGCCTTGGATTTCTAGTGGCTGTGCAGAGGCTGTCCCTTGCCGTCCAGCAGGAGCTGGGGCTCACTGCTCGATATGAATTCGAGCACCTTGTCAAAGATAATCCGGTGTCCCTCCCGGTTGGGATGAATCCCGTCGCGGCAGATGAATTCCGTATAATCCGGCTGCTGAAGGAAGGCGCCCCTGACATCGATAATCTTCGTCTTGGTGCTCTCGGCAACCTTGATAATCGTTGAGTTATACCGTTCCTGCCACCAGTAGATTTTCGTGACACTGCCCAGGAATTTCATAATCTTCGCTTCCGAGGCCGGATTGCTTCCGCTCACCCATTTGAAGTAGCTGTCCGCATTGAGCGGAGGCAGGCTCATTAGAATCGGCATGATTCCCTGGGTCTTCAAAAAATCGATCATATCCCGGAGCATGCTTTCGAAGGCCGGGAAATCGGTCTTGGGATTATGCTCTGCCTCCGGGTTATTCACGATCTCTTCCCAGTGGAAATCGCAGTCGTTTCCCCCATACTCAATCAGCACCATATCGGGTTTTTCCTTCAGCACATCGCGCTTCAGATTGCCGAAGCCCTTGAACAGCGTATTGCCGAATCTGGCGGTGTTGCGCAGCGCCCCCTTCAGCTTCCCTTGCAGAAGAGAGACGTAGTTATCCTCCAGAATAACGTATTTGCTTCTGGCTTCATCGTAGACTACACCTTTGGAGATGGAGTCTCCACTGACCATATATTTATACTCAAGCTCTGCAGACGCCGAACGATCCTCGTTCATATGCATTGCCTCACCTCCGACTCCCTTTATTGTACTTAATCTTAGTGTAAACCATTCAGGAAGGCATTCCTATGTATAAATGTCACGGTCACGCCGAACAAGCAGCAGCGAAAATCCGCGATTTGGGATTGCAGCTGCTGCATTCAGCCTGCAGTTACAGGCCTTTGTTTATTTTATAATCGGCCAACCGGCGGAATAACGGTGTCCGGGTTGACTCGTTCTGGGTGGACTGGGGGATATTCTGTACAAATCTTATTATAGCCTGTTCCATTTGTTTTACACTGTTGTCCCAGGTCCAGACCATAGAATCGGCCTCACCTTGTGCAGCAAGCCTGGCTCTGAGCGAAGGATCCTGAACCAGACGGAATACATCCTGCGCGAGCCGGTTTTCGTAGCGGTAGGAGAGCAGGCAATTGACGCCATGACGGGCATACATAAGATTGCCGCCGGAGTATACGGACACCAGTGCAGCTCCGCAGCGCATGGACTCCAGCCCTGGCAGGGAACCGGTATCGTATGCGCTGGCGCTGACAAAAATATCGGCTCCATTATAGTGGAAGCAGAGTTCTTCATCATCCTTCGGGGTGAAGAAGCGGTATTTGCCTCCGGCACTCATCCTCTGCAAGGATTCCGAGGAATAGAACTCATCCGGAGGACAGATGAAGTTGATATTCACGTCCGGCGCGTTGTGCTTAACAATATCGAGTTGCTCCACCAGATAGTCCTGCTGGCGGTGCGAGGAAAATCCGTTTTCTTCCTTGCGGAGAATCGCCGTGATATTCAGAGGCTCATGGAGCATATGGCGGATATGCTGGTTGCGAAACGACGCGCTGATGCCAACCGGCACAATGCTCCCGGTGATTCCATGGCTTAAAGCGATCAATTCCTGCTGCCATTGGGATAAGACAAGCAGTTTGTCAGTGATATGATAGGAAGGGAAAGATACATTGTTTTCCGGCAGGAAGAGCGGCTCATAACACAAAGACAGCCGGATATGCATGCCTTTTCCTTTTTTGCTGGCCGCCTCGGATACGGGGACAGTCGTATAGAAATTGGACACGATTATTTCACTGGCAGGGAAATCGGATTCCCGCAGCACCGTGTGATCCGTCCGCAGCAATTTGGAATGGATCTTATAGGAAATGTCGCCCCCGGACGGCATGAGGATCACAACTTCATGGCCCCGGTCGGTGAGCCTGTTGGTGAGTTCCACCAGCATGCGCTGCGCTCCGCCATGGCATAAGGTAAGGATGGGGAATGTAAACCTCACCGATAATCTCCTCCCTTCTACAATGAAGCTGAACAAATAGAAAACATTGGTTATACATACTATTTTATTCAACGTATATGGAAAAGTACCGGGTCTGCAGTCATTAAATTTCAACCGTTTCACCTAAAGTGAGATTGCCGAATGAAGGAGAATGAATGGCGAGTTCCGGGATGGAGGGCTGTTGCCGGGGCATCCAAAAGATACTGGCCGGAACGCAGAGCGTTACGCCTGCCGTTCCGGCCAGCTTGTATGTGCCGCCAAATGGCTGCAGAGGATGTGCATTTGCTGCTCCTTGAAAACTATGACCGATTCGCGGCCAGGCTGTTCAAAAGGCTTACCGTCTCCCGGATTTCCGGACCTTTAATTTCCTCCAGCGAGACATCGATCATCGGCTTGTGGGCCTGAAGCTTGTTCAGGAATTCCGCGGTATGGAACAAGCCCCGGCCTGCCTGGCCATGGCGGATATGGGAACCTCCCGGGTACATATCCTTCAGATGGGCCAGAATGATCCGGTCTCCAAACAGATTGAACGCATCATCAATAATTCTGTCCTGCTGAGGCACATTATCCCCGATCCAATTGCAGGGATCGAGCACTACGCCAATGGAGCTGGAGGGGACTTCGTCGAGAATCCGGCGCATTTTGGCCGGGGTGGACAACGTATGGGTGCATACCCCCTCCAGCCCCAGGAACACTCCCCACTTCTCTGCTTCTTCAGCCAGTTCCTCAACGGTTGTCCGGAGTGTCTCCCAGCCCAGTTCCTCATACCGGTAAGGCTCAAATTCTGCAAAGGTGGCCAGAGCCCCGGTTTCCGTAGCGACCATCGGCGCCCCGAACTGCCTGGCATAACGCAAATGCTCCTTGAACCGATCAATTTCCAGACGGCGGACCGCCGGGTCGGGATGAATCGGGTTAATGTAGCAGCCGAGCACACCGATGCGGATGCCCGCACGGTCAAACTGCTCGCCGATATAACTCGCGAGGCCGGGGCTCAGCTTCCCGGCAGAGGTATCGATATCCTGTATCGCCTTGGACAAGGCTAGCTGCACAAAATCGATTCCGTACTCCTGAAGTGCGGCAGTGAGCCCTTTAAGCGGCAGACAGCCTGCGGTATGGGCTAAAGTTCCGTAACGGATGATGAACATCTCCTTTTGAAAATTATGGATTTGTATTACTATTAGCTTTATATTAATAGCGCTTACAGCTACTTGCAATGACAAAGCGCTGACAGAATAGGAGAGTATGCAATGAATATGATAGAGCTGCGCAAGCAGGAGCTGGAGAACTGCCGCCCTGAGCCGACACTGGATCTGGGAAAAGTCAACGGATTTTGGAATGGAATCCTTGCTGAGTACGCCCATAAACCGCTGGAGCTGACTTCTGTTCCCGAAGCCACCCCCTATCCGGGAATGCGGGTGGATAAAGTCGGATTTCGGGGGTTTGATGAAACCAGAGTCAACGCCTGGCATATTCAGCCCGCCCATGCGGATGGGGGCCTGCTGCCCTGTATCGTTACGTTCCCCGGCTATACCGGCGACAGGGGTTACCCGGAGCGCTATGCTTCCTGGGTGCTGCTCGGCTATTCGGTGCTGGCGGTGGATGTGCGCGGACAGCTTGGGGAGACCGGCAACCTGCTGCCGCTGGAGAGCGGTGTGATACGCGGCTGGATTACCCAGGGGCTGCTGGAGAAGGAACGCTCCTATTACATGGCAGTAGCCATGGATACCGTAAGGGCCATGGAGACCGCAGCGCAGCTTCCGGGAGTGGACCCGGCGCGCATTGCCATTACCGGAGGCAGCCAGGGCGGAGGCATTGCCCTGCTGGCAGGTGCGTTAAGCACACGGGCCGCCGCTGTCGCCGCCGATATCCCCAACCTTTGCCGGCTGGATTTCGGCGTGCTGAATTCAACCAGCTCTTTGACGGAAATCGGCGATTATGTAAGGCGTTACCCGGAGCACCTGGAGCGGGTGCTGGATACCCTTGCTTATTTCGATATCGTGAATCTGGCGCCGCGCATTACGGCTCCGGTGCTTATATCCGTCGGCTGGAAGGATACCGTCTGCATGCCGGAAACCATATACGCCGCATATCACCGCATTGAGTCGTCCAAGCAAATCCTCGATTATCCGTTTTCGGGGCATGAGGTTAGTGAGTACCATCACCGCCAGAAGGTGCTGTTTATGCAGAAGCATCTGGGGCAGGCCGGAGGATAGCCGGGGAAGAATTTTAGAGTGCACAAAAGGGCGCCGCAGCCTTGGCGGCTGTGAACGCCCTTTTTCTGAAAAGATAAGAATTTATGTGGTTCAAGCAATACATTAGCCTTATCTTTCCCGCTGAAACGGATACCGTCCTTATCAGGACGGCGAAGCCGTTTCCACTTGAAAGATCAGAATTTATATGTATTGGGGGAAGCGAAGCTTATCTGTTATTTCACGGCTGCGCTGTAAATGAAAGAATGGATCGGGACTTCGGCCAAGCAAACTGGGCTATTGCGTTGGCCGCAGCGGGCAGGTAGAGGAAATCAGAGGCAGAAGTGCCTTTGATTCTCCTAGAAGCCGGCTGGACGGTGGAATCAAAGGCAGAAGTGCCTTTGATTCTCCTAGAAGCTGGCTGGATGGTGGAATCAAAGGCAGAAGTACCTTTGATTCTCCTAGAAGCCGGCTGGATGGTGGAATCAAAGGCAGAAGTGCCTTTGAATTCGCCCGAAGCCGGCTGGACGGTGGAATCAAAGGCAGAAGTGCCTTTGAATTCGCCCGAAGCCGGCTGGACGATGAAATCAAAGGCAGAAGTACCTTTGATTCTCCTAGAAGCCGGCTGGACGATGAAATCAAAGGTAGAAGTACCTTTGATTCTCCTAGAAGCCGGCTGGACGATGAAATCAAAGGCAGAAGTGCCTTTGATTCTCCTAGAAGCCGGCTGGACGATGAAATCAAAGGCAGAAGTACCTTTGATTCTCCTAGAAGCCGGCTGGATGGTGAAATCAGCGCGAAATGATTCTTCTCCTTCCCACTGAAATGGCAGCATTCTTAATATAGGACGCCGATAGGCGTCTTTCTTAAAAAGATAAGAATTTATTTATATGTTTCACGCTAAAAATTAGCCTTATCTTTCCCGCTGAAACGGATACCGTCCTTATCAGGACGGCGAAGCCGTTTCCACTTGTTGAATGTTGTTGCTTAGGGTTGACCATCTTAATAGCAAGAGGCGAGCTGGCCGGCTTGGGCCTGAACCCGGGCTTCTGCCTGCCGCCTGTTCAACCGGAGCATTCCGGTTTAATGTTATAATAAAGGCTCATTCCTGATGAACGCAAGGCAGCCTGGGAATCAGAGGAGGAACTCGCAGATGGAGAAGGACGGAGGCAAGCTCCCGGCGGAACTCGCAGTGGAGAATTTCAAATACAGCGAGAAAAACGAACAGCTTGTAAAAAAGAGCTTTTGGAGCAAAACGAAGAAATTTGCCGGTAAAATCCCCTTCACAAAAGATGCGGTGGCGATGTACTACTGTGCGGTGGATGCCAAAACCCCCTTGTGGGTCAAAGGCATCGCCTTCGGGGCGCTCGCTTATTTTATCTCGCCAATCGACGCCATTCCCGATGCGCTGATCGGCCTGGGGCTGACGGATGATGCAGCGATTATTGCCGCAGGCATCAAAGCGATAGCGGGGCATGTAACTGATGAGCACCGGCAGAAATCCGAGAAGTTTTTTGAACAGGAATCATCCGGTTGATGAATGAATCAAAGATAGTCCTGAAGAACCCAAAATAGTAGATTGTACCTGATGTTTTCAGGAGGATCTTGTCCACCGGCTATGAGTATGAATATCCATTAACGATGCATAAAAGCTGGCAAACTAAGCCTTGAAAAGCAAGTGCAATAAATAAATATCCCCTAATTTTGAACCTGAAAAGCTTAAGAAGGAGCCGCTAAACCGCTATGCTGCTTCGAAACGCCTTATCTAATTAAGCTTCGGGATGTCTGATTGCACTTTGTGCAGCAGATGTCCTCTCAATCGGCCGGCAAACGGAAGCTATTGCACTTTGTACAGCAGAATTTAGCAAGAACGGTGTTTTGGACCCCCGCGCCCGGAATCTGTTGCACCAGATACAGCAGGATGCAATTCGTCGCTGAATATTGAGCATTCTATTGCAGTAAGTGCAATCAGAGGATACATCTTCATGGGTTATCGTATATAATGCCGCTGGCTGGTCAAATGCAGCAAGCAGTATTTATCGACGGTGCATGATGGCTTTAAGCCGCAGGTGATCTGGAACCAGCTGTTTCCGTTCTTGATCACAACGCTTCTGGTTCAAGAGGTGCCCTACATTAGATTCCCGTTAATTTATAGCTGCAGAGACGAACAAGACACTAATAAATTGGGTGATTATTCAAAAGACGGGGAGTAGGTACATATTCTACTCTTAGTCAAATTCAAGTTCAGAGTGTCCTAAAAGGAGATAAGGAAATAGAAGGAACCATGGTTAAAGTTTCTCAAAAAGGAGGAACAATCGGATAAACTAAAGTCATTTCCAAACATTCCACTCATCTGCAAAAAGATCAAGCAGTTGTTTTGTTCTTGCGTAAAACTGATGACGGGAACTGTTTTCCGATTAATGAGGACGATAGTGTCTTTTTACGGAACATTTCCTTAAATAATTCCGTTCAGCAGATGAGCTGACAAAAATGAATAAGCTAATCATTTCTATACTCTCGTTCTTGCTGCTAATATACTGCTGAATGAATCCAAAGAAAATAAGGCGGTTAAGGAAGAAAATAATATCTCTTCAGTCGGGATTGGTTCTTTTGCTTTCCCTTATATTAAATGGAATAATAGTATATCACTATTACGGATACGCCTGCTGAAGAAGTTGACAAGCTGCTCGGAGAGATTACGAATTATTCAACAACTGGGACGGGAGAAACCCTGGATCATTCCTCTAATTTTTATCAAGTAGGGACTAAGTTATGGTCTATCAGAAATATCGATTCTTTACAAGAAATAGCTGTCGAAACAGGCAGAAATCAATATATTAAAGCAATAGTAACCAAAGAAGAATAAGCAGATTTTTGCCCTCAAACAACTCATTCTAAAAAAAGAGGTGCAACCGAAGTTGCACTATATAAATTCTCCGCCGGACAGCTTTCTTTGGAAAGCTGTTTGTTTTGCTATTCTTCGCCCCAAGCCTTCATCAGTCTGATGATGGGAATAAGCATATGGCCGAATTCGGTCAGGGAGTATCCAACCCTAGGAGGCACCTGCCGGTATACCTCATGGTGGACTGCGCCATCCCCTTCCAGCTCACGGAGCTGGAGAGTGAGCTAGCGCACTCCATCAATAGAATTTAGCATAATTTACTATATTGATCGCACTCCCAAAAATGGTATTAATAAACAATATTAAGCCTGCACGCAAGACACAGTCAAACCGGATAACGGGGGAACTGCAGCCTTGTGCTGATTCTCCCAGTCTGCCACGCCTGCAGGCGGCCTCCGGCTGCGGTCTGAACGAGCCGCGCAGCATTATACGGCAAAGTGGGTAAGGGTGAAATACATAAAAGCTTCGAAAAAGAATTGAAAACTTGCTGAAAGTTCTGCTAGTCTAATGAAGTGAGCACCGTATCGTCATTTCAAGATTGAAGGGATTCCTGCAGCATGAAAATCATTCGTATTATTGTTCAAGTAGGCGTATTGTACGTATTCTATCTCGCCGGAGACTATTTGCAGAAGCTGCTGCATCTTCCGGTTCCGGGCAGCATTGTCGGTTTATTGCTGCTTTTTATTTTATTGCTGTTCAAGATTGTGCCGGTAAAGCTGATTGAAGACGGTTCATTGTTCATTCTGGCTTATCTTCCGATGTTCTTCATTCCGGCTACCGCCGGAATTATGAATCACCTCGATATATTCAGCGGCCGCGGGCTGCTGATGATCGGCATATTGGTGGTAAGCAGTGTGCTTACCATGGTTGTGACAGCCCATGCCAGTGATTGGATTGCCGGACGCCGCATACGGCGCAGGAATCATGCTGCAGTCACTGCCGTGCGTGAGAAGGGGAGCCAGGCATGAGAATTCTGCTTGCGATCGGCTTCGTCCTGATGAATGTCGGCATTTATCTGTTCATGTCCATGCTGTACAGACGGTTTCGTCTTCCCGTGCTTCTTCCGGCGCTGACTGCAACTTTTACAGTGGTGGTATTGCTGCTGGGCTTCCATATTTCTTATGATACTTATATGATCGGCGGAGAATGGATCAACCGCTTGCTGGGACCTGCCGTGGTGTCGCTTGCGTATCCGCTCTACAAGCAGCGCCATGTGCTGTGGCAGAATCTGCCGGGAATTCTGGGCGGGACAGTCATTGGGCTGCTGGTCGGAATGTTCAGCGGCCTGCTGATGGCAGCCGGTCTGGGATTCTCCAAGCTGTATGTGCTCTCAATATTGCCCAAATCGATTACGACCGCCGTGGCGATCCAGATCTCCAGCAATCTTGGCGGTGACTCGTCCTTGACCTCCGTGTTCGTGATGATTGCCGGTTTTACCGGTGCGATTGGCGGGCCTTACATTATCAAGCTGTTCAGAATCCGCAGCGAATCCGGCATCGGCATCGGCCTGGGGACAGCTTCCCACGCCCTCGGCACGGCAAAAGCGCTGGAATACGGTGAACAGTCGGTATCCATGAGCTCTGTGGCGATGACAGTCTGTGCAATCGTAGGTTCAATCATAGGCCCGCTTGTCGCCTGGATCATGTACCATTAATGAAATCGGGTTATTATTTCTGCTTTACCCGCAGCCGGATCACATTCCAGGAGGCTTTGGACAATAAGGCAGTGATACGGCCGTCCGCTGCTGCAGCTGTTCCGCGGTCATGCGGGAGGACGTTCCCCGGATTGGCCTTGGTATTTGCCGCCTGGAGATTTTCTTCGTCCATGACGATGTGCTGAATGACTTCCGTCTCGCCGAAGCTGCGCAAATCCACGGCAAGCTCCATCCCTTCGCTCAAATGGCGGTTTACAGCAAAAACGGCAATCTCGCTAAGCTCCTCATTATATACGCTCACTGCTTCCAGGTAAGGAACATCAGTGAAATCCTTGGAATCATATTTCGGACTGGAAATGAGCGGGTGCAGTACTGTTCCCCGACCATACAGGGAAGCATGCATGTACGGGTAGTAAGTGGTCTGGAGCCACAATGGCCCTCCATTTTCAGTCATAATTGGTGCAATGGTATTGACCAGCTGCGCGATGCAAGCCATCTTCACCCGGTCTGCATGCTTCAGCAGGCTGATCAGGCAGCAGCCCACCACCAGCGCATCCTCCATCGTATAGACATCCTCGAATTCAGGCGGGGCAATCTGCCAAAGCTGTTCGGCACGGCTTGACCCCTGCGATTTCCAGACATTCCATTCATCCAGCGACAGATAGATCTTTTTCTTGCTCTTCTTTTTGGCTTTGATATAATCGCATATAGCTGCCACGCTGTCGATGAACTGGTCCAGGTTCAGGGAGCGGGCGAGGAAATTGGCCGTGTCCCCTTCGTGGTTGTTGTAGTAGGTATGCAGAGACAGGAAATCCACATTGTCATAAGTCAAATCAAGTACCGTAGCTTCCCATTCGGCAAAGGTACCCATGGCGCTGCTGGAGCTGCCGCAAGCGACCAATTCAACGGCAGGATCAGCCCAGCGCATCGCTTTGGCGGTTTCATTGGCCAGGCGCCCGTATTCTGCAGCAGTTTTGGCACCGATTTGCCAGGGGCCATCCATCTCATTGCCAAGACACCAGGTCTTGAAGCCGTGCGGCGCTTGCACACCGTGGGATATCCGCAGATCGCTCCAGTAAGAGCCGGACGGATGATTGCAGTATTCAACCAGATTTCTGGCGGCGTCAATGCCGCGTGTACCCAGATTGACAGCCATCATCACCTCGGAGCCGGCCAGCTTGGCCCATTCGGCAAATTCGTTCGTGCCGACTTGATTGGTTTCCGTTGTCCACCAGGCCAATTCCAGAGAACGCTTTCGTTCCGATTTAGGTCCAACGCCATCTTCCCAGTTATAGCCGGAGACAAAATTTCCGCCCGGATAGCGGATGATTGGAACATTCAGTGCCCGCACGGCTTCCAGCACGTCAGTCCGGAAGCCGTCCCCATCTGCAGATGGATGCCCCGGTTCATAGATTCCGCCATAGACGGCGCGTCCCAGGTGCTCAATGAACGAACCGTAGAGGCGGGGGTCCACCTCGGCCAGCTTAAAGTCTTTGTCGACAATCAGGGATGCATGAATAGTCATCAAGGGTTGCTCCTTTGCATGATTAATGAAAATGTTAATATAACATGGCAGTTTCTGATTACATAATACGAATGATCGGTGATAATTAGCAATATAATTATTTAGGATTAACATAAATATTAATTCAATTGATTTGGGGGATAGGCATGTATTTAACAACGAATTCGGAATCTCTCAAGGTATATGAAGCATTGGCCAGTGAAGTAAGACTGCGGATTATCGATCTGCTTGGCATCCAGGAAATGCACATTAAAGAGCTTGCCTCCAGATTGTATCTCAGCAGCGCCATTGTCAGCTCCCATGTCGCCAAGCTGCAGAAGGCAGGCATCGTAAGCTCGCAAATGAGAAGAATTGACGGCGGAACCTATAAATACTGTTCGCTGTCAGCCAACTTTTTGCAGATCAAGCTGTCAGGCTCCCACGGCATAGCCAGAAAGGTAGTTGAGGTATCCGTGCCCGTCGGCCATTATACGGATCTGCAGGCTGCACCCACCTGCGGAATAGCCACAACAGATAGGCTGATCGGCTATTACGATGATCCGCGCTACTTTCTCGATCCGGAACGGGTAGATGCCGGCATTCTATGGTTCGCCAAGGGCTACGTTGAATATAAGGTGCCGAATTATCTTTTCATGGATCAGACGGTGCAGGAAATTGAAATTTCCATGGAGATTGGTTCGGAAGCCCCTCATGTGAACGAGAAATGGCCTTCGGATATTACTTTTGCGCTGAATGATGTTGAACTGGGGAAATGGACAAGTCCCGGTGACTTCGGCGCCATGAGAGGGCGTCTGACCCCGTCCTGGTGGAATGCGGAGGTGAACCAATACGGACTGCTGAAGGTGTTGCGGATCAACTCAGGGGGGACTTACATCGACGGACAGCAGATCTCGGCGGTGACATTGAAGGAAGTGTGCTGGCAGCAGGGTAAGTGGAGCTTCCGGTTGACAGCAGAGGACAGCACCCGAAGGCGGGGCGGATTAACCTTGTTCGGCCGCGGCTTCGGAAATTACGAGCAGGATATAGTATTCAGGGTGTATTACGAGTAAACCTTGGATGAGCTTAATGCGGTGAAAGTGAAATTACACCTTGCCTATCCATAACCTTTCATATTACTGTTGAAAAATGGTGCGGGAGCGTTGTTATTTTCAATATAAGGAGGTGGCGGCGGTGAAAAAAGTGCTGTATGGCTTCATTGCCGTCTTCGCCCTGGCAGGAATTATAGTCTATGGCTTTGTCAGTGCGCCTAAGGTGATACAAGTGGACCGGGAGATTGAAGTCATGGGCTACAAGGAGGAAAATCCGGAGTTCGCGCAGCCGGTTACGCTGCTTTTTACAGGAGTTTTTGATGGAAAATCAAAGAGCTTCTTAGGCGGGCTGACGATTAACGGACAAGAATACAGGCAGTGCCGATTGTCACCGGAATTCGCATTGGCGACGTGCGTTATAGATGGCGTTCCTTCTTCAGTCATCGGAATGGTATTTGCCAGCGGGGATTTTAAGGAGTGGAGCCTGATGATAGGGCCTTCCTACGGCTATCAGAGCTCCTACAGTGAGCTGTACAGCTTGTTGAATGAAGGGGATTCTACAGGTTCGGCAGGAAATATCATCATGACGCTTTCCGATGCCGGCCGTGATTCTGCGCTGGAGGATTTTCATGTTCTGATGGAGCGCTGGCAGGACAAGATGGCGAGCCGGAATCCATAACCTCTGTAGAAAGCATGTTTGCGAAACAGTGCAATGGGTAACTATAACTTAAGTAACCCATTAACCTGCACAGCTTGCAAAGGAGGATTTCACATGTCAGATCATATCGAGAATGAAGCGGACATCCGCAATAAAGAAAACAAGGATGGCGATTCGCTCGCGGAACGCAAAAAGATGGAGAATGGCGTGGACGTTGAACCGGAGGCCGATGACTGGGTAGCCAAACCTGCGGAAACCTCCCATCCCGACCCGCTTCCCAAGAACTGAAGCCATATATAGAGTGAATTCTTAAGTTCTCCTTATATAGCGCTTGTCTTCCGGCAGACTATCCTTGGCGGGTAGTCTGTTTTGCTGCGGATTCATATTGAGAACCGTTTAGTAAATAATGTATACTTGAAGCAGGTACAACCTCATCATGTCTACATTCTCCAGTTCATCGCAGATTTCATTGGTCGCAGGTCATTCCAAGTTGCGGGGAGGAATCTTAATGCGAAGTCGGAACGAGAACGGCCGTTATCGGTACAAGCGCGGGGAGACGCTTGTGGGCAACCTGGAGAAGAGGTACGGATCGGATTTTGGCGTGCGCAGTGACATGAAGCTCGAAATGCTAAGAAGGCAGCATGAGGAGCAGCCGTTGACGCAGCTGTTCAAGGAGCAGCAGGACAAACAATGATAAATGCGGAGAAAGGCTGAAGCCTTTCCCGGATTAAGGCATAACCTTCGGGTTATGCTTTTTGTTCAAATATAGAATATATATGCTTGGCACATTTAAATGATCCTTCGATTTCTCGCTGAAACACCCCGGCCCTCATAAAGACGGCGTAGCTGCTTCCACTTGAAAGATCAGAATTTATCCTGAATTTCGAAAGTAAGTATCCACAAATCATTAAAAAGCTCTGCACGAAGGGATTTCTTGCTAAAAGCAGCTTGCACCCAATGGGTGAAGGAAAAAGAGGGGTTATCCCTTGTCCTATCTGGATTTGTTCAATTCACTTTCGATATTCAGGTTTATATGTTTTGGGGTCCACGCAAAGTACCTGAGTCATCATCGAGCCCAAGGCCCCACTTTGTGGGGCTATTTTGTCGTAGGATATACGCAGGCTTTTGGAGTGGACGCTCCGCGAACGGAGCGTTGTCCGGGTCGCTGTGCTCTCCAGATTTATTTCATTCCCCTTAAGAGCTGCGAGGAAATGAGTACCCGCTTTTGTTGACAAAAGCTCCACGGTTTTGGGAGCTTTGTCAACAATGTAGCGGTACTTTATTTCGTCGCAGTTTCTTAGCGGTGAAAATCCGGAGACCCAGGCGGCCGCTGCCGCTGTTCCGCGGGTCTGTCCGCTCCGCTGTTTAAGCGGGAGGCGGCTCTGTCATCTTTAAAAAACACAATAAAGAAACTTAATGTAAATGAAATGAACCGGAGAACCTGAAAACGCTGATGGAACGCAAGGAGGTCCATAGGGAACGGAAGCGAAGTGTAAAAAGTAACACTAATGGGCTGGAATTCTGGCTTGAACGGGCTTCAGTGGGATTTTGTACACTTAATAGAGGCCCGCTCCCCCTATACGGCTGGTTTCAGCCGGATTAGTTGTACTTTTTCCCACTAGGGATGATCCGGAATCCGAATGCGGTGGATTAGTTATCCTTTTTACCACTAAAATGGCTGCCCTTTGGATGAATGGTTCAAGTTCATCTTAAATTAAGCGTATTCCTCTGTAAGGGAGACAAACGGGGTAGCGTCAAGAAGTTTGTGTAAGGGTTGTAGGATATCCATTGGGACAATGGATAGGAATGGTTTTCAAGGGTCAGGGGGGATCCCCCCTGCGAAAATTTCCTTTCATATCCAGTTGTTCTGTCGTCGGTTGGGTTGGTTCTTAGAT
>NZ_JACBYI010000015.1 GCF_019352175.1 Paenibacillus sp. S150
ACCGACGTATTTTATGGTATTCTTCATAGTAACAGCTCCTTTCGCATGTAGCTCTGAAATGGTGGTTTTCACTTCCATTTTAACCTACGATGTGCGAACAGGGGCTGCCTTTCGTTCATCATAACTTCATGCTGTTTAGGGAGCCGAAAAAGCTTCGATTAGTATTACTTTTTCCACTTAGAACCTGGTGCAGGATGGCGCCAGCACTGAAGGCTGACAACCATCAGGTTTTTAGCTTGTCCCCCTCTTCCGCATGATCTTCAGGGCGGCCAATTTGTGCGCAGTTGACCTTCTATAACGAGTGTAAGTACCCGTTAGGAGCTCCCGTTCATGCTGGATGCTGTTCTCAATCCACTCCCGCAGCCAGCCAAGCCTAGCCCAATTGCTCCCGCAGCCAGGCGAACGCCGGACCGCCATGAATCTCATGGCCGCCGTCAAAGAGATCGGCAGTAACAGCGCTTACGCCCGCCGGATGGCTCCGGGCCGCGGCCGCATAAATCTCCTGCAATCTGGCATAAGCCCCGCGGGCCGCTTCCGGCGGGAACAGATGGTCCTTGTCCCCAACTTCAAGAAACAGTCCCCTTGGCGCGATCAGCCCCAGCAGGTCCGGCATTTCCGCATCATTCAGGAGGCCCGGAATATAATTGTCCAGGCAGTGGCTGCGCGACAGGATGCTTGCGGCAAAGGTGCTCGTATAGCCGCTGACCACCGCGCAGCGGAACCGCTCATCCAGCGCCGCTGCAAATCCGGCCACCAGCCCGCCGCCGGAGATTCCCATGATCCCGGTCCGCTCCGGAGCCGCATCCGTCCGCGACTGCAGATAATCCAGTACCCGGAGTGTCTCATACACCCGGAAGCCCGCCATGGTCTCCCCGGTCATCAGCAGCTGAGCGGACAGGCGGAAGCAGGAATTCCGCCCCGGCTCTCCGGCAAGCTTATCCTCAATGAGACGCCGGTCCCCGAAGCCGAACATCTCCGGGGCGGCGACCACAAAGCCCCTGCGGACCAGTGAAACCGCAAAGTCCTTATGCAGGCCCGGGGTATCCGTCCGCTCCGCGCCGTCCGGAGTCAGACCTACAATCTCGCGGCTGCCATAGCCATGCCCGTGAACCGCCACTACTGCCGGAGCAGGAAAACTAAGCGGCTGCTTCGGTATCATAAGATAGACCGGCATGCGAAGTCCTTCGTAGGTCGTAATCTCTAGCCGCTCCCGGATATAATCCGGACGCTCTGTCCGTTCGAGCAGCACCGGTGCCAGAGAAGCACGTACCGGCGGAAATCCGCCCAGACGCTGCAGGAACCGGCCTGACAGCGCTTGTCTCCACGCTGCGAAATCGCCTCCACTATGAAAGGCCAAGCTCCGGGGCGCGCCATTCAGCCTTCTTAGCATATAATTCTCAATTTCGCCGGTCATGCCAATCCCTCCATCATCGATATTGTAATGAATCACCTGATTAAAGTTGAGTGCTTATGCCGATAGGGAGCTCCGTAAATAGAGGTTCAGAGTATCCCGTTGCACTTTATGCAGCAGATATCCCCTAAATTAGCTGAATCACAGAAGCTATTGCACTTTGTACATCATAATCTCCCGAGAAAGCTGTTTCTGCCCCCCCATTGCCGAAATCTGTTGCACCGGATACAGCAGAATGCAATTCGTCGCCGAACCCGGACCGTTCTATTGCACAAAGTACAGTCATGCAACAGACCTCTGCTTGATTATCAGACTACAAATCTTTTTTCATTTAGATGTCTGCACACCCGGCAAGCTTTAGACCAGCCTCCTGTTCTCAGGAAGCCTTCGGCTTGCGCCACGCTCTCCTTCTAATGAACAGTGTGACGGCGGCAGCCAGCAGCAGCAGAATTGCACCTCCGGCAATCGCGGTATTTTTGATATTCGGTATGTACAAGACAAGACGCAGCGGTTCGGAGTCGGCCATGGTAATATGCCAGGTCAGCGTATTCCCGTCCTGCTCGGCAGCATTATTGGGACCATACAGATCATAGGGCACCGTGAGCCTGAAATCCAGCGCCAGGCTCTGCAGCAGCAGCCGGACAAGCGATTTCGGCACGCTCAGCGTTCCGAGGCCATCAATAATCTCCTCGGAATAAGCGTTCAGCTTGGGCTGGACCACCACATCATATCGGGTATACAGCCAATTGTTGTCGGTGACTGCCTGTGTGTCCACAATATCCAGGCTTCCCGCATTCAGCTGCAGATCCTCCAGTGAGGCATAGGATTTAAGAAATTGATATTCCGTAGCTTGGCCGACCTTCGTCTTGTGCAGCTCAATGCCTGCTGACTGCAGCCTGCTGCTGAGCAGCTCCTCTATTTTGCCGCCGGCCAGCGAATCCACGCGCGAATTCAGCTGGAGACTGAATGAGATGTCTATGCCCCCGTCCTTCTTCACCGTAACATCCGCCGTCCCACTGGCGCAGCCCGTCAGTAGAATAAGTAGCAACAGCATGCATCCCAAGCTGCCTAATCGCGTTCCCTTCAACACTGTTCCCCCGTTCCTGCAACATACTGCTATTGCTTAACCCGACCATCCGATAGCGAATCGTTTATTATATCCCCCAGGAATCCTATGCCGTCAGGCCCCCTGCTGTCAAGCAGCGGCTTGAACCTCTTGGCAGCCTGGATATCAGGCGCTGATTATGTAGTGCTTAATTTGTTGCATTAATATATTTCCAGCTTACCATACACGGTCTTTCCTTGTGCAGACTAACCTTGCTTTGCCCCTTGGCTGAGCCAGGAAAAGCGGCCGCTGGGTGATCAGACACTCCGGCATCTCGGCATAATGAAGCAGGCCGGGTGTGAAATTGCAGCCGCAGTGGAAGACAGCGGTGACGCTGTCCTTGATGGTGCTGGGAAGCCGGTCAAGGCGACCGCCTTCAGGCGTTCATCCAACACAGCTGCCGCCGGAGAAGCCAGGGATGCCGATACGCTCGGCACCGGGGCGGGCGGACAAATAGCGCCGCAAGCAGCTCGTTACGCGCAACCCGGTCAGCGTCTTGCCTGCGGCAGCTGCGTGGACATGCGGTAGGAGGATGGCGCAGCCCGGTTCTCCGCCAGATCCTTCAGCACCCGCTCGCCGAATCCGACAATATCAGGCGTGTTAACGACCAGCCCCCGCCGCACAAATTGCAGGGGTGAAATGCTGCTGAGACTGAAATTTGTGACGTCGGGAGAAGAGGGCAAGCGGCTCCGATTTCTTTTGATACACAAATCCATAAAATGATTTAAACTTATTTTTTATTTCGAAATAGTGTTAAAATATGGATGAGGCCATTCATGGCTATCCGGCCTGCTTGCGGCCATAAGGGGGAATGCTCTGAAACAGGATGAAAGCTATAAGCGCCGTTTGGCAGAAGCTAGTTCAGCTCCCGTAGAGCACGGGCAATTGTAACCGCATTCAAGTTAAAAGGAGAGTGAATTTTTATGAAAAAATGGACAAGAGTCCTGCTGCTGACCGCAGCGATGTCAATGTTTGGAGCAATTTCAGCCTTTGCCGCCGCTGAGGTCGAACCCAACAATGACCTTGGCTCCGCGAATACGGCCCATTACGGCGGCGATTACAGTCTCGGCTACATTTCTTCCATCTCGGATATGGACTGGTGGGTGCTTACCGCAAACCGGACCGGCAGCCATTCCATTACGTTCAGCCGCAATAACCAGCCCTTCAATCTCAATATCTATTCGCCAGCCGGCACCTTACTCTACAGCGGCGACGGCAGCTCCATCATCACATTGAACCTGGTGGAAGGACAAACCTACCGCTTTTTGGTGTACGCCACATCTGTTCCGACCAACTACTATTATCCTTATTCTATTGTAGTGAACTAATCGGCAACCCTCCGCATTGGCATCGAACCGATTCTTGAAATTAACGGGCTGCTCTCCTTGACAGTAAAATCTGTTTAGGAGGGCAGCCTGGTCCATGTTCAGCCGTTCAGCCGCTGCGCTTTCTCGAAGCCCATATCGGTAAGATGCTGCAAAATCAATTCCCGCCCCGCGATCCCGGCTATCCCCTAATTTCGCGGTTCCTTTTTCAAAACATAACTTATACACAACAAAAGAAATTCATAATTTCCTAAAAAATAAAAAAAGCATCCACATAGCATGCAGGCGCAGCGCGGATGCTCCTAACCTCTGATTATTTTGCCAGGGACAGTATGAAGACGCAGCCTCAAGGATACCCCCTGAAGAGCTGTTCGCTAATCTGAAGTTCATTAATCCGGATCTTCGGGCCTTCTCTTCGAAGACCCCTTAACCACCAGCGTAGATTTCAGCTCAATCAGCCGGTGGCCTGAGCTGACATTGCCGTTCATACGGTCAATCAGCCTCTCTGCGAGCCGGACTCCCATTTCATAGAGCGGCTGCTCCACCGAGCTGATCTTCGGCTCAACATAATGGGTCAGACGGATGTTATCCACACCCACCACTGCCATGGCATCCGGGATGTTAAGGCCCAGCTCTGCGCAGGCCTTGTAGACACCGAGCGCCATCTCGTCATTGGCGGTGAAGACCGCAGTGAACCCGGAAGGCTCCGCATACAGCCGCTTAAATGCTTCGTATCCGCCTTCCTCGCAGAAATCCCCGTTGCCGGTCAGCTGCGGCTGGTATGGCAGCCCCGCTTCCGCCAAGCCTTCACGGTAGCCTTCCAGCCGCTCCCGGCTGTCGGGCGCATTGGCATACCCGCACAGGCAGGCGATCATCCGGTGTCCGTTCTCCACCAGATGCCGCACCACCGTCCGGCCAATCTCCCGGTTGTCGGTGAAGGCGCAGGGGATGTCAGCATGCTCCAGCCTCCGGCCGATCACTCCCAGACTGTAGCCCGCATCGGCAAGTACGGTTATCTCGCCGTCAGGCAGCTGCGGAGCCACCAGAATCATGCCGTCCGCCGTACGGTTCTGCAGCAGAGACAGATACTCCAGCTCCTTGTCCTTCTCGTTCTGCGCATCGCAGATCAGAATCTTGTAGCCCAGCCTGTTGGCGGAATTCTCGATTCCTTTGATAATCTCCGCATTATAGGACACGCGGATATCCGTCACGACAACCCCCAGGGTCATCGTCTTCCGCGAACGCAGCTGCTTGCCCATGGCGTTCGGGGTGTAGTTCAGCTCCCGGATGGCCTGCAGCACCTTCCGGCGCGTCTTCTCCGTAACCAGCGGGCTTTCGTTCAGCACGCGGGAGACGGTGGCGGAAGACACCTGCGCCTTCTGCGCCACATCAATGATTTTACTGTCCCTCATAGACTCACGCTCTCATTAGTTGATAACGCCATTATAAGGGCTATTGTCTTATCCGGTCCATTCCTGCGATATGCTGTTCATGCGCTCCGCTGCCGGTGGAGCATAAACATATACGAAAGGATGTATAGCGGATAGCTATTTCTTCAGATGATAGGGCACCGTTGTAATGATAACATCCCGGCGGTACAGCAGATGTGCGCGGAGCAGCAGGCTGGATTGGTTATGCAGGATATTGTGCCAGCCCTTCTTCGGAATGAACTGCGGCACGACCACCGTGACCTGGTAATGGGATTCGCTTGCCTTGCGCTGGACCGTGTCGATGAACTTGGCCAGCGGGTGAATGATGCTGCGGTACGGCGAATACAGCGTCACCAGCCGGATCTCGGGATGGAATTTTTTCCACTTCTCTTGGAATACCGCATCATCCTCCCGTTCGAACGGGACATGCACGGCAATAATCTGCTCGGCGGACAGCGATTTGGCATACCGGAGCGAATTCTCCACCACATGTGTAATCCCGGCAACCGGCAGGATAATGATATTCCCCTCAATCGCCAGCGGCGGCTCTTCGCAGGTGGAGATCCGAAGCTGGTCAGCGACAGCCTCATAGTGCTTGTGAATCCGGTAGAACAGCAGAATGATCAGCGGCAAGAAGATCAGAACGGGCCAGACCTGCGGAAATTTGGTCAGAAAGAACATCAGCGTAACAATAAAACTGATCAATGCGCCCGCTGTATTAATCATGAACTTGGCAGCCCAGCCCGGAGGCTTCCGGGTAATCCACTTGACCATCATCCCGCTCTGCGAGAGCGTAAACGGAATGAACACGCCAACGGCATACAGCGGGATCAGGTGCTCGGTCCGGCCTTCGAAGGCAATGATCAGCAGAATCGACAGCAGGCCCAGAATCAGAATGCCGTTGGAATATCCCAGCCGGTCTCCCCGGACTGTGAACATTCGCGGAATGAACTTGTCTTTGGCCAGATTTACCGCCAGCAGCGGAAACGCGGAGTAGCCGGTATTCGCTGCCAGCACCAGGATCAGCGCAGTCGTTCCCTGCACAAAAAAATACATGATATTCCGGCCAAAAACCTGCTCGGCAATGATAGAGACCACCGTTGCATCTTCCCTGGGAGTAACTCCAAAGTAATACGCCAGGAACACGATTCCAGTAAATAAGACCGCCAGCAGTGCGCCCATGGCGGCAAGCGTTTTGGCCGCATTGTTCGGCGCAGGCGCCCTGAAGTTGGGAATGGCATTGGAGATCGCCTCCACCCCTGTCAGCGCCGAGCTGCCCGAGGAGAAGGCCTTCAGCAGCAGGAACAGGCTGATTCCCGCAACCGGAGTGCCGATAGGGGCGTGCAGGCCATCCGGGACGCTGCCGCTGAGGATTTTGAACAGGCCCAGACCAATCATGATAAATAATACCAGCACAAACAAATAGACCGGATAAGCGAGGAAGGACGCCGACTCCGTAACGCCGCGCAGATTCAGAGTCGTAATGATCAGAACGAAAATAACGGCAATCAGCACATTAAACGGATGCAGGCCCGGAAAAGCCGAGGTAATCGCGTCGGTTCCGGCCGAAACGCTCACAGCCACGGTCAATATGTAGTCCACCAGCAGCGAGCCGCCGGCCACCAGTCCGGGATACTTTCCCAGGTTCTCTTTGGATACCACATACGCTCCGCCGCCCTGGGGATAGGCAAATATAATCTGCCGGTAGGATAATATCAAGGCCAGCAGCAGAACCAGAACCCCTGCAGCAATGGGAATGGAGTACCAGAACGCCGCCGCGCTGAGAGTAACCAGTACCAACAAAATTTGCTCAGGGCCATAAGCGACCGAGGATAAGGCATCTGAAGAAAGAATCGCCAGCGCTTTGGTTTTGTTCAGTTTCTGGTCGCCGAGCTGATCCGACTTCAGCGGCCGCCCAATCAGGAATCTTTTTACCGAAGACATCATCAGCCTCACCCGTCACTTTTTTAAAGTTATATTACCCTTGGAAGCAAGGAATTATCTCAGTGCCCAGTTCCCTATTATACGCTCCTTAGGCAAATGCGGTTGAGCTTCTTTTCAGTTCATATTCCTCCAAAAAACGGCGTCTGATGCAGATGCATCACTGCACAAGCTCGCTTTTATTCTGAAGCGTGTAATTCCGTTTGTCTTCTGCGGCGGACGGTCCTCCTTCAACCACATTCCACTGCCGGTAAATAAGAGCACGCAGCAGCTCCGCCTGTTCCCCGGTAAGCTCAACCCGCTTCAGACTTGCGCCCTCATGCACGTAATCCTCATTCTCCAGCAGCTTAAACCGGAACCGCAGCAGCTTCTTCAGCCCATTGGCATGCAGAAATCCGAATTCATAGCCTTCAAGGACCGCCTGCTCCCAATTCACATGCATGTCTTCAGCGAGTTGCGCGCGCTCTTCGAGATCCATGCCGGGTTCGGCCAGCAGGCTCTTCAGAGCTGAGAAATTCTTATTTGTCAAAGCTTCAATAACAGCCGTATCCGGCACACCGCTGCTGAGGACGTTCTCAAGCAGCAGCGCGAACGGCAACGGCAGCCGCATCCGTGGCATCATATCACTCACCTCCGGCTAAATATTGCTTGAACCAGGCATTGACTTCCTGCAGGGCCCCTGTGCGGTAAGATGGCTTGCCGAGCTTCAGGAACGTATGGCCTGAGCCCGGATAGCGGAGCAGACGCGCCTTCTTCCCGAGACGCTTCAGTGCGGTATACCATTCATCCGACTGTCCGGGAGGACAGCGGAGGTCCTGCTCCCCATGCATAATCAGCATTGGAATCCCCACCTGCTTAACGTGGGCCAGAGGGGATCTGGACCACAGCAGCTCCGCATGCTCCCAAGGATTTCCCCCGGCGATTCCTTCTGTATAGGTGATGCCAATATCGCTGAGCCCATAGAAGGACAGCCAGTTGGAGATTCCACGCTGGGAGACCGCAGCGCGGAACCGGCTCGTATGCGAAACAATCCAATTCGTCATAAGTCCGCCGTAGCTCCCTCCCATGACTCCAAGACGGTTCACATCAATGCAGCTGCAACCGGCAACCGCCGCATCCACAATATCCATCAGATCCTGATAGTCTCCGTTGCCGAAGTCCCCCCGGCAGGCCCGGGCGAAATCATGGCCGTAGCCGAAGCTGCCCCGGGGATTGGCGAACAATACCGCATAGCCTTCAGCAGCCAGAACCTGCAACTCGTGGCTGTAGGCTGGCGAATACATGGCGTGCGGACCGCCGTGAATCACCAGAATAAGCGGAACCTTGCGGCCCGCCTTCAAGCCCTGCGGCTTCATGATCCAGCCATGGATCTTATAGCCGTCTGCTGTATCTGCGGTTATCGGCTCGGGCCGGCTGAGGCTTAATTTGCCCATCAGCTTCTTGTTCATGCTCGTTAATCTGAGCACCTCCCCCGTCCGGATATCAATACGGATCAGTTCGGCAGGCCCGCTCATATCCATGGCGGCAGCCACGATATAAGAGCCTTCCGGTGCAGCGGATATCTGGTGTACATCCAGCTCACCGGCTGTAACGGCTTCAGGCGCTTCATTCCTGCTGAACCGGCACACATGGGCCTGGCCCCGGAATGTCGCCAGCGCATAAATAACCGGTTCTCCGGCCAAAAATAAAGGTCCGGGTGCTGCCATGCCTGACTTCACATCATTCAATATGAAATTACCGAGCTGCATTTCCGTCTCCGTGTGGAAGACCTCCGGCATCCCGCCTCCGGCCGGGAGTGTGTAGAGGCGGTTCTGCGTTCCGCTCCCATAGGTCCGGTCATCTCCGATAAGCGCAAAGCTGCTGCCGTCAGGAGAATAAGCAAACTGGGCAATATTCAAGGTGGAAGCGGATCTCTTCTTCCCCTTCATATGGGTCAGGTTAATCGTATACAGATCATTGAAGGGAACCAGATCGGGGTCCGGCGCCTCTTCGTCCACAAGCTTTGACAGAAATGCAACCTCCTGTCCATCCGGCGACCATGCAGGCTGTGCGGCATTATATTTCCCGGAGGTTAGCTGGGTAACCGCACCGCTTCCGGTGTAGAGCAGGAAAAGGTGGGAATATAAGCCATCCCACCAGCCTGCGCCCTCGGCCTTGGGAATCGTGCGTTCATATGCTTTGCCGCGGATGTTCTCCAGGGCCTTGGCCTTCTCCGGTGCCAGCGATTCCACATGAGCGTCATTGCTGACCTTGGCTGTATATACAATCATCCCGCTGTCCGGCGACCAGGAGAAGCTGCCGACTCCGCGCCTGGCATGTGTCAGCTGTGCAAGCCCTTGCCCGGAAGGGGACACCGTCCATACCTGCCGGCCATCCCCGGCGATCCGGATAAAGGCAAGCCTGGTCCCGTCAGGCGACCACTGCGGAGCACTGTCCTTGTCGCCCTCCGTAAGCGGAATATCCGACTTTCCGTCCATAGATACCGCCCGAATATAGGTGCGGTAGTCATTGTTCACCGGATTTATCTCTTTTACCATATAAGCAGCAATGAGCCCTGCCGGATGTACCGCCGGATCACTGACCAGCCGGTATTGCATCAGAGTCTCAGGTTTAACCGGTTTTACTCCCATGGGCATGCTCCTCCTTATGCTGTAATTGACCGAGTGCCTGCTCAAGGTCCGCAATGATATCCCCTGCATCCTCCAGTCCCACGGACATGCGGATCAACCCGTCCGTAATGCCGAACTTCAGCCTGTCCGCAGCAGGGATCGAATAGTGGGTCATCGTGGCGGGATGCTGAACCAGCGTCTCCGGATCACCGAGGCTGAATGAAATCATAGCGAGCTTAAGGCTGTCCATGAACTTCTTGCCTGCGGCAAGGCCCCCCTCCACCTCAAAGGAAACGATGCCGCCCATTCCCTTCATTTGCGCTTTTGCCAAGTGATGCTGCGGGTGTCCGGCCAGGCCGGGATAATGAACCTTGCTGACGGAAGGATGATTCTGCAAGTATTCGGCGATTCTCTGCGCATTCCCACAATGTGTGCGGACCCGCAGGCCCATTGTTTTCAACCCTCTCAGGATGAGGAACGCTTCCCAGGCATTCAGGTTCTGTCCGAGATCGCCCGTAATCCGTTTGCGGATAAAATCAATGATCCTTTTGCAGCCGACTACAAGCCCCGCAACAACATCTCCGTGCCCGTTAATGTATTTGGTTGCGCTGTGCACGACGAGGTCTGCCCCAAGCTCCAGCGGCTTCTGGAGGCATGGTGTCATGAACGTGCTGTCCACAATCAGCGGCAGCCCCCGGGAATGGGCCAGCCCGGCCAACGCTCGCAGATCAAGCACGGTCAGCAGCGGATTGGAAGGTGTTTCTACAAATAAAGCTTTGGTATTGGGCTGGACAGCCGCAGCTACGGCTTCAAGGTTGGTGCAATCCACAAAAGAATGAGTGATTCCGAACCGCGGAGCCGTCAGAGCTACAAAATTGTAGGTGCCCCCGTAAACATCCCGGGTAACAAGCACATGATCTCCTGCCTGGAGATAAGCCAGCAGTGCGGCAGAAATTGCAGCCATGCCGCTGCTGAGCCCGATGCACTCCTCCCCGCCCTCCAGCTCGGCAATCTTCCGTTCCAGCGTCTGCGTTGTCGGATTGCCGTACCTGCCGTAATAGGCGCCTTCCCTCTGACCCGCAACCACTTCGGCAGCGGTGTCCGTATCCGGGAAGGCATAGGCCACGGCGGGAATAATCGGCTGCGAGACAGCTCTTGTGCGCTCATCCGGCTGGTGGCAGCCATGAACAGCCAAGGTGTCGAAGCTCCAGTTTGCATGTGCCATCGTACAGTCCTCCTTCGTCATTCTCCCGTCTGTGCCTCCTGCCGCTGGGCAGTGTCTTTCAATCCCCACTCCTCTTGCAGGAACTGTACCATCCGGTCAACTGCCCGGTTTACGAGCAGCTGCCCTTTTTCTGCCGTTGCCAGCGCCGAATTGCCCATGGTGCCCCATTCACTGTTGTCAGACAGCTTGCCGTACTTCATAATCTCGGGAAAAGCATCCGGCGACTTGCGTTCCACGCTGCGGGTCAGCTCCCGGTTAACCAGCTCCGGGTACAGCGCCAGCATTACCGAGGTGCCCGCCTCTCCGGCATGGGAATGCGCCAGCCCTCCTGATTGCAGCACATTCTGGTCCACTGTTTTCATGAAGCGCCAGATATCAATCTGCGCTTTGCGGATCTCCTGGCGCTCTCTGAGCGAATAAGCGATTTGGCTGATAATGCCCACATTGCCGGCATGGCCGTTCAAGAACAGAAAGTCCTTGAACCCCCATTTCAGCAGACTGTTGACCACATCGTTCAGATAGCCCTTGAAGCTCTCGGGAGAAATTGTGATGGTGCCCGGAAATTCATCAAGCATCGCGGAATCTCCGGCCTCCAGCACCGGGCCGATGACAGCGCCGGTACGGGCAGCTACAAGCTCTGCCAGTCTGCCTGCGACCAACGTATCGGAGCCCATAGGCAGATGATGGCCGTAGGGTTCGATGGCTCCTACCGGAATAATAGCCAGATCCGTTTCTTTCTTACGCTCGGTGAAGGCAGCCCAGCTCATCTCTTTCAGGTAATTACTTTGCGGCATCTTCATGCTCCTTTCGATGCAGGGGGTAATGGCAAGCGGAATAATGGCCCTCCTGATGCTCCAGCAGCTCCGGCGCTTGTTCCCGGCACAGCCCGGCAGCATAGGGGCAACGCGGATGAAAAGCGCAGCCGCGCGGCGGGTCCGCCGGATTCGGAAGCTCGCCGCTGAGCGGTGTCCGCTTCTTGCGCAGCCTGGGATCGGACACCGGAACCGAGGCCAGCAGCGCTTCGGTATACGGATGGTCCGGCCGCTCAAACAGCTCGTCACGACCGGCAATTTCCACAATCCGTCCCAGATACATGACCGCGATCCGGTCACTGATATGCTTGACGGACGGCAGGCCGTGAGCAATAAAGATATAGGTCAGATGGAACTGCTCCTGCAGATCCTTCAGCAAATTAAGAATTTGCGCCTGAATGGATACATCCAGCGCGGATACAGGCTCATCGCAGACAATCAGCTTCGGATTCAACGCAAGCGCCCGGGCAATGCCGATTCTCTGGCGTTGTCCTCCGCTGAATTCATGCGGGTAGCGGCTGGCCTGGTTCTCGTTCAGCCCCACGGCCCGGAGCAGCCGGTATACTTCCCGTTTCAGTTCGGCACCCTTGGCTTGGCCGTGCACGATCAGCGGCTCTGCCACAACATCGAAGACCTTCATTCGCGGGTTGAGTGAGGAATACGGGTCCTGGAACACGAATTGCAGGTCCCGGCGGACCTCTCTCATCTCTGCTTCGCTGAGTGCGGCCAGATCTCTGCCTTCAAATATAATCTGCCCTTCGGTAGGCTCCTGCAGCTTGGTGACCAGTTGTCCCATCGTCGATTTGCCGCAGCCCGATTCCCCGACTACTCCCAGTGTTTCACCCGGAAATACATGGAAATCAAGCCCGTCCACCGCCCGCACTGCACCGGTGTCTCTTCCCAGCCAGCCCTTTTTAACCGGATAATGCTTCTTCAGTCCCCGCACCTCCAGCAAGGGAGGCTCTTTGTGCTGACAGCTCATGGCTGCACCCCCTCTGCTTTCAGACAGCTGACGCGGTGTCCTGCGGATTTCTCTTCAAGACGCGGCTTGGTCTGTGTGCACCGTTCATCCGCATAGGCACACCTGGGATGGAAGGGGCAGCCTGCGGGCATGGAGAGCATATTCGGCACCGAGCCGGGAATGGAGTCCAGACGCTCTCGCTGCTCATTCATCCTGGGCAGCGAGCCCAGCAAGCCAATGGTATAGGGATGCTTGGGGTGCTCGAACAATTCATAGACCGGGGCCTCTTCCACAATTTCACCGGCATACATAACCGCCACCTTGTCGGCCATTTCGGCTACCACCCCAAGATCATGCGTGATGAGAATAACACCGGCGTTCTCCTCTGTGCTGAGGGTTTCGATTAAATCCAGAATCTGTGCCTGGATCGTGACATCAAGCGCAGTTGTAGGCTCATCCGCAATGAGCAGCTTGGGGCGGCAGGCCAGGGCGATAGCAATCATGACCCGCTGGCGCATGCCGCCGGAGAGCTGGTGGGGAAAGCTCCGGGCAATCTTGCTGCCGTTGGAAATGCCGACCTTTTCCAGCATTTCAACGCTTTTATGCGCAGCGGCCTGCTTCCCCAGTCCCTGATGCTTCCGCAGCACTTCGCTGATCTGATTGCCGATAGTGAATACAGGATTCAGCGAAGTCATCGGCTCTTGAAAAATAATAGAGATATCATTGCCCCGCAGCTTGCGCATTTCGCTCCTTGGCAGCTTCAGCAAGTCTCTGTCTTCAAACAGGATTTCTCCGCCGGCAATCCGTCCCGGCGCAGCCACCAGGCCCATAATGGACATAGACGTTACACTCTTCCCGCTGCCCGATTCCCCGACAATCGCCAGAGTTTCACCCTGGTCTACGGAGAAGCTGACACCGTTCACCGACGGAATCAGGCCCTCATCGGTTTTAAAATACGTTTTTAAGCCGCGGACCTCCAGCAAATGGGTCATGCCAGTCCCCCCTTATCCTTTCGCTTTCATGCGCGGGTCCAGCACATCACGCAGCCAGTCTCCCAGAAAAATAACGCCAAGCACGGTAATCGTGATCGCGATCCCCGGAAATGTCGCAACCCACCAACTGGTAGCTATATATTGCCTGCCGTCGCTGAGCATGCCGCCCCAAGATACGGCCGGAGGCTTAATGCCAAGGCCCAGGAAGCTGAGAGAAGCCTCCAATATAATAGTCGTCGCCACGTTCATTCCTGAAATGACGATAAATGAAGAAACTACATTGGGAAGAATATGCTTGAACAGAATCCGGGAATTTCTTGAGCCGACAGCTTTGGCGGCTTTGACAAAATCCCGCTCCTTCAGGCTGAGCACCTCTCCCCGGACCACTCTGGCATAGGATACCCAATTGGTAATGCCGATGACAAAAATCAGAGTTGTAAGACCCGGCCCGATGACAGCGAGCACAACGAGCATCAGCAGAATGGTCGGAATCGCCAGGAAGGAATCGGCGATCCGCATAATCAGGGCATCGATCCATTTGCCGTAATACCCGGATACAAGTCCGAGAACCGCGCCGATAGCACCGGATACGAGAACCGCGCCAATGCCGACAATCAGGGAGACTTGCGCTCCGTATACGATACGGCTGTAGATATCCCGCCCCAGATTGTCCGTCCCCAGCAGATGGTCAAGGCTTCCCCCGTCCATCCAGGCCGGAGGCTTCAGGCGCAGCATCGGGTCCAGCTCGGCCGGATCATAGGTCGCCAGCAGCGGAGCAAACAGCGCCACCAGAGAGACCATGAGGACCAGTGCCGCACCGACGGTACCTGTCTTGCTCCGCAGCAGCAGCGCAAGCAGCCGTCTGCCCCTGCCGGCCCCCGCTTCCCGCTTTCCAAGCTCCGCAGAGGGGCGGCCGGTAGGCGGACTGTCTGTTTTCTGCATGGTTCACACGCCCTCTCTGTAAATTAGCTGTACTTGATACGCGGATCAAGAAAACGGTACACGAGATCAGTCAGAATGTTCCCGGCAATAACAATAATGGCAATGACAAAAACAGCGGCCTGCACAATCGCCATATCGTGGTTGTTGACGGAGGTCACCAGCAGCTGGCCGAGACCCGGCCAGGCAAAAACCGTCTCCGTAATCAGTGTGCCGCCGATCAGACCTGTAAACTGCAGGCTCATCACAGTCACCACAGGAATCAGCCCATTGCGGAAGGCATGCTTGCCAACCACAAGGATCTCCAGAATCCCTTTGCTTCTGGCGGTCCGGATATAGTCCTGGTTCAGTATTTCCAGCATATTGGAGCGGATCAGCCGGGTCATCTGCGCAGCCAGGCCGACAGCCAGTGTTATAGCGGGCAGCACAAGATGGGTGATTCCGCCTCTGCCGGAGACGGGCAGGAACCCCAGAGTTACGGAGAAGAGCAGAATCAGCATAATGCCCATCCAGAAGTTCGGCATCGCCTTCCCGAGCACAGACACACCGGAGATGATCAGATCCGCAAAGGTATTTCTTTTTACGGCTGACCAGATCCCCAGTGGAACGGCAATCAGAACCGCCAGCAGCATCGCCGCCACCGCAAGCTCAAAGCTGGCCGGAAGACGCTCCAGAACCAGCGGCAGCGCGGATTGCCCGTAATGAAAGGAGGTGCCGAAATCCCCCTGAACCGCACTGGCGATAAAGATGGCATATTGTGTGTAGAGCGGCTTATCTAAGCCCAGCGCCACGGTTAGCGCCTGCCGGTCTTCCTCGGTGGCTGTTTCCGGAAGCATTAGCGCTACCGGGTCGCCGGTCACCCGGACAAGCACGAACACAATCAAAGAAATGAAGAACAGCACGGGTATCATTTGAAGAAAAGATTTCGCAACATATTTCGCCAAGTGCAGTGACCCCCTCCCGTATTCATATCAAGGGGAGTCTCCCATATCCGTTCCCCCGGTGTTATTTTCAAGCTCTAGTTCTTGGGTGTAATCTCTTCGGCGTAGAACATTTCATCCTTGCCCGGCTTGTAGTCGATCCTGGAACCGACACCATAGACTGCTTCCACCTGGAAGAGATACACGGCCGGACGCTCCTCGGCAAGAATTTGCTGGACCTGCTGATATTGCCGGGTCCGCTCTTCAGCATTCATATTTGTCAGTGCCGCCTGCAGCAGGGCTTCAACCTCGGGGTTGTTATAATCCGTCTCCCCTTTGGCTCTGTCCAGCAAGAAGCGGTTGTAATTGTTGGAGGCATCGTTCAAGGAATTGCCGATACCGATCATGAACATCTCCCCGAAGGTTTTGGAGCTCATTTTCTCACTGAAGGCGCTGGCTTCCATCACATCCAGATTGACGGTGAAGCCAACCTTGGTCAGCATGGCGGAAACGACCTCTGCATACTCCTTATATTGCGATTGAACCGACAGGGAGAGCGCCGCCTCCCCTTCTCCATATCCGGCTTCTGTCAGCAGGGCTGCCGCGCGGTCCGGATCGTAGAGAGTCTGCTCATACAGGCTTGGGTCTGCACCGAAATTGCCGGGGGTTACTGAAGTGCGGGTCACTACACCGGAGCCGCCGGCAATACTGTCAACAATGGCTTGCTTGTCAATGGCCAAATCAATGGCTTCGCGTACCTTAGGATCAGCGGTTACACTGCCTTCGGTCATCCGCAGAATCAATTGCAGCACACGCTGCACCGGTGTTATGGCGATGGAGGTATTTTCCGCCGCTTCAATCCGCTCCACATCGGTGGATGGAACATCCGAGATCAGGTCAACGCCGCCGGTCAGCAGTTCGGATACCCGGGTGGAAGCTTCGGGAATCGTCCGGAATACAAGCTCATCCCATTTGGGAGTGCCGCCGAAGTAATCATCGTTGCGCACCAGCTCAATCCGGTCATCCTTGGCCCATTTCTGGAATTTGTACGGACCTGTGCCTACCGGAGCCGCGAGGAAAGCTTCCATCCCCTGCTCTTCAATATATTTGGAAGGCAGCATGCCGGAGCCCATACGGGACAAGCGGTTTAGAAAGATCGGATCAGGACCGTCAGTGATTATATCCACCGTGTAGTCGTCAATAATGTTAACGGCCTTAATTTGTTTGTACAGGGAGTTCTGCTTCAGCGCGCTGTCTGTCGCGATCCGCTCAAGCGTATACTTGACATCCGCAGCAGTAAAGGGATCACCATTGTGGAACTTGACATCACTGCGCAATTTGAAGCGCCAGGTGGTGTCGTCTACCTGCTCCCAGGATTCGGCAAGCACGGGAACCTTGTTTCCGTCCACATCGTTGCGCAGCAGATAATCGTACATATTGACAAGGACAGCTTCGCTGACCGTCGTATTGTTGTTATGGACATCGAAGCTTTGAATATCCGCAGGAATGGCAATCGTCAGTACCATGGGAGAAGTATCCGCCGTACTGCCTGCATTGCTGTCATTCCCGGTGCTGCCTTCCACCGCTGCCGTATTGTTCCCTCCGCCACAAGCTGTGAGCAAGAGCATCAGCACCATCACAACTGTCATTCCTTTAACCTGCCATCTGCGCAAGAATAATCATCTCCTTGATGTTTTTATGATGTATGACCACTACCGGATAAATAATGTAAGGCAACTGCGGATAGCATCGCGACACCGTAAGGCATTGCGCTCTCATCCAGATCAAACTGCGGATGATGAAGGGGATAACGGGTCCGCTCCTCATCATTGCCGGTTCCCAGCCGGAAGAACGCACCCGGAACAGCTTCCGCATAAAAAGCAAAATCCTCACCGCCTGTTGAAGGCTTAATGTAGCTCCACCGCTTGTCCGCAAACAGAAGATCGCTGGCTTCCGTCACCCGTTCAACCATGGCTTCATCGTTGATTACAGCCGGATACGACTTGATATAATTCAGCTTATATTCTGCGCCAAAAGCCTCGGTCACCCCGCGCACCACCTGTTCGATCAGCTGCGGCATTTGTTCTCTTACAGCCGGTGACAAGGTGCGTACCGTTCCTGTCATCTTCACATCGGGAGCAATGGCGGCGCCCATATACCCTCCTTCAATGCGGCCGATCGTAATGACTGAAGTTTCGAGCGGGTCGATCATCCGGCTGGGAATATTCTGCAGTGCGGTGATCACCTGGGCGGAAACAGCGATGGCATCCACCGCCTCATGCGGACGGGCCGCATGTCCCCCTTTACCGATAATGTCAATTTCGATACTGTCTGCCGAGGCAAAAGCAACACCTTTGGCTACCCCCAGACTTCCGGTGGACAATCCGGGAAATACGTGAATTCCGGCAATGGCATCCACCCTGGGGTGTTCAAGCACTCCGTCCTCCATCATGGCCTTGGCCCCCGCCAGCCCTTCTTCGGCCGGTTGAAAGATAAATTTAATATTCCCCTTCTGCGGTTTCCCCAGACCGGTAAGCAGTTCCGCGGCGCCCATCAGCATGCTGGTATGTGCATCGTGCCCGCAGAGGTGTGCTACACCCGCATTTCGTGAAGAATATTCCGCTTCCTTCCGGTCCTGGATGGGCAGAGCATCCATATCAGCTCTCAGGGCGATCGTCGGTCCCTCCCTTTCCCCGCGCAGCAGCCCAACAACGCCGGTGCCGCCGACCTGTGTGATAATCTCCAGTCCCAGACGCTCTAAATGCTCTGCCACTATGGCCGCTGTCCGCATTTCCCGGTAACCAAGTTCAGGATGACGGTGAAAGTCGCGCCGCCAGCTGATTAGCCGGCTGCACAGTTGCTGCGACAGGCTCAGGATATGATCGTAAGTCATAACAGCTCTACCTCCCTTCTTCCCCGCCAAAAACTCTGGAATAAATGGCTGCCGCAGATTTTCCAATATGCTGCCGCATGATTTCTTTGGACAACCCGGCATCCCTGGCCTGAATCGCTTCAAGCAGCTTGCTGTGCTTCTCATAGTTCACAGAGCGAACCTCGTGATTATAGGGCATCAGGTCAAGTGCGGGATTGATTTGCGTCCGGATCTGGCGTACAGCTTTCTCGAAATACTGATTATTGGAGGCCTTCGCAATGCTCAGGTGAAACTTCACATCCAGCGCCCGGAATAATTCCCGCGGACAATCTTCGGCTCTGCTCAAATCCAGAAACTCCCCGAGCTGACCAAGCTCTGCCGGGGTAATCCGCTCAGCCGCCAGAAAGGCCGCTTCCGGTTCGATCAGTGCTCTGAACTCGAATACCTTAAGCATCTTGTCCCAGTCCCGCTCGATTTCCTTTCTTGTGCGGCGGTGGGAATTCATTGTGACCGGAAGGACAAAGGTTCCGCCTTTGGCACCCACCCGCTTCTCAATGAGCCCCTTGGCTTCAAGCTGTCCCAGCGCCTCTCTCACGGCCAGCCGGCTGGCGTTAAAGATCGTCGCCAGCTCCCTCTCGGTTGGCAACTGCTCCTCAGAGAGCAATTCCTTCAGAATGATAGCTTCCTCTAACTGCTCGAGTATAAAGTCGCTGACTTTTTTGGAGTTCACTTTTTCGAATTGCAATGGAAATTGAAGCTGCATTCATTCACACTCCATTTCATCAACTCTAATGTTATATGGTTCAAACCTTAGACCTTTAAAAAGATCAAAAAAAAAGATGTTTATTACGCTAACTATACGATCCGTCCACAGGCATGTCAATATACATCACGCAAATTTTAATTAATTAATAACTGGAAACAGCGAATGTTATAGAAGATTACATATAAGAATTCCGCTCTGTTTAGTATACAACATAGAAGCTAAAAGGAGAATCCCCCTCACGGTAGAGCGGCATGGATGTCTATTTTTCTGCAATTAAAACGGCATCTGATCGCTTGTTTCGGCTGCACTTATCACACAACAAATAAATCCCGGGGTTCAGGATTTCCTGACACCCGGGATTAGGCTGGTTCCGGCTTCATGCTGTGGATAATTTAGTGTACGATCTCCCCCCCATATGGCTAAGCTGATTAATGCATGCTCTCTCCGGCCTGCCAACCAATGATTTTCATGCTTGCGCTTACGCCTGCTTGCGGGAATACCCTGCCGCTTCCATCAGCCCCAGCAAATAGCCGTTGCCGAACAGGCGGCCCAGAATTTCATAGCCCGGATTCCCGTTGCTCTCTCCCGCCATCGTCGGCACATGGTCCGCCCGTACGGGACCGTCGAATCCCACCTCATAATAAGTCTTCATAGCTGCGAACATATCGGTTTTGCCGTCATCATGAAAGGTTTCCTGGAACTTCTCCGGTGTTCCCGAGACATCGCGGAAGTGGACGAAGAAGATTTTCTTCTGCTCCCCGAACTGGCGGATCACTGCCGGAATATCGTCCCCGCTCGTAGCGAGCGTCCCCTGGCACAGGGTGATCCCGTTACAGGGGCTGGGCACCAGGTCAATGGCCCGCTGGAGCGCTGCCCCGCTCGTCAATATCCGCGAGATGCCCCGGATCGGAGAAATCGGCGGATCATCGGGATGCAGCGCCAGCTTGACCCCGGCTTCCTCAGCCACCGGCACCACTTGTTCCATGAAGTACTTCAGGTTCTCCCACAGGCGTTCCTCACTCACCATTCCCTGCTCCGTCAGCGGAACCGTGCGCATTCTCTCATGCTCATAGCCCGAGACCAGCGCCCCGCCGCGGGCCGGCAGCCCGACAGAGGTGCGGAACCAGTTGAATTCGGCCATGAAGTTGTAGCACAGCACCGGAATGTTCAGCCTGCCCATATTGCGGATCAGCGTTTTGAAATACCCGATTTCCTCATCTCTTCCCGGCAGTCCCAGCTTGATGCCGTTGGAGGGCGGCATGTTCTCGATGACGGTAACACGCAAGCCTTCCTCAGCGTACATCCGCTGCAGCAGAACCATATTGTCATAATCCCAGGGCTTCCCGTCCGTCAAGGCAGTCAGCGGAATCACGGCATCGGTAATGCCCATCTGCTTGCAAAGTGTCCAGAAATTGCATTTATAATCATGATAAAAATAAGCCTCGGCTACCTGCATTCTTCATCACCCTTGCGAAGAGATTTTGTCCTGCACTTCCTGGCCTTTTTTCATAATGGTCTCATAGGCTTGATCCAGCGTCTGCTTGTTGAACATCACTTCGGTCATCGTGTCGCTGTAGGTTTTGACAAAATCAGACCAGCCGGAGGGCGCCGGGGAGAATGGCATCGCCTTGGGGGCCGCCAGATCGTACATTTTTACCCCAAGCAGCTCGCCGGGAGTCAGATCGTCCTTGATTGATTCAAAGATAACATTGCTGATCGGGATGCCCCGCGTGGTCCCCAGCAGCTTGCCCGCCTCCTGATCGCTGATGAACCATTTCAGGAACTCTTTGGCTGCCGCCTTATTGCCTGAATTCGTGCTGAGCGACAGATACATCGTGGATTGTGCCCAGCCGCCGCCGGAAGGCCCGGAAGGTTCACGATTTCCAGCTTGCCGGGCATTGCGCTGTCGAGTGCCCCTACAGCTCCGACAGGAACGCCGCGCGTCATGACGCGGCCGGAGATCAGCGGATCGGAGGCCGGATCATTCTCGATCATGGAGAAGGTGGTCTGGGCGTCCGGAATGATGCCGCCCGCCCGGAAATCCACATAAATCTGCTGGAATTTATACCAGGTCTCCTTGTCGATATTCAGAGTGACACCGTCAGCGAATACCGGGCCTTTGCCGTAAGCCATTTGATAGGCCTGGTACGTATCCCAGTAATTGGTGTAATCGCCGATGCCGTACTTGCCCTTGGGGAGCTTGTCATGCGCTTCCTCGGCGAAGGCGAAGAACTGGTCATACGTCCAGTCTTGTACAGGCAGGGTAACGCCCGCGGCTTCCAGCTCAGGCTTGTTGTACACGAAGCCGTTGCCGTTATAGCTGAGCGGGATGCCGTAGAGCTTGCCGTCGATCTTGGATTTCTCCAGCACACCGCTGTCAATGACATCGCTAAGCTCCATGTCCGACAGGTCCTCAAGCACACCTCTGGCTGCATATTCCTGTATGTAGGTGGCATCCATTTGCAGTACATCCGGCAGCGACCTGGAAGCGGCAAGAGTCGGAAGCTTCTTCCAGTATCCATCCCAATCCGTATATTACGGGGTGAAGGTGATATTGGGATGGATTTGGGTATACAAGTCCACCGCTTCAAGCGTCGCATCATGGCGTTCCTGCGAGCCCCACCACATAATTTCCAGATTGGCCTTGGCCGAGGCCGGAGCCTGACTGCCGCCTGAGGCAGCCGGCTCTTCTGTCTTTTCTCCCCCACAGCCTGCCAGGCTGCTCCCCAATACCATGATTGCCGCCAAGCCTATGACCGCTCTTTTTTTTACATTCATCTATATCATCTCCTCGGTTAAATTAACCCTTGATGCCGGTAGTTGCTATTCCGTCAACGAAATATCTCTGCGCGAACAGAAAAATAAGCGCCGAAGGCAGGATGGACAGCAAAGACATCGCCAGCAGTTGCCCCCACTGAATGTCGAATTGATCGATGAACATCCGCAAGGCCAGACCTACCGTGTATTTATCAATCGTATTGAGATACAGCACTTGGGCCAGGAAATCATCCCAGCTCCAGATAAAGGTGAAGATCGCCACGTTCATCAGCGCGGGAACGATAAGCGGCAGAATGATCCTGTAATAAATGCCGAACGTTGAAGTTCCGTCAATTGTGGCGGCTTCATCCAATTCCTTGGGAATCCCGCGGATGAATTGTACGACCAGAAAGATAAAAAATGCCCCGCCGCCCAGAATATGCGGAATAATTAATGGAATGTAACTGTTTACAAAACCAAAGTTATTAAACAGAATGTACTGCGGAATAATCGTCACCTGTGCCGGAAGCATCATGGTCATCAGCAGCACAGCGAACCAGAAATTGCTGAGGGCAAACTTGATTCTTGCAAACCCGAAGGCGACCAGCGAGCTGCTTATAACTGCTCCCAGCACATTCCAGAACTCCATGACAAGCGAGTTTTTGAAAAAAGTGGCAAAGCTGTAGTTGTTCGAAAAGTTCCAGCCGTCAATGTAGTTGTCCCAAATCAGCCGCTTCGGCCAAATCGTGGGCAGCCCCATCTCGGCCGGTGACTTCAATGACGCCCCAATCCACCACAAAACGGGATACAGCATCAGTATGGAAGCCGCAATCATCACCGCATGGATCCATATGCTATTCTGTTTCACCTGCAGCTCCATCTTTATTTCCCTCCCGTTTCGTAGAATACCCAGTATTTGGAGGCCGTGAAATTAATGGCGGTGAAGACGCCGATGATCACCAGGAGAATCCAGGCCAGCGCCGAAGCATATCCCATTTGAAATTGGCTGAAGGCCTTTTCGTACAGGAACAGCGCGTACGTATAAGTCGCATTGGCCGGCCCGCCTCTGGTGACAATGAATGCCGAGGTGAACATTTGAAAAGAGCCGATAATGGCCTGAATCAGGTTGAAGAACAGCACCGGCGACAGCATCGGCAGGGTAATGCTGAAGAATCTGCGGATGGCTCCGGCACCGTCCACTCCCGCCGATTCATACAGCTCTTTGGGAATTTGCTTAAGGCCGGCCAGAAAAATGACCATCGTCGAGCCAAACTGCCATACGTTCAGCAAAATCAGCGTGCCCAGGGCAGTTTCCGGATTGGAGATCCAGCCCATTCCCTGTATGCCGAACATGGCCAGTATCTGGTTGATATATCCGTCCATCCCGAACATATTCCGCCACAGCACCGAGACGGCAATGCTCCCCCCGATTAGCGACGGAAAGTAGAAGGCGGTGCGGTACAGGTTGATTCCCCGGATGCTCCGGTTGAGCAGCATGGCGACCATTAAGGAAAACGCCAGCTTCAGCGGCACGGAAAGGAATACGAACAGAAAGGTGACCCGCAGCGATTTGTAGAAAAGCTGGTCATGAAAGATATCCCTGTAATTCATTAGCCCGATCCATCCGGGAGCTTCCAGCAATGAATATTCCGTAAAGGATAGATAAAGCTATTGCAAAATCGGCCATAACGCCAGCAGCAGAAATCCGGTCAGCCAAGGTGAAATGAACAAATAACCGGCGATATGGCGGGAGAGTGATTTTTTAAGAGAAAGATTGCTCATTTCAAGAACAACACCCCGATTCATGTAATATGGCGAGTACTCCCCATTAATATAGCACCGGCATCAGAGGCTTAATAGCAGACATACTTATGATGGCATACGATGATTTTACGACTTGAAAACGGCATAATTTCCAGATTATAACTTAAATTGAACAGCGCCTTGCCAAATGAAAATTCAGGGGGGTGTAATCTACAATCCGCTGAAAAATAGTATTGATTCTGCTGATAGACCGGCTTTTGCAGCCTGGGTATGATGAATAGGGATCAGAGATTATGGGCTCAGGAGAGGATGGATACGCATGTTTGACCGCAAGGAAGATATCATCAAATGGACCGGGAAGTGGACCGGTGAGCGGTACGGAAACGGCAGGCCCAAGGTGCCGGATAACATTTTGGAGCGCATGAGAAAGATCACGCTTGAAGAAGCATGGATGCCTCTATGGAACAATGGCTACCGCTTTCAATTCGAGGGAGGCTTCAAAACCGTACATCCCGATCAAATTATGATTGGCCGCGCCGTCACGGCTGTCATGGTGCCAACCCGTCCGGACCTTCATGAAACGCTGGTGGCGGCTGGAGCCGATGAGGGCAGAAAGGGCTTTTACAATCAATGGGTCATTGACGTGCTCGGGGAGAACGACGTTGTGGTCGTGGATATGTTCGACAAGGTGCATTTGGGGACTTATGTCGGAGGGAATTTGTCTACCGCAATCGCCACGCGCACCAAGAACGGAGGAGCCGTAGTCTGGGGCGGCATACGCGATAATGAACAGGTCAGCAAAATCCGGGATATCAACGTCTATTACCGGGGTTCGGACCCTACAGCCATTGCGGATGTAGTAATGACAGGCATGAATGTGCCGTGCCGTATCGGCGCTGCCATTTGTCTGCCGGGAGATATTGTCTTCGGCACGCCGTACGGGGTAATCTTTATTCCGCCCCATTTAGCGGAACAGACCGTCATAGAAGCAGAGAAGTCGCAGATCAGGGATGTGTTCGGCTTCATCAGGCTGCGTTCGGGCACCTATACAACCGCGCAGATTGACTCGCCGTGGACAACGGAGCTGTGGAGTGACTTCGAAGAGTGGTTCCGGAACGGCGACAGCGCCAGGGAATTCCGGCATCTCAGCTGGGAGAAGGAGATCGGAGAGGCGCGGAGCCTGCCGGCAGGGGATTCTGGGCAGGTCAGACCATAGGCAAACCGGCTGAAGGGTAGGGGCTGCCGGCCTCTATCCCAAGCGCCGGTGCAGCAAGCCGGTCTTGCGCTCACGGTATTCGCTTGGCGTCAGCCCTACCTTCTGCTTGAACAGCTTGCTGAAATAGCGCGGGTCCTGATAGCCGATATGCCGGGAAATATCCATGTTTTTTAGATTAGTTTCTGTAATCTGCCGCTTGGCCTCGTCAATTCTAAGGTCGGTCAATGTCTCAATGAAGGTTTTTCCGGTACGGATCTTGAACAGCATGCTCAAGTAATTGGGCGTAACGAACACCTCGGCCGCGATGCTCTGCAGAGTGGCATCCGCAACATTCTTCTTCATATGCGAGATAGCCAGCTCCACAATATTTTGATCCTCCTGCTGTCGGTATTCCCGGTGCGCCTTATGCATTTCCAGCAAAATGCCGCATACCCTTTCTTCCAATTCGGACAGCAAACTGATATTTGTAATCTCAACCAGCGACAGATTGAACAGTGCGGGCAGATCATTTTCGCCGCGCACAGACTGCTCCACCGAGACAAGCAGGCGAATCGTCAATGAATAGACGGTTTCCTTCTCTACAGGCCCTTTAACATACAGGGAGTTATAAAAAGAATGTACAAGGGATTGCAGCGCTAAGGCATCCCCATTGCCGGCGACTTCTTCAGCAACCGATTTCTCATAAGTGTAGGGATAGTCTACATGTTTGTTGCGTCCCAGGTAGGGAAGTCGGCAACCGCCCAGTCGTTTTTGGCCGGAAACTGGTCGTTGAATACCCCGATATCCCAGGTTGCCGCAGACAGCATGCCGATATTTCCTTCCGCGAACTGGGCACGGATCATGTCATTGTCGTAGGTTCCCACTCCGGGGAAGACGCTGCCGTCCTTGTTCACATCAATCCACCATTCCACGTATTTGGCAAACGGCGAGAAATCGTATTTTCCGGTGACGGCGTTCCAGCCCTCGCGTCCCATGATGTCGCCGGAGACTGCCGACGGATAAATCACGTAATATCTCCATAAGGCCGTCTGCTTCACAGGAAGCCCGAGGCCGAACTTCTGTCCGCCGCCGCTGGCCGTGATCTGCTTGGCATAATCGCTCATCTCCTGCCAGGTAGCAGGCGGCTTTTCCGGATCAAGCCCCGAAGCCTTGAACAGATCCTTGTTATAGATCAGCTTGAAGGTGGTTACATTCTCGAATACCCGGTCCAATTCGCCGTTTTTGGCGGTTGGCGGAACTGTGAGAGCGGATTCATCAAAGCGTTCGCGAATCTCCGGCGTAATCAGAGGGTTCAAATCGAGCGGATAACCCGCATTCACCAGATCGGTGGAAATATTATAGGCAATATCCGGCAGATTGCCGGCGTTCAGTGCCAGCTTCAGCTGCTCCTCGTAATTGTCGGCAAATACCTTATAGCTGATTTCGATATTGTCGGGATTGGTTTCATTGAATTTTTTGACCAGGGCCTCACGCACTTCCAGGTCATGCCGCGAGTTGACCCATACCTCTCCGTCGCATTATTCGGTCCGCCGTTCGTCAGCACCAGGAAAGGGCCCATGGATTTGAGCGTGCCCAGAATGGACAGGAACAGGATCATCTGCAGAATACGGCCCATCATCGGAATCGAGATGTAACGCATCCGTTTCCAGCCTGTGGCTCCATCCATATCGGCGCTCTCATAGACATCCTTCGGAATACTGGTCAGTCCGACCAGGAAGAACAGCATGTTGATCCCGAAGTTCTGCCAGGCATCCATCACCATCCCGCTGGCAAAAGCGGTCCAGCCGCCCGACAGGAACTGGACCGGCTGGTCAATCAGGTGAAGCTTCAGCAGCAGCTGGTTCAGCCCGCCGTTATAGGGATTCAGCAAAATGTACATAACAAGCGCCATCGTGGAGCCGGGCAAAATATACGGCATGACAAACATCGCCCGGAAGATATTCCGTCCCTGCAGCCTGGAGTACAAGAGCAGGGCCAGCACAAACGCCAGGGGCAGCTCAAGCAATATTTTCAGAGAGAACAGCGCCTGCTTCCACAGGGAGGCCCAGTAAATCTGGTCGTCCATCAGACGCTTCAGATTGGCAAGTCCGGTGAACCGCTCCGGCATCACGCCGTCATAATAGTAGAATACATATTTCAAAGCCCAGCCGATCGGATACAGTGAAAAGACCACAAAAAAGCAGACCGGAACCAGCAGCATCAAATATGCGGGGCCATACTTTCTCATAAACCGGGAGAAGCGCCCAAGGCTTCCGGTATGGAGAGAAGCGCCGGTAAGTCCCGGCTCTGCGGACAGCCTGCTCATGCGCCCACTCCACCCTTCATGCTTATGCCAAGGAACAGGCGCGGGAATATTTGCGGTAAAGGATGCGGCAGTGACGGACTCTTGTCGCCGGATTTCATGGGTCATGCCCCTTTCTTTCTGTTGGTACCGCCATTATAGCACCGGCTTTTCCCGCCTTCGCCCCCTTGGACTTTGGAAATACTGCATTTTATGGGGCGGAATTTCGCGGGGGCTGCCTCACACCAAAAAAGTGGCCAGCAGTCAGATGACGGTTAAATTACAACTTTCCATTCCCTCCGTCCCCTAGCGGACCGGGAACACCCTTATTGCAAGCGGGAGCTTTGCCATTAAGCACCTGAAACCAGGGCAGCTGAGGCAGGCCCTTCCTTAAAACAAAAAAAGAACCGCTATGCAGCGGCTCCTTCGCATCTGTCCCTCTTATTTCGTAAAAACAACCAAAGCGGTGTACTTGCTGTCCGACTGTACTCCGTGCTCTGAATTTGTGGTCACAGCGGTAGGAACAACCTGATATTTGATATCTATAAGCTGTCCCTGCTCCATTGCCGATATGAATTCATCTATCATATCACTAAGCTCCGTTATGTTGTGAGCTTCAAAGGCCTCAATTGCATAATATGCCATTTAAATCACCTCCCCATATCAAAATTCGACATAAGGAATTTTTTTCCTTCTTTTACTTTATTATTTTTCCATTATAAGAAAAATCAGCCTTCCTAATTTAAATAAAATAATTCAATTTTCCAGGGTGCCCCGCTCACACAGCGGAACCTCCTCCAGCATGCGGGACGACAGCTGCACACGGTAAGTTCTGATCTCAAATCCGTTCAGGCTGACCGCCTGGCGGATGCCGAGCTCCGGGAGACTGACCATAGTTGCGCCGCCGCTTCCGGTTGGCTCGAACAGGCGCAGAATGAAGCCGCCGCCGTCTTCCTCCTTCTTAAAGGCGCTGAGCTGAACGCTGTCATCCTCCAGAATGACACAAGGTCCGGGCTGCTCCCCTTCTCCTGACGGAAAGAAGGACAGGGCATAAGGCCGTTCATTATGAACCAGCGCTTCCCGGTCCACCCGTGCTCTCCGATCTGCAAGCCCACCTGCATTCAGCCAAAAGGTGTAGCAGCGCTCCCCCTGGTCCATGCGCGGCTGGAAGCGGTCCTGGGGCATAATCGGACGGTCGCCAATTGGATGCGCGCAATATCCGGCGCTCCGCAGGAGGGACAGGCGCACCTCGCCGTCGCGGAAATCCCCGCCATAGCTTCCGTTGTTGATGCAGGTGACCGCTAGCTTCTGCGCAGCATCCTCCACCGAAATCCATTTCTGTGCCACCGTCTCCTGGCCCTCCCGGTTCAGCGGATTCACGCCAAAGGCGGTCTGGCCCATGTAATCCCCCTGCTCCAGGACGGTTGGAATGGACAGCTTGAGCAGCTTATCCTTCTCATTCCAGTACACCCGCAGTTCGATCTCAACCTCCGTCCCCTGCTTGGGCAGCTTATAGATCTGGCATATGCTGGAGCTGCCGTACTTCAGGACCGCTTCGATCACAGTGCGGACCTCCCCGTCCTCGATCACCCGCACAGCCGCAAGCGGATGCTTTACGCCGGAGAACAGCGCGCTTTCCTCCGCATTCATCAGCGAGAACCGGCCTTCGGGCTCGTCAAAGGCCGTGATGTCCATTCGCCACGGATCTTCATTATCCTTCAGCACCAGGGGGGCGAAGGCGCCCGGATGCAGATACGCGGTTCCCCGCACAGCATACTCATCCATAAGTCCGGTCTGCGCATTAATGACCACCAGCAGCTCTGCGGTCTCAAACCGGAAGCCTCCGTTCTGCTCCTTGAGCAGAGTCAGCGGCTTGAAGGGCAGCATGGCAATCCGGCAATCGAACCGGTTCATGGAGGAAGGGGCCAGTTCCGCTGTGAAGGCTGCTCTCTTTCTCCAGTCCAGCGGAATATTGCTGCGCTCCTTCTCCGGCTGGCAGGGGAGACGCTTCTCGTCCTGGTAAACCACTGGCATGGAGAACTCTTCCTTCCAGTTCTGGTCCTCCAGCATGAATTCGCATTCCCATACCCCCTTCACCGCAAACGGATGCGGATTGTAGATCAGGACCGGATATTCTTTCGGCGCAGCCTTGGGCTGGCCGGCGGCCAGGGCAAAGAACGCTCTGGCCTTCAGCCGGGCGAGGATTTCAAGCCCATGGCCGAGCTGCCGCAGCGAAGCCTCCTCGGCGTTTTGCACCGAGGAACCCGGCAGAATATCGTGAAACTGCACAGTCAGCAAATCCCGCAGAGCTTCATGCAGATCACGGTCGGGATAGGGCAGGAGACCCTGCAGCGCAGCCGCGGACAGACGCATGAAGATGTAGGAGTCATAGCCCGCCTGCTGGAGAATCTGCACCAGCCCGCGCGTATGTCCGAAGGAATCGAAATTGATCGCCGTGGTCGGCTCCGCCCCGAACTTCTCGCGGAAGTAGGCCTTCCCAAGCAGAATCTGGCGGACAAAGGACTCGCCGGAGATCATATTGCAGTCGGGCTGTAAATACCAGCCGCCCATGATCCTCCATTTGCCTTCCTGAACGAGCCGCTGGATGCGCCCAAACAGCAAGGGCTCATATTCTTCAACCCACTGATAGAGAATAACCTCGTTATGGTTGAAAATATACCCGTCATGCTCCTCGCAAAATTCTGCCGCGGCACGGAAAGTGGATACGGCTGCAGCCGCCCCTTCCTCCCATTCCCACTGCCAGACCGGGTCCAGATGGGCATTGCTCAGCAAATGCAGTTTTTTCATGTATTGCAGCCTCCTCTTAACCTATAGGGATGTCTCGCTTCTTCCTATATTGTGAGGCAGGACGGCAGGGGAGTACATTTCCAATTCACACGTTTATTTGTCCGATTATGATATAATCAGCAGCAACCAACGGAAAGACGCCCAGAAGAGAGGAATTTGGAGAATATGAAAATCAGTGAATGGAAAACTGTTCTGCCTCCTGTATTCAATGCATTATGCCGTGAAATCCGCATTCAGGATGCTGTAGTTGATTGGGTAGATATCATTTTTGAACAAATTGGCACAGCCAGTAAATGCCCGTCCCATGCCCATACCTGGTTTGAGTTCAACTATGTGCTGGCCGGTCAGCTGGAGACGCAGTTCGGAGCAGATTCCATCTCTGTGCAGGAGGGGGAATTCTTCCTGATTCCTCCGGGCATGGTGCATTCCCATTCCTATACCCGCGGCAATCCGCATGAAGGACTCTGCTTCCGGTGGCGGATTGCCCGTGCTGAGCCGGAGAATGACGGAGAGAAAGCTTTTGGCTTGACGGGCGGCGGGGAGGCTGAAGGCTCATTCTATGCAAGGCTTCAGCGGCTGCATCACTGGAGGCCCGGGTCATACCGGGATGAAGAAGGCTTCGGCAGATTGCTGAAGCAGTTCCTGGAGGAGGCAGCCGTAAGCCGCTCGGAGCTGGGACTGCAGCTTCTGCTCGTCCGGCTGCTGGATCAGCTCAGCCGCCTGCAGCAGGAAATGGAGGGAGATGCGAAAGCCGTCCGGACCCCGCAAGACCCCATCGTCCGCAAGGTGGATATCTATCTGGAGGACTTTCAGGGCAGCCGCCTGAGCGTAGCCGGGCTGGCCGCCTCGCTGCATATGAGCTACGGGCATTTGTCGCGCGAGTACAAGAGGCTTACCGGATACACCATTGTAGAACGGATGAACCAGATCCGCCTGGAAAAGGCCCGGGAGCTTCTGCTCCTTCCCGGCATCCTGATTTCCGAAGCCGCAGAGCAGGCCGGCTTTGCGGATTTAAGCTACTTCAGCAGAACTTTCAAGAAACACTATGGACAAGGGCCGCAGAGCTACCGCCGGGAGTATGCCGCAAGCATAATTCCGGCTGCGCCGGATGCGGACAGCCTTGTATAAAATAACCCCACAAAGCCATCCATGCCGCTGACGCGGCACCACAGATGATGGAAATGGGGGCGTAAAGTTATTTCCAGGGGAGTGGGGCCTTGGCTTCGATGATTTACTCAGGTACTTTTCGGGGACCCCAAAACATATAAATTCTTATCTTTCATGCAGAAACGGCTGCGCCGTCCTTAACCGTGCAGCGCAGCTGTTTGCATTTCAGGTGTAAGGCTGGCTGCTGAAGCCAGGCGGGAAGCCAAGTGGAAAAGGTCACTTCATACTCCCCTCAGCCGCTTTTTCGCTAATCGATCCGTTTCACCCCCTTACTAAGGAATACGCCTAAATTCAGATGAACTTGAACCATTCATCCAAAGGGCAGCCATTTTAGTGGTAAAAAGGATAACTAATCCACCGCATTCGGAGACTGGATCATCCCTAGTGGGAAAAAGTATAACTAATCCGGCTGAAATCAGCCATATGGGGGGAGAAGGCCTCCATTAAGTGTACAAAATCCCACTAAAGCCCGTTCAAGCCAGAATTTCAGCCCATTAGTGTTACTTTTTCCACTTCGCTTCCGTTCCCTATGAATCTCTTCCTTGCGTTCCGCCAGCTTGTTCAGATTCTCCGGTTCAATTCAGGATAAATTAGTTTCTTTAGTTACTTTTTCCACTTCGCTTCAGTCCCCTATGAATCTCCTCCTTGCATTCCGTCAGCTTGTTCAGGTTCTCCGGTTCATTTCATATACATTAAGTTTCTGTATTGTGTTTTTTAAAGATTACAGACCCGCCTCCCGCTTAAACAGCGGAGCGGATGGACGGACCCGCGGAACAGCGGCAGCGGCCGCCTGGGTCTCCGGATTTTCACCGCTAAGAGACTGCGGCGAAATAAAGTACCGCTACATTGTTGACAAAACTCCCAAAACCGTGGAGCTTTTGTCAACAAAAGCGGGTACTCATTTCCTCGCAGCTCCTAAGGGGAATGAAATAAATCTGGAGAGCACAGCGACCCGGACAACGCTCCGTTCGCGGAGCGGCCGCTCCAAAAGCCTGAACATATCCTGCGCAAAATAACCCCACAAAGTGGGGCCTTGGCTTCGATGATGTCTCAGGTACTTTGCGGGGACCCCAAAACATATAAACCTGAATTTCGAAAGTGAATTGAACAAATCCAGATCGGACAAGGGATAGCCCCGCTTTTTCCATCACCCATTGGGTGCAAGTTGTTTTTCACAAAAAATCCCTTCGTGTAGAGCCTTTTAGATGATTTGTAGATGCTTACTTTCGAATTCAGGATAAATTCTTATCTTTCAAGTGGAAACGGCTGCGCCGTCCTGATAGGACGGTATCCGTTACAGCGAGAAAAAATCCTGACAAATCAAGAATTTCTTGATTATCAGTATTGGCGGCAGCAGGATTCCGCTGCTTGGCAATAAACGCTGCAGACCAGCTGGAGTCCAGCCTGTTAAGCATAATTCCCGATTCTATCAGGCGTCCGAATCTCTTTGATGATTCCGTGCTCCAGACGGATTTGCCGCTCGGCCAGCTCGCCTACCTCAGGCGCATGAGTGACCATAATAATTGTATGGCCTTCTCTGTGCAGCTCCTGGAACAGCTCCAGCACAATCTTTTCATTGGACTCATCCAGATTCCCTGTAGGCTCATCGGCCAGAATCAGCGCCGGGTAGTTAATCAACGCTCTGGCGATGCATACCCGCTGCTGTTCCCCCCCGGAGAGCTGGCGCGGCAAATGCTTCGCCCGGCCCCCCAGGCCGACCCGGGCCAGGGCTGCCGCAGCCTCCTTCTCGTCAGGCATGCTGTGATAATACTGGGCCACCATCACATTCTCAAGCGCCGTGAGATGGGGGATCAGGTGAAACTGCTGGAACACCAGTCCAATCTTGTCCTTGCGGATTTCCGTCAGTTTCTTGGAGCCCAGCGAGCTGGTGACAATCCCGTCGATCTTCACCTCGCCGCTGGTTGGTTTGTCCATCAGCCCGATCATATTCAGCATCGTGCTCTTTCCCGAACCGGAGGAGCCCATGATCGACAGCCATTCCCCCGGCTCTACAGAAAAAGTGATATTCTGCAATGCATGCAAATTCCCATATTTTTTGCCCATTCCGGAGATTTCCAGAATACTCATTGTCCTGTCCCCTTTCTGTGCTATTCCCCTTTGAGAACAACAGCCGGCTCTATGCCGATGACGGATCTTAGCGGAATCAGAGAAGCCAGTCCGGCTACGAGCAATGCGGTCACCGTGACCAGCGGAATCACTGCCCAGCGAAAGGAAATCGGGGAGTGGAATACACTTTGCCCGATAATCTGGGCCAGAAAGTAGCCGAACACCAGACCGGCCAGTGTACCTGCCAGTGCCAGCACTCCTGCTTCGCTCAGAAATTCCAGGGAAAGAGCTTTATTGTGGGCTCCCAGCACCTTTTTCAAGGCGATCTCCTGCTTGCGCTCCATGACCATCGTCATCATCGTTGTGGCTACGCATAATAAAGTGGACAAAAGAATAATCACAACGACGATATATACAAGCGAGCTGATCTTATCCAGCATGACTGCCTCGGAGCCGGAAATTTGCTTGATCGGGCTAAGCTTCATTTGCGGAAATTTGACATCGGCGGCAGAGGCCGCGGCATCCAAGCCCTCCCCGGCAACACTGAAGTAAGCCGCATTGGCCATGCCTTCCTGCTGAAACAGCTTCTGGGCATCCGCAAGATTGATAAAAATCTGGTTATCTTCCGTCCCGCCGCTGCTGATGGTGCCCGTCACCGTGACCTTTTGCTCATTTCCCGTTACTTCGTCCTGCAGCGGCAGGACCGTTCCAATCTTGTAACCCAGCTTCTCGGCTAATGCCTTTCCGACAAGCACCGTCCCGGAAGCCTTGCGGTCACTCTCTATTGTGCCGGTAATCTCCCAATAGGGGGTGATTTTGGAGATTTGATCAAACCAGGTGCCTACCACCACAAGTCTGCGGGAATTAATTTTCACCAGCCCGTACAGGTTCGATGTGTATCCCACTACATCCTCCTGCGGGAATATGCCGGCAATCTCCTGGGCGGTGCTCTCCGGAAATACTTTTTGCTGGGATTCCGCAGTAGGGGTGAGGATTAGATTGGCACCGTAGGACCGGAATTCCATCCCCATTTTAATGTTGATATCGTAATATACGCTGAGTAATCCCGAGATCACTGCAGTTCCGACAATGATGGCGAACAAAGCAATTAACATTCTCGATTTTCTAAGCTGAAAGGAGCTGGCCAGCATTCTGAAGAACATCGCTGATTTACGCATGCTATCTCCCGCCTCTCATTACATTGGCAGGCTGAAGCCGGATAACCATCCGCATTGCCGAGAAGCTGCCCGCCAAGGTGAGCAGCACAGAGAGCAGCAGGACCAGCGGCAGAACCAGCCCTTTGAAGGTAAGCGAAGTATCAAATACAGTCCGGTCTATAATATGGGCAAAGCCAAGTCCCGCCCCGTAGCCGAGAAGTCCGCCTACAACGCCGGATATTACGGCTTCCATTACAAACAGCAGCAGAACCGCGTGGCTTTGGGCCCCCAGCGCCTTCATAAGGCCAATCTCTTTGCTTCTTTCGAGTACCTTAGTGGTCATCAGGCCCGAAATGCCCAAGCCGGAGCTGATCAGTGCGGCAGCCGTGAGAATAAACATCAACAGCTGGATTTTGGTCAGAATCATGCCTTCGGATTCGGCAACCTGCCGGATCACCTTGGCCTCGGAGCCGGGCAGAGCCTTCTCAATCTGATAGGCAATGGCGCTGACATAGGCGGTGCAATACCAGGTCTCGTAATCCTTGGCGGAGAGCCGTTCCGGATTCAGCGCCGCTCTTCTCGCCAGCTCGTTCTCCGGAGTCGTCAGTGCACTCACCTCAACCCTGCCCACTTTGCCGGATAACCCTGTCGTTTGCTGCAAGGTTCCGAGAGAGACAAAGATTTTGTCGTCATCCGTTCCGCCGCCGCTTAAGATTCCTGCTACCTTCAGCGGCAGGCTCTTGCCGCCGCCGTTCACATCGACATTGACCTCAAGTGTCTGCCCGGGCGCCAGCCCGAGCTGATTGGCCAGTGCTGCGCCTACCAGCGCAGTGTTGCTGTCATCGTCCTTTACCCATTCCCCTTCAACCTGCCACCAGGTTTTGAGCTGCTCTATTCCCGTATTAATCCGTTCTCCCGTTGGAAGTTCCAAATCTTTGTTGAACCAGGTACCTACCACTGCTACAGGATGATTCACCTTAGCTACATTGGCGGAGGCTTCCAGATAAGGGGTAAAGGCAACAATGTTATAGGCCCAGAAGATCGTCTTAATCTTCGGCAGTTCTTCCTCTGCAATGAACTCTCTGTCGGCAAGCGGATTGAAATCCACCCCGTCTATTTCCGCAGGCAGGGCATCCATTTTTGGAATGACCTGCAGGTTGGCGCCATAGGTTTTTAATTCCCGGTTCATTTTATCGCCGACATCCAGAGACACGTTCAGCATAGCCGTAGCGAGGGACGCCCCGAAGGCAATCGTAACGATGAGCAGAATCTTGCCTTTGAAGCCAACGGTAAACGCTTTGGCGAGCATTCGAAAAAACATCATTCCATCCCCAATCTTTTAACGCTGTCAGCCCTTAATGCTGGAAAAGATCCTCCTGGTGAAACGTAGCGGTTTCCTGCTCCAAGTCACTGCCCGCAATGACCAGATTGCCTTTATCCATGTGATACGCAAGCGGGATCGGATTACAGCCGCCCTCGAAGCCAATGGTTGGAATATTCATGATAACATCGCATTTCCGGCAAATGACCTTGTTATTCTTCTGGTAGTATCCTGAAGAGCCACAGATTTTGCAGGCATCGAATCCGACCCCGTACATCGTTTCGGATTTGCGGATAATAATGAACCGGACAATCGTTCCGTCCGCAGCCGTGTACCCGAACCGGTGGAGATTCCGGTCATCCACGGACGCAGCCGGAATGACAATCTGCCGGCTTGCGTCAGGAGTGACCGGCTCCGCCGGGGATAATTCAATCGTCTGATTGGCCAAAACCGCCTCTACACTGAGCAAGGAGGGAACAAGCACCATCAATCCCGCAATGGAAGCCAGCCAGCGTTTGTCGTTGCGCACCCGCGCCTTGAACTTCCGCTGAACCGCAGGATTCCAGGTCTCGGACAATTTTTCTTTTCTTCTCTTAAACGACAATAGGACCGTTACGGTCCAGATCAACGAGGCTCCAAGCAGCACGTAAAGGTATTTATCCATGTTATTAATAATGGGGACCAGGATCTTCATCGTCAGCGGAGTTAACGGAAATACGCCTCTGGCGAATAGAATCTGTGCGACAGTAAAAATCTGATTGAGCATCATAGCCGCCAGTAGCAGTACACTTCCAGCCACTGAGCTGCGAACTGAAAGTGTACGTGTGCTTCTTAGAAAGGACATTGCAAAAAGGAAGCTGAACACCAGCCCCAGCAAGCCGCCCGTGAACTTAAGAATAAGCTCAGTGTTGACTACACTGTAAGTCTGGATAAAGATACTGCTTGGAAACTGCAGCACGCGCATCAGCGGCAGCACCGTCAGCGAAGCGGCAGTGAGGAAAATAAATATTTTCCCCACTGTACCTCTGGTCCACAGCGAATGCGCTGTATGTGCAGCTGCCGAGTCCACTTTTCTGGCCTTGCTGATCCAAATCAGATATAGAACCTCCAAAATAAAGCACACTGCCATTGTCCAGCCTGTAAAGCTTTCCTTTTTCGGCCCCGACCATTTCAATGCATACAGCACAGCACAGCCGGCAATTGCGGCAAATCCGGCCCCGCCGTATACCCATCTGGATAAAGCACTGCTCCCCGCATGCCGGAGCCACACGATAAGGACGGAAATAATCAGCGCAACCTCAAATCCGTTTCCGAGCGTAATCGAAATCGCTTTTAACAATTTTTTCTCACCACACTGTTCTGGTTACAATCCCCGATTATGCTTGCGGACGCTTGTCTGTACTATGTTTTACCAGGTTCTTGGCACCCATGAGAATTCCCAGGTTAAGTCGATCGGTTCCTGCCAGAAACGTCCCTCTACGCCTGTCGCGTCATCCGTATGCAGCAGGTAGTCCATTTTTTCCGGTGATTCCACCACATAATTCAGAACATATTCCCCTGCACCGTCAAGCTTTACATTGGCTCCATAGTGGGCACCGTCAGAAGCATTCATAGGCATAAAGGTCCCTTCGGAAACCACTTTATCTGTAGCTTTGGCTTTGATCTGATAATGAACGGTCAGGTATGGGATAAACTCGCCAATCCCGAAGCCTGTCTGATTCCCTTCCAGCGCGGCAATATCCGCTTCGAGGTGGAAGTCGGACTGGGCGGCAGGCAAGCCCGCTTTGTCCATTGGTTCCATATCTACCGGCTGCAGATACAGCGCTCCAACCTTCAGGCCTTCGACTTCCTGCTCTTCACCGATCGGGAACTCTTCAAAGGCTGCCGCTTCATCCGACGGAGCATTGACTTCCGTATTGTTTCCTGAAGCAGCTGCGTCATTGCCGCTGTTGCCCGTCGAATTGCAGCCCAGCATTAATGAAGACATAGCCACTGCCATTCCTGTGATCATCAAGATATTTTTGATTTTTTTCATTCTCTTTACACCCCTATATATTTGTTATAAATCTGAAAAAACATCATGAACGCCATTACCCCTGCAATTGCCTTCCTTCCGGTTTGAGCTTGCCTTTGCGGGTGGACAGCATATACCAGACAAGACCTATGACCGTAGCCAGCAGCAGCAGCCCCTGTGCGGTCAGGCTTTCTACCGTTGGATAGATCCCAAAAAAGCTTATAATCGGAAATCCGGAGACCGTTGTTGCGCTAACCATAGTTCCGGCCTGCAGCTCCGTAATGGCTTCCCCGGCAAAAACAAAAGCCAGATAGTACATCAGAATGCTGGTTCCGATAAAGAAGGGCTTAAGCGGAATGCGAAGACTCCCGTAGCGGATAATCAGGAAAATCACAACCAGCCCCACAGCTCCGGCGGCAATTCCGAGCCCGATCATGCTGACCCCTGCCCGATCTTGTCCACTCACCAAGGCCTGATAGAAAAGGACCGTCTCGGCGCCTTCTCTATAGACAGCAAGAAATGCAGCCAGCCATAGAGTCAGAGTGTTGCCCGTCGTTATCGAGGTCTGAATCTTACCCTCAATATAATTCTTCCACCGTTTGGCATCGGCTTTGCCGATTAACCAGAAGCTCATGGAGAAAAGCACAACTACGGCCAGCAGCATCGTAATGCCCTCCAGATTTTCCTGGCTGGCCCCGCTGATATTAAATAAATATTTGAGGCCAATCGCGGTCAGCACGCTTGCCCCCAGAGCCACTAATGAGCTCTGATAAATAATCTTGACCTTGTCCCCATTTCCCGACTTGATCAGATACGCAATGATGGCGGCGATCACGAGAATAGCTTCAATGCCTTCCCGCAGGATGATGGCCAGTGAGGATAAGAAAATCCCCCATGGAGTACTGTCAGACTTGCTGAGCGTAGCCGCATCCTCCTGCAGCATGTCCACCAGCTCCGACATCTGCTGATTCACCTCAGCCTTGGAGGCTCCGGCAGTCATCGACTTGCGGATCAGGCGGAACTCTTCCTCGATGATGGCGTTCCGCTTCGATGAAATATTATATTTCACCGCTTTCTCCATCTGTCCGCTCTCATAAGGTCCATAATATGCATTATTGACCTGATTCTTCGCCTCTGCGACATCCCCCTTATCATATGTCTCCAGTGCTTGCTGCAAGGTATCTTCTATTTGGTCTACCACCTTGCGCCAATTGCCATCCGCTGCATGGGCTTGACCTGGAATGATCAATACCATTAACAGAATAACTGCCAAACCTGTCCGCCAAAATCTCCCCTGCAACCGAATCCCCCCACTTTTGAGCAAATAGAAGAAACAAAATCCGCATTGATTGATAATGATTATCATGATCATTATTTGCTCTAGTGTAATGAATAAATCCGCTTAAATATATGATATTTATCATCTTCAACTCTTTTTCAGAGCTGCCTGTTGCTTTTTCAAATTAATTTTCCAACAAGCAGAAACGGCTGCGCCGTCCTTATAGGACGGTATCCGTTACAGCGAGAAAGAGAAGGCTAATTGATAGCGTGAAACCTATAAATTCTCTTATAAAAAAGCCGCCCAATAATGAGCGGCTTTTTTATAAACAAAATTTTTTCCGGCTATTAAATTGAGACCCTTGAGAGAAGATTCACGGAAAACATCCAAGTGGTGTTCAATTCATTTTTCTCATATTATTGCGATAACCCTTCTACAACTTTATCAATATTCCATTTAATCATCTTAATATATGTGTCCCCGTCTTCACCTTTTTTTGCTAAAGAATCGGTAAAGATCTTGGAATGTATAGGTACTCCCGTTTCATTAGAGATGGTTTCCATTGTCTTGGGATTAACGCTCGTTTCCAGAAATAGCGCAGGCACCTGATTTTCATTGATAATGTTAATAATTTTCTTCATTTGCTCAGGCGTTCCCTGGCTGTCCGTATTAATCTCCCAGATAAAAGCCGATTCAAATCCATACGCCTTCGAGAAGTATTTGAATGCCCCCTCGCTGGTGACCAGAATACGTTTCTCCTGGGGGATCGCAGTCACAGCATCCTTTGCATACTGATCCAGCTCATTAAGCTCCTTAATATACTCTGATTGATTATTCAGATAGTACTCCTTGTTGTCCGGGTCTTGTTCAATCACACGTTCGGTGATGAGGTCCACATACTTGATGGAATTTTGAATATCCAGCCAGGCGTGGGGATCTACTTGGGTTTCCTTGCCTTTTTCGGTTAAATACATGGGGGTTACTTCTTCCGAGACAGCAAAGGCAACCTCATTCTTATTAGTCACCTTCAGGAGGTCCTGGAACCATCCCTTCCCCGTCTCAAGATTCAAGCCGTTATAAAAAATCAAATCCGCACCGGATACTCTGCTGGTATCTGCAGGCAGTGGATCGTACATATGCGGGTCCGTTCCGATGGGAACCATGCTGTAGACTTCTGCCTTATCCCCCACTATATTTTCTGTCATATCCGCGATAATGGAGTACGTGGCAACAATCTTCAGCTTATCCTCACCCGCTTCCCCTTCACCAACGCTTGAACATCCGGCAAGCAGCAAAATGAACATGGCCATAGATAGAAGTTTGGATTTTTTCATCCTTGTTTCAGCCCTTTCCTCAGAAAATTGTTTTTAGGCGATAAAATAAATGAGATCCCGAACACGCTTACCCCAACCAGCACAATCGTGGCACTTGTCGGCAGATTGAAGCTGAAGCTCACAAACACTCCTGCGATTCCCGATACGGCACCGACCGCGGAAGCCAGCACAATCATATGCAGTAATGTATTCGTCCACAAATAGGAAGTCGCTGCCGGAATAACCAGCATGGCGATTACAAGCACAATGCCTACTTGGGATAATGAGGATACCGTGACCACTGACAGGAGCATCATCAGCAAATAATGATAAAAGCCTGTTTTTAATCCATACGCTTTGGCAACTACCGGATCGAACGAACTGATTAAGAGCTCTTTATATAACAGAACAATGACCGCAAGTACAACAAGCATAATCACAAAGGATTGCGTAAGCTCAGACTGCGGGACGGCCAGAATGTTGCCAAATAAAATATGGGTCAGATCAAGCCCGCTTTTGGCAAAGGTAATCAGGACAATGCCCAGGGCAAAAAATGAGCTGAGAATAATGCCGATCGAGGTATCGCTTTTGATATTGCTGCGGCTTGTAATAAACTGAATGAGAATTGCGGCCAGAAGCCCAAACAGCGAGGCCCCCAGCAGAATGTTGATTCCCAGTATGTACGATAGCGCCACACCGGGAAGTACTGCATGGGATAAGGCGTCTCCCATCAGCGACATCTTTCTGAGCACAATAAAGCTTCCAAGCGCTCCCGAAACAATTCCAAGTATGATCGCAGATATTCCGGCGTTAAGCGCATATATTGGAAGGTTCAGCAAGCCTGACACATAATCAATCATTCCCGCTCCCTCCCATCCCTCTGATAATCACATTTCCCAGGGAGGCACCGTACGCCCTGCGGATATTTTCCGTCGTGAACGTGTCTGCCACATCGCCAAAAGCAATCAGTTTCTTATTGAGAATGATGATTTTGTCAAAATATTCTTCGACCTCATGCAAGTCGTGGTGAACGACGAGGATCGTTTTGCCTTCTTCGCGCAGCTGCTTGAGCAGATTCACAATGATCTTCTCACTGACCAGATCTATGCCGACAAAAGGTTCATCCAGAAAAAAAACATGGGCTTCCTGGGCGAGGGCCCTGGCAATAAAAACCCTTTGAAGCTGTCCCCCGGACAAATTGCTGATCTGCTTATCCGCCAGGTCACTGATATCCACCATGGCCATGCATTGCAAGGCCCGGTCCCGCTCTTTTTGCCCGGGACGCCGGAACAGCTTCAAGTTCGGGTAAGTTCCGGTGAGCACTGTATCCTTCACGGTGATTGGAAAAGAAAGATCAATGTCATTTTTCTGCGGTACATAGGCGATCTTCCGTCTATATTCAGAAATATCTTTTCCCCCGACCATTACCTTTCCTGTTCTCTTTTTGATAACATCCAACAATGACTTAATAAATGTAGATTTACCTGCACCGTTAGGACCGATAATGCCCACCGCATGCCCAAAGGGTATATCCAGATTCACATTTTCCAATGCTGAATTCCCGAAATAATCCACGTTTAGGTTCCGAATTTCAATCATTTACAAATCCCCCGTCTCCTTCTGATAAATCTGCTATCCGTATAACCATGCAACGTATTTCCTGAGTGAAACAAATATTTTCATCTACATATATGTTTCCTTAGGTAAACATTTATTCTTATGAACAATATATTTAACCATAGGCAATATGTCAACAGAAATTTAAATTTTATTCATTTGGCGGAGGGATGATGGAGACTCTATAGAAGGGATTATGCAATGTTGGAGAAACGGGAAGCAGACATAAAAAATCCTGATAAATCAAGGGTTGCTTGATTATCAGGACTGGGATGACTATGAGAATATGGTGTTATACAGCGGTGACAAAGTGAAACCCCGCTCCCACAGATTAGCAACTAATCCTTTTATGACCCTGTACTTTGATATTGATTAATGCCCAAATCCCAAACCCTGTAAGCCAACAGTATAGAAATTAAGCCGATAATTGGAGCGCCATATTGTAGTAACGGATGAAAAAGCATACCCCCTTCTTTTTGAAGCAAGTACTGGGCAGGGAAAAAGTTAATGAAGGCAAACGGTAAAAAGAACGTCAACAGAATTTGTATCCATTTCTGATATATCGTAATTGGATAATTCAAAAAACTTCTAAGGTCATATATTGCTAATTCCAGCACTGCAGATGACTTAACAAACCAAAAGCTAATACTTCCAGAGGCAATCATAATTGCAGAATGAATTAGGACAGCCCCCAGTAGAAGTAGCACAAACCATAATGCCTTAAAGATTGTCCAGTCGATACTCAGCTTTGGAATTGAGATACAGAAAATAATTATTGATAGTATAATATGTCCCAAAAAGGTGTATTCGAACTGTCTTGCTATAATATGGACCATTTTGCTTCTCAAGTAAACGATTATGAACCTGATATATATTTTTAAAGGATTCATCTTATCCCCCTTGAATAACCAGCTTATTAATGGCTTTACTCCATACCAACCTCTCTCCAATCCATAGCACTATTATCCAAAACCATTGCTGAAGCATCAGGATAACGATATCATTGATCTCTGTCTTACCTAAATAAATGGATAGCGGAACAAAGTAGATTAATCTAAAGGGAAGGTAAACTGAAATTTGCTGCAAGAAATCAGGGAAAAACCATAACGGTATAATGGACCCCGATAAAAGACCGATTAAATCACTCAAGAATCTTTGCAAATGCCAGACAGCCATATACCAAAACGCCAATAAACCAATAATAAAGGTTATCAAAAAATAAATAATAGCCGCATTAATTAATGAAAGAAGAAAGAACGGTAAAATTTTCAATTGGACCATTTGAAACCCAAATGCAATAGATCCGACTGCTAAAAGCGGGATGAGTTGAAAACTTAACCTGAATATACTATTCCCTACTGTATCGCTAATAAATATCAGTTTAAAATTCATAGGTTTAATTAAATCCATTGCAATTTCACCGCTTCGGATCTTTCTTTCCATCTGTTTGATGACTTCGTTTTTTATCAATAGAGAAATTGTAGTGCTTATAATAACGTAGGTAACCATCTCTTTTAAGCTAATATTGCCTACGTTCCAGTAACCATGTAATAACCACTGTTGAATTTAGTTTTTTTTTGTCATAAATAATATGTAGTTTTGTCCCTTCATGATGAATGTGGGTTACGCCTAATTGATAGAGGTCTTGAGTATTCTCTGCCATTTCATCTGTTTCAACAATCATTACTTCTTCTGAATCATATTCATTTTTCAATTGTTGAAGATTCCCGTCATATATAATTCTCCCATGATCAATAACTACTACACGAGAACAGAGTTTTTCTATGTCTGACATGTCATGAGTCGTGAGAATAACTGAGGTATTTATCTCTTTGTTCATCTCTTTGATAAATTGCCTGATATTTTCTTTGACTACCACATCCAATCCGATTGTCGGCTCATCCAAAAATAACACTTTAGGATCATGAAGCAACGCAGCGCAAAGATCAGCTCGCATACGTTGTCCTAAACTGAGTTGCCTCACGGGAACGTGGATGAATTCACCTATATCCAAATAGTCCATAAAGATATTCAAACTTGGCCCGATACTGTTTTTCCGAAACATTATACATATATCTCATTAAATTTAATGATTCAGATACTGGAATATCCCACCATAGCTGTGTTCGCTGACCAAATACTACTCCAATTTTGCTGGCATGCTCTTTTCGGTTTTTATAAGGAATTAACCCGTTCACCTCTATATTTCCGCTCGTCGGCAATAATATACCTGACAGCATCTTTATCGTTGTCGACTTCCCCGCCCCATTCGGACCCAAATAGCCTATAACTTCACCTTCATCAATTTGGAAAGATATATCATTAACCGCTGTTTTTATCTCATATTTTGCATTGAATAAATTTTGCAGCGAGCCGACGAAACCTCCATTTCTGATTTGTCTCCGATAATTCTTCGTAAGATTCTCTACCTTGATTATTGGCACTGAATCACATCCCATATCCACAAAATTTTATTTTTGGCCTAAGCATTCAAACTTCAATACCCCCATACAACAAAATATATTTGCGTTGTTATAAGAATTCCCCAGAAAAAAATGTATGCAGCCTAGTGCCAATCAGATCAGAAATATAATAATAAAACTGCTATTCACCCTTTTGTTTTTTATATGTATAAATCATTTTGTTATATCATTAAATTTAATGCTACTACAATTTTTTTACAATCTCAATACATAAAAATACATTTTCAGTGACCTTCGAAAAATCTTATTCTCTACCTCTGCTGCCTTCATTTGCAAAACAACGGGCTTTTAATTATTATTTTGTCCCTGCTGGATTGCGGCGTATTTACCAATAATTTTTCACCCAGAACACATACTAAACCTAACATTTTGAAACTTGCTACAGATTGAATCGTAAGCTTTAAGATCAGTCCTCAAGTCTATTCCTTTGACGGACGGTATACCGAAGACACCGTACAGCAGAGAGGAGCTATCATTAGTGGAGTACTACCGCAACAGTGTAGCAGACAGTTTACAGGATGTGCAGAGTTCAACTAACGGACTTACGTCGGCAGAGGTCGACAAACGATTGAGAAATGATGGCTACAATGAGTTAAAAGGAAAGAAAAAAGATCCCGTCTGGAAGCTTTTTCTTGAGAATTTCAAGGACCCTATGGTGGTCGTACTGCTTATCGCGGCCATTGTCCAGATTGTTATGGGACATGTTATGGAGTCGCTTATCATTTTCCTCGTGTTGATTCTCAATGCAGTTATAAGTGTCATCCAGACCCGTAAAGCGGAAAGCTCACTCGATGCCCTGCAGCAAATGTCGGCGCCTGAGGCCAAAGTGCTGCGGGATGGTGAATTAAAAACTGTCCCCGCAAGGGAGCTTGTTCGTGGTGATATTGTATTGCTGGAAGCCGGGGATTTTGTACCCGCTGACGGCCGCATCATAGAATCGGGAAGCTTGAAGATAAATGAAGGCATGCTGACCGGGGAATCCGAGGCAGTTGAAAAACATACAGATACCATCCCTAAGGAATCTCCGCTCGGCGACCGGCGCAATATGGCGTTCAGCGGTTCCCTGGTTGTATATGGCCGTGGAACCCTTGTGGTAACGGGAACCGCGCTGACTACCGAAATCGGAAAAATTGCTGAGCTCATTGAAAGCGCCGAAGCCAAGCAGACACCGCTGCAGCGCAAGCTTGAAGCATTCAGCAAGCAGCTGGGCGTAGCAATTATCCTGCTGTCCATTTTGATCTTTGCCATCCAGACCGGACGTGTCTGGCTGTCGAATGATGCAGTGGATACAACGGAAGCCATCCTGAATGCGCTAATGTTTGCAGTCGCTGTTGCAGTCGCCGCTATTCCCGAGGCGCTTTCCTCGATCGTAACGATTGTCCTGTCCGTAGGCACGAACAAGATGGCTAAGCAGCATGCGATTATCCGAAAGCTTCCCGCCGTCGAGGCCCTTGGGTCAACCAGTGTCATCTGTACAGACAAAACCGGCACCCTGACCCAAAATAAAATGACGGTTGTAGATTACTTTTTACCGGAAGGTGACCGTGATCAATTCAGCCAGGAGCCTGAAGAATGGTCTGAGGAAGCCCGGCGCCTGCTGCATATTGCCGTGCTCTGTAACGACTCTAACATTAATGAGGATGGTAAAGAGCTGGGGGACCCGACCGAAGTGGCGCTTATTGCCTTCAGCAACAGCAAGAATAGAGATTACAGGGAAATACGCGACAATTTCCCGCGTGAAGCCGAACTTCCTTTTGACTCGGACCGCAAGCTGATGACTACCCTGCATACGTTTGACGGACAAAAAGCAATGATTACCAAAGGCGGGCCGGATGTGCTCTTTGGTCTGTGCACGCATGTACTTTTAAGCGGAAAAGAAGTGCCGGTGACTCCGGAGGTCCTTGAACGTTTCATTGAAGCCAATGAGGATTTCTCCAGAAGAGCACTGCGTGTACTTGCCTATGCTTACAAATCCGTGCCAAATACAGTCACTGAAGTCGGACTGGAAGATGAACAAAATCTGGTGCTCGTAGGTTTGACAGCTATGATTGATCCTCCCCGTGAAGCCGTCTACGGAGCGATTGCAGAATCCAAGAAGGCTGGAATCCGGACCATCATGATTACCGGTGATCATAAGACAACCGCGCAAGCGATCGGCCGCGATATCGGCCTGATGACTGAAAATGAAATTGCTGTAACCGGCCAAGAGCTTGATGCCATGTCCGAAGAAGAGCTTGACAATAAGCTTGAGCAGATTGGTGTGTACGCCCGCGTCTCCCCGGAGAACAAGATCAGAATTGTCCGGGCGTGGCAGCGGAAAGGCAAAATAACAGCCATGACCGGCGATGGCGTAAATGACGCTCCTGCCTTGAAGCAAGCAGATATCGGAGTTGCCATGGGCAGCGGAACCGATGTTGCCAAAGATTCGGCTGCCATGATTTTGACCGATGATAATTTTGTATCTATTGTCAATGCTGTATCTGTGGGCAGAACGGTGTTCGACAATATCAAGAAAGCGATCGCCTATTTGTTTTCAGGCAACCTGGGTGCGATTATCGCTATCCTCTTTGCCCTTATCTTCGACTGGATTAATCCTTTCACGGCGATTCAGCTTCTGTTCATCAATCTGGCGAATGATTCTCTGCCCGCCATAGCTCTGGGTATGGAAAAGCCCGAGCCTAATGTGATGAACAGAAAGCCAAGAGAACTCAAGGAAGGAATATTTGCCGGAGGAATGATGCAGGCCATCATTACCCGTGGTCTGCTTATAGGTATAGCCGTAATTATCTCCCTGTATATCGGGCTTCAGAATTCACCTGATATGGGCGTGGCTATGGCATTTACAACCCTGATCCTGTCCCGTACGCTTCAGACCTTTGCCGCCCGCTCGAACAGTCAAACTTCTATTGAAGCCGGCTTTTTCAGCAACAAATACGTCCTTGGAGCCGTACTGGTCTGCTTTGCCTTTTACGGCATTGCGGTTCTGCCCGGGGTCAGAGAAATCTTCTCTATTCCGGCTTCGTTCGGGATGTCAGAGTGGCTGATTGCAAGCGGCCTGGCACTCGGCGCCGTCATCCTGATGGAATTGACGAAGCTGGTCCGCAGAGCGTTCACGCCCAAATCAATTGAAGCAGCCCGCTGACAGGGATGCCCCAACAACTATTTAAATTCCACTGAAGCAAGCTGTAATTGGCCAAAAAACAGAACAGAGATTCCTCTATGACAGGAATCTCCGTTCTGCTGTTTTAGCTCACCTGTTTAATATCTACGGTTGATTAAAGAAACTAACACCAATACTGTTCAACTTATTCACGATCGGTGAGAGTACATGGGATAGACTTTCATTTAATAGAAGATGTACATTTTCGTCAAACAGCATCAGTTCCTTATACGGTGCTTTAATCATGTCATATATTTGTCGAGTATAGGCCTCTGGAAATAAAGGATCTCCCTTTGCCGCCAAGACGATAACGGGACATTTAATACTTCCATCCTGAATCGAGCTAAGGTCAGCACTAAATAAGCTGGATAAGAAATAGAGCGGATAACTCATGAATCCGATAGGATCGTTGTAAAATTGCTGAATTATTTTTTTATCGCTTGATACCTTTTTCAAATCAAGATAAATGCTCACAGGAACAGGAAGTTTCGGAAACATCTTAGCCAAGCGGTTCATTAAATGAATACAAAACTTATAATTTTTCTGGAGAAATCCAGGAAATCTCGTAACTACAATGGAGTCAGACACTTCTGGAATAAGGATATTGTGAGGAAAAACAGCTTGAATGCGATCATCCTGGCCAGCAAGTGCTATCGCAACAATCCCCCCTTGACTGGAGCCCATAACAATAACGTTTTTATTAAAATTCTCAAGAGCATAGGTTACAGCATCCTTGCCATTTTGTACAATTTCATCAAATGAAAAGAGTTTTTTTACGCGGGGGCTTTTCCCGTGGCACACAGGGTGCACACCTATGACATTAAAGCGATTCTCCGCAAGTGAGTGTAGAAATGCTTCATAGAACAATGGATGGGTTGCTGTACCCGGTAAAAAAACGATGCAGCTGTCTTCCTTGCGGTTTCTCCAAATAGACAACACAATCGGAACATGATTCGATTCAATAGTAACCTCTTCATATTCCACATTTGTCTTACGCTGCTCCCCTGAATTATCCAATAGAAGTATCTCCTTCATTTATATTCAGACTTATAACCAAGCCACTTAGCGATAGGCCCAAAAAGGTTAATATACAGCTTCTGTAACACGATGAATTTTGGATAGAATGTCTGGTTTTTCATTTCATAACTAATAACCGCCAGTTGCAGTAACCCCGGCACACCTTGCTTATTGGTTTTATTCTGCTTTGACAGATAAAAGACCGTCCTGTAATATTCTTCAAACTTCATGCCCGGCGATATTTTTGCTCTGAGAATTAATTCACCGGTTCCGCTATTCCACCCTGTATGCCTTATGCCCGGCGGTATAATGGCTTTGTCCCCACCGTTAAACGTCCGTTCGATCCCATTGATTCGACAGGTCATTATACCCTGGACTACTTCAAAAGCTTCCTCCGCCAAAGGATGAAGATGTTCTGGAGCAATGGGCGTTCGAGGCAGACACACGTATTCGTAAACGAAATCATTGCTGCCATCTCCCGCAGACCCAATAATTGTTAATCGTTCCCCTGTGAGAGGATTTTCAATAGTGTTAATATCATTCAATTTATGATCCCTCCTACAAAAAGCCCACCTGTGTACAGTAATCTGTCATTTTTCGAATATGTTCTTCATTCACTTCTGGCCATTCAAATCCTAATTGTTGTAATATACTAGCCGTTCTCTCTGAAGTCATAACAAAGAAGGTCTCTTCGGTATTCAGAATTCTGGAGTGTAACAGGATATTTTCCACATGTTCCTCAAACCTTTTTTCATTCCGGTTGATGTACAAAAAGTCGAGAAAAGCTGTTGGGGAAATTGCATTGACATCAAATCCGCTTTGATTAAGCATTTGGTTCAATTGCTGTAAGCTGGTGTATTTATGATTAAAAACATGATAGGTCGCCTGTCTTTTACCTTGGATTTTCATAAGGAGTACTATTGCCTTGCTTGCGTAATTCACAAATGTAAAATCAATGAAATGTGGACTTTGTTCAGGCATTTTCTCCAATCTGATAAAAGATTTCAGCGTTTTATAAAAGCCGTTCTCTTCAATATTCTCTTGAAATTTCCCCGATTCCGAATGACACACCAGATTACCCACTCTATATATATTCGCAGCTAATCCAGCTTTTTGTGCGTTCACTACTTTTAGCTCTGCTTCGAATTTGGTTTGAGTATAAAAGTTATCGATTTGTTGCCCAACATTACAATCATCCTCGGTAAACAAAAATTGAGATTTGTTATTAATTCTTCCGCTTGCTACACCTACAGTCGATACAAAATGCAAACTCTTCTGCCGCTCTGAGAAAGCAAATTCAATGATATGCTCTGTTCCCAGTACATTGACCTTATAAAAATCATCAAATGCACCATAATGCTTTACATTAGCCGCTGCATGAACTATGGTATCCAAGTGCACTGCAAGATGAGCATAGTAACTGGGATCCAAACCAAATTGTACTTGAGTTAAATCTCCGCAAATCACATGTATCCGATGTTTATTGCGTTCGTATAGATCCGTACCAAAATAGAAGTCTAATCTATTGATTAATATATTTTCCGCTTCAACTACATTAATTCCCCGCTTAAGAACATAAATATGGTCCTCTGACACGTTTAGCATTTCAAACAATAGGTGAACACCCAAATATCCCGAAGCACCCGTAAGCAGAACATGCTTTGGCAGATCATAATCAAATTGGATTTCACCTTTATACAATTCATCATAAGCATTGACTGAGTAAAGCCTCATTTTCTCAGTGATTTCTTCAGCTTGTATAACACGATCACGGGAATCAAGAATAAATCGTTTGGCTTGTTCCATCTTTTGTTCTAATGAAATATCCTTTACATGAATCTGTGCAGCTAAAGCTTCAACTGTAGGATATTGGAACAACTGATTGATTCCAATTTCAAATCGCTCGGATAGCTTCGAAACCACCCTAACTGCCTTAAGTGAATTCCCTCCAATTTCAAAAAAATTGTCCATAACTCCAATTTTCTCAAGCGCCAATATGTCCTGCCAAATTCCACACAGAATTTGTTCAGTTTCATTCATAGGCGCTTTATAATTTTTCAACTTGATAAGCAGCTTTTCCTCCGGCTCCGGCAACTGCTTCCGGTTTACTTTGCCACTTGAATTCAGAGGCATTGTATTTATTGCCACAAAGTAGGCAGGAATCATGTAATCCGGTAATTCTTTTGCCAAGTCCTTTTTGATGTCAGCTACTTCAACTCCTGCATAGTCAGCTACATAATAAGCACATAAATAACGGTCTCCCCCTTCTTCCAACCGGTCGATCACGACAGCCTCTTTAATATAAGGCAGCTTAAGAAGCTTATTGTCGATCTCGGAAAGTTCTATTCGACAACCTCTTATTTTCACTTGATAGTCGGCTCTTCCGAGAAATTCAATGCTCCCTTCTGGCATCCATCTTCCCATGTCGCCACTTTTAAACATTTTGGTTCCAGGAACAAATGGATTATTGATATATTTCTCTGCTGTCAAATCATCTCTATGCAAGTACCCTCTGGAAAGGCTATTTCCTGCGATGAATATCTCACCTGAAGCCCCAATAGGCTGCAAGTGGCCATAATCGTCCAGAATATAGACTGAAACGTTGGCAATCGGCATACCGATAGGAATAATCTTGTATTGTGCATCTAACTTTCCGCTTGTAGTAACTACCGTATTCTCCGTTGGACCATAATTATTCACAATTTCATATGGAGTCGGTTTGAGAACTCTAAGTGCATCTCCTCCCGTTAATAAATATTTAAGGGAATGATTGTCAGCTTCCATGAATTGCTCACATATTTGGGTAGGTAAAAAACTGATCGTGATCTGCTTCTCTTCAAAGAAATCGTTAAGCTTCTGAATATCCAGCTTAAGACGAATGTCGATAAAATAAACCGCTGCACCACTTATCAAGTACGGAAAAAGTTCCCATACTGAAGCATCAAATCCAAATCCCGCATATCTTGTCGCATTATACTGAGAGGTAACCTTAAAACGGTTGTTATGCCACTCGCATAAATTAGCAAGTCCGCGATGCTGGACCATGACACCTTTGGGAGTTCCGGTGGTTCCGGATGTATAAATAATGTATGCTAGATGATCAAGCTGGGGCTTACAGTTCGGGTTAGGGAATTCTTTTATCAATTCCAGGTCGCTGCTGCTGAACTGATATTTATTCTTCAACTTTTTCTGAGCTCTGCTGCTCGAATTCGTTTTGTTGATTACCAATAAAGCGTCATATCTATATTCCGTAAGCTCATTTTTAATTTTGCCCAGCTTGCCGGTAAATTCGATGCTTTCAATTCCCCTTATTTCACATTGCAAATCTTCAAAAAACGTGCGGGATAAAAATAATTCTTCATCCCATTCCATTTTCAAAGCAGGGTGTTGTTCAAGATGCTGGTTGGCATAATCACGAAGGGAATGAATAAACGCTTCCTTGCTGTCCAAATCCATGATATCCCCGATGAAGACAATTCCTTGCTCAGGTATCTTTTCAATTGCTTTTCTCAACACTTGGCGAAAATAATTATGACCATGGAAGCACTGTACTACGCTGTTCATAATAATAATATCAAAGTTACCCGGAATGGAATCCACATCATGGGCAGGCAACTTCATCAGGCGGATATTCTCGGTTTCCAGCTGTTCTACCCTAAACTGGTTTTTTGCCAGGATGGCACTCGAAAGGTCTGTACCATAATACTCGCCAACTAGGGGAGCAACACGAAACATCGTTATACCCGAAGCACAGCCAATTTCCAGCACCTTCTGATGCCTCTTTAAATAGGGCTGCAGCTTAACCAATACATTATCGCCATACTCGTCCATTTCTGCTTGGCTAAAATTTACTCCTGTATAACTATTGACCCAGCCTCCGCCCGTGATTTCGTCTACAGCCACACTCCCCATATATTCCCAAAGATTCTCATCCATTAAACTGTTGGACTCATTTTCTTCTTCTTCGTATACATCCAAACTATCCAAACACAGAAAACTCTTCATTAGAGGACAGTCCCACTGAAGGCGGTTTAACTTACGAATGTACTTTTTTGATGAGATAATAAAGCTGATCCCTGCATCTTTGACTATTGCCTGGATTCGCTCTTCAGGATTATCCACGTCTAAAGGGACAAAAGCTGCTGCAGCTTTTAATACTCCCAGCAGCGCTATCGCTTGCTCAACGGACTGTGGAAGAAGAATACCTACCGGTTCCTCCAATGCTATATTTTGCATGAGTAGAAAATGAGCCAATTGATTGGAACGGACATTCAGTGCAGAATAAGAAAGAGATTGGTTATCGTCAATTACTGCAGGCAGGTTTGGATATTGCATTGCCATTACTTCGAAACCTTCAACTACTGTGGCTAACTCGGACGCTGTTGTTCCACCTCCATTGCTGAACTTCTCCAATAATTCATTCTGTTCCGCCGGAACCATTAATTCGGCTCGTTCCATTGGTTCATCCGGATAAGAGCTAAGCCAATTCAGCAAATGACTTAAGTGTCCAGCATATTGCTGTATCATCTGGAGAGCATGAAATCCACTATTATAATGAATGATGAGGGCAAGACCTTCCTCTTCAGCTTTTAAGAGAAACAAGAGTTCCGACCCCATAAACTTTAATGCTACTGAATTATGTATATTCTCCAGCATAACAATTGTCTTAAATTCATCAGGAGTATTACTTGAAGACTTATAGAGAAATTCAGCAAACGGAAGGTCTTGATGCAAGTATGCTTCAGAGACTGTTTGTTTAACTCTGGCTAAATACTCTTTATAGTTTCCTGTCCAATCCACTTGTGTTCGAATCGGCAGCAGCCTTGCGGACGAAACCTGCGATTGTTTCGCATCGTCTTTAAGTGGCGGTATGCCCACCAATATATCTGTATTACTGGTATATCTGCTTAATAACAACTTCAGTGCCGACAATATAAATATAAAAAGTGCATACTGATTTCCCCTGCACTGAGACATGATCCGCTGGGTCAAGTTTTCGTCCAGATTATACTTGAATTGCTGCTGTTCTGAGCTTGATTCGTGCATGAACATGGCCTTTGCAGCAAAACCGCTCATTTGCAGATCATCCTCAAGTTTTGTTGACCAATAACGAATGTCATCCTGATTTATGGATTCAGAGCTATTTAATGATTGATTAATCAAATTAAGCACTCCAATCTGAATATTTCTTTTCAAAAATTAAAATCCATCTCCTGAAAGACTTTTGCCGACTCGGTTTGATTTACTCTCTTGATTTCGAGTTCCTTTATGAGCTGATTACGATCTTGCGTCATTTGAGCCAATAACAATAAATAATTCTTAGCCATATTTCTGATCGTTTCTTCTTGAAAGAGCTGTGTGCTGTATTCAAATGTAAACAGAATATCTTTATCACTCGCAAAAGCCTGTAGAGTAAAATCAAATTTAGAGTTTGGGTTGATATTATTGGAACTTAATTTCAGATCTCCGCATTGAACCGAAGTCATGCTTCCGTCTTGCAGAGCAAATACCACATCGAACAAAGGATGACGGTTAACACTTCTCGGGAGCCCTAATTGATCTATCAAGTCTTCGAACTGAAAATCCTGATTCTGATAGCCGCATAGTGCAGTTTCTTTAACTTCTTCTATAAAGCAAGCAATCGATTTATTGTCCCCCGGGAAATTCCGCAGAGCCAGCATGTTGACAAACATCCCGACGATCTTCTCCGTATCAGCATTCCTTCTTCCGGAGATTGGCGAGCCCACGACTATATCTTCCTGCCCCGAATATTTAAAAAGCAGTAAATAATATGCTGATAACAAGATCATAAATAGTGTGGATTGGGTCTCCCCACACAGTCTATTAATATTTCCAAACAGTTGTTGATCCGCACTAAATTCAATAATATTCCCTTCATTGCTTTTTATGGAAGGGCGCGGGAAATCTGTAGGGACATAGAGCATCGGAACAGTTCCCTTATATCTGTCCAGCCAATATTGACGCATGGCCTCCATTTCATCCGATTGCAAGAAGCGGTTATGCCATCCGGCATAATCTTTATATTGAATATGTAAAAAATCCGGCTTTAACTTGTTATAAAATTGAATGAAATCCTGAAGCAATATCGACAATGAGGTGCCATCTGAAATGATATGATGCATATCTATTAACAGGACATGCGTTTCAGCATTTATACGATACAGATTAGCACGTATTAACGGGCTTTTATCCAGCTCAAACGGCAAGATGAAGCTTTGAACACACTTGGGTAACTCCTCCAGGGTAGTTCTCTGATGATGCAGAGTGAAAGGGGTATGGTTGGAAATTCGCTGTACTAGCTCCCCGTCTACGTTATGAAAGGACGTTCTGAATACTTCGTGCCTATTGATGAGTTGAAGCAAAGCATCTTCAAACCTGGTGTAATCTATAATTCCCTCTACTCTGATTGAAAATGGCATATTATAACTTGTTTCTCTATCAAGCAATTGCTGAAGTATGTAGATTCTCTTTTGTGCTGACGATATCGGATAATATTCTTGTTGAGGCAGGAGTTCGATCTTATAAGCATTTTGATTCTTTTTTTCAGAAAGTTCCCTTTGATCTATAAAATATGCGAGTTCTTTAACCGTTTGCCATTTCAGGACATCGGCAATTGTAATAGGTGAGGAACAAGTGCGGTTGTATCTATTAACAAATTTGGTAGCAAGGATGGAGTCACCGCCCATCTCATATAAAGAACGATGAATATTAATGCTGCTATAACCAAGTTCCTCAGACCAAATTTGTCCAAGGAGGTATTCAGTTTCGGAATAATCCTCGGAATTTTCTTTTCCTTCAAGGGAAAAGCCTTTTACAGTGTCAGAAGGGGCAAGGAAAGCATCAGGAATATTGATCCAGCAGCTTTCTTGTTCAAAGGGATAGGTGGGTAAAGGAATGGTATAACGTTGCTCCTTATTATAAAGTCTGTGCCATCTCACGCATTTCCCCTGAGTAAACAAATGGGCTAATTTCACATGATCATCTGAATCACAATCACTTGTGGTCTCATCCCCCTCCTTGTCCCCATAAAAAATTGGCCCATCGCCATTACGATAAACGTCAAAGTTCCCCATGAGTAAGAGGTTTAAATGTTCTCTCAGTTCCACTATGCTTTCAGTTACGATTGCAACCCGGAATGAATGAAATTGTCGTCCAGTATTAGCCGTGTAACATAGATTTCCAAGGTCAGTATCCTCATGATCTGTCAGAAACTGATAATAGCGGTCTATGTACCGAGCTAATGCCCTTTTAGACTTAGCTGAAATTATGAATACTTCAGTTGCTGTTGCTTTCTTTGTCGGACGTACTTGCACAGGAGAGGCTTCTTCAACAACAATATGACAATTAGTTCCGCTAAAACCAAAAGAACTTATCCCCGCTCTTAAGGGGAAAGCCTTGTCCCATTTCTTCTTACGATTAACGAGATACACGGGGGAACCCAGAAAATCAATATTTCGGTTAGGCGTGTTAAAGTGGAGGCTTGCCGGAATTTCCCGATGCTGTAGAGAAAGCACCAGTTTAATCATGCCTGCAATGCCTGCGCAATCATACAAATGGCCAATATTGGATTTTAATGAGCCAATTCCACAGAATTGCTTGTTATCCGTATATTTTCGAAAGGCTGCATTAATTCCTTCGATTTCAATAGGATCTCCCAGATTTGTGCCAGTCCCATGTGATTCAATGTATGAGATCGTCTCTGGATCGATCCCTGCATCCTTCCATGCTTTAACAATAACCTCTGTTTGAGCCGTAACATTGGGTGCGGTAATACCAATAGAATTACCGTCTTGATTTACAGCCGTTCCCTTGATTACAGCATAAATATGATCCCGATCTTTCAAGGCTTCATCCAAGGGTTTGAGCAATATTGCTGCTGCCCCTTCACCTATGCCCGTACCATCTGCACTATCATCAAATGCTCTTGTCCGTCCATCCGATGATTCAATGCCAATCTTCTCTTGATGATCAAGAGGAAGCAATGTAGTTCTCACTCCTCCGGCCAGCGCCATGCTGCACTCACCATTCCTAAGGGCACTGCATGCAAGATGAATAGCGACCAGTGATGAAGAGCAAGCGGTATCAACTAACAAGCTCGGCCCCTTTAAGTCAAGTAAATAAGAAATTCTGCCTGGAATAATTGAAGCCAAATTACCTGTAACTCCAGCCGAATAATGTTGTTTACTCGTATCCGATACGATTTGTCGATACTGGCTCCCTTCAGAGTCTGCAATATAACCTACATATACTCCAGTATCAGTGCCTTTAATTTTTTCACCGCCATATCCCCCGTCCTCCAGGCACTCCCATGCGGTCTCCAGAAAAATACGCTGATTAGGATTCATCATCCTGGCTTCTATGGGTGTTATGCGAAAAAAATTATAATCAAATTGGTCAACATTATCTAAATAAGCTCCCTCTATGAATTCAAAGCCTTGCTCAGTAGGACGAATATACTTCAAATATTTTTCGGCATCTTCTTTTCTTGCGGCTGGAAAAGGACGAATACAATTAGCCTCGGCAGACAGCATATCCCAGAAGTCCGAATAGTTATCTGCAATTGGAAATCTGGAAGATAACCCAATGATAGCTATATCCCTACTGCTAGCACTCACCACATTCCCACTAGCTTGTTTCTTAGAATCATAAGTATTTGCGTTTGCTAAAAATGAGAATTTTTTCTTTGACATTTCAACACTCCCTTTATAATTGAGAGAGAAGCTTTTTAATCGGGATTAACCTTTCTCCAATTTCCTGACTATCAACTTTTTTAACTATTAAAATCAACTTTAGCAATTCTATTGCATTCCTCCCTTGCTCTCCGAAACTGGATATTTTCTCTTTATAAATTTGTTCCTTCATTTTTTCCAGCTTTGTATAAGGAGGAACAACTGAGGTTATATATTCTTTACCATCATTACAATTCTCGGTACTTGCTGCAGCAGCTAGGCAAGCATTGATTATATCCATGCAATGTTGCAGCTTTTCTTCTTCAGAAGGCTCTTTTTCCTTATGCAGATCCATATTATTCAATGAAAGAACGGTTGATTGCTTAGAAATGTGTTTCATCAAGCGCCCAAGCACTTGTCCTGGTCCCAGTTCGATAAATTCATCTGTACCCTGGGCCAGCAGAAATAACATAGAGTCGTACCACTTCACTGTATTTGTCATCTGTTTTGTTAATGTCGGCACGATGTCTAGTTCATTTTTATACGGCTTGGAGGTTACATTGGATACGACCGGCCAATGCAAACGATAATAAGTATACTTCTTCAATTCCTGATGAAGATCGAGCGCAGCCCTGTTCATCAGATGGCAGTGGAACGGAGCACTTACTCTCAACGGGATACTTTCCCCTCCTGCTTGTCTAATCTCCTGATCTATAAGGCGTATGGGTTCAACTTCTCCTGAAATGACAAATTGTTCAGATGAATTGTAACATGCAATCTCAACTCCCCTCTTGTTCTTCATCCAGGTTGTATCACAAAGCTGATTTAAAAGCCGATAGGAAATTCCACGCACTGCCAGCATCGATCCTTCACCTTTGGGTACAGCTTGCTGCATAATCTTCCCCCGGCGGCTTACCAATTTTACAGCTTGAAAAAAAGGAATAGCGCCACTGCATGCTAACGCAGTATATTCCCCAAGACTATGGCCTGCCAGATAGTCCGGTTCGATCCCCCTTTCGTCCATATACACCTGGAACATGCTGTAACTTAATGTCAATAAGGCCGGTTGGGTAAATTCTGTATTCGCCAGTTTATTCTCATCTGTTCCAAAGCTCAATGCAGCAAGATCATAGCCCACAGCTTCAGATGCCTCTTCATAAATCTTTTGTACTCTACTATATTTGTCGTAAAGAGGTTTTCCCATTCCCGCAAATTGAGATCCCTGCCCTGGAAATAAAAATGCCGTTTTCCCCATGTTACCCCTCCTTGATTAAATTAAAGACCATATCCGCCAGATCATCGAATGACTCCTTTACTGCTGGCTCTTGCATTCTTCTTGGTTCAAAATAACAAACAACTTTTATACTGTTAAAAGCAAGTTCAAACTCTATAACGATATCAAAACAAGTCAATAAATTAACCCCGGATCTTTTTAGAGCCCTGTCATACATAAAAACGGCAGCTTCACTTAACTCTTTCTTTAACTTAATCTTTCGCAAATCGTCCAATTTAAAATAGGACTGTCCACCTTTTTGCAATTCCATATTCAAAGTATCCACAAATGATAGCTCTACACTGTTCTCTTGTTCCAGCATTGTATTAAGTACAATATTCTTCGCGTCTGCCAATTTAGAGAGGACCATGCCATAGCAGAACGCTAAATATTCCCCGATTGTAATTTGTTGCTCAGAACACACTATGGATAAGTTATTAAATGCATCATCAGAAATTTCGAAATGGAATATTTTAGCATGCTGTGCACTTGTCGAGTGCTTCACAAAGAACGCTGATGGTAGTTGGATGCAGGGGATACTAAATGCATCCCGGCTGGACAAAAACCTCGCCATTTTCACAATTGTAGGATTTGCAAATAAATCTGTTACAGAAATATTACGGTTATATGTGTTTTCAATTTGATCAGCCATTTGGTTAACAATCAATGATGTGGCTCCTGCTTCAAAAAAGTTGTCATTCACCCCAAGCTTGATATCCGGACAACACCTTCTCCATAGCTCCAACAGTTCACTTTCCAATCCTATTGATGGTGATTCAAGAGAAGAAGCTGATTCCAAATGACCTTGTAACTGCTCCATCTGTTGTAGAATAGAGTCGAATTTCCCTTCTTTATACCACTGTTTCAACATGAAACGTTGAATTTTCCCGCTCGTTGTTTTTGGCATATCGCTTACAGGAAGCACATGACTAACTTCCAGGCCCGTTTTCCAGCTTATAAGCCGTTTTAACACTACAGATTGTGCAACAAACGGTTCCAATGTTTGTTTGTGCCAGATAAAAATTAAAAGCTCGTCACTTTGCAGTTCATTGTTCCATATTCCGCAGGCTGCTATCTTGCCTAATTCAATACCATCGAGCTGTTGTGCCACGGTCTCTATATCCGAAGGATAAAAATTTTGACCATTTACAAATAAAATATCTTTTGCTCTTCCAGTCACGATGAGGCGCCCATTAAGAATGAATCCTAAATCCCCAGTATTTAACCAGCCATCAGTGCTGATGATTTCAGCACTTCCCTCCGGATCATTATAATAACCCGATGTTACATTATCACCTTGGATATGTATGATTCCGACATGCCGTTCAGGCAGCGCGGCATTCTTCTCATCACAGATGCGTAACCTGCAATGCATAACGGAATACCCTAAATCCACCAATCTCCAATGCTCCTCATGCTCTTCAAGTTCATTAATTTCAGAGCCGATAAACAATTTGCTGCGGTCCAGAGCAACAGTAGAAAGCCCCTCGTTAACCGGAGAAAAAGTAACAGCAAGGCTTGCTTCTGCGAGACCATAAACATTGAATAAACTTGATTTACTTAGTTGAAAGGGCTTCATTCTATCCATAAATTCCCAACAAATTCCTGGGGATATTGGTTCTGCACCATTAAATATTAGCCGAACGCAGCTAAGATCCCAATTTTTCTCTTGTTCATTCCTAAAAGATTGCAAAAAGTGTTTATATCCAAAATTAGGCGAGGAGGTTAAGGTAATCCGGTGTTCATTGATTTTGTCAAACCATATAGACGGCCTTCTAATAAAAAGATCAGTGGGAATAAGAAATAAATCTACACAGTTAGCCAGAGCACCTAAATGAAATCCAATTAGTCCCATATCATGAGTTAATGGAAGCCAACTTAAGGCTCTATCCCGAGACGAGATTTCTGCACCTGCCGTAATACCCTCCAAATTAGCAATTAAGTTACGATGTGTAAGCATTACCCCTTTGGGAGTCCCAGTCGACCCTGACGAGAATTGTATAAACGCAATATCATGAGGCTCAGGCCTATGGATAGATTTGTCGGAAACAAGAGCCTTATAATTTCCCGTATCTTCAAAATCTGATTCAAGAATAATTGATCGTTCTCTTATCGCCTCCAGGCTTCTAGACAAACTGTTTTTTTGAGCGAAGCTCTCCAGTTCAGTGAAGGTTCTTTCCACTCCAATTATGTAAGGATGAATCAGGATTTCCCAAATATTAAATATTTTTCGTTTATGTTCATCATTATGTCCGACTGATACAGGTACAGGTATAATCCCACCTATAATACATGCCCAAAATACGGTCAGAAATTGTTCATTATCTTCAATTTGCATAATTAACTCTTCACCATACTTAATTCCTCTTGAATGAAGAATATGTAAAGCCTTGCGTGCGTTTTGCATCAAGTCATTATAGGAAACATACTTCTCAAATCCGTTTCTTGAAATAAACGTAATTCCCCGTTCTGTCCCGGCATGACTAATCATCTCAACTAAACTTCCAAATGCCATAGCGTACTCCCCTTTATCATTTAAATACAATTATGTGCTTTACTCTCTGCTTCTTAATATTTCCACTAGTGAAATTTCCTTGACATGTCTGGACAGCATGATCTGAACGATCAGATAGGATATGAAAATAATTCCAATAGTAACAGCGTATAAATTCAATGGAATGACACTTTCAAATCCGGCAGCAACATTAGTTATCATATAAGGCCATATCAGCTTTACAAACCATGTACTTGCAGGTATCCCTAACAAGACAGCAAGTGCAACCGTATAAATTGTATTTCCAAGATATAATTTCCGGATTTCTTGTTCGTTATAACCAAACATTTTAATTAACGCAATACTGGAAATAGCCTTATCCACCATCATTTTCAGCAAAAGATATAGCACCAAAATAAAGATCACAATGGAAACTGTAAGGAGCATGGAAATTAAACTTCTCATAATATCATTGAATTTCGAAGCAGAGTCAGCCATATCTTCAAGTGTTATGATTGAAGCCACAGCATTCTGTTCTATATTCAATTCATTGGCAGATAACAAGGTGTTATAATATTCCCCGCTCTGCCCAAACACCTCCTTCATATGATCTATATTTGTAAAAATATATAGTCCTGGAGCGAATGGCACTACAGCTTTGACTTTAAAAGTGTAGCTTTTATCTACAATAGGATCTTTTAAGTTAATTGTGTCATTAGGCTCTAAACCATATTTATAGGCTACAGCGTTGGAAACATAGACATCATTGCGCTCCCCGCCCACTGTAAATTTAAAATATGGATTTCCCGGACGAATTCCAAAGAGATTAACCTCTAAATCTTTACCTGCCATATCCAGGTAACTGTATAACGGCTTGATATATGCCTTCTCACTATCCAATGGAGCTTCACTAAGTGGATATTTCAAGGCATACATATAGTTGTACTTCGCGTCTTCTGTTGCATGGGTGACATAATTATTGATTGTCCCTTTAATGCCAAAGCTGAATATCATTAATAGAATGGCCAGCATCAGTCCGGCAACAATGGTTATATTGGCTTTAAGTTCTCTCAGAAATTGACGAATACGGAAGCGCGAAATGAAACCTAAATTTCCCAGATTTATATTTATAATTTTGCTGTATTTCTTTTCTTTTCTCAGTAATTGAAGAGGCGGGGAAGATAACTTTCTGTTAATTGTCAGCATGTTCACAGACCAGGTTATTAAAATAGGGATTCCTATTCCATAAACCATAAGGTAGGGGCGGAGCACTGGCTGGATTTCTGGAAGAGAGTAGTACGAGGAAGTATCCTCAAGATAAGGTATCAATAGATAGCCTAGTACTGTCCCTACCAAGGATGCGGCAAAAACAAGAACACAAGGTAATATCATGTAGTGCTTCATCAGATCATTCTTACGGTAGCCTAAAGCGTACAGAGCGCCAATTACTGAACTTTCCTTAACAATGTTATGAGTAACAAATATGGATATCATATAAGCAACTAGCATTAATACAATGACACCTGCTATAAGTGAACTTGACTTATTGATTTGAGAATCCGACTTCACGCCATCAATTCTTGAGTTATCCTTCGCCTCCATGTAGTAAGTTAAATCCCCCTGTATGTATTCCTTCAGCTCCTTTGTGGTCGCCCCTTCATTAAGAAGGTAGCTGTAGTTATAAGTGATGGTATTTCCCTGATCCGACAATTCCTCAAATGCATTTTCTGAAACAAAAGCGATACTGAATTTGTCCGGATCAGCAACAACATCAAATGGATTTTTAAGCACTAAAGAATAGTCGGGTGCCGATCCTATGCCTGTTACAGTATAGCTTTCAGTCCCTAAATCAAGGAGATCATTTATTTTAATATGCTGGCTTTTGGCATAATTTTTATCTATTGTTAGTTGATTCGTTGAAACTGCAGGATTACCACTATCCAAAGTAACAGTATTCATGAGTACCCTGTTCTTGAAGATCCGAAGTACACCGCCGCTTAAAGTATCCAGATCAATATAAAAGTTCTCAGCCAAGGTCACACCAAGTTGCTCTACCTTGGTTTTCTGCTCATTTGAAAATGGAGTGATTACCGTAAATTCCCCATCCTCTATCAGATTGTTTTTTTTATTGGTATCGACTGTATAAAACACGGAATCAGCCGCTGCAGCCATACTTACAACAACACTTACGCTAAGAACTACGAGAAAGAATAAGGCGCCGTAACGATATTTATTTCCTTTCAATTCCCTTGTAATTCTTTTGTTAATAATCATTTTTGTCACCTACCATTCCAAATTCCCAGCAGGAGTCAGGATATCATTCCTGTAATCCTCAATGATCCTTCCATCCTTAATTTTTATTACTTTATGTACCATATCTTTGATTGCAGTATTATGTGTGACAATCAACATCGTAGTTCCATACTTTTCATTTATGTTTTCAAGCAGCATCAGCATTTCTATGGATGTTGAATAATCCAGTGCGCCTGTCGGTTCATCACATAGTAAAAGCTTAGGATTCTTTATTAATGCTCTTGCTATGGCGCATCTTTGTTGCTGCCCTCCAGACAATTGGGAAGGGAATTTGTTCTGGTGCTCTGCAAGGCCCAACGTATCCAGTAATTCTTGAATATCCAAGGGACTATCCGTCAAGAATTCCAGGACCTGAATATTTTCTTTTACTGTTAAATTAGGGATAAGATTATAGAACTGAAAAATAAAACCGAGATAATCCCTTCTGTACAGGCTCAACTCTTTTGGCTTTAAATTAGATATTTCCAGGTTCTCTATGGTGATGGTTCCGGATTCAATCTGATCCAATCCTCCTATTACATTCAATAATGTGGATTTGCCTGAACCACTTGGACCTAATATCACACACCGTTCCCCTTCTGCAAAAGAAACGGAGACCTTATCCAATACTTTGGTATGACTGGTGCCTGAGCCATAGTACTTTTCGACGTCTCTAATCTCCAGAAACATAGTAATCCCCCTTCATCAAGTGAAATAAATCACTAATGTATTCGCTAATACCTTATATTATTAATTGAATAAATGTTCATGCTTTAGATTAATTATATTTTCGACGGCATATTATGTCAATTATTTTTAATATGTAGAATATTATGTTATTTTTTTACTTTTCATACTCGAGTCCCCTTCCATTACAACAGCCAATTTAAGTTCACTTATTCCACTTCACTTCATTGTACTTCACTTCCCCACCCCGCGATTCCGGTTAGCTCCTCAAATTCCGCCGTTCCTTCTGCAATGCGCAACCCACAGGTTCAGAAAAATTCCCATATATTTTAACTTATACTAAAATTTATGTACATCTTATCCACAGCAAAAGCAATTCATAATTTCCTAAACAATAAAAAAAGATCGCATTGCCCCCAATACCCCATGAGAGTCATGCGATCTTCTCCTAGTCCTCTCCTCCAGAAAAAAGAGAGCACAACAAAAGAGAACTCAATAAGTTCTTTCCAAGCTGCTTCTAAAACAAGGTTTTAAAAAAATTTATGAATCAAGGATGCCAGGACGTGGGTAGGACCTCATAATGTATCATATCCCGTAGGATTAGAGCGCCATTGATCAGTCTCATTTTGATGTTATAAACAGTCTCAATTTACGTTATAAGCAACACGCCCTGACTTTACTTCCGGAGATTCCCCCGCTGCCTCATCCCCTCAAACAGCAGGATTGTCGCTGCCATCGCTGCGTTGAGCGATTCGGCGCGGCCGGCCATCGGAATGATGATGCTTTTGTCGACGAGGGCGGCGGTTTGCGGGGAGATGCCCTGGCCTTCACTGCCGATCAGCAGCCACTGGCTGCCGTGAAAATCATGGGTGTAGCAGGAATCCACACCCGTCAGCGAAGTGCTGACCAGCAGGGATCCGCGTTCCCGGGCCTGCGGCAGAATGCCGCTTAGCTCCCCCTCCACTACCGGAAGATGGAACATCGAGCCCATCGTGGACCGGATGGTCTTCGGGTTGTACAGATCGGCGCAGCCCTTGCCGAGGACCACACCGTCCGCGCCTGCGGCATCCGCGCTGCGGATAATTGTTCCCACGTTGCCGGGGTCCTGGACCCCGTCCAGCACTACTGCCCAGCTATCCTGCTTGGCAAGGATGGCCTCCAGTCCCTGCTGCTCCTTGCGCACAATGGCAAACACCGGCTGCGGGGTCCCCGTGCTGCTGCACTTGGCAATAACCGCCGCCGAGACGCCGATGACCTCCATGCCCTGAACCGCCTGAAGCAAAGGCTTCAATTCGGCAGGCATGCCTTTATCCAGATCATAAGCCAGGCACTCCACATCGGCTTCGGCCAGCAGCGCCTCCTGCACCAGGTGGATGCCTTCAACAATGTATTTATGGGTTTTGTCGCGGTGCTTCTTCTCCTGAAGTCCCGCCCATTCCTTCACCCGCGTATTTTGCGGAGATACTATTTCCATAAGGCCCTGCCTTTCTGTTCCTTAACACACTTATTGATACGCCATCTCCAGCTTTGTCAGGTTATCCTTATGGCCCACAATGACAAGCACATCGCCTTCGATCAGGCGGTCCTCCGCTCTGGGGGAGATGTTCATTTCCTCGCCCCGGCGGATGGCCATAACGTTGCAGCCGTATTTGGCGCGGATATTCAGCTCCTGCAGGTTTTTGCCCAGCATCGGCCCTGACACCTTCATATCGAGGATACTGTAATCCGGCGACAGCTCTATGTAGTCAAGAATATTGGGCGAGGCCAGATGATGCGCCACCCGCATGCCCATATCCCGCTCAGGGTAGATGATTTTGTCCGCACCGATTTTGCTGAGCACCTTGCCGTGCAGCTCGCTTTTGGCCTTGACCAGAATCGCCGGAACGCCAAGGTCCTTCAGAATCAGCGTCGTCAGAATGCTGGCCTGGATATCTTCTCCGATCGCCACCACCACCACATCGAAGTTGCGGATGCCCAGTGCGCGCAATGCCTCTTCATCGGTGGAATCGGCAGACACGGCATGGGTTACAATACCCGAGATTTCCTGCGTGCGCTGCTCATCGGCATCGATTGCCAGCACATCGAAGCCCATGCCGCTTAGCGCCTTGGCGACACTTGAGCCGAAACGCCCCATTCCGATGACGGCATATTGTTTTTTTGCAGCCATTTCTGTTCCTCCCGCTCACATTTTGCATCTCACACAGTATAGCATAAGGAGCCACAAACTTGAATTTTCGCCGCGCTCTCAGGGTACATTATAACGAGGCAATCCCCCTCAGAAGCAAGCTTTCGGAAACCGGGCTTTTGCTGTCCGAAAAAAACTTGCTGTACGGGGCAGAAGGTCCTAACCCAAACCAACTAAGGAGGCTCTACTTCATGCCGGTTACCATTGATTTGCGCCAGGCCATTATCCACAAGGTGCACGGGCAATCCGAAGCCGATCTGCGGCAGATGATTGAAGGCTCCGTGGACGGGCCGGAAACGGCACTCCCGGGACTCGGCGCTGTATTCGAAATGATGTGGAAGGATCTCGATCACGCCAAGCAGGATGCGCTGGTCTCGATGCTGCACAAACACCTGGAGAAGCTCACCCCCGGGTCCATCACCTCCTAGCAAGGGGCATTCAGCTAAAAAACTCCGCTATACACGGTGCAGCAACGCACGTGTAAGCGGAGGTTTTTGGCAAAAGGATGTCTCTTTATAGGCACGGCACAGGCTGGAGCACGTTACTCTCTCATCCCAAAATCAGCGCACACGATCTGTCCTCAATCTATAAATCCCTTCACTCAGGGAGCGGTTTCCAGGAACTTGGCGGTCGGGTTCTTCTCCATGGCGGTACGCATCGCATATTCGTTCTCGAACAGCACGACATAGTTGCCTTTCTTGTCTGTGACCAGTGTGGAATTGATGCGGAACTTGCTTGCGTCCGGTTTGCTCTCATCCACGATCCAGCGCGCAAACTGATAGCTCATCCGCTGCAGCTGGACATCTACGCCATATTCGCCCTTCATCCGGTATTCAAACACCTCGAACTGCAGCTGCCCGACTACTCCCAGCAGAATATCGTCGAAGCTGACTGTGCGGAACACCTGAATCATGCCCTCCTCGGTCAACTGGTCGATCCCCTTCTGGAACTGCTTCGATTTCAGCGCATTCTTGATGCTCACTTTGGAAAAAATTTCCGGCGAGAACGTCGGCAGCTCATCGAACTCGATATCTCCGGCTTGGCTCAGTGTATCCCCGATGCGGAAAATGCCGGGATCGAACAGCCCGATAATATCTCCGGGAAAAGCCTCCTCGACAATATCGCGGTCCTGAGCCAGGAATTGCTGCGGCTGGGACAGCTTGATCTCCTTGCCTGCACGCACATGCTTCACGCTCATTCCGCGCTCGAACTTGCCCGACACAATCCGCAGGAAGGCAATCCGGTCACGGTGGGCCGGGTTCATGTTGGCCTGGATCTTGAATACATAGCCGGTGAACTTCTCGTTGGTCGGCTCTACAGAACCGGCGGTGCTGCGGCGCGGCTCCGGCTTCGGTGCCAGCTCCAGGAAATTGTCCAGGAAGGTCTGCACACCAAAATTATTAATTGCACTGCCGAAGAATACCGGTGTCAGCTCCCCGCGCAGCACCTTATCATAGTCAAAAGCATCCCCCGCCACGTCCAGCAGCTCCAGATCCTGGCACAGCTGGTCATGCAGGTAATCGCCGGCCATCTCGCGGATGATCGGGTCATTGTAGCTTTCTACCTTTTGCACCTTAATTACAGAATGGTCGTCGCCCTGGAACAGCTCTACCTGATTCTTCATCCGGTCATATACACCGCACAGCTCGCGCCCGCCGCCGATCGGCCAGTTCATGGGTACGGAACGGATGCCGAGCACATTCTCCAGCTCTTCCATCAGCTCGAACGGGCTTTGGCCCTCGCGGTCCAGCTTGTTGATGAACGTGAAGATCGGAATGCCCCGCTTGGCGCATACCTGGAACAGCTTGATCGTCTGGGCTTCCACGCCCTTTGCCACGTCAATGAGCATGACCGCGCTGTCAGCAGCCGTCAGGGTACGGTAGGTGTCCTCACTGAAATCCTGGTGGCCCGGGGTATCCAGAATGTTCACCCGGTGATCCATATAGTCAAATTGCATTACCGATGAAGTGACCGAGATGCCGCGCTGCTTCTCGATTTCCATCCAGTCGCTTGTCGCATGCTTGCTCGCTTTGCGGGCCTTGACTGAACCCGCCAATCGGATCGCGCCGCCGAAGAGCAGCAGCTTCTCCGTTAATGTTGTTTTACCCGCATCCGGGTGGGAAATGATCGCAAACGTCCTGCGTTTGTCCACTTCCTGTTGCAGCTTCTGATCCGGTGCCTTATTCATTGCACATATCCCTTCATATATAAATTCATGCTTCTCTTCAATTGCCGGGAGTCATCAGATCGGTGCTCTGCCCATTTGTACAAATCCCTTCATTGGTGAATTTGCCGTTGCCCACAATACCTTAACAGTTACAATTCCGCTTCTAGTGAAAGCATCCTTTTTAGTATAGCAAAATCCGGTGAAGATTATCTACAAAAAAGCGGTTGCGGGCAAATTATCTTGAAACCGGACTTCAAACAGAATGGCCGGGCCAGCTTCATTCATCTCTTCAACAAAGCGCACTTTAATGCTGGAATTCTTCGGGTTGTCTGCTTTTACCGTCCGGTTCGCGGACTCGGCTTGATCAGAAGCTAAGTGGAAAAAGTAAAACTAAATCGCTTGAATCGTGGCTACAACCGGCGTTAGCGGGATTTTGTACACCTAATTGCAGACATTTCTCCCAATACAGCAGGTTTCAGCAGAAATAGTGATACTTTTTCCCACTATGAGTTCTCCACAGCCAAATGAAGTCCAGTTAGTGATACTTTTTCCCACTAAGAATGGCTACCTAGGCAGGAGTCGTGGCTACGGTGAATGTTTGGACTTTCTTAAAAAATCCCCCTGCAGCCATTGGGGGCCACTGCAGGAGGATTCTCTTCATGCCATATATCATTTACAGGTTAACTACCCGTTGACCTGCCATACCACATTGTCTTCATCCTGTCCGTTGACCGGCCACCAGTGGAAGCCTTCGCGGGCCAGCAGCTGATCGGCCTCAACAGGTCCCCAGGAACCGGCGGGATAGGAGGCCAGGTCGCCGGCGCCTTCCTTCCAGGCCGCGGCAATGCGGTCCACGAAGGACCAGGCCGACGACACTTCATCCCAGCGGGTGAAGTAGGTTGAGTCGCCGCGCGCGGCATCGTGTAGCAGACGCTCGTAAGCTTCAGGCGAATTGATGCCCACCATGCAGCTCTGGCAGAAGTCCATGGCCAGCGGCTGGATTTCCGACTCCGAGCCAGGCTTCTTGGCGTTGATCTTCACGTAGATGCCTTCCATCGGATTGACGCGGATGACCAGAAGGTTCGGCTCCAGCTTATGCTTTTGACCCAGATAGACGTTGGTCGGCATACCCTTGAACTCCACAACCACCTCCGTTGTCTTCACGGGGAGGCGTTTGCCGGTACGGATATAGAACGGTACACCCGCCCAGCGGAAATTGTCCACAAACACACGGGCTGCAAAATACGTTTCTGTATTCGACTCCGGATCAACCTTATCTTCCTGGCGGTAGGCCGGAAGGGTTTTTCCTTTGTAGAGGCCTTGTGTGTATTGTCCGCGCACCACGTTCTCACGGACATCGTCCGGGGAAGCATAAGGCCGCAGCGAGCGCAGCACTTTCACCTTCTCATCACGGATATCTTCAGCCAAAAGGCGGCTTGGCGGCTCCATCGCGATCATCGTCAGCAGCTGCAGAATATGGTTCTGGCCCATATCGCGCAGAGCTCCGGCATGATCATAATAGCCGCCGCGCTCTTCCACGCCTACGGTTTCCCCGAGAGTAATCTGAATGTTGGCAATATGCTTGTTGTTCCAGAGCGGCTCGAAGAAGGCATTGGCAAATCGGATGACTTCAATATTCTGCACCATTTCCTTGCCCAGGTAATGATCGATCCGGTAAATCTCTTCTTCCTTGAATACCTGGCGGATCTGTTCGTTCAGCTCCTCAGCGGATTCAAGGTTGTAGCCGAACGGCTTCTCGATCACGAGGCGGTTCCAGCCCCGGGTCTGCAGCATACCGCCGGCTTTAAGGTTGAACGAGACACTGCCGAACAGCTCGGGAGCGAGGGCGAGATAGAACATCCGGTTGCCCGGAATATGGAACTTCTCTTCCAATGCCTCTGTCTGCGCGTTCAGCTCACGGAAGCCGTCAATATTGTTGATGTCCAGGGACTTGTATTCAAAATGCTGCACGAACTCATTCCACTCGCCTGCATCTCCGGCCTGGTAGCGGCAGAATTCACGAATGGACTCCTTCACATCTTCACGGAATTCATCTTGGGTACGGGGACGCCGAGCCACGCCAATTACCGCAAAATCATGGGTCAGCTTGCCCTCACGGTACAAACTGTAAATCGCCGGGAAAAGCTTGCGCCGGGCTAGATCTCCGGTTGCCCCAAAGATAAAGAATACAGCACCGGGTGTATGCAGTGCATCAAGGGTTTGATTTTCAGCCATGGCTCCTCATCTCTCTGTATGTAATATAGTTGACAATCATTCTCAACACCGGACAGTTTATAAAATAATATGTCAACGGCGTGATGTCATTTTATCATATTCGCTGAAAGGATGCTATCAGATTTCTGACAGTTTTTCTCGGGATTTCGCAAATTTCCATTACTCTTTCTTATCCGTTTATGCGTTCCCGCTTATAGGACAGTACAGCCTGCCAATCACAAACATATTATAACCTCATGCCAAAAGCTCCGCAAACGCGGAGCCTGCGCGTGGAGCTTAGAGTGGGGATAAACAGCTTGACCGTCACAATTCTCGATAATATATCAGGCTTGGCATGAAACGGTTGCACCGGGGACGCCGCAGCTCAATATTCAATGGTAATCAAAGGAAATCCAAGTGTCACGCGGTTTGTATTATTGTTGCCGTTCTTATGAACCGCCAGCTGCAGCGCGATCAAATGGCTGCCGCTGCTGACCGCGCGCTCAAGGCCCGGCACACTGTAGGAGCGGCTGTATGTAGCGTTGTCTTCATAGCTCTCTTCCGGATTCATGCCGGGCAGCCGGGGCTGTAAAGATTGCTCGATGGAAAACAGTGCGGCCTCAGGCCCGCTCTGGTCCTTCGCAGCGCCCTGCAGCGAGACATTCCATTCGGCGGCAATGCCTGCCTGAAGCAGCTCCTTCCCGGCTGACACTGCAGCGGCCGGAAGTTCCGGCGCCTTCAGCAGGTCCGCCGTTTCGTAGGTCACGATCACATAGCTGCGTCCGCCACCCAGCTCGCTCCAGAACAGCGAGGCCTGCGCTCCGGCCAGAGCGGCAGCCGCGCGCGAGGTCATATGCCCGTCTTCATCAGACCGGCTGGCGTTTCCAAGGCCGAGCTTCCCCGCAAGGCGCTCTGCTGCATCTGCTGCGGAGGCATCGCTGCTGTATTCGCCCTGCCACTTCAGTACGAGCCGAAGCGGGGAATCCGGTTGGGTGGCAGTCATGCCAAGAGTAGTTAAAAGTGCAAGAGAATCAGCGAGACCGTCAATGCCCGCTTCGGCCGGGGATGATGCGTGAGGTGCGGCGGGGGAAGAGACTTCTTGCGGGGCCGCAGTTTGATAGGCAGGCGCTTGTGCCAATGATATGCTCCCAATTGAGCCAGCACCTCCGGCAGCGCCTGCACTGCGGAATCCGGCCGGCACTATGGCCGCCACGCACAATCCGATCAGCAGCAGCGTTCCCCTGCTTGTCCCTCTGTTCCCCATCGTCAATCTCTCCCTCTCTATCCTGGTCTAGCAATCTATTAAACAGGATATCCAGGAAGAGAGATTATATACCTGCGGCTATTCCGCAAGTCCATTCTTATAGGCATAAATGGCCGCCTGGGTGCGGTCTTCGACCCCCAGCTTGGCGAGAATATTCGTAACGTGGAATTTCACAGTCTTAATGCCGATAATGAGCTGGTCGGCGATATCCTGATTGGATTTACCCTGAGCCAGCAGCTTCAGCACTTCCATCTCGCGTTCTGTAAGCTCCTTGTAGGCCGGCGCTTCGCCGCCTTTGGCATTCGAGCGGAACCGGTTCATCATTTTGGAGGCGACCTGCGACTCCAGTACCGACTGGCCTCTGGCGGCGGCACGGATCGCATCCGCCACTTCGCTGGCCCGCGAGGTCTTCAGCAGATAGCTGAACGCGCCGGCCTCGATGACCGGATACATCTTCTCATCATCCAGATAGCTCGTCAGCACAATGACCTTGCAATCCGGGTACAGCTTCAGAAGCTGTCTCGTCGTTTCTATCCCGTCCATGCCATCCATGACCAAATCCATCAGGACGACATCAGGGTTGTATTCCTGGGCCAGCCGTATCCCTTCTTCCCCGCTTCCGGCCTCGCCCACCACTTCAATGCCGTCCTCGGTGCCGAGCACCGCGGCAAGCCCGATCCGGACCATTTCGTGATCATCCACCAGCAGTACTTTAATCGCTTCCTCCATCTCCATGGCTGCCCTTGCCTCCTATTCATTGACTAGCGGTACAGTAATCTCGATCCGCATGCCTTTGCCGGGAGCGGTAATGAATTGGATCGAACCCCCGGTCTCATTAATTCTTTCCTGCATATTCGACAGCCCGTAGGAAGTCTGCTTGCTCTCATCCATTTCAAAGCCAACCCCGTCATCGCGCAGCGTCAGCCGTAAGGTATCGCCCCGGCGGTGCAGCCGGATCTCCATCTTCTCCGCCTTGGCGTGGCGCAGTGTATTGGAGATGGCTTCCTGCACAATGCGGAACAAGTGATTCTCAACGCCCTTCATCAGCTGCACATCAGGGTCCATCTCGAACACAATGTCGATCGGAACCTTGATCTCCAGCTCCTTAATCAGCTCCTGCAGCCCTTGCCGCAGCCCCTTGCCCTCCAGGTAGACCGGACGCAGATGCAGCAGCAGGGCGCGCATCTCGGACTGGGCTACTGCGGACATTTCTTCGATCAGCGCAATTTGCCGCTGCGCCTTGTCAAAATCCTTCTCCAGCGTCCGCCCCACGGCCGTTGCCGTCATGGAGATCGCGAACAGCTGCTGTGACACGGCATCGTGCAGCTCACGCGCCAGCCTCTGCCGCTCTTCCATAATCGCCGATACGCGGGCCTGCTCAGCCAATTTGGCGTTATTGGTGGAGAGCCGCTGCAGCGTGTTCACCTGGTTCTCCCATTTGCCGCTGATGCGGCCAAGCTGCTGGCTGAGCCTGCCCAGCTCATCATTGCCAAGCTCCGGCATGGCCGGGGTCAGATTGCCTTTTTCCCAGGCCACCAGCGTTGCGCGCAGCCGTTCCAGCTTGTTTTTCGTACGGAAGCTCTGGTAAAAGCCAAAGCCCGTACCGAACACCACCGGCAGCAAAATCAGCGTTACCACTGTTGTAACCCCGATCTTCCAATCCTCAAACGGCTGCAAATATCCATATGTATACATGATATACAGGAAAACCAGCAGCATGACCAAAGAGAACAGAGCTCCCTCGCCCATGCTGCGTGTCACCATATTGCTGCTTTTTTTGCCCATGCCGGGAGCCCTCCTCCTTTGCCCTTCATGCCAGACCGGTCAGTCCGCCCGCACATCCAGGTCACCCATAATATAAGATATATTGAACTTCACCTTCTGCTCGCAGCTGTCGTAATTCGCCGACTTCCAGTTCAGCCGGTTCAGCATGCCCGTGTCGCGGTGGCTGCCGAACTCAATCGAGCCAAACAGCACAAATGCCTCAATCTCCACACCATAATCCTCGGACAGATAAATATCCGTATCCCCGAAGATCCCCTGGAACAGCATTACCGTCTCCGGGTCCTCCGCCATCGCCAATGACAGATCGATATCCGCTTCTCCCAGCACATGCCAGGCACTCAGGCTGCGCATGACCCACGGTGAAAGATCCCAGTCAAATCTGGACGAGAAGCTTTGCTTCTGCATAAACCCGCCTCTGCGCTGAATCCGTTTGGATTTCACAAAAAACATTCCCAGCGAAATCAGACAAATCGCCAGCACCAGCAGCATATGGTCCAGCAGCAGCAGCACTGCCCCGACCCCAAGCAGTGTGTAGCCCTGCTTAACCTTGCCCGACGTTGTCCGGTAAATCCCCAGCAGCAGAAAGAGGAGCGCGACAATGGAGAAAAAGCCGAGCCATCTGCCAAATATCATCATGCAGCCAATTCCAATCAGTCCGATGGCAATCAAACGATTCCGTTTATCCATTTCGCACCTCCTTTAAGTTTGTGAAGTAAGCTGCTCCCTATTCGAATCATGTTCGAGTTCTGAACTGGCCTGGCTGGCAATCTATTGCGCTTTATACAGCAGTTGACCCCGGAATCCGCCGAAAAATCAGGTCCTATTGCACTTTGTACATTAGAATCCCGTGTAAAGACGCCGTTCAGCCGAACATCAGAAAATCTATTGCACTAAATACAGCAAAGGCGATTTTCCGCTTTCTCCAGCTATTGCCGCATCCCGCTACAAAAGCCATACCGGTATGGAATATCCATACCGTATGGCTTTACCTTGATCAGCATATCATATCTGCCTATTGTTTAGGAACAGGCACTATTCTTCTTTTTTGTCCAAAGATGGAGAGGATGGCGGGGTGTTCAGCTTGCTCTTCAATGCGGCGAGCTGCTCTTCCACTTTCAGCTGCTTTTCGGCATCCACCGGCTTGCTGTATGCTGCCGAAGGGCTGTAAGGGGCACGCAGCACATCCGCTTCCGCTTCGAGCTGCATGATCTTCTCTTCCATACGGTGGAAGCCGAGTGACGCGCTGCCGCTTTCAATGGCATGGACACTGCTGATTTGCGACATCTGCTTCTTGGCCTTGGCCATTTGGGCACGGGATACCAGCTCATTGCGTTTGTTGCGCAGCTTGTAGAACTCATCCTTCATGTCATGCAGCTGCTGCACCAGTTCCTTGGCCTGCACTTCCGCCTGGGCATGAAGCTCGCTGTATTCGGTATGCTTCTGGTCGAAATAGATTTTTTCTTCCAGCAGCTTGCGGGTAACTTCCTCCTGGCCATTCTTCAGAGCGAGTTCAGCCTGAGCCGCACGCTGGCCGGATACCTTCGCTGCTTCTTCCACACGCTGCTTCATCCGGCGCTCATTGGCCATCTGCTTCGCTACGGTAACCTCAGCCTCGTGAATTTCAGCCTCCATATCGCGCAGATATTGGTTCAGCATCACGATCGGGTCCTCTACCTTATCCAGCAATTCGTTGACCGACGCCTTAGTCATATCCTTAATCCGTTGAAATACTCCCATAATTCACACTTCTCCCTTCTCGTATTTGGCAAGTTTTTGTTTAAGCTCTTCCACTTCTTTTTGCAGGGCCTTCTTCTCAATATCCTTCATCATGGCATCAATACCGGAGTCTTGTGCCGAATAAGCGTTAGCTTTGTCATAACCGGGGTTATAGCCCTGCTGGCCGCCGTAAGGGCCATATCCACCCTGTCCAGGACCATAAGGTCCCTGCGGGCCGCGTCCATGCTCAGGTCTGCCTGAGAAGGGTCCGCCGTATGAACCGCCCGGAGCACCGGGTCCAGGTCCGAAAGGATTATACTGGGTCGGCTCCTTGGGAATAATAAGCGCTGCGATAAAGTACACCAGAATGGTGGCTCCGCCGGTAAAAGGAATGCTGACCAGCAGCAGGATCCGGAACAGCGTGGAGTCGATGCCGAGCGTCTCGGACAATCCACCTGCCAGCCCTGTCATCACCTTGTCACGGGTTGAACGATACAATCGGGTCATAGAACTACTCCTTTCCATCGTTGTTCAGCTTCTCCTTCAGGCGGGCCATCTCTCTTTCGAGCACAGTCGCCACTGTTTCTCCAGCCTGAATGGCGTATTCCTGTCCCATGCGCCGCAAATCGCGCAGGCTCTTCGCTTCCAGCTCCCAATCCGTCATCCGGTCTTCCAGCCGGCCGAACATTTTGGGAACGTCATTGCCATTGCCATAGGCGGTGGCTCTCTGGTTCATGCGCTGCTGCAGCCGCAGCGACTCCATCCGTGCCGCGTAATACTGGCGTTTGCTGTATACCGTTTGATACTCTATTTTGAGTTCGTTCAGCTGGCCTTCCAGCTCGAACAATGATTGCTGGCTCTGCTCCAATAGACCGCTGTACTGCTCCAGCTTTTCCTCGTGAATAATCTTTTCCTGCAGCGCCAGCTTGGCCAGATGATCCTCTCCCGCCTTCAGCGCGAGCAGTGCCTGCTCTTCACGTTTGTTCCTCATGGCCGTCGCCTGATTCACCTGCTGCTGCAGTTGCTTCGTATGGGCTGCATATTGCTGGTACAGCCTCTCGGCTTCGGAGATTTCCTCACGGGTCGAATGTAGAAACTGATCAATCAGCTTCACCGGGTCCTGGCTCTGTTCCAGTCGTTCATTCAAGTTAGCTACGGTAATATCCCTCATGCGGCGAAAAACACTCATGATTTCCTGCTCCCTCCCTGCTTCTTAATTAAGTAAACCTCGAATGCTTAATATGTTCCGTTTCTTCTGCCCTTCAGCACCGAGATGCCCCAAACCACCAGCGCGATACCGAGCAGCGGTCCGATGATCCAGGAAAGCTTGGCGATCAGGGACATGACACCGATGAACAGCACCACCCAGCCGATAATCTTGCGTCCGCTTTTAATTCCGTAGTATCCGAGAACAACCAGCAATACCGGGAACAAAATTCTGAATATTCCGTGGATCAGCGGCAGGGCAATTCCCAACAGCATAATCGCTCCAAGCACGATCAGGACAATCGCCAGCCCGTTACCTTGTCTTCTTTGCATTTTTTTCTCACCGCCTTTCGTCGGCCTTGAACCTTATAGTCTTATTCTAGGGTAAACCGCAGACTTTCAAAACAGACTGTGGACGGTTTTATATACTGGACCTTAGTCGGGGAGGGGATGAGACTGCAGTTCTGGTCTGAACACAAATGACCCACAAGAGGCACTTTTCAGGAAGTGTCCTCTTATGGGTCACAGATCAGGATTGCGCCAATTCGGCTCTTTCTAATTCATTCAAATAGCTGTTCACGTCAACGCGGTATTTGGAGGTTCCCCCTTGGATCTCCCGAAGTACTTCGGCAGCAATCAGCAAAGCGGTCCGGTTCAGTGCTTCCTCAGCCGCACCCGCGACATGAGGTGTCAAGATACAGTTCGGCAGATGAAGCAGCGGATGCTCGGCGCCCGGCGGCTCGGCATCCAGTACATCCAGCACTGCTCCTGCAATTTTGTGATGGGCAAGCGCATCAGCCAGATCCCCCTCATTGACCACGCCTCCCCGTGAGGTATTGATGAGATAGGCAGTGTCCTTCATCCTCGCCAGCGCCGCCTGATCGATCAGGTTGCGCGTACTTGGCAACAGCGGCACATGCAGACTTACAAAATCTGCTTGCCGCAGGACTTCCTCCTGCGGAAGCAGCGTTATTCCGGTCACACCGGGAGCGATATCATTAGGAGTCAAGCGGGGATCGCTCCCGATCACGTTTAGGCCCAGGGCCTTGGCCTTGATACCTGTACGGTGTCCTATCTCGCCAATACCGATCAGACCGAGGGTTTTGCCTTGAATCTCCGTGCCGCCAAAGCGTTTGCGGTCCCAGCCGCCCAACTTTACATCAGACGAAGCGGCTAGTATGGGACGGCTGAGCGTCAGAACGGCGGCCAGCACATATTCCGCTACGGAGACGGCATTGGCGTTTTTGGCGCTGACCACCGGTGTTCCCCGCGAAGCTGTGGCGGTTAGGTCAATATTGTCCAGCCCGACTCCCAGCCGCCCGATAATCCTGATATCTCTCAGTTCGTCCAGCAAAGCCCCATTTACTTTCGTCTGATTTCGCACGATAAGCGCCTTGGCCTCTGCCGCGGCTTCCTTAAGCTGCTGAGCATCCGACCAGAGGGATGGATCGTAATGAACCGAATATCCGCTTTGGTTCAGCAAGTCCAGTCCGGCCGGCCCCATGGCTTCAGCGATAACAATGTCCAACTGCATCCCATCTCCTTCATTTAAGGGAATATTATATTTTAGAACAGCAGCTATTTACGCAATCCAAATTTTGTCGCCAATCCGCCGTAATATTCCGTTTCCTTCGTGATGAATTGATTGAAATCGTCCGAATTCAGGAAAGAGGGCAGCAATTTCATTGATTTCAGCTTATCCTGGAACGCAGTATCCTGTGCCAGTTCGGCCAGAGTGTCGCTCCATTTCCGGACAATATCCTCCGGAGTACCCTTTGGCATGCTTAACCCAGTCCACCAAAAGGCGGATAAATCGTTGAAGCCCTGCTCCACAGCCGTAGGTGCATCCGGGAAGAACGGGCTGCGCTCGGCGCTGGAGACGGCGAGGATTCTAAGATTTCCCGAATTGACCATGGTAGCCACCTCGCTGACGGGATGGACGGCAAGAATCGCATTTCCTCCGGCAATCAATGGAAGCGACTCCGCAGTACCCTTCGTTACGATCATGCGGGTCTGGGAAATGTCCACGCCCAATTGATCCAGCCATTCTGCTACCACATAGGTGGAGTATCCTGCTACTCCGGAGGTTGTCCAGCTTAGTTGACCGGGATTTTGTTGTACCCATTCCGAGAACGCTTTGAAATCACTCCACTCGGCATCGGACTTGACTGTAAAGGTTGGCGCATCTTCCACAATCCGCGCAACCAATTGCTGGTCTGCAAGCTTAATGGCCGGAGAATTATAACTCGCTTCCATCATGGAAGTATTTGAAACCACATTCGCCAGCACTGTGTATCCGTCGGCAGGCTGGCCCAGCGCATACTGGGCTCCGGTGGCTCCACCGCCTCCTGCCCTGTTAACCACCGTAACCGGCTGTTTCCATTTTTCGCTGACCGCATCCGCCACAGCGCGGGCTACCAGATCTACGCCGCCGCCAGCGGCATAAGGCACAACATATTCAATAGGCTTGACCGGATAATCCGAGGCGGCCGTATTGGGTTCAGCGGCATTCGTTGCCTGCTTATCCTGTGTGGAATTCGCTCCGCAGGCACTGAGTACAATGACTGCCGCAAAGGCTGCTGACGCCAGCATTTTTCTTTGATTAAAAATGTTGATTTTCATAATAATCCCCTTTTTATTTCTTCGATTTGATCTGTTTAGGACAGCGGGCTGATTTGTCCGGCTCCCTCTTGCTGCAGTCTTCGCTTAGTCCGCCTCACCAGAAGGTTGGAAATTACGACCATTAACACGGATAGCATCAGAAAAGTCAGCGCTAAAGGGCGGGTAAAGAAAATGGAAAAGCTGTCCGCTGACATAGCCATTGATTGGGTAAAAGACTGTTCCAGCATAGGTCCGAGAATTAAACAGAGCACCAGCGGCATAACCGGCCAGTCAAATTTATACAGAAAATATCCGAGAAATCCAAACAGGACCGCCACTACCACGTCGAAAAGGCTGTTGCGCACCGAGTAGGCCCCAATCACGCTGAGCATTAAAATGACCGGTGCCATAATCCCGAAGGGAACTGCTGTCAGTCTCGCCCATAAGCCAACCAGCGGCAGGTTAAGCACCAGCAAAGCAATGTTGCCGATGACCATACTGGCGATTACCGTCCAGACAAAGCCCCCTTGCTGCTCAAACAGCAGCGGACCCGGCTGTACGCCATAAATCATAAGTCCGGCCAAAAGAACTGCCAGAGGAGGCGAGGCTGGAATTCCAAGCGAAAACAATGGAATAAAGCCTGCCGAGCTGGTTGCATTGTTGGCCGCTTCCGGTGCGGCTACCCCTTCCATGGCCCCTTTGCCGAACAAATGGCGGCGCCTGGAGAACCTTTTAACCACATCGTAGGACAAAAAGGACGTAACAGCAGCGGAGCAGCCCGGCAGGAGCCCCATCACAAACCCGATAAGGCTCCCGGCGGCAATCGCCCCGGAGCTTTGCTTCAAATCGCTGCGGCTTGGGTACACGCTGCCAATCCGATCGGCAGGGACGGGGGGCTGCCTTTCTCCAATGCTCTTCAGGACTTCAGTAATGGCAAACAGGCCGATGATGATGCTTATCATTTCAAAGCCGCCTGACAGTGCAGGAACTCCGAATTGAAAACGGAACAGCCCGCTGGATGTTCCGAGCCCGGCCAATGAGAGCACAAAGCCGGAAAGACCCATAATGGCCGCCTTAATCATCGAACCGCCGGTCAGGCCTGATGTAACGGTCAACGCCAGCAGCATCACGGCGAAGAGCTCCGGAGGCCCGAATTTGATCGCCTGCTCAGCCAGAAAAGGTGCAAAAAACACCAGTCCTGCGAGTCCTAGCATCCCCGCTGCGAAGGAGGAGATAGCGGCAATTCCCAGGGCCGGCCCGCCCCTTCCCTGACGGGCCAGCGGATAACCGTCCAGACAGGTCGGTACGGACGATGCTTCTCCGGGAATATTAAGCAAAATTGCGGTGGTCGAGCCTCCGTACATAGAGCCGTAGTAGATGCCTGCCAGCATGATAATAGCTTGCGAAGGTTCCAAAGCCGCGGTTACCGGAAGCAATATGGCAATCGCCGAAGTTGGGCCCAGACCGGGCAGTACACCCACGAATGTGCCTATCAGCGCTCCCAGTACGGCCATGAGCACATTAAAGGGAGTAATGGCGGAAACGAAGCCATATCCCAGCGAAACGGCTGAGTCTAGCATAGCGGCCCCCTCACAGCAGCCATCTGCCGGACGGCAGGGGAGCATGCAGCCATTGCACAAAGATCAAGTACAAGGATACCGTCAAAATAAGTGCCGCCGCCAATGAAGAATACCAACGGAACAACCCGATTCCTTTGAACAGAATCACCGAGGCGGCGAGTGTAGCCATTAGATAGCCTGTCCATTGAATAAGAGCAATGTAAAAAAGGAGAATAACGGGCACCGCGAAAATAAGTACCGGCGTTCTGGGGGATGACTCGGTATCTTTACCCGCTTCGGGATGGTTACCGGCAGAACGATCACCTCGAAACGCCAAAATGAGTCCGAAAACAAGAAGTCCGCTTCCCACCACAAATGGAAAGAGATGATCACCGTTCAGCATAGCCATGCGGTATGGAAAAAGCCTGATAGCCTCCGCAATGGACGCTGAGCCGATGAGAATGGCAGCGGCTGCTCCTGTCCGGTCAGCTAATTTTACTTTCATTTGTATCCCGCCTTTGCGCAATATCATTTTAGAGCTCCAGATTCATTGAATCATTTTTCACTTATAATTCCGATAGTTTAAATGAGCTTTATGGAGATATTATCAAAAGCCTTTATCAAAAGTCAACGCTATTTTAGTGAAGTTTTTGATTATCAGGAAAGCGCTGGCGTTCGCCCATCAGCTCCTGAAGATTAAATTTGACCATTCGCGGCTGTATTTTAAAACGGGTTAACAGAATTTTTCTGTATCCGTTTTCACTCATTTGTAGCTTAATGTTGAAGTTTGACTTAAAATGTATAGAATTTGTTTAGAGCAACGTGATATATTGTGATAAATATTATATCTTCCTTGATTGGAGGGCTTGAATGCAAACATCTATTATTGTCCTGGCCCAGCAGCTGCCGCTGCTCAAATCATGCCTGGCCAGCATTGAGCTGTTCACCGAGTCCCCCTATGAGCTGATTGTGATTAATGACGGAGGAGACAAGGAAATCAGCAGCTATTTGGCCTTTTCCAAAAGAGCGCGCTCCTTCGCAACCAATCAGCCTGCCGGCGTTGCTGCCGGTTACAATCTCGGCGCTTCTCTGGCCGGCGGCGAGCATCTGATCTTCATGCGCGACCATATGATGGTCTCTGAAGACTGGCTGTCCAGTCTTAACGGCTGTGCAAGGCGGCATCCCGGCGCGGCTATGGTTGGACCGGTCAGCAACGACGTAAGCGGCCCGCAGCGGCTCCCGGTGCAATGCAGCGAAATGGAGCAGCTGGATCATATCGCGAAGTCCTTCGCCCTCTCCAAGGCCGGACAAGCCAAAACCGCTACACGGCTGCTCAGCCATCTGCTTCTCGTCCGGCACAGGGCCTTCGATGAACTTGGCGGCTTCGACGAAAGATTCGAAATGGAATGCTATGAGGATGATGATCTATGCTACCGCGCGCTGCAGGCAGGCTACAGCTTACATATTGCCCTGGATTGTTTTGTCCGCTATATCCAGCCCCCTCCACTGTTCCCTGATGATCCCAATTGGTACAACACACGCCTAAGTCTGAATCGAGAAAAAGCCAGGCAAAAATGGGGCTTTGACATTACAAGCGCCTTATATGAAATGAAAAGAAAAGCCACGGTCAGCCTGTGCATGATTGTAAAAAATGAGGAAGCCACCCTGAAGCGCTGTCTGGACAGCGTGGCTTGCCTGGTCGATGAAATCATTATTGTCGATACCGGCTCGACAGATCTTACCAAGGAGATTGCTTTGCGCTATACAGATAAGGTTGCCGATTTCACCTGGGTGGATGACTTCTCCAAAGCCCGGAATTATGCCTTCAGCCTGGCGACTCAGGACTATTTGCTCTGGATGGACGCGGATGATATTTTCCTGCCTGCCGATGCCGAGAAATTCACAAGGCTTACGGCCGCTCTGGACTGGGATACGGATGCGGTATCCATGAATTATAATCTTGCCTTTGACGAGCATGGCAATTTAACCTCCAGCTTGACGCGCAACCGCCTGGTTAAACGGGAAAATGGCTTCCGCTGGCACGGTGTGGTCCATGAATATCTGGAAGTGTCGGGCAAGGTTCACCGCTCGGACATCTCCATTACGCATGGCAGGATGCATGGGAACTCCTCCAGAAATCTGAATATCTACGAGAACCGCTATGCCGCCGGCGAGATTTTTTCCAGCCGCGATCTGTACTATTTCGCCAATGAGCTTAGAGAGCATAAACAATGGCTCAAAGCCATCTCTTTTTATGAAATGTTCCTGCAGCAGGTGGACAGCTGGGTTGAGGACCGGATTAATGCCTGCGGGAGCCTCTCCGATTGTTTCCGGGAGCTCGGCAACATCCAGGATGCAAAAGCAAAAGCGCTGCAGGCCTTCTCCTACGATCTGCCCCGTGCGGAAAGCTGCTGCCGGCTGGGGAGTCTGTATATGCTGGAGAATGACTTCAGCAAGGCAATTTTTTGGTATAAGCTGGCGAGCGGACTAACCAAGCCTGCGGATTCCTATTCCATTTTACAGCATGCCTGCTGGAGCTGGCTGCCCCATCTGCAGCTGTGTGTCTGCTATGACCGGATCGGCCAGTACGAGCGGGCGTGCGCCCACAATGAAAAGGCGGCGGAGTACATTCCAAATGACAGCAAGGTGCTGGCAAACAGAGCTTATTTCACCGGTTTGGGAGTCGCTGTGCAATCATATATTTTAGGGGGAAGCAATCAATGAAGAAGCTGCAGAACAGACCACAGTATACGGAGATCACAAACGAAACTCAAAATTTGAAGAAGGATATGAAGCCGGTTCTCATAAAAACCTCCATGGCAATGATGGTGGTCAGCCAGACAGCGGGTCTGCTTCCCGGTTTCGGCCTTGGCGGTACGGGAACCGCTTCCGCTGCGGAAAATAAGAGCTTCAACGATGTCAGCAGCAGCTCGTGGATGTACAAGTATGTCATGAAGATTGCCGCTCTTGGCTTCGCCGAAGGAGATACATCAGGCAATTTCAATCCGAAAGCTCCATTGACCCGCCAGGAGGCGGCTATTATGGCTGTCCGGTTCCTTGGAATTGAAAATCCTGCCCCCTCTTCATCTTCGCCTGCATTGGATGTCAGCAGTTGGGCCAGCTCCTGGGTGCAAACCGCAATCAGCGAAGGCTTGATTCTTCCCGGCGAAGAAACCGCCCAAGGCTGGGGCAGCCAGAATGCCAGCCGCGAATGGCTGACGAAGCTTGTGATCCGGCTGATCGGCAAGGAAACCGAGGCGCTGGCCCTTGCCAATGAAGCCCTTCCCTTTAACGATGACAGCCAAATCTCTTCCTGGGCTGCAGGCTACATCAACGCTGCTTCACAACTGAAGGTTGTACAGGGCTTCGAGGACAAAACCTTCCGTCCATCCGATGATGTTACCCGGGCTCAGGCGGCGGCCATATTCAGCTCGGCTGAAAAATATGCCGTTAATCCGTTGGACACGGTAGCCCGCGGCAAGATTATCAGCGTATCGGCTGGCAAAATCGGTGTATTGACTGAATCCGGGCAGACCATCAGTCTGGCCATTAATGGTTCCACACTTATTTTCGGGAACGGCGGAGCCTCGGCAGCCCCGGTGGCCGTCGGTCAGCCCATCACTGCCATCTACAGCAACGGTACGGCTTCTTATGTTGAAATAGCGGATATCAGCAAAGCGGAAATCACCTTGCCCGGGCCAAAAGGAGACACAGGGGCGACTGGAGCTGCGGGTGTTACGGGAGCGACCGGCGCAACCGGGGCAACCGGGGCCACGGGCAGCGCCGGGGCGCCGGGAGGACAGGGCGCTGTTGGCGCAACAGGGGCCACCGGCGTGACCGGGCCTGCCGGGGAGACTGGCGCTACGGGAGCAACCGGCGCTACGGGTGAGACCGGGGCCACCGGCGTGACCGGGCCTGCCGGAGAGACTGGGGCTACGGGGGCTACCGGCGCTACGGGTGAGACCGGGGCCACCGGTGCGACCGGACCTGCCGGGGTCACTGGGGTTACGGGGGCTACCGGCGCTACGGGTGAGACCGGGGCCACCGGCGTGACCGGGCCTGCCGGGGAGACTGGCGCTACGGGGGCTACCGGCGCTACGGGTGAGACCGGAGCTACTGGTGCGACCGGATCTGCCGGGGTCACTGGGGCTACGGGGGCAACTGGCGCGACTGGAACTGGCTCAACTACTGTTATTCCATTTTCCTCGGGAAGCCCGGTTGATATGAGAACTTACTTGGGGGGCGCACAGTCCGACAGGGCGCTGATCGGCTTCGGCAGCTCCCAGATCATTACTGTCAACGGATCTACCATCGATCTTACGGGCGGTGCCGGCACGAACATCAACTATGCTTTTTCAGCTCCCGGAGCCGGGACCATCACTTCACTCAGCGGGTACTTCTCCACGACAGCTGCTATGTCTTTAGTAGGAAGCAGCATCGCAATAACCGGTCAATTGTACATGAGTTCAACCCCCGATAATACCTTCACGCCGGTTCCCGGAGCCACAGTAGCCTTGTCTCCTCAATTAACGGGAATTTTATCGGTAGGTACAATTTCGTCCGGCATGACCACCGGACTCAGCATCCCGGTTACCGCCCAGAGCCGCCTGCTGATGGTCTACACAGCCACCGTAATCGCAGGCTTGGATGTCAGCATGACGGTTCCCGGCTACATCAGCGGAGGCTTGAACATGACTATGAGCAACTAAAACCTGCAATTCAATGCTATGCCTGAATTAAGAAGAAACGGCTACGCCGTCCTTGACCGGGCAGCGCAGCGGTTTGCATTTCAGGTGTAAGGCTGGCTGCTGAAGCCAGGTGGAAAGGTCACTTCATATTTCCCCAGCCGCTTTTTCGCAAGGTCTTAGAGGGAAAAAAGGACCCCTAATCGATCCGGTTCTCTCCCTTACAGAGGAATACGCCTGCATTAAGATGGAACTTGAACCATTCATCCAAAGGGCAGCCATTTTAGTGGTAAAAAGGATAACTAATCCACCGCATTCCGATCTTGGATCATTCCTAGTGGGAAAAAGTACACCTAATCCGGCTGAAATCAGCCATTTGGGGGGAGCGGGCCTCCATTAGGTGTACAAAATCCCACTAAAGCCCGTTCAAGCCAGAATTCCAGCCCATTAGTGTTACTTTTTACACTTCGCTTTCGTTCCTTATGAACCTCCTTGCTTTTCATCACCTTGTTCAGGCTCTCCGGTTCCATTCATCCTGAATTCCGTAGAGCTTTGTTAGATGATTTGTGGATACTTACTTTCGAAATTCAGGATAAAATCTTATATTTCAAGCAAAGCCGTCTTAATCGTCCTTAGAGGCAAAGCGGCGGCTGTTCAGGAGAAAGATACTTTATCAAGTGAACTCTATATTGATATCCTTTAAAAAGGCTGTTCCGTGCATCATTGCATGTGGACAGCCTTTGTTCATTTTACGGCCTCCTGAGTGGTGATGCGGTCAAATTACCGGCACATTATAGCGACACTTGTTGCATTCCCGTAACAATGACCACAGACAGCGGCCATCAAAGATAATACATTCGTCCATATGGAATCTGCTTTTCTCCATACGCTTGGCCGCGAAACAGACTTATAATGAGGCTGTCTCTCTATTTCACGCTTTCACTGCATATTCTAGGAGGTTGTTTCCTTGTCCATTATTTACGATGCCGAACAGCAAATTTTTCATCTGCAGACTGCAAATACCAGCTATGTATTCGGTCTTGCCCGCGGTTCCTACCCCGTGCATCTGCACTGGGGCCGAAAAATCCGCGGTTCCGCCATTTCCGACCTGTTTGGTCCCGGAGCTATGGGCTTCAGCAGCACCGTTGATCCCCAAGAACCCGCATTCTCCCTTGACACGCTTCCCCAGGAATATCCCGGGTATGGCTCAGGGGATTTCCGGGAGCCTGCTTACGAGGCCGAGCTTCCGAACGGCACAACCGTTACGGAGCTGACCTATATATCCCATAGCATTATCCAAGGAAAACCTCCACTGGAAGGGCTGCCTGCCGTATACGCCGAAAGCGGCGACGGGGCCGAAACACTGCAGCTTGTGCTGGAAGATGCCGCAGCAGGCCTGCGCGCTGAGCTGTCCTATACGGTAATGAACGGCTTCGACGCCATTATCCGCTCGACCCGCCTGATCAATACCGGAAGCGCTGCATTGAAGCTGAACCGTGCCTTGTCGGCAGCGCTCGACTTCCCGCATGACAACTACGAGCTGGTTCAGCTGTCCGGCTCATGGGCCCGGGAACGCCACCTGGTCCGTGCTCCACTGCATAATGGGCGGCAGGGCATTGACAGCAAACGCGGGGCCAGCAGCCATCAGCAGAATCCGTTCCTTGCCCTGCTCTCTCCCCGGACCGGAGAGGATAGCGGAGAGGCTTACGGCTTCAGCCTGGTCTACAGCGGCAGCTTCAGTGCCAATGCCGATGTGGACCAATACGGAACTACACGCGTCACTATGGGCATCAATCCGTTCGGCTTCCGCTGGCTGCTTGCTCCCGGCGGTAGCTTTCAGACGCCGGAAGCCGTGCTGGTCTACTCCGGCCAGGGGATCGGCGGCATGTCCCGCATATACCACCGGCTGTATCGGACACGACTGGCGCGGGGGCTCTACCGTGATGAGCCCCGCCCGGTGCTGATCAACAACTGGGAAGCCACCTACTTCAACTTCGATGCGGACAAAATCGTAGATATCGCCCGGGCCGGCAAAGTGCTCGGCATCGAGCTGTTCGTCCTTGACGACGGCTGGTTCGGCCGCCGCGACGACGACACCACCTCACTGGGAGACTGGTTCGTCGATACCCGCAAGCTGCCGCACGGTCTGCCCGATCTGGTAGAACGGGTCAAGGAACTCGGCATGCAGTTCGGCCTCTGGTTCGAGCCTGAGATGGTGTCCCCGGACAGCGAGCTGTACCGCGCCCATCCCGACTGGTGCCTGCATGTGCAAGGCCGCAGACGCAGTCAGGCCCGCAACCAGCTGATCCTGGATCTCTCGCGGCAGGAGGTATGCGATTATATTATTGATGCAGTCGGAAGTGTGCTGGCCGCGGCTCCGATTACCTATGTCAAATGGGATATGAACCGCCATATGACCGAGATCGGCTCTGCGGCCCTGCCGCCCGAACGCCAGGGAGAAACAGCCCACCGCTATATGCTGGGGCTGTACCGGGTTATGGAGGAAATCACCTCGAAATTTCCGCATGTGCTGTTCGAAAGCTGCTCCGGCGGCGGCGGCAGATTCGATCCGGGCATTCTCCATTACATGCCTCAGACCTGGACGAGCGATGACACCGATGCGGTGGAACGCCTCAAAATCCAGTACGGCACCAGTATCGTATACCCGGCCAGCAGCATGGGCTCCCATATTTCGGCTGTGCCGAACCATCAGGTTCACCGCAGCACCCCGCTCTCGATGCGCGGAGATGTTGCGATGTCCGGCAATTTCGGGTATGAGCTGGACCTGACCCGCTTCACGCCGGAGGAACAGGCCGAAGCCGCAGCCCAGGTCGCCTTTTATAAGGAAATCCGTTCCCTTGTCCAGCAGGGCGACATGTACCGGCTTCTCTCGCCGTTCGAGGGCAATGAAACAGCCTGGATGTTCGTGGCGGAAGACCGCTCCGAGGCACTGGCCGGCTACTTCCGCGTGCTGGCCGGACCGAACGAGAGCCGCCCGCGTCTTCGGCTCCAGGGCCTTGACCCGGAGAAGGACTACGTACTCCAGGAAACCGGCGCCGTATACGGCGGCGACCGGCTGATGTATGCCGGGCTGCTCCTGCCAGAGCTGCACGGTGATTTCCAGAGCAAGCTGTTCCATTTCGTCGCGGTGGCGGAATAGCAGCTATATCATCAGAAACGGACACCACCCTTAACCAAGGGGCGGTGTCCGTTTGTGGCTGGACTAATAAAGGAGGCTTCGTTACATGAATGTATTTTCTGCAATAGATTTGCCAGTTTTCGGGGACGAATCGCATTCTGCTGTATTTTGTGCAACAGAAATCGGGATTTCGGGTCAACATGCCCTTCTCTTAACCGGACGCTATTCCGGCCTGTCCTAAGCGTATCAAACTTGCCTGGACCCCTTCCGCTAAGGAGCTTTCAGTGCACCGACGGCTGTCTGCTTGGTATATCAAGCGCTGCTTGAGTTGTGCGCCGCTGCGGCTTGCCGCGGAAAATAGTTACCAAAACCACGGCAGCTATAATAATCACGGCGGCAAGCAGTGTATTTACTGTAAGCTTCTCCCCCACCATAGCCCAGCCAAGGAACACGGCGACAACCGGATTGACGAAGGCATAGGTTGATACCAGCGAAGAATCGGCATTCTTGAGTAGCCAGATATACGCTGTATATCCGATAATGGAGCCAAAGATAACCAGATAACCCAGTGCAGCATAGGAACGGAGGGAGATTCCGGGGACATCCAGCTTCGACCAGTCTCCAGTGAAATAGGAAAATGCAATCAGAAGCACACCGCCCGTCAGCATCTGCGCCGCCGTTGACATCAGCGGAGAATCCGGCATCCTTGCGCTGCGAGAATACATGGAACCTGCTGCCCAGCTCAGTGATGCTGCCAGCAAAGTGATAATGCCGATCAGATCGGCAGCCGTGCCGCTCTCACCCCGCCCCGGCTGGAAGACCAGCACGGCGATGCCCAGCAGACCAAGGATAATTCCGGCAATGACGCCGGTATTGGGGCGTTTGCCGCCGCGGCCGAACCAGCTAAACAGCATCATCCAGACGGGAACAGCGGCAACGATCAATGATGCAATAGATGAGGATACCCGTTGCTCCGACCAGGCAACCAGACCGTTGCCGCCGAGCAGCAGCAGCGCGCCGACGATAGCCGAAGACCTCCACTGGTGTCCTGCCGGACGTTTGGCGCCGCTTAATCTGGAGATCACATACAGAACCGCTCCCGCTGTAAAGAAGCGCACCCCTGCCATAAGAAAGGGCGGCATCGTTTCGATAGCGACCTTCATGCCGGCATAGGTGCCACCCCAAAATAAATATACCGACAACAATGCAATGCCGACCACATACACCGAATTTACTTTGGCCTTCTGCTTCATGCTGCACACCCTCTCTTGAAAAATATGTACATCTGCAAGACTTCACCGTCGGCTATACTCCCTTTATGCCATCTTCATACATAGTAGATAAAATAAAAGTAGTCGAGGTTTCCTTAATATCCGGTATCCGGAGAATTTCATCCAGCAGCAGGGTAAGCTGGTCGGGTGAGGCCACCCTCACCTTAAGCAGCATGCACCACTCTCCAGCCAGCCGCTGGCACTCTATAATGCTCACTCCCGGGATCTGAATGCTGATGATCTTGCCTGCCGCTTCCTTGAAGCCCTGGCTGACAACCTTTACGGAGATCATGACTTTAATTTTCTGATCCAGCTTGCTCCAGTCCACAATTCCTCTGTAGCCTTTGATCACTCCGCTCTTCTCCAGCTTGCCCACCCTTTGATGGACCGATGGCCGCGAGATATGCAGCAGCTTGCCGATCTCTTCATGGGGCAGTCTCCCGTTTTCCTCCAGCAGCTTTAGAATTTTGATATCCAGTTCGTCCATAGGACCGCCTCCTGGGCAAATTATAGCATGATTTGTTCAGATAATAACTAATCGTTACAGTAATAATCAAAATTCAAACGAATCGTGACAAAAATAAGATTTTTTCTTCTAAATCGTAATATTCCAATCTAAATCAGTCTTCAAAATAACGATTCGTAGGCTTGCTTTTACGCGCAAAAACCCCTCAAACCGCGGCTGCCGGCAAGTGAAGCTGACTTATGCCGCTGTCTGAGCAGGGTAGAGATAAGCTGAGTCCGCGCTGCTGCCAGCGGTTAGCCCCTGCCCGGCAGCCCGCCGAAAAGCTCCCCTTCCTCCAATCCCGATACAAAACGCTGCAGCCAGGCATAATATTCTACCGCATGCTGCAGCTTGTCCAAATCTCTGACGCAGGCCTGCCGCTCCTCTTCGGGAGTGTCCGCCGCCTGGGTTAGAGCCTCCAGTTCAGGGATTGCCGCGCCCATCGCCTCCTGCATCACATCAATCTCCCGCTGGAGCTTCAGGGTGAAAAAGTTCCTGAACGCCTGAAAGAAATCCGTTTCCGCCGCATACAGCTCCTTCCGCTCGCGCTTCTCATCCAGCTTGGTCACCATTCGGGAGGCGATCAGCGAGCGGACACCGTAGCTCATATTGCTTTTGCTCATATTCATAACCTGCTTCATTTCTTCGAGAGTCATTGGCTTGTCTTCAAAAAACATGATGCCGTAGAGCTGCCCGAAGGAATAATTCGCTCCATATAAGTCCATCGTCTGCGCTATCGCATCAATCACCCCGCGCAGCAGCAGCTCCCGCGGAGATAAATGCTGGTTGTCCTCGCCAAATACGGCCTGCTTCATTCGCTGCACCTTCACTCTAATTAGAATTGTTCCCTTAACATTACACAAAACTGAAGCTTCGCGGCAAAGTTTCTACAAATTTTACACAATTTCCGAACGATATTTACGTCTGCTTGACCATAGGGCCGCTTCATGAGTGTACAATTTTTTTTGAACAGAGAAGCTTTCCTCTGAATTATACCGCAACACAAAGAAGATGGAATGGGGTATCGGAACAAAAATGACACGCTCAAAGGTTATAAGCGGCTTGAAGCCCGTGCTGTTCACGCTGCCGGCAATGGTACCGTTCGTTCTGTTCTGGCTGGCGCCGCTGCTGTATGTGCTGTATCTCAGCTTCACGGAATGGGACTTTATGAGCCCGGAGAAAACCTTTGTCGGACTGCAAAATTATACCGATCTCTACAGCAATCCGGCCTTCTACAAAGCGCTGAGAGTTACTCTGCTCTTCTGTGCGGGAAGCGTGCTGCCGACCATCCTGCTTGGACTCGGGCTTGCCCTGCTGATGAACCGCAAGCTGAGAGGCTCCGCACTCTATCAGGTGCTGCTGTTCTCGCCATGGGTCACGCCGACCGTTGCCGTATCCATTGTCTGGTCGTGGATCTATGAGCCAGATGTCGGGCTTGCCAATACGGTGCTCGAGTTCCTGGGCATAGACAAAATCGGCTGGCTGCAGGACCCCAAATGGGCGCTGGCCGGAGTGCTGCTCGTGACGATCTGGAAGTCGGTGGGTTGGGCAATGATCTTTTATCTGGTGGCGCTCCGGAATGTCCCCTCCGATCTGCTCGAAGCCGGGGAGCTTGACGGGGCAAGCGCCGCGCAGAAGTTCCTTCGCATCACCCTGCCGCTGATCTCGCCGACCACTCTGTTTCTGTTCGTGGTGCAGATTATTCAGGCGCTTCAGGCTTACGATCAGATCAACGTGCTCACTCAAGGAGGCCCTTCCGGTTCCACCCGCACCCTGCTGTATCTGTATTATCAGTCCGCCTTCGAATCCTTCCAGATCGGAGAGGCTTCCACTGTAGCTGTCGTTCTGGTCTTCATCTGCATGCTGCTGTCGGTATTGTCATTCAGCGTCAGCAAGCGGACCACTCATTATCAATAATCTTATTCTTTTTCTTCTATATAAAGGAGGTCTAGCCGCTTGCGTATGCTCACACGACTGGGCGGGCCGGCCCGTCATGTTTTTTTTGCCGCGCTTGCCCTGCTGATGGCTTTTCCGTTCTATTGGATGGTCACCAGCGCACTCAAAACCAATGATGAAATCTGGCGCTCCCCGCCCACGCTTTGGCCTGAGGAACCGCTCTGGGGCAATTTTGCCGAAGCCTGGAACGAGGCGCCGTTCGCCAGATATATGGGCAACAGCATCTTTGTCGCCGGCTCCATCGTCATTTTGCAGGTCATTAATTCCGGCATGATGGCCTATGCGCTGACGCATATGAAATTCCGCCTGAAGGGGCTTTTTGCCGGAGTGATCCTGTTCGGTTATATGGTTCCGGCTACAGCGGTCTATTTGCCCGGTTATCTTGTACTGTCCGAGCTGCATCTGCTGAATTCCTATGCCGGGCTGATTCTCTCCAACTGCGTGAGCATCTTCTCGATCTTTCTGATCAGACAAGCGTTCCTGCAGGTATCGCATGAGCTGGTAGAGGCCGGTGAAGTCGACGGCGCCTCACATATGCGGATTCTCTGGACGGTGCTGGTGCCGGTGACAAGATCCTCCTTTGCCGTACTGGCACTGATTACCTTCATTGAACAGTACAACAATTATTTCTGGCCGATGCTGATTACCAAAGATCCCAGCCTCCAGCTCGTGTCCGCCGGTCTGCGCAGCTTTTTCGTGGAAGGAGGTGCATACGGATTGAAATGGCCGCTGATCATGGCCGCCAGCGCCTTCACCATCGCCCCGCTGCTGCTTGTCTTCCTGCTGGCGCAAAAAACAATTATGCAAAGTGTCAATATGACTGCCGGCTCCAGTAAAGGCTGAAATTTTACATTTTCAAACAAAAAGGAGAATGATGATGAACGTATTAAAAAGGCTATCGGCGGTATCCATGATTGCCGGATTCACAGTGCTCACAGCTTGCGGCGGAAATTCTGCCCCGGATGTTACGGAGGCGGGCGGAGCGTCGTCAGCTCCTGCCGTAGAAGCCCCTCCTGCCCAAAGCGCACCGGTAACCATCGAATTCTGGTATGGACTGGGCGGCAAGCTCGGAGAAAATATGGAATCGCTCATTCAGAAATTCAACGCCTCGCAGCAGGAGGTCATTGTTAAGGGCATTGTGCAGGCCGACTACACTGAAACCGAGCAAAAGCTCCAGGCGGCCATCGCCACCGGACAGGTGCCTGCCGCAGTGCTCTCCTCCAATGTAGACTGGGCGCGCAAGGGCTATTTCGCCTCAATGGATGAGCTGATTGCCCAACTGCCTGACTTCAATAAAGAGGATTTTGTCCAGACCTTCCTGAGCCAGGGCCAGGTCGATGGCAAGCAGTATTTCCTCCCGATGTATGGAACGACACAAATTATGTACTACCGCAAGGATGCTTTTGAAAAAAGCGGCATAGATGCGAGCCAGATTAAGACCTGGGAGGACCTCGCGGCGGCGGCGGAAAAAATGACGGTCAAGGACGGCGGCAAAACCACCTTCTTCGGCTGGGAGCCGATGTGGGGTTCAGGCAACATGATCGATGCCGTGCTGGGCAAGGGCGGCAGCATTCTCAGCGCGGACGGCACCACGGTGACGATTGATTCCCCTGAGTGGACCGGAACCTGGGATCTGTTCCGCAAATGGATTCATGAGGACAAGACGATGCGCATTCACTCCGGCGGACAAGGCTGGGAGTACTGGTACAAGACAATTGACGATGTAATGAAAGGCCAAGCCGCAGGCTATATCGGCTCCAGCGGCGACCAGGGAGATCTGGATTTCAGCATCGTCTCCGCAATGGAACAGCCGGGCTGGGCCGGGGTTGGCGAAGGCAAGCCGGTGGCACAGGCGATCATGGCCGGCATTCCGGCCAAGGCCGGGGATGCCGAAAAACAAGCAGCTATCAAATGGCTGACTTATTTCACGAACTCCGAGAACACCGCCTTCTGGTCCATCAACACCGGATACATTTCCGTCCGGCAGTCTGCGCTCGAAGATCCGGCCTTCATCTCGTTCAGTGAGACCAATCCGCAGATCAAAATTCCGTTGATGCAGGCGGCCCACGCCTCCGCCCCTTTCCAGGACCCTACCGGGGGCAAAATCAACGATGCGCTGACCATCGCCGCAGACAAGGTGCAGATTGAGAATATTCCGGCCGCCGAAGCCCTTAAGGAAGCGCAGCAAACCGCCCAGGCGGCACTGGACAAGCTGAAATAAACAGCGGTTATATACACCCTAATATTTTATGAGATGAACTATTGAATAAAGGAGGCGGCGCGATGCCAGAGCTTATCACTCCGCAAGGGAATTATTCCGTATCCGCCATCCTGTTCGACAAGGATGGAACGCTGGTGCAGTTCCTCTCTCTCTGGGGAAGCTGGAGTGAATGCTTCCTGGGGGAGTTCACCCGGCAACTGGAACAACGCGGGCTCAAATTTCCGGTGCAGATCCTGGCCTCCCTGCTGGGAACCGTTCATAATGCCGAGGGAAAGATAACAGATTATGACCGGAACGGTCCCTTGGCCATGGGGACGATGGGTGATCTTTACGCCATCCTGTCCTGGCAAGCTTATCTGCTTGGATTGTCCTGGGCGGAATCGCTGGAGCTGGTGGATGCGTGCCGCCAGGAGGCGGACGCCATGCTGGAGCGGAGCCGCCCGGCGCTCCCGCTTCCCGGCCTGCTGCGCTTTCTTGACGATTGTACCGCTCAAGGCCTGGCTCTGGCTGTGGTGACTGCCGATGACACCGCGGCGGCCGAAAACCATCTCCGCTGGCTGGGCATCCGTGAGTATTTCTCCGCCGTGATCGGCACGGATCAGGTAGAGCGGGGCAAGCCTTTTGCCGATATGGCGCTGCTGGCCTGCGAACGGCTGGAGCTGCATCCCTCCGGGGTCGCCGTCATCGGCGATACGAACGGCGATATGCGGATGGCCAGGGCCGCCGGGGCGCGTGTAGCCGTTGGAATAACCGGTGTGTCCGGTACAGAGGCGGACGGCGGGATTGCCGGTACAGCGGGTACATTGGCGGCATGCAATCTTTTGCCGGATGCAGATTCGCTTGTACAGTCCTTTGCAGAACTTAGCCTCGGAAGGAATGCACCTTGAGGGCTGAGGGCGCATGGGCCTGGTTTTTTCTGGCAATGGCTATTCTCTTCGAGCTGTCCGGAACCATCTCCATGAAAATCTCCCATGGCTTCACCCGGCCCTGGCCGTCCGTGCTCATGTTCCTGTTCTACGGAATCAGCTTTACCTCGCTGAATTATGCGCTCACCTCCATCAAGGTCGGCGTAGCTTATGCGGTATGGTCGGGTGCCGGAATCATTCTGATTTCTGTGGTAGGTGCGGTGTTTTTCGAAGAACGGCTGACGCTGTCCTCCCTGCTGTGGGTAACCGTCATTGTGGCCGGAATTGTGGGGTTGAACATCAGCGCCAAAGGACATTAGGATCCAAGTGGAAAAAGTAACATTAATCCTCGGCATCCGTCCCCTAAACCAATCGTAGCGGGAAAATGTGGACCTAATCCGCCCGATACCGCCCAAGTGTGGTGAATTTTTCAGGAATAAGTGAAAATCCCACTAAAAGCTGCTAGGGAACGGATTTTGACTAATTAGTTGTACTATTTCTACTTAGCTTCGCTTTCCATTAGTACTCTACATGCTCTACATGCTCTCGAGGGTGTTATTTCTCAGGGGCAGCTTATGTGTTTCTCGCAGCTGCGGCTGAAAACACCTACACAAATCCAAGCATCATTTAAGGAGGCTTCCTTGCTCATGAACACAATCAAGCTAAGCGGACAAGAGCCGCTGCTAACCTTTCAGGTAATCACGGATACCCATATCACTGCCGATCCCGCGCATGAGTACAATCTCAATTTTGAACGGGTACTGCGGGATCTGGCGGCGAATGCTCAAGGCAGCAGCGGGATCATGCATGTCGGGGACATAACGGATCATGGCTTCCCGGATGAATATGAGGAAGTCCGCCGCATCCTGCAGATGCATGAGGCTTCTCTTCCGGAGATCCGCTACACTTTGGGCAACCATGACGTTGGGCTCGGCCCCTGGCAATCCAGGCTGGCGGAGGTTGGACTCGGCGATTGGGAAGCCCGGCTGGGGATGTACACCTCGCATACCGGGATGCCTGGTCCTTATCATGACCGCTGGATCGGCGGGTATCATTTTATTTTTCTCGGCACGGAGGAAGGGCTGCCCGCTTTCTGCAGCCTGTCGGACGGGCAGCTGCGGTGGCTGGACCGGAAGCTTGGAGAGCAGACGGAGAACGAATTGGAACTTGGCGAGCGGTTGCTGAGCAGCATGGAGCTTGGAGGGCCGATGCAAACTGGCCGGGAGCTTGGAGAACAGAAGGAGAACGGTCAGGCATCCGGGGCAGCAGTGACGCCTGAACAGCCTATCTTCCTCTTTCTTCACCAGCCGCTGAAGGATACGGTAGCCGGATCGCTGGAGTCACAGGAGTGGTATGGAGTGACACAGGACAAGGAGCTGCGGGCTATCCTGTCCAAATATCCGCAGGCCCTTTTATTTACCGGCCACACCCATTGGGAGCTTGAGGCCGATAACACCATGTATCCCGGCAACGGGGAGACAGCTACCATGTTCAATGCCGCTTCAGTAGCCTACCTCTGGACCAACGCAGATGAACACAAGGCCGGCAGCCAAGGCTACTATGTGGAGGTCTATCCTGACAAGGTACTCGTCCGGGGCCGGGATTTCACTACGGGACGCTGGATTGAATCAGCGCAGTATGAGGTTGCCGCAGCCATAAATGTTCGCAGCTGATATATTTGGTATAGATAGGTCTGTTAAGGGCTATATATTTTTTGAACCTGAAAAGTTAAAGATAGCTGCAACAACGGCATTTCTGCCGTTATTCGCCGCCTTTCCGGCGGCCGGCGCTGCAACAACGGCATTTCTGCCGTTATTCGCCGCCTTTCCGGCGGCCGGCGCTGCAACAACGGCACTTCTGCCGTTATTCGCCGCCTTTCCGGCGGCCGGCGCTGCAACAACGGCATTTCTGCCGTTATTTCCGGCCTTTCCGGCGGCCGGCGCTGCAACAACGGCACTTCTGCCGTTATTTCCGCCCCCGGGCCGGATCAAAACAGCGAAGCTGCTCACGCAACGCTGCCTCAGAAAGCCGGCAGCGCAATATCCGCATATTCTTCCTCAAGGAATTTCTTTACTTCCGGGCCGCTGATGCGTTTCGCCAGCTTCTGGATAGCGTCGGAGTCCTTGTTGTCCTCCCGCGCCACCAGAGTGATGGTGAACTCGGAATCGTCACCTTCGGTAATCAGCGCATCCTTCTTCGGTGTCAGTCCGAGCGGGCTGGCATACGCCGGGGTCATCGCCACCAGATCCGCATCATCCAGCATGCGGGCCAGCATCAGCAGGTCAACTTCCTCGAACTTGAAGTTTTTTGCATTCTCGGTGATGTCGGCCTGGGTTGCCTGAATGCCCGCACCTTCCTTCAGCTTGATCAGTCCGGCCTTGGCGAACATTTGCAGCGAGCGCCCGATATTGGACGGGTCATTCGCCATGACCAGCGTTGCGCCTTCCGGCAGATCCCCAATCGCTTTATAACGCTTGGAGTAACCGCCGTAGATGGCGTCATATACAGGCTGTACCTCTGCAAGCTTAGAGCCTTTGCTGGCGTTGAACTGCTCCATGTATGGCACATGCTGGAAGAAGTTCGCATCCACCTCTTTATTCGCCAGCGCCTCGTTGGGCTGCACATTATCGGACAGGATGACGATCTCCATATCCACGCCGTCTTCCTTCAGCAGCGGCTTAACGATTTCAAGAATATCGGTCATCGGAGGAATAAGCGAGGCGACTTTGATTGCGGCAGGTTCAGTGCCGGTTGCCGCCGGTGTATTTCCGGCCTCCTTGTTGTTTCCACAGCCTGCGGCAATCATTGCCAGTACCAGCAGCATAAGCGTATACTTCATTGTCTTTTTCATAGTTGCAGTTAACCCCCATTTTTTGTTGTTCTGTCTTGCGAATTAGACGGGCCTGTTCCTTCAGCGCTTATCCAGCAGCCGCGCGAGCGTGCTCCCGGTAAACTGGATCAGTTGCACCAGTACGATCATTACGAAAATGGCGTAACCCATCACCTCGGTCTCAAAACGCTGATACCCGTAGCGGATGGCGAAGTCGCCAACCCCTCCACCACCGACCACCCCCATAACGGTAGAGAAAGAGATGAAGCTGATCGTCGAAGCCGTCAGCCCCAGCACCAGTCCCGAGCGGGCCTCCACATACAGAAACTTGAAGATCAGTCCCGTCTTGGAGGCTCCCATGGAGAGCGCCGCTTCAATCGTTCCCTTCGGCACCTCCAGCAAAGACTGTTCGACCAGCCGCGAATAATAGGCGATAGCGACGATGGACAGCGGCACTGTAGCAGCCATGGTGCCGATGGCCGTACCCAGCAGCAAGCGGGTGAAGGGAATCAGCGCAACCACCAGCAGCAGGAAAGGAAACGAACGAACCACATTGACGATGCCGTTCAGCGTAATCGACAGCGCCCTGTTCTCATACAGCTGGCCCTTGCGGCAAAAGTACAAAACGGTTCCCAAGGGGAGCCCCAGCAGCACTGCGGCGCCTACCGAACATCCAACCATTACAAAAGTTTCCCCAATGGACTGCCACATTTGATCCTGGTATTTCAGCATATCTTCAAACATGGGCTTCCCCCGCTTTGCCGGTAATCCGCTCACGGTAGCTTCCCGCATGGCCCGCAGGGGCAAGAAACCCGCCGTCTTCGCGGGAGAAGGAATCGATGATCCTCCCGCCTTCCATCACGGATACATCCGTGCAAATGCTCCGGACAACATCGAGCTCATGCGTAACAATGACGATGGTTACACCAAGTACAGTGTTGATATGCTGAAGCACGCCAAGGATATCTGCCGTTGTACCGGGGTCCAGTGCAGAGGTCGGCTCGTCGCACAGCAGCAGCTTCGGACTGTTCGCCAGCGCGCGGGCAATCGCCACCCGCTGCCGCTGTCCTCCGCTGAGCCGGGCCGGGTACTGCCCGGCTTTATCCTCAAGCCCCACAAACTGCAGGCATTCCCGGACACGCTCCATCCGTCCGCTCCGCGGCACTCCGGCCAGCTCCAGCGGAATGGCCACATTCCGGCTGACGGTCGCATTGCCTACCAGATTGAACTGCTGGAAGATCATGCCGATCTTCTGCCGTTCCTTGCGCAGCAGCTTCTCCGGCATTTCCGTCAGCAGTCTGCCGCTTACTGCAACGGTACCCGCATCAGGACGCTCCAGCAGGTTGATCAGCCGCAGCAGCGTTGATTTCCCGGCACCGCTGGCCCCGATAATACCGTGGATCGTTCCTGCCCGAACCTCAAGCGATACCCGGTCAACCGCATAATAGCGGCTGTCCTTCAGGTTGAAGCTTTTGCTTACCCCGCTCAGCGATAGAATATGAAGCCCCCCTCCCAGACTGCCCAAACTGCGGCACTTAGTTTTCAAACCAAGTGTATTATAATTATTTAAAAACTGTTTAATCAAAAATCTCTTTAAATAATAAGGCATTTTCTTCGCTGTGTCATCATTTTTCTAAAAATGATATATCAAGACCGTGGCAGTATTACCCGCAAAGGGTACTGCCAGCGTTCCTCCTAATCATTGTCCAAGCTGTCCCACGGCATGCATGGGCTGAAATCATTCCTGATCCGCAGCACTATAGCCGGGCATGCAAAAAACACCGCCGATTCGAAATCAGCGGTGGATCTTGAAGCCAATTTTCAGTCCTTCAATTCAGCAAGCCGCTCAAAAGCAGGCTTTGGCCGATGTCCTTCGTCGAACGGAAACGGCCAGTTCTTCCGTCCCCGGACCGGAAAATTGTCCAGCCAGGTATAATCATCCGCCGCTCCCCAGAAGGTGACCGCCGAGATGACCCCGCGGTATTCCTTCAGCAGCCGGAACAGGGCCTCATACCGCTGTGCCTGCAGCTCAAGCAGCTCTGCGGGAGGTGCCTTGAGATCCGTCCTGCGGTCCTCGAAACGGAACAGGGACATATCCAGCTCCGTGAGCTGAAGCTGGAGGCCCAGCGAGGCATACTTCTCAATGGCTGCGCGCACCTCATCCAGTGACGGATCATAGAGATTCCAGTGCGCCTGCAAGCCCACGCCGTGCAGCGGGGTTCCCTGCTGCAGCAGCGACTTCAGCAGGGTGTGGATTTTATCCCGCTTATGGGGGCGGGATTCGTTATAGTCGTTATAGAATAATAAGGCCTGCGGGTCGGCGGCATGGGCAAATTCAAACGCTTTGGAAATGAAATCCGGACCGGCGATCTCCAGCCATTTCGACGGGCGGAGAAGTTCTCCGCCTTCGTCGGCAATCACTTCATTGACGACATCCCATGCGTAAATGTCGCCCTTGTAACGCCCCACTACCGTTTGGATATGCGACTCCAGCCGCTCCAGCAGCATTTCCTTGCTGGCGGCACCGCCTTTTCCGTCCGCAAATAGCCAGTCGGTAGTCTGATTATGCCAGACCAGGGTATGCCCGCGCACCGCCAGCCCATGCTTCCGCGCAAAGCCGGCCAGTTCATCGGCCGCCTCGAAGCGGTATTCCTCCTCCTCCGGATGCAGACTCTCGAACTTCATCTCATTCTCGGCAGTGATGCTGTTGAAATGATAAGCCAGCAGATTTTCCTGTGAGCGGATCGTATGCAAATTCACAGCCGCGCCAATCTTGAAATCCCGGGCAAATACCGTTTTCAGTGCCGGCTCCGTAATATCCTTGCTCTCTCTCATGTTATGGCCTCCTTATAATCCGCAATAATTAAGCCAGTCAAAATAGGCCGGGCATAATGCCGCCTTCCCGTTGCCTGCGGCATACATACCGGCTACAACACCGGTGAACCCATTGAATTCCACCGCCTGCGGCGACAAGGCATAGGCCGTTCCGGCAGCCAGCTTGCTCCACCCGCGGCCATCCAGGGAATAGAACAGCCCATATTCCGTTGGATCAGCGGCAATTTTCAGGTACACTCTGCCCGCTTCCGCCGGGACCTCTGCTGCAAGCTGCGTCTGTCCTTTTACCGTCAAATAGGCGGCAATTACCGCATGCCCGTCCTTATGCGCCAGACAAATCTCGTAATGCGCCTGCTCATTCATTCGGACGCACAATCCGGCTGCTTCGCCCTCACCGGGTGATTCCAGCTCCAGCAGGGTGCTCCATTCGGCTTCCTTGTGCTGCTGTCTTCTGCCTACAAAAGCCAGCTCGCCGCCATCCCCCGGACCTGCGGCCTGTCCGTACAGCGCAAGCCAGCCCGGCCGTTCCTTCAAGGACCAGCTGCCCTCTGCCGGATTACGCACGAAGGTCAGGGCAAACGGCAGCTCAGTCTCATCAAAATCATAACTCCCGCGGAACCCGGCCGGCTCCAGCCCGGGCAGCGCCGGCGGTACGGGTTCGCCGGATATCGGCTCTGCCACCGGTTCCGGTGTTATCTGCGCCAACGGCTCCGGTGAGGACCCCGGTTCCATTTCCGTTACAAATCCCGGCACTTGTTCCAATTCCGGACCGGTTAACGGAATAGGTCCGACTGTCATATCCAATTCCACTGTCCCCTCATTGTTGTCAATCATCGGCCAGCCGTCTTCCGTCCAGCCCACCGGAGCAAGGAAGGTCTCCCTCCCAAGCACGCTGAACCCCTCTTTCCCCGGACGGACACCGAGAAATACTGCCCACCACTGCCCACCCGGTCCCTCAATCAGATCGGCATGTCCCAGATATTGAATCGGGTGCCCGATCCCGTTGTGGGTCAGGATCGGATGCGCCAGCTGCTCAAAGGGCCCGTACGGCTCCCTGCTGCGCCCGATAATCTCACGGTGCTCCGGGCCCGTTCCTCCAGAGGCTGACATTATATAATACAGGCCATCAATAGCGTACAAGTGCGGGCCTTCCGCCCATGGCCCCCCATCACCGGTCCAGACCACCGCCGGCTCGGACAAGGCCTCTCCGGTGGCGGCATCTATTTCGTACTGGATAATATGGGAATCATAGCCTGACCCCTCCTGAACCGTGACATATACCTTGCCATCCGCATCGAACATCAGGGAAGGGTCGATCCCCCCAAAGGGAACCTTTACCGGATCAGACCACGGCCCGGCCGGATCGGCAGCCGTGACGAAGAAATTCCCTATGCCGCTTACATTCGTGGTGATCATATAAAACAGGCCGTCATGATAGCGGATCGTTGGAGCATAGATGCCGCCGGAGCTGCTGCACCCGCGCAGATCCAGCTGGCTGATCCGGTCCAGCACATGGCCGATCTGCGTCCACTGGACAAGATCCCGGCTGTGAAAGATCGGGACCCCCGGAAAATACTCAAATGAGCTGCACACCAGAAAGTAGTCATCCCCCCTCCGGGTGATGCTGGGATCAGGATAAAAACCCGGCAGCACCGGGTTTTTATAAGCAATTTGTTGGGAAGAAGAAAGCGAAGCGTCCATCATGTGTATTCAGCCTTTCCAATGCCGGCTGCTTCCGGCAGCACCTATTCTTTTACACTGCCCACGTTCAGGCCCACGACAAAATACTTCTGCATGAACGGATATACGAGCAGGATTGGCACCGAAGCCACAACCGTAATAGCAGCCCGGATCGACAGCGGAGTCACCATGGCTTTGGCCGAATCCTGGTCCATCCCCACCCCTGCGGCAACATTCGGATTGCTGTTGGAGTTCATTGTGGAGGACAGCAGCTTCATCAGCTCATATTGCAGGGTACTCAGATTTTGTCTGGAGGAGGTGTAGATGAAGGCATCGAACCAGGAATTCCATGCGCCTACAGCTACGAACAGGGCTATGGTCGCCAGCACCGGCTTGCATAAAGGGAAAATAACCTGCATAAAAATCCGGAAATCTCCGGCACCGTCTATTTTTGCCGATTCCAAAAGACTTTCCGGAATTGTGCCGATATAGGTGCGGATAACAATCATATTAAATGCGCTGATCATGGACGGGAAAATATATACCCAGAAGCTGTTCAGCAAATGCAGATCCTTGATCAGGAAGTAACTGGGGATCAGACCGGCGCTGAAGTACATCGTGAGCACAAAAACGACGGTGATGGGCTTGCGGAAAACATATTCCTTCCGGCTCAGCGTATACGCAAGCATTGTAGTCAGGAAAATGTTGAGTATGGTAGACAGCACCGTCCGGGCAACCGAAATCAGGAAGGCGTCATAAATCGTCCCTGAAGCAAAGATAGCTTTATAGTTCTGAATTGTCCAAGCTCTCGGCCACAGGTAAATGCCGCCGCGGATAGTATCATTGCCCGCGTTAAACGAAACGGCAATCGTATTCAGGAACGGATATAATGTCACAAGCACCAGGCAGATCATAAAGACCGTGTTTAACGAGTGGAACAGAACCGGTTCAACCCTGCTGGAGCTTATGCTCTTTTTCATCGTAAACCCTGCTTTTTGTCCAGGACTAATTTGTCGGTTTGCCATGATTATAACAACCTCTCTTCCCCAAGCCGCTTCGAAATCCCATTAGCCATGAGCAGCAAGGTTACGCTGACTACGGTTTTGAAAATCCCGCCGGCGGTCGCGAGTGAATAATTGCCTTGGGCAAGCCCGTATTTCAGTACGAAAATATCAATCGTTTCTGCCCAGTCCACCACAAGCCCGTTTCCGAGCAGATACTGTACTTCAAAGCCCGCCTCCAGGACATGCCCAACGGACATAATCAGCAGAATAACGATCGTCGCTTTAATTCCCGGCAAGGTTACAAATCTCATTTTTTTGTAGCGGCTCGCTCCGTCAATTTCAGCGGCTTCATACAACGCGGGATCAATGGAAGCAATGGCGGCCAGATAAATAATCGTATTCCAGCCGACTTCCTTCCACACATGCGAGGCACCGACAATTCCCCAGAAATATTTGCCTTCACTTAGCCATAGAATCGGCTCTTTAATCAGATGCAGCTTCATCAGAACGATATTCACGATCCCGTCATTAATGGACAACGAGGTGGCCACTATGCCGGTAACGATAATCCAGGACAAAAAGTGGGGCAGATAGGAAATCGTCTGCACCGTTCTTTTCCAGAACACATTCTTGATCTCATTGAGCAGCAGCGCCAGCACGATGGCCGTCACAAAGCCGAGAACCAGATTAATGATCCCCATTGCCAGCGTATTGCGCAGCACACGGAGGAAATTATCATCGGTGAACAAAAATCTGAACTGCTTGAAACCGACCCATTCCTGTTCGCTGAAGGATTTGGCCGGCTTGTAATTCTGGAAGGCCATGGTCCAGCCCCAAACCGGGACATAGGCAAAAAGAATAATATAGAGCATTAACGGTACAGACATCCAAACGAGCTGGTTCTGGCTTTTAAGCAGAGACCAGGTGATCGGCTGCTTCTTCTTTTTTTTCTTGGGATGCCGGACGACGGTTTCTATTTTTAGGGTCTCAGCCATAGTAGTTTTCTCCCCGCTCCATCATTTTAAATTTGGGAAGCGGAAGGCCGGAACCGGCCCTCCGCCTTCTGATTCCGGAAGCTAATGCTCCATTACTTACTCCAGTTATCAATTCTCCATTTAATCTGCTCATTGATCTTGTCTTCATAGGCCTTCACATTGGCCTTCTTGATCTGTCCGACATAATCGCTCCAGACGGAATCGAACTCTGCCGGGCTGGCAAGGATGGCTTTAGGCAGGAACTTCGTCGACAATTCGTTCAGCTTGGTGTTGGCGATTTTGGCATCGGAGCCTTCCAGCAAGTCGATGGACCACGCCGGGTAATAGATCGGGTTGGCCGGCGGTTCACTGAAGAAGTCCACATAGGTATCGTAGCCATAAGCATCCAGAACTTCTTTGTCAAAAGGCTTCAGGCCTGCTTTGTATTCTTCGGGCTGTGCCGAAGCATCGGTGGCATTGCCGTCGCTGAAGCTTCCTTCCATCTTGGGCAGAAAGCCGAAGAAGGATTTGGCCTTGTTAGCCAGCTGCCAGGTGGCATCGGCTGCATTGTCGCGCTGTTCCTGTGTTCTCATAAATCTGCCGTTCTCAACGATGTAATCCTCGCCTTCAATCCCCCATGAGAACACCTTTTGCCAATCTTCCTGAATCAGTGTGTCGAGCATCTTGATGATCTTCACCGGATCTTTGGCATTAATGCTGATGCCGAAGCCGTTGTTAAGGTTCAGAACCGCGAGATCGCGGTAATAGTCTTTAGTTGACTCCTCATATACCAGCGGGAGACCTACATAAGTGCGTTCAATTTTCCCTTGTGTGGTCAGTGAATCCTCCGCAGCGTTGAAATTCCAGTGCTGGTCGAACATTCCCAGAACCGTGCCGCTGGACAGCTTCGCCATATACTGGTCGTAGTTCTGTACAAAGGTCTCTTTGTCGATCAGACCCTTCTCGTTCATTTCGTTCAGCTTCTGATAGTATTGCTTGGCATAGTCTTTGTCTGCAAAAATCTCTGCGACACCGTCAGTTACTACGACACCGCCATCATTCGGATGGCCGATCAAGTGCTGCGGTGCGTTGAACAGACCCCAGTTTCTCCAGTCAGAGTTAAGAATCTCGAAGCCGATAGTCGGGCTTCCGTCAATCTTCGGATATTTTTCTTTATATTGCTCAATCAGATCGAAGTATTCATCCAGTGTCTTAACCTTTGGATAGCCAAATTCCTTGAGGACTGCTTTTTGAATCCAGAAGGCCGGCCCTGAATACCAGGCGCTGTTCACCTTGCCGTTATAAACGCCATAGTTCGGCAGGATATAAATATGTCCGTCATTCGGGTCCTTCATCATGTTCCAGTAGTCTTCGTAATGCGCTTTCAAATTCGGCGCGTATTGTTCAATCAGATCTTCCAGCGGTATATACGCTCCTGCCGCCGTAAGCTTCGTATTTCCGGTCATCATATCCGGGTAATCCTGTCCGGCGATCATAACGCCCAGCTTCTGGTTAATGTCCCCGGCCAAATATTCGAAATTGAAGCTCGCTCCCGTTTCTTCTTTGATTTTCTTGAAAATCTTATTGTCCGGAGTCGTCTGCTGGCCGGCTTCTCCAATGAAAACGCTGACGTTAAATGGCTCGACCTTGCCGTCCGTGCTCGTACCGGCCGTCGCTTGTGTTCCACTGGTCTCTTCTACTTTAGCGGTATTATTGTTGTTGTTTCCGCCGCATCCGGCCAGTGTAAAGCTCAGGGATAACAGCATAATCAGGGAAAACTTGAACATTTGTTTCGACTTGCCCCCCATAAAGCACCTCCATATTTGGTTTGTATATCCTTATTGTAAGCACTTACATAACTAAATTATAAAGATGCTGCTGTGCAGAAAATACGAACGAAATAAAGGTATACCCCCAAAAAGTTTAGAACTTTGCATTGCGGTACTGCCCCGGACCCATACCCATTTTCTTCTCGAACTGCTTCAAAAACTGCCCATAATTCGCGTATCCCACCTGTTCGGCGATCTCGGAGAGCTTCATGGCATTCTGGCGGAGCAGGGCCACCGCCTCCTCTATACGCAGACTGTGCAGCTGCTCGTTGAAATGAATTCCGTTCTTCTTGCGGAGCAATTGCCCCAGATATACCGGATGAAGATAAAAAATCTCTGCCAGCTTCTGTATTGTCAGGCTTTCGCGGTAATGCGCTCCAATATAATGATTGATTTCTTGCACAATCCCTTGTGCGCCCTCATGCTGCGCCTGGATGAGCAGATCAATGCAGGCTTCGCCGCAGGCTGACAAAAGCTCAACCAGTCTCGTCAGCGATAGCATTGTATGCGTAATTCCGGCAGTGTCAGAGCCTCCCGTCAGGATAGACCTGCGGGCTTCACTGCTGTCCGGAATCAGCTCAACCATCCGGTACATGATATGAATCACGAGCTTCTTTACTACCTCGGGAGCCACATACTGTTCACGAAAACTGCCGGCCGCAGACATAACAGCCTGTCTGAATCCCGCCAGGTCCAGCGTATTGACAGCGGCCAGAACAGCGTCCAGAAGCCGGATATGGTCATAGTGATAGCTGAACGGCCGGGCCTGAGTCTCCCTGTAGCGCATAAGGCCGCTGGGCTCTGTCTGATAAAAGAAATGCATCAGCGCTTCCTTCGCGGTCCGGTAGCTGTCCGACAGGTAGAGCGGCGATGTGCAGGGGGCTCCCACAGCCATAAACAGGGGCATACCGGCATCCTGCAGCAGCGGGGCAAGCAGGTTCTCCGCTGACTCCATGGGCTGGCAGCCATAGCCGAAGACAACAGCAAGGCTGCCTGCTTCCAGATCAATTGCATACATCGCCGGCTGACCGGCGATGAGAACTGCGGCTCTCCCCCTCAGCCCGGCATACAGCTCCCGCACCGTCTGAAGCAGCAGCACATTCCACGAGGTTACCCCCTCCGGGAGTCCTGACGGAAGCTCCAGGTCCTGCTGGCCTTCCGGCTTATGATGCAGCAGAGCCTTGATTCTGACAACCGCCTCCTGCGAAGCGGCGATTTGATTCAGCAGCAGCCGGTGTCTGTCCTGCTCCAGCTCCTGATGAATTTCCCTCAGCTCTTCAGCAGCCTCTTCCGGAAAAATCGGCTTCAGCAAATAGTGATGAATGCCGTACCGGATAGCCGTCTGTGCATACTCAAATTCACTGTAGCCGCTCAAGACGGCGAACCGGATCTCCTCGGGTGCCTCCCTCCGCCAGGCCGCAACCATCTCCAGTCCGTTCATAAGCGGCATATTCACATCCGTAATGACCAGGTCGGGCCTCAACTGCTTCATAAGCTTCAGCCCTTCCAGGCCGTTGCTGCCGGTCCCGCAAATTTCGAAGCCCAGCGATTCCCAGTCGATCCACAGCTGCAGGCCCTCAAGGCTGCTCGGCTCATCATCAATCAGAAGCACTCTATATCTCATGATCCTTCCTCACCTTCGAATGGATTCAGTCTCTCCAGAAGCCTGAGCGGAATGCCAAAAGTAACCATCGTCCCCTGATCCGGCGTACTGATTATTTCAAAGCGGACCTGATCTTCGTAATACAGCTCCAGCCTGCGGCACACATTGCGCAGCCCAATATTCGCTCCCGAGGAATCTTCTTCCCGAACGGCATTCATCAGCTCCTTGAGCTGTCCGGCTTCAATCCCTTTTCCGTTATCGGAAACCGTGACCTGCAGACGATTGTCCTCCACCGCCGTCTTCACCGTAATAATGCCCCGTCCCTCAATGGTTTGCAGCCCGTGCTTGCAGGAATTCTCCACCAGCGGCTGCATGCTCAGCTTGGGAATCTTGTACCTTTTGGATTGCTCATCAATATCGAACACATAGTCAAACTTGTCCCTGAAGCGGAATTTTTCAATCTTCAAATACATCTCGATGAACGATATTTCCTCCTCCAGCGATACCAGATCCTCTTTCCAGCTAAGCAGCCTGCGCAGCAGCCTGGACAGGCTTTTCACAATATCCGTCACATCGGAGTAGTTGTTTTTGGTGCAGACGACCAGAATCGCATTCAGCGTATTGAACAGAAAATGGGGATTCATCTGGCTCTGCAGAAAATTCAGCTCGGCCCTGACGCGCTCCATCTCCAGATTTTTTTTCTGAATCTCCAGCTTGTACACATCATTGATCAGCGAGTTGATCCGGGTGGTCATCCGGTTGAAGTTATGGATCAGACCTCCGATCTCATCGCGGCCTTCTTCGATGCGGATCAGCTCAAACTTCTCGTTCGTCACCTTCTGCATATGTCTGGACAGCCGTTTGACCCGGTAGTTGTAGGATCTCAGCATCACATAGATAAAGCCGCTGGTCAGCAGCGTGACCGTAGCCGCCAAAAAAGCGGCGTACAGCCGCATGTCCAGAACCGCCTGCGTAATCCGCTCACCCTGGGTAATTCCGACAATACGCCAGCCCTTCAGATAGTTGGCCGTGCCCACAGCCGCAATCTGCACATCCTCCTGATTCCCTTCGTCCAGCAGCTTGAACTGCGGATAGGGCTCGTCGGTTACCCGCTGATAGCCGCTGTCGGCCGACATGACAATCTGGTTCTGCTCATTGACCAGGTACAGGCTGAGATAATCCTTTTCACGGGCAATCACATCATAAATTCCACTGAGGTCCAGATCGATCCGCACCAGCTTTTCAAATTTGTTGTAACTGCTGTAATTGTCCATAGTCTGAACTACGCTTAGTGTGGGAATGGATGAGGCGGCATTGCCGTTCTCTTTCGTTCGGTAAGCGGTAACAATTACGCGGTTGCTCGAAGCGCTCAACTGCTGGTACCATTCACTGGTCCAGACCTGAGGATTCATGACCTGATAGTTGCCCCCGGACACGATGGACCGGTTGTTCGTGAATATGCTGATCCGCTCAATCTGATTGTTCACCGGCATATAGCTGTTCAAGCGGTCCCGGAGCTGTTCGTCATACGCACTGTAAAAATCGATGGAATCCTTATACGTCCGGTCCAGCATCTCATACAGGTTCTTATCCGTGGACAGCGTGTAGCTGACGGCAACTCCGCCCTCGATAAAATCATGAATATCCTTCCGCGCCCGTTCCAGCGAGATTTCCAGATTCTGCTGTTCCCTGGATTTAATCAGCTCGGTAATCCGGTCCAGAAAGACCAGATTAATAATCATAATGGGAAGCAGCACACCTATGGAGTAAATCAGGAAAAATTTGTAGTTGAGCGGAATATCATTGACAAAATGAGTGAATCTTAATCTTTTTTTCTCCATGTCGCGCACCCGGCTTTCTTAGAGCTGCTTGTCCTTGTCCGCATGTTTGTATACGGAAGGCGGAACCCCGACCATTCCCTTGAATTTATCGATAAAATAATCCGTGTTCGAAAATCCGACCTGCTGCGCGATATCCGATATCTTAAGCTGTGTCCGTTTGAGCAGTCCCTTGGCTGCCTCTATCCGCTTCTCGTTCACATATTCGCTGAAGCTGCGCCCGGTCTCCTTGCGGAACAGCTGTCCCAGGTAGGTTGAATTCATATGGAATTTTCTCGCCAGATCCTGAAGCCGCAGCTTCCCCCGAAATTCCAGATCCACATATTGAATGACGTTAAATATCGTGTTCCCTTCATTGGCCTGCTTCAATTCCGCCAGATAGGCAGCGCTGTCCATACAGAGTCTGTCCACATAACCGCTCAGCAGAAAATAATCGCCAAGCTCTCCGAGACTTCCGTATTCCGCCTGCAGCCTGCCCATCATCGGGTCGGGATCGCCATTCATCTCCGCGATGTGGCGGCATAGAGTCATTTCCAGATGGGCAACCTTGGCCTGGACCTCCTCAACCGTAAGCAGCTTCCCGGCAAACTCCGCGAAGGCTTCCCTGACACAGAACTGCAGCTTCGCCGTTTCCCCCGCTTTGACCTTGTTCACCAGTTCTGCAAAGCCTTCCTCATGGCTTCCCTTGTCCGGCCTGCATTGCTTCAGGTCACTGTAATGGTAAATCCCTCCGCGCTCCCGCCGGTGCTTGAGCTTCCACACCTCAAGAGTCTGCAGATAACCCTCCCGGATGGATTGAACCCCGGTCAGCCGGTCGCTGACCATGACAGTCACCGGCTCCTGAAGCTGCTCTGCCAATTCCCTTTGCAGCAGACCGACGGCCTCTTCCAGAGCTTCGGAAGACAGCTTGGCGGACTGTACAATCATTCCGGCCCTGCCCGCCTCGTCCTGAAAGGCATAGCCCAGCTCCCAGGGAAATCCGGTATCCGGCTGTCTGTCCGCATCAATATTGAAGGCAGCAGCCGCAATTAGAATACACACCAGCTCGGCATCCTGTTCCAGGTGCAGCACACCCTTCGAGAGCCGCTGCAGCTCTTCGCTGTATTCGCCATGAATGAAACGGACCAGCAGATGGCTCACGATACAGGCCTGCTTTTTCGCGCGTTCTTTTTCGGAAGCGATTTCATTTCGAATCTGCTGGCTGAGCTCACTTAGCAGAATTCCAATTTCCTCATCGTCAACCGGCTTCAGCAGGTATTGATCCACCCGCTGGCGCAGAGCCGTTTTCGCATAATCAAAATCATCATATCCGCTTAAAATCACAAAACGCGGCGGCTTAGCCATAACTTCATTCAGCGCGGTGATCAGCTCCAGGCCGTTCAACACCGGAATATTAATGTCTGTGAGCACCAAATCCGGCCGAAGCTCCTGGATCATTCTCAGCGCATCCGGGCCGTTCAGCGCTTCTCCGCACACCTCGAATCCGTACCTGGCCCATTCCACCATCGTCCGCAGACCTTCGAGTACCCACGGCTCATCATCGACAAGCATCACCTTAAGCACATGCCCCGCTCCCTTCCCTAATCATGAAGAGCTGTATCAGCCAAATTATTATTAATTAGACTAGCACAATTGGATTATGTTGTGTACATTAACTGTAACAAGAAATTGTGTTAACTAACGTAACATTATCATTTACTTTTTGTTTTTTTTCTCTATAATTTTCAGTAATAAGGTTTCATTCAAGCGTAAGGGAAGTGAAGTTCTTGACGATTGCCGGGCTTCTTTCATCCAATGATTACAAGAAACGCTTGTCCCGCTGCTATAATGAAGTGCACAAGGAGTTGTATGGAGTCGGGGTGACGCAGCTCAAAATTGACGCCGCCGGCGAGTCAATGCTCATGTTTCTGGTGAAGCATCAGCGGGTGACCGCCCTGAAGGCGCTGGAGGAGCGTTATCCTGAACTTAAGCAGTCCGTTGATGCCGCGTTGCACCAGGAGTTCAAGCGGCGGATTCAGCAGAAGCTCACCGATGAGCTTAACCTGCCGGTCACAGGAGTACTGAGGGACTATGATCCCGGTACCAACTGGGCCTGCACGATTGTAATCAGTGAAGCCGTTGCCGGGCAATGATGCGGGATTGATCTCGCGGATTTCCCCAGAAGCCGGACCAACATAAGGTTTGCCTGATTTCTGTTCACAGACTGAAGGAAGCCGTTGATTAGAGAACCTTTCTATTTCAACGGCTTCTTTTTGTTTTTTCAAGTAGAAAATACAATTCGCAAAGGAGCATTTACTTATGAAAATTATCGTTGCCGTTACAGGGGCAAGCGGGTCAATCTACGCCTATTCACTGATCCGCAGCCTGCACCGGCTTGGCATAGAAGCCTATGTAATTGCCACCGCTGCCGGCGAGAACGTGATGAAATATGAATGTGGCGTGGAGCTGGGGGAAATTGCCGAATACGCCACCGTGCTGAACAATAATGACCTGTTCGCTCCCGTCGCCAGCGGCTCATTCAAGACGGACGGCATGGTGATTGTTCCCTGCTCCATGAACACCCTGGGCGCTATTGCGAACGGCATGGGCGACACGCTGCTCAGCCGGGCGGCCAGTGTTGTGCTCAAGGAGAAGCGCCGTCTGATTATAGTGCCGCGCGAGACCCCGCTGCACCTGATCCACCTGGAGAATATGCTGCGGGCCGCCCGTGCGGGGGCGGACATCATGCCCGCTTCTCCCGGCTTCTACAATCACCCCAAGGAAATCTGGGAGCTGGTGAATTTCATGAATGCACGCGTCCTCGATGCCCTGGGCATCGAGCATGAGCTGATGAAGCGCTGGGGTGAAGCATAGGGGGCGGCGCTGACGTCCAACCGAAACAGGGAAGCCCGCAGCCTGCTTGGCATGGCTGCGGACTTCCCTGTTCTTATAAGAGATAAGACTGTATAAGCTCCGTGCGGTCTATGATTTGCTGTTCACGCTAAGAACCTATCCCAAAATAAGTTATCGGGAATGAACGGATTGTACGCTTCTCCAAACGATCTGTGCGCAGGCGAAATGAAGCGAGGCTTCATAGTTCCGTGCCGGCAGCTCCCTTCCCAACACTTACTTCCACACTCCTTCGCTTACTCTTTCTCGCTGTGTGAGATTATTCGCAAGATTACTGCCGCGTGCCTCGAAATAACGGCAGAATTGCCGTTGTTGAGGCGAAGTTGAGCCGTGCGCACCGAAATAACGGCACAATTGCCGTTGTTGAGGCGAAGCTGGCCAGGGCTCAACGAAATAACGGCACAATTGCCGTTGTTGAGGCGGAGCTGGCCAGGGCTCAACGAAATAACGGCAGAATTGCCGTTGTTGAGGCGGAGCTGGCCAGGGCTCAACGAAATAACGGCACAATTGCCGTTGTTGGGGCGGAGCTGGCCCGGGCTCAACGAAATAACGGCACAATTGCCGTTGTTGGGGCGGAGCTGGCCCGGGCTCAACGAAATAACGGCACAATTGCCGTTGTTGAGGCGGAGCTGGCCAGGGCTCAACGAAATAACGGCACAATTGCCGTTGTTAAGGCGAAGCTGGCCAGGGCTCAACGAAATAACGGCACAATTGCCGTTGTTGAGGCGAAGCTGGCCAGGGCTCAACGAAATAACGGCACAATTGCCGTTGTTGAGGCGAAGCTGGCCAACTCTCATCACCTTATTTATTCTGGAATAGGCACTAAATGCTAATGCCGTCCTCCAAGCTCCGCACGAATTTTCAGGAACACCTGATAGCTCCGCTCGGCAACCTCCGAAATCGCAATCGGGTGGAAGCCGGGCAGATCCGCATACAGCATGTCATTCAGCGGTGCGGTCCAACTGGCCGGAAGCCGGGCCGCGCCCAGCTTCGCTCCCATGATGGAGCCGGCCGTGGCACCGTTGCAGTCTGTATCCATTCCGGCAGATACAGCGGCAACTACGGTTTTCTCGAAGTCATTGCCGCCGTACACAAGCGAGGCCGCGACAATTGCGGCGTTGTTATTGGCATGCACCGGGTCATAATGGCTGAACCGGTCCCATAGCCTGCCGGCCAGCTCCCGCTCACTGCCCGCTTTCTGTGCGATATCCATGCCCTGCCGCACATCCTCGGCCAGCCTGCAAGTCTGCGGAATTTCGCTCAGGCCAATCTCCACAATCCGCTCGTTGTCCAGCCCGGCGAACGCAGCGGAGATCATCGCTGCATTGAACATCTCGCCGTAAATTCCGTTCTTCACATGGGAGAAGGATGCATCCCGCCAGCCCAGCTCAGCGGCGAGCTCGGGATTGCCTGCCGCTCCGTAGGCCAAGCCGTCCGCACGGATAGCTGCGCCGATCCATTCACGGTACGGATTCAGGTGCATCCGAACCCTCTCCTGCCGCAGTGTCCAGTCCTCGGGCTTATCTCCGTGCAGATGGGAGGTTTCCCCGGCAAAATTCATGTAGGCCTGCGTCTCCGCCGTGCATACCTGGCTGTAGGTCAGATGCCCGTGCCACAGCTTGCCGATGTCCCATGAATCCCAGTCCAGCCCCTTTTGCTCCAGCAGCAGCAGACCCAGGACGGTATACCGGATATCATCATCGCTCTCCATGTACCTGATCTTCTCCCGGGTGCTTGTGAATGACCAGCCGCTTAAGGCCAGGCCGTATTCCTCCTCCGCCGTGGAATGCTCCGGAGTGTAGCCCGTAATCGGCCAGGCATCCGCGCCGCGGAACCACAGCTCGATGTTCTCCCAGCCTGGGCGGCCGTCCTTCCCGTACAGATAATCCCAATACTCCAGCGGCTTGCCCAGCGCACAGCCGACGCTCCTGCCGAGCCAGGCTCCATAGAATCTGTCTCTCCACTGCTCCGGAGTCCACTCCACCGCAAGCCTGCGCGGCCCTTCCGGGCGCAGCCGTCTGATCGCCGCGAGGTCCGACGGCTCCCGGTACGGGAAGTCTGCTGCCACATCCAGTGACATTAACTCCCGGTACACTTCCATAAGCTTCCCTTCATCGCCTCCGGCAGCGGCAAGCTTCTCTGCCAGGCTGCCGGTCCGGCAGCCCTCCTCTATACGCTGCAGCAGCTCCAGCCGCACCGTCTCCTGCAGCCGTTCCCAGCCTGCCATGCGCTATTTCTCTCCCGCCGCAAGCTCAAGCTCCCGGTCGAGTCTTTTCAGCGAATCAAACAGCAGCCGGATAAAGGCTTCCCGGTCTATCCCCAGCAGCACCTCTGTATTCGCGGCATGCCCAGGCCTCTTGCGCCGGTCGGCAACCGTCATCCCCCGGGTGAGCTTGCCTCCGGTCTCCACGGTCACGTACAGCTGCTCCGATTCGAACAGCTCCGGGTGCAGCAGCCAGGCGATGGCGCACGGATCATGCAGCGCACTGCCGACATAGCCCATTTTTTTGCCGTAGACCGAATAGAAATCCAGCAGCTCCCCGACCATTACGGACACAGGTCCCCGGTTCTTCAGCTCCTGAATCTCCTCTTCAAAAATAGCCGCCTTATCCGTTACATCCAGCCCGCTCATCACAATGGGAATCCCGGATTCGAAGACAATACGCGCCGCTTCCGGGTCTACATAAATATTGAATTCTGCCGCAGCGGTCACATTCCCATAAGCCAGCCCGCCGCCCATCAGCGAAATCTTCCCGATCTTCTCCTTCACCTCGGGATATGCCGTAATCAGGAGGGCAATATTCGTCAGCGGCGCTGTCGGCACCAGCGTAATCTTCTCTTCGGATGACCGGATGATCTCCAGCATGAATTCAACCGCACCCTGCTCAACCGGCTTGAACCTGCCGGCCGGAAGTACGGGGCCATCCATGCCGGATTCGCCATGCGCTTGTTCGCCAGTCACCAGCTTGCCGAGCAGCGGCGCCGCTGCTCCTTTGGCTACGGGAATATCGGCATTCACAAAGCTGAGCACCTTGAGGGCATTGTCGGTTATTTTATCAAGGATCTGGTTGCCGCCAACCGTGGTAATTCCCCGGATCTCCAGCTGCTCGGGATGAGCCAGCGCAAGCAGAATGGCAATCGCGTCATCATGCCCCGGATCGCAGTCAATAATGATAGGTGTTGGCATCGTTGTCGCTCCCTTGTAGGTTTATCGTGAAAAACTATTTGGTAGTGGTAGTCTTTAGCTTCTTGTTCTTCTTCCGGGTTTCCGAGACCGCGTATATAATCAGGCCGATCACTGTCGCCGCATATGGAAGCGTAGCGATCAGCTCAGCCGGAATCTTCAGCACCTGAAGGGCATTGGAGAGCGCATCGGCTGCACCGAACAACAGAGAGGTGAGCGCAGTTCCCACTGTCGTGCTCCGGCCCATTGATTCCGCAGCAATCGCAATCCAGCCCCGGCCGGCCACCATATCGCGGGTGAAGAGTGACAAATAGCCCATCGACATATAGGCCCCGCCCAGACTGGCGAAGAAGCCGCTGAGCAGCAGCGCGGTATACTGGATTTTGATGACACTGACCCCGACCGACCGGGCCGCATGCGGATTCTCGCCTACCGAGCGGATACGCAGCCCCAGCGGTGTGCGGTTCAATAAATAATAGACCACAAGCACGGACAGAATGGAGAAATAGGTCAGAATATGGTGTCCCGACAAAATAGGGCCAAGCACCGGAATGTCCCTAAGCAGTGGAATCTGTACACTGGGCAGCACTTTGCTCGCCAGGGACGTGGACGAACCCTTGTCCCCGCTGAGCAAATACAGAATAAATACCGTGCCGCCCGAAGCGAACATATTAATCGCCACACCGCCGAGAATGATATGGGTCTTGAATTTCAAGGTGAAAAAAGCCAAAATTCCGGCAATCAGCGTACCCGATAATACGGCGCCCAGCAGCCCAACCCAGGCACTATGCGTATAGGCGCTTACAATGACACCGGCCAAAGCCGAGACCAGCATAATCCCTTCCATCCCGATGTTGATGATTCCGGCGCGGTTTGAGATCAGTGCGCCCAGCGCGGCGAACAGGATAGGCGTCGTTACACGCAGCACCGAGAAGGCAAAATCCGTCGTCAGAATGACATTCAGCAGACTGTTCATGCTTCCTTCGCCTCCTTCAGCAGCATCCGGTTCTTCCAGAACTTGAGGAACTGCTCGGCGGAAATCAGCAGAATAATGACAGCCTGAATGATCGAGATCATCTCGGACGGCACATCGGACAGGCGCGCCATCAGATCGGCTCCAATGCGGATATAGGCCAGGAAGAGCGCGGAGGCAATGACGGAGAGCGGATTGTTTTTGGCCAGCATGGCCACCAGCGCACCATCCAGGCCGTAGCCCGGCAATGAGGTCCACTGAAAGCGGCTGTACATCCCGAGCACTTCCACCGAGCCGCCCATGCCGGCAATAAACCCGGCGATCAGGTGAACCAGAATGATTACCCTGGCTGTCTTCATGCCCGAATAACGGGCGAATTCCCGGTTGGCGCCTGTCATCCGCAGCTCATAGCCCCACTTGGTCCGGTAGAGAAACAGATGGGCCAGCACGATCAGCACCAGCACAACAATAAGTCCGGTATGAATCCGTGTGCCTGCAAAAAGCTTGCCCAGCTGCGCGGTCTTTTCGAATTTAAAAGAAACGTTGGCAAAGGCCTTGGCATCCCGCAGATGGTAGTTCAGCAGGTACAGCCCCACCCCAAACAGGATATTATTGAACATCAGCGAGGTCACCAGCTCATTGGCGTTCCACCTGGCTTTGAGAATACCGGGGATCGCCGACAGCAGCGCCCCTGCGATGGAGCCGGCGGCAATCGCCGCCAGCGGATGCAGCCAGCCGTTCAGGCTGAGGTGAATCGCCAGTATAGAGGCCACGACACCGGAGAAATAAAAGATTCCCTCCGCCCCCAGGTTGAACATATTGGCCCGGAACAGCAGCGAAACCGCCAGACCCGTGAACATCAGCGGAATGGCCATCTCAATGACATTGCCGATATGCCCCTTGGTGGAGAAAGGCTCCAGCAGGAAGATGCCTATCGTCTTCACCGGCTGGTCACTGACCAGCGAGATGATCAGAAATGCGATAATCAGCGCAATCACAATGACCGCCGCCGTCCGGACAGCCTCAAAATATTTCGCTCTAAACATGGTCTGCGGCCCTCCCGGTCTGCTCTTTGTCCTGCCGGTTGATCCCCAGCATATAAAGCCCCAGCTCTTCCTCGCCCACGGCAGAAGGATGCTCGAAATAAGCAACGATTTGCCCTTCATACATAACAAGAAGGCTGTCGCTCAGCTCCAGAATTTCATTCAAGTCCGCCGATACCAGCAAGGTGGCGCAGTTTTCCGAGCGCAGCTCCAGCAGCTTCTGGTGAATAAACTGCGCCGCTCCGATGTCCACGCCCCGGGTCGGCTGCTCGGCGATGAGCAGCTGCGGATGGGTGGAGCACTCCCTTGCGACCACCACCTTCTGCATATTGCCGCCGGACAGCATGCCGATCGGCTGCTGCGGGCCGGAGCAGCGCACTTTGAATTCCTCTATCAGCGATGCGGCCAGAGCGGCAATTCTGGAGCCGCGGAGAAAAGGCCCCTTATTCATGTCCTTCGAGCGGTACCGCGTGGAGATCAGGTTGTCGGCAATACCGGCCTCTCCTGCGGAGCCCTGGCGCATCCGGTCCTCCGGGATGTAGGACACCCCCAGGCTGCGGATGTCCTGAATATCCGAATTACGGATATCCGTCCCTTTTACACTCACCGAGCCGCTGACGGCTGCACCGCGGAGACCGCCGGTCAGCGCCTCAATCAGCTGTGTCTGTCCATTCCCTTCAACCCCGGCGATGCCGACAATCTGTCCTTCGCGGACCAAGAAGCTGATCTCCGACAGAAGGGCTTTTCCCTGGCTGTCCGTAACACCGAGCCGGTCCACTGTAAGCACCGGCTTGCCATGCGGAATGTTGTCCTTGTCGTATTTCAGCACCACATCCCGGCCGACCATCAGCCGTGAAATTTCCTGCTCCGACACTTCGCGGGTCTGGAAGACACCTTCACTCCTGCCGCCGCGCATAATGGTAATCCGGTCGCAGATCGCTTTGACTTCCTTCAGCTTGTGCGAGATAAAAACAATGGTGTGGCCCTGCTCCTTAAGCTGCTGCAGCTCATGGAACAGCTCCTCCGTTTCCTGCGGGGTCAGCACCGCTGTCGGCTCGTCGAGGATGAGGATCTCGGCTCCGCGCACCAGTGCCTTCAGAATCTCCACCTTCTGCTTCATGCCGACCGTCAGATCCTCCACCCTGGCCTTGGCGTTTACCGAGAGGTTGTATCTGCGCGCCGTTTCCTCCGTCAGACGCACCGCTTCGGCATAATCGAAGCCCACAGCCTTGCGCGGCTCCATGCCCAGCACCATATTTTCCGCCACGGTAAAAGAAGGCACCAGCATGAAATGCTGATGCACCATGCCGATGCCGCGGTCAATCGCGTCCTGCGGAGATTGCAGCCTTACTTGTTCTCCCCGGATATAGATCTCACCCTCACTCGGCTCTTCCATCCCGAACATGATCTTCATCAGAGTCGATTTACCGGCTCCGTTCTCTCCGGCAATCGCATGGATTTCGCCCTTGCGCAGGGAGAATCCAACGTCCTTGTTGGCGACAACGCCGTTCGGATATACTTTGGTGATTCCCCGCATTTCCAGCAGAGCATTTGCCATGGGTCATCAACGCCTTTCAAAGCCAATTTAATTAACAGGATAATATTTTAATGTCCTTAAGGTTTAACGGCATTACGGATGGCTTCCACCTCGGAGGTTTCCATGCCCATTGCATTGTCGACCGTAATTTCCTTGCTGATCAGCTTCTGCTTCACTTCTTCCACCTTGGCCTGCAAATCTGCCGGGAATACCTCTTTGTAAATGTCGTTCTCGGCGATGCCTACGCCGTCTTCCACAAAGCCCAGCACATCACGCTTGCCCATCTCCAGGGTTCCGTCCTGCAGCTTTTTCACTGCGCCCAGAATGGCCATATCGATCTTTTTGATGGCGGAAGTGACGATCAGGTTTGCTTTGTCACTATCCGTGTCCTTCAGCAGCATGGCCTGGTCGGAATCGACGCCGATGGCATATTTGGTCTTTTCCTTCGCTGCATCAAAGATTCCAAGTCCTGTAGCGCCCGCTACGTTAAAAATCACATCCACGCCCGAGTTGTACTGGATCAGCGACAATTCCTTGCCCTTGGCCGGATTCACGAAGTCGCCGGCATAAGATACAGCTACCTTCACATCCGGATCAACATACTGCGCACCCTGAATGTAACCAACGAGGAAGGCGTTAATGCCGGGAATATCCATTCCGCCGAGAAATCCTATGACATTCTCCGGGTTGGCATTAGGCATATCCGACTGTGTGGCGAGTGCCGCTGCAGCCCCTGCCAGAAAAGAGACCTCATTGGTCGAATAGGACATGTTGTACATATTTTCCGGCGCCTCGTCGATGTCGGTGTCATAGTTAATGAATTTTTTATCCGGATTCGCCTCAGCGGTTGCATTGAACATTTCCGTAATTTCCGAGCCGCCCGAGATGACAACATCCCAATCCTCGGCAGCAATATCGTTAAAGGTTGGCTCCCATTTCGTCTTGTCCGCGCCCATTTCCACGGCCTTCGTCTCCGCGCCAAGCTCGTCCTTCACCTTTTGCAGGCCGCTGTTCGCCGCATCAAAAAACGACTTGTCTCCCAGCGTCCCCGGGATCAGCAGCACGACCTTCAGCTTGTCCCCCGGGGCAGTCTCGCCGCCTTCAGTATTTGTTTCCGCATTGGCAGCATTTCCATTGCCGGACGTGTTGTTTCCGCATGCAGTGACCAGTACCATTACCGCCAGCAACAATAAAGCGAGCACATTCTTTTTCATTTTCCAAGTTCACACCCCTGTTTGTAATGGATTAACCCTGATAAGACAGCATAGCGCCCCAATTGTACGTTTTGTTTTATAGATAGCATCGGCGGCTCAATTGAAAGACTATTGAAATCCTGAAAATAAGCAAATTACTTTGCAAACCAGACATTATATGTTACATTCGACAAAAAAACCGGGTAAATTCCGAACAAGATGGCCAGTCCAGTTGTGAATCTTCGGTTTAATTGATAAGATCATAACAAATGAAAACATAAATATTTATATATTTTCGGCCAACTTTTTGTACGATTCGGCTAAATGACGATAAACGGAGGTTCATCATGGATCGGGTCCTATATATTGTAAATGCAGAACATGAAGCGAATACTTATATTCCGCCGCATCAGCATGAGTGTTTTGAGCTTGTCTATTATATTCACGGTCTTGGGACTACGAGTATTGGACCGCGCAGCTTTCACTTCCGCCCGTTCACTTTTGCCCTGATTCCGCCCAGTTTCAAGCATGATGAAAATCACCAGCCCAGCCCGGAGGTTCTGTTCGTCGGCTTCCACTGCGGCAATCCGATTATCAATACCCTCTCCGGCGTTTATGACGACGATAAGGAACACACCGTGCTGCAAACGCTGCTGCGGATGAACGAAGAGTTCAAGCGCAAGCGCGAAGGCTTTGCCGAGCTGCTCAACCTGCAAATGAGCGAAATCACTGTCTATCTGCAGCGGCTGCTTGGCGCGTCGGATTTCCATTCTCCGGCAGAGGATCAGGTGCAGTATGTGCTGAATTATATGAATGAGCATTACCGGCATAAGCTCTCCGTCCAGTCGCTGGCTGAAATGTCCGGCTACAGCTATGACCGGTTCCGGCATCTGTTCAAGGAAAGATTTGGCCGTTCCCCGCACCGTTATCTTTTGCTGAAGCGTCTGGATTATGCCAAGTCCCTGCTGCTGCACACCCAGATGCACATCTCCGAGGTGTCTGCGGCTGCCGGATTCGTCAATGACGCCCAATTCTGCAACATGTTCAAAAGAGAGATGGGGCTCTCCCCGCGTACTTTCCGCGTCAGGAGTAAAGTCATATAATGTAACATTAATCATTTACTTTTCGGAGCTTTTGACTATAATGAGATTTAAGCTTACGCGATTATGACTTGTACCGGCTGGTTTTGCCCAAAGCTGCGGCCGGGTACTGCAGCAACTTCAGTGACCATCAACGGCTTTATCTCGATTGTATCCTGATAAGCCGCCTCAACATAAGGGTTTGCCCCATTTCTGTTCACAGAATGAAGGAAGCCGCGATTTAGAGAAGACTCTCTATTTCCGCGGCTTCTTTTTTTATTTTCCAGGAGTGAATAAGCGCTAATTGAAGCTGGACGCTCCTTCGGGAAAAAAGTTAATGATTAGCTGGAGGTGCAAGAAACTATGGCTTTTGTGAATATGCGTGAGCTGCTGGAGCATTGGGACCGTACCGGCAAGCTGCTTAAAATCCGCAGGGAGGTAGATCCGCAGTTTGAGCTTGGGGCTGTAATCAAAGCGGTCAAGGGAGCGCAGCCGATGGTGTTCCAGAAGGTCAAGGGCTATGACATGCCCATGGCAGCCGGCCTTGGCGGCTCCAAGGCGCTGATGGCCGAGAGCATGGATATGCAGCCTGCGGAGCTGCTGCCCCGGCTGATCGAGGCCGTGGTCCATCCGCTGCCTACGCAACGCTGCGAGCAGGCCCCGGTGCACGACAACGTGATCACGAGCCGAATCAACCTGAGGGAGCTGTTTCCGGTGTGCACCTACAATGCGCTGGACAGCGGAGCCTATTACGTCTCCGGCGTCATGGTAGTCAAGGGCGCGGACGGCCGCAAGCGCTACACCTCGATCCGGCGCATGCAGCTGCTGGAGGGCAACCGGACCAGCATCCTGATCTCCTCTCCCGAGCTGTTCCAGCAGTTCAGGGAATTCGAGGAACGCGGCGAGCCGATGGAGGCCGCGTTTATGTTCGGCATTGTTCCGGCAGTGGTGCTGGCCTCTCAGGTCAGCACCCATCTGTTCCATGTCGACAAGCTGGAGGTCGCCTCCGCCCTGCTCGGCCAGCCGCTGGAGGTGGTCCGCTGCAAGACCGTCGATCTGGAGGTGCTCGCCGGGGCCGAGGTTGTGTTCGAGGGCCGGCTTCTCCCCCGTGTCCGCGAGCCGGAAGGCCCGTTCGGGGAGCTGGGCGGTTATTACGGACCGCGGTCGGAACAGCCCGTGGTCGAGTTCTCCGCCGTCACTTACCGGAACCAGCCGGTCTGGCAGACTATTCTTCCCGCCAGCTATGAGGAGAAGCTGCCGATGGCAATCTCCCGCGAAATCGCCCTCCTCGGCTCGATCCGCCAGGTGGTGCCCGGCGTGCAGGATGTGCATATCAGCATGGGCGGCGTTGGCCGCTACCATGCCGTTATCCGCATTAAGAAGGCCAACGAGGGCGACGGTAAAACCGCCCTGCTCGCCGCCTTCGCCGGCGACAAGGACCTGAAGCATGTCGTCGTCGTCGACGAGGACGTCAATCTGTTCGACCCGCTCGATGTGGAATGGGCCATCGCCACCCGGGTCCAGGCTGATCTGGACACCTTCATTGTCACAGGCGCCAAAGGCTCCCCGCTGGAGCCCTCGCACAACCTGCGGGGCGTCTCGGCCAAAATGGGCATCGATGCCACCTTCCCGCTGGCCGAAGCCGAGCATTACCGCCGGACCCATATCCCCGGCCAGGATGAGATTGAGCTGGCGAGGTATTTATAAGCGTCAGAACAGCTTCAATACAGCTTATAAGGAGGTGGATCATGCAAGCTATCGGATTAATTGAGACCCGGGGATTGACACCGGCGCTGGAGGCGCTCGACGCCATGTGCAAAGCGGCCAATGTCCGGCTGGTTGACTTCAAGCGGGTCGGCTCCGGCCTGGTGGCGGTCATCGTCGAAGGCGATGTCGCCGCTGTCCAGGCAGCCGTCGAGGCAGGAGTCGCCGCTTACGGACGGACCGGCGGCGAGCTTATCTCTTCAAACGTTATCCCGCGGCCGCATGCGGACCTGGCCAAAATGCTTATTTGACCGGCCCCAAGCATCCTTATTTCCGGCTTTGCCAGCTGTTATTCAAAAACGACCCAATTGACACCTTGAGGGGGTGATGATCATGTCCGATTTCATGAAAAATATAGTTTCTGAAGTGCTGCAGAGAAACCGCCAGCCTTCAAGTGCCGGTGCTGTTCGGGTTCCCGGCGCTCCAAACGCATATGGCGCTGACAGCAGTCCCCTTCCGCCCGGCGTTCCCAGTCCAGCCGCCGCTGCCAGCTCCCCTTCCCCCCATACCTGTTCAGCGGACAGCAGAGCGGATTGTCCGCATACCTGCACGCAGCCGGGAAATTGCCGCAAGCCGCCGCCAGAAATCAGGCGGACCAATTACCAGAAGGCGCTGGCGGCCCGGCGGATAGCGCTCATCGGCGCTGCCGCCGCAGCTGTCCCGGGCGGTGCAGCAGCAGCTATCAACTATGAACCAGCCTCCCCTCCTTATGAGAGGGATGCCAATTCCTTGCTTGCCGGAATGCAGGCTGATACTGCTGTGAAGAAAGCGGGGAGCCTTCAACCGGGCAGGCTTCCTCAGGATATCGCAACCGCCGAACCCGGCAGCCGCCCTTCACCCGCGGCAACCTTAGAGCTTCATAACCGGCAGTTCGTCGAGCAGTGCCTCTCTCCGCTGCTATTGCGCACTCTGCCTGTTAAGACATCACCGCCCCGGTTGACCGGGGATCATGCTCCGGAACAGCCAGCAGCACCAGCGCCGGTTTCCACGCGGGGAATGGATTCTCCGGGCTCGCCTGCATTAAGCGTCCCCTTCCGGACTCCGGGCTCACCAGAGCCCTTCCGCCTTCCCTTGCAGGGGAGCCTGGAAGGCTGGCTGTTCCCCGAGATCAGCAGCAGGCTGCGCCCGCTGCTTGGCATATCCGGCCGCAATTACAGCTCGGCTGGAGTATTGAGCTCTCCGGTGTGCCATCCGGGTCAGCTGTTCGCCGCTGAAGAGCTGCTGCCCCAGGACCCCGGCCTGGAAGCGGATATGGGCTGGAGCCCCGCCGGGAACGGCTTTGAGCTTAAGCTTTTCAGCCATGATCCTGACAGGATAGCCAGCCTGCTTGCAGAGCTTGCCGCATGTATTCAGGGGCAGGCTGCACGGTCCGTCCAGATATATACCAGCCTTACCCCCGGTCCCCTGCTGCGGAGGTATTTGGGTGCAGGTCAGCTGGAAGCTCTCGCCGTCATCGACGCAGGTTCCCGCTGGAGCGGCATCGGAACAGCAGAGCAGTTACTGTTCAACCATCCCGATACCGGCCTCAGCATCCGCACGGAGCATAACTGCTGCATTGTAAGCGGGGCCTCCGCCCGGATTCAGGCTCTGGAGTCCGAACTGAAGCGGTTGGCGGATTAAGACGACCGGTCTGCGCCGGCCTGGAGAAGCAGGGGCTTCCTCACTTACAGGAATCCGTTCCAGCGGGAAATATAAGGCTTGGCTTGAAACAACAAATCCCTGCATCCGGACAACGGCCGCAGGCCACGTATGCAGATAAGACAGATAATTAAAGAAGGAGGCTGTGGATATGCAGGCATTGGGCTTAATTGAGACACTTGGATACACCACCGCCGTTTCCGCGGCGGATGCGGCACTGAAAGCGGCAGATGTGCAGCTGGTTGCGGTAGAGAAGATCATCGGGGTTGGCGGCTCCCTTGGGGTCACGATTCATCTGAGCGGGGATGTTGCAGCGGTCAGCGCTTCCGTCGAAGCGGGCAAGGCCGAAGCTCAGCGCATCGGCAGGGTAATTTCCGCCCATGTCATCGCCAAAGCCCACGAAGATGTAAGCAGCAAAATACTGACCAAATTCCTGCTTCCCGCGCCGCCAATCCATGAAGCATCAGCTTCAGAGACGCCAGACGTGACAGACCTATAGGTTGCAACGGAATAACAGCCTGCAGCTCATCATTCACAGCTTCAGCTTACTGAACACAAAACTATTAAATTCATGGAGGTTTTTATAATGGGAGAATCACTCGGATTGATCGAAACCAAAGGTCTGGTAGGCGCAATTGAAGCGGCGGATGCGATGGTAAAGGCAGCAAACGTTGAAATCTGCGGATACGAAAAAATCGGTTTCGGACTCGTGACCGTCATGGTCCGCGGGGACGTAGGCGCTGTGAAAGCCGCTACCGATGCGGGAGCCGCAGCCGCCAAACGCGTCGGGGAGCTTGTGTCTGTCCATGTCATTCCCCGTCCGCACAGCGAAGTGGAACGTGCCCTGCTGTCCAAAGGCATTGAATAAGCGCTCCAATGGACAGCCGGCATAGCGCGGTTGCGGCCAATGTTCTTCTGGGGTTGTCCTACGGTTCCAGAGAGGCAGCGTTAAAAGAGGATTATCCCCGCGTCCTCGCGCTGCTGTCCGGCCATTTTATCGGCATGGAGGAAGGCTTTGCAGCAATGCGCAGTCTAAGCAGACAAAAAGTCCGATTGCAGTTATGGCCGGAACAGCGGCTGCTGTCAGCGATGAGCGCCGGAGAGCTTGCCGGCCGGGCAGGCGTGGACGATATTTTGCTTCCCGGCCGTTCCTCCCCACCCTCTCCGGCGGGCGGAGATGCCGACGCCTTGTTCATCCCGGTGCTCTCGCTGCCTCTGCTCTCCCGCCTGACCGTGCTGGACACAGGCCACCCCTTCGTGAGCCTCATCGTGCAGTCGCTGTGTGCAGGCAAGCCGGTCGCGGCCTTGGCGCTTGGAGCGGAGCCAGAGCATTACTGCTGGGGGGAGCAGGGACTGTCGCACGCCACTCCGCTGCTGAAAGACGAAATCCGGGCCATGGCACACAAAATTGAAGGCTTCGGCATCAGGCTTCTGGAGCCCGGTCAAGCGGGCAGCTGGCTGTCCGGCGGCAAAGCGCCGCAGAAGAAGCAGGTGCTGACGGCAGAGGACATTTATGCTGCGCACAGGCTGGGCAGAACATCCATCGTGCTGAATGGACCGGCTGTAATCACTCCGCTGGCCAGGGATGCCGCACGGCAATATGGAATTGAGCTTATTTAACCGTTTCACAAATCACGCATTCCAATTGGAGAGGTGACAATCACATGAAGCTGGGACTCATAACCGGGCACGTCGTCGCCACGAGAAAAGATGAGAATCTCGTAGGTGCCAAGCTGCTGATTATTCAGCCCATTCTTCCGGACAGCACGCCTGCCGGGCAGCCTATCATAGCCGTGGATACGGTCGGTGCAGGCATCGGGGAGACAATCCTCTACGTCATCGGCAGCGTGGCATCGCGGGCGGTACAGCATCCGAATGCCCCGGTCGATGCCGCAATTGTCGGCATTGTGGATAGTGTGGATTGTCCCAGAGCAGGAGGCTTGTAGCATATGCTGACTACAGACATTAAAGATGCCATTCAGCGGCGGCGGATGATTGATGTGCTGCTTGGAGATAATCTCCACGCTGACCTGGTGCTTAGAGGCGGCTATATCATCAATGTAATCACACGCGAGATTTATCCCGGCGACATAGCCGTCAAAGGCGACCGGATTCTGCTTGCGGGCAACGCCGACAAGCTGATTGGCCCGTCCACCGTCATCCGGGACATGAGCGGGAAATTCATCAGTCCGGGCTTTATCGATTCCCATATGCATTTTGAGAGCGCCATGCTGACCGTTACCGAATTCTCCAAATTATCCATCCCTACCGGGACGACCACGCTGGTTGCTGATCCGCATGAAATCGGCAATGTGCTGGGTGTTCCCGGCATGAAAGCGATGGTTGAAGAAGCCAAAACCCTGCCGAACCGCGTTCTCTTCACAGTCCCCTGTCTCACTCCCGATGTGCCCGGACTGGAAACCGCGGGCAAGGACATCAGCTCCAAGGATATGCAGGAGCTGCTGAATGATGATTATGTGCAGGGAATCGGCGAGCTGCAGGGCTTCAGCAATGTCCATCCGGTGTACCGCAATGCGCCTTATCTTATAGATGATCTGCTCGCCTCCGTCTCTTACGCCAAATCCATTGGCAAAAGCATTGAGGGCAACGCGCCCGGCCTGTTCGGTGCGGAGCTGGCAGCCCATATTATCTGCGGCGGCGGCCATGTCTCCTGCCACGAGACAACGACCAAGGAGGAAATGATGGAGAAGCTGCGCTACGGCGTCAGCGTCTTCATGCGCGAAGGCTCCTCGCAGCGGAACATGGCGGAATGCATCCGCGCGATTACCGAGGAGGGCATGGATTCCCGGCGGGCGATCCTCGTCTCTGACGATATGGTCCCCGAGGATCTGCTGAAGCACGGACACATGAATGACATCGTGCGCCGGACCATTGCCGCAGGCATTGACCCGGTTGAAGCGATCCAGATGGTAACGATCAATCCGGCCACACATTTCGGCTTCCAGGATATCGGGCTGCTGGCCCCGGGCAAGAAGGCGGACATTGCCGTGATCAGCGATTTGGCGCAAATGACGATTGCCGAGGTGTATATCAGCGGAGTCAGGCTGGCCCAGAACGGGGAACTCATCCAGGATATTCCCTCGTATACTTACCCCGATTCCGTCAAAGGTTCCGTCAAGCGGAAGCCGGTCAAGCCGGAGGAACTCCAGCTCGCCTCCGGAGGCGCACACGGCAGCGTACGGGTCCGCGCCATCGAGGTCATCCCCGATCAGAATTTGACCGGAGCCGGGATCTATACAGCCAACGTCAGGGACGGCGTGGTACAGCCTTCTGTAGAAGATGATCTGCTGCCCCTGCTCGTCGTCGAGAGGCATGGCCGCAGCGGAAAGATCGGAAAGACTTTTGTGCGCGGCATGAAGCTTAAGGCCGGCGCCATCGCCGAAAGCGTGGCCCATGATACCCATAACATCATCGTCACCGGCACCAATTATGCCGATATGGCGACGGCGGTCAACCGGGTCATCGCCATGGAAGGCGGCATTGCCATGATCGAAGGCGGCAAGGTGGTTGGCGATCTGCCGCTGCGCATTGGCGGTTTGATGACCGACGAGCTGACCGGCAAGGAGATGAGCGCACGGATCACCGAGCTGCACCGTCTGGCCCGCGAAGAGCTGGGCTGCACCCTGCATGTGCCGTTCATGCATCTGTCCTTCCTCTCGCTGGTCACCAGCCCGGCTTGGAAAATCACTGACATTGGCCTGATCGACGCCGATGCCTTCACGGTTCTGCCGCCGCTGGCTTAGCTCGCTGGCTTAGCTTATTAGCTGCATTCATTTCCCCTGCCTCTGCTCTACCGGCAGCTCCGGCTTAATCGCGGTCCGGATTCCGGAGCTGTACGAAGCGCTGCCTATGGACGGGCAATTCCGGCGAATCCCGCAGCGCTTGCCGCAGAGACAGCTTGAATCCCTTTTCCAACCTCACCCGAAAGGAGGCAACTTCCATGGGTATTCAGGTCATAGACCTCTCTCAGGAAATCTATCAGGGAATGCCGGTATTCCCTCCGCACCAGAAGACGATGATTTTCCCCAATATGAGCCATGAGGAGAGCCGGCAGAAGCTTGGCTTCGAGTTCGCCACGAACAATCTGCTGATTAACGAGCACGGCCCGACCCATAGCGATGCCGTCTACGAATATGATCCACTGGGACCGGCGATTGATGAGATGCCGCTGGAGTATTTTTACGGACCGGCCGTCTGCCTTGACGTTTCCCATATTTCCCCGGATGGCTATATCACCCGCAAGGACCTGGAGGAGGCGCTGCGAAGAGGATATCTGCACCTCGACAAAGGCGACATTGTGCTGCTCTACACCGGACACTATAACCGTGCTTACGGCACCGAAGAATGGCTGACCCGCTACACCGGACTGAACCATGAGGCCGCAGAATGGCTTGCGCGGCAGGGCGTTATCAACATCGGCATTGATGCCCCTTCCATTGATAATCCGCTGGATACAAGGTTTTCCGGGCATCTGATCTGCCGAGAATATCGGATGACCAACACCGAGAACCTCTGCAATCTGGACCTAATTGCCCAAAAGCGCTTCCTGTATTTCGGACTCCCGCTCAAAATCCGCAAAGGCACCGGCTCCCCTGTCCGGGCCGTCGCAGTGTTCATCGAATAAACAGATCAGGCAGGTGATTGAAAAATGAGGACCGGTCAACATGTCGTTGAGGAAATTACAGTCCCTCCCTATGAGGGAAGAAGCCTGCGCGTCCGCAAAGGCCAGACGCTCTACATTATTGATGTGGAGGGCAAGCAGGTCGGCGATTTCATCTGCTTCAATGCGGAGGAACCCCGCGAGCATGTGTCGCCAGTGCATATGAGATCCTCGCTCAGCAGCATCAGACTCAAGGTGGGCGACGGGCTCTACAGCAACCGCCGGAGACCGCTCATGCAGCTCACGAAGGATACCGTCGGCAAGCATGACTTCTTTTTTCCCGCTTGCGACTATTACCGCTATAAGGTTGATTTCGGACTGGAGCAGCACCCGAACTGCCATGACAACCTGCAGAAGGCGCTGAACAAGTACCAGCTGGGGCATCTGGAAATCCCCGATCCGATCAACTGGTTCATGAACAATGCGCTGGATGAGAATCTTGATTATGTGATTGAGGAACCGCTCTCGAAGCCCGGCGATTATGTCGCACTGCTGGCGCTTACCGATGTGATTGTGGCCCTCTCCTCCTGCTCGCAGGATTTGGCACCCGTCAACGGCTTCAAGGTAACCCCGCTGCTGATGCAGATTGCCGAAGGCTAGCGAAACCCGGCCTTATTGCCCTCTCTTGAGCAAAGGATCTCACCTCTTTTGAATACCTCGGGCGCCCCATAATGCCTGTCACTCCCATCTTGGCTGCCATAGAAAAAAGCTCCTGTATCGCCGAATGAACCAGCGATGCAAGGAGCTTTTTCACACAAGGGTCCTGCTTTGAACTTCACAATGAGCGGGCTCTTCCTTCAACCCTTCACAACAGTGTTCTTCTCTTTGTACTCCTCCAGGGTTACTACTTGGCCGAAAATTCCGATATCGCGCAGCCCGGAGATATGCATCTCCTCGTCCTTCGACGCGCAGCAGTCGCTGATGCACATCACCTTGTAGGTGTGGTACATCGCATCGGATGCCGTAGAGCGCACGCAGACATTCGTCCATACGCCGGTAACAACCACAGTGTCGATCCCCTCCTCCCGAAGGAACAGGTCCATATCGGTATAGCTAAAAGCGCTGTGGCGTCTTTTCTGCACAATATAGTCGCCTTTATCACTCTGCGGAGTCAGCTCTGCGATGAAATCCGAGCCCCAGGTACCCTTGATCGCGTGTATAGGCCTCACTCTGAAGTCAGCATCATTCCGGCGGTGCGCCTCTTGTACGAAGATCACCTGAATGCCGTTCTCATGGCTGAATTCAATCAGCTCCTGCAGGGCTGGAACAATTCCGGCACCGTTCGGACAGGTCAGCGCCCCGTCCGGGTGAATGAAGTCATTCAACATATCAATAATTACTACAGCGTGTTTGCCCATATTGCACACCTCCCTTTTTGGTTTAGTATTTCAGCAAGCGCGGAAGCTCGCTGATCGTCTGGCGCTTCACAAATTCCCCATAGCCCGGTTTGCCGACCACGCCTGCCTCATCGTCGTAGACCAGTGTGCCGCGGACAATGGTTTTATCGACTTTGCCCTTCAGCTTCATGCCGTGGAACGGAGTGTACTTTGGTTTACAGTGCATTTTATCCTTGTCGATCGTCCATTCCTTCTCCAGATCCACAATCGTGAAGTCGGCATCCGTGCCGATCTCCAGCGCGCCTTTCTTCGGATACAGACCATAATGAACCGCAGGATTCTTGCACAGCAGCTCTACCAGCCTGGACAGGCTGAGCCTGCCCTTGTTGTAGCCTTCACTGATCATGATCGGCACCAGTGTTTCTACCCCCGGAATGCCGGGGAAGGAAGTCCATACATCCATACCCGGCGCATCCTTCTCCGTTGCAATCTCATAAGGGGCATGGTCGGTCGCCATGAAGTCAATCGTTCCATCCACCAGCCCCTGCCAGAGCGCTTCATTATCTTCCGCACGGCGCAGCGGCGGCGCAATCTTGGCAAACGCGCCAAACTCCGTCATCGCATCCACCGCGTTCAGCGTCAGGTAGTGCGGACAGGATTCCGCAGTCACCTTCACACCCTTAAGCTTCGCTTCCTTGATCAGCTGATTGCCTGCCGCCGTACTCATGTGAACAATATGCAGCCGGGCTCCGGATTCCTCCGAGAAGCTGATGCCGAGCTGAATCGCCGCTTTTTCCGCCAGAATCTTCCGCGCCTCCGCCCAAGCCGGATAATCCAGCCGTCCTTCTTTTTTCAGCTTCTGGGTATAGAAATCGCAGATTGCATAGTTCTCGGCATGAATTCCGATCGGCATTCCCGTTTCCGCTACCGCATAGAACGCTTCGAGCATTTCAGGGTCCGTCACACGCGGATAGGAAGGTACGGACGGCGTCATATACACTTTAAAAGCAACCACACCCTCTGCGGCCTGCTCCTTCACAATGTTCAGCACATCATTGCGCACATCCTCGCCGGTAATCCCGCCCCACATGGCGTAATCGACAATTCCCTTGCCTTCCAGGGCATTCAGCTTATTGTGCAGATTCTCCACCGAGCGTACCGACGGAACACTGCAGCAGGGCATATCGACGATCATCGTAACGCCGCCGGCAGCAGCGCTGCTGGTCCCCGTAACAAAATCCTCACGGTGCGTAAATCCCGGATCATTAAAATGCGTATGCGAATCAATAACCCCGGGCAGCACCAGTTTGCCTCCGGCATCGATAATTTGATCAGCCTCTGCTTCGATATCCTTCGCAAAACCTGCAATTACACCCTTATTGACCAAAATATCCGTCAGCACCTGTCTGTCGCCTTGCGGAATATTAGCGTTCTTGATAATCAGTTCATAACCCATGAATACACACCTCTTCTTTATAATTTTTGGCCCGGTTTCCGCGCACGGCAAAAAAGCCCCTGGTCACAAAAGGTATACGACAGAAAGCATTCGTCCGCTCGTTAACGTACTTGGATGAAGTACACACGGTGAACGGCAATCCCTATCCTATACCTCTTGTAGCCTGGGGCAATTTATGGTCGCCTGGTCGAAACGCTCAAACCGGATTATTGAGCTTATACAAGAGCTTATTCTGTTAGTTAATTATCTATATCATAACATCGCGATCCTTTTCGTCAAGGCAACAAACCCGTTTGTCAAGGAATAGCCAAAGTCCATGTTATATAATCTAACGTAATAAAAAATTGCAAACCTTCTCTCATATATGAACAGCTGCTGTATTTCGTTCCCTTTTCACTGCTGAAGCCTGCTCTTCCCCGCATACATTCCAGACGCAGCAAGGGATTCTGTTGCGAAGAAGCACAACTTTTGCTCCTGGACCGGTCAATCCCAATCTCTTTTCACGGATAGCTTCATAGTTCGCGCTTTCACTTCCAGCTTCCAATCTCAACGACAATAATCACACCCGCAAGCCTGCCAAAAATCCCCGTTAACCAGCCGGCCTGCAGTGATTCCCCCCTCTTTCCCAACCCTCCACTGTAAAAGGCTACCTGCTCTTGGCTTCCGCTTCCCGCTCCAATGAGGCAAAATAAGCAATTTTATGCTCAATCTTTTGCGCAAAGCTCTGAAAAAATTTAATCTTCTCATCAATCTGCAGCTTGTGCGCCTGAAGCAGCTTCCGCTGGTCCGGCAGTGCTTGTACCCCTTCCTGGGACAATGCAATGAACTGCTTAATTTCAGCAATGGGCATTCCGGTGTCCTTCAGGCAGCAGATCAGTGAGATCAGCTCCAGATCCTCATCATGAAAGCAGCGGTTTCCGTGCTCATCCCGTGCTACTACAGGCAGAACCCCCTCTCTTTCATAGTAGCGCAAGGTGTATTGGCTTAGTCCGCTTTTTTGTGCTATTGTTTTGATGCTGTATCCCATGAGTCAGCTCCATTCCGCCGCTTAAGCTCCGGCAAGTTGATCTACCTTTAAAGTAACACCAATATGAATCTATGAAAAGCCCGCTGACAAATCTGTTGACTTACACCTAGCTCTAAGGTCTACACTTTACCCTGTACCTTACATTTAAGGAGTGAATAATGAATGGTAAAAACAATTAACGTCGGTAACGGTACGCTGGAGGTTGCCGAAATTTCATTAGGCTGTATGCGGATTGCCGAACTCTCGGCCAGGGAAGCTGACGTGCATATTCACAGTGCCCTGGAAGCGGGGATTGATTTTTTTGACCATGCAGACATATACGCCGCCGGCAAAGCCGAGGAAGTATTCGGCGAGGTTGTAGCCAGCAGCCCCGGCATGCGTGAACAATTGATGATTCAGACCAAATGCGGCATCCGCCAGGGCTTTTTTGACTTCTCCAAGGAGCATATCGTGACATCCGTAGAGAACAGTCTGAAACGGCTCAAAACCGATTATGTGGATGTGCTGCTGCTGCACCGCCCCGATACCTTAATGGAACCGGAGGAAGTTGCCGAAGCCTTCGATTACTTGGAGCAAAAAGGCATGGTGAAGCATTTTGGCGTCAGCAACCTGAACCCGCTGCAAATTGAGCTGCTCAAAAAAAATGTCAAACAAAAGCTGCTCTTCAATCAGCTGCAGCTGAGCATTACGGTTTCCGGAATGATTGATTCCGGCTTCAACGTCAACATGACCAACTCCGCTTCCGTGGTACATGATGGAGGCATCCTGGAATACAGCCGTCTGCATGACATGACCATTCAGCCTTGGTCTCCTTTCCAATACGGCTTCTTTGAAGGCGTATTCTTGGGAAATGACAAGTTCCCGGAACTGAATCAGGTCATTAATCATTTCGCCGCGGAAAAGGGAGTTGCCGACACCGCCATCGCCATTGCCTGGCTTCTCCGCCATCCGGCACATATGCAGCCGATTGTGGGCACAACCAACACTGCCCGCCTGCTGGACATTGCCAAAGCTTCGGATATCACGCTCACCAGAGAAGAATGGTATGAGATTTACCGTGCGGCAGGCAATAAGCTTCCTTAAACAATAAACATATAAATTATCTTTCAAAAAAAGAAGCATTCCTTGTTTAGGAGATGCTTCTTTTACATGAGTCGGCCGCCTTTATTTACAGGTTCCCGGTCAGCTCCATGCCGGGAGGCTTACGTCCACGGGCACCAACCCGGAATGTTTGAGCAGAATTCTGGAGCTCTGGTTAAAATTTGTTATTTGCCTTCATTGATCGCCCGAATCTGCACCAGCGGCAGCTTAGGCTGCCGGTCATAAGTCAGCAGGCCGTTGATTTCCTGTTCCACATCGGTCAACTGGGTGTAGCAGTAACCCTGCACAACCCCGGAGTCCAGGAGCGGCCCGATGACCGCGCGCAGGCGTTCAGCGTAGTCCTCGTCATTGTCCGCGCCGGAATACCCCCAGCCCTCCCATTGGCTTTTTTTGTAGGCAATGCCGCCAAATTCAGTCACGAGGATCGGCTGGCCCCGGTAAGGATAACCCTCCACCGTCAGCTTGCGGTTGCAGGGATATCCTCCGGCCGCCTTCATGGCCGACGAATAGCGCTCCTCCAGCACCCCGCTCCGCCATTCATAGTCATGGATGCTGAACAAGTCGGTTGACACCATTTCCCAGCCGTCGTTGGATACCACGGGCCGCATGGGATCAAGCGATTTAGTGAGATGATACATCGCCAGCGCATGCTGCTGCTGTCTTTTATCAATTGCAATGTTAGGAACGCCCCAGCTTTCGTTCAGCGGCACCCACACCACGATGGACGGATGGTTGTAATCGCGCTCGATGCCGGCCTGCCACTCCTGCGTGAACCGGCGCACATATTCTTCGGAATAGTCATAGGCGTTCGCCGCCTCTCCCCATACCAGCAGTCCCAGCCTGTCGCACCAGTACAGATAGCGCGGGTCCTCCAGCTTTTGGTGCTTGCGTGCACCGTTAAAGCCCATCTCCTTCGTCAATTCCACATCACGGCGGATCGCTTCATCGCTTGGCGGCGTGAGATTGCCGTCGGGAAAATACCCCTGATCCAGCACCAGCTTCATGAAATAGGGCCGGTTGTTAAGACACAGCCGTCCGTTCTCTATTGAAATCTTGCGCTGGCCGAAATAGCTGGTGACCCGGTCCACCACCCGCCCGTCCTCACTGAGCGTAAACGTAACGTCATACAAGCGGGGGAACTCGGGCGACCACCAGCGTCCTTCCCCGTGATCGTTGAAATCGTTCAAACCGATGGAGCGGCAGATCTCCCCTCCTTCAACTCTGAAGGTATCGCTGCTCACGGGTTGCCCGGCAAATTCGATGTCAATGGCAAGACTCAGTCGGCCCCCTTGCGGCGCATGGGTGATGAAAGAACGGATTTCCACCGCGTTGCGGTCAATATCGGGGGTAAACCTGACTTTTTTCAGATAGGACGGCGATACGGCTTCAATCCATACCGTCTGCCAGATGCCGGTGGTTCGGGTATAGAAAATACTGGCAGAATCGCTTTTCCAATACTGCTTCCCCCGAGGGAGGGTCACATCGGTGCTGTGATCCACCGCCTTTACGACCAGTATGTTGCCGTCCCGCTCCTGCAGCACCTCCGTAATATCCGCAGAGAATGGAGTGTGTCCTCCTTCGTGGGTAGCCACCAATGTCCCGTTCACCCATACGCTGGCTTCATAATCGACGGCCCCGAAATGCAGGATGATGCGCTGGCCGCGAAGTTCCGGCGGAACGTCCAGCTTACGGCGGTACCACACCGTATCATGAAATCCAGGGTCCCCGATGCCGCTGAGCGCGCTTTGAAAAGCGAACGGCACGTGAATCCCCAGAGGCAGCGGTGTGCTGCCCTTCTGCCATTTCTTCCGCTCGCCGATCCTTTCGTCGTCGAAGGCAAATTCCCATTGTCCATTCAAATTCAGCCAGGACTCCCGCACAAACTGCGGGCGCGGATAATCTGTTCTGGGCTGCGCGGCCTTCTGTTGCCCGGGCTGCTGCTGTCTGCTGCCTTGCTGCTCATTCATGTGCAATAATCCCTCCTACTTTAAGTAAAACGTTGCGTCCTGTTGATCCAGCGGCGTGGTGAGCGTGGAAATTTCAAGCAAGCCGTTTCTGTGTCTCATATAGGAGCCGGCGATATTGTAGGATTCAAAAGAGGCCGCCCATGGGCTTGCCAGGCCGGTTCTGATGTACCAGGTGGCATCATTTTTGAACAGTGTGGAGTTGTCATTCGCCTCAAGCCAGACCTTTCCGTTCTTGTGCCGGAGGTAAGCTCCCGGAGAAGCCGCAGATTCGATCGAGAACGCGGAGGCGTCCGCCAGGCCGCCGACAATTCTCCATTGCGATTCGGCGCTGTATTGTCCGCCGTCCAGCTTTGCTTCTCCGTTCTGATAACGGATGAAGCTGTTGGCAATGTTGAAGCTTTCCAGCTGATTCACCGGAATCTCCGTATCGGTGCGGACCAGCTTCCAGTTCTGCGTGTCCAGTCCGTTCGCGGTCCACTGGATGACCCTGGTTCCGGGAGCTGCTCCCCCGCCCGCATTGTCCAGCAGCAGCTGGCTGTGCTGGTTCCTGGCCGTATACAATCCATTGCCCTGGTAGCTGAACTTCCACTGCTGTGTATCCAGGCCATTATCCGTCCAGAGCTGGACGAATGCGCCTGGCGCCGTTGAACCGTCCGGATCATCCAGCAGCAGATTATTATTGATGTTTGTTACCCGGAACAATCCGTTGCTGCTGTAATTCAACCGCCACCATTGCGTATTCAAGCCGAGGTCATTCCACTGGATAACCTGGGTACCCGCCGGCGAACCGCCTCCCGCATTGTCCAGGACCAGGCTGTTGTTCTGGTTGACCAGCTTGTAGACAGCTCCGTTTGCAATAGAAGAATCGCCATTGATCTGGGCGATATTCGAGCGAATTTCTGTCCGGTTCCCCACCTTCACGCTGTTCACTTCCAGCAAAAGCGAGTTATTCAGGGGCAGTAGAGTGCCGCTCCAGGCGGCAGGCGTACTCTGGTTGCTTCCTTTTACCGTCAGCGGGGCATCGATCTCCGACCAGGTGGCCCCGTAATCGGCGCTTGTAAACATCTTGTTGGCGGAAGACACCACATCTGTCATTCCCCGGACGTAGAATCTCCCATTTGCGCTTCCATCATCGACGTAGGCAACTTCAGGCGTCTGGGAAGCACGGTAGATGCCTGTGCCTACCACATTGCCCAGGTCCGTCGCACTTCCCCAGTTGATTCCATCGGTTGAGGTTTTGAAGCGGACGGCAAAATTGGGGGCCGCGCCGAGCATTTCGAAGAACATGAAGTAGGTGCCGTTCTTTGCTTTCACTACTCTGGGCATGCCCGGACGCCAGTTGAAATCGGCTGAATTGCCGATGATGATCTGGTAATTCCCCCAGGTAAGACCGCCATCCGGGGAAATTTCTTGGGCAATAGCCTGATTGTAGCCCGGCTGGCGTTCGTCCGAATAATAACAGATCAATCGTCCGTCAGCGGTTACGGCAAACTCCGGTTCCCAGGTACGCTGCGTTCCGGCGGTTCCGCGGGCGGCCATACTGCTGTGAAGCTGCCAGGTGGCGCCGTTATCCGTGCTTCTCCAGATATGAATCGTCTGCGGAACGGTGTTGTTCCAGTCCGTTGATGCGAACAGCAGAGTGCCGGCCGGATAGGCTCCGAGCTGCTGCGGCAGCACATACAGCGTTGTCATGCCCTGCTGATCCCGGTTCAGCCCATAAGCGTTGGGATCAATCTGGCTCAGGAGGGACCAGGTGCTTCCATTGTCCGTGCTTTGATAAAACGGGAAGGGCTGCATGCCGGCCCAGCCGGCATTCCCGGGGAATTTGCGGGTGAATGTGGCCAGAATATTCCCGTTGCCGAGCTTGACCGCCCTTGAATAATAAGGCTCCGTCTCTGTTGCACTGCTGTAGACCACTGAACCGGTGGTTGCAGCACGGGCAGGCGATACAGCGAATATAGCTGACACCATAACCAGCACCAAGGCAAGAAGCAGGGATGATTTCAGATTGTTCCTCATTATTAGTCCCTCCATAATTTGAAATATGCTTCCGGTTACTCTCCCGAAGGCAGCTTTAGATCATGAGAATCACTTAAGGGAATGCCGAAATCCGGCGTTCCGTCCGCATTCCAGGTGAATTTCTGCACCCGTGTCGCGCGCAGGCTCACAGCGGCACCAGGGGCTGGAAGCGCATGATACACAATCCAGTCCTCCGTCCCGTCAGGTGATGAAGTAAAGCTGTTGTGTCCCGTGGCATAGACTCCGTGCTCCACACTTTTACGGAATACCGGCTCCAAAGATTTGGTCCAGGCAGCCGCCGTCAGCGGATCATCCTGCTCCTTCAGGGTCAGCATGCCCAAGGCATAATCCTCGGACCAGGTTGTGCTGGCCGAATACACAAGGAATACGAACCCGTTTCTGTGCAAGGTAACAGGACCTTCATTGATCGCCATGCCTCCCTGCTTCTCCCACTCCAGAGTCGGAGCCGTAAGCAGGACATGTTCCCCCTCCAATGTCCAGGGATTGGCCATGCGCACGATATAGATGGCTGAACCATAGTCGGGAAAATGGCCGTAGCCCGCATACAGGAAATACAATTGCTCCCGCAGCCTCATCACGGTTCCATCCAATGCGGCCACGGGGGTTGGCAATACTCCCTTCCAGATCCAATTGCCTTCCAGCGGATCTTCACTGCTGTTCTCCAGCACACATATGCGCCGCGTCTCATCTCCGCCTCCATCGTTTGCCGTATAATAAATGTACCAGCGATCATTCAGCCAGTGAATTTCCGGCGCCCACAGGTTGCTGCTGTAAGGACCTCCGGCTTCCGGTGACCAGATAATTTTCTTGAGCCCGTTCGCGATGCCTGTCAGCGAGGAGGACTTCGCCAGTTCCAAACGGCCGTGCTGGGTGAACATGAAGTAATAGTAACCGTCGTTATGCTTAAGCACCCATGGGTCGGCTGCCTGCTCAACAAGCGGATTGCGAAACGTTGTTTTCATGGACATGTTATTTTATTCATCCCTTCATCCCCGTCAAGGTTATTCCCTCAACAAAGTATTTCTGTGCGAAAAAGAATAGCAGGAGGGTCGGGATTAACGCCAGCACCGATCCGGCCATGATATAGGTCCATTGTGAGTTGTAAAAGCCCTGGAAGGAAGCAAGCACAAGCTGCAGCGTGAACTTCTCCGGGGTATTCAGATAAATGAGCGGACCGAGATAATCGTTGTAACCTGCGAGAAATCCGAGCAATCCCTGCGTAATCAGGGCCGGCTTCGACAGAGGCATGGTGATCCGCAAAAAGATCCGGAAAGGGCCCAACCCGTCCATTACGGCAGCTTCCTCCAGCTCTTTGGGGATTGTCATGAAAAACTGCCGCAGCAGAAACACCCCTGCCGCAGCACCGAACATTCCCGGAATGATAAGCGGCAGCCAGCTGTCGATCCAGCCGATTTGCTTGAACAGGATGAAAGTCGGAATCATCGTAATGACACCAGGAATCATCATCGTAGTCAGCAGCAGAGTAAACAGAACGTTTTTGGCCGGAAACTGCATCCTTGCAAAGGCATGCGCCGCCAGGGCGCTTGTGAACAATCCGACCATGCAGGGCAGCGAGATGATTAGCAGCGTGTTAAAAAAACCGTGCAGAATGCCGGACTCTGTCAAAACAAACCGGTAGTTGCTCCATAGGAAATGCTCCGGAATCCACTTGGGCGGCATTTCAAATTCATGTCCCTGTTCCTTCAAAGAGGTGGACAGCATCCATAGAAAAGGAACAGCCATGACAAGTGAACCCGAGACAAGGAACAGATAAGCGGCAAATTTGCGGAGCTGCTCGCCCGCTTTTTTCCTTTTTTGCCATGAGCCCTCCGCCATTGTTGTCTTCATCATTTGTTATTCTCCCTATTCATAGTGAACCCATCGCTTGGACAGCTGGAAATTCAGCAGTGTGATCGCCAGAATGATCAGACCGAGCATCCAGGCCATGGCAGACGCATATCCCATGTTCATATAGCGGAAAGCATTCTGGAACAAATAGTACACAATCGTTGTCGTAGAGTAATTCGGTCCTCCCTCGGTCATAATCTGGAACCTTGGGTAATCCTGCAGTGCCGTAATCATTGAGGTGATCAGAATATACAACGTCGTGGGCGAAATACAGGGAACCGTAATGCGTAAAAACTGCTGCCAGCGGTTGGCTCCATCGATTTCGGACGCTTCGTAAAAGCTTTTCGGCACCCCCTGAAGCGCCGCCAGATAAAGCACCATATTAATGCCCAGGCTGGCCCAAACCCCTTGAATAATCATTGCCGGCATCGCCCAGGTCTCGCTGCTCAGCCAGGCCGGCCCCTGAATGCCGATCAAATCCAGAAAGTAATTAAGCAGCCCGTAGGTATCGTTGAAAATCCACTTCCACAGCAGGGTCAAGGCAATGACCGAGCTGATGGTGGGAAGAAAAAACATGGTACGGAAAAAGCCGATGCCGCGGACCTTCTGGTTCAGGGCCATAGCAACCCCCAAAGCAACAGCCATGCCGAGCGGAATGCCGAGTGCCGCATAAAAGGTATTGAACAGTGTTTTCCAGAATAATTCATCATGCATCAGCAACTTGGTGTAGTTGGCCCCGCCGTTAAATACGGGAGACTGATAGCCGCTGTACTCCGTAAAGCTCACATAAACCGAATAACTGAGCGGAATAAACGCAAACAGCAGAAAGCCTAGCAGGGGAGCGGATATAAACAAATAGGCCCAACGATATTCCTTGCGTTTCATGGTATTCCTCCATTAATGAAGATGAAGGGGAAAGGCTGTCCCCTTTCATCCCAACTCTTCTTACTTGAACAAAGCCTGGTTGCCTTCCTTAATCGCCTGATCAATTTTAGGTTTCAATTCGTTCAATACTTCCGACGCGGTTTTCTTGCCTTCCCACATTGGGGACAACCCCTGGGACAGCAGATCATACCACTTGGCATTCGGCAGATAGGTCCACGGACCTGCTACCTGACTCTCAACCGCTTTGATGAATACCGAGGCATGCTCGGGTTTTTGCCCGGGCTGGAGGAAGACATCCGTATTGGCCATTGATTTGAAGCTGGGAATGGAGAAGCCCATCAACGACTGCTCCCGCTGTCCTTCCGGCCCCCCCAAATATTCCACCAGCGTGTAGGCCGCTTCCACATTCTTGGTCTTGCTGTAAATACCGAGTCCGACGGAGCCGCTTGTGCCGGCCCATTGCTTCACCGGCAGCGGAGCCACATCCCAGTCAAAGCCCAGCTTGCGGAATTCCGGAACCATCCAGCGTCCCGTAACCATCATCGCCAGCTTGCCCGTTGAGAACATCTGACTGTCATTCATGTCCTTCAACGCGGCCGATTTGGGCACGACTCCGTATTTATTGGAGAGGTCTGCCGCGAACTGGAGAGCTTCGATGGCTTCGGGGCTGTTGCCGGTAAACTCCTGTCTGTTCTCACTGAGGAATTGTCCGCCGTTGCCCAGCACGAAGCCTTCCCACCAGATGGGGCCCATCCCGTACTGCGTCGTCTTGCCGTCCGCGCTGATCGTCAGCTTCTCGGCAGTATCCAGCAGCTGCTCATAAGTCATCGGCGTATCTGCGCTCGGGAACGGAACATTCATCTTGTTAAAGAGGTCCTTATTATAGTAAAGAACCGTTGGACCGATATCCTTCGGCAGCGCATACAGCGCCCCCTGGCCAATGGAAGCGCCGTCATAACGGTAGCGGTTCAAGCCGGAATCCCACATATCCGATATATCGATCTCGTTGCTCTCCACAAGATCGTCGATGGAATACAATAAATCCTGGCTGACCCAGCGACCGAAATCTCCATCCGGAACATAGAAAACATCAGGAGAATTGCCACCGGCCAAAATAGTATTCATCTTTCCCACATAATCCGACGAAGGAATGTGCAGATAGTCAACCTTGATCGCCGGATTCTTGTCCTCGAAGGCTTTGATTAATTTGGTGAATACCTCTTTTTCCGTCGGGTCACCCCATCCGGCAAATTGAATTGTAACCGGATCAGCGGATTGTTCCTCTGTGCCGTTCGATGTGTTCCCTGCGGCAGTGCCGGAATTTGCGGGCTTACCCGTATTGTTATTCCCGCAACCAGTTAACCCTGTGATCAGCGCAATCAATACAACGGAGATTAGCCATCCTCTTTTCAATTTTCCTCTCTTTGGATTCATCGTTCTATCGCTCCCCTTCGCTTTGATTCTGTCCCGCAGCTATAATTATGGGATAAGCTTATAGAATAAACAATTTTGAAAACGCTTTAATATCGTTTGGAAATCATCTTCATTGAAGCGCTTTAGACGGTCGAAAAGAGTCATATAGGCGGGGCTTGCCCTCCGGCAACCGCGATTTTAACGGCAAAATACCCCCACAAAGCCATCCATGCCGCTGACGCGGCACCATAGATTGATGGAAATGGAGGTGAAATTTGTTGCGTTTAATTTCTTGCGGCCTTTAAGCGTTTATCCTCATCCGTAAAGTTATTTCCAGGGTAGCGGGGACTTGGCTTCAATGATGACTCAGGTACTTTGCGGGGACCCCAAAACATATAAACCTGAATTTCGAAAATGAACTGAACAAGCCCAGATAGGACAAGGGATAAGCCCTCTTTTTCCTTCACCCATTTGGTGCAAGTTGTTTTTCACAAAAAATCCCTTCGTGTAGAGCCTTTTAGATGATTTGTAGATGCTTACTTTCGAAATTCAGGATAAATTCTTATCTTTCTAAAAAAAGCGTGCTTATCCAGCAAGCCCTACAAAGAACAAAACAGCTATGCCGTCCCTCAGGACAACGCAGCTGTTTGCATTTCAGGTGTAAGGCTGGCTGCGGTTCCCCAGCTCTCCGGTTCCCCTGGCCGGCTGAAGCTCTTCCTCCCCGATCCCTCCAGACCTTCCTGCTGAGACTCGGCAGCTAAGCCCAAGTGGAAAAAGGAAACTTAATCCCCACATTCCCTTTTTTGCTTGCGTTAGCGGGAAAAAGGCCCCCTAATCGATCCGTTTCTCTCACCTTACAGAGGAATACGCCTACATTATGATGAACTTGAAACACATTCATAACAAGGGCAGCCATTTTAGTGGTAAAAAGGATAACTAAGGTAGCGCATTCGGCTCCTGGATCATCCCTAGTGGGAAAAAGTACAACTAATTCGGATGAAATCAGCCATTTGGGATGGCGTAAAATAGTATGTGTAAGGATCGGGGAGTCTAGTAAACGACAAAAAAGTAGGGTATCCTTGGGATTGCAAAGTCACCAAGAAAAGGAGCCCTACTCAATGACCAGTATACAACAAAACCC
>NZ_JACBYI010000016.1 GCF_019352175.1 Paenibacillus sp. S150
CGTTTGAGCCTGAACATCTCAATTCTATCGGAATGGTCTTGGTGGTCAAACCCTCGTTCCCTCCACCCGCATAGCGGGTGGTTTTTTGTTTCGCGCGTTTCACGCACTCAACTGGCTAAAGCCAGAAAAAAAGAAATGCGCAAAGCGCATTTCCGGTATTTTTAAGCCAAACTTTTCAATTCTTCAGTTAGATTGCGGAACGCCGTCTTATCCCCGGCAGCCAGCGCCGTGTCGATCTCCCGGTACAAGATGTCGGTACGACGCTTTCGCAGCGCTTCATCCCACACCATTTCTGCCGCAAGTCCTAGCATCACTTCATAGGTAGCCTTCATTTTGTCCATTCGATACACCTCCGCTGTTTAGATCCTTCCATATTCCTTTGCTTTTTGTACATAGCTTTCACTTGTGCGGGCCATTCGCTGCAGATCCCGCTCGGTTAATTCTCGGACCACTTTGGCAGGCGAACCAAATGAGAGGGTATAGGGCGGTATGACTTTGTTTTCGGTTACAATAGATCCGGCTCCTATTAAAGCATATTCACCAATCTCGGCCCCGTTCAATACAATTGCACCCATTCCGATTAATGTGCCTCTGCCTATCCTGCAGCCATGGATAATCGCGGAATGACCCACAGATATGTCATCACCCAGCAAGAGCTGCTGCCCGTCCGCCACATGCCCTACGGAGCCGTCCTGGATATTGCAGCGGTCCCCGATAATTACCGGAGCCAGATCTCCCCGAAGTACGGCGTTGAACCACACACTGGACTGTCGTCCAATCCTTACATCACCTACCAGCTTCGCACCTTCCGCGACGTATACAGACTCATCAAGCTGCGGTATGTAGTTCCCATAAGCAATCCGCATTTCTTCTCCCCCCAGCACTCGTTCAACACCTGCTGCAATTCGAACTTACCCTAGCTTCCGCCGTCAAAAATGCTTCTGTGACTTCCCCGGCTGCGGCTCCAGGCGTACATATCTACAGCAGTTGCTTCGGCACAGCCGCCTCCAGCCCCCATGGCGTCATCATAACGGCCGGCCCCTCCGCCGTTTCGCCCAGCCGCAGCATTCCCAGATGCAGCAGCATCCGGAGGATGCGCTGCTCCAGAATCGAAGCGGCATCATCGTAATAAAACGGCTTGACCAGCCAGCCCAGAGCTTCTACGAGCGAAGCCACCGTGACCCACTTCCCCGCACTTATACTAATCCAGTATACGAGAGATGGCAGATTTGGTATAGCGCCTTTATACAGTTTTAACCAAAACATGTATAACTGCATCAGCTTCTCGGATTTCCCCTGCTCCAGCAGCGTTTCTCCGGCCAGGGTAAGCTTCAGCCGCTGGCCTTCCTCAGAGGTCCAGCGGCGGTGGCGGGCATAATCAACCATCAGGGCGAGCCGTGGAGGATAATGCTCACCCGCTCTTCCATAGCCGAATTTCCAGCCGCCCTTGCCGAGGAGAGGCTCAGAAATTTGGATTGCGTTCATCACCCCCTGCTGGTACCTTTTGTGCATCGCACCCTCCTGGTTCAGTTCGGGTTCATTCTCCTTCACATAACGCAGAAAGAGCAGCAGGTCGCCAGCAAGCATATCTCCTTCACCGCGGTAAATTGCAGGCTCGGCACTTGGAGAGACTTGCTCCTTGAGAAATTCCCCCATCCGCTCACGGAAGCGGTTCTTCAGATCCTGCGGCACTTGAAACAGGTACCTGCCTTGCAGGGAAGCGCCATTGAAGAGCCAACCGCCATTTTTGAACCTTGCGACCATCTCGCGGTACCCTCCGCCAGTGCCGGGAAGAGCATCGAAGGAGGCCTGCCTTGCCGCAGCCAGCAAATCCTCAAGGCTGAAGTGGCTGCGCTCATCGAACAGCAGCGTATTCAGAAACCGCAAGTCCTCGGGTGCGCACTCCCTGATGTGGTTCTCCATGAACTCGCGGCTTCCCAGTGTGATCAATATACTCTGAATCAAATCATGTTTGGAATTTCGTTTGCAATCACACTGGTAGCGTCCCGCAATGGCGGTAAGCTGACCAATGTCCGCATAGTTAAGCATATCCGCCAGATTCATCATTTATCGCCTCACCGTTTTACTACCATTATGGGAAATACAGCCCTTTTTATTCCTGAATGTACAAAAAAAATAACCCGAAGGGTCGGGTCAATGCTGATTTTGCAGAATATGGCGTGTACAGTTGTACAACAGCGGGTTCCATTCCTTCTCTTTCTTCTCCAGAATAGTGAGCGATAGATTGCCAAGACGCTCGGAATATTTGTCCTTGTACAATGCGATATAGAGCTGAGCCAGAAATCCTCCATGAGAGATGACCAGGATATTCTTCTCCGGATACCGCGCTGCAATCTCTTCCATAAAAGCCAGGGCACGCACCTGAAGCTGCTCATCCGTCTCCTGTCCAAGGGACAGCAGATTCCAATCCTTGCCCCATTTCTCCTCACGCTGCATTGACGTCATGCCCTCAACCTGTCCGTAGGCACGTTCACGGATGCGCTCGTCCGGTTCAAGCAATGGAATTCCCAGCTTGGCCGCGATAATTCTGCCCGTCTCTGCTGCCCGGGAAAGACTGCTGGTGATACAGTAATCCCAGCGGTACGTTTCCTGCAGCAGGCGGTCTCCCAGCATCTCAGCCTGCCTCCGGCCTTCGTCGTTAAGCGGAATGTCGCTTTGCCCTTGTATCCTGCCTTCCGCATTCCAATCCGTCAGCCCATGGCGTATTAAGCCGATCAGCATCTCCTATCACCCTTCCTTTCCACTATGTTTGCTTAATAATGTAACACGAATGAAAACAAATGTCTTCTTTTTAAAGGTTTATTATGCATATTCATGACCTCTGCAGGACGCGCCTCGGAAAGCTCTCCAAATGCGGCTCCGGCTTCGTTGCCTGTCAGGTGCCTGCGGGACTCCAAATGCAAAAAAAGCCCGCTTTACCCTGGAGTAAAGAGAGCTTCCTATTGTCTGCGGTAACGGTTCAGCCGGAACAGCAAAAAAATCGACAGGCCTACACCCAGCATGGACAGCATCATCCAATATTGCGGATGGGTAGGTCCCATGCTCACCACGAGCGGTTCAATAATACCGCCGCCAGATTCGGAGGCGGGATAGGAGGAGGACCAGTCCAGAGACAAGCCGGCTACTCCGGTCTCCACAATTCCGCTTTGCGCCGCCGTCGTATTGGCGGGTGTTCTGAACATCGTGAAATACAGAAAGCTGGATATAAAAACAGCCAAAAAACAGGCAATCCAGAGACTGAGCCGGCGGCGGAAAACGGCAGTATTCCCTGCAGACTTACCATCTCCAGGCATGAGCCAGGGACTTTCCAGATAGATCCGCTCCATGACCCGGAGATTCACAGCCTCCGCACGTTCTTCGCTGACCTCAACCCGTGTTTCTTGCATAAGCTGGCTGCTCTCCTGCCACAACGCCCCTTCAGCGGCACAGTAAGGACAGTTCGCAATATGCCTTTCAAGCTTAATCCGCTTAGGGTCGGTGGGGGGAGCGTCCCACAAAAGCGGAATGGAATTCTGTGCTTCCCTGCAATTCATAGGCCTTACACCCTCTCAGCCTGCTCTTCTGCTTCAGGCTCATAAAAATAGGATTCGAGTTGAAGCTTCACACTGCTCCTGGCACGGAACAATAATGATTTCACGGAGCTGACACTCTGATCCAGAATCACAGCAATTTCCTGGTAGTCCATTTGATCGTATTCCCGCAGAATCAGCGCGGAGCGCTGCTTCTCCGGAAGATTATTAATCGCTTCACGAACCAGGTTCATCCGCTCTTTACGGAGAGCAGCCTGTTCCGGCGCCACCTCAATCGGGGCTACCGGTGTATATCCGCTTTCCTCCAGAGATACGTTCCCGGCACGGTTCTTGCGAAGCTCGCTGAGCACAGTATTCCGCGCAATCGTATACAGCCAAGTCGAGAATGACGCATCCACTTCCCGGAAGGAATGCAGGCTGCGGAACGCTTTATAGAAGGTCTCCGAGCATAGATCTTCGGCTAGAAGCTCCATGTGGGAATTTTTGAGCATATGGTAGACAAAAGCCAGTATTTTACGTTGATACCGCCGCATTAATTCTGAATACATTTCTGTGTCGCCTTGCTTGATTAGCTGGATCAACTGGGAATCCGTCATGGTGAGTTCGGCCCTCCTCGCCCTAGCGCATGAAATCCCGTCCGGTCCATACTTCTTATACCGGCCGAGACTTCAAAAGTTGCGGTGCTTCTTCAAATTTGCACAGTTAAACGCAATACTTCCTATGTATATTCAGGCACCCGATAAATAAGGCATGCTGTAAATGAATACAGAAAGAAAAACGCATATCCGCAGATTTCCGGCAATCCCCGACAGGTCGCATTCTGGCACCTACTGGAAATCTATAAATATACTTAACCCAGTATAGCACACAATCTAACAGTATGACATTAATAGACTTATGACAGCAGCTATGATTGTATTTCCCATCATATGGAGTCGAATTCCGCAGGAAATGTCATACTGGGGAGAATGGCGCACCCTATCGCCGGTCGGCTGGCAGGGCCTCTTGCAGGAACGGATAGTCAGATTGGCCGTAATGGTTCGGTCAGGATAAACAGGTTCGCCTCCCTTTAGCTGGTCCCAAATCCCCGGCCGGGGATGCTCCCTGAAAGATATACATTTCATCTCATTACTGCCGTTGTGTTCTTGACAGTGAACGTAGCTGCGACTGTGCCAGCAGCACTGCTAGCGTCCTTCTATGTGACTGCAACCTCCAGGCTATCGCCGCTGAAGCTGCCCTCCGCTTCGTCAATTGTGATTGTTGATGCAGCCACATCGGGGTTTTGCGTGTAGATTACGCCGTCCTTGATCCATACTTCACCGCTTACGCCATACCCGGCCTGCCGGGGATGCGGGAATCTGGCTGCTGCCTGGGTTGAAGATGACTTCTCCCTGCGTCCAGGAGGTTATTGAACAGGGTACCAGCCGTTGCCTTCATTGGTCATTCCACTTCCCGGCCAGGCGGGTCCAGTCTTGGTTGGGGTCACGCTGTCATCATAATAATAGATGTTCGGAGTACCCCAGGCCGCCGGCTTGGAATAGTGCACTGTTAACGCTGCATTAGGGTCTTCTTTTACAAAATTGCAGGACCGAAGATTTTCTAAATAATCTTTGAATAAAGTGTTGACAAAATGTAAACGGATACATATAATAAAAGTACAGTATGGTTTCTCTCCACTCCTATCCAAATACTATACGGTTCCAAGTAATTGTGAACTGTAACCGCTTATTATGTAAGCGGTCTTTTTTTTGTCCATTTTTAGCATCAATTGGCGAAAAGGGTTAAGTCCCTCTGACTCCCCATGCGGCAGCAAATCCTTGACACTTGTGGACGCCCGGTAAATATTATGCTCCTATATAAGCTGAGCTTGAAACAACAAAATAACCCCACAAAGCCATCCATGCCGCTGACGCGGCACCACAGATGATGGAAATGGGGGCGTAAAGTTATTTCCAGGGTAGTGGGGCCTTGGCTTCGATGATCAAGATGAACTTGAACCATTCATCCAAAGGGCAGCCATTTTAGTGGGAAAAAGGATAACTAAGGTAGCACATTCAGATTCCGGATCATCCCTAGTGGGAAAAAGTACAACTAATTCGGCTGAAATCAGGCATTTGGGGGGAGTGGGCCTCCATTAGGTGTACAAAATCCCACTAAAGCCCGTTCAAGCCAGAATTCCAGACCATTAGTGTTACTTTTTACACTTCGCTTTCGTTCCCTGTGAGCCTCCTTGCATTCCACCAGCTTTTTCGGGTTCTCCGCTTTAAAAAAACCCCTTCAAGTCCACTCATCCTTATATCTAACTAATCAAGGGGTTTATGAGCGGCTTAAAAGGGGGGTTATCCGTTTCTACACGTATACAGTATAATTGCTCTGCTGCAGCAGAAGCTTGGCCCGCTCCATATCATTCTCCTGGCGGAAGGAGAGGCGCATAATGCCCGGCACATCCTCACGGCTCTCAATAATCTGCACGTTGCTGAGGTTGATGCCCTGGTCTCCCAGCTCGGTGGCGATCCGTCCGATGATGCCCGGGTGATCGGGAACATCGATATGCAGATCGAACAGCGGCGTGATCATCCCCTTGCGCCGCTCCGGCAGCTGGCTGCGGAAGCCGCCCGCTTCAACAAAGGCTTCTTCTATGCCCTCTCCGTCCGCATTCTCCAGCAATTGAACAAATGAGGAAACCTCCTCGTTCCAATCCTTCAGCAAACGAAGCATAACCAGGCGGTTATTCAGCAGAATATCGCGCCAGATGATCGGATCGCTGGATGCAATGCGCGTGATATCACGGAACCCCCCGGCAGCCAAGGTGCTGTACAAGGAGTCTGTGTCGTCATACGCGCGGATCTGATTCACCAGGGCTACCGCAATAATATGCGGCAAATGGCTGATCGCACCGACAATCTCATCATGGCGCTCCGGATTAAGCCGGACGATCTGCGCTTTGGTATGTAGAAGCAAAGCTTCAAGCGCCTTATACGCTTCCTCCGGCACTCCCGGCGGCGGTGTCAGCACATAATAGGCGTTCTCGAACAGCAGCGAGGAAGCCGCTTCCACACCCGAACGCTCGGAGCCGGCCATCGGATGTCCGCCGATGAAATGCACCCCGGGAAGGTCCAGCGAAACCGCGCAGGCGGCAATCGTGGCCTTGGTGCTGCCGACATCCGTAATAATACAGCCCGGCTTGAGGGGAAGCTTGCTGAGACGCTGCAAGTAGTCCTCCAGCATGCCTACAGGCACGCACAAAAAAATGAAATCGGCGTCCAGCGCCGCTTCCTCAAGCGAAAGTGTGGCCTGATCGACCACACCTCTGCTGACGTATTTAATTGCCGATTCAGGACGGTGGGCATGGCCTACAACGGTCAGGCCTTCCTTGCCTTTGAAGCAAAGGGCCAGTGAGCCTCCGATCAGACCGACACCGAAAATTGCTATTTTTGTCGTCATGTCCTTTGAACTACCTGCCTTCTGTAGATTCGTCTGCCGGCTGCCCCTCAGACCCTTACTCCCTGTTCCTTCAGCGCCTGCTCCAGAGCTGCGATAAAAGCCTTGTTCTGCTCAGCCGAACCGACGGTGACACGAATATGGGTCGGGTACAGCTTATGCCCCGCTCTGACAATAATCCCCTGCCGCAGCAAGGCATCAAAAACATCGGTTGCCGGCTTCCGCACATCCACCATAATGAAATTGCCATGAGCCGGAAAAGAGTCAAGGTCCAGCCGTTTGAACTCATCCTGAAGCTGCAGAATTCCTGCGCTGTTAAGGCGGCGGCACTCCTGCACGTAATCCTGGTCGGCCAGCGCAGCCAGTGCCCCAGCCTGCGCCAGACGGGTGGTATTAAAAGGTTCCCGCACCTTGTTGATCAAGGAAATGATCTGCGGACTCGCCACCCCGTAGCCGATGCGCAGCGCAGCCAAGCCATAAATCTTGGAGAAGGTGCGCAATACAACCAGATTCGGATAAGCGTCCAGCAGCTTGATGCCGTCTGTGTAGGACAGGTCCGTCACATATTCAAAATAAGCCTCATCCAGAACAACCATTACTCCGGCCGGGACCGCGTTCAGGAACGTGATCAGCGCTTCCTCCGGCACAATCGTTCCGGTAGGGTTATTCGGATTGCAGATCCAGATAATTTTGGTCCGCTCTGTAATCCGGGCCAGCATCGCATCCAGATCATGTGTACCGTGTGCCAGAGGCACTTCAATGGAGACCGCACCTTCAATATCGGCATTGCTCTTATATACGGAAAAGGTCTGGTCCGCCATAATAGTCTCGTCCCCCGGCAGGAAGAAAGCACGGGCAATCAAGGCAATGATCTCATCGGAGCCGCAGCCAAAAATGAGGTTGTCGCTCTGCACACCAAGGTGGCCGGCCAGCGCAGCCGTCAATTCGGCAGCTGAACCGTCCGGGTAGAGATAAAGGTTGTCGAGCTCCGCAACTATGGCGGCTCTTGCACTCGGTGAAGACCCGTAAGGATTCTCATTGGAGGCCAGCTTAATGACATCGCTTAAGCCAAGCTCCTTCTTCACCTCCTCGATAGGCTTCCCCGGTTTATATACAGGGAGGTTAACGATATTCGGTTTCGGGTTCATGAACGGTCCTCGCTCTCCATAAATAGTAAAACCCCGGTCTGCCAGCAGACCGTTATGGTCTTAATTGTGCCACAAATTCACGAATTTGCAACAGGCCATCACTTCGGGTGGCAGGATTGTCCAGCAGCGGTATAACGTCCTCCACCTTGCGGACGATTGCGCTGCCTACGACTACACCATCGCAGATGCGGGCAAAGCGCGCCACCTGCTCGCCGGTCGAGATGCCGAAGCCCACCGCCACAGGAAGGTCCGTAGCCTGGCGGACAGACGCAATGAATTCATCCACACCGGCATGAAACGTGGAGCGTTCTCCCGTAACTCCAAGCGAGGAGACACAGTAGACGAAGCCGCTGGCGCCGGAGACAATCCGGGCGATGCGTTCGCTGGAGGTAGGCGCAACAAGCGGAATGAGGTTCACTCCGGCTTCATGGCTGAGCCTGCGCATTTCCTCCGACTCTTCCACCGGAAGATCGGGGATAATCAGACCGCTGATCTCATGGGCGTCAAGTGCGGCGAAGAAGGTCTCCAGTCCCATCTGCATGACCGGATTATAATAGGTGAACAGAATAAAAGGCAGCTTGCTGCCCGCCTGCCGGGCCTTCAGCGCCGTCTCCATACAGGTGCGCAAATGGATATTGCCGCGCAGCGCCCGGGAAGAAGCCCGCTGGATCACCGGACCGTCCGCAAGCGGGTCGGAATATGGCACACCCAGCTCCAGAAGATCCGCCCCGGCCGCTTCCAGCTCGGCGATGATCTCAAGGGTAGTCTCCAGATCGGGATCGCCGACAGTCAGAAAAGGAATCAGCGCCGTCCGGCCTTCCTCCTTAAGCCTGCGGAAGGTCACATCCATACGGTTCGTCGTTTCGGTTGTCATCACTTACCCGCTCCTTCCGTATAGGCCATGATTGATTCAACATCCTTATCGCCGCGTCCGGACAAGCAGATGACCACGATATCATCCTTGGTCAGCGTCGGCCCTATCTTGGCGACATGGGCAATGGCATGCGCAGACTCAAGGGCCGGAATAATGCCTTCGGTAACGCACAGCAGCTTCAGGGCTTCCAGCGCTTCATCATCCGTAATCGGAACATACACTGCCCGGTGTACATCCTTAAGATAGGAGTGCTCAGGGCCAACTCCAGGATAATCCAGACCGGCCGAAATCGAATGCGCCTCCTGAACCTGACCATGCTCATCCTGCAGCAGATAGCTGAGCGAGCCCTGGAATACCCCCTGGGTGCCTTTGCTCATTGTTGCGGCATGAAACGGAGTATCTACGCCCTTGCCGGCAGCTTCCACGCCGATCATCCCCACCCGCTCATCCTCCATGAACGGATAGAACATGCCAATAGCGTTGCTGCCGCCGCCTACTGCGGCTACGAGCAAATCCGGCAGCCTGCCTTCGGCCTCCAGAATCTGCCGCCGGGTCTCATCCCCGATAATCCGCTGGAAGTTGCGGACCATCATCGGGTACGGATGCGGTCCGACAGCGGAACCAAGCACATAGAATGTGTCTTCCACGTTGCTGACCCAGTAGCGCAGCGCTTCATTCCCTGCATCCTTAAGGGTCCGGGAGCCGGAGGTCACCGGAATGACTTCTGCGCCCAGCAGCTTCATGCGGAATACGTTCAGCGCCTGGCGGCGTGTGTCCTCTTCCCCCATGAACACCTTGCATTCCATGCCGAGCAGTGCGGCTACCGTAGCCGTTGCCACCCCGTGCTGGCCTGCGCCGGTTTCGGCGATGACCTTGGTTTTGCCCATCATTTTGGCAAGGATGCCCTGGCCGATCGCATTGTTGATCTTGTGTGCTCCGGTATGGTTGAGATCTTCACGTTTCAAATAGATTTTGGCTTCTCCCAGATGCTTGCTGAGCCGCTCCGCGTAATAGAGCGGAGTCTCCCGTCCTGAGTATTGCTTAAGCAGGTAATCCACTTCCGTCTGGAAAGCCGGATCTGCCGAAAATCTGTTATAGGCCTCCTCCAGCTCAATCAGTGCATTCATCAGCGTTTCAGGGACGAAGCGGCCTCCAAAAGAACCAAAACGCCCGTTTTTGTCCGGTACTTGTATCATGATTGCTTCACCCTTTCCACAAAAGCTGTTATCTTGGCGATATCCTTGATCCCATCGCTCTCTACTCCGCTTGAAACATCTACACCGTATGGGGCATAGCCGTCCAGCAATTCACGGACATTGTCTGGATGCAGCCCGCCGGCCACAAATAAAGGCAGGCCATATTCTGAAGCCGCCTGTTGATAAGCTGGAATCCTGTCCCAATCAAAGGTTCGGCCGGAGCCGCCGCCGGCCGGGTCATATGTATCCAGCAGCAGGGCATCGACGGCTCCGGCATATTGCTGCAGCATATGAGCACCTTCCCCAGGGAAGCCGGCATCGCTTGCGGCTACTGACAGAGCCTTCCATACCTGGACCTGCGGAAAAGCCGCCTTGACGGCCCGGCAATAGTCCGCGCTCTCCTGTCCATGCAGCTGAACAACATGCAGCGGCACGGAGGAGAGCAGCGCTTCCAGCTCCGCAAGCGAAGGGTTCACGAACACTCCTGCCGCAAGCGGAGATTTCACATTCTCCCAACCCGCAAGCTCGGCAACAAGCTCTGCCGCGCGTTCAGGGCTCACCCTGCGGCGGCTCTCCGCAAACACAAATCCCACATAATCCAGAGGTAATCGCTTCATAGATTTTAGCACTTCAACGTCCTGAAGTCCACAGATTTTTACCCTCGCCTCAGCCATGGGCGGCACGTTCCTTCCCTTCCGGCAACGCACCAAGCAGGTCATTTACCGCCTGTTCCACATCCGGCTGGCGCATCAGATACTCTCCTACCAAAACACCGGCCGCTCCGGCTGTTCTCAGATAGCCGATATCGCCAGGACCGGCTATTCCGCTCTCGCTGATTACCGGAACACCGGCGGGAAGAAGTGCGGCAAGCTCCGCTGTAGTAGACAATGACGTTTCGAACGTATGCAGATTACGGTTGTTAATGCCCAGCAATACGCCCGGATGCTGCACCTTTCCGGTAGCCAGAACCGTATCCAGCTCCTTCCGGTCATGGACCTCAATTAAGATATCCAGTCCCAGCTCCGCTGCTGTATCAGTGAACGAAATCAGCTGCTCTGGAGTCAGGATGGCTGCAATCAGCAGAATCGCATCGGCCCCCAGCAGCCGCGCTTCATAGATCTGGCGGTCATCGATAATGAAATCCTTGCGCAGGAGCGGAAGCCTTACCGCCTCCCTAACTTGCTGCAAATAAGCACCGCTGCCCTGAAAATAATCTGTATCCGTAAGGACGGATAAACAATCCGCCCCTCCTGCTTCATACCCCTTGGCAATGGACACCGGATCGAAATCCGCCCGGATCAGCCCTTTGGAGGGAGAAGCCTTCTTCACTTCGGCAATCAGACCGGTGGATCTGTTCCGTGACTCCGTAAGCGCTGTCCGAAACCCTCTTGTCGGCGGCAGCGCTGCGATCTGACGCTTGGCCTCCTCCAGGGAGAAGGTTTGGCTCAAGGCTTCTACTTCATTGATTTTGGTGGCAACTATCCGCTCAAGATACATAATCAAGCTCCTTCGTCATGGCTTTAAGCTGCTCCAGCTTAAGCAGTGCGGCACCGGAATCCACTACAACGCCGGCTTTGTCCACACCTTCTTTTAAGGTATCCGCAAGTCCTGCTACGTAGATGCAGGCGCCCGCATTGGCAAGGACAATATCACGGTACGGGTTCAGCTCGCCTTGCAGCACTCCGGTAATAATTGCAGCATTCTCCGCCGCATCTCCGCCCAGCACATCCTCCAGTGGATGCGCACTCAGTCCCAGCTCTTGCGGAGTGACCTGATAAGTCGTAACCACACCGTTTTTAAGCTCAGACACCTGTGTCGGCGCCGAGATGCTGATTTCGTCCAGACCGTCCAGACTGCTTACAATCATCGCCCGCTTTGAACCGAGCTCCTTCAGAACATTCGCTACGGTTTCCGTTTTGTCCCGGTCGTAGATTCCCATCAGCTGACGGTCAGCTCCGGCCGGATTGGTCAGCGGACCCAGCATATTGAACACGGTGCGGACTCCCAGCTCCCTCCGGGGCGCTGCAGCATGCTTCATCGACGGATGATAAATTTGCGCGAACAGGAAGCAGATACCGATGCTGTCCAGACACTGCCGGGCCTGCTCCGCATTCAGATGAATATTGACGCCAAGCGCTTCCAGCACATCGGCGCTGCCCGCCCTTCCGGATGCGGAACGGTTGCCGTGCTTAGCCACCCTTACGGAAGCGGCAGAGGATATGATGGCCGAGGCGGTGGAAATATTGAACTTATGGATGCCCGAGCCGCCGGTTCCGCAGGTATCCAGCAGCTGTGAGCGTTCGGTAACCACATGCGTGCCGAAGCCGCGCATCGCTTCCGCGAAGCCGGTAATTTCTTCAACAGTTTCCCCTTTGATCCGCAGTGCGGTCAGCAGCGCGCCAATCTGCGCCGGCGAGGCAGCGCCTTCCATTATTGTACCCATAATTTCACGCGCCTGCTGGCGGGTAAGGTCGCGCCCTTCGATCAGGGCGGCAATTCCCGATTGTATCAATTGGCTTGCATCCATTGTTATCTCCTCCTAAACTTTTTTGGGGGCAATTCATTATGATTCAGCTCCGCACAACGTTCCCCTGTTGGTCAAGGGGTATATTCATACATGTAATCCTGATTGATTACCTGCTTCTCTTTGACTTCCTCCGGGAACATGGCTTCCGCCATCCGGATGGCCTTCAGCATTGCTTTGGCCTTGTTGACCGTCTCCTCATATTCCTTCTCCGGAACCGAGTCCCACACAATTCCCGCTCCCGCCTGCACATAAGCGCGGCCCTTGCGGAAAATAATGGTTCGGATCGTGATACAGGAGTCCATATTTCCGGAAAAGCCAAGATAGCCGATGGCTCCGGCGTATGCGCCTCTCGCTTCCTGTTCCAGTTCGGCGATAATTTCCATTGCCCGCAGCTTGGGCGCTCCCGAGACCGTGCCTGCCGGCAGGCAGGAGAGGAAGGCATCGAAGAAATCCTTGCCTGCGTCAAGTGTGCCTGACACATTGGAGACCATGTGCATCACATGCGAGTATTTTTCAATTTCCATGAATGAGTCGCATTTCACACTACCGAATTTTGATACCCGGCCCAGGTCATTGCGTCCCAGATCCACCAGCATCAGATGCTCCGCCCGCTCCTTCTCATCCTCAAGCAGCTCGGCGGCCAGCGCCCGGTCATGAGCTTCATTCTCTCCGCGGGGCCGCGTTCCCGCAATCGGCCGGGTCTCCACACGGCTTCCGTCCACCTTGACGAGCGCCTCAGGCGATGTGCCGACGATGATCTCCCCGTCCATTTTGAGATAATACATATACGGCGAAGGATTCAGCGTGCGCAGCATACGATAGACATGCAGCGGAGATACTTCAGTCTCAATATGGAGCCGCTGTGACAGCACCACCTGAAAAATATCCCCTGCCCGGATATATTCCTTCGCCCGCTCCACATTGCTGATATATTGTTCTCTGGTGAGGTTCGAATGAATTTCTCCAAGCTCGATGTCCTGGGGGATGCTGCGCCGGTTGACATTTTCCTTCGGTCCTTCCTTTTGCAGCTCTTCAGCCATCTGCTCCAGCTTACCGCTTAATTCCTCATACCCGGCGCGGATATCGGAATCCGTATCGCCGTCCTTGACATGCAGATTGCCTACCAGCAGGATCTGCTGCTTCACATGATCGAAGACAATGATGCGGTCACAGAACATAAAACGGATATCATCCATCTTCAAATCATCCACCGCATGCGCAGAGAGCTTTTCATAATACTGCAGCAGATCGTACCCGAAGAATCCGATGGCTCCGCCGGTAAAAGGAGGCATACCGTCCAGCTTGGGACTGCGAAAGGAGCGAAGCAGCGCCTTCAGTTCCTCAATCGGCTTGCCGAGCAGCTGTCTTTTCTCTCCGCCGGCCTCCACATGGATTACACCTTTTTTGCCGGAGATCATCAGGAAAGGGTCGCTGCCGATAAAAGAATACCGCGCCCACTGGATTCCGCCTTCCACACTTTCCAGCAAAAATGCCCGTTCCTGACCGGCAAAGCGCTGGAATAACCGGATAGGCGTCTCCATATCGGCAAGCAGCCTTTTGACTACAGGAATCAGATTATATTCCCGCGACAAGGACAGCACTTCTTCTACGCTTGGATTTGTCATTTGGGATACCTCCTTGGGATATTGGTTATGTTGTCCGAAATACAGAAAAACCTCTACCGGAGTAGAGGTTTGTGTAAGTAAGTATATGAATAAGCGCAAAGGACCGGCATCCAGCCACCGCAAATGATGCACTTCTCCATAAAAGAATACAGCGATAGTGCAAATCAGCACTAAAAGGTACCCCAAACAGAGAACTGCAAACAAACGGCATGCCTGTACTCAACTAAAATCCTGCACTCTGCTCAACTATACTCATCTCAGCTTAACTAAACTCTGCTCCACTCGGCTAACTACACTATACATGATGGCCTTGGCTCATGGCAACCCCGCACAGGATATTTGTTACTCCTTCTGTGAGAGATCCGGACGCAGCCGCTGGGCTTCATTCAGATAGACATGGCGGATATCCCGCTGTGACTTGTCCGTGTTGACCTGCACCATCAGCCGGATGCACATCGGCAGGCCGCCCTTGACGGGAATCTCCACGGAGCACATCAGAGGCACCAGATCCCAGCCTTCAATTTCACGGATAGCCCGCGCCGGAAAGGTGGCATCCAGATCGCCGGTCACGGTAATCCACACACTGCAGATATCTTCGGCAATGACATCATTGCGCTCGACAATTTCACGCAGCAGCACAACGGTTTCCCGCAAAATCTCATTCTCCTCGTTATTGGTTACGGTTGTTGCACCGCGTATCCCACGGTTCACCACGGGCTTCCCTCCTTCTTAAGCTGCGCGATAACCTCGCGCACGGCGCTCTCCTGCACATCATTTACGATGCTGACGGCACCGATCGAATCGGGCACGATAAAGGTCATTTTGCCTTCCTTGAACTTCTTGTCATGCATCATCGCTTCCATCAGCTCATCCTCGCCGAGCTCCGCTGGCAGCCTTACCGGCAGCGAAAGCGCGGACAGCATAGAAATGGTATCCTCGTAAATTGCCTGATCCCGGCCAAGCTTGGCCGCGAGAAGCGCAGAGCCGGCCATTCCGATGGCAATGGCTTCACCATGAAGGAACACCCCGTATCCGCCCACCGCTTCTATTGCGTGTCCGATCGTATGTCCAAGGTTCAGAATCGCCCTTTGCCCGTGCTCGCGCTCGTCATTGCCAACGACCTCAGCCTTAATCGCGCACCCGCGCTCCAGCGCGTAACCCAGCGCTTCCGGATTCAGGGCAAGCAGCGCAGAAGCATGCTCACGGCACCAATAAGCGAATTCACGGTCCAGAATGAGACCATGCTTCACCACTTCCGCAAGGCCCGAAGCGACCTGGCGCGGCGGAAGCGTGCCCAGAGTATCCAGATCATACAATACCATTGACGGCTGATAAAAGGCGCCGATCATATTCTTGGCCAGCGGATGATTGACTGCCACCTTGCCGCCCACACTGCTGTCATGGGCCAGAATGGTCGTCGGAATCTGAATGAAGCCTATACCGCGCATGTAGGATGCGGCTACAAAGCCCGCGAGATCGCCTACTACCCCGCCCCCGAGTGCCAGAACCGCAGAACTGCGGTCCAGACCGGCCCGGATGGCTGTTGTAAGGACTTCTTCATATACAACCAGTGATTTGGAGGCTTCTCCGGCTGGAATGATATGGCTTACGGCGGTATAGCCGCGTTCGCGCAGGGAAGCCAAGACAGCCTCCAGGTAACGCGGCGCCACTTCGCTGTCACTCACAATCAAAAGCGTGCTGCGCAGCGGGTAACCCGCCTCTCTGCAGCGCTCGCCAATCTCACGCAGCAGCCCGCTCCCGATATGGATCGGATAGGAGCGTTCGCCTAATTCTACTGTTATGCTGCGCATCATCAGTAGCTCTCCAGCTGTGACTGGTAGTTGTTGTAGTTGGCCCGGATCTCCTCAATGGAGTCGCCGCCGAACTTGTCCAGAAAGGCTCTGGCGATTTCCCAGGCCACTACATTCTCAAGCACTACGCAAGCAGCCGGGACAGCGCATGCATCCGAACGCTCGACCTGGGCGGTGAACGGCTCCTTCGTGTCGATATCGACACTTTGCAGCGGCTTGTACAATGTGGGAATCGGCTTCATCACACCGCGGACCACCACAGGCATCCCGTTTGTCATTCCGCCTTCAAAACCGCCCAAGCGGTTGCTCGCCCGGTAGTAGCCCCGGGAGGCTTCGTACATGATCTCGTCATGCACCTGCGACCCGCGGAGCTTGCCCGCTTCAAAGCCGATGCCGATTTCAACTCCCTTGAAGGCGTTGATGGACATCACCGCTCCGGCAATCGCACTATCCAGCTTGCGGTCATACTGCACATAGCTGCCCAGTCCGACAGGCAGGCCTTCAACGATGCATTCCACAATGCCGCCGATGGAATCTCCTTCCTCCTTAATCTTGTCTATGTAGGCTTCCATCTTCTGCTCGGTTTCTTGATCCACGACTCTTACAGAAGAGGCTTCAGTGCGCTCAATCAGCTCTTCAATCGGCAGATTGTTCACGGGCGCTTCAATTTCACCGATACGGATGACCTGGCCGGCGATCTTCACTCCGAACGCAGCCAGCAGCTGCCGGGCCACTGCACCCACGGCTACTCTGGCCGCCGTTTCTCGGGCGCTGGAGCGTTCCAGCACATTCCGCAGGTCCGTCAGATTATACTTCAGTCCGCCGTTCAGGTCCGCATGTCCCGGACGCGGGCGGTTAACGCGCCGCTTCTCTTCATCGCTGCCCGGTATGGGCTCAATATTCATAATATTTTTCCAGTGGGTCCAATCCTTATTCTCGACAACCAGAGCTACAGGCGCACCTGTTGTGTAACCATGGCGCACACCGCCGGCAATCTCTGCGGTATCCTTCTCAATCTGCATCCGGCGTCCCCGCCCGTAACCCTTTTGCCGCCGCTGCAGCTGAAAGTTGAGCTCTTCGAAATCAAGTGTCAAATTGCTGGGCAGTCCTTCAATAATGGCTGTAAGCTGGGGGCCGTGCGTTTCCCCCGCTGTTAAATAGCGTAAACTCATGCTGCGTTCCCCCTTCACACTTTTAAACTGTAAACCGCTAAAATGTTAAATGTCTTTGCTCATTATAGTATAGGCCATCCGCTTTGACAAGAAAGGGATAAGCCCGGATTCCCCTCTGCCGGCAGGAAAAACAGCAGCGCCGCCTCTACTCTTGCGAGTAAAGACGGCGCTGCAATACACCCAGGGCGTGCCCTGTCTTCAACTGCCGATTCTCCGGCTGGTCGGCATACAGGCCGGCTTGCCTTCTTCGAGCATGAGCAGGCTTTGCAGCTGCCGCTCTTCTACACCAAGAATCTGCCCGCATTCGCGGACGGTCAGGAAGCCGCGTCTGTAGGCGTCAATGACCTTTCTTTTATCCATCGCAATGAACGACCTTTCGCATGGCGTACGTAATCTGTCTACTGTTCAGTATCTCTGAAAAAAGACGAAAATATACGTAAACCAGTGGAATGCCTTATCCCGGGTCCACGGCTGGATTATTTCTTGCGGTAAAAGAACGTCTCTGTCGACTCGAATCCGTACTGCGCCGGCGTGAAAATCTGCTCCGTGCTGCCCACGAACAAATATCCCCCCGGACGCAGGCTCGCTGAAAACTTGTGATACAGCTTGTTTTTGGCCTCTTCCGTAAAATAAATCATGACATTGCGGCAGATGATCAAATCAAAGCCTTCATCAAATTTGTCCAGCAGCAGGTTCTGCTTGCGGAAATCAATATTTTTCTTGAGGCCGTCACTGACTTTGAACACTGGCCCTTCCGGTGTAAAATAGCGCTCGGAAACATCCTTCGGCACATCCTTCAGCGAACGCTCCAGATAAATGCCCTGCTTCGCTTTGGCCAGCGCACCGTCATCAATGTCGGTTGCCAGAATTCCGGTCTGCGCCAGTATATTTTTGTCGGAGAGGATCATAGCCAGTGTATACGGCTCTTCTCCAGTGGAGCAGGCCGCGCTCCAGAGCTTCAGCCTGCGTCCCGAACGCTGCAGCTCGGGAAGAATAATATCGCGCAGCACCTCCCAACGGTTCGGGTTGCGCCAGAATTCAGAAACATTGATGGTCATGCGGTCCAGGAATTCATAGAATAAAGCCTTGTCCTTCATCATTGCGGCAAAAAAATCACTGAAGGACGAATAGCCGTTTTTCATCCGCAGCGTGGTCAGACGCCGCTTCATCTGCGCTTCCTTGTACTGGGCCAAATCAATTCCTGTGCTTTGCTTGACGTTATGAATAAAGCCGGTGTAATCCGGATCTGCAATTGTTGATGTGTCTTCTCGTTCAGCCATTAATTTCCCCTGCCTCCCGCCTGCAACTACATCCAGGCCGCGATGTCTTTATTGTAATCCGCCAGTTCATCCGGAGCAAAGAAATTGGCGATTTCACGTTCTGCGCTTTCCGGGGAATCCGAACCATGAATCAGATTCAGAGGGGTATGGCTGGCAAAATCACCGCGGATCGTACCCGGCAGCGCTTCGCCTACCCGGGTCTTGCCGATCATCAGGCGGGAGAGCGCCACTACATCATCGCCTTCCCATACCATGGCAAATACAGGACCGGAGGTAATGAACCGCACCAATTCCGGGAAGAAATCCTTGCCTTCATGCTCTGCGTAATGCTTCTTGGCCTGCTCTTCCGTAACAGTGGCCAGCTTCGCGGCCGCCAGCTTGAATCCCTTGTCCTCCAGACGGGCCACAATCCGCCCGATTAAGCCGCGCTGTACTCCGTCCGGCTTGATCATCAGATACGTTTTCTCCATAGAGTCACTCTCCATTTTCTATTATTCCGAACGAATAATAAGCTGTTTTTCTGATAGTATCAGAAACCGTGCCATCTGTGAACGCTTAATATTTTGGGCTCAGTAAGCTCTGCCTGTCACAAAAAAAGCGATATCCTTCAAATTGCGTTTTGTCCGGTTGCTGGGGAGCTGGTCCAGCGCCTCAAGCGCCTTGGCAATGTAACGGGAGGCCAGTTCTTCTGCCCTGGAAATGCCCTGGCCGGACAGGATTAAATCAATGGCTCGTCCCACGCCGCTGTGCCCCGCACGGATCGAAGCCAGCTCCTCCAGCAGCGCCCCGCGCAGCTGCCGGTCCTCCAGGCTGTAGATGACCGGCAGCGTGATATTGCCCTGCCGCATATCGCTGCCCGGAGGCTTGCCGATTTGCTTCTCCGTCCCGGAAAGATCGAGCAGATCATCACGGATCTGGAACGCCATGCCGACGTTATACCCGTAATCATAGAGCAGTCTGGCCGTATCCGGCTCCGCCTCTGCCGCCAATGCGCCCAGCTGGCAGCTGATGGCGATCAGCAGCGCTGTCTTCCTGCGGATGCGCCGGAGATAATGGCGCACACTCTGCTCGCTGTTGAAGAAGTCACGGATCTGCTCCATCTCTCCGATCGACATTTCCACCATCGCCTTGGAGAGGATTTGATGTATTCTCGGGTTGCCCAGCTCCGCGGACATCACCAGCGCTTTCGCATAAATATAGTCTCCCGTGTACATGGCGATTTTATCGCCCCATTTCGCTTTGACCGTAGGCTCGCCGCGCCGCAGCTCCGCATCGTCGATCACATCGTCGTGGACAAGGGAAGCGCTGTGGATAAGCTCCAGAGGAATGGCAACGCGCTTCAGCTTCTCCAGATCATATTGTCCGAATTTGCCGCCCATCAGCACAAAGACAGGACGAAGTCTTTTGCCGCCCGCCTTCAGCAGATGCAGTGACGTCTCTGTGAGCAGATCGTCGTCCCCCTGCACACTGCGGTAGAGCTCTTTTTCAATCTGGTCCATATCTTTGTTCAGCAAGCCAAACATTTGCGTTCGTTTCATTCTTTCACCCGTGTCAGCAGATTATGGCTCCAAATCTCTATCTTCACTTCCCGCGGCAGCAAGCCCAGCTCGTAGGCATAGCGGAAATAGAGGTTCAGACCCTCCTGTTGCCTTTCCCCAAAGTCATAACATAAATTATGGAAGTACCTGTCCCAGTAGGCTGCCGTCCCCCCAACTGCTGTGCATGCCTCCTGGATAATGGGTGCCAAATTCCGCTGGCCCTGCCTTTTGCTCTCCACAAAGGCTTCGGCAATTTCAGCAACCGCTCCGGGCCTCATTCCGGCGGCCTCCCTGTTCACAGCCCAGACCGCAAAGGTCATGCCAAGTCCGGTCCATTCCTTCCATAGCTCGCCAAGGTCGGTAACGGTGTACCCCTGATCCTGCCAGGAAGCCCTGATCGCGTTGTCGCCAATAAGCAGACAGGCATCAGCCTGCTCCATCATCCGGTCAATATCCGGAGCGGCGCTGATATATTCAGGCTGGCCCCCCATCGCTTTCTCCAGCAGGATTTTCAGCAAATTGACCGATGTCGCGGAGGTGTTCGTTACGGCGATTGTCCCGGAGGCAATTCCAGCCAGCGGCGCCCGTGAAAACAGCAGGATGGATTGCACCGGGCCATCTGCGCTGACCGACAGGTCAGGAAGCAGCAGCAGACGGTCACTCGCGGCCGCATAAGCGAAGGAGGACAATGCCCCGACATGGATGCTTCCGCGGGCCATGCCCTGATTAAGAATGGCTGGCACTTCACTCACCATCTCTGCGGGGAAGCTTAACAGGGATGGGTGGAAATTGTGAAATACCGGCCATGAGTTGGTATAGCTGATTTTACCGATAACGGTTGGTTCCGGATGGCTCATCCTTCATTCCCCCCATCTGCGAAATAAATCATGCTCAATGCTCAAGCTGTCCAGCACTTTGCCCACCATAAAGTTAATCAGATCATCCATGGTTGCCGGGCCAAAATAAAATGCGGGCATCGCCGGAATCATCTTCACCCCGAGGCGGGACAGCTTCAGCATATTCTCCAGATGAATTGCATGCAGCGGTGTCTCCCGGGGCACAAGCACGAGCGGGCGTCCTTCCTTCAGCATGACGTCTGCAGCCCGTGTCATCAAATTATCGGAGCTTCCTTGGGCCACGGCAGACAGCGTTCCCATGGAGCAGGGCATAATAATCATCGCTTCTGTGCGGAAGGAGCCGCTGGCAATGGAGGCGCCGATATCGGCTATCGGGTGATAGTGCAGAGAACCGGGACAGCCTCCGAACCGTTCGTTCAGAAAGCCTTCCCGGTCTGAAACGGCGAAGCCCAGCTCTTCCTTAAATACACGCCAGCCGGCATTGCTAACCACCAGATGAACCGAGTGTCCCAGCGAAAGCAGGGTTTCGGTCAGCCGAACGCCATAAATACCGCCGCTCGCTCCCGTAATGCCCACAACAAAGTTCTTCGCCTTGAGCTCATTCATTTGTTGAATTGCACCACCAAGTCAATCAGAGTAAAGGAAAATACCACGATGCTCAGCACACCGTTCATTGTGAAGAATGCCGTCTGCAAACGGCTCAGGTCGCTCGGAGATACAATATGGTGCTCATAAAAAAGAATAATGTAGGCAATCAGCATTCCCGCCACGTACCACCAGCTCAGGTCGGTAATAAACAGCAGCGAGACAAAGCCTATGCCTGTAAGCATGTGAAACACTTTGGCGATGGTCAGCGCACGGGCGACGCCAAAGCGGACAGGAATGGAATACAGTCCCTCTTTCTTATCGAATTCAACATCCTGGCAGGAATAAATAATATCAAAGCCCGCCGTCCAGAATACAATTGTGAAATAGAATACCATAGAAGTCCAGTCCACCGTACCGGTGACGGCAACCCAGCCGCCCAGAGGGGCCAGAGCGATAGTCAGGCCGAGGATTAAATGGCAGGCCCAGGTAAAGCGCTTCGTGAACGAATAAAAAACCAGAAGGAAAACTGCGATCGGCAGCAGCTTTGCCGATAAAGGATTCAACTTGAATGCGGCCCAGAACAGCAAAAAAAATGAGAACCCGATAAACAGGGCCACCTCTCCAACCTTGAGCAATCCGGCGGGAATAGCTCTTCCCGCCGTTCGGGGATTCTTGGCGTCGCTGATCCGGTCAATCAGCCGGTTCAGCCCCATTGCCGCGCTGCGGGCGCCGAACATGGCGATCACTATCCAGCCGATTTGACCCCAGGAGGGCAATGCCCCGAACATTACGACCGAACCGAGCAGAGCGCCCATAAAGGCAAAGGGCAAAGCAAACACGGTGTGTTCAAACTTGATCATTTGCAAAAAGATGCCGATTTTCTTAAGCATTACAATTCTCCTTGAGCCCAATGTGTAGTGCCGCGATGCCTCCGGTCAAGGGGAAGGATTCCACTTTTTGCAATCCGGTTTCACGGAAGATTACTTCAAGCTGTTTCCTGTCGGGGAACAAGGCGAGTGATTCCGGAAGCCACTTGTACTGTTCATATCTCTTTGCGAATAGTTTGCCAAGCAGCGGAAGCACACGCTGGAAATAAAAATAATAAATGCCTTTGAACGGCTGCTTCATCGGTTTGGACAATTCCAGGCAGACCACCATGCCTCCCGGCTTCACCACACGCTTCATTTCGTTCAATACCCGGGCCGGGTCCGGCACATTGCGGAGCCCGAAGCCTATCGTTGCATAGTCGAAGGAGTTATCGCCGAACGGCAGCTCCATCGCATTGCCCTGTATCAGGGATATCCGGTCCTGAAGATTGCGTGCCTCTACCTTGCGGCGGCCCACCTCCAGCATGCCCGCACTGAAATCCAGCCCCATGACACAGCCGTCGCCGCTGGCTTCAGCGAGTGCGATGCTCCAGTCACAGGTGCCGCAGCACAGGTCAACCGCGGAGTCGCCGTGCTTCACCGCCATCTTGCGCATGGCGAACTTACGCCATGCCTTATGTCTGCGGAAGCTGATAATGTCATTCATCAGATCATATTTGCCGGCAATGCTCTCAAAGACGGAATGTACAAATTGTTCCTTGGGTTTGGTCCCTTGATCACTGAGTGCGGTAGTTTTCTCCATTGTCATTCCCTAACCCTCCACGGCTGCTTGTCCGGTAATTTTCATGTGCAGGAAAAGGCGGTCAAGCGCGGCACTCAGCTCGCTGAACAGGTTCTCGTCCTTAACCCCCTGCAGCAGTCCCTGAATGGACTGAAGCGATCCATGCAGCTTGTCTGTCAGCAAGGAGTCGCATTTGTATTTCATCTTCAGCTTCTTCCAATCCTTGAGATCAAGCTTCTGCTCCAGAAGCAGCCGCCGTTCCTCCTCGGCAGCCGTCTCCAGCACTTTCCAGTAGCAATAGCCCTCAAAGGCATTTACCGGATCATCTCCGCGGCGCAGCTCCAGAAGAGCGGTCTCATACTGGCTGAATTCGGCCAGCAGCTTCTCCCACAGCCCTGTAAGGGACTCTTCAATCACCGGTGTAAAAGAAAGGAACAGCCTCATATTGAGCTGTACCGTGTGACGCAAGTATTGTTCAGCGGACAGGAGCCTGCCCTTTATCTTGCCGTACAGGTTGGCCTTCATTACATTAAGATCGGCAATGGCGGCGCTTAGAATCCCCACCATCTCAATCTGCTCTTGCTTAGCCAGCAAATGATAAAACCAGCCGCTGAAGTAATCGCCGGCCAGCACTTTCAGCTGAAGGGAGCGCATGGGATCTCCGCCGGGCTCATCCTGCGTGCGGTCAATGCTTTCATGGGTATCCAGCCCCAGCTGCACCAATCCGGTTACAAGCGTGAACAGCTCTCCGTTCTGCAAGACGGACGGGGAACCGTGGCTTAAAAAAATATATAGCAAATGACTACGCCCATCTGAAAACGGCGGCAATTCCGTATGCCGCTGAATCATGTCGTAGTCGATGTAAGGTTTAGCCAGTTGCGGTATGCGATACGGTTTCATTTCAGCCTCCGAAGCCATTGACGTTATGACAATATCTTTGTTCACAATCTTGTCTATTATATCACATGTTTTTTGGTCACGCACTGTGAGCCGTTCTAGTTTCTTTTACCCAGATCAGGGATAAATGAACTGCTTCTTCCACAGCTCGCTCTCACTGATGCGCAGCCCGCTCTTTACGGATTCCGGAAGCGGACAGTTCGCGGCTGTCTGCAGCGCCTCCTGCAGCCGGAGCGACCATTCGGTGCGCCGGATATCCCCTGCGAGCAGCAGACGGCGGCTGTCCAGCCATTTGTCCTCGGCAACAACCCGCAGCAGCAGCTGGTCGACATTGGCGGTCTCCTGAAAAGCAAAGGAAATGGCCAGGGCCATATTCTGATAGAGCTCCTGGGGCTCGGGATCATTGCCGGTCACCTTCAGATCCAGAGAGAGAACCCGTCCCTTCCACCCGACCCGGTCAATGGACAGGCTCAGCGGAAGCTCCTCCAGCCTGTCGACTAGATTGTCGTTATCAAGAACCACGCCGCCCCCGCCGAAGGTCTCCACAGCTCCATGCTGCCTCTGTATGGAAGGCTCAAGCGCGGCCAGCTGCGGCAGAATCAGGGCGGAAGCCGCGGTTATAAGCAGCGCTGTTCCAATCAGCCAGCTCCTGTTCATGACAAGCCCCCTTATCATTCATAGTTGCCGCCTCTTTGAACGAATATACGGGAAATGAGACATGGCTATCTTTAGTTATATTTTGAAAAAAAGCAGGCTATGCCTGCTTTTCAGCTTTCACTTTCCAATTGTCCGTGTTTGCTCCATATTTCGGCCTTTCCGCGGATTTTCATGGCTGAGGTATGATCCGTGAATTGGGCGATAAGCACCTCGCCTTTGTCCAGCTTTTCCGTATGATGAAACCGCGTGTCCATTCCCCGGGTAAGCCCGATAACCTGAACGCCGTTCTCCTTGGCTTTGATTACGATGTAGTCGCTGCCTGCCGGGGCGGAATTAACGCCATTATTCTTCTCGGTCATGTCGAAGCCTCCTAATGTTTGGTGAGTCTGTGCCCTCTCAACAACAAATGCCGCCTTGAAGGGCGGCATCGTTGTTACTCAGAAAGACTATGAGATAGATATGTAGAAATCTCTATTTGATTCCGTCTTTAAGAGCCTTACCCGGTTTGAATGCCGGCACCTTGCTCGAAGGAATTTCGATTTCTTCACCAGTCTGTGGGTTGCGGCCTTTGCGTGCGGAACGTTCGCGCACTTCAAAGTTTCCGAATCCAACCAGCTGTACTTTATCGCCGCTTTGCAGAGCTCCTGTGATTGCTTCGAAAACGGCATCTACCGCTTTAGTAGCATCTTTCTTGGGAAGTTCAGTTGCTTCTGTAACCACGTTGATCAAATCTGATTTGTTCATGTCTTCTCACCTCCCTAGGCAAATTTCCGGTATCATACACTGTTTCCGTTTCAACGCAAAATATACATGATAATCCCGTTTATTACTGGATAACGGCGCTACTCTTCCAAGAAGCGCAACAAACTTATAGTAATACAGCCTACCCAGAATTTCAAGGCGTTACTTAAAAAAGGAGCAGAAAGTAGCATTTTTGCCTGCAAAACCCCTGTTCCGATCTCTGCACCAAGTGAAACGGCTTCACCGTCCTTATAAGGGACGGGGCGTTTCAGCGAGAAAGATAAGCCTAATTTATAGCATGAAACATATAAATTCTTATCTTTCAAGAAAGACGCCTATCGGCGTCCTATATTAAGAATGCTGCCATTTCAGTGGGGAGGAGAAGAATCATTTCGCGCTGATTTCACCGTCCAGCCGGCTTCGGGCGAATTCAAAGGCACTTCTGCCTTTGATTCCCTCGTCCAGCCCGCTTCGGGCGAATTCAAAGGCACTTCTGCCTTTGATTCCCTCGTCCAGCCCGCTTCGGGCGAATTCAAAGGTACTTCTGCCTTTGATTCCCTCGTCCAGCCCGCTTCGGGCGAATTCAAAGGCACTTCTGCCTTTGATTCCCTCTACCTGCCCGCTGCGGCCAACGCAATCGCGCAGTTTGCTTGTCCGAAGTCCTGATCCATTCTTTCAGCGCAGCCGTGAATTAACGGATAAGCTTCGCTTCCCCCAAATCTGATCTTTCAAGTGGAAACGGCTTCCCCGTCCTTATAAGGACGGTATCCGTTTCAGCGAGAAATAGAAGGATAATTGAGTGTGCCAAGCATATAAATTCTTATATTTGCAGCAAAAACGGAGCGGAATTTCTTCCGCCCCGTTCTCTTTCCGCTCTATGGCTCACTTACAGAATGATAGCAATCAGCCCTCCTGAGCCTTCGTTGATGATCCGGCCCAGCGTTTCCTGCAGCTTATAGCGGGCGTTGTCCGGCATCATCGCGATTTTGCCCTGGATGCCCTCCCGGACAATGGAATGCAGCGAGCGGCCAAAAATATCGGATTCCCAAATCTTGATCGGATCGTTCTCGAAATCCTGCATCAGATACCGCACCAGCTCTTCGCTCTGCTTCTCCGTGCCGATAATCGGCGAGAACTCAGATTCAACATCCACCCGGATCATGTGAATGGATGGAGCCGTAGCCTTCAGCCGGACTCCGAAACGCGAGCCCTGGCGGATCAGCTCAGGCTCATCCAGCGCCATTTCAGCGAGGGATGGAGCGGCTATTCCGTAACCGGTTGTCTTCACCATTTCCAGCGCTTCCGAGAAGCGGTCATATTCACGTTTGGCGTGCGAGAAATCCTGCATCAGCTGGAGCAGATGATCTTTCCCGCGGATTTCCACACCGACAACCTCCATCAGAACCTGATCATAAAGCTCTTCAGGCGCGTACAGATCAATTTCTGCCACACCCTGGCCCATATTCATTCCGCTGAGGCCGGCTCTGTCAATGAAATCATACTCCGTGAACTGGGAGACCAGGCGGTCAACATCCCGCAAGCGGCGGATGTCCTTCACGGTATCACGGACAGAATTCTCGTAGCTGCTGCGCAGCCAGTGGTTCTCTCCGAGCACCATTACCCAGCTTGGCAGATTCACATTCACCTCATGTACCGGGAATTCATAGAGCACTTCACGCAGCACCCCGGTTACATCATCCTCGGTCATATTGGCTGCACTGAGCGTCATGACCGGAATGTCATATTTGGCAGCCAGTTCGCCGCGGAGCTGCTGCGTCTCTTCGCTGCGCGGCCGGGTTGAGTTGATCACAAGCACAAAGGGCTTGCCAACCTCCTTCAGCTCAGCAATAACACGCTCTTCGGAATCCACATACGAGTGGCGCGGAATTTCAGCAATCGTGCCGTCTGTAGTCACTACCACACCCAGTGTGGAATGCTCCTGAATAACCTTCCGGGTGCCAATTTCCGCCGCTTCCTGGAATGGAATCGGCTCCTCAAACCAAGGTGTGGAGATCATCCGAGGACCATTTTCATCCTCATAGCCCTTGGCACCTTCAACCGCATACCCGACACAGTCAACCAGCCGTACATTGACCTCCAGCCCTTCCGCCACCTTGATCTGCACCGCATTGTTCGGCACAAATTTCGGCTCCGTCGTCATGATTGTTTTACCTGCCGCGCTCTGCGGAAGCTCATCCACCGCTCTTACCCGGTCCGCCTCGCTAGTAATGTTCGGCAAGACGATCGTTTCCATGAAGCGCTTGATGAATGTTGATTTCCCTGTGCGAACCGCGCCGACGACGCCAAGATAAATGTCTCCGCCGGTACGCTCGGCAATGTCCTTGAAAATATCCACTTTTTCCAAAAGAGATCCCCTCCTCATATTACTCCGAAGAAAAAATGCCTGAAGAGCATCGACTTCGCGTTCCGCCGGCAATCTGACCCTTGCAGGACATCCACCGGACTTGACATGGTCCGCCAGGGAGTCTAGCTGCTGACTTTAAGGGTTCAAGAAGCATTCCCCCAAGCTAAACCCCGAATGCTCGGACATGCATTTGGACTAGTATCATCATATGTATCCAGAACGGATTTATGACCCGCTACCCGCGCAATTTATATCGGAATTTCAGAAACCAGCCGCTGCGCGCCGCAGGGCGTCACGACGCCCGGAAGTCTTCTCAGCTAGCATATGAGGGAGAAAACAGGGTTAGAACTTTCTTATGGGGAGGATTTGGGCAGAGTCTTTATCACAGCGGGGATTGGGGGACCGGCTGGCCATCCACCCAGTAATAAGGCAAAGATTTCACAGGCACATAATAAGAGGCCTGCTCCAATTGGAGACGCAGGTCGGTGCCCGCTTCAGAAGAACCGCCGTTCTTTTGAACCGCAGACATAATATCAAGGCTGTAATCGGCATATACCGCACCGTTCCTGTCCATGATGAAAGACAGCGGCTGTCCGGAATAAATACTGTTCAATGTAATGGAAGCCGTACCCGCTTGCCGGGCATCAATTGTAAAAAGGTCAGGATAAATCTCCTCCCCCACCGGGAGTCTTCCTCCATGCCCCGACTTGAACCGGTTAATCTGGCGCTGGACATCGTTCACCTTCTGCACGGTAACAAGATCCATCAGCTTGACCGTTGGACGGCTTTCTTCGTCCAATATTAGAAAATAGGCGCTGCCGCCCTTCTCGAAAGCTGCCGCCGGAATTACCTCCAGATATCCCGTTTCCTGCAGTTTCTTCAAATCGATTACGAATTTCTCATACCGGGGAACGGCTTCATCCGCGTTAAGAATAGGAAGCAGCCCTTCCTGCTGCCGGTAATCCTCCACAGCGGCCTGTACCCGCTGAACACTTTCGCGGTAGCTGCTGCCTGTCTGCTGCGCCTTCCCGGGGTACATACAGCCTGTGAGCGGGCTTCCCAGCAGAATGAACGCCGCCAGCAAACCAGCCCTTATTTGGGGCTTCCACTTCTTCTCCCGCCTTATGAAGCTCACCAAGCCCGCCTCCCTCCGTATCCTAGGATGATGTTCGCCGTATTACCACAGCCCGTCTTCTTCGCCGCGCCGCGCCGCCTCAAGCCTGCGGCGCACAGCAGCTTTGAGGGGGTCCTCAGGAGTATGCACGGTCACGTCGTTCCATACGGCAGCCTGACAGGCCAGACGGACACCTTCGTCCAGGAGATTGCCCAGCTTTCGCCGTTCGGCATCGCCGGCCGGACTGAGCGCAGCTGCATATTCATCTTCAACCTTCACTTTGCACATCAGGCAACCGGCCTTTCCCCCGCAGCGGGTACTTATGGCAACTCCGGCTTTGCGCGATGCCTCCAGCAGCGAGGTACCGTGCATGACTACGGCCGAGCGGCCATCCGGCTGAAATGCGACGGTCCATCCCTTTTGCCGTTTCATGATGCAGCTTCCTTTCTCGGCATTCCGTTATGTTTGTATGAATGGTGGAATTCCCAGCAGTTCATCCAGTTTCAGCTGAAAGGACAAATCCAGTCCATTATCCAGAATAAGGCTGTGCAGCAGCGGCAGATGGACAGACAGGTCCTGCCTCAGATAAGCAGCAATGCGGCAGCAGCGTTCAGCCCTGCCGCGCAGTATATTGAATATCAGCTCATGCGCCGCAGGCATCAGCCGCAGCAGGCCGATCCCCGCAAAGTCTTGCACAGGAGCATATGCCAGCAGCCGCTTGATGTCCGCGGAATACTGCCAGGAGCCGTATCCGATCCGAAATCCGCATACCAGCTCAACAGAGATGTGTTCCACAGCATAGCGGCTGCGCAGCGAGAAACAGCCGCGGCTGTAGTCCTCCTCCGGCCCGCTTACCGCATATCTGCTAAGCGCCTCATGAAGAACTTGCGCGTCCCCAAGATCCGCATACAGATCAATGTCACGCGGAGCCGCGTCCAGACTCACGCCATGCAGCAGCAGTCCGCAGCTCCCGCCCAGCAGCCATACCGGGGGCTGCTCCAGCCAAGGCAAGCTTAACGCCTCCGCAGCACCTCCAAGCGCTCTCCCCAATGATTCCGGTATCGCCGCCAAGGCCATACCCCCACGCCCCATTCCTGTCAAAAAGTCAAACGGTTCTTCCAGAAATATGTCTGACTGAATTCAATGTAAATGCTTACATAATCGAAGCGGCCCCGCCCAGCAAACCGATTAACATCATCACAAAAGCGATTACAGACAATACGCCCCTCAATAGGCCTTTGGTCTTACTGCGCGCAAAGGTAATCAGAAACACGGATACTCCCATAATCAGGATTGCGACCAGGGACAACCACATCTTTGTCATCGGGTCCATGCGCTGCGCCCCCCATTCGGCGAATTTGGATTATCGACTATTATAACATGAAACCCTATCCATTTCTGCAGGAACAAACGAGTGAATAACTCAAAAAAAGAGCAGAAATTCACGGAATCTGGGCGGATTCCGGAATATCTGCTCTTGCTGCATGAAGCGTCAACCTATTTTTTCATCATCATTTTCAATAAAGACTCCATTGTGCCCGAATTCGCGCCGCCTTTTTTGACTGCGTTGATAATCTCCTGCACCGTAGCTTCACTAACTGGCACTTTGGCCATTGATGACACCTGTTTGATCAACTGGCGGAGCTGGGCTTCATTCTGCGTTGTTCCCGGCTTGACCGTGCTGGCCAGCTTTTTGACGGCGCCTTCCGTAATGTTCTTGCCCGCCTTTTTGTTAATGGCGTTCAAAGCATCCTTGGAAAAATCTCTGCTCACTATTCATCCCTCCTCCGTCAATCCCCATTTACAACATATGAGAATTTCCGGCAAAAGGTGAACATTCATCAGGAATGCCATTGCTCCCAGGTTTCCTGTGAAATGGCTTCCATCTCCGTCTTGCGGTCCCGTCCCATCAAAGCCTCTACCGCACTGCGCGGCGACCTGCCCTTGAACAGGACATGATAAATCTGATCGGTAATCGGCATCTGCACATTAAGGTTAAGCGAAATTGCAAAGGCCGCTTCCGTCGTGCGAATGCCTTCGACCACCATCCCCATCGATTCCAGCACTTCAGCCAGAGGCTTGCCCTGGCCCAGCATCGAGCCGGCGCGCCAGTTGCGGCTGTGCTTGCTGGTTGCCGTTACCACCAGGTCGCCCAGGCCGGCAAGGCCGGAAAAGGTCAGCGGATTGGCGCCAAGCTCAACGCCGACCCGGGAGATCTCAGCCAACCCGCGGGTAAGCAGAGCGGCCTTGGCATTGTCTCCAAAGCCCAAACCATCAGAGAGCCCGGCACCCAGGGCAATGATATTCTTCAATGCACCGGCCAATTCCACGCCGACCTGATCCCGGTTCGTGTATACCCTGAAATCGTTATTGATGAAGAGCTCCTGCGCAGCGGCTGCGCGGTGTTCATCTGACGACGCCACCACCACTGTAGTCGGGCACAGACGGACCACTTCCTCGGCATGACTGGGTCCGGAGAGCACTACAATCTCCCCCTCGCTGCAGCCAAGCTCTTCGGAGATTACTGTGGACATCCGTTTCATGGTTTCGGTCTCAAACCCCTTGGTCGCATGAATGCAGAGCATTCCGTCCCTCCAGAAGGGCTTCAAAGCACCGGCAACCTGCCGCATAGCGGAAGATGGCGCGACAATAACAACCGCCTTGGAATCCTTGACGGCCGTCTCCATATCCGTAGTGGCAATAATGTTCAAAGGCAGTGTAATTCCCGGCAGAAAATGCTGGTTCGCATGGGAGTTGTTAATTTCGGCAGCCTGTTCGGGTTTCCGTGTCCACAGATAAACTTCCGAGTGGTTAGCCGCCAGCACAGATGCCAGCGCAGTTCCCCAACTGCCCGCGACCAGCACGGTTACTTTATCAGACAACGCGGTTCCCCTCCTTGACTTTGGAGCCGATTTTGTTCTCCCGCCCCTGGCTGATCTTCACGATATTGCTCCGGTGCCGCCAAAATGCGAACACGGCAATAATCAGACTGCCCCACAGCTCAGGCGGTGTAAAGCCGGAAAATATCAGAACTGCCGGGGTCAGCGCCACAAAAAGCAATGAGCCCAGGGAAACATATTTCGTCAGCACAATGGCCGCTATCGCGACAATGCCGGCGATCAGCGCAGGCCAAAAGCAAAGCGTCGCCATAACGCCAATGGTGGTTGCAATTCCTTTGCCGCCGCGAAAGTGGAAGTATAAGGGCCAATTATGCCCGATGATGGCCGCGATACCGCAGGCTACAGCCACCCAGGTCCCCCATCCGCCAGCCCAGGTTCCGAGCCAGACCGCAGCAATTCCCTTCAGTACGTCCAGAACCAGCACAAGAGCCGCCGGCCCTTTGCCCATCACGCGCAGTGTATTGGTAGCTCCGGCATTTCCGCTGCCGTATTGACGGATATCAACACCCTTCAGCAGCCGGACCAGCAACACGCTGAAACTGACAGAGCCAAGCAAATAGCTTACAACGATAACCAGAAGTTCAAACGCCACTGTCTTCTCCCCTAACCTTCGTTCTCGGATTTGCGCCGTGTAAAGAGACGGATTGGTGTGCCTTCAAAATTGAACGCCGCGCGGATCTTATTCTCCAGGTACCGTTCATAAGAGAAGTGCATCAGCGAAGGATCATTAACAAAGACCACGATCGTCGGCGGCTTCACGGCCACCTGGGTCACATAGTTGATGCGCAGGCGGCGGCCTTTGTCCGTTGGCGGAGGATTAATGGCGACAGCATCAGAAACCACATCATTTACGAGATGTGTCGTAATCCGCAGCGCATGCTGCTGGGCCACGTGTTGGACCACCGGCAGCAGCTTTTGGAGGCGCTGTTTGGTGAGCGCAGACAAGAAGACTACCGGAGCATAGCTCATAAAAAGGAAATGGTCGCGGATATTGGTCTCAAAGTTCTGCATCGTCTTGTCATCCTTCTCGACGGCATCCCACTTGTTGACGACAAAAATCGAAGCCTTGCCCGCATCATGGGCATATCCGGCAATGTGCTTGTCTTGGTCGATGATGCCTTCCTCGCCGTTGATGACAACGAGCACGACATCGGCCCTCTCAATCGCACGCATGGCCCGCATTACGCTGTATTTCTCTGTCGTTTCATACACCTTGCCGCGTTTGCGCATTCCCGCAGTATCAATCAGCACATACCGCTGTCCATCCCGTTCAAAAGGCGTATCAATAGCGTCACGCGTAGTGCCGGCGACATCGCTGACGATTACGCGCTCTTCACCCAAAATGGCATTGACCAGCGAGGATTTGCCTACATTCGGACGGCCGATCAGTGCCACACGAATGACATCCTCATCATATTCCTCTTCAGTAGGCTCCGGCAGACGCTCGGTTACCGCATCCAGCAGATCGCCGATTCCCGTGCCATGGCTGCCGGAAATACCGATAGGATCGCCGATTCCAAGGCTGTAAAATTCATAAATATCATCTGTTCGCTTCAAGTTGTCGACTTTATTAATCGCCAGAACAACCGGCTTGTTGGAACGGAAGAGAATTTGTGCCACCTCTTCATCGGCATTCGTCAGTCCGCTCTTCGCCTCACACATAAAGACGATGACATCCGCTTCTTCAATGGCCAGCTCCGCCTGCACGCGGATGGATTTCAGAATGGCATCCTCACCGTCAATTTCAATTCCTCCGGTATCAATGACGCTGAAGGATTTGCCGTTCCAATCGGAAACCCCATATATCCGGTCGCGCGTAATTCCCGGTTTATCTTCTACAATGGCCAATCTATCGCCAATCAGCCTGTTAAATATCGTCGATTTACCGACGTTAGGCCTCCCGACAATGGCCACAACGGGTCTTGCCATATTTATTCCTCCTGTCTTCCTTACGCTACTCATCATAGCAAAAAACCATTCAATTGGCTAACGCGCTTCCGTTCGTCCGCCGTGATCCTCCGGTCTGTAAAAGACAATCGGCGAACCCCCGTATCGAGGGTTCGCCGATTACTTTACCCGTATATGAGTGTAAATACGAAGAGATTAGTTATTACCCTTGAATTTGTCAAGCTTGTCGCCGAAACGTTCAGCAAGCGTAAAGCTGAGTCCTTCATTGCTGAGCGAAACGTTAGGGTTGTTCAGTACTTCTTTGGGCGCTCTGTCTCTGCTGTTGCCGCGTTCAGGTCTGGACGCTGGAGCCGGAGCTTCTTCGGTTTCCTTGATGCTCAGGCTGACGCGCTTCTCGGATGGATTGAAGTCCAGAACTTTCACCTGTACCTCCTGGCCTTCCTTGAGCACTTCATGCGGAGTGCCTATGTGCTTGTGGGAAATCTGCGAAATATGAACCAGGCCTTCCACGCCTGGAAGCAGTTCAACGAACGCGCCGAAGTTCACAAGGCGTTTGACTTCGCCCGTTACCACGTCGCCGATGTTGATCTTGCCGGATGCCGAATCCCAAGGACCCGGAGCGGCAGCTTTGATGCTGAGGCTGATTTTTCCTTTTTCAGGGTCAACCTTAAGTACTTTAACCTTAACCTTTTCCCCTTCGGATACAACATCAGAAGGCTTCTCTACATGGTTCCAGGCGATCTCGGATACATGAACCAGACCGTCAACGCCGCCTACATCAACAAATGCGCCGAATTGGGTCAGGCGTTGCACTGTACCTTCGATGATTTGCCCTTCGGACAGCTCGGACATAATCTTCTGTTTGTTGGCTTCGAATTCTTCTTCCAGCACTTCTTTGGCAGAAAGAATGACCTTGCTGTTCTCACGGTCCAGTTCCTTCACTTTCACACGCAATGTGCGGCCTTTGTAGTCGCTGAAATCTTCTACGAAGTGACGTTCAACCATGGAAGCCGGAATAAATCCGCGCGCGCCAACATCAGCCACCAGGCCGCCTTTGACAACGTCAGCCACAGTAACTTCGAACGCTTCTTGGGAAGCAAAATATTTTTCGAGATCTTCCCATGATTTTTCGCTGTCGATTGCACGTTTGGAAAGCACCAGACTTTCCTTGTTGTCGTTGATGCTGACAACCTTGCATTCCACTTCTTGTCCAACTTCCACCGCTGCTGCAGCGTTGTCCAGTTGTACGGAAGACAATTCGCGAATCGGAATCACGCCGTCGTATTTATATCCAATGCTCACATAAGCTTGGTTATCTTCGATTTTGACGATTGTTCCTTTCACGGTATCGCCTTTTTTCAGAGAAATGATTTCCAGACCTTCTTGGCTGGTCACTTCTTCTTCATTGCTGGCAACCGCTTCTGCAGCACTGTTATTCTCTGCTGCTGCGGTTTCCACAGTTTCCGTCGCTTCTACAGCTTCATTGTTGTCAACGTTAGCCGCAGTTTCCTGATTTCTAGTTTCTTCAGACATGTGATTACCCTCCTCGATTCAAAACCCCATTTATTTAAACCCGCGTAGAGCAGAGTTCAAAACAAGCCATGCACGATATCACTTACACTTTCTCGTTAGTATGTTCCAAAAAATAGCGGTTATGCCGTTATTTATTCTAATCAGCGGAACATCCGCTTGCCGTCCACCGCTTAGCCAGCAGTAGGCTTTCCGGTCCTTGCCATCTCATAGATGCGCCCCATAATAACATCGGTGACTGCCTCAAGAGATTCGCTGCCCGCCCCGGCAAATGAACTGAGATCTATGGGAGCCCCATAAATAACGGTCATCCGGCGGAAAGGCTTGTAAGACCCGACAATAGCGGCAGGAACAACTGCTGCGCCGCTGCGGAGCGCAAAACTTGCTGCGCCCTTCTTAGCCACACCGGAGTCAGAGTTTCGCGTCCCTTCCGGAAAGATGCCCATAACATGTCCGCTGCGGAGCGTATTAAGGGCCGTTTTGATGGATTCTTTGCTTACGCCGCCGCGCTTGACAGGAAAAGCGCCCAATTTGTTAATGAGCCAGCCCAGCACAGGAACCTTGAACAGCTCCGCCTTGGCCATGTACTTCACCTGGCGTCTCAGCTTGATTCCGATAGTCATCGGATCGAGCAGACTGATATGATTGGCGCACAGCAGAACTCCGCCCTCCTCCGGCACATTCTCTTTCCCTATAATCTTAAGCGGAAACAAAATGGCGTAAATCAAGCGAAGCAATCCACGGCAAATGACATAAATCATAAATGATTTCTCTCCCCGTCAACATAAGATCTGCAATGGGAGACGATAGCTTCCACGGCTTGATGGATATCCATATGCGTCGTATCGAGAAGGATAGCATCCTCTGCCCGGCGCAGCGGCGAGATCTCCCGTCCTTCATCAAGACGGTCCCGCGCGGCAATATCCTGTTCAAGCTGCTGGAGCGTCACAGCTTCCGCATCTTTCAGTTCCTTGTAACGGCGGAGAGCCCGTTCTTCCACACTCGCCGTCATAAATATCTTCACTTCGGCATCCGGCAGCACGGTCGTACCGATATCGCGGCCATCCATCACCACTCCCTTGCGGAGCGCCATTTGACGCTGCAAATGGCTCAGTCTGGATCTTACACCCTCGATCTTCGAATACTGCGACACGAGGCCGCTTACCTCAAGGCTGCGGATATGCGGAGTCACGTCCTCCCCGTTGATCAGCACCTTTTGCACATCCTGCTCCGGGATCAGCTCGATCACCATTCCGCGGACATTTTGCTCCACCTGATGATCATCTTCAGCCGGGATGCCTTCACGGATCATATACCAGGTTATCGCCCGGTACATTGCACCCGTATCAACATAAATATAGGACAGCTTCTGTGCTACCAATCGGGCTACGGTGCTTTTGCCTGCCCCGGCAGGTCCGTCGATGGCGACGTTAATTCTGTCGTAAGTATGTGTACCCTGCCTATCCAACGGGGCATTCCTCCTCAAACACTCTTTCAGTAAGAAAAAACAGGCTTGCTGATATTATCAAGAAAAAAGCAGGCATTGCCTGCGACTTATAAAATTATACCACAGTTTATACCTCAGTGCAAAAGTGCAAGGAGGTATTTATACAGAAAAATTGTCTGTTTATGTCTTTTCTTGCGCCTGTCAACGGTTGCGGAAATCGAACTGCCGCTCAAAGCAGTACCGGATAATTTTTTGGCGCTCCGAGTCCGTAATTGCCGCAAACTTCAGCATAACCAGATTCCGGCCGTTCTCCAGAGTTTTGATCCGCACAATCTCGCCTTCAAAGTTCACATGCTCCGTGCTGCCGTTGCGGTAAGGAATCAACAGCCAGCAAAGCAGCCTCGCTCCCACCTCCAGCTGAACCTTCGCATCGCTGAGAAACGAGGTCCCCCCGCCGCCGATATCATCGGTACGCACCAGAAAGCGGCTTCCGAGAGAGTCCTTCACTGCCAGCTCAAGCTCGGCGTTCACACGGAAAAAGCTGCGGCGCTGGACTTTTAGAATGGAGTCTTCCGCCGGTTTCCGCACCCGGACCATGCGGATTACATCCTCTTTGAATCCAACCACATGTGTATTAAAGTAGTTCTTGATGCCCCCTTCCGTGAGAAAATAAACGGACAGCTCGTCCCCGATAAACAGCTTTTTCAGCCGTCCGTTATTTTCCTGCATCGGAATTTCAATCAAAAAAGCCCCGTCTTCCATCTCTGCAATTCTTGATCTGTATTCCACTTCCGCTTCAGCGGCATCGCTTGAAGCAATCTGTATGTATAGATATTCGTTGATTTTGGGATACAAGCCTGTCACCGCCACATGATTAATGATATATTCTAAAGCTGATTATAGCATGGAGATATAGTGCCCGCTGAGAAATATTGTTTGGATTTTTAAAACAAGTGGAAACGGCTGCGCCGTCCTTGACCGGGCAGCGCAGCTGTTTGCATTTCAGGTGTAAGGCTGGCTGCTGAAGCCAGGCGGGAAGCCAAGTGCAAACGGTCACTTCATATTCCCCCAGCCGCTTTTTCGCAAGTGTTAGCGGGAAAAAGGAACCCTAATCGTTCCGTTTCCTCCCCTGCAGAGGAATACGCCTGCATTAAGATGGAACTTGGACCATTCATCCAAAGGGCAGCCATTTTTAGTGGTAAAAAGGATAACTAATCCACCGCATTCGGAGACTGGATCATCCCTAGTGGAAAAAGTACAACTAATCCGGCTGAAATTAGCCGTATGGGGGAGCGGGCCTCCATTTAAGTGTACAAAATCCCACTAAAGCCCGTTGAATCCAAAATTCCAGCCCATTAGTGTTACTTTTTACACTTCGCTTTAGTTCCTTATGAATCTCCTCCTTGCGTTCCATCCGCTTGTTCAGGTTCTCCGGTTCATTTCATATAAGACGGTTCCATTCATATACATTAAGTTTCTTTATTGTGTTTTTTAAAGACTACAGAACCGCCTCCCGCTTAAACAGCGGAGCGGACGGACCCGCGGAACAGCGGCTGCGGCCGCCTGGGTCTCCGGATTTTCACCGCTAAGAGACTGCGACGAAATAAAGTACCGCTACATTGTTGACAAAACTCCCAAAACCGTGGAAATTTTGTCAACAAAAGCGGGTACTCATTTCCTCGCAGCTCCTAAGGGGAATGAAATAAATCTGGAGAGCACAGCGACCCAGGACAACGCTCCGTTCGCGGAGCCGTCCACTCCAAAAGCCTACGTCTATCCTACGGAACAAAATCACCCTAACGGGTGAATAACGTTCTAGCCAGCGATTACTTGTCCGCTGGCTCTTCTTTTCTTACTAACGTTCCGTTACATGGAATGTACGCTTATTGTTCTCCTTGGCCGCATGACCTAGCTTTTCTTGGAGTTCTTGAACTTTTTCCTTGGGTGTCGTTAGCCGCTTGGCATTCACTCACTCGTACCTCCTCCACAAGCATAAACCAAGCAGGGCTTCTTCCCTCCCTAAGGTTATGTTGTCCTTAGGTTCCTGGGTACTATGAGCCCCTCGGACTCCCTTCCCACAGACGGTTCATTTCGTCTTCTGGACTTATAGAGCGCCTCTTTACGGGTTCCTAAAAAAAATCCGTGTGGGGGGAGGGTCTCGTAAGTATCACTGCATTATCTTTCAAGCCATGCCGTTCCCTATACGCCGGAGGATTCTTCACTGCTGCTCCAAGTTCTGTACAGTTTCCTTGGCCTTCGTCCATTATAGCGAGACTCGGCACCCTCCGTTCCCCTTCGCAGGGCCTTTTTGACGACGCGGCAGGATTCACTTCATGTTGCGGCCTGGATTGTTGCTTGCCCGGTCTCTGACCGGTACTTTTGTCGATGCGCTTTTACACACAGTTTTCGCCATGCGCAAGCATCCTAGCTACAAGGAGTGGCTTGGCCCCCTCATGGTTGGACTTGCACCAACTAGATAAGGCGTGCCTCTGGGCACGCCTTTTAAACAAAAAGGCGCGTTCCCAAAGGAACACACCTCCTTGAATAGACTGCTTGTCACCGCATTATTTATCCTGCGCGCCTGAGGAGGGTCTGACCGCTTCCACCGATTCCTCATTGCCGTCTGCCGCATTCAAGTAAATCCGGTATTGTGAGCCGTTGATTTTGCCGCCGAACTCATAGGTCAGCAATTCTTCCGCATCCTCATTCTCAATCCAGGCCAGCCGGTTGTACAGCTCCTTGAATTCCGGATTCAGCTTTTTTCTGGCGGCGTCCAGCGGCAGCCCTGGCTTGGGGATGTCCCGTTTTTCCTGGCTCTCGCGGACATAGTCACTGGCCTGGAAGCCCGTGGCTTCTCCGGTATCCAGTCCCACGCGCACTGTCATTTTCTCCGGATAGATCAATACGCCGTCACGGCTGGTTACGAAGGTGAGATTTCCCAGATTGTCATACCGGTCCGCACTGACGGCAGTCATGCCGGGATAGCCTTTTTTCTCAAGGAACTTTGCGGCTTTGGCAACGGCCTGCTCCATCGAGACCTTGGCCGGACCCACGCTGCGGTTGTCATTAAAGGAGATCAGCAACCCGCCTTCCATCGTAAAATCCATGCTCACCGGCTCTTGGTGATCCTTGCTGGTCACCGTAGCGGTGTAGGAGGCCCACTCGGTCCCTTTGCCGTTCTCCCTGATTTCCACATTGGCATTGCTGCCGATATCAGCGAATTTGACTGCTTTGCGTTTCACATCCTCAGCAGTAACCGGCTTTCCGCCCAGCTTCTTGACGGAGCGTTTATCATAGATGCTGGCTACGGAAGGTCCATAATCCAGCTCGGGATAAGCGGCCACTCTTTTATCCACCGTTTTGAAGCCGTCGATAATCGTATTGTCCTCGGCCTTTTCCTCTGTTGCCAGCGCGGACTCCACATCCATCCAGCGGAGTCTGCTTGTGATGACCTTATTCTGAACCTCCTGCAGATCCTTGGAGATTTCACCCGAGCTCTTATAGAGCGCCTTTAAGTTGCCCATCTCATTTTCAGTAAGCGGCTTCTTGGTGAAATCACGCACTGCCGCTTTATAAGAGAAGTTGGAAATCTTGGAGAGAAACTCCTCCGTCTCACTGAATGGCAGCAGGGTAAGCGGGAGCTGGTTGATCTCATTCTGCGCTTCGCTGGTCAACCGCCAGACATTCACAAGGCCCTTGCGGTGCATTCCATTTGAAGTGGTGTTGACCGCCAGAGTGTTCCCGAGCTGGCTATGCAGCTGCTCCATGTGATAGGAAAGATCGTGAAAGGCCCGCTGGTACTGGTTCTCCGCCTTGATCAGAATCGAGTTCTTCTCCTGGTTCTCCTGATACCCCCATACAAGCGCTCCGAGCAGCAGCAGCGCAGTAACCGGGAACATTATGGCACTTAATCTTTTGTACATAGGGACGCAAGACTCCTTTCAGTAACTTATTGCCGTTAGTTTGACAATAACTGAGAAGTCTTATGCACCCGGAAGGTCTCCAAATTAAAGAGAATACTTCCAGGGCGCCCGGCTAAGCCTGCTCTTCAATCAAAAAGCCGCTGCTGCTGCTGCACAGGCATTGCTTGAAACCGGTCTGGATAACTCCCTGCTCCTTGATTCCTCTTAGTATGTAGCTCTCGCCGCACTGCTTGCAGATAATCCGGACTTTTACACGCAAAAAAAAGACACCTCTCTCCTCTCTGGAATTCCTTGCTTACGGAACTATCCGATAAGATTAAGTGTGTCCATCTCTATTAGAGGTTAACCTCTTCCTCACGCTTCAGGAACCGGAATGGAGAGCGGCTGTTGGCCCGGGCTACCTTCCCCATCCCCCCATACCACAATACAGCCATCAGAGGCACGATAAACCATATCCATGTATTGGTCATGGTACTGAGAATAAAGTCATAAATTCCGTGCCACAGCCAAGGCAGCAGCAGAGATATGAACAATCTCCCCCTCGTTTTGACACCGCCGGAGAATTTGGCCCTGCCCATGTGGTAGCCCATAACGACACCGAACATGGCATGCCCCGATACCGGAAGCAGCGCCCTCATGAACATGGAACCGAGTGAAGCATGGCTGTACCAGGCGTACATTACATTCTCTATAGTTGCGAAGCCGAGCGAAATTGCAACGGCATATAGTATTCCGTCGTATGGCTCGTCGAATTCGGTATGGTTGTAGATCATATGGTACAGCACAAACCACTTCAGGCATTCTTCCACGCCGGAGGAGATAAGGAAAGAATCCACATAGGGTCCGCCATTTAAACCGAGCACCAGGCCTCTTTGAATGATCATAATGGGAAAAACAATCAAAAGCCCCAGCAGAAACACCTTGAGCACCATATGAAACGGTTCCTGATCGTACTTGTCCTTAAGATAGAAAAAAGTCAGCAGGGCAAGTCCAGGTGCCACTGCTGACGAAATGACCGATAACCAAAGCACCGATTAGCCTCCCCGCGCTGTCACTTTTATCCACTGTACACACTAACCAATTAAATAAACGAGGAAGGCGCAAGGCTTGACACCCGGATGCCCTCCTCCATGATCATTGCTGGCGTTTGAAATGAGTGCAGAGCAGCTCTATTGCATTCTCAGGCATTACAGTCTTGCCGTACTCAGCCAGAACAGCTTCGGTTACCGGGGATGCGTCTCCGAACTCGGAGAGCACACCGACAAGCCCGGATAATGCGGTTTCCTCAAATTCCTTCGGATCAAAGTAGAGATACCATATATCATTATAAGAATACAGCTTTCCTTGAGAAGTAATATTGCCGAGAAGCACATGGGCCGCTTCAACCAGAGCTTCAAAATCGCGGAATGCATATACAATGGAGTCGCTTTGTTCCAGAGTAACTTCCATTTCATAAATCTCTTCGGGCAATTCTTCTTCACCGGACGCACCGTACTGATGGTGATCATATTTTCCCCTAGTCACTATAACGACCATGCCTTGCGCGGGCAATGCGAAGACTTCCACGGCAAGTGGACCCGTAGCGTCAAAACCAAGTTCACTGTACGCCTGATCCATCATTTCCGTAAACAAGTCATGCACCTTGGGAACTTCCTGCCACATATCTTCCTTCTGGATGCCCCGCTCGCTCAGGTCGTCAAAAGTGAGGAAAATCCGTATCTTATCTTGACTTAATCGCTCTATTCTCATGACAGGATCCTCCTTTTGCAAGCTCATTTATTATAATGTATGATGAGTCCCGAGTAATGAGCCAAAAATGGTTACTATGTATGTATGTTATCATTTTGCCACGGCAAATGCACGCAAATAAAAAATTATTTCTTTGCCGGGTAAAACGGGATTTACTCAAAAAAAAGAATCATTTTGCGGACGCAAGATCCCCAAAATGATTCTGCGGCAGCTTCCTGTGTTTACAGTCCGGGTATGGCCGTATGTGAATCCTTAAGAATCTGCTCCACTTCATGCTTCACATCAGGGTTGCTGCGGATGAAATCCTTCAGCATTCTGAGATTTGATTCTTTGGATTTCACCAGGGCTTCCCCCTTGTGTTCATCACCGCTATGGGAGGCATGCGCCCCGTTGTCATGATTGACGCCCGATGCCGTGCTTCCAAAGCCGGTCATTGCCATGCCCATGATTTTGTCCTTCGCTTTTTCACCGGCGCTGCTCATCGGACCGTTAGGCTGAAGCAGACCGGACATCATAGCTCCGCGTTTTTTGGACATAATCATACTGACGGCAGCACCCAGCAGCACTCCGCTTAAAAATGACGAAGTATTCATATCTCTAACCTCCTTGTATGGTAAAATCATGCTTAGTGTTCGCGGAAAGATTCCGGCTCATACAGCCAAACAAAAAGAAAGCGAGATGAAAAAAGTGGGTAAAGCAACATCAGTGCTGCTGCTGTCCGCTCTGCTGCTGGCAGCCTGCAGCAACGGGGGAACCAGCGGCAGCCCGGCGGCAGAAGCTACAGCTCAGCCCACAGCGGCTGCAACACAAGCACCAACGGAAACATCAGCCCAGGCATCCGCCAGCCCCGCAGCAAGTCCCGCTCCCGAAACGGCGCCGGCGCGCACATCAGGAACGGAAGGCTCGGCGGCAGCCTCAGCTCCGCAGGCCACCGAGGGCGGTGAAGCTGCGGCCGGCGGCGAAGCAGCAGCCGAGGTTCCGCTGCTCTATCACATGAACAAAAATTATGACATTGTTCCCAACGAGGAAGGCACGGAAAAAAAGGTCATCCTGCTGACCTTTGATGATGGTCCAAAGGATGCGGCGACGATCAATTCGCTGATGGATACCCTGGATAAACACCAAGCCAAGGCTATTTTTTTCGTGAACGGCTACCGGGTGAAGGAGCATCCCGAGCTGCTGAAGCTCATCCGGGACCGGGGCGGCATTATCGGCAATCACAGCTGGGACCATATCGTCCTGAAGGACAAGTCCTACACTGAAGTGAAGAAGCAAATTGAGGATGTCCAGAATATCGTCAAGGAAATCACCGGCTCAGCCCCGCAGTTTTTCCGGCCGCCTCACGGGGCGGGCGGCGATGTAGGCAAGAAGGTTGCGGCCGAGAACAACCTGCTCTATATGACCTGGTCCGTAGGCTCTCTGGACTGGGAAATGAAGGAGCAGGACAGCGGCAAAACAGCGAAGCTAGTCACAAACGTCACCGGTCAGCTGCATTCCGGCAGCAACATCCTGATGCATGAGCTTTCTTGGACCGCTGAGGCGTTGGACACGCTTCTGACCACGCTGGAAGGCAAAGGCTACAGCTTCGTTGATCCCCGCAGCATCGAACTGAAGATGCGCTGAGCTGTGATGCACAGCGCTTTGAACCAACCGGCTATGCCGTCCTTCATTGGACAGCATAGCCGGATTGGATTTCAGGTTTAAGGTTGCCCGCGCCTCTCCAGTTCGCCCTGTCCGGGCGGACTTATGCTTTTCCCGGTCCCTCGAGACCAACCTGCTGAGCCAGGACGGTAAGCCCCAGCGGAAAAAGTAAACCTAATCTCTCCCTTATCCCCTTTTCCGCAAGTGTTAATGGAAAAAAGAAACCTAATCCGTTCGTTTCGTCCTTTACAGGGGGAATACACTGAAATTAAATTTACTTTTCCCCACTATTCCTTCTACCGAACGCTTTTCGGTCCATTTAAGCTTATTAATTCCACTTCACTTCCCTGCCCTCCGCGATCTCCGTCTCCCCCCCCTAATTCCGAGAGCTTCCTCCTGCAAAGCAAAACCCACCGGTTCAGCATGATTATCACGCATTTTAACTGATCCCCATTCCGCAACAAATGGAAACGGCTTCGCCGTCCTTAAAAGGTCGGTATCCATTTCAGCGAGAAAGATAAGGCTAATGTATAGCCTGAAACATATACATTATCTTTTAAAAAAGGAATTCACAATTTCCTTAACAACAAAAAAGGCCAGCCCTACCAGCCTTAATGGTAAAAAGGAACACTAAGGCAGCGCATTCGGATTCCAGATCATCCTTAGTGGGAAAAAGTACAACTAATCCGGCTGAAATCAGCCGTATGGGGGAAGATGGCCTCCATGAAGTGTACAAAATCCCACTAAAGCCCGTTAAATTCAAAATTCCAGCCCATTAGTGTTACTTTTTACACTTCGCTTCCGTTCCCTATGAACCTCCTTGCGTTCCATCAGCTTGTTCAGGTCCGCCGTTTCCATTCCTGTACATTAAATTACCTTTTTATTAAATTACCTTTTTGGCTCAACACTAAAATCAGCGGTTGACGAGGTAAACGAAGTCCGCTGCGGGTTCAAAGGTTTCTTCCGGCCGCTGCAAAAGCCCGGTTTCCTGATTGCAATAAGATTACTGGTTGAATTTAGACGAAGCCAGCTTTTTCCCATGATTCCTTTAAGAGCTTTCCGTCCGTTGTAAGTGTACTAATCCTTAAGAATTCCACTTTACTCCATTCCACTTCACGTCCCTGCCCGGTAGCAGCCCCGGTTGGACCCGCTCTATTCCCGCTTCCTCCTGCAAAACATAGGACCCGCAGACTCCGCACCATTCAGCACAGCTCAGCAAACTCAGCACCATTCAGTACGATTAAGACGCATTATAATTTGCCCTAACTCATACCTTATCCACAATTGGCGAGAAGCACAATTTCCTTAACAACAAAAAAACAAAAAAAGATATCCCTGCCTATATAGATTGAACTTGTGATTGTTATAGTTTTGGTTCGGTCGTGACTCCAGAGAATGTTTGGACTTCCGGCCGCTGCCCGCCCTGCAGATTTCAATACCGCTGTCCGCGGTGGAAATCCGCAGACAAAGGCGGACGCTTCCGCTCCTGCAGTTCCTAACTTCCCTTCCGCCACTCTTCCTTTTTCAATGATGTTTTTATGTTCAATCTATATAGTGATCAGCCCCGGCTTGCTATTCCTGTTCTCCGCCAGCAGCCGGTCCCGATCCCCGGCGAAGCGTCAGCACATGCATTTCCGCCGGACTTCCCCAGCGCAGCGGAAGATGCGCTGTGCCGAAGCCGCGGCTGATCAGCATTTGGGCTTCGGCGCCGTTTCTTCCCGGAAGCACATAGCGGCCCGCGTTATACTCGCGGTAAAAGGGATCGACATGCCGGTGGCCGACAAAAGGCAAAACCACCTGGCCTCCATGTGTGTGTCCGGCCAGCACAAGATCGGCGGGAACCTCCGGTTGCCGGGACAGCCAGAGCGGATCATGAACAAGGATAATCCGGCAGAGCGAAGACTCCGCGCCGGTGAGCGGCGGCAATGGCCGGTAAGCCTTCTTGCCGCCCGAGCGGGGAAAGTCCACACCGGTCAGCAGCAGCCTGCTCTCATTTTTTTCTATGATAATGCTCTCATCCTGCAGCAGCCTTACCCCGCTGCCGCGGATAATATTGTCCACAAGCGCTGTATTTGCCCGGTAATCATGATTGCCATGTACGGCATAGACCGGGGCGAGCTCTGCCGTAAGTGTCATGTTATCGTGCAGACGGTTCATGGACCCGCCCCTTTCCGTCATGTCTCCTCCAAGAAAGACTGCGTCCACTTTCCCCTTCAAGGATTTCAGCAGCTTGCCAGGAAGGCGCCGCCGGTGGATATCGGATATGAAAAGGATGCGGAAGCCGTCAAAGGCTCCGGGCAGAGCTTCAAGGAATATTTCCTCGGCAATAATACGGTCTCTGAAGGCTGCCGCCAGCATCGCAGTCCCGAACCACACGAGCAGCAGCAAGCAAAACGCAAGCATGCCCAGCAGCCAGGCAGTTACCATAATTCATTCAGGTCCGGTGCCCCTATGAGTCCCCAATACAAAAGAAAGGCGAGGAGCAGCAGAAAAATCACAATTAACGAGTTAATGAACATTTTGCTGAAACGCAGCCGCTCGGACGGATAGGTTTCGGTACGGGAAGGCGTGGAGCTCTCACCTTCCGCAGGTTTTTCTGCCTGTGCGGCTGTTTTTCCGGATGGAGCTGTCAGGCGGCGGCTTTTTCTGGATAACGTTCCCGGTACCGCAACCGGCGCTTCGGCTGCCACAGTCGAAGCAGGTGAAAGCCGTGACTTTTTTTTGCTTTTGGGGCCGGAGGATTCTTCAGCTGTATTCTGCTTTCTGCGGGATTTCACCCGGCTCAGTTCTTCGCTCATGTTTCCCTCCGGTAACGGATCACAATACCCGAGAACACATCAATGAAAAAGTGGCATAAAATCGGTGCCCATAAGGTTCCGGAATGAATGTAAATATATCCCAGTCCGTAGCTGCTGAGAAACACCCACCCTGTAGGAATCCAGTGGCGCAGATAACGCACATGAATAACGGCAAACAGAATACTTGTCCAATACAGCCCAAATGAATGCTGGACGGCTCCCCGGAACAAAAGCTCCTCGCAAACCGAGACAAGAGCCGCAATTACAAGAATATGCCACAAGGGTCTTTTGCCGAACAGCAGCTCATTAATGCCTCCGTCATCCATGCTGTCTGCAGGAACAATATGGGTCAGCAGGAAATCAACCGCCAGCATAATTACGGCCAATCCAAGGCCCCAATACACAAATTGTGCGTTTTCCGGAAAATTTAATATGTGAATGGGATTTCTTTTCTGTAATAATATCCATATCAAACCGATAATTAAAGTAAGGCCCTGCGTTATATACAAATTAAGTAAAAGAAGCTTATCGGTTAACTGCTGAGGATCGGCTTTTTTGATCTTGATTTCGCCAAATTTGAATTTTTTCATTGTAACCTGCCTGTTCTATATTGTTTTTACATAAGATAATTTCCCTAGACGAAGGAGCATTAATTATGAACAGCCGTACCTCCCGCACTCAAATGTTATACACACTGGGTTTTCTATTTTTTCTGATTTCCGCATTCGCCGCTTTTTTTACGGGAGTGAAGGTTGGAGCAGACAAGACAGAGGCCAAATATGCACACCTCGATAATAAGGAGGCCGTGGAGGAATTCTCCGGCTCCTACCAGCAGCAGGATCTTGTTACGTTCTATCATAACGTATTTTTGCCCTATCGGGAATTCAAGCGGAATTGGAACACCGGACTGGACAGTCTGGCCCGCAGCACAGATGCGCGGCAGAACGCGGCAACTCTGAAAAATCTCAGTATTCTGGCAGACAAGCAGTATGACAAGGTCACGCAGGATTCCATCTTCACAGGTTCACCGCTGCTCTACGAATCCCAGCTTAATATCCTGAAGAGCCTGACCCTGTTCTCCCAAGCCTCCAGCAAGATAACCGCAGGCGCATCAGGAGCCGAAACGGCCAAGGTGCTGAAGAGCGACAAATTTACGGCAAGCGCCGTGAAATTCGGACTGCTCGCACAGAAGAACTTCTATGACTCCATGCTCAAGTGGGGGGCCAAGAGCAACAGTAAAATTCCGGCGGAAGCCGGGGCGCTGAAAACCCTCACCTTCGTGCAATGGAAAAAGATGCCGCTGCTGCTCAAGAATGCTTCCATCGCCGACATGATGCTGAACCGTACGATCTATGCGGGTTATGACCCGCAGGATGTCACAGCCAAAATCGACGATATGCTCTATTCCGGCACAGTCAGCTCGCTGGATCTGAAGGACGTCCAATCCGCAGTCACCCTCCTGATCTCCACGGGAGCGGTACAGGAGCAGGATTTCATGAAATGGCGGGAACAATATTATGGCAAGGAAACGATGCCTCAGCTCCCTTTTTTTTATGAGTAGAACCAGCTATTGCATCATAACGAAAAATGAAGTCCACTTCAAGGCGGCTCATCTGCAATAAGCCTATTGACACATCTGGCATCGCCATGTTACATTATGAAAAATTAATCAAGCAAAACCGATGATGGAACAAGGATTCTGAAAGTCTTCAGAGAGCCGGTGGTTGGTGCAAACCGGTGGCGGACAGAACTCTTTAGCGCTCCTGAGATATTGTATCGAACCTATAGTAGGTACAATCGGATCACCTCCGTTACCAGTGTGGCCTTTGCAGGCCAATGAGGCTGCTTCTTCATAAGTTGCAGTGAATTAGGGTGGTACCACGACAACTCTCGTCCCTTACTACGGCAGTAGTATGGGGTTGGGAGTTTTTTTGTTATTCAGCTTCCTGCTTGCGGGCCTATAAGGCCCATACATCCGGGATTTGCCGCCTTGCTGCACTCTTTCTCTTTTATGCGACAGCGCGTTGCTTCGTCATTCCGACAAATTTCCCACCTGCTCTACCCGCTTCAGGTACTGCGGACTGCCTCTTCAGGGCATCCTTGGGCATATATATAGCTTTCCAAATTTAAGGAGGACAAGAAACCATGTTTAAAGTATTAGTATCGGATCCGATCAGCGATTTGGGCATTCAGCAATTAATGGACGCAAGCGATGTGACTGTAGACAAGAAAACCGGACTCAGCGAAGACGAGCTTATCGCTATCATCGGCGAATATGACGGCCTGCTTGTCCGCAGCCAAACCACCGTAACAGAGAAGATCATTGCAGCGGGCACGAACCTGAAGGTGATTGGACGCGCCGGTGTCGGCGTTGACAATATCAAGCTGGATGCAGCCACACAACGCGGTGTTGTCGTTATCAACGCTCCTGACGGAAATACAATCACGACCTGTGAGCATGCTTTTGCCATGATGATGGCCCTGGCCCGCCATATTCCGCAAGCCTATGCCAAAACCATTTCCGGCGTCTGGGACAAGAAAACCTTCCTTGGCGTAGAGCTGCGCGGCAAAACACTGGGCGTGCTCGGCATGGGCCGGATCGGCAGCGAGGTGGCCAAGCGGGCCAAAGCCTTCGGCATGAATATTCTTGCCTATGACCCTTTCCTGACCGCCGACCGTGCGGAAAAGCTTGAAGTGAAGCTGGCTTCCGTAGACGATATCGTTCGCGGAGCGGATTTCATCACCGTTCATACTCCGCTCACTCCTGAAACCCGCCATATGATCTCCCGTCCACAGTTCGAAGTCATGAAAAAAGGCATGCGCATCATCAACTGTGCCCGCGGCGGAGTCATTGATGAAATGGCGCTGATTGAAGCCATCGACAGCGGCATTGTGGCCGGAGCGGCCTTTGACGTATTCGAGAAGGAGCCGCCGCAAGCGGATCATCCGTTCCTTTCCCATCCCAAAATCATCGTAACTCCGCACCTGGGCGCTTCCACCGTAGAAGCCCAGGAGAACGTCGCCATCGACGTTTCGGAGCAGGTGCTGCATATATTGCGCAATGAACCGTTCATCAATGCTGTAAATATCCCGCCGGTTGCTCCGAGCGTGATGAACAAGCTTCAGCCTTACTTTACTCTCGGCGAGAAGCTCGGAAGCTTTGCAACACAGCTTACGGACGGCGCCATCCGTGAAATTCATGTGGAGTATGCAGGCGACCTGTCGGACGTGGACACGCAGCCGCTCAACCGCTATATTGTTAAGGGCGTGCTCTCGCGCCATTTCGGCAATGATGTGAACATCGTCAATTCGATGCATCTGGCCAAGACACGCGATGTCAATGTAATTGTAACGAAGGCCTCCAAGACCAAGGGCTTCACCAACCTGATCACGGTTACCCTGAAGGCTGATCCTGAAGAGGAACGTCTGGTAGCCGGAACCCTGTTGCAGGGCTACGGGGAACGCATTGTGCAGGTTAACAAGTTCCCGGTTGACATCGCTCCGGAGGGCCATCAGATTGTGATTTCGCATAACGATAAGCCGGGAATCATCGGAGCGGTCGGTACGCTGCTCGGGGAGAACGATGTCAATATCGCATCCATGCAGGTGGGACGCAAAATTGTCGGCGGCGCGGCGATTATGCTGCTGACCGTTGATAAGGCCGTGCCGCAGGCGGTTCTGGTGAAGCTGGCAGGCTTGCCGGAAATCAACACTGCGGAAGAAATCATTTTGCTGTAACCGTCTCGCTTAGGCGCAGGCACTAATAGCATTCAATATTTCATCACCAAAAGCTCTTAGGAAAGCAGACGGCCGTCTGCAATTCCAAAGAGCTTTTGCTTGTCCCGGCTGCTGCTCCGGTTATTTCGGCATCCGGAAGGGGGGAATCACTCTTCCGTCCGTATCGGTGAATCGATATTTCTCCGCAAGCCGGCCGGCCTGCTGCGGCTTGCCTGTCATGGACATCACCTCCGGATCGGCAGCCAGCTGCATGACAGCTCGGCCGACATAGGCCGCGGACTCGCTTGCCTCCAGCTCAGGCACCTCCTGCCAGTGCGCTTCATCCGTATTCATACTCTCCAGGACCAGCTCCGTCCGCATCCAGCCGGGAGACAGCGGAATTACAGCAATTCCGTCCGCCGCCAGTTCAAGCGACAGTCCGTAGGCCATACGCACAAGGGCATTTTTGGAGAGATCATAATAGAAGTTCCCCAAGTAGCCAAACTCGTCCCAAAAAGTGGTATGAACAATCAGCCCTCCCGCCCTCCTGCTGCGCATGAGCGGAATCGCATAATAGTTCGTCATAAGCTGCGCCCTTACTCCCGCACCGAACATATTGTCCCAATGCTCCGCAGGCAGCTCCCAGAACGGCTTGCTCTCAATGGCAAGCTTGTTGCCGCCCCATACATTGTTGACCAGGATGTCGAGCCTGCCGTGCTCTGCGGCTATCCGCGCGACAGCCGCTTCCGTATCCGCGTCAACCGTATGATCACAGCGAATCGCAGCGCCTGCTCCGCCATTCCTCACGATTTCGTCAAGGGCCCCGTCAACCGTCTCTTTCCGTAAACTGCTGCTCCCGTCGCCGGTGCTTCTGCCTGTGAGATAGACGTAAGCCCCCGCTTTGGCCAGCTCCAGGGCAATCCCCCTTCCCGCTCCTCTGCTTCCTCCGGTAACCAATGCGACTTTTCCTTTCAGATAGGTCATTTGCACAGCTCCTCTCCAAGCTTTGTTCTTATCGTGATGATCTGATTGTCTTCCTTTACTCATCATAAGCCTTATATATGACGACTTTTGACATATATATGTGCTACACTTAAAAGAATCAGGCCGCCAGAACCGCAAAGCTGAAAGGAAAGGAGCTGTACCCATGCGGGCAGACCGTTTGTTGTCCATCCTTCTATTGCTGCAAAGCCGCGGAAAAATCACTTCACGGGAGCTGGCCGGCAAGCTTGAGGTATCCGAACGCACCATTTTCCGTGATATGGAAGCGTTAAGCGCCTCCGGTATTCCTGTGTTTGCCGAAAGGGGCCGCGAAGGCGGCTGGATGCTCAGCGAAGGCTACAGGACCTCCCTGACCGGCATGAAGCCGCAGGAGATAGGTTCTCTTCTGCTGGCTCCGGATTCCTCGATACTGAAGGCGCTGGGGATAGAAGATGACTTCTCATCCGCTGCCCTCAAGCTGGAAGCCGCTTCCCCCAGTCTGCATAATTCTCCACTCGCGTATTTGAATCAGCGCATTCATATCGACGGAGCTGGCTGGCATCCTTCAGGCGAGGCCTACCCGTATCTCTCCCTGCTGCAGCAAGCAGTCTGGGAAGACCGGAAAGTAAAAATCAGCTATATGCGCGGTGAAGACAGCAGGGAGTATGTAATCTCGCCTTTGGGTCTTGTAGCCAAACGGGGGGTATGGTACGCTGCCGCCGAAAACGAAGGCATAATCAAAACCTATCGTGTGTCCAGATTGCTGTACGCAGAAATTACAGGCGGATTCTTCACGCGTCCGGAAGGCTTTGCGCTCGCTGACTATTGGCAGCAGTCCACCGCTGCGTTCAAAGCGGCTCTTCCCCGTTATCCGGCGAAGCTGCTCGTTAGGGCAGAGGCGATGAAGGAGCTGGAGCGTGAGCGGTATGTGACCATCCGCAGCAGCGCAGAATCACACCGCAGGGGATGGCTGTCGGCAGCTGCCGATTTTCATACTATAGAGTCCGCCTGCCGGATCATTCTCTCGCTAAGTCCGGATGTTATTGCCGTTGAGCCTGAAGACCTAGTAAATAGGATATTATCCGTGTTTTCCAAAACTATGGAATTATATGTAGATATCTCCTCAAAAAACAAGCCCTAAATAACTATCCCGGCGGTTTTATGTCAGTTTTTACAATAGACCTGCCCCCCGGGATCGCCTATAATATTACAATACACAACATTATTTTTTGGGGGGAACTTTTTATGATGGACTGGATGAACAAGCTTCCGTTAAAACAAAGAATTGTTGCCGGCTGCTACCTGGTTGCTGCTTTATTCGCCGTCCCTGTCTTGATCATGCTGATTGCGATGGGCAAGATCATTATCGGCATTATTTTGATAGCGGTATTGTCGGCACTGACTCTCCCTCTTGCACGCTTCATTGAGAGAACGCTTACATCTTCGTTTGACGACATTTCCAACGTAACGCACACCATTGCCAAGGGTGATTTTACAAGCCGGGCCGATGAGAGCGGCTCCATGGGCGACATCAGCCGTTCCTTCAACACCATGATCGACAAGCTGAAGAAAATCCTCACCGAAGCCTCGCAGATTACCCGCCAGGTTATGGATGCCAGCCGGGGGATTGAGGACAAGAACCAGAACCTGAAGATTGTTATGGCCCAGGTCGCTTCCTCTTCCAATGAACTGGCTCTCGGCGCAAATGAAATTTCAGTGGACATCGCCGATATGACGGAATCGATCAAAGATATAGAGACCAAAGTATCCAATTACACGAGCTCCACCAAGGAAATGAACAGACGTTCCGTACATACGCTGGAATTGGTTGAGAAGGGGCGGCAATCGGTGGATACCCAAGCCGAAGGCATGCGTAAGAACATACAAGCCACCCAGAAGGTGGCCGATACAATTGAAGCACTCTCGCAAAACGCCCGCGGGATCACAATGATCACCAAAACGATTACAGAAATTGCCGAGCAGACCAACCTCCTGTCGCTCAATGCATCAATCGAAGCCGCCCGCGCCGGCGAGCATGGCCGCGGCTTCGCCGTTGTAGCCCATGAGGTGCGCAAGCTGGCGGAGGAATCCACCGCCTCCACCAAAGAGGTCTTCAGTCTGGTCCGCAGTATAGAGAGCGATATCAAGCAGGCGATTGAGAACATAGCCATTAACGAGGAAGTCGTTCAGGTGCAGAATGAAATGATCCTTGAAACGGCTAATATCTTCGCACAGATTGTGCAAAGCGTTCAGTACATAACCGAGCAGATCTCTTCCTTCTCTGCCGAGAGTGATCTTATGCTGGAGAGCGCGCTCAAAATTTCCGGCGCCATCGAAAATATTTCTGCCATTACCGAAGAAACGGCAGCGGGAACCGAAGAGGTCTCCGCAGCAATGAACGAACAAATCCATGCCCTGCAATCCGTTGCGGAGGAGACCGAGAGAATGACCCAGGCTGTCTTCCAGCTGCAGAAAACAATCCATATCTTCAAATTTTAAATCATTCTGCCGGACTGCCGCTTACATCAGCGGCAGTTTTTTTGTTCACAAATTTATCGATGTTATATTCATCGAATTCAGTTTTTTTGCAGCGGCTGAGGCTGTAAAATCTTTTGCACTTCTCTCCTTCGATCCTTTGGAGATAACCAGCTGTCTGTAATTGGTATAGAACGAATTCTGCTTCATTTGTCCTATTTCGTTGCTTTAATTTACTTTTATCGCCATTATTCGGGTTATACACCTCTTTCCAATCCGAAATAGTAGTTCTAAATACTTAGTTTATTAACATTTCAATCTTTCTTCACAATTTGTATTTTAAGACTTTTTTTCAATTCCTCTATTGCCGCTTCGATTTTTGCTTGAGCACTGAAACACAGGTTTTATGCAATGCTCCTCAATCGCCAGATTCGTCAAAATCCGAGTCTATTCAGCACAAAGATATTGACAAAAGCTGAGTTAGAAATATATTGTAAAGTAAAAATATGCATTTTCATTAACACATATTGGCAAAGTTCACCGAAAGGGAATGACGCAAAGCCATGGATCTACAGTCTCATTTTTATGGGACCATGACAGCCAGGTTGCTGAACAACCGAACGCTTGGAATTTCCTGTCGTTCTTTTATGGTTATTTATGCAGCCGGCCTGTGCTCCCCCGAGTGCAGGTTTTCTATTTTGCTAAATAAACAAGTAGAAACGGCTTCGCCGTCCTTATAAAGACGGTATCGTTTCAGCGAGAAAGATAAGCCTAATTTATAGCGTGAAACATATAAATTCTTATCTTTTAAAAAACATTGGGTGGGGTGGATCTTCTGAAAACAGTCGCAGATTATATGGCTGAGGCACTACGAAACCTCGGTGTAACGCATTCTTTTGGCATAATCGGCAAGTCAATTTGTCCTGTGGTCCTAAAAATGGTTGATTACGGCATCGAATTTATTCCTGGCAGACATGAATCCAGCTCCGGGTTCGAAGCCGCCGGCTACGCTCTTAAAACCGGCAGGCTCGGAGTGGCTTTTGGAACCTCGGGTCCGGGCGGAACCAACCTGCTCACGGCTGCAGCGCATGCCAAGGCAAACAACCTTCCCGTGCTGTTCATTACAGGTCATCAATCCGTCAAGGAGCTGGGAATTCCCCAGTGCCAGGATTCCTCGGCCTTTCTTGCCGACTTGGCGGACATCTTCAGACCGGCAACGCTTTTCAGCAAGCTGGTGGAGCGCGGCGATAATTTCGGGGCTATTTTTAACCACGCCATTTCCGTTGCCCTCGGAGGGCAGCGCGGTCCGGTCCATCTCTGCATTCCCTTTGATGTGCAGACGGAAATGCTTGAGGAATGCCGGATAGTGATCCCCGAACGGGAGAATCCCGTCAGTACAGGCAATTTCGAACGTGTCCTTTCCGCAATCAATGAATCCAGCCATCCGCTTATCATAGCCGGTAAAGGCGTCAACCGTTCCGGAGCGCACAAGGAGCTCGTTCAGCTTGCTGAAGCCTTCAACATTCCGGTAGTGACATCCCCCGGCGGCAAGGGCGCCATCGCCTGGAATCACCCGCTCCACCATGGCCCCATCGGCGTCGGCGGCTGCAAGCACGGCGATGATTTATTGAACCGCAGTGATTTGTACATCGTGCTTGGCTCGCGCCTCAGCGATATGACCATCTGTAATCTTAAAGCAGAAAATCATCCCGAAACACTGATCCAATTTGATGTCGACCCTACCTTCGTAGGCAAAATATTGAGTTCAAAGACCATCGCTGTAGGAGGGGATTTGCATGATAATCTGGCCTTCTATCTTGAGAAGCTCGATACAGCTGCTATAAAAAAACACGAAACAGAAACCGATGTCCATTATGCGGAAAAGCTGCCTGAGCTGTCCAGGCTTTCGCTGGCTTCGGTCATGAGCACATTAAGCGACCAGATTCCGTATAACAGCACTCTTTTTGTAGATGACGGCAGCCATGGCTTCAATGCCGTGAAATGGTTCAACGTAAAGAGACCCGGCAGCTTTGTTTTTGATGCCTACTTCGCCTGCATGGGCAATGCAATCGGCATGGCTATCGGCGCCAAGGTGGCTTCCCCTGAAGAAACGGTCTTCTGCATCACCGGGGATGGCTGCTTCATGATGCTTGGCACAGAAATCAATACTGCCGTATGCAAGGATATTCCGGTGATCTTTATTGTGGTGAACAACATGCAGCTCGACATGGCATTAAAGGGCATGGAAAAAACAACAGGGAGAATTGACGGCACCCTTTTCGAGGTTCCCCTGGACGCCGTGAAATTTGCCGAATCTCTCGGAGCTGCAGGATACAGATGCGAAACAGCCGAACAATTCAACTCTGCCATTGAGGCTGCAGTAGCCTCCAAGCGTGTTGCTGTCATTGAACTGTTGACCGACCGTGATGAAATACCTCCAACAGCCCACCGCACCTTGACTCTCAACTAATATTTTCCAGATTTGACTGCGGCACGGATCAGACCTATCCCGGATTCTTCGTGCCGCTTATTACAACTCAGGAGGTATCTCTGTGGAAAACACCGTCAACAGCGGTCTAAAGCATTTTTCCAATCTGTCCGGGGAGTATGGAGCCAATGCACTGGCTCCAATCAAGGAGCATTTCCCGGAGTTGGCCGAGTATATCATGGGCAACGCCTATGGCGACATTTTTCAGCGTACAACGATTGGCGCCGACTGGAAGGAAATCGCCGTCATTTCGTCCCTCATCACCATGGGACAGTTCGAGCAGCTCGGAGTCCATTATGTGATGGCGCTCCGCGTCGGGATGACTGTGGATCAAATCAAGGGCATTTTACTGCATCTGGTTCCGTGTGTAGGCGCTCCGAGAGTTATTTCTGCCTTTAATGTGCTGCTTGCAGCGCTTGAAGAAATCCAATAAATTCTTCTGAAACATATTTTGACATGATTCGACTTTTTTCTTGCATATTTGAGAAATATATGATTATATTAAAGGGAAATTATCCCAAAACTAAAGTTCAAATGTCGAATCAAGGCATAAAATTTCAAGTTTTTTGGATATTATCATTGGCTGAACAGGTACACACATTCAATTATGGGAGAGATGAGCACATGGGTAAATTTGTTTTGAAAACCGATTCCGTTAACAAGATCATTAATATTGAATTGGAAGGTACCTTTTCCAATGAGGATGGTCTCAAATCGATTCAAGCCTACCAGCAGACAGTCAACCCGATCACACCTTCAGAATATGCGCTGCAGATTGACTGCAGAAAGCTGAATGTAACTGCTCCGGATGTTGTGCCGCTGCTGGAAGGCTGCTTCGTCATGTTCAAAGCGGATGGATTTGAAAAAGTAAGCCTGACCCTTGAAAACAACCCGATCCTCAAAATGCAGCTCGCGCGGCTTGGACGCAAAGCAGGGCTGGAAAACCTGGAGATTACTTCAACGGTTTCAGCTTAGCCGGTATATAAACCCTCAATACCCGGAGAATGATTGCGAAGCAGGCTGGTCATGAAGAATTCGATAAGTATCGCTGACTAAAACTAAGCGTGCGCTTCCGAAGCCGGTTATGCACGGTTGACGTTCAGGAAGCATTATTGCTCATAAAACTCTGAGGAGGAACTACCATGGCCGGAATTCGGATTAAGGATATTGATATCTATCATCCAAGCAAAAGGATTGGCAACGACTTTTTCATCGAGCACTTTGACGAAAAGGGCATTGATATCCGCGGACTTCTGGCTGCTCTGGGCCGTGAAAGCCGTTATAGCATCGACAGCGATGAAGAGAACTCTCTGACTATGGCTTTTGAGGCGGCAAGCAATGTGCTGGACAAGACGGGGCTTACCGGTGCCGACATTGACCTGATCGCATATGCCAGCCAAACTCCTGAATATATCTTCCCAACGAACTCACTGATGATTCACCGCTTGATCGGCGGCGCATCGCATGCGGTCTGCATCGACAGCAATGCGAACTGTGCAGGCATGACCGCCTCGGTGGAGCAGGTAAGCCGCCAAATGATGGCCAATCCAAGGCTCCGCCGTGCGCTGGTGATCGGCTCCGACCATATTGCCCCGCATGCCAACAAAAATGACCCGGTCTACTATGCCAACTTCGGTGATGCTGCCGCTGCAGTCATTCTGGAACGGGATGAAAATTCCGTAGGCTTCATAGATTCCATCTACCAGACTGACACATGTGTATATGGCAACTCGGTGTTTCCGGTGGAAGGCCTGGCGAACCTCGGACGCGGCGGTGTAGCTGCCGGAGAGTTCAATGTAAAATTCATTCCTTTTGATGATTCCATTTGTGTAGACGCCGCCTCCGAATCTATCAACACATTGCTCAGCAATAACGGGATTGCTCCCGAATCGATCAAAGCGGCCTGCTTCTCACAATTGTCCCTGCCCAACATTCGTGCAGTTTCCGACAAGACAGGCCTCGGCAGTGATGCAGCGGTCTACATCGGCGACGAGTTCGGCTATACTTCCACAAGCAGCCCTTTTGTGGCCCTGCACAAAGCAGTGACCACCGGGAAGATTGATCGCGGTGACAAGCTCCTGTTCTGGACCGTCGGAGCGGGCTGGCAGAACGTAGCTTTTGTAATGGAGTACTAAAAGAGGACCCGCAGGCAGTTCACACTTCTGCCTGCGGGTCCTTTTGCTGTTGAACGGTATATATGCGCTAAAGCTGAACTCCCTATGCTGCCCAAAATCAAAATTTACGATTCCCGCGTCCCCGTATGCCTAACGGTGCCCTTCGTGCTTCTCCCAGCCCATAGTGCGGGATACAGCATCCTGCCAGGCATGGTAGCGGCGTTCCCTCTCTGCTGCCTCCATAGACGGCGAGAAGACCTTCTCTGCCTTATTGAAGCTCTCCAGCTGCTTCCGTGTCCAGATCCCTGAAGTCAGGCCGGCAAGCAGCGCTGCGCCCAGTGCCGTCGTCTCCGAATAAGTTGTACGCGTGACCTCGCTGCCCAGAATATCCGCTTGAAACTGCATCAGCAGATCATTGCGCACGGCTCCGCCATCGACCCGCAGACCTGTCAGCGGCATTCCGGCGTCCTTTTCCATCGCACCGATTACATCCCGTGATTGAAAGGCCAGGGATTCCAGCGTAGCCCGCACCAGATGCCCCGCCGTAGTCCCCCGGGTCAAGCCGAACACCGCTCCGCGGGCATACATATCCCAGTAGGGCGCTCCAAGTCCGGTAAAAGCAGGAACCACCACCACCCCTTCACTGTCTTCCACTTCTCCTGCTCTTTCCTCCGAATCTGCAGGCTCTTCAATAAGCCCCAGTCCTTCATGCAGCCATTGTACCGCTGCTCCGGCCACGAACACACTGCCTTCGAGGGCGTAATACAATTCATCCCCCATGCCCCAGGCGACCGTGGTCAGCAGCCCGTGGCTGGAGGCTACCGCTTCGGTTCCGGTATTCATAAGAATAAAACAGCCGGTGCCGTATGTATTCTTGGCACTTCCGGCCTCCAGACAGGTATGGCCGAATAAAGCGGCCTGCTGATCCCCAAGCACGGAACGAATCGGAATTTCCATTCCGAACCACTTACTGTCCGCAGCCCCGAATTCTCCGCCGGACATTCTGACTTCCGGCAGCATTAAGCGCGGGACTCCAAGCTCCCCCATCAGCTTCTCATCCCATTTCCGCTCATGCAGATTATACAGCATGGTACGTGAGGCATTCGTAACATCTGTAGCATGCACAGCTCCGCAGGTAAGCTTCCAGATCAGCCAGGCATCAATGGTTCCCGCCAGCAGTTCGCCCCGGTCCGCGCGTTCTCTCGCGCCGGGTACATGATCCAGAATCCAGGCCAGCTTGGTTGCCGAGAAATAGGCATCCACCACAAGACCGGTTCTTGCAGCAATTTCTTCCTCGAGTCCGCGTCTCTTCAGTTCCTCACAATGTTCGGCTGTACGGCGGTCCTGCCACACGATAGCCGGGTAGATGGGCTTCCCGGTGGCCTTGTCCCATATAAGCGCCGTCTCCCGCTGATTGGTGATGCCAATGGCGGCTATCCCGGCAGCCGGCCTTCCGCTTTCTCTAATTGCGTCTCTGGCCGCCGCCAGCTGAGTCTCCCAGATCTGCTCCGGATCATGCTCTACCCAGCCGGGGCGGGGAAAGGACTGCCTGATTTCATACTGCCCTTGAGCGATCATAGCGGCCCCGTAATCGAACAAGATCGCCCGCGAGCTGGTTGTGCCTTGGTCTAATGATAAAATCATCTATATATGCCTCCTAATACTGGCTTCGCAAGCATGGCGGTATGTTCCACGATGAACAAGATTTATGTGGTGCTTTCAACAAAAAGCACCTCTGCGGTCAGAGGCGCTGTCATACATTGTCTTGGCTTTACTGTTTTTCGACAGGAAGCCGCAGGATGAAATCGGTTCCTTCCCCCAGCTTGCTTGCGGCAGTGATCGTACCGTGATGCGACTCGACGATATTTTTGACAATTGCCAGCCCAAGTCCGGTTCCTCCCGATTCTCCGCGCACACGTGCCTTGTCTGCTTTGTAGAACCGTTCAAAGATAAACGGAAGATCCTCCGGCGGAATGCCCACCCCTTCGTCGCGGATGGTAATCTCCAGATAACGGCGCCCTTCAAGCACCGTGGAGCCTGTCAGAACCGTAATCCGTTTGTCCGCAGGCGTATGCCGGAACGCATTGTCCAGCAGATTGGTCAGCACCTGCTCCAGCTTGTCTTCATCAGCCGCTTTGAGCAGCTGCGGATCACTTCCGCATTTCAGCTCAAGGTCAATTCCCCGCTCCTTGGCCCGGACGGAGAATTTGCGGTACACCCGCTCCAGCAGCCCGCCCATGTCCACCGGCACCTTCATCATATCCGTGTGTCCGGCCTCCATGCGGGCAAGGTCCAGCAGATCCTTCACAAGCCGGCCCATCCGCAGCGACTCGTCATGGATGACCTGAACCAGCTCACTGCTCTCCTCGGGAGAGGAAGCCATGCCATCCAGCAGCGCTTCGCTGTAGCCCTGCATCATCGACAGCGGCGTACGGATCTCGTGCGAAACGTTCGCCACGAAATCACGGCGCATCTTCTCCAGCTTGACTTCCTCGGTAACATCACGCAACACAGCCACTGCTCCGCGAATCGTGTCCTCGGAATACAGCGGAGCCATATGAACTGACCAGACTCCCTGGCGCACGTGAACCTGGGAGCGCTGATCCCCCCCTTGGCTCAGTGTGCTGAAGAACAGGGGCCGCAATGGCGGTGGCACCTCACTGTCACCCGCCCCTTGCGGATACAGCTCGGATTCACTCTCCTGCTCCCAGCCCAGATCACTCCAGGTCTCCAGCAGAGCCTGGCCATGAGGGTTGGTCAGGATGATTTTCCCCTCGATATCAAAGGTGAGAACAGCGTCGCTCATGCTGCGCAGAACACTGGACAAATGCCCTTTTTCGTGGTTCAGGCTGCGGATATTTTCTTCCAGCTCTTCTGCCATATGATTAAACGAGGTCGCCAGCTGGCCGATTTCGTCACTGGTAACCAGTGTCAGTCTCGTCCCGTATTTGCCCCGGCGGATATTGTCCGCCGCTTCAATCACCTGCTGCATCGGCTGCGTAATCTTGGTAAACAGGAACAGGGCGAAGAACGTCGTCAAGGAAAAGCCGATCATACAGGTGTACATAAACAAGCGTTTGATCGCCCCGGAATTGGCGAAGTTGCTGTCAATATAGGGCAGCAGGAAAAGCCCCAGTGTGATAAGCACGACAGCAACGAGACAGATGATCGTGATCCACAGCTTGCCGACAAGACTTCTCCAGAATTTCACTTATTTAGGCACCTCAAGCTTATAGCCTACTCCCCATACCGTTGTGATCATCGCTGCCGATTCCGGTGATACCTTGTTAAGCTTCTCGCGAAGCCGTTTGACATGGGTATCCACTGTACGCAAATCCCCGAAGAACTCATAATTCCACACATCCTTCAGCAGCTCTTCGCGCGAGAATACCTTGTCCGGCGAAATAGCCAAATAATGCAGCAGCTCGTACTCCTTCGGAGTCAGGCTTACTTCCTGGCCCCCGGCGGTTACGCGGTGTGCATCATGCTCAATAATGAGGTGGGGAAATACAATGTTGTTGCTGGAATTGCTCTCTTTGGATAAAAAGGCTGTCGCGGAGGAACGGCGCATAATCGCCTTCACCCGGTAGATCACCTCACGCGGACTGAACGGCTTGACTACATAGTCGTCTGCGCCCATTTCGAAGCCCTGCACGCGGTTGATCTCCTCGCCTTTGGCTGTAAGCATCAGGACAGGTGTGGATTTGACGCCTCTGAGCCGCGTCAGCACTTCAATACCATCGATTCCCGGGAGCATTACATCCAGCAGGATCAGGCCATAGTCATTGGCCGTTGCCTTGCGCAGAGCGATTTCTCCGTCCTCCGCTTCATCAATTTCGTAGCCCTCTTTTTCTAGATACATCTTCAGGAGGCGGCGAATGCGCTCTTCGTCATCCACCACCAGTATTCTGTTCAAATGCTCTGCCATTTCACAACAACCCCTTCATCAGTTACAGTACAACGCCAGCCGCAAGTTTAAGTGCCCCTTCGGCAGTCGCGGCCTTAGTCCGTTCCCGCGTAGGAATGAAGCCCGGCGATAACCAGATTAACGCCAACCAGGGTAAACATTACGACCAAAAAGCCGAGTACGGCGAGCCATGCGGATTTGCGCCCCTGCCAGCCGCGGGCCAGCCGCAAATGCAGGTAGGCGCTGTAGAACAGCCAGGTGACCAGTGCCCAGACTTCCTTGGGGTCCCATCCCCAAAACCGGCCCCAGGCCACCTGTGCCCATATCATTGCAAAAATCAAAGCCCCCAGGGTAAAAATCGGGAAGCCAATCGCAATCGCCCTGTACGTAATTTCATCGAGGTCATTCTCATCAATTCCATCCAGAACAGGATGAATCGCTCTGCCCAAAGGCTTGCGGGCAGCCAGACGCAGAATTCCGTAAAGAATCAGCCCGGAGATCAGCGACCAGAGAACCGTGTTGAATTTACGTCCGGCATTGACGCCATTCATCCAGGAAGGCGCTTCGAAAAGCGGCTCTTTCATTCCAAGAAACGACTGGAAGCTCTCAATTTCGCTATGGTAAGGTGCCACAATTGGCGGCATTTTATAACTCACTTTCTCTATTGTACTATCTCCCTGCCCGGGGCTGTCAATCGTAACGTTGGAACGGACGAAAACCGTTTCGTATCCGGCGCCGCGAAAAGCAAATACCGATCCAAGGAAACCAATTATAACAATGATTGAGAACAGAGTAAATTCCACCAGGCGCTGCTGCTTGCGGTCGCTCTTCTCTTTACCCGCAAAATTCACAGTGCGCAGCAGGTACATCAGCCCGGCGGCAAAGCCGACGGCAAAAAACGATTCGCCCAGTGCCGCCAGCGTGACATGAATATTCAGATAAATGGATTGAAGCGAAGGAATCAGCGGCTGGACCTCCTGCGGGAATACTGCCGCATACGCCATCAATATAATCGAGATCGGCACCGCGAAGACACCGAGAATGATTTTGCGGTAAATGGAGAAAATAACAGTAAAGGCCACCATGACCATCATGGATAGAAACGTCATGAACTCATACATATTACTGACCGGAATATGCCCTGCCCCCGCCCAGCGGGTAACGAAATAAGCAAGATGGCAGATTAGACCCAACGAGGAACCGATAAAAGCGATCCTGCCCCAGCGTGCGGTATGCTCCTCCGGCTTCCTGCCGGACCACTTGCGGCCCATAATGGCAATGGTATACAACATGAACGACCCGCTGTACATAAAAAACGCGGCAATAAAAACGTCACTGCTGAAATCGAGCAAGCTCATGCCAGGCCTCCCCCGTTGTCCAGAGATTTTTCATCCACTGTCAAATCTGTCTTCGCCAGAATTGAAACGATCTCCCTGCGAAAGCCGAACCAGTTCTTGTTCGTGTGGCCGCCGAGTACCAGTTCTCCTTGATTGGCTATCAGCCATATTCGTCTGTGCTGCCAGTAGAAGCCAAGCACCAGTCCAAGCATGACAATGCCGGCCCCGATCCACACAAAAGGCATCGCCCGGTCGACACGGATGTTCAGGTAGGATGTGGATTCCGAGAAATCCACATCGTCCATGCTGCTCACCTCAAGCTCCAGGAACCTCCCGCTGCCTCCCAGTTTATCATTGATGGCCGCCATCTGGAATTTCTCCTTGTCGGCCTGCTTCGGGAAATAGAAATATTGCTGCCCCTCGGCCGGCAGCTCCGGCCCCTTAATCAGGAACAGGAAGGCAGGAGCGTTCGGATACGGGGACTTCGACACCGGCTGCCCTTGTTCGTTCAAAGCGAAATCCATATATTTTTCTTTCAGCTCCAGCGTATAGGGGCCTGCCTGAAGTGTACGCTGCGGATTTTTCATGTCCAGCTTGAACTTGCCGTATACCTCCCCGCTTGATGCATTTATAAGCTCCGGCTGTACCGAACGCAGCACCGGCGTCAGGTCATAGTCAAACTGATACGCTTTCAATCCCTTATAGCTGAGCGGTGAGTTCACCTGAATATCGTGACCGGCCACTTCGGCCAGCTGCGGCTCCTTGGAGGGGTCAGTGCAATCCGCAGTGCATTCATAGAGAACAGCTTTGGTTTCGTAAAGTTTCGGGAGGATTTTGGTCCCGCGGAATTCCTTGGGCATTTCTTCCTCCGTATAGAACTCCACGGTAAACTTTTCGTTTTTTAAATAGAAGGTAGTGTCCGGTATCCTGACTGTTTCTCCTTGCGGAAAAGCCAGATGCTGATCCATATTCAGACCCGGAAGCCCTCGGGCCAGCACAGCCAGCAAAAAGATGATCAGGCCGATATGTATGACATAAGGCCCCCAGCGGCTAAAGCGGTGCTTCTCGGCCAGCAGCGCGCCCCCGTCCGTGCGGACGCGGTAGCCCTTTTTCTGCAGCGGCGGCACCACCCGTGCGACCCACGCTTCCGGCTCCTCCGGCAGCTCTGTCACCAGCGCCGCCTTTTGGCGGGTCAGGAACTGGCGGTGCTTGCGGATCTTCTGCCGGGTCAGGGCTTTATATAGGGGAAGCACGCGGTCCAGGCTGCAAATGACCAGAGAGGCTCCAATAAGCACCAGCAGCAACACGAACCACCAGGATTCATAGGTGTGTGACAGGCCGAGTTTATAATAGATCTCCCCGGCTGTTCCGTAAGTCTCCGGATAATAGGTCGAAGCATCAATATTGAGAAAGGTGCTCTCCTGGGGAAATATCGTTCCCAGCATGGAGCCGAGAAGCGTCAGGACAATCAGGTAAATGGCGATCTTGACCGAGGAGAAAAAATTCCACACCAGGTCGATCACCCCTGGATTCACGCGCTGCGAACGGCGGGCTATACCGTCGTACCGCATTTCCAGATTCCCCGAAGAACGCTGTTCCTCCGCATCCAGCGGCTTGCCGCAGGCTTCGCAGAGGAGCGTGCCCACCGGGTTCTGATGTCCGCATTCACATTTGGTGTTGGCAATCAGCGGCCTACGCTCCTTCACGGCTCCACCAGCTTCCCGATCTGATCGTCAAGCGTGCTGAGATCCAGCTGTCCAATATGAATGCTGTCCACCCTGCCTTTCGCATTAATGAAGAAGGTGGTTGGAAGCGGTGATACGCCATAGCTTCGGACGGCGTCGCGGCCGGAATCCATGACAACGGGAAAATCAATATTGACGAGCTTGACGAAATTCTCCACAGTCATTTGATCCTCACCGACATTGACGCCTACCACAACTACGCCCTGGTCCTTCCATTTCACCCACTCTGCCTGCAGGGCGGGCATTTCCTTCACGCAAGGCGCGCACCAGGACCCCCAGAAATTCAGCACAACGGACTTGCCCTTATATTCGTCCAGCGTGTGGGTCAGACCGTCAAGCCCAAGCAGTTCAAAGGAAGGGGCTCTCCCGCCTTCCCTGGGCCTTCCGTCTCCTCCGAACACCGAGGAACCGATTGCATAACCTCCAAGCAGAATTATCACGAACAGAATGACGATTTGAACCGGCTTTCTCGCTTTGCCCACACGCCAGGCCCCCTTCTGTGACGCAACTCATTACTTTAGTTGTTAGGTGTGAACATCCTATGAACATTATAACGAATATTGTCACAGTTTTAGGAGGGGAAATTGTGAACTTTATGTGTCCTTGCGCATTGGGTTTGCTTTTAGCATGCCTGCCTTGGCAATTTGCTGGAGCTGGTTAATTTCATCCTTGGTCAGATGGCGGTATGAGCCGCGTTTGAGATTCTGCAGCAGGATGTCTCCGAAGGAGATCCGTTTCAGGCGGATAACCGGATGGGAAATCGCTTCGAACATCCGCCGGACCTGGCGGTTGCGGCCTTCATGGATGGTAATGCTGATGACGGTTTCTTTGTTCACTTCGTCGATATCCTTGTATTCCACTTCCGCCGGAGCGGTCATTCCGTCCTCCAGCCTGATGCCGGCCTTCAGCTTGTCCAGCGCACTGCCGTGCGGAATACCCTTGACCGTGGCATGATAGGTTTTGGGCACATGGTGCTTCGGATGCGTGAGCAGGTTGGCAAACTCCCCGTCATTCGTCAGCAGCAGCAGCCCTTCCGTATCATAATCCAGACGGCCCACAGGGTATACACGCTCTTTGATGCCCTTCAGGTAATCCGTTACCACCTTGCGGCCCTTGTCATCAGACGCGCTTGTAATCACACCCTTGGGCTTGTTGAACATAATGTAAATCTTGTTCTCCCCCCGGATCAGTCTACCGGCGACCTTAATTATATCTGTTTCGGGGTCCACCTTCGTGCCAAGCGTAGTTACGAGTTCCCCGTTGACTTCCACTTTACCGGCCAAAATCATTTCTTCACACTTGCGTCTTGACGCCACGCCTGCCTGCGCCAAAATTTTCTGTAATCTTTCCATGTTCGACTATTCACCTCAGGTTAATGATAACCATCAGCGGGATAAATCACAAGTTCATTCCACGGAAAAAATACTCCGGGACAGGTTTTTGTATGGGTTTCCACGATCAGGGGGTCTATGTGATAACGAGCGGCCAATTCCAAAATGAGTCTGCCGGCCGCAAAGAGCTGATCCCTGCGCTCAGGCAGGGTTGGAAGCGCGTCCGCTTCCCCGTAGTTGCCTTCCAGGCAAATATGGATATAATCCGGGTCTGTCAGCAGCGGCGCGGCATAAACCGCCCCCTCCGTGCCCACCCAAAAGTCGAAGCCCTTGCCGTTAATGGACGGACAGTGGGAATGATGCAGAATAAAACCTTTGTACTCCATCGCATGCCGGCCTCCCTCCGTATTGCTGCAATAGCATATGATATGGGAGGGGGCGGGGTGAGGGGGCTGTTTAAAAATCTTTGAGGATTTCAGGGGGGCGTTGACTTATTGCAGCTCCGAGGAATGTTTGGACTTCCGGCTGCTGTTATGCCCCAGTTTCATGAGCACTGCAAAAACAGGATTAGCCAAACACCAGCAGACACACGGCAATGGCGGCAATGAAGCCAACGATGTCGGAGAAGAGGCCGACCTTGAGGGCGTAGCGCCCGTTGCGGACGCCTACAGCGCCGAAGTAGACGGTCAGCACGTACAAGGTGGTATCGGTGCTGCCCTGGATGGTGGAGGCAATCCTGCCGATCAGCGAGTCGGGCCCATGGACGCTGATCAGATCGGCGGTATAGGCCAGAGAGCCGGTTCCTGTAAGCGGGCGCAGCAGGCCGAGCGGGAGCACTTCGGGCGGCACCCCGATTCCCTGCAAGGCCGGCGCGATGAAGCCCATCAGGAAGTCCAGCGCGCCGGAGGCGCGGAAGACGCTGATCGCGACAAGCATGCCGACAAGATGCGGAATGATGGCGATGGCGGTGCCGAAGCCGTCCTTGGCCCCTTCGACAAAGGACTCATAGACCGGGACCTTGCGCGTAAAAGCATATAAGGGAATAAAAGTAATCATGACCGGAATGGCCCAGGCCGAGATAAGGCTGATTAGCTGTAACAAGGCAGGCTCACCCTTTCAGGGAAGAATGCGGGAGCGCGGTGCCCCCTCTTGGGGAATTGCCGTCTCTCCCGGCAGGCGGCCCGGGCGGCCTGCGCAGCAGAGCCAGACGGCGGCACAGCCTGTCTGCCGCAATGGCCGCAAATGTTGCCACCGCCGTTGCGGCCAGTGTTGTGCCGACAATGCCGGCCGGGTCCGCCGAGCCGTAATTAAGCCGGATGGCAATCAGCGTGGCCGGGATCAGCGTAATGCTGGCGGTATTCAGGGCAAGCAGGGTGCACATGGCCGGAGTCGCAGTCTCCTTGTCCGGATTCAGTGTCTGCAGCTCCTGCATCGCCTTGATGCCCATCGGGGTGGCCGCATTGCCGAGGCCAAGCAGATTGGCGCTCATATTGGAAAGGATGTAGCCGATTGCCGGATGCCCCTTCGGCACATCCGGGAACAGAAAAGAAACGACCGGCCCCAGCACTTTGGCGATTTTTCTCATCAGTCCCGCATCCTCTGCCACCCGCATGATCCCCATCCAGAACACCAGCACACTAATCAGCCCAAAGCTTACAGTAACTCCGCTTTTTGCTCCGTCAAACAGCGCTGCCGTGAATGCGTCCATACGCCCGTTCACGGCAGCGAACACAAAGCCGATGAGGATCATGCCCAGCCAAATCCCATTGATCATGCGTATCCCTCCCCATTCTCTCATGCGCTCTCTTCACTTGGCTGAAGCTCCCATCCGGAAAAGAACCCGCAGTGCACTGCCAAGCGCCTCCAGCCAGTTGTCCGCCGGATAAGCCGCCGCGCCTGCCGGCTGGTACTTCTTCTCATAGGCTGAGTACTCCGGCGGCAGCTGATCCGGCGAATAGACCGGAACCCGGCCAATTTCCTTGCCGCCGAGCTGGAGCACCAGCGCTCCCTTGAGGCCAAAGCTGCTGTTGCCGCGCGCCGTCTGCTGCCCTGCATTTGCCTTCTCCTGGCGGATCTCCAGCCTGGTCACAAGACGCGCTTCCTCTCCCTGCCCCAGCGGATAGGCAAAGGTCTTGCCGGTCACGAAGCCGTACCCGCTGATTCCTTCACCGCGCTCAACGAGCGTCTTCAGCGGATAGTGGTTAAAGCCGAAATCCAGCAGTGCGGCATGATCGTTCCAGTCATTCCCGTCATTCAGCGTAACGGCAACCAGCTGCTGGCCGTTCCGGGTAGCGGAGCTGACGAGACAGCGCAGCGCTTGCTTGGTATAGCCCGTCTTGACTCCGTCCGCCCCTTCATACAGGCGCAGCATTTTATTTTTGTTAAGCCATTTGTAGTCCCATTTCTCGTAAGGGTTGTCTGCCGTCTTCTCCTGGGTTTTCACAATTTGCTTGAACACGGGATTGTGCATGGCATAGGCGGTGAGCACGGCCAAATCATTAGCGCTGGAATAATGCCCTTCCGCATCAAGCCCATGGGGATTGGCAAAATGCGTATGGGCCAGTCCAAGCTCCTGCGCCTTGGCGTTCATCATATAGACGAAGCCTTCCTCCGAACCGCCGACATGCTCGGCAATCGCCGTAGCCGCATCATTGCCTGAGCGCAGCATCAGACCGTAGAGCATATCCTCCAGAGTCATTTCTTCGCCCAGCTTCAGATACAAGGAGGAGCCTTCCTTGGCAAAAGCATTTTTGCCGACCTTGACCTTGGACTGCAGATCACCGTTCTCTACTGCTACAAGCGCAGTCATGATTTTGGTAAGGCTGGCAATCAGCATGGGCTCGTCCCCGCGGCTGCTGTACAGAATTCTTCCGGACTCCACATCAATCAGCGCCGCCGCCCTGGCATGGGTGGAAATGGAGCTGTTCTCCGCCCGGACCAGGGGCAGGGGAGCCGCATACAGCAGCACTGCGCACAATATCACCATCAACGCTGGTTTTAGGTTTAGTGTCTTCATGTTCATCCTCCGGCTTCTTATCAGTTCGCTTGTGTTGTACAAGTGTATGCTGGGCAGCGGACAGGTATGTCCTTCTCTTGGCTGCTGGGCAGGAACCTGTAATTCCCCATATTCGCAAAAAAAAGGGGACACCGCCCGTTTAAGGCGATATCCCCGGTATACCGGTGCAAATTTCCAGAGCGTGCCACGGGCTAGTGCGTCGAGGAATCCGAAGTGACCGGCTCGTTTCTAACCACTGTCTTGGCAACCGGAGCTTCAACCACTTCTGCGCCTACCGGTGTGCCGCTCTGAAACATCGTTTGAATTTTGTCGATGAGATTCGGCGTCGCATCGATAATTTTCTCGAACAGATGGGTTTGATTGTCCAGCGGCACGATATGCACGCCCTCCCTGCCCACGACGAGAAAAGCGATTGGGCGAATGGATACCCCGCCGCCGCTGCCGCCCCCGAACGGGAGCATTTTAACACCGGTACCCGTACCGTTTATACCAGTTGATTCATCCTCTACCCGAAAATCACTGCCGCCTGCGGCAAAGCCGAAGGCAACTTTACTGATCGGCAGAATGACGCTGCCATCCGGGGTTTCTACAGGATCGCCAACAATCGTATTGACGTCCACCATGCCTTTAATATTTTCCATAGCGGTCTGCATGAGACCTTGAATCGGGTGATCTGACATCTAAGTATTCCTCCTCTGCAGTTTGAAAGATAAGGGAACTGCCTACTCTTGTACAGTCTGCTCATCTAATGGGAAGGATATGTACAGCATGAAGAAATTCATTGCCGGCGCCAGGAATAGACCCGCAATTGGCGGAAGCCCCAGATTAATCCTTCTTCAATTCGACCCACATAAAAATAAACTGCTCAACCAAAAATGATCACGTAGGTAAAACCACATCAACAGGAGGCAAAAAAATGACCTTTTTCAAGATTTGGCAAGCGGATATGGATAATAACGGGGTTATACCGCTTATCAAAGGGCTTAGCGAGAATCAAAAGCAACCGGAGAAGGGCTACGTCATTGTCGATATGAATCCGATGCCCGATTCCGGTTCTTCAGCGGGCGGCAGTGAGGCAAATGAAATCTCCGTGTTTGCGGAGGTTGTAATTCCGGAAAGCAAGCAGCGCTCCTATGACCTGTTCATGAAGCTTCATGACAACTATGACTGGAGGGCCAAGGAAAAGGAAGCTTCCACTCCCGGCGAAGCGGCAGAGATCAACGAATTCCTTCAATTTGCCGCCAACACGGCCCCTATGCGTCTCGCGCGCAAATATGCGGAGGACCACCACCAGCTCAAAGCAGGCTGTTCCACCGAAGAGTGGATAAATATGCTTAAATCCGTCTGGTTCACCACCTTTATGGATAAAAGCACCTCTTATTTCGAGCATGTTTTTCTCGGCGAGCAAGGCAGCAAACGGCGCAAGCTGGGCGGGCATCACTTCTGGTATCACTATTATGTAAATGACGGCCCCTTTGCAGCGCTTAAGAAAGACGACTCCATCGTCTTCATCAAGCATGTGGAGGTAGCCCGAACCGAACACAGCAGACTGGCGGAGGTTATTACCATTAAGTATACATTGGAGGAACGGAAGCCTAACGGCGAGCCACAGATTTTGATAAAAGATTTGGGCGGTTTCTTTGTCGGCACCAGTGCGGAAGGATTGATGGCGATGGGAACCGTAGCCTTCCTTGACGGACGGCAGGATATCCCTGTTGAAATTAACGGAGAGCGTTTGAACCTGGCAGTATTTCGCAGGAAAGAGGACGGCAAAGACTATGGAAGAACCTTCTTCCCCAAAATTGCAGAACCTGTTCGGGCCGGGCGGTAAAGCAGCGCTTGGCAATCTCCGGAAGCAGTCGGCAGGTTTTTTATGCGGACTGCTCTTTTTCTGAAGAATGCCCGCCAAGCGCTCCGGCCAATGGCTGCAGGAGGATACAAAGCCTCTTCAGTCCGAATTCTCCCGGGCTAAATTAGACTTATCGCGGCTCAGCAGTTCCTTCCAGCCGCGCAGTCCTCCCTTCACCCTGGAGATGCGCCGCAACAGCAGGAGCCCGGCAAACACAGCATAGCCCACCGATAGCTTTCCGGCGCAAACCGCCTCTGTGGAAAAGCACAGCTCGTCCCGGAACACCGGCGCAACAAACAGCCGCGGCGCTTTTTTCAGACGGACCCATCTCGACAGCCAGCCCGCAAAGCTCCATTTCAGTCCCCATAGCGCTCCCGCGGTTGTCGCGGTATATGCGGCATCGCCCAGAGAGAAATCGGTAGACCAGTCAAGCTTGCTGATCTGGACATGGGACAGTGTATTCCTCAGCCACTTCTTCAGCCCCCGGGTTGCCTTCAGCGCCTTGCGGATATTGCCCAGCCACTCAGTGACTGATTCCTTGTCGATCTGCTCCTCTTTGTCTTCATCCTTCCGGACCGGTGCAATGCCGCTTTCCTCCAGCTTCACCTTGATGCCCTTTTCGATCCCCTGAAATACCAGCGCAGGCAGCTCATAATGAAGTTTGACCAGCCCAAATACGGCCTTCAGATCAAATTCCAGGCGGTCATCCTTTCCCAGCCTGCACAGCCGGAAATGAAAATGTATGTATGAAGACAAGGTCAGGAACAGCAGCACTGCCGCGAGCAGCAGCAGGGCCAAGAGTATTGCCAGCCATAACGTCACGAGAGTAACCTCCATGCAGCCTATGATTAGGAGCCTTTGATTTAGTATGGCATATCGGGCTGGAAAAAATTCGGCATTCACGCAAAAAGCCCCATAGCGCACCCCCGGTGACCTTGCGGGCATCATCAGGAATGGCTATAGAGCCTGAGTACCGCTGTATAAATTATGCTGGCATTATGCCTGCTCCGTATCCTCAAATGTCATCTGGCTGTCCAGCTTGCTGAACAGGAGCTGTGTTTCCTCTTCCAGATCCTCCGAGGAAGCATCGAAGCTTGAGGGCTCCGGCAGCTCTTTGAGATCGGCCAGTCCGAAGCTCTCCAGGAACGACTTGGTCGTTCCGTACAGAATGGGGCGGCCTACCGCTTCCGCACGGCCGACCTCATGAATCAAATCCTTATTGTTCAGCGTATGAATGGCCCGCTCCGACTTCACACCGCGGATCTCCTCAATCTCCACCCGGGTAATCGGCTGGCGGTAGGCGACGATGGCCAATGTCTCCAGCGCCGCCTGGGACAGGGAGGCTCGGGAAGGCGAATAGGCAAGCCGCTCAAAATACGGCGCATGGTCCGGCAGCGTGGCCAGCCGGAAGTTTCCGGCAATCTGCACCACCTGCAGCCCGCGCTCCTGGGATGCATAATCCTCTTTCAGCTCCTGCAGCGCTTTGCCGGCAATATCCGACCGCTGCTCCGTGATTTCGGCAATCTGGCGGACAGACAGCCCCTCATCGCCGGACAAGAACAACAGTCCTTCAATAATTGATTTCAGCGTTTTGAATTCCACTGAGCGCTTCTCCTCCTCTCCACTCCATTACAATGTCATCAAATAATTTCTCCTGATAGCAGAAGATCGCCTTCATCTTCATCAGCTCCAGGATGGCAAGGAAGGTAACCACGATCTCATGCCGGGCCATTTCATCTTCCAGCAGCGCGGAGAAGCGCATCCTCCCGCCCGTCCCCTTGCGCTGGAGCGCTGCCGACACATCCCGTATGCGGTCCTTTACGGAAATCTCGTCGCGGGTAATCCGCTGATAGGAGGATCTTCTGGCCGCCTTGCTCAGCGCTTTGCGGAACGCGGCGATAAGATCTGCAGTGTGCAGCCCCTTCAGCGCATTATCCGTCTGTTCCGGCACAAAAGGACCCAGGTCCTCCGGCTCCTTGGTAAAAATCAGGCTGCGTTCGCTCTCCATGTCCAGCAGCTGCACAGCGATGCTCTTGAATTTGCGGTATTCAATCAGCCGCTGTACAAGCTCTGCCCGCGGGTCGTACCCGTCGTCCTCGTAATATTCGAAATCCTCGATTTCGATGACCGGCGGCTTCGGCAGCAGCAGCTTGCTCTTGATCGACAGCAGCGTTGCGGCCATCACCAGAAATTCACTGGTGATGTCCAGCTCAAGCTCCTGCATGCTCCGCAGATATTCCATGTACTGCTCGGTGATCTCGCTGACGGGAATGTCCTGGATATCAATTTCCGCCTTGTCAATCAAATGCAAGAGCAGATCGAGCGGACCTTCGAATGTCTCCAGCTTGTACAATACAGCCACGCGGTTTCCTCCCGCCAAAAAAAAGTAAAGTGCAGCGCCGCCTGGGCGCTACACAAGTAGAAAGTTCTTATAGTCCATGCTTTCTTCTCATACTTATAAATAAGCACGATTTCAACCCATTCGTCAAGAGGCTCTCTTATTTAAAGAGCTTGTTAAGGTTCGCCATTTCAATGGCAGAGGTTGCGGCATCCCAGCCCTTGTTGCCGGCTTTGGTTCCGGAGCGCTCGATGGCCTGCTCGATATTTTCGGTGGTAACCACACCAAAAATCGTTGGAATGCCGGTTTTGAGGTTGATCGCCGCCACGCCTTTGGCAACCTCGTTGCACACATAATCATAATGGGTTGTAGATCCGCGAATGACGGTTCCAAGCGCGATAACCGCATCATACTTGCCGCTTTGGGCCATTTTTTGAGCGATCAGCGGAATTTCGAACACGCCCGGAACCCAGGCTACATCCACTTCATCATCGGCTACGCCATGACGCTTGAAGGCATCGAGCGCACCGGACAGCAGCCTGCTTGTAATGAACTCGTTAAAACGTCCTACAACGACCCCGTATTTGAGTCCCTCGGATACTAAATGTCCTTCTAAATAATTCGGCATTGTATTCATCTACCCTTCATTAGTAAGTTATATGGATATTACAGCTTGGAATCCTCATTTTGCTCGATGTTGTCAAAAGTCAGCAGGTGGCCCAGCTTGGCCTGCTTGGTATGGAGATAATTGGTATTGTCCTTGTTCTCCGGCATTTGAATCGGTACCCGTTCCACAACCTCGAGACCGTAGCCTTCCAGCCCTTTGATCTTGCGCGGATTGTTGGTCAGCAGCCGGATCTGGCGGACGCCGAGATCCTTAAGAATCTGCGCTCCGATGCCATAGTCGCGCAGATCTGCCGGGAAGCCCAGCTTCAGGTTGGCGTCTACGGTGTCCAGGCCTTCCTCCTGCAGCTTGTAGGCGCGGAGCTTGTTGATCAGGCCAATGCCTCTGCCCTCCTGGCGCATATAGAGCAGAACCCCCCTTCCCGCTGCCTCGATCTGGCGCAGCGCCGCCTCGAATTGCGGGCCGCAATCGCAGCGGTGGGAATGGAACACATCACCGGTGAGGCATTCGGAATGCACCCGCACCAGCACCGGCTCCTCGCCGGAAATATCGCCCTTGACCAAAGCGACATGCTCTTTGTCGTCCACTTCATTGGTATAGGCAATCGTCTGGAAGTCGCCGAAATCGGTCGGCAGGTTTACCGACACCTCGCGGTTGACCAAATGCTCCTTCTCATTGCGGTAATGAATGAGGTCCTTAATGCTGATCAGCTTGAGGTCATGCTTGCGCGCAATCTCCACCAGATCCGGCAGACGGGCCATTGTACCGTCTTCCTTGACCACTTCACAGATCACGCTGGCCGGATAAGCACCGCACATGCGGGCCAGATCAACAGCCGCCTCCGTGTGCCCGGAGCGGCGCAGCACGCCGCCCTTCTTCGCAATCAGCGGGAACATATGGCCCGGTCTGCGGAAGTCGGAAGGCTTCGCGTCCGGGTCCAACAGCGCCTGGATGGTCCTAGATCTCTCCCCGGCAGAAATCCCTGTCGTGGTGTCTTTGTGATCGACGGAGACGGTAAAGGCCGTCCCGTGGTTGTCGGTATTGTGCGCCACCATAGGCTGGAGGTCCAGCTCCTCCGCACGCTCTGCCGTAATCGGCACGCAGACCAGTCCGCGTCCTTCCGTGATCATGAAGTTGATCACTTCCGGTGTAGAGCGTTCGGCAAGTGCAATGAAGTCTCCTTCATTCTCGCGGTCTTCATCATCGACCACGATGACGACCTTGCCGCGCATCAGATCATAAATTGCGTCCTCAATCGGGTCCAGGACACTGTCATTCTTCAATTGCTTGCTCATCTTTCTGTCCTCCTGACACTTTACGCAGCCCCGGCGGGCCTGCGTAAGCCTGATCATAATTTATACAAACCCGTTCGCAGCCAGAAATTCATGGCTGATCCCGGAGCTGTTATCTTCCTGTACATCCCCTGAACGCGAACCGTAATTCAGGAGATGGTCCACATATTTGCCGAGCACATCGCATTCGATATTGATCCGGTCGCCGCTACGCTTATGCGCCAGAACCGTTTCGCCCAAGGTATGGGGAATGATCGAAACGGTGAACGCAGAAGCCGAAGCGTCCACCACGGTCAGGCTGATGCCGTCGACGGTAATCGAGCCTTTGGGGATAATAAATTTGAACAGCGATTTGCGCTCCGGCGCAATCTCGAAGACCACTGCATTCTGATCGCGTTTCACACTGCGGATTTCACCGGTTCCGTCCACATGTCCCTGAACGATATGTCCCCCGAAGCGGCCGCCGGCGGCCATCGCCCGCTCCAGATTCATCCGGCTGCCGCTTCGCAGCTCCTTGAGCGTGCTGTTGCGGTAGGTCTGGGGCATCACATCAACGGAAAAAGAGTGATCGCCGATGGAGGTCGCCGTCAGACAGACGCCGTTGACGGACACGCTGTCGCCGATCTTCAAATCATCCATAATGAGGGAGGCGCCTATATTCAGCACCATCATTTCGCTGCCGCTGGTGACCCCGCGCAGGACGCCGACTTCCTCAATCAAGCCTGTGAACATGTAATCCCCTCCTGAAATTTGCTGTTAACGGACAGGTGTACCGCTGATACACACATTATCCCCGAGCACTTCCACTTCCAATCCTTCAAGCGTGACCGCGCTCTGCATCAGCTCTACACCCGGAAACTCGAAAGTCCCGGCTGCGGCTGCACCTCCGCCGACGATTTTCGGAGCGAAGAAAAGAATGATGCGGTCCACCAGTCCCCTCTCCAGCATCGCGCCGTTCAGAGTGCCGCCGCCTTCCAGCAGAATCGAGCCGATTTCCAGCCCGCCCAAGGCGGTCATGGCGGCTTGCAGATCCACACGCGGGCCCGCACCGCTGACCACGAGCTGCACTCCCGCCGCAAGCAGCGCCGCTTTCTTGTCCGGATCAGCAGATTCCGTAGTTACGACAATCGTAGGCGCCTGCCCGTCACTGACAACCGCCGATCCCAGCGGAATGCGCAATGTGGAGTCAACCACGATCCGGACCGGATTCAGTCCCGGCACTGTCATTCTTGTGGTCAGGGAAGGATTGTCGGCAATGACCGTGTTGACACCGACCATGATTCCCTGGTGGCGGTGCCGCAGCGTATGTACGATCTCCCGCGCCTGGCCGTTCGAAATCCATTTGCTGTCGCCGGTCCGGGTCGCCAGCTTCCCGTCCAGCGTGCTTGCACTCTTCAGTGTAACAAAAGGCTGCTTCGTCAGAATGTACTTGATGAACTTCTCATTGAGCCGCAGCGCCCGGCTGCGCAGCAGTCCAACCTCAACCTCAATCCCCTGCCCGCGAAGCATGGCAATGCCCCTTCCCGCAACCTGCGGATTAGGGTCTTCACAGGCAACTACCACACGGGCTACACCTTCATCAATCAGCCTTTGGCTGCAGGGCGGTGTCTTGCCGTAATGGCTGCAAGGCTCCAGCGTCACATAAGCTGTACTGCCCCGGGCCTTGCCTGCCGCCATATTCAGCGCATGCACTTCAGCGTGGCCGGTCCCGCGCTGCAAATGGGTGCCAAGGCCAATCATGGCGCCATCCTTCACGACAACACAGCCCACAACCGGGTTAACGCCTGTCTGTCCTTGCGCTCTTTCCGCCATATCCAGGGCGAGCGACATATAATACTCATCGTTCATTGTGTCCATGTCCTGCCTCCGATCACCTAGCTGTATCTGCCCCTAAGCCCGTTCAAAACAGAAAACCCGTCTCAATCTCCAGGTGGAGTTCAAGACGGGTTATACGAGAGTTTACCGGCAGTTCTAATAAAACTGTGCGTTTCACAGCCAAAAGGTTGAAATGTGAAAGTTCGCACATAATATTTGATAACACTGCAGCACGCCTGCCCTTATCCAAGCACAGAACGTCATCTCTCCTTCTTCCATCCAGACTATACTGTCGGTCCCGGAATTGCACCGGGTCCACCGTCCGTATGGGATATACGGAGCGGGTAGCGGACTAAGCAGTTCAACCGGCATTCTCAGCCAATTGCAGATGCATCACCGCCGGTAGGGAATTACGCCCTGCCCTGAAGGATTGATATATTTAATTAGTTTCAAGTTTTGCCTACAACAAAATTATCACTTTGCCGCAGGAAATGCAAGTGCGTTTGCGAAACCTGCTTTATTTATGTAACTTAATTATCTTTTTGAGCACGCTTGTCCGCAGACAATAAATCACGGATTTCCGTTAGCAACGCTACTTCCGGTCCAGGTGCGGGTTCCTCCACAACCTCAACCTTTACAGTTTCCTTGCGCTTAAAGCGGTTAGCCAGCTTGACCACCATGAAGATGGAGAAGGCGATGATGAAGAAATCCACGACGGACTGCAGGAATATGCCATAATTCACAACAGCATCTTTATAGGTAAAATTAAGCCCCTTCAAATCAATGCCTCCGGTAAGCATGCCGACCAGCGGCATAATAATGTCCGTGACAAGCGACGAGACGATTTTGCCGAAGGCTGCCCCGATAACAACCGCAACCGCCAGGTCAAGCACATTGCCCTTCAGGGCAAATTTTTTAAATTCCGTCCACATCATATTCCCTCCGAAATTTTGAATTTTAAGTTATTATAGCATTTCTGAAGACTTTTTAAGAAAAAAATAAGATTTCCTTCATGTCCTCCCCCTCCGTCTTTAAGAACTCTGCGTTTAAATGAAGTGGGACTTTGCCCCATAAGGTATAATCCTTATATACAGCAGCCTGACTGGCTGGAAAGGAAGATGGAAGCATGCATAACGGGACACTCCTGCTCGTGGATGACGAAGCGGAGATTATCAAATTGATGCAGATATATCTGGAGCATGAAGGCTACCGGCTGTTGACCGCACGCAGCGGACCGGAGGCGCTCGACATTGCCGCCAAAGAAACCGTTGATCTGATGGTGCTTGATATTATGATGCCGGAGATGGACGGGCTGGAGGCCTGCATCAAAATCCGGGAGACGAAGAAATTTCCGATCATTATGTTGTCGGCCAAAAGCCAGGAGATGGATAAAATCACAGGATTGAGCCTTGGCGCAGATGATTATGTCACCAAGCCCTTCAGTCCCCTTGAGCTCGTCGCCCGGATCAAATCACAGCTGCGCCGCACAAGAAATTACCAGGGTGATTCTGCCGCCAGGGAGGATCAAATCCTCATTGACGGGCTGCTGATCAATTCGGCCAAGCATGAGGTAGCCGTGGAGGGACAGCCGGTCAAGCTGACGCCGAGAGAATTCGCCATTCTGGAGCTGCTGGCCCGCAACTGCGGGCAGGTACTCAGCATGGAACAAATCTTTGCCAAGGTCTGGAAAGAGCAGTACCTGGACAGCAACAATACACTTATGGTGCATATTCGCAAAATCAGAGAAAAAATCGAGGTTAACCCCCGGAAGCCCAAATATTTAAAAACGGTGTGGGGTGTGGGCTACAAAATAGAAAAGGGGAGGTGAGCGGCACTGAATATGAAACGCTTCGATACCTTATCGTGGAGGCTGGCCGGGTTCGGCCTGGCCAGCCTGATGCTGACATGCCTTATCCTGGCGGGCGCTTTCTTCGGCGCCTCACTGCTGCTGTGGCTGAATCCCTCCCGCTCCTTCTGGCTGGTTAAGCTGATCCGCTGGACGATCAACAATATCGGCTCCCTACCGGTTCTGCTGCTCGCCGGAGCTCCGCTTTATGTCTTCTTTTTTCTCGCTTTGACCAAATCTACGATGGGCTATCTCCGCAGCATTTCCTCCGGTGTGCAAAATATAGCCGGCGGCAACCTGTCCTACCGGATTGCTGTCCCGGGGACGGATGAGCTGGGGACACTCGCGGACAATATCAATAAGATGGCCGTGAAGCTGAAAACAGCCATGGAGGAGGAGCGGTCGGCAGCCAAGGCCAAGGACGATCTCATTACGGGGGTGTCTCACGACCTGCGGACGCCGCTGACCTCGGTGCTCGGATTTCTGGAGTTTGTGGAAAAGGACCGGTATGCCGATGAAACGGAGCTCCGTTATTATGTTAACATAGCCTATGACAAATCACTTGCGCTAAAAAAGCTCATCGACGATTTGTTCGAGTATACCCGGGTCTCTTCAACCGGACTCCCGATCCGCCATGAGCCAGTGAACCTCGGCAACCTGCTCGAACAGCTGGCCGAGGAATTCGTTCCCGTGCTGGAGGGAGCCGGTATGACTTACCGCATCCATACTGGTGCAGGTCCGCTCATGATACGGGGAGATGCCGATGAACTGGTCCGGCTGTATGAGAATCTGTTCACCAATGCCGTGCGATACGGCAAGGAGGGTAAAATCCTCGACATCTCCGTGTCCAAGAGACAGGATAAAGTCATTGGCGTCTGCACCAATTACGGCCAGCCAATTCCCGCCGAGGATATTCCCCACCTGTTCCAGCGTTTTTACCGGGTGGACAAATCCCGCTCACGGGAAACCGGCGGCAGCGGGCTTGGCCTGGCGATTGCCAAAAGCATCGCCGAGCTGCACAGCGGGCTGATTACGGTCAAAAGCTCACGTAAGCAGACCGAATTCGAAACGGTTTTTCCTGCAGGCTGCCCTGACAAAGAATAATATATATAGGCTCCGCCGTTAAGAAAATGATAAGATTTATCCCCCGTAAGCCTTAAGAACTCCCGTTTATAGTGATTGTTATACTAATTCTCTGTAAGCGGGGGTTCTTATGCTATTCAATTCGTACACCTTTCTGTTCGGTTTCCTGCCTGCCGTGCTCGCCGGGTACTTTATTCTGAACCGGTTCCGGCTCTTCACCTGCGCCAAACTGTGGCTTGCACTGGCTTCACTGGTCTTCTACGGCTGGTGGAATCTCCGCTACATCCCTTTAATTCTCACATCCATTCTGTTCAATTACCGGATAGGCCAGCGAATGCACAGCGGAAGAATCCGCCCCCGTGCACTCCTGGTATTTGGCTTAAGCGCCAATCTGCTGCTGCTCGGGTATTACAAATATGCCGATTTCTTCATTACCAACTGGAACGGGCTGGCCGGAGGAAATATCGCTGCTCTTCATCTGCTGCTGCCTTTGGGAATCAGCTTCTTCACCTTTACGCAAATTGCGTATCTCGTCGATGCTTACCGGCAACAGGTGCGTGAATACAGCCTGGTGAGCTATATCCTTTTTGTAACCTTCTTCCCGCATCTGATTGCCGGTCCTATTCTGCATCACAAGGAGATGATGCCGCAATTCGACAGGCTGCGCGGGAAGCTGTGGAACTGGAGCAATGTCTTAAGTGGAAGCCTGCTGTTCTGCATTGGCCTCGGCAAAAAGGTGGTCATTGCCGATACACTCGCAGGCTATGCCAACAGCGGCTTTGCCTCCGCTGCCCATATGGTCGATTCCTGGGCGGCCGTGCTGTCCTATACGCTGCAAATCTACTATGATTTCAGCGGCTATACGGATATGGCTATCGGCATTGCCCTGCTCTTCAATATCCGGCTGCCGCAGAATTTCAACGCCCCGTACCGTGCGGTAAGCGTCCGGGATTTCTGGCAACGGTGGCATATCACGCTAAGCCGGTTCCTCAGAGACTACATTTATATCCCGCTTGGCGGCAACCGCACAGGCTTCTGGACCTCGATCCGCAATGTGATGGCTACCTTCCTGCTTGGCGGGCTCTGGCACGGTGCGGGCTGGCTGTTCGTACTGTGGGGGCTGCTGCACGGAGCAGGACAAGCGGTGGAGAGGATCTGGCTCCGCCGCGGCCTTGCCGTCCCGCCCAAGTGGCTCGCCTGGCTGCTTACCTTCGTTTTCCTCAATATCACCTGGGTATTCTTCCGGGCCGAGAATATATCCTCAGCGCTCAGGCTGCTGAAGGGAATGAGCGGCTTGAACGGCATAGGCCTCGCAGCTGCGGGTGAATTAAAGTGGAATGCGCTGTTCATTCTGCTGCTCCTTGGAATAATCCTATGGCGGCCCCAGGCTCCCGTACGGGTGCGCGGCTGGACAACCGTTGTGGCCATGGCGCTGATTTTTATCTTTTCCTTATTTTTCTTCAACCGCATTACTCCCTTCCTGTACTTCAATTTTTAGGACAGCAGCAGGGCATATTTATAGATTTACATTATCGTTTCAGGAGGCACCACTATGCTGGAATCACGGGTTCGGCTGCAGGCCGGCAGAAACGCAACGCAAACACGCGGCTTTCACAGCAGATCCAAATCTTTAATGGCATTATTCCTTTTATTTTCGCTGTTATTTGCCACACTGGCTGCACTGCTTACAGCTTTCATTGATCCGCTGCAGTTCTACCACCAGCCAAGCTGGTATACTCCGCTGCTCTCGGAGGAGGAGCGGTACCAAAACCCCGGGCTGGCTAAAAACTTCGATTACGACAATATCATTATCGGCACATCTATGACGCAGAATTTTCTGCCTTCTCAGGTGAGCGGACAGATCGGCGGAACAACCCTGAAGCTGTCAATGGAAGGCTCCACAGTGGACGAGCATTACCAAATCGCCAGGCTCGCCCTGAAAACCGGCAAAGTCAAGCAGGTCATCTGGGGCTTGGATTATTTCTCTCTGAAGCTGGAGACAAGCGATGCCTCCGGAGAATTTCCCGATTATCTGTATGACGGCAAGCTGTGGACGGACTATAAATACTGGTTCAACGCCTCGGTGTACTGGCAGTTTGCGCTCAGCGTCAAAAGCATGCTGACAGGCACTCCCGGCAAGGATCTGGAGCATCTGAACAACTGGAACGATGAAGTCGTATTCGGCAAAAGGCATGTAGCCAAATCCTATCTTGCCGTGAGCGACAGCGAGCAATATTTCGGTCTGAACGAGGAAAGCACCGGACAGCTGCAGGAGAATTTCAGCACCTATATTCTTCCGCTGCTCAAGGAGTATCCTGATGTGAAATTTTACTTTTACTACCCTCCTTACAGTGTTATGCGGCAGGTGGCCTGGTACGCAGGCAATCCTGTACGCTTCAGCAACCAGCTGATGATGAGGGCATGGATGTATGAGCAATTCAGGCAGCTTGACAACGTTACGCTGTATGATTTCCAGTCCGAGCAGGAGTGGACCTTCAATCTTGATCTGTACAAGGATTTGAGCCATCACAGCGGAGAGGTCAATGGCTGGATTGCCGAAGCGATAGGCAGGCAGGATGCCAAATATCTCGTGACCGGTGATAATGTGAACACGCTGAATGAAAAGCTGGAGGCGCAGGCGGCAAGCGCCGTTATCGACGGCAGCGGCAATGTGTATCAGGGCAGTGTCGAAGTGAACGGCAACCCCGTAAGCTTCACCTCGCGCCTGATTCAGGGCAACGGACAGCTATGGTTGTCCGCCAAAGAAATTGCGGCCGCTCTGGGGGCGGAGGTGGAATGGGATGCGGCCGGCAAGACGGTAACTGTAGACTCAGGCGGTCACAGCATTGTTATGACCATCGGCAGCAGCAAGGCGCTGGTGGACGGCACTGAATTTGCGCTGGAAGCCGCTCCCCTGCTGGCTGGAGGCAAAGCTCTCATTCCGCTGGCCTTCACAGCCGAGAAGCTCGGGTGGGAGGCCGGCTGTCAACAGGAGAACGGCTGGATTCGATACACACTGACTTCGGAATGAAGAGCAGCGATCGGCAATAAAAGAGCACCCGGCGCTGAATCTGCCGCGTGCCCTTTTATTATAGCTGTATGGAAGCAGCCTACTCTTTGCGTCTTCTGAATACTCTGCTGAGTATGAATCCGGCAAGGATCAAGCCCATACCCGCCAGGTATACCGGCACCGGACTGTTCTCTCCGGTCTGCGGGAGCTTGCCGCCCGCAGGGTCGGCAACCGTTCCTTGCGGGACCTCCTCATCGTCGATCTCCACTCCGCCAAGCGGAATGTCATCATCAATCGGCGTTTCCTCAGCCGGATTGCCTCCGCCCGCCGGAGTTGCCGAAGGCGTCGCTCCCGGGCCTGCCGGAATCTGCGGCTCCTCAATAATGACACCCGGCTCTCCGGTAACTGCAGGGGTTGGCGTTGGCTCCGAAGGATTGCCTGTCGGCGTTGGCGCCGGTGTCGCCCCCGTTGTAGGAACAGTTGTCGGTGATTCCGTCGGTACCGTTGACGGCGTTGGTGTCGCTGACGGCGGCTCCGTTGGCGTTGGAGTCGGTTCTGCAGGCGGCGTAGGCGCAGCTGTCGCCGGTACCAGCTTCGTATTCAGCACGGTCAGGTTAAGATTGGCTGAAGAGCCTATCGTGACCGGATATTCCCGGGTATCCAGCTCGTAGCCTGCAGGAGCTGCCGTCTCAATCAATATATAGCTTCCCAGCCATATATTATTGAACACTGCGCTGCCTGCGTCATCAGTGGTCCGGGTGTTGACCAGTATCCGTTCGGAGCCGTTCAGACGGTACAGCTCAAAGGTCGCCCCGGTAAGCGCGAGCTGGCTGTCAGCCGCATCCAGCTTGTGAACCGTCAGGGTTCCCCGTACACCGCTGCCTGTTCCCGACCCGCTGGATACACCTACGATCACCTCTTTCGCGGTGTCCTGGGTCACCAGCTTCACATTTTCGCCGCTGAGATTTACGGTATTGACCAGCTTATCCCCGGTATTCGCAACGATCAGCGATTGATAGTCCAGAATATAGGCTGAATCGATATCGTGGAGGAAGCTGAGCACGAAGCTCTGCCTGCCGTCGGCATCGGCGCTGATGTTCAAGGTATAATCCGCATCCCTCACCAGCTTGGTTCCGCCTTTGACAATCTCCCCGTCCACTGCCGCACTGGCCGGATAGAGATGGAATGAATCCGGCAGCAGAATCTGATTGGAGCTCGGTGTGTCGGCCAGCACCGCATTCTTCACAAATGACTGGCTGCGGTTAATCGCAATTGTCCAATCCAGCTTATCTCCATTCTGCAGGCCGTCCTTGTAGACATATTCACCTCCGTAAGGGATGCTTACAGATGCAGTTAAATCCTTGGATACTTTCTTGGTGCCGTCCAGCAATTTGGCCGTATTGGATACGGAAGTATCAATCAATTGCCCTTCAAGGCTGGTCTTGAAGACAATGTAATACGGTGAGCTGATGGAACCTGCAAACTCCAGCTTCAGCTCATTGCCGGTGCCAATACTGTAGGCATAAGCGCTGCTGCCGACCTCGGAGCCTTGTGAAGGCTCGCCTTTGGCATCGATATTCATGTTATAGACCTTAAGTGATCCAGGCACCAGAGTCTGCCCCGAGTCCAGGATATCCGTTACCTTCGGGTCGGCAATGGACCTGCTGTTGTAGTTGACGCCTACAGTCCAGGTAATCTCTTTGGCTGAGGCATCATAGGACCCGGCCTTGAAGCCGTTGTTCTTCACCTCGGCACGGGGAATGAACAGCCCCTTCGCTTCGGTCCACAGCGCTTTGCCGTCGGCGTCCTTCCAATCAACCCGTGCATTATTGATGAAGTTATCGGTATTTCCCGTTAGCCAGTCATTGCTGAACTGGGTGGTATAAGCGATGGTATAAGTTCCTGTGATCGGCGAGTTGAACTTCACCTTGAACCCGGCATTCGGCTGCACCGGTGAATTATACTCCAGTGTGTAAGCAGAAGCGTTCAATACCGTTCCGCTTGCATTCCTTACGACCACTGTACCCGGAATAAACTTCTGACCGCCCTGAGGGAAGGTGTCCGTAACGACAACTTCGCTCATTGGATAGCTGTCGCCGTTCAGGGTGATTTTCCAGTCGGTGGTATGGTTAGTGTAATTGACGCCCGACAGGGTCTTATAAATGATCGCCGGACGGATCAGCTGTGTGGCCTGTACGCTGTAGGTGCCATCCGTAACTGTATTGGTAATCGTGGTGTCGCTGAATACGCGATCCGGCGACTTCGTTTTGTACTCAATCCGGAAGGCTGAAGAGATCTCGCTGGCGAATTCCAGCTTGAAGCCCTTTGTACCGTCCGTGGTTACGGCAGTCGCTGTATAATCCACGTTCTCCGCCAGAGCAGCGCCTTTTATGGCTGTGCCTGCGGAGTCCAGCGTCACCGGATAGACCTTTACCGAACCCGGCACAAGCTCCTGAGAATTATTGAATAAATCCGTCAGCACCCCGCTGCCTTGCGGAATCGTCTTCTTGTTGTAGTTGTATTCGATGGCCCAGGAGATCACCTGGTTGCCCCATTCATAATTCGTTGCCAGCTTGTTCAGGCTTCCCCCGCGCTCAACCGTTACGGTGGCTGAAGAGCTTACAGGATCGCGCCCGTCTCCCGTAAAGGTGGCCGTATTGGTGAAGCTGCCGGCATCACTGACCACCGCCGTCGAGTAGGCAATCCGGTAAGCTCCGCTGATTACGGGATCTGTGAAGCGCAGTGTAAGCGTTCCATCTGCAACTTCAGCGGTATATTTGCTGCTGTCGAGCAAGATGCCTACGCTGACCGTTCCATCCAGCTGGACCCCCAGCTGATATACCGCAAGCGTAGCCGTGCTGTCCAGGGATAAGCCTTGGGGAATCGGGTCTGTAACGACAGCGCCCGCAACCGGCTCCAGCTTCTTGTTGACATCGACGGTCCAATCAATATGATCCGCATTGAAGCCGCCCGAGACGCCCTTCTTCTCTATCGTTGAACCGACGGAGGGCTTGAAGTTCACCGTAACCGTCTGGGACCCGCCGTTGACCGGGAACACAATCTCCTGCACCGTGCTTTCCGAGATGACCTGCTTATCGAATTTGGTATTGATTCTTAGCGTACCCTGCACACTGGCATGTGTCTCAATGTAGCTGTTGAAGCTCATGACCACTTGATGCGTGGACATGCTGACGGTGAAGCTGCCAACTTCTCCGTCCTCCGACACCAGCGATCCGTTAATGTCGTTGAACAGCTGGAACTGTGCCGGAAGCTGAAAAGCAAAGGTATCTCCGGCACTGTAGCCATGACCGTCCGGGAGCGACCACGCATAGTCCAATGTAACCGTGGAATCCACATCATACACATTTCCGGTTACCGTCTGGCCGTCAGGCCCATATACCGCCATGGATACACTGTTGATGATGTTCCTGTCATTCTCAATTCCTGCAGCCGTAGCCTGCGCGGCAAACCCGATGCCGTATGCATATTGCACGAACAGCATGAGGATGACCATAGCCGCACTTGTTCTTTTTTTCACCATACCCAAAAGCCCCCGTTCCCCAAATTTAGTATGGGATTCACCAATCCCGTTTGCAACAGCTGTACCCTCTCTGATACCATGAGCCTCTATCGGAAAAATAGCCGGATCAACACAAGTTGCTTGTCAGATTTGCGCCTGAACGCCCAGATAAAAACATACTCCGCTTGATGGCCAGTTATGTATTCCGGTTATTCTGCGTCCATCTTATGTGAATTTCACGAATCTCTCCCTTTATTGGCCAGAGACTGCGATATATACTTATATCACCTAAGTGTAGATCTTTAGAATCAGAATTTGTTAAAATTCAGATGATTTATTTTTGCCAAAATATTCTGTTCCGCCAAGGGGAGAAGTCTGTGAACCGTATAACTTTTTTTGACAGGCAGCATCATACCGATTTCATAATGTTTTCATCTTCGCATATTGTTGCCATGTCTTTAGTCGCATGTTTTTGCCTGCTGCTCTACGGGGCGCGTTTCTCCCTTCGCTCGAACCCTGGAGCCAGAACATTTGTCCGCCTGCTGCTTGCAGCTGTCCTCGTGTTCTCGGAGGGAGGGCTGCAAATATGGTACATCAGCCAGGAGGCATGGAAAAAAGGCTCCTCCCTGCCGCTGGAGCTGTGCGGAATCACACTGCTTCTGTCTATCCTCATGCTGCTTACCCGCAGCCGTCTGCTGTATTCCTTCCTCTATTTCGCCGGAACCGGCGGCGCATTCATTGCACTGCTCACACCCAATCTGGTGTATCCCTTTCCCCATTTCCGCTTTCTGCTGTTCTTCGTCGCCCACGGCGGGATTATTCTGGCGTCACTGTATATGACCTGGATCGAAGGCTGCAGGCCAACCTGGAAATCGCTGTTCTTCACCATGCTGTGCCTCAATATCATAGCCGCCCTTGTCTACGCCGCAGACCGCGCTCTTGGAGCCAATTACATGTTCCTGGCGGACAAGCCGGGCACCTTTTCGGTGCTGGATTATTTCGGTCCTTACCCCTACTATCTGCTGGTTGAAGAAGTATTCGCTTTTGTTGTCTTTCTGCTGATGTATCTGGTGTTCTTCCGGCTGCCGCAGCGCTTCAGCGCCCGCCATGACCGCAGGAGGCGCATCATGTGACCCCGGGCCGTCCTTCAACGGACAGCCTGGCCGTTTGCACGAAATTCCCTAACTAAATACAAGAAAGCAGACCTCCATAACAGAGATCTGCTTCTTTGAATCGGACAACCTTGGCAATGATATGAATTAAGCTTCGATAATTTCCACCGAAGTCATTTTGTCGCGTCCCTGGAAAGCATCTACTTTGTCCATGCCTTCGACCACTTTGCCGAATACGGTGTGTACGCCGTCAAGGTGAGGCTGCGGTGCGTAAGCAATGTAGAACTGGCTTCCGCCTGTATTCTTGCCGGCATGCGCCATAGCCAGCGAACCGCGTTCGTGCTTGTTCGGATTGATCTCGCAGTCGATGGTATAGCCAGGACCGCCGGAGCCTGTACCATTGGGACAGCCGCCTTGGGCTACGAAGCCTGGAATCACGCGGTGGAATACCAAGCCGTTGTAAAACCCTTCTTTTGCCAGCTTCTCAAAGTTGGCCACCGTATTGGGAGCATCCTTTTCAAACAGGTCGAGCAGCACAACGCCGCCGTTTTCGAGTGTAATTTTCGCTTGCTTTGCCATATGTAAATACCCCTTTCGAAATAACAGATGTAGAACACGTTTATTAGTTTACTATGAAATCACGCACAAAGCAAAGCAGGCGGAAGTGAATTCCGCCTGCTTCATCCTGCTGTACGTTCTCTGCCGGGTCTTGCGCAGAAATATTTACTTGGCCACCGCCTGCTTCGCGATGCGCGCCGGGACAATATCATTGGCGATAATGTCCTGATGCGACTCGCGGCGCACTACAAGGTCACTCTGCCCGTTCTGGACGAACACTACTGCCGGACGGCGAATCCGGTTATAGTTGCTGGCCATCGAGTAATTGTACGCACCTGTGCAGGCCACGGCCAGCAGATCCCCGCTCTCTACCTTCGGAAGCTCCACATCCCAGATCAGCATATCGCCGCTTTCGCAGCATTTGCCGGCAATGGAGACTGTTTCTTCGTTCGGTTCAGCCGCACGGTTCGCGAGCAGCGCCTCGTATTTGGATTCATAGAGCGCCGGACGCGGATTGTCGGTCATGCCGCCGTCAACGGCAACATATTTGCGTACACCGGGAATCTCCTTGTTCGTGCCTACAGTGTACAGCGTGGTTCCGGCATCGCCAACAATGCTGCGGCCGGGCTCTACCCAGATCTGCGGCAGCGTCTCGCCGATTCCGGTAAAGTGCGTCTTCACCGCACCCGTGATTGCCGCCACATATTCGGATACCTGCAGCGGCGTATCGCCTTCCACATAACGGATGCCGAAGCCGCCGCCGAGATTGACCACCGGGAATGCGACGCCCAGCTCTTCCTTCACCTTGCGCGTGAAGTCGGCAATCCGCTCAACCGCAAGCTCGAAGCCCTCCGTTTCAAAAATCTGTGAGCCGATATGGGAATGAACGCCCAGCAGCTTGAGATTGCTCTTCCCGGAAGCGGCTCTTACCGCTTCCAGCGCAGAGCCGTTGCCGATGTCGAAGCCGAACTTCGAGTCGGTCTGGCCGGTGGATGCATAGGCATGATGGGCATGCGCCTCCACACCCGGAGTCACGCGCAGCAGAATGTTCACCGTTACTTCCTTGCGCAGGGCGATCGCCTGCAGCATCCCAAGCTCCACCAGATTGTCGGCTACAAAGCAGCCGATTTCCGCATCAATCGCCATTTCAATCTCGTCCGGCGTTTTGTTGTTGCCGTGAAAATGGATGCGCTCCGCCGGAAATCCGGCCTGCAGCGCCGTATACAGCTCTCCATCCGACACAACGTCCAGCGACAGCCCTTCTTCGTCGGCCAGGCGGCACATAGCCATGACCGAGAAGGCTTTGCTGGCATAAGCAACCTGAAAACCGAGCCCGGAAGCTGCAAAAGCATCCATGTACTCGCGGCAGCGGCGCCGGACCAATTGCTCGTCCACTATATATAGCGGGGTACCATACTCCGCCTTCAATTCTGTCACATCACATCCGCCGATCTCCAGATGATTGGCATCATTAATTCGGCTCGTCCCGTGTAAAAACATTTGCGCAGTCCTCCAATTTCTGTGGAAAATCTTTGTTCCACCCTGTCTATTGTATGTTTTGAAGCCCCGCCGAGTTCCTGCCATCAGCCTGCCGGAAGGCAATCTCCGCTTTTGAGGGGCCATTTAGTGTATTCAGTATACCAGACAGAGGGAACGCCATAGAATGGACTAATTTGCAGTTGATTTGTATTTTCCTACTTTTTGTGCTCTTTCTCCTGGACAAGCGGCATCCGGGTATTGTCTCTGGTTTTATTGAAGGAAGGCCTTGTTTTGGAGCTGAGTACCGGCTGGCGCAGCAGAATCTCACCCATCGCCTTTGCATTAAACGGTATAAACGGCCACAAATATGACGAATTGTAGGAACGGTGCGTAGTCAGCAGCACGACAAGCAGCGTGGAGCCAATCATGAAGCCCGGCACCTGGAATACGGCTACGGCGAGCAGCAGCGCAAGCCTGACAATCCGGTTCGCCAGTCCCAGCTCATAGCTGGGTGTGGCGAACATGCCGATGGAGGCGACCGCCATGTACAGCACGACCTCATTGACGAAGAGGCCTGTCTGCACGGCAATATCGCCAACCAGAATGGCGGCAATGAGACCCATGGCCGAGCCAAGCGGCGTCGGAGTGTGCACAGCCGCCATGCGCAGCAGATCGACCCCAATCTCGACGATCAGGAACTGGGCGAGAAGCGGAATTTTGGCCGTCTTTTGCGGTCCGATGAACTCCAGCATCGCCGGCTTAAGCTCGGGATGGATAACAAGCAGCATCCAGAGCGGCAGCAGGAACATCGAGGCAAAGATGCCAATGAACCGCACCCAGCGCAAATACGTCCCCATAAACGGAGTCTGGCGGTTCTCCTCGGCATGCTGGCAGAGATCAAAAAACGTCGTCGGCAGGATCATGACACTCGGCGAAGTATCGACAAACACCACAACCCTGCCTTCCAGCAGATGGGACGCAACAACGTCGGGACGTTCCGAGTAACGCACAAGGGGGTAGGGATTCCAGCCTCCGCCCACAATGGCCTCTTCAAGCTGCTTGTCCGCAAGGGGAATGCCGTCGATATCCACGCCTTTAATTTTATCGGTGACGGCCTGCACCTGGGTTTTATCAACAATATCGTCGATATAGGCCAGACAGACATCGGTGCGCGTCCGCCGGCCCACCTGGTGCATCTCAAGCTTCAGGCCCGGATCGCGTACCCGTCTCCGTACCAGGGCGATGTTGCTCAGCAGTGTCTCTGTGAACCCGTCGCGCGCTCCGCGCACTACCCGTTCAATGGACGGCTCATCGGGACTGCGCGATGGATAGGAGCGGGTATCCATGACGATAACTTCCGTTTCTCCTTCAAGGAAGATAACGCTCATACCCGAGAGGACTTTATTGATGCTCTCGCTTAATAGCTCTCCCTTCTCCACCTGCACATGGGGGATGTACTCGCTCATGAAGCTGGCCAGCACATCCGCAGAAATATTCTCCGGGGTCAGGTAGGTCAGGCGCTTCAGGATTTCATCGATAATGGTATCCTTGGCGAATCCGCTGATGCACAGCAGAGCCGCCTTGCGTCCGCCAAAGGTCATCTCCCGGAACACCACATCAAAGGATGAATTCAGGCCCATGACTTCAGCGAGTGTTTTTTTGGTGTCCTCCAGCATCGGCGGAATTTTGTCATTGCCCTGCCAGTAAATAATCGAACTCTCCAGGGAGCCGGACTGCTCGGCATCGCGTTTCTTTTGCATCGGGTCGGCGTCCTTCTTCGCCTCTGCCCGGCTGGCGTTATTCTTCCCGGCGCGTTCCCCGTTCTTCTCCGGCTGCTGTGCCCGGGCGTCCCCGGCCGGGCCAGCCTGTGCTTGTTCGCCCGCAGCCCCATCATTGTCATCGCTGCCGGTGTCTTCCTCCGGTTCTTCGTCGTCCCCGAACAGTCTGGCAAAAAAACCTTTTCTGCCGCTCTCCGGCTCCTGTGCTCCCAGCTCGTCCGCAGCCTCCGTGTCCTGCGCATTCCCGCCGCTTACACTGCCTCCATCACCGCTGACTTCAGCCGCCTCAACAGTATCCCGATGCTTTGTTCCCTCCTGACCGGATGTGCCCGGTCCATCGGAAGGCTGCAGATCATGATCTCCATATCCGGTTGCTCCGGCGTCTACTCCAATGCCGGCACCGCTGCCGGACGAATTGCCCGCCTGGTGCTCTTCGCCGTCTCCCGCAGCCGAAGCGCCGTCAGCGGACGAACCGCCGCCATCAGGCTCGTCCGGGTCCGGGGCATCGGCATCCTGCTTGCCTCCGCCATCTTCTGCCTTGGCAGCGTCAGCTTCTGCAGGCGCCGCGTCACCGCCGTCACGTTCGCCTCCTGAAGCCTCACGGGTTCCTGCCCCGGCGCCGTCTCCGGAATCCGTTTCAGCTCCAGATGATGCTTCCTCCGGTTCCTCTTCGTCTCCGAACAAGGAGGCCAGGAAGCCCATGGCGCCGCTTTTGGGCTTCTCTGCCCCGGGCTCCTCCGCTGCCTCTGCATCCTGGGGGCGGCCGTCTCCGGGAACAGCGGCAGCTGTTCCTGCCCGGCTCCCCTGATCCGTTGCCCCGGCTTCCTCCGGCGCCCCTGTTTCATTCGAGGCTCCGTCAGCATTTGCTCCGGTTGGCGGCGCGGCTGCCTCTTCCTCCATATCCGCAGGCGCCTCTGTCCGGGCTTCCCCGTCATTCGAATCCGTTTGGGCGGCGGCTTCGCCATCACTGTCCTGCCTGTGCGCCTGTTCCGCCGCCTTGGCTTTTTCTTTTGAAGCTTCTACGCAGTCTCCGCTGTGAACATACCTGACCACACCATAACCCCCTTTTTACTGTCGGTACACAAACCAGTCAAACAATGATCCCGCGACCTTGCCGCACACCATGGCCATCAGCAGTCCGAGCAGCAGATGGGTCATATGCAGGCGCTTGGCCAGGATTGGCAGCACATTCAGCACTTCGGTCAGGGCCGCAGCCAGCATGCCGACAAAAACCCCGTCGAACAGGCCTACCCCCAGCTCCGCCAAAGGCCCGGCCGCAATCCTCCAGTTCCAGAAATCAGACATGGTGCCCAGGAGCGAGCCGCCTACCATAGCCCCCTCATACCAATGCACTTTATCGTAGGATGAGGTCAGCTGGGCCAGCCTGGGAACCATATCCAGCACAATAAAGAGAGCAATCACTCCGCCGCCGACAGCAATGCCTCCGGCAATGCCCAGCAGCAGATTCAGTCCCAGCGACAGCTGTGCAGTCATGATCCATCCTCCATGCGTCCGGAGGCTTCAGCGCCACGGCGTTTCATTTTGCTGTACTCTTCGTTGACGACATACTGGTCGATATTTTTCTGGTACAGGAACATTTCCACTTCGAGCGGGGTCGGTTCCTCGTTCCACTTTTTCTTGAATAAATGATTGAAAAAAATCACCATGCCAAAGCCGATGCCGAGCGAATAGGCAATCTGGAAGACATACGGATGCTCATCCCGGCGGCCGGTCAGCATCTCGACAATCCTCACCTGCACCTCCAGCATGCTGACGTCGGCATGGAAATTCATAATCGTCAGCGCCGAGCCGAAGAACAGCAGCAGCCAGACCAGCACAAACAATGCAATGGACGGCTTGCGCCTTTCCAGAGGACCTTTAATCTGCACCAGCGTCCGCCCCTCGCCAATCGGCTGGATATCCGCACCCGGCACAAGCTCCTGGATCTTCGGAATCACCGTAAGCAGGTCTATCAGGATCAGGTTGCCGTCGCTTTGAACGGGGTCCAGCAGGCGCAGCGAATACAGCGGTTCCCTCCACTCCGGATCGGTAATCAGATAGGCTACATCACGCAGCAGAACACCCTTGCCTTTGGGCACCGTCACCCGGTTTTTGAGCTGTATGTAAATAGCGGGGGCCGAATCGGCAGTCATGCGCGGACACCTCCTGAAAAATCTGATGAGAAGCGTTTCGAGATCAAAGAATAACGGTAGTATGGGAGAAAAGGCTTATTTTTACTCTTTGCCGCTTCAAAACAATATTTTGGCGCAAAATTGCCGGAGCAGGACTCACAGAAAATGCGCGCAAAATGATTTCCAAAAATGCATAAAAGTTGGTTTTTTATAGGTACCGTGATCCTCTGTGCGGGCTTACACTCTTCATGGAAACCAAAGGAGGCGATACATTGTAAGCGGATTCAAGGAGTGATTCCAAACAACCTAATTCCGGGAGGGTATAACATGGTTCAAATTTATGCAAAACGATGGCTCAAGCTGGGCCTCTGCCTGATTCTGGCGTTCGGCGCCTGTTTCAGCTTATCAGGAGACAAGCGCGCTGTTGCTGCCGCGGCGTTTGCCAAGGGGGCCGATGTAGGCTGGCTGTCCGAAATGGAATACTATAATTGGTCCTTCTACAATGACAGCGGAGCCAAGCAGGATTTGCTGCAGATTCTCAAGGATCACGGGATGAACTCCATCCGGCTGCGGGTGTGGGTCAATCCTTCCATCAACTTCTCGAATAAGGCCGATGTGGTCAAGCAGGCGGTGCGGGCCAAAAACATGGGCTTCCGCATCATGATCGACTTCCATTACAGCGACACCTGGGCTGATCCGGGCAACCAGAAGAAGCCCGCCGCCTGGGCCAGCAAAAGCTTCAGTGCGCTGAAGACAGCGGTATACGACCATACCTACGATGTCCTGAATACGCTTAAGAGCAATGGCGTGACGCCGGAGTGGGTGCAGGTCGGCAATGAAACGAACAACGGCATGCTCTGGGAGGACGGCAAGGCCTCGGTGAGCATGGGCAATTTTGCCGCCTTGATTAATTCGGGCTACAGCGCGGTCAAAGCCGTCAACAGCGGCACCAAGGTCATAGTCCATCTGTCCAACGGCTATGACAATTCCCTGTTCCGCTGGATGTTTGACGGCCTCAAGGCGAACGGCGCCAACTATGACATCATCGGGATGTCGCTCTACCCGACCACCAGCAACTGGTCCACACTGAATGCGCAAACCCTGACCAACATGAATGATATGGTCTCGCGCTACGGCAAAGAGGTGATGATTACCGAAGTCGGCATGGATGTCAGTGCTCCGGCAACCGCCAAAGCCTTCCTGACCGACATCATCAGCAAAACCAAATCCGTCAGCGGCGGCAAAGGCCTCGGCGTCTTCTACTGGGAGCCTGAATGCTACGGCACCTGGTATGCCTATACCAAAGGCGCCTTCGATTCCTCCGGCAAGCCGACGGTGGCGCTTGATGCTTTTTTGAACTAGGGCACTGTTGCAAGGAGCCAAGTGGAAACGGCTACGCCGTCCGTATAAGGACGGTATCCGTTTCAGCAAGAAAGATAAGGCTAATTTATAGCGTGAAACATATCAACCTGAATTTCGAAAGTAAGTATCCACAAATCATTAAAAAGCTCCACACGAAGGGATTTCTTGCTAAAAGCAGCTTGCACCCAATGGGTGAAGGAAAAAGAGGGTTATCCCTTGTCCGATCTGGACGGGTTCAATTCACTTTCGAAATTCAGGATCAATTCTTATCTTTCAAAATAACCCCGCAAAGCGGGGCCTTGGCTTCGATGATGACTCAGGTACTTTGCGGGGACCCCAAAACACATAAATTCTTATCTTTCAAGAGAAAACGGCCGCGCCGTCCTTAACCGGACAGCACAGCCGTTTTGTGTTATTAAGCGCCGGGAGCCCGCCACATAGTGAGGCAGTGATTCTCCCGCAGTTCCAGGCCACCTTGAGCCGCGGGGCAATCCCAAACGGAAAAAGTGATCTTAATCCACTCCGTTCTGCTCCAAAACAAGCGCTATATGAGCTGAACCGGAGAACCCGGAAAAGCTGGCGGAACGCAGGGAGATTCATAGGGAACGGAAGCGAAGTGTAAAAAGTAACACTAATGGGCTGGAATCCCGGATTGAACGGGCTTTAGTGGGATTTTGTACACTTCATGGAGGCCCGTTCACCCCATTCGGCTGATTTCAGCCGGATTAGTTGTACTTTTTCCCACCAGGAATGATCCAGGATCGGAATGCGCTACCTTAGTGTTCCTTTTTCCACTAAAATGGCTGCCCTTTGGATGAATGTTCCAAGTTCAGCTTATATAGTGGCAAAATACATTTAAGCTGGTCGATATGCACCATAGCAGGTGAACTCGCTTCAATATAAGTCTGCTAATTCCCGCTAACATGCCGGCGGAATGCTTTGAGCATATTAAAATTTACTAATTCAACTTCACTCCCACTGCTGCTCCCGCGAATGTGCTCCGGCATTCCACCCCGCCGTACCATCCGCAACGGTAAATCATATTAGCTCCCGTCATCCCTTACGCTGTCATGCCACTCATTCACCTCACGGGTAATCTGTTCACCGCCGCCTGCCTGCCAGGCAGCTACAAACGTTTCAAACGCGGCAAGCGGCCGCTCCCCGTAAATGATCGCACTGAAGACTTCATTCTCCAGGCTGTTCAGATAGTCAAGCCTTGATTTCATCGTTGCCGTGGCAGGTCCGGTAAACCTGTCCTTATAGGATTTGTCCTTCTGCTCCAGAAGCACCTTGGCTGCCGCCGGAGTGCCTTTGCCATAGTTGACCGAAATATCCTTCTCCAGCCGGGTAGACGGTGCCTTGCCATCGGCAAGATTGAGCATAGCCTCAAGCTGGGCATACGGTACGCGGGCACCGTCGCGGACCAGCAGATAACGAATGCTGTTGACGTAGCCGCCGGAGATCTTGTCGCTGGGCAGCATCCTGCCGCTTGCGCTCAGCTCATAATCATAGCCTGCAAACAGCCCGTACTCCAGCCCGCTTCCCGGCTGCGGGTTCGCGAAGTTGTCGAACAGATAATTCTCATAAGTAAAGAAGGCCTCCGGGTGTTGCATGGCTTTGCTGATCAAGGTGACCCCATTGGCAAACGGCGTGCCATGGCGCATTACCGTCCCATCCGGCCCGGCGGGAATAATACCGGGTGTCCACACGGCATCCGGGGCATTCTGCAGGGTATCCTGCAGCGGCCAGCCGCTCATCCAGTAAGGTCCGGGAATAATGCCCGCTGTGCCTGCAACGGCTGGCTCTGCGGTCTTGTTCTCATCCCACAGCGCCGCTTCCTGGGGAATATAGCCCTTGCCGAGCCATTCCTTCAGCTTCGCCAGCCCCCGCTTGATTCCCGGGTTCACGGAGCCGTATTCAAGCTTGCCGTCCCGGCCCATATTCCACTGCTGGGGAAGAGCGCCATACGCGCCGAAAATCCAGGAAGGGTCGCCCATCCACGTGTTCATCGTCGTCTTGAATCCAATGCTCAGCGGGGTTACCTGTTCCGGTGCCAAGCCGTCCGGGTTGCGGGTCTTGAAGGCCTCCATCACCTTCTCCAGCTCCCCGAGGGTTGCCGGCACCTGCATATGCAGTTTATCCAGCCAATCCTGGCGGTACCACAAAATATAATCATGATTATATGCATAATCGAGAACCGGCAGGCCCATTTTTCGGCTTCCCCGGCTGTAAGGGTTCCACACGTCCGGGTCCTGGGCCATCGCTTTCTTCCACGTCTCGGAGGCATAGGCATCGAACAGCCCGCCAACCTCGGCATACATCCCGGAATCAATCAGATCCTGGGCGAGTGCGGAGTCGGCCGTGCCGATGGTCACGATATCCGGCATTTCCTGCCCGGACGACATCGCAAGGCGCAGCTTCGTCCCGAACGCACCATTGGTATCGGTGATGGACCAGAGCGATTTGATATTGATGCCGAACATTTCCCTGGCCCACCTCGTAGCCACGTTATGCTCAATCGTTTCACCGTTCTTGAATTTAAGTTCCGGGTCAACCCCCCAGACGGTGGTGATCGTCACCTCCGGGTCGTACTTGTCCTTATAGACATTGCCAGCCGCAGCCTCTGCCGGAGCGGGAGCGGCGGAAGCCGGATTGGACGGGCTGCTCCCCTTGTCGTTGCCTTCGCAGCCTGCAAGACTGACCGCCGGCAACACGGCCAGGAACAGGAGAAGCAGCCGGATTGTTCTGTTCACACCCATGGTTTCCCCCTTTGCCTGATCAGCGTTCCTCTATCCTTCACGAAATTCGTTGGGTGTCATGCCGCAGTGCTTTTTGAACATCTTACTGAAATACTGCGGGTTCTGGTAGCCAAGCTCCGTCGTGATCTCATAGACCTTCTTGTTCGTGTGCTTCAGCAGATACAGGGCGCGCTCCATCCGCATGCGGATGATATAATCCCCCAGCGCTTCACCCGTCTCGGCCTTGTAGATCTTGGACAGATATACCGGATGCAGATACACCTGCTCGGCAATCGTCTTCACGGAAAGGTCATGTCCGGACGGGCTTCCGACCAGCGCATGCACCTGCTTGATGATATAGCTTCTGGTATATTGGTCGCTTTCCGACAGCTCTGCCTGCAGCCTGTCCAGCAGCTCAAGCGCCCACCCCCGCAGCTTGTCAACGGAAGAGCTGAGGCTCTGGGCAATCAGCGGATCAAGTGCGAGCTGGTCAAGCTGAAGCATGAACTGGCCGCCCTTGTGGGCAATGTACATATACGCGCTGGTGATGGACAGGAATACTTCATATAACTGCTCCCTGGAAACACACGTCCGCTCCATATCCCCGAACACATCCTCAAGCTTGCCGCGTGCCGCCTCCCACTGCTTCGATTCCAGCAGATGAATCAGGGTTGGCGGCCGGTACAGGCTCTCCAGCGACCCCAGGGCCAAATGCTCCCGCAAGTATCTGCCCTTCAGGAACACAACAGTGCCGGCTTCACCGGGCGGAGCCAAAACCATTGAACCGAGGCCGCTGCGGTATGCGGCAGTCATTCCGTCCGGGAAGCCGAACCACTCGGTAACGGTAAGGGAAATCTCTCCCTTCAGGCATTTGCTGACCGCCTCCCGGAAGCGCGCAATCGCTTCCTTCAGCATTTCCTGCCGCAGGACCTCATAATTGCCTGCCAGTACGAGCTCGCGCACAGTCTCTCCATGCGGCTCGGCCAGCAGAACGAGGCAATCATGGGGCGCTTTGCAGAACCATACGCGGAATTTGCTGTGAAAAAGCTCTTCGGCAATATTGCCGATGGCATATTCCATCAGCGAAATGGAATCATGATCCATCGCCGTGTAATGCCTGCCCGGCTGAATGAGCAGCAGCACCGCCTCCGCCCCGGGTTCAAAGTCAATTTCGTACGCCCTCAGCTTCTGCGTGAGCGCACGTTCGGACATCTGCTTCCCCAGCAGCAGATCGTGCATCAGCTTGCCGCGCAGCACACTGTAATCCCCCTTGCGGGCATACAGCAGCCGGTGGTATTTATCATGAGCCTCCCATTCATCCTTCAGGGATTCTATCGCACCGGAGACACTCTGCATAAACTCCTCATCACTAACCGGCTTAAGGATATAGTCGATGGCCTGAAGCTGGATTGCTTTTCTGGCATAATCAAAGTCGGAATATCCTGTGAGCAGAATGCAGCGGAGATTCGGCCAGCGGGCAGCGGCTGCCTCCATCAGCTGCAGTCCGTTCATCCCGGGCATGGAAATGTCCGTTACGATAATGTCAACGGCCTGCCGCTCCAGAATCTCCAGCGCTTCAGGCCCCGAGGCCGCCTGATGCACCTGCCGCACCCCCAGCTCCTCCCAGGGAATAGTGCGGGCCAGGCTCTCGGTCACATAGGTTTCATCATCAACAAGCAACAGCTCAATCATTCTTATCCCTCCCTGAGGCTCTTCTCGGAATTGTCCATGGGCAGCTGCCAGTACACAGTAGCCTGGAGGCCGCCCAGCGGTGAAGCTGCAAAGACAATGCCCGCCTCCCCGCCGTAACGCAGGCGCAGCCGCTGATGTACATTCCAGAGGCCGCAGCCCATCTCTTCATCCATTGCCCTTCCGAGCTTATTCTCCAGCAATGCGATGTCCTCCGGTGACATCCCTTGCCCGTCATCTTCAACGGTCAGCAGCATTTCCCTGCCGCTGCAGGCACCTGTAATCCGCAGGCGGCCGGCCGCCGCCTCAGGCTCAATGCCATGCAGCACCGCGTTCTCCACCAGAGGCTGGAGCATAAGCGGGGGGATCTCCAGCGTGCGCATTTGCGGCGGAATGCTTATGGTGTAGTGCAGCCTGCTCATCCGCATCTTTTGAATCTCCAGGTAATGGGTCACGAATTCCACCTCCTCGGGAAGCGGAACCAGCTCCCTCTCCTGCCGGGTGGTATACCTGTAATAACGGGACAGGTTATGCGACATGCCTACAACCGCTTTCATGTTGTCCAGCTTGGCCATGCTCGTAATGAAGGAGAAGCAGTTGTAGAAAAAATGCGGGTTGATCTGTGACTGCAGCTGCTTCAGCCGGGCCTCGCGCACATGGATTTTCTCCATCAGCACATTTTCGATCAGCTCCTGCATCTGCTCCACCATGCTGTTGAACCGGCCCGAGAGGAAGCTGAACTCATTTTTGCCCTTTATGCCGATCCGGACCGAGTAATCCCCCTGCTTCAGCCTTTGAAATCCGCCCACCAGCTGCCTGACCGGCACCTGCACCTGCACGTACAATACATAAGCCGTAAGACAGCTCATCAGCAGCAGGGCGCTGACCGAGAAATAGAACAGCCGGTTGGAGGTATGTATGGGCTGCAGGATTTCCGAGAGCGGCATATAATCGATCAGATACCAGCCCATTTTGGCAGAATAGACAATATTGACGCTGTAGGACCTGCGGTCAAGCTCCAGCGTCCGGTTCCCGCTTCCGTTCATCTGTTCCTGCTCCAGCTGCCTCACCAGCCGCCGGGCCAGCGCGCGGTCGGCGCTGCGGTTGAAGATCAGTCCCGTGCCCTCCTTGTAGTAGAAAGGATCTCTTCTGCCATCGCTCTTGAATTGATCCAGCATATCCTCAATGTTCCGGCTGTCGAACTCCACCTTCATAATCGTAGCTGCCTGGCCGGGAGAGAATACGGGCATAGACGGCGTATAAGAGAACCATGAGAAGCGGAAGCGCTCTTCGCCCTGATCCTTGACCGGGTCCACCTGCCAGCCCGCTTTGACCTCGTGCCTAAGCTCATCGTCACTGTACGGCAGGGCATCGTTCTCCGTCACCATCCGGTGGACAGAGGGAGAATACAGAAACAGCTTGCTGTTCCAGTTGGAGGAGCTCTCCTGAATGCTGATTTTGGTCTGAATGCGCTTTACAAGCTGCATAGCCGCAAGATTCAAGCTCTGCTGTTCCAGAGCGGTATCCTTGAGCTTCAGAATATCCGGATCATGAAGCAGCAGAATCGGCCAGGAGGACAGCAGCTCCATCTGGGTCTCCACCTGATTCTGAAAAAAACTGAGCTGGTTATTGTTCGAAGTGTTCAGCTCGCTGCGGAGGACATCGGTGGTCGTCTTGTTGGAATAGAAATAGAGAAGGGTAATCGGGATGAGCATAATGACCATGATACCAACAATTTTGCTGAATAAATTATATCTGTACATCTGTTTTCACACCCCGTGCCAGATTCGGTAGCTCTATTGTACATAGATTTGTCCGGGGCGCAAAGGCAACCGCTGGAATCCGCAAGCGGTTCCAATAATGGCGGAAGGCTCCCGCTCCGTTCAATCTGCCTGTTCCGGCTGCATCCCGGAAATCATTGGAGCCAGCCGTGGGGGCTACTATCAATATGTATTGCCGGACCCTGCCGAAACCGGGGCATATCTGCGCGGGACGGCATAGATTCCAACACTATGAGAAACAATCTCTGTCTGAAGAACTATTTTACAAATTCTGTTATGCTGGCTTTCTTGAGCGATAGTAAAGGGCATACGGCTGCCGGGGAAGGAAAGGCCACACTCCTTGCCAAAGATGATAACGGGCGTGTAGCTGCAGCATTGCTGCTGGGAAAGGGCGGTCATAAGCAAGACTTTGATGTAGCTGGCGGAGAATTAAGCAGCCAAATAGATTGAACTTGTAATTTTTCTATTTAGGATTAGCCGTGACTAAGGCTGCCTGCTGAAACCCGGCGGGAGGCCAAGTGGAATTAAGATGAACTTGAAACATTAATAAAAAGGGCAGCCAGCCTTAGTGGTAAAAAGTATAACTAAGGCAGCGCATTCGGATTCCGGATCATCCCTAGTGGGAAAAAGTACAACTAATCCGGCTAAAATCAGCCATATGGGGTGAGTGGGCCTCCATGAAGTGTACAAAATCCCACTAAAGCCCGTTAAAGCCAGAATTCCAGCCCATTAGTGTTACTTTTTACACTTCGCTTCAGTTCCCTATGTCAGGTTCTCCGGTTCAATTCATACAGCGTAAAATCTGCACAATGATCTCGGAGGCCGCGGGCATTGACTTTCAATATATTCCTGTTGACAACGAACCAATGAAGCAGGTATTCGGGGCGGCTGAATGGGAATTTAGGCGGATACCGTTGAAAAACCGGCTGGCCGTAACCGTTGACTGCCCGAGATCTTGTGGATCAGTAGAGCTTTGTATGGAATACAAAGTAACCGCCTATGCCGGCCTGAACCCAAATGTAACCAGCTTCTCGGTTAAACCCCAACAAAACAACCCCGCAAAGCCATCCATGCCGCTGACGCGGCACCACAGAGGATGGAAATGGGGGTGGATTTTGTTGCGTTTTCTTGCGGCCTTTAAGCGCTTATCCTCATCCGTAAAGTTATTTCCAGGGTAGCGGGGCCTTGGCTTCGATGATGACTCAGGTACTTTGCGGGGACCCAAAACATAAATTCTCTTTTAAAAAACAGACCGGAGACAGCAGCGGCAGACTATAGCTCCCGCCGGATGAACAGATACCCCCTAACCGTATGGCTGGGAGGCATCTTTATATTACAGAAGCGCCCTGGGGCCAGTCCCCTCAGGCGCTGCGCTTATTGGATTGGGACAAATCCGCGCTCGCCGGCACGGCCTGCCGGCTCTGCTGGGCCGAGATAAAGAACAGGGCTGTCCAGATCAGCGCAAAGCCGGCAATTTGCGGCAGTGTAACAAGCTGGTGGTAGACGATCCAGTTAATCAGAATGCCCGTCATTGGAAAGCTGAGCTCGGCAAGCGTTGCGAAGGAGGCTTTGGTAGTGTTGAGGCCTTTGTAATAGAGCAGCATACTGAGCAGTCCGGGCAGCAGCGCCTGCAGCAGCAGATTAACCGCAACTGCCGCAGATGCGCCTATGCCGCCGGTACTCTGCCAGGGCGCCCCCTCCATGCTGGTAATGACGAACAGCAACGGCAGCGCCAGGATGAAGCGCAGCGAGGTGACCGTCTCATATTTCATCGAACCGAGCAAATACCGTCCCATGACGGTAGAGCCGCCCCATAAAGCCGCGGCTCCCAGCGCCATCAGACTGCCCACGCCCATGAAGCTGTTCACATGTCCGAACGGAATCGTCCAGCCGAAGGTCAGCAGGTAGGTTCCCGCCAGAGCAACGATAATCAGCGGTCCGAAATTTTTGGGCAGACGTTCCTTCAGAATGACAGCGGCCAGGCCAATGGCGAACAGCGGCTGCAGCTTTTGCAGCAGGAGCACTGCATTGAAGTCACCGCTGGATAAGGCTGTGGTGAACAGAATGGTGGCTACGGCAGAGCCGCCCCACGATACAATCAGCAGTGCGGCAGCTTGGCGAAGGCGGACAGCCTTCAGCTCGGCGCGGTGCCGCCACAGCACAGGAGCTGCAGCAAGAAAGAGCACGGCATGCTCCAGCAGCACAATCTGTGAAGAGGTCAGTGACTTGAGCAGAATAATGCGGAACAGCGGATCGACGCCCCATAGCGCCGCTCCCAGGACTACCAGCCAGAAGCCGCTGCGCAGCGGTGCGGTGCGGGCATCTGAGGATGAAGCTGTAGCTTGACTCATAATACCATTCTCCTTGTCGATACAAACCCTCGATAAGAGACCAAAACCCCCGAAACGCCTAAGAAGGCCGTAGCTCGGGGGTTGTTAAGGCAAAGACAACAGAAATAACCCTGCCGCCCTTGTCTTATGATCCTCTCCCATCCGGACTTTACCGTCGGCTCTGGAATGTCACCAGATCAGTCCTTCCCTCTGCTGCCAGAGAAAAGAAGTCGCGGGCTTAGTTCGCTTTGAACATCACCGCCGGTCAGGAATTTCACCTTACCCCGAGAATCTTGTATTCCGTTATATTTTTCACAATCTCAGGATAACGCCGTTTGCGCTTTTCGTCCAGTGCTTTATGAAAATATTCACATTTCTTTCATCAGACGCAGCCTACCTGAAGACAGGGGAAGCTCATAATCCGGAAGAAATCATGCGGGAATTAAGATATAATAGAGCAGTGTGTTTATCCATATTTCCGCTCCAGGAAAGAGAGGCTGCAGTGAAAAGATCATTCGGCTTGAACCTGTTCTATACCCTGCTGCTTCTGATTGCTCTTGCCTTTGCCGGATTTATCGGCTATTTCTTGGCAGCCTTAACCCTTGGACTGGCCTTCTACGCACCGCTTGTAGTGGCCGTCGCCTGCGGGCTGGGCATTTATTCTGTAATCGCAATCTTCCAATTGCTCTCCCGCCGGTTCCGGCATCTGGCGCTGGCTGTTTTTGCCGGACTGTGCCTGCTTGCCACAGCCGGATATGAGCTGAATAAAGCTTATATGAACAGATTTGAGGTCGTTGACGACCGGGAGGTGGACCTGAACCGGTACAAACCGTTTGATGCCGGCTCCAGGACCGCAGCACTGGATAGGCCGGCGGCGTATCAAATCCAGGACCAGCTTCCGCGTCTGGACGGTGCGACAGCGCTGTATCCGCTTTATTCCGCTTTTGTGCAGGCAGTCTACCCGGAAGATCAGTACGATGTCTATGATTTCGATAAAGGCACGGTAATCTGTTCCTCCACCGCTTATGCCTACAAACGGCTGATCGCCGGAGAGACGGATATTGTTTTTGCGGCAGCCCCTTCCCTGTCCCAGCAGAAAGAAGCCCTGCGGGCTGGCCAAGAGCTGAAGCTTACGCCGGTCGGGCGCGAAGCCTTCGTCTTTTTTGTCAATAAGCGCAATCCGGTGTCGGGACTGACCACTGAGCAGATTAAGGATATCTATTCGGGAAAGCTAACCCGATGGAACGAGGTAGGCGGCAAGAATAACCGGATCCGGGCCTTCCAGCGGGAGGAGAACAGCGGCAGCCAGACCATGCTGGAGAACCTTATGGCCGGGCGCACGCTGATGACTCCCCCGCAGGAGGATGTGATGGATCTCATGAGCGGCATTATTAGCCAGACCTCCAGCTACCGCAATTTCAAGGATGCCCTTGGCTTCAGCTTCCTGTTCTATGCTTCGGAGATGAACGCCAATGATCGCATTAAATTGCTGGCCATTGATGGTGCAGAGCCTGACAAGGAAAGCATCCGCAGCGGGAAATATCCGCTTTCCACAGAGTTCTATGCCGTGACTGCGGGCAGCGCCAATCCTAATGTCCAGCCGTTTCTGGACTGGATACAGTCTTCAGAGGGACAGGAGCTGGTGGAAAAGACAGGCTATACATCATTGAAGCAGTGATTCCGGTTAGCCCCCTAACTCCCCGCTTCCTGCCAAGCAGACCCCGCTGGTTCAGCTGGTTTGCCACACATTCCAACTGATTTCCAGCTTTACCCATACCTTAGCTGCAGCCAAAAGAAGTTCATCATTTCCTAAGCAACAAAATAACCCCACAAAGTGGGGCCTTGGCTTCGATGATGACTCAGGTACTTTGCGGGGACCCCAAAACATATAAATTCTGATTTTTCAAGAAAGACGCCTATCGGCGTCCTATAATAAGAATGCTGCCATTTCAGTAGGGAGGAGAAGAATCATTTCGCGCTGATTTCACCGTCCAGCCGGCTTCGGGCGAATTCAAAGGCACTTCTGCCTTTGATTCCCTCGTCCTGCCGGCTTCGCGCGAATTCAAAGGTACTTCTGCCTTTGATTTCACCGTCCAGCCAGCTTCGCGCGAATTCAAAGGTACTTCTGCCTTTGATTCCCTCGTCCTGCCGGCTTCGCGCGAATTCAAAGGTACTTCTGCCTTTGATTCCCTCTATCTGCCCGCTGCGGACAACCCAATAGCGCAGTTTGCTTGGCCGAAATCCCGATCCATTCTTTCATATACAGCGCAGCCGTGAAATAACGGATAAGCTTCGCTTCCCCAAAACATATAAACCTGAATTTCGAAAGTAAGTATCCACAATTCGTCTAAAAAGCTCTACACGAAGGGATTTTTTGCTAAAAACAGCTTGCACCCAGTGGGTGATGGAAAAAGAGATTTTATCCCTTGTCCTATCTGGAATGGTTCAATTCACTTTCGAAATTCAGGATAAATTCTTATCTTTTGAGAAGAAACGGCTACGTCCTTGTATAGGACGGGGTGTTTCAGCGAGAAATAGAAGGATCATTCAGTGTGCCAGGCATATAAATTCTTTATTTAAAAAAAGAGCAGGTGGCCGGCAATTGCCCAGCCCTGCTCTTCAATTTATGCTCTGCAGCCTGCAGGCCGCCAACCGCCCAGCCGGTTACCGCAGCTAATCCCGCGCCCCGGCGGAAAAGGCCTTCGGCCAATTGGACGAAGCGGAGAACAAACGCCGCCGTTTCTCCGCATCCGGGTCCAGCACCACCCGCGTCTCTCCGTCAAAAACCAGCGTGGCACGCGTATCCGCGCTGTACTGCGGCCATTCCAGGCTGTCCAGGGACGGATCTCCCCGGTGGGCGAACGCCGTCCAGGTCTTCAGCATCCAGCCGGACAGCTGCTGCATTTCCGGAGTTACCGTTAAGCCGAGCTGCTTCAGCAGGTCCAGGTTGCCAAACACATACAGAATTTCCGCGCCGTGGACAGCCTTCTCCAGCAGCGGATGGCCGGGAACCGTCCAGTCGAAGCGGTACATCCAGACAGGGGCTGCCGCCGACTGGCTCTCGGCAAACGCAATGGAGCTGCCCCAGAAATAAAGATCGGTCAGGAATGCCGCCTGTCCCGCCCAGGATTTCGGATAATCGCCGGCAAGCCCGGCCAGATCGTCGATGCCCATCAGCAGCTCCAGCGATTTCAGTGACTGCTCGAAGCTTTCGCCTTGCCGTTCTTCCCGGAAGAACAGGCTCCCTTCATGCAGATTGGTGCCGATCAGCAGCGGAATCCCGCTGGCCGCACCGCCCGCTACAGCCCCAGCCGGCTCCTCCGGCAAGGTGGCAGGCTCCACTACCGGCTGGAAAAACATGCTGAGCGCTTCACCGGACAGCTTGTAGGCCATGCGCGCTGCCGCTCCAAGAATCTGCTCCGCCGGAAGGGTGTGCAGCAGCGTCAGATCGGCGCCCGGTGCAAGCCCCAGCTCAGCCAGCAGCGCCGCAGCAATCTCCCGGCCCTGCCGGGAAGGCAGGCTCTGTGCAGCTCCACTCTCCATGATTGCTCCCGCGAACAGGCCTTTCGCCGCAGGCATCGCCAGCAGCGCGGCGATGCTCATGCTGCCCGCCGATTCCCCGAAGACAGTAACCCGCCGCGGATCACCGCCGAAAGCGGCAATGTTGCCCTGCACCCATTCCAGCGCGGCGATCTGGTCCAGAAGGCCGGCGTTGGAGGCAAGCCCCCCGCCGAATGGGGACAGATGCAGAAATCCGAACGGTCCCAGCCGGTAGTTCACCGTTACCAGAACCACCTTGCCCCTGCGGGCGATATGGGTGCCATCGAACATCGGCTGGCTGCCTGCCCCGGTCACAAAGGTTCCCCCATGAATCCAGACCATTACGGGCAGGCTCTCCCCTGCTGAAGCAGGAGACCATACGTTCAGGTACAGGCAGTCTTCAGAATACACCGGAGACAATCCGCCAAACCGGGTGCCGCCGGTGCTTACAGGCTGATGGCTGACCGGCCCGAAGGAGAGCGCCTCCCTCACCGAAGCCCAAGGCTCCGGCGCCTGCGGCGCACGGAAGCGCAGCTGACCGACCGGAGGCGCGGCAAAAGGAATCCCGCGCCATATCTTCACGCCGTCCGCCTCGGCTCCCCGCACCTTTCCGTATAAGGTATCCGCCACTGGTGCTGTCATCTCTATCAACCTCTTCCCGTTATTCCTTGTTTTCTTCAATCTGCTTGTAAAGCCCGGAGCGGAACCGGAACCACTGGAAGACATGGGTAACGACCACTTTCAGCACGGCATATCCCGGTACGGCCAGAATGATGCCGAGCACTCCGAACATTTTGCCGGCGAAAATAATAACAAAAATAATCGTAATCGGATGAATCTTCAGCGTTTTGCCCATAATCTGCGGAGAGATAAACTTGCCTTCAATCAGCTGAACGGCGGTCCAGACGAACACCATTTTCAGCAGCATGAACGGAGAGGTCACCAGCGCAACGATCAAGGCCGGAGTAATGGCAATGGCGGGACCGAGATATGGCACGACTGCGGTACAGGCGGCGACAATCGCCAGCACCAGCGAATACTCAAGCCCGATAATCAGATAGCCGATATAGAGCAACGCGCCAATACAGCAGCTGACAATAATCTGCCCGCGGATGTAGGAGGCCACCTGGCTGTTCATTTCCGACATCACCATGCGGGTCTGCGGCTGCAGCCTCGTAGGAACGAACCGCAGCAGATAATCCGGCAGCCTTTTGCCGTCGAGCAGCAGATAGAACAGAATAAAGGGGGTAGTCACCACTGCAAGCACTATTTCCGTCAGCGCCCCCACAAAGCTCCCGACCCCGACCACGGCATTGTTCAGAAATGAGGTTCCCCAAGCGGTTGCTTTGCTCGTAATATCACTGACATCCGTCCCTACATTCTCCTGTATCCGCCCGAACAGCTCACTGCCGGTCAGGTTGATGAATTCCTCCTGAATCTGGGTACTGTATTTAGGAAAATTATCAATCAGCCCGACCAGCTGGGTGCGGATGATCGGAATCACCGTAAGCAGAATCAGCGTAATGATTCCGGCGATCACCAGATACAGAATAACGATGCCGTAAGGACGTCTGATCCGGCTCCTCCGCTCCATCCGGTCCACCAGCGGATTCAGCAGATAATAGGCAATTCCCGATAACAGAATCGGTGCGGCCACCGTATGCAGCAGAACTGAAATCGGCTTGAAGATAAACGAAATCCTGGAAAACACCAGAATGTTCACCCCGATCAGCAGCACAATCAGCAGCGTTAGCACAAACTTGTTATTCAGAAAAAACTTCTTGAATTTCTCCGGCCACAGCCTCTCCATCGTCCCCCGTCCTCCTTGCCACATTTGCTTCAATTTATGTGTGATTATTTGCACTTTGTAATAGCATAGTCAACACGGGGGCTGCAAGTCAAATTCCCTCCTGTTTTACATAAGCAACATTCATTAATTCCTTATCGGATCCCGCGTTCAGTCAAATTTGAGATCAGCAATCCGTCCGGCATGCTGAAAGCCGATCGACCGGTAGACCTTGTTGGAGTCAGGATTCTTGCCGTCCGCATAAAGGAGCGGAGTTAAGCCTTCACTCAGCAACCGGCCGCTCAGCTCAGCAACCAGCGCGCTGGCATACCCATGCTTGCGTTGACCGGATGGCGTGTATACATCGTTGATCCGGGCATGTCTGGGCGAGCGGTGAGTGATTTTGGCCATGGATACAGGCGCCTGGTCGACCACCCACAGGTATGAGCTGCCGGCGGCGACATCTTCGGCTGCTATGGCAAGAAAATCCTCGGCCCGCAGCCTCTCCCCAAAAGCATCCTGCAGGAAACCGGCCAAAAACTCCGCAATCACCGGAATATCCCCTTCCTTGGCCCGCTCCATGCGGCCGCTGACCCCGGCAGGCTTCCGCACTTCCAGACAGTGATAGACCTCCAGCATCATATGCGTATGATAGAGCTTGCCCTTAACTCCGCAAAAAGCCTCCGCAAACGTCTTCGCCAGCTCCGGCTGCGCTGAAATTCCGGGAAACTCGCAGCCGCCCACCCATTCCGCCAGCTGCTGTACGAGCTTGGTCTGCTGCTCCGCCCCAAGTTCTCCCGACACCCACAGCCAGGGATTATGCCCCTGGGATTGCGTGAAAATCAGCTTGCGGTCTGCCGAGGCCAGCCGGATAGCTTCGGGATATTCGGTAATCCTGTGAATCAGATTAAACCGTACCTCATCCAGTAAGAATGCCTCGCTTTGCAGCACCGGGTCTCCCGTTTCAAAGCTCTCAAACATCGCCGTTCCCCCCAATTTCCCTTTTCTCTTAATCATAAACTTCCCTTCTGCAAAAATAAACAGCCGCCGCCCAATTTATTCCCGGCAGCAGGCTGTTCTGCAGCAATGACATTTTTTGAGCCGGGCTCCCCGTAATAAATCATCGGTGCGCCTGGGCTTATTCCGTGTAATTTTCACTTCTTCTTTTTCCCCTTGGCGCCTTTCTCTGTCTGTGCCTGCAGCCCGCCATCATAGGTGTAGAGCAGATGATCTTTCAGCTGTTCGCCTTGAAGAAGCTTCCTCACCAGCTTCTTGCCCGCCTTGGGGGTCATCTCGCTGTACCAAACGCCTTCCGGATAAGAGATGACTACACAAGCGTCCGAGCATCTTCCGTTGCATTCGGTCAACGTGGTATGTATATTGCCTGCCGCCTCCTGCTTCTCAATCTCGTCCTCAATGGCATCAGCCACCTCGCCGCCTTTATTCTTCCGGCAGCTGCTTCCGCCGCAGATGAGCAGATGGTTAACCGTTCCTTGCAGATTCCAGGTCGTCATGAAATGCCACGCCCCCTTCTGAACACTAATACCCTCCTGACGGATCATTCTAAACTCTAGCCGCTCGATGGTTAACCGTCAATAGAATCAAGTCTTGGTTACCGGCTTCCCAAACTGGGGATAATAGCTTTAGCTTGCCGGATTCACCCAACCTTTATCAAGCAAGAAGGAGAATAACATCTTATGAAAATCCTCTTTATTTACGCTTTGCTCGCCTTTCTGGGCTTGTCCATCGTGATATCCGTGGATTGGTTAACCGGAACCCCATTATCCCAGTCGTTCAGCTTCCTGACCTCGATCTTCGCCACTACAACCTTTCAGGAGCTGGTGGTCATCATTATTTTTCTCTTTCTTCCGGTTTTTCAGATCGTGAAAGAGGCTTTCAAAAAGAAAACCGGTCAATGATGCTCCCGGTACCAGCCGAACCGCTTGCGCAAATGGTGTACAAGAAACAGCAGGATAGGAACCGCCGCGCAAAGGACCGGAAGGATATACTTCAGAAACACTCTCCCTTCATTCAGATGACTGGAGTAATTCTCTGCGCTGATAAATGAGATGAACAGCACCACTGCCCCCACAGGAATTACTAATTTCCGGTAGTCCTGAACCTTAAACAAATCCGCAGCAATTACAGTCGCCGCATAGCAATAGATGGACATTTTGAAGAACACACCAATAATTAGGGTTAAAATGACCAACGCATCCAACCGCTGGATAAAATTAGCCACATCGACCAGTGTGATTGTCGTGAATATGGGAAAGGCAGCCCTGCTGTAGAGGTCCTCTCCAAGTACGGATATTTCAATCGCATGGGTGAAGCTGAGCATCAGACCGGTTAAAATGACCGCCGCCGCGCCTGTTTTCCCGGATTTGCTTGATTTATTGAAATGGGGCAGAATCGTTGTGATGCATACCAGCTCACCGTAGGGAAATATCCAGATATTCGGATAGGCTGAACCCAGGGCATCTATCCAATCCTTGGCATGCAGAGGAAACAGATTTTTAAAATCCACCAACCCCGCAAAAATAACCATGGAAGTGCAGATCAGGCCCATTATCAGGATAATCCACATATAAATCTCCGCGGTTCTGGCAAAGACCTCAATACCCTTGTTCAGGATATACATAACGGCTATCACCATAATGGAGTTAATGATCAGAATCGGCGTCCTGTCATAAGAGGCCGAGATCAGCAGGTCTCCCGCTTCCCGCAAATTTCTGGAGCCGTTGAACATCAGCACCGGAATAAACAGCAGGCTTAGCGGCCAGCCGATAGCCTTTCCGAGGATTTTCTGTGTATACCCGCTGATAATCAGATTTGGAAATTTCCGGTAAAGGTTATTGTAAATCAGATACAGCATCACCCCTCCGGGCAGAGCCATCAGGATGGACAGCCATACCGCATGGCCGCTTTCCAGCCCTATAGGCACCACTATAGCGGTGCCCAATTCAAACAGCACAATCATGGCGAATAACTGGCTGGGGCCGATGACTTCTTTTTTCATATGGCAGTTCTCCCTATCCGATTCATTCAGAACCGGTTATTCCTCAGGCGACGTCAGCGGGGTCAACCGCATCCCTGTAGCCCGGATATAGGCTTTAACCTGGAGATCCAGTCTGCCTTTGGCAAAAGTTTGATCCCAATTTTTCTCGACGGTTTTCCATAGAGCCGGATTGACCCGCTTCAATTCATTGGAAAAGTTCAAGTAATCGCATTCGAGTCTTTGTGCGGCATCAAAAGCTATCTGTATTTCCTCCTTTGTCCGTTTCTCCATCTCCTTCTCCAGCTTTCTGATTTCCTTGTTGTTGCCCAGGTCCACATCGCTCCGCGTTTCATTGATATTTCCTTCTTCACTGACGCGGACATGGAAGACCGGCAGTCCGTTCTGCATGTCTATTTTGACAGTTGTCTTTGAAAATACCAGGTTTACGGCAACCCCGTCAGGCCGATCCTCGGAATCGATATTCAAATTGGTTTCGATGATTTTGTCGAGAATCCACTGGGTGCCCCTGGCTTCAGCCCCTTCGATCCAGTTCTCCAGCTTTCCTTTTTTGAATACGGCCTGGCCGCTCATCAGTATGGAGGTTTCCGCCTTCGACTGCTCCAGACTTGCCTTCTTCTGCCCGTTCTCCGCGCTGCCGGCCATGCGGACCCCGCTGACCGTAAAACCGCCGCCGCCCGTTAATTCCCTAATCAGCTCAAACACATTGACTTGCGGTGTTTCTCCCCAGACCTCGGAGGTGTTTTCCGTCTTTTTGTCCATCCCGATGGCAGGCACGCTCTCCTGCGGCAGCAATACCTTCAGAATGGAGGCGGCATCTGTATCTCTTGACACCAGAACAGTTGTATTCAGCCGAAGCTCATGCGATCTTTCAAAAATATCGAAAATATCGGTGATGCCGTTTTGTGCCAGTGATTCTCCCAGTACGAGCAGCTGTGTATGGGCAAAAAACAGCTGCCGGGTTGCCTGCTTCGAGGCCCGCCGCAGCGCTCCGAATACCGTCCGGTCGTTGGCCGAATAAATTGTAATCGGCGATTGGCCGGTGCTTGCCCCCTGGGTGGTGGCCGTTGCCGAGGGATTCACAACCTGGAACGTAACCCGCAGCTCCCCTGTCTCCGGAATCCGGTCTATTCCGATCCCGCTCACAATCGCAAGCTCGTTCAGTTCCCTGCTGTTCCAGCAGCCGGTCAGGCTCAGGGATAGAAGAGCGCACAGGATGAGAACAAGCAAGGCTTTGATTCTCATGCCTGCTTCCTCCCGTTTCCCTGTTTGCCTTTATCCGCTTTCATGCGGACACTGCTGTTGGCTGCCAGGCGAGGCCGGATCTTCATGAAATGGATAGGCGAACGGATAAAGGTGTCTTTCTGATCCTCAAGATTTAAAGGGGCCATTGGCGACATATACGGAACGCCGAGCGACCGCAGGCTGCATAAATGCGCAACCAGCATCAAGGCCAGAATCGCTATGCCGTAAAGCCCCATAAACGCCGCAACAAACACAATGGCAAAACGCAGAAACCGCACAGAGAGCGCCATATTAAAAGCGGGTGTCGTGAAGCTGGAAATCCCGGTTAATGAAACAATAATAACCATGGCCGGCGAGACAATCCCCGCCTGTACTGCGGCCTGGCCCAGAACCAGGCCTCCGATAATGGAGACCGTCTGTCCGATCGGAGAGGGCAGGCGGATTCCCGCCTCGCGGATGATCTCAAACGTAACCTCCATCATCAGCGCTTCAACAAAGGCGGGAAAAGGCACCCCTTCGCGCTGTGAAGCCAAATTAATGAGCAGCGGGGTAGGGATCATCTCCTGATGAAAGTTAAGCGCGGCCACAAAGACGGCAGGGCCAAACATCGAAATAAGCAAGCAAAGATACCGCAGCAAGCGGATCAATGTGGAAATATCAAACCGCTGATAGTAATCCTCCACGGTATGAAAAAACATAAAGAAGGTTGTGGGGGCAATAAGGACAAAAGGAGTTCCATCCACAAAAACTGCAATTCTTCCATCCAGCAAATTCCCCGCTACGCTGTCCGGACGTTCGGTGTTGTACAGTGTCGGAAAAGGAGAATACCCGCTTTCCTCAATTAACTGCTCTATATATCCGGACTCCAGAATGGAATCCACCCTGATTTCCTGCAGCTTCTCCTTCAGCTTCTTAATGGTATCTTCGTTTGCAACACCTTTCAGATACATAATCGCCACATTCGTCTGGGTTACAGCCCCAAGCGTCATTGGCTCTACCCAGAGATTGGGATTTTTAATTTTACGGCGGACAAGAGAAATATTGGTCCCGATCGTTTCCGTGAAGCTTTCCTTGGACCCGCGGATGGATACCTGGGTACCCGCCTCGGAGACAGGACGAACCTCTCCCCCGCTGGTGTTGCCGCAGAGCGCTTCTTCCAGGCCCTCAAACAGGATAATGGTATTGCCGGACAAGAGGGCTTCAAAGAGCTCTACCATATTTCCAGCCGGCTTAACCTTGCCGATATTCAGCGCTTTTTCTTTCATATAACTGTAAACTTCAAGACCTGTGGATAGCTTCTGCCCCGCCTCGTTTACAGTTTGAAAGGACATGGCATGGTTCATGAAATCGTCCACCATTTCTTTGTCCGTAATGCCTTCCATGTAAACAGCGGCCAGCTGAAGAGCGTTATCTATCGTTTCAAAATGGCGTATAATCAGATCCAGGCTGTTCCCCAGACCTTCCCTGATGCGCTGCAGATTGTCTTCAAGGTTCGCTGAGAGCGGAGCGCTTTGATTGCTGCTGTCAGCCGTTTGGGACGGTTTCGGATCTGTGGTTTGAGTAGCCATCATCAGCACCTCCTGCTCATACTATTCGCCCGCCGCCCTTTTTTTATGCAGGTTATGGAATGGGCACAGGCGTGGGCAATAGTGTTTGAAAGGCCCTTCGTGCCTGCACAAAGAAGCCGCGTGTACGCAGAATGCTCAGCGTACACGCGGCCTTTATTCGTTCTTCCACTTCAAATAACTGCCGAACTTGAGGACATTGTTATGGAAGCCTATGCCCGGGCTAGTACAACGTCCCGTAAGTTTCTTCCCGCTGTTAGAGTCTCTAAGCCAAAGCGAGAATCGTTCCCCGGAGTTGAGTTACGGAAGCCCCGCCGCAGCCTTCGTAACCGGAGCTGCCAAGTGGATTTTGTACCACTAAATTCTCCGGGATTCGTGCCACAACGGGATTAGTGGGATTTTGTACACCTAATTTGGGGAATTTCGGCGGCTGATCGCTAATTTGATCGAATTAGTGTTACTTTTTCCACTTCATGCTGCCAAGGGGGCCGAAAAGCTTCGATTAGTGTTACTTTTTCCACTTAAAGCCTGGAACGGCTCCCCGCCAGCACTGAACCCTGGCAACCATCAAGTTTTAGCTTGTCCCCCTCTGCCTCATGATCTTCAGGGCGGCCAATTTTACGCAGTTGACTTCTATAACGGGTGTAAGTACCCGTCAGGAGCTTCCGTCCACGCTGGATGCTGTTCTCAATCCGCAGCTTCAGCCGGCGGTCTCCTCCGGATCATACCTGCAGAAGGGCTGCTCCTTACGGGTAAATATCCCAATATTTTGTTTCTGTCAGGTTCGCACCCCGAACTTTGCTGCCGAGCCATTAATAAAAGTGCTTCGGTCTATTCACTTTGGCTTGCGAACCACAAAAGCAAATGTGAGATAACTCCCTTTCAGGGAACGCCGGAAGAACCCGTGCCTCTGCTGTATGAGCAGTTTGGCTTTATTTTACCTCTGCTAGCATGGGGGAGGAACTATTGAGAAACTGCACTAGTGTTCATCCACTACGCCAAGCGCTTTGTTCTTCTCCTTGAAGCGTTCATTATGCGAGGAGACGTAGGCAACCTTGGGAGCGTCGGGGTCCATATACAGCTTGGCGCTGTTGAGCGCCAGAACGGCGTCGGTGAAGGTTCCGGCAATCAGCCGGACCTTGCTGCTGTAATCCACGAAGTCTCCGGCGGCGAACACGCCGGGCAGGTTCGTCTCCAGCCTGCTGCTGACTTTGGCCCACCATTCCCCCATGTCAAGCCCCCATTCCCGGAGCGGCCCGAAATCGCTTTTCAGCCCGTGGTTCACTATCACTGCATCCACCTCAAGCTGCTCACTTTCACCGGAGTCCATATGGCTGACCGTAACCTGGTCAATCTTGTCGCCACTCCTGCTATGCAGCTGGCTTACCCTATGGGGAACCCGCACATCGACGGACGATGCCCGCATGCGGGCTATATTCTTCTCGTGGCCGCCGAACTGCTCACGCCGGTGCACAATGGTCACACTGGCGGCAATGGACTCCAGCTCGTTGGCCCAATCCACCGCCGAATCTCCACCGCCCGAGATCAGCACACGCTTGCCCCGGAACGGCTCCAGCTCCTGCACGGTATAATGAAGGTTCGTGACCTCGTACCGGTCCGCCCCCTCAATCTCCAGCTTCGCCATCTGCAGAATCCCGTACCCGATGGTCAGTATGACCGTGCGCGTCCAGTGGCGTTCGCCGGTAGCCGAGGTCAGAATATACGTGCCGTCCTCTTGCCGCTGCTGAGCGACAATCTGCTGCCCCAGCACGATGGCGGGATCAAAGGTCCCGGCCTGCTCTGCCAGCTGATCAATCAGCCTGCGGCAGAGAATCGGAGTAACTCCGCCCACATCCCAGATCATCTTCTCAGGATAGATGAGCATTCTTCCGCCCAGCTCTTCCTTGGCTTCAATCAGCTTCGTCTTCAGGTCCCGCATGCCGCTATAGAAGGCTGTATACATACCGGCAGGACCCCCGCCAATAATCGTCACATCGTATAGTTCCAGCTCTTTGCTCATGTAATCCCCTCCAAGGTTGTGTTGGTATTCCGGTAAGCTTCATCAACATTCAATTCCACTTTTTCACCACGCTTCTAAAAGCTGCTTCAGCATGCTAGGATCTGGTGCGGGCCAGCAAGTAGAGAAAATAAGGCGCACCGATCACGGCAACGACGATCCCGGCGGGAATTTCGGACGGCTGCAGAATCCAGCGGCCGATGGTATCCGCCGTCAGGACCAGCAGCGATCCGAGCAGCGCCGAAGCGGGCAGCATCAGCTGATGCTTCGGCCCCACCAGCCGCCGGGCCAGATGGGGTCCGACCAGGCCGACGAATCCGATTCCGCCGCTTACGGCGACACTTGCCGCCGCCAGGCCCACCGCAGCCCCCAGGAGCCGGAACTGCTCCCTGTTAACTGCCGCACCTAATCCCGTTGCCGTCTGTTCGCCCAGGTTCAATACATTCATGACTCTGGCCTTATAGACTACATAAGGGAGCAGAATGACAATCCAGGGCAGCAGCGACAGCACAAACTTCCAGCTGGTTCCCCAGATGCTGCCCGCCAGCCAAGTGGCGACAAATTGATACTTGTCCGGGTCCAGGCGCAATGTGAGCACAATCATTGCAGCGCTCATCCCCGCCGCCACCGCCACCCCGGTAAGGAGCAGCCGGATCGACGGGATGCCCTCGTGCCGCTTATAGGCAAGCGCATAGATCAATGCCGCAGTCGCTGCCGCTCCGGCAAAAGCCACCAGCGGAAGCATAAAGACCGGCGCGGCACTGGCTGCCGGATAAAAAGAAATCAGCAGCATCACCATAAGTCCGGCTCCGGCATTGATTCCAAGAATGCCCGGATCGGCCAGGTCATTGCGGAAGACGCCCTGCATTACCGCTCCCGACACCGCAAGCCCCGCTCCAATCAGAATTGAGATCACGATCCGCGGCAGGCGGAAATCGAACAGAATCAGCTCCTGCTTGTCCGTTCCCCGGCCAAGCAGGGTATGCAGCAGCTCAAGCGGAGTTAAACGTATGTATCCTGTATTCACGCTGATAATAAAAACAGCTGCAATCATGGCTGATAATACCGCAAGGATCTGTATTCCGCGTCTGCGTCCGCGTCTGCGTCTAGCCTCATCAAAGGATATTGCCGGTGTTTTGCGCATTCTACAGCTCCCTCCTTTCTTTGCGGGCCAGGTACAGAAAGAAAGGCACACCGATCAGTGCAAGGATCGCGCCCAGCGGCGTTTCATGCTGCGGAATAATCGTTCTGGCAGTCAGATCGGCCAGCACTACCAGCAGACTGCCAAGAACAGCCGAGCAGGGAATAATCCACCTGTAATCCACACCGACAAGATACCGCGTCAAATGGGGAATAATCAGACCAATGAAGCCAACGGCCCCCACCACGGATACTGACGAACCGGCAAGAACCAGGACAATAAGCGCTCCAGCCAGCTTCACAAGGCCTGTACGCTGCCCGAGGCCTTTGGCAACATCATCGCCCAGGCTGAGCATTGTAATGGAACGGGATAATGCGATCGCCCCCAGAACCGCTGCAAAAACCCAGGGAAACATGATCTTCAGCTGGAACCATTTCGTTCCGGCTATCCCTCCTGCATACCAGAAGGCCAAATCCTGTCCGATTCTAAAATACAAAGCCACACCCTCGCTCAGTGCCGAGAGCAGCGCACTTAACGCAGCACCGGCCAATACCAGGCGCGCCGGGGTAAGTCCGCCTTTGGCCAGGGACCCGACACCATATACGATTGCCGCCCCGGCACCTGCGCCCACAAAGGAATAGAGGATTAAAGCCATAAACGGCAGATTCGGCATAAACGCAAAGCAAAGCGCCAGCGCAAAGCCTGCGCCTGAGTTAATCCCCATCAGCCCGGAATCCGCAAGCGGGTTGCGGGTCATTCCCTGCATGATTGCTCCTGCCACAGCAAAGCTTGCGCCGATCATCACTCCGCCAAGCACCCGGGGCAGCCGCAGCTCGCGGATAATCTGATGATCCGTAATATCCGGATTGAAATGAAAAACAGCGCTCCACACCACCGAAAGTTCAATATCCGCAGCCCCGAACGAGACCGATACCGCGATCCCCAGCGCCAGGGCAATCAGTCCCCCGATCAGGATCAGCGTTGCCGCCCAGGGGCGCGAGCGGAGCTTCACCTCATTCTGCCGTTGACGGGTCCCGGTGCCGGCCGCTGTCTGCTGACTCATATCTTCCACCTTTTTCTCATGAAATTGATAATCATTATCATTATAACATTGTAATGGAAAGGGCCGTATTTTGGCAATGGACAAATGTGATTCTTGGCTTTAAAAAAAGCCAACCCCCGGCAAGCGTCCTGTGCAGGCGGCTTTTACCGGAGAGCTGGCGTGGCTATGCATGTGGAAAGGGTGCCCCGCCGCCAAATTCGGCTTTTGAGGCACCCTTCCCAGGTTCAAACACTATGCAATATGCCCTGCACCTAAGCTACAACAGCTGCGAAATGACCGTTCCCGACAAAAGCTGGCCCAGCGTCCGGTCCAGCGGCAGCGGCTTGTTGCCCAGGCAGGTGCGTACAGCGGTCAGCAGCACACGGACATCGTATTTGCTCGGATGCACAGGAATCACTTCTTTTTCCAGCGCCAGCAGGCTGTATACCGCCATCATCGCCGATCTCACCGAATACTCCACCGTGAACACACAGTCATCAGGCACTTCGGCAAATTGGCCGAGAAAAGCCAGATTCGTGCTGCCCTGCGGCACTACCTGCGGACGGTCACCCGCCACACGCGGCATAAACTGAGCGGTGATGTAAGGCATCATGCAAGGAATAACGTTGGTCGTATGCTCCAGAATTTCCGGAATCCGGTCCTTCAGTCCAATGTGACAGCACAGCTCTTCAAGCAGCTCGCGTCCGGTGCAATCACTCATTTTCTTCTTGATATAATTGCCCTCTGCATCAGGGAACAGGCCATACGCCCAGAGCACCTTCACATTATCCGGCTGGTTGATGAAATGCGGCTGCTTCGGTGCGGTCCACGACATCATCCAATTCGAATCCTTGATCGTCACCACGCCGCCCATGCCCGGCAGATCCCCGGTCAGCTCCAGCAAATAAGGGAATACAATGTCATCACCGGTAAACGTCATCGTAAAGGACAGCCATTTCGTCTTGTCGATGTCTCCGCAGAACACTTCGGGATGGCCGAAATCGGGAGACCTGGCGGCAAGCTTTTCCCATAGGCTCCAGCAGCCCCGCTCTGTAACCGAACGGTTGAGGACCGCCGGGCGGTCCATATCGCCCAGGGTTGAATTCTCTGTCATTGAGCCGTTCGTTACCATCACCAGATCATTGCGGGAGGTCGCAAGGGTCCTCGGAGCTCCGTTCACGAGAACATGAATAGCCGTAACCGTCTTCTCTCCGCCGCTGCAATCCACATCCAGATCGACGACCTGATGGCCCTTGTCAAAATGAACGCCCTCGCGCTCCAGCCACTTCACCAGCGGAAGGATCAGAGAATCGAATTGGTTGTATTCCGTATGCAGAATGCCCTTCAACTGATTCATTCCGGAGATCAGGTGCATGAATCGCTCCATATACCGTTTGACTTCAACGACACTGTGCCAATTCTCGAAGGCGAACATGGACCGCCAGAAATACCAGAAATTCGTTTCCAGAAAATCAGGCTCAAAAAACTGCTCAACCGTCACTGCGCCCAGTCTTTCCTCCGTCACCATCACCAGCCTGCCCAGCTGCAGCGCGTGTGCGGTGGACAGCCCCAGCGAGGAGAAATCGGCCTTCTGTCCCGCATTCTCCACCAGACGGCAGTGGGATTCAATCGGTTCGGCCAGGTTCAGCTCACGGAACTCATCCAGCACGGTCCGGTCAGGGTTGGCCAGTGACGGAATGAAGCCGAACAGCTCCATGAAGCATTCAAAATGCTCCTCAATTTCACGTCCGCCCCGGGCGCTGTAGCCGTCCTTGGCATTTCCCGCCCCGTCCATCGAGCCGCCGTAGACCGCCGATTGCTCCAGAATATGAATGTTCCGGCCGGGCATATGCCCGTCACGGATCAGGAATGCCGCCGCCGACAATGAGGCGATGCCTCCACCGGCCAGATATGCTTTTTTGGATGCAATGCCTTTCTTCACGAGCGGGTTAATTCTTTGATAGGTTCCCATGGTTCCTCTTCCTTTCGCCGCTTACGGCAAGGTATGTGCCTGACAACTGCCTTCACTATACCCGGCGCGGCAAAAGAATACTATGGACAGCTCGCCGCATCTGTACAGGGTTTACACATACGGCAGAGATTGTGTCATTTAACCAGGCAGCAGAAACAGCTGCGCCGTTCAGCCTAAGTTCTTTTTATTCGGGTGTTGCGTAACCGCGCTGCATACACCTTTTCATTATTCCTCCAGTTCATTGTACCGGGGTGGTCTGGTAGTTAGCCAGCCCCCGGGAGATGCTGCCGTCCATAATCCGGGCCACCTTGTCGACGACCTGGACAGGGTCGGTGTCCGCTCCTGCTTTTAGCCAATGGATCACCTGCTCCAGAACCGCCAGGGCGTAGAAATCGGCAATCTCCTGCTTGGCCTGCCGGCTCGCCCGTTCCCGCTCCTGCGCATCCAGCTCCTCGACAACCTTGATAATCACACCATAGATCACCCCGTACAGGAAGCCCTCCAGATGCTCGCGTCCCAGCGAATGGAAGGTGTTCAGGCAAATGGTTTTGTTGCTCTGGGTATAATACAGCACACTCAAGAACCCTTGCTTCCAGCCAGTGCAATTGTGGTATTGCCCAAGATCCCCGATAATCTCAGTCTGGTAGACCCAGCCAAGCAGCTCATAAATATCCTTAAAGTGATTGTAAAAGGTATGACGGGTCACCCCGCAATCGCCGGTGAGCTGCTGAATGGTGATTTTGTGCAGCGGCTTCGTGAGCATCAGCTTTTTGAGGGAACGCGCCAATGCGTTTTTGGTAACCTGTGAATAGGACATAGCTTCCAGCTGCCCCCTTTTCATGGATAGGACTTAGGATTGCATCTGCTGTGGACAACACTTGTCAATCTATGTAAAAGTTTACCTCAACTTCCAATCCGTGTGCAAGTGGTATGAAGTCTTAACCCATAAGCCGGAATTCCCGATTGCATAATCAGCGGTGCCGGTCTACAATACGGGACATGGACTGGAAAAGCGGTCAGCAATACACGATATTTCACAAGGACAATGACAGGGAGTGAGAGAAATTGAAGACAAGAAGGTACGGCAGAACGGGGAAATCCGTGTCTGAAATCGGCTTTGGCGCATGGCAGCTGGGCAACCGGCAGGACTGGCAGGCCATGGAGGATGCCGCGGCCATCCGGCTGGTGCAGGAGGCACTGGACCGGGGAATGAATTTTTTTGATACCGCTCCCAATTATGGACAGGGTGCCAGCGAAACGCTGCTTGGAGCTGCATTGTCCGGCAGACGCGGTGAAGCGGTAATCAACACCAAGTTCGGACATCAGGCGGATGGCAGTACGGATTATGGCGCGGGCAGGATCAGGGCATCAATTGAGGGCAGTCTGAAGCGGCTGCAAACCGGCTACGTCGATTCGGTGCTGATTCACAATCCTCCTTTTGAAGTGCTGGACGGTAATTACGGCCACTATGATGAGCTGGAGAAGCTGAAGGCTGAAGGTAAAATCCTCACCTACGGTGTCTCCGTCGATTCCTCCAGGGAAATGCAGGAGGCCGCCCGGCAGCCGGGCATCGGGGTGATGGAAGTGATGTTCAATATCTTTTATCAGGAGACAGCCGGGGCTTTCGAGCTTGCACGGGACGAAGACATTGCCCTCATCGTCAAAGTACCGCTGGATTCGGGCTGGCTTTCGGGCAAATATAACAGCCGGAGCACCTTCGAGGGTGTAAGAAGCCGCTGGTCACCGGAGATCATCCGCAAACGCGCTGCCCTGCTGGAGCAGATTCGCTTCATTGCCGATAAGGAGACAACCATGACCATGGCCGCCCTGCGGTTTATCCTGGCGTATCCTGCGGTAACCACCGTCATTCCGGGGGTACGCAGCAGGGAGCAGCTGATTGAGAATATCGCTGCCGGTGATGCGCCAATGCCGGAGGAGCATGTGCAGCGCCTTACGATGCTGTGGGAGGAAGAGATCCGGGGGCTGGAGCTGGGATGGTAAGCAGACTGGAGCACACGGCATTATAGCTCCTTCCTTCGGCAAAACGTAATTTCAGCCAAAAGGCGCCGCCTTCGGCATAATTTTTCAACCAGCTCAATTAAAACATCCATATTGTAATTATGAATACCGGGAATCCTCAAAAACGGTGTACATAATAGATGCAGCTTTCACTTTGTTCTCCTATATGGCTCAGTTCGTCAAAAAGTCCAGCACATTCATCCCGCTTGCGGTGTTCGCCTTGTACAGCTCGGTATAGCCGCACTCCCGGCAGCTGATGGTGATGAATTTTTTGTTCTGGACATCGAAAAGCTTCGCGAAGCTGCCTCCGGTTGCCTGAAATTGATCCACGGCGTACTCTTTACATCCGCATTTACTGCAAATAAATTGATTTCTAGCCATGGTACGCTCTCCTCCAAATGGTTTCTCTGATGTCGCATTCTATTGATAGTTATTACATCGGCAAAATCGGTGTGGAATATAATCTCATGGCGTATATTGATGCTAAAGACACAGGCTCTGCTTCAATCATATCATCCATAATTTTCCTAATCCAGTGATTGAGGTAAAAAAGTAAAAAAGGCCTACCCGCCTGTTCTTTGGAGCGGATCTGCATCATTCGATTTGGCAAGAGCGGATATGATGGCTCTGGTATCTGCCTTCCGCACTAATTTCCAGACAATTAAGCTGTTCGCCGTACGCGCAGGCACCATCTATCCCGATTTTGTCACCATGCGGACTGAACCAGATCTCCGGACTGTTATGTAATTCAAGGGTTGGGGTATGTCCAAAAACCACGGTCTTGTCAGTGGATGTTACCGGATGAGTGTAGAACGGCTCCCGGATCCAAATGAAATCATAGGACTTCTGGCTCCGCCAATTCTCTATTGCCGGATGAATCCCCGCATGCACAAAAAGATGCGCCTCCGTCTCGTAATACAGCGGCAGCGAGCTTAAAAAATTCAGATGGTCCTTGTATTCGCTCCGGATGAATTCCTTAAGCCTCATATATTCATTCCAGCCGGCATCCGGCTTGCGGAAATCCGAGTTCTCCCCGCAGTAGCTCATCAGCGTATGAAACCCGCCGTTGGTCAGCCAATGTGTATCCAGCTTGTCATCCTCATTCATAAGGGCATCGCAGGCCATTTTATCATGATTGCCCTTCAGCACGATGACTCCCCACTCCTGATGAAGCTCCATGACTTGCTGGACGACAGCTCTGCTGTCAGGCCCGCGATCCACATAATCTCCAATCAGGACCAACTGGTCTGCGGCCGGATTATAGTTCACTTTTTGAAGCAGCGCGCCTAATTCCTTATAGCATCCGTGGATGTCGCTAATGACCAAGGTTCTGATAGTTCTCCCTCCCCACTCTGGATGTCTGCAGATCAGAATATTAATTATACCTGAAAAATGCTGTTTTGTTGTGTTTCCAGCTTTATCTTCCATATTTTCGCAATAAAGCTTCTGGACTTCTGTCAGTGCCGGACCAAGCCTCCAGCCTGATCATCCCACCGCCAAGAAACCTCATGTCCGTGAAGATGCAGCCCCCCGAACCACTCGTCAATGCCCTGAACGGCAACACGGTCCGCCGCTCCATTCAGCACTTCTCTGCCCAATTCCGTCAGAATGACCTGGAGGTTCAGAAACCCAGGAATTTGGCTGACATCCACATCAGGCTCCGCCCCGCCGATCCTCAGCAAGGGAGAAGCACCTCCCCCCAGCGCACGAAGAAACTTCCAATATTCGAGATCGCCCAGGCCGAGCACATGCAGCGCATCAGTTACCCGGCGGAACAATCCAAGCGGCGTATCCACTCCATCACGGACGGCATCAAGCGTAGCCTGTTCCACAAGGCCAAGACCATTCCGCTCCGAGGGCAGCCGCCGGAGATGCGCTGTGAAGGCTTCATGGGCAAAAGACAGGCCGGAGACTGCCAGTTCTGCTTGCTTCTTGTCCAGCAATTCAGCCATTTGAACCGGATCAGGAGAAGCATACGCCTGCCAGAGCTCGCTCCCCAGGGCCAGCTCTTGCCGCCCGATGGTCCGCCAGGTCCCGGATAGGGTCTGCAGCTGCGCCGGAGTCAGCTGGCCCAGACCATGAAACCGTTCGATTCCCGGATACTCCCCAATACAGAGCAGGCTCAGCTTCGTGCGGCCCAGCTTCTGTCTTTTGAACCAGTCCAGCAGATAGGCGAGCATGCTCTGATCGAACAGGTCATGCTCGAACCACAGCACGACTTCATCATACCTGGCATATTCACGAAGCTTCCGCTCTTGCTCCCCGCAGCTCCCGATATATTCGCCGGCCGGAATGCCCAGCGTTTTCTCCAGAACCCGCGCCCGCAGCGCCCGTTCTTCAGCACCTGCCGGATTTGCAAAAACCGGCCCCGCGGGGTAAATCTCTCTCCATACAAGCACATCACCCTGTACAATCCCCTGCTTCAGCATTTCGCCTACAGTATCACCGTTAACAATATGCAGCATGTTTTGGCCTCCCCCATACAAATGCTTGAACACAGAAACGAGGTCTGCTACCGGGAGCGTCCCCTTCAGCTTTTGGCGGGCATCATGCAGCCGCTTCTTCAGCGTCGGCACCGGGGTACCCAGATAATCGGAGATCTCCTGAAGAGAATAGCCGTAAAAGTAAAACAGCCGCAGAGGCACGCGCAGCTTGGCAGACAGCGCCTCCACCGATTGCTGCAGAACCTGGCTCTCCTCCCTACGCTCGGCTATTTCCTCCACCCCCGGCGATCCCCCGGATACCTGCCCAGCCTCTTCCAGAGGCAGCATCGAATGGCGTCTGCGCCGCAGCGTCCGCTGGCACTGTCTGACGACAATGGTCTTGAACCAGCCCGGAAAAGCGGACGGCTGCTGCAGCTTCCCCAAATTCTGATAAGCCTCCATGAAGGCCTCCTGAACGGCATCCTCCGCGAGATGAACATCCTTCAGCATATCATAGGACACCGCATACGCCATCCCGCGAAAATGCAGCATCAGCTGCCCGAACGCCTCCGCATCCCCTTGCCGCGCCTCTTCAATCCACTGCCTCATACGCCCCTGGCCTCATTTCTTTCATATTCTTAATTATAGGTGCCGCCATTACCGGAAAAGGTTACAACGCCGCCGGAGAAAAGGACCGGATGGGATTTTTAACGGATATGCCTTCTCGAGATTTCTACTAAAAAAATTATCCGGCCATTAAAAATATCAAAATGCATCTTCACATTAAACCGGGCCGCATTGTGCCTTTTCTTTTGCCCAAAAATATGCGGCACTGGGTTATGAAACCTCCATTGAAACGCCCCAGGGCAAGGACATCAACGACGATTTACAAGCATTGCGCCAGATGACGGAAGAAGCTCGTCAAGTCACAGAAGAAGCAAGATATGGCCTTAAAAGATGATGGAGGTTTTATGATTGAGGAAACTCTTTTCATGACCGCTTTGCGAGCGATCTTATTCGGCTCTTATGCTAGGGACACGACTACCAGTCAAAGTGTTGTTGATATTATGCTGCTCCTCGTTCATTTACTGGTGAACCGGAGAACCTGAAAACGCTGATGGAACTCAAGGAGGTTCATAGGGAACGAAAGCGAAGTGGAAAAAGTAACACTAATAGGCTGGAATTCTGGATTTAACAGGATTTAGTGGGATTTTGTACACTTATTGGAGGCCATTTCCCCCATACAAGGTGATTTCAGGCGAATTAGTTGTACTTTTTCCCACTAGGGATGATCCGGGATCCGAATGCGCTACTTTAGGGGTCCTTTTTACCACTAATTACAGCTGGCGAAAAAGCGGCGGAAGGAAATTCGGGAAATGCAGAGGAGCGTCTGCCTTTATCTGCGGATTTCCACCGCGAACAGTGGTATACATCAAGAAATCTGCAGACGGGCAGCGGCGGGCAGTCCAAGTATTCTCTGGAGTCACGGCCAATCCTAAATAGAAAAATTACAAGTTCAATCTATATAGTAAGATTTTCAAAGTACCTGTAAAGACCATTTTAAGGCATGTTTACTCGTACATCATCGATCTGTACACCTGAATGCTTTTTGAAGAAAAGATCCGCAATACTGGAATCAGCTTTTAAGAGAACATAAGGATTTTCACCAAACTTCTTGTTTTTGGAGTCAATATAGGTGTATTCAATGTCCAGCAAAGTGGCGTTATCTTCATTCCCGTATACATGAAGCAGTTCAACGGATTGATCTTTGCCGGCAACCAATAAGATATACAGATTTTCATCAGTAGTAAAATAAAAATGCCCCTCTTTCCTGGCAGCAATTTTTTCTTTGACTTGCTCTTGAATAGCCGCATCTGTTATATCGGATGGATCAGCGAACTCCTAATTACCCGCTTCTTTTTTGGGCACCGCCATTTGGTCTTTGTACTGAGCATATCTGCTAACAGCCCAAATTCCATTATGGTTATACCACTTTTGTAGCTCGATCAGATAGATATCCCCCTGTGTTGTCCCAACCACAACACTTCTTGGATTGAATGTACCATCAACCGTATCGAGATAACTGATCTCCTGTTTCAATTCCTGCTTTACAAAATCTTTGATAACAGCAACATAATCTTTTTGCAAATCATTCTTCGCTAATTGATCTAAGTCAGTATTTGTATATTCCGTGGAAGTCCCCGTCACGATCCCATACTGCTCCATTTCATCAAAATTTAAAAGAAAATTGGTTTTTGTCTCATTTATTTCCCCGCTATTTGTATCGCTCGTTGATGAGTCAGTGCCTGGGTTTACTGCATTGTTGTTGTCTTTTTGACATGCCGCCAATAAAAGCACCCCGATTATAGCCGCAATACGACTACCTTCTTCATTTCTCGCCTCCTATTTTCATTTTGGATTATCACCGTCAAGCTGCCCAAAAAACAATATGAATCCCTCAAGAAGTATGCGGCGACCAAGCACCTCAGCATGGCGGATATTGTTCGGGCTTTCATTCAAAAGGGCATATCCGTAGAAGCTTACACCGAGGAAATTGATTTCATCACCGCCATCATCCGGCAGGAAATCAAGATTGCAATCGACGGATTAAGCAATCGTCTGGCCGGACTGGCCAGCAAGGATCTCATCATGGCCGCCGCCTCCTGCTACTCTACCATTGCCATCATCGCTGATCTGATTGACGCGAACCGCTATACCACCTTCCGGAAGATTGAGAAGAAGGCCCGGCTGTCATATTTGGTCGTCCAGACCGAATGGTTAGGGTCAATCACGGTGACCTGGTTACCGTTCTTACAGCAGTAAAATCATTCAACTATATAAGAAAGACCTTGAAGAGATTCCTCAAGGTCTTAAACTTTGTACTTTCATTAAAATTATAAACCGTTGCCTCACGCGGCTCTTTCTCGATCTGATCTATCGGTAGCTTTGTGCCGTCGCTTGAAACAAGCAAATCTCCAACTTTCAGATCTTTGACAAGCGTCCATCCTTTACCATCCAGCCAGAATGGATCTTATACTGCGGCTCCCAGCCGTCCCGGTTGCCGGCTGGATTGCCGGAGAGATAGGCATCCTGAATCGCACCGTCGCCGATCCGACAAGAAGTACCGGTCCAGGAGCAGCAGCGCTTGAACGAAGCCTTTGGCGGCCTCGAGCCCCTGTTCAATCATTTGTAGCGATCAATTTATTAGTTGTCGATCATTGCATTAATTTCGTTGACTGAGATATGATCTGAATTAAGAAAATTCAAGATATCTTGTAATAATAACTTAAGCTCATCCTCCTCAGTATTTTTAGTTTTGAATAGGAGCCTCACTTTTAATTCGGATTCAACCCTTGTAAACTCCATAAGTTTAAAAGGTTTAATGTCTTTTCCCCTATAAGGATACATCCAGTCATTTAAAACTGATTTTAAAATTTGAGTATTTAACTCGTCCACCGGCTTATCACATGTGATTTTAATAAATAGAGTTGTACCTTTATTAAGTATTCCTTCAGGCTCAGTATATATTTCACTTAACTGGTTCCATTTATAATTAGCCAAAGTATCACCTCTTAGTAATTTTAAAATCCAGGGGATAAACGTCGTCCTTGTGGCGTCATCTTAATTAATTCTCTTAAAAGAATTGCTGCTGCAGCCACTGTTGTTAGTTTTGTAACCCTTCCGTTATCATCCAGAAGATATAAAGAGTAATACGCCTCTCCTGCTTCTGGGAATGTAATTCTCATTTTCAAATCTCCCATAACAGTTATTCCTGAAATTGTATTAAGTCTTTCTCCTTCTGTCAAACCACCAGCTTGTTTATATGCTTCCAGTTGAGGCTTTGGATCCATTCCGTTAAGCGGCTTGACCTCCCAAACTTTTTTACCTAAGACTATGTCTGCTTCATATTTTTTTGTTTTCCCGTTAATCTTAGCTTTTAAATTTTTTTCAAGCGTTGGCATTTTACCATATTTCTTATAAAGTGCTTTGGCAACGTTGATCTGTGCAATTTCATGTAAGGGAGTAAATAGCTGAGAGTATCCCGCCTTTGATGATGACGGAAATACAAATGATATTACATTCGCTCCAAGAACCATACTTGAAGCTTCGGCATCATTTACTTTCCCTTTACTATAAACACTTGCTATACTTCTTAATGCCCATTCCCAAGTATGGCCTGTTGGATCAGTTCTAGTAAGTGGATTATTACTCACATACGTATACAGATTCAACGTCTGCGGATCATTAATATCCCCCTCATACGTATCCTCACTAATAAACCGTCCAATACTCGAGTCAAAATCCCGCGCCTGCGCATGGGAATAGCCGCTGTAGTAATCATAGCCCAGGCTGGTGTAGCCGAACAAGTTGTCCGGGCCGGTCCAGTTCAGGTCGAATTTCTCCGGATCTTCGGCTACGCCAAATTCGTCGTAGCGGTAACGGGCTGAGATACTGCCGTCCTGGCCTTCCAGCCCGATCACGCTGCCCTGTGCCTCACTCAAATAAAAGAGTGTCTTCGGCGCAGCAGATACCGCGCCAGCTCCGCTGGCTCCGGCTGTCGGCTCCCAGTCGCTATTCTCATCTCCGCTGATAGAATAGCTCATGCTGATCCGCTCTTCGCCAGCCCCGTACACATAAGACTGCTTCCAGTTCTGTCCCGCCGCTCCGCTTGCCGTCAATGGCTGCGGAATGCTCAGGGTGATGTCATTGGTGAAGTAAATGTCCAGCTGCCGCTTCTTATACTGCGGCTCCCAGCCGTCCCGGTTGCCGGCTGGATTGCCGGAGAGATAGGCATCCTGAATCGCACCGTCGCCGATGGTGGTCCGCATGCTGACCCGGTTGCCGTCACCGTCATATTGGTACGTGGTAATGCCGCCGTACGTATTCGTGTTCCCGATCAGGCGGTTGGAAGCATCCCAGCGGTTGCTCTCCAGCACTTGCGGGCCGGCGGCAAGCGCCCCCTTTAAGAGTGCTTCAGGATTCAGGACTTCGTCTGCTCCGTAAACCTCTTCGGTTACACCAGATTCGAGATTCGCATCCGGCAGGTCAGATAATGGAGTTGTGTCCGCATCCGTTGGAATCGTTCCTATCGGACTCACGGAAGGATCTGCAATCGTTGACAACGGATCTAACAGTCCAGTCAATAGATCTGCGTTTGTACCAGCCAATGCATTGCTGGCTGCAGCTGCATTCGTACCTGAGATCGGATCAGCATCAGCAGTTGTATCTGCATTCTCGCCCGCTTCCAGTCCGTCTGCCTCCGTATACACACTCTCCGGCACCGACACCTTCAACGCATTCGCCTGCGCGCTGAGCAGACTCAGAGCCGATTCGCTGTCAATCCCGCTCACTTCCAGCAGATTACCTCGCTTGTCGTAGGTGTAGTCCTTGTAGTCGCTGCCTTTTTCGAAACGGATCAGCTTGTTGGCGTCATCGTAGGTATAGCTCTCCAAGGTGGTTATTCCGGCTTCTGTGGTTTCTTTACCCAGACGATTGCCTGCCGTGTCGTAGGTGTAGACGACCTTGGCGCCGTTCTGCTTCTGCACTTGAACCAGCTGGTTCAGCGCATCGTAGGCATAATCAGAGATGTCTGCCGGACGCTGTGCTCCGGTTGGATTGTCCTCATCGCTGCCGCCTTCCTGGCGTTCCGTGCGGGACTTGTTGCCTGCCGGATCATAGACATAGGTCAGCTGCTCCAATAGCGATCCGCCCGGTGCCAGATGCTTCATCTCCAGCAGTTGCCCCACGCCGTCATAGCTGTAGTTGCTCTTCCCGCTGTTCGGCAGCAGCTTCTCTGTCAAGCGTCCAGCCGCATCATATTGATAGCTGGTGATCTGTTTCTGGCTATCTGTCACCTGCTTGATCCGGTCCAATTGGTCGTAGTCATAGCTGACCACGGTGTTATCCGGGTAGATGATCCGGCTGCGCTGACCGGTTGCGGTCCATTCATAACGCACATTATTGCCTCGCGGATCAATGACCGACGTTGGCCGGTTCAGCGCGTCATAGGTATATCTGGTGTCTCCCGTGCTGTCTGTCATCGTCTCGCGGCGGCCCGCGAGATCATATTTATATTTTACCGTTAGATCATTGCCGTACTTAATCTGCTCTACTTGATTGCCCTTATTATAGGCATACACAGTAGTGTTATTATCCGGTTCAGTGACCTGCTGCAGATTGCCGTTCTCATCGTAGGCAAGGGTGGTCTTCTCCTGCAGCGGATTCACCGACTCAATGACCCTGTTTAGTGCATCGTAGTGATAGGAAGTGACTGCTCCGAGGGCATTGGTTTTGTCCAGCAGATTGCCGGAGGCATCATAGGAGTACGTAGTGGCGTTGCCCTCGGCATTCTTCACTTCCGTCAAGCGGCCCAGCGGATCATACGCAAACGCCGTCTCGTGCTGATTCGCGTCCACAATTTTCTCTACATTGCCTTTGGCATCATAGATGTAGGAGGTTTCATACCCGAGCGCATTGCGCACCAGTGTATTCCGTCCCAGCGCATCGTATTCGTACGAAGTTTTCTGTCCCGCCGTATCCAGGAATTCGGTCATCAGACCGCGGTCATTGCGGGTGACTGTGGTTTCCTCATCCAGCGGATTAATGGTTCCCGCATCCAGACCCCGGCTGTCATATTTGGTCGTCCAGACCGAATGGTTAGGGTCAATCACGGCGACCTGGTTACCGTTCTTGTCATACTGGTATTCAGTTACCGCACCAAGTGCATCAGTTACCTTCACCAGCTGTCCAAGCTCATTGTAGTCATAATAAGTGCTATTGCCCAGCGCATCCGTCTCTTTGATGGTATTGCCAGCCGCATCATAACGGTAACGCGTCTTGGCTCCGAGCGGATCGGTTACACTCAGCAGCTCATTGCGCTTGCTGTAGGTATACGTGGTGATATTTCCTTTGGCATCCTTCTGGGTGAGCATATTTCCGTTATCGTCGTAGGTATATGTGCTCGCCTGGCCTTCGGCATCAGTAACTTTCATAAGCAGTCCGGCACTGTCGTAGCCGTAAGCCGTAACTGCTCCGGCTTCGTCCTTCTCTTCTGTGACGCGTCCAAGCGCATCATAGGTCTGGCTGGTGCTGTTCTGAAGCGAGTCCTCTGTGCTGCTCAGACGGTACACTTTATAGCTGCTGACCGTCTTGTCTCCAGCTTCATCTGTGTACTCCACCGGATTGCCATTGGCATCATAAGTGACTCCGCTACTCTGGCCCAGCGCATTGGTAACCGCAACAGCACGGTCTTTGGTATCATATTCAACATCCTGCAGCTTGCCTTGGGCATCCGTTAGCCCGGTGGTGCGGTGCAGAGCATCTCTTCCAATGATTGTCGTGTATCCGCTGGGGTCCCTGATTTCCTTGACGAATCCGTAAGCATCGTTGGTGTAGGCAGTAGTGTGTCCTTCGGCATCGGTAACGGAGACCGGAACCCCTGCACTGTCTCTCTCAATGGTGACGATGCCGCCGAGGGCATCCGTGCTTTTGACCAGATTGCCTGCCGTATCATATTCATAGGCGGAACGGTTGCCGAGAACATCAATCTCTTCAACCGGACGGCCCAGCGCATTGTAGCGGGTAATTGAAGAATATCCGCTTTCGTCCGTCATCTGGGACAGATTCCCGCGCTCGTCATAGGCTAATTTGCCCTTGTTGCCGTTAGCATCCGTAATTGCGGTGACGCGGTCGCTGCTGTCATAGCTGTATTTAACGGTGGCCCCATTTGCAGCTTGCCGCTGAACCACCTGGAAATTATTATTCCATACATAAGCTGTATCCTGATTAAATGCATTGGTCCATGTGGTCTTGTTGGCAGTAGTGGCGATAGTAGAAGCTAATCCGGCTGCCCCCGCTGCGGCTGCACTTTTGGCACCCGCACTGCCAGCACCGCCGCTCTCCGAATAGGTCAGAATCGTCTTGCCTGTTCCTACTCCCGTACGGACAAAAGGCGTCTGGTTCGGAGTCATATCTCCGCCAAGGACGAATAGACCGCCCGTCTGCACATTCAAATTATTATTAACACTTACATTGTCGCGGACGAACAGGTCACCGCCGGTTACGGTCAGATTCGCCGTCTGGTTATTGGAGACAATCCCGCCAACGACCATTTCCTGGGCAATGTTCATCTCAACGCGTGTATTGATCGATAAATCTCCGGCTATTAGAATCCGCTGGGCGTCAATGGTCAGCCCGCCGCTGTTGTAGGTCAGACTGCCTGTCTGCAGCGTATCGCCTACGCTAACGGAAGAATCATTGTTGAGATGAATCGTTCCGCCGGACCACAGATTGCCGTATAAGCCCTGAACCTTCTGCACATCGAGTGCAAGCCTGGTGTTGGCATTCAGTCCCTGCTTCAGAATCAGCGTACCGTATACGCGCACGGTGATATCCTTGTTCGTATTCATCCCGTCGGCGATCAGAACAACCGGCTTGCTTGGTGATCCGAACGTTACGCTCTCTTCTACATTCAGATGACCGGAGCTAATAACAGCCGGTGATGCGCTGCTGGCGGCAATTTTGCTCTGAATATCCGAAATCCCGCCTGGAGCAGCAACCGCAGAGGCAATAAAAGCATCCCGCTTGCTCTCAATCGTGCCGATGCTGCCCGCCAAATAACCGGCTATGAGCGGCTTCAGCCCCTCAACGTTCTTGTATGCAGGGGCATGGGCGAGATTATTCATCGTACCGGACAAAATCACCTCATCCGACTCCGGTATATCCCGTCCGTTCGCAGGATCAATCCCCGTCTCGCCGTCCTCGGGCTCTTCTCCCCGACCGGAGCAATACGCCCTTCATAGGCGGAGAAACTTGTATTGCCATAGAAATCAGTGAAGCTGGTCACCCGCTGATTATCATCATAGGTAACGCTCATCTCCGCTGTCCCTTTGGGATCGGTTACGCTGAGCACATGATGGCTGTTATCATAGGTGAACCTGGTTGTGGCTCCGTCCACATCAGTAATCGAGGTCAGGTCGCCACTAACCGGATCGTACCCAAAAGACATCTGCCTGTTGGACGGGTCACTTACAGCAGCAAGCTTTCCTGCTCCGTCATAGCTCAGACTTAGAGAAGCCCCGGCTGTACTGACCGCTCCCAGCTTCGTTCCCTGATAAGTGAAAGTAATGTATCCTGCCGCTACAACACCAGTTGCAGCTAATGCAATTTCCCCAACTCCCGGAACGAAATAAATTCCGGCGGCCACTGCTACATGACCACTAGGGTCACTGTAAATTAAAGGATTATTATGTCCGTAGTATACGACCTTTTCCAAGTTCTGCACAACCTCGAAAATTGGAGTCGTTGTTCTCGTCGGAAAATGTCTTACACTGCCGAATTCGGCAGAACACCATTCTTTGGGAAGCCAAATGACAATTTCCATTTTATACGATGCATTGAACATTCCCGTAACGGAACTCCTTGTCCTGGAGCCATCCCCTCACGAGTAAAACGTGATCTCGCGTTCGCTCATAGGCGCTGCGCCTGTTCTGCCGGGTTCCCGGTAAAATCATCCGGACTATACCATTGAACCGCTTAAAACAGGCGCACTCCGTTCAGTCATTCGCATTTAAATCCCCGTTCCCTGCGTGCCTGTTCCAGTTCCAATACGCAAAGGCGATCTCGTTGTTCCCTTTCAACCTTATACAGAGAAGCAAGGAGGTTCTCACTAACGTAGGGACACTCCTGTGACATCTGCTCAATAGCATACAGAATAGCTGACCTCAAGAGCACGCATGTAGCCACTGCTCCCTCTTTCTCGAAAATCTCCCAGCACAATGCTTCCATTCCCATCTTTTGTATGGATTTCACCATCGTCTTCCTCTCCTTTTCTGTGGGCTACAGCCCTGTTCGATTTGCACACAAAAAAGCACTTGAAATAGGCCGTCTATATTGGCGAATATCAAGTGCTCTAGTTTAAAAAGTTATCATAAGGATTGAAGTTAGAGACTACGCGCCTCTGGTTGTAGTATTGTTACTGCTAGCCCATAATGTCCAGAGGTTGGCGGCATGAGTTGTCCTGCTATTGACGGTCAATCTGTCCGCAGCAAGGGAGAAAAACAGGGAGAATCATGACAATTCTCCCTGAATCACACGCTTGACCATATGGTCGTCCACAATCCGGTGCTTGTTCTGTGCGCCGTAGATTAAGGCGTGCGTGCATAGCTTGTTCACCAGCCGGGCGGCTCCGCTGGAAAAACGGTAGATTTCATCTATCGCCGCCTCCGTAAATAACTCGTGCGCTGCACCCGCAGCGCTCAGGTGCCTCTTCATATAGGCTCCCATTTCTGCGCGGTCCAGATGTGGAAGATAACACTGCATATCAATTCGCTGGCGGATCGCCGCATACGCTTGTAGCCCCAGTCGGTCCCACAGCTCACTTTGTCCGACGAGAATCAAGGCCATAGGGCTCTGGAATCCATTTTCATGTTCAGCAGAAAGCGCAGCTCCTCCAATAGCTTCACACGCATGAGGTTTCGTATAATTATCGCCTTGTTAATTTACCGTAAATCACCATACTGTAGTAAGTCTATCAAATTAATAATTCTTTTTGTAATAACGTTCTTTGTTGCTCATTGAGTCTTATTATCACGCCTGCAAATAAATTATTCGAAAAAATAAAGCTTACGTTATCCTCGAAATGCACCACCTTATCATACTCAGTAGATCGTAAACTACAAATAAGATAATCACCTTTAAGTATAGCTATTAATTCTCCCTTTTCTTCAAATGACAATTCATCACGCATTAATTCAAGATCTTTCAATTTAAAAGTTGGAAAGCCACTATTAATTTCAATATCTCGAGACAAAATATTATTATTTTCTATTAGTTCTTCTACAAAGAAAGTTATTTCAGAAGACAAGATTAGTTCATCTCTAAATCCGGAATATCTCACCCTATTAAAATAAATTGTAAAAGGTGCACCTTTATCATAAAATCTCCATATATATCTTCCGTAATATTTTTTTGGTTTCTCGTATATAAATTCTACCGTTACTAACACATGTTTTTTTCCCATTTTTTCAAATTCAATGGAAACCCCTGAAGAAAAGTGTTGCATTAGTTCGTCGAATTCTAACGCCATATTATTTCCCCCCATTATAAACAGCATGGAATACAACCGCAGATTCTTCTGAAACATCAATTCCAATTTGCCATCCATTAATATTATACATTTCTCGACCCATTTTAACATCTAACCCTTTTATTGCTGATTCTAAACTTGTTAACATGGACTGTTCAATCATGCGACGAGCATCATTACTAAGCATCTTCGCACTTTCCCTATTAATATATTCTTCCATATGTTTCGTAGCATTACCATGTACCCACAATTTTTGCCCATTAACTGTAATATCTTCAAGAACAAATGATGTTGGAATGTTTGTTCCTTTCCTTAAAGCTTGAGTAGCGGTAATTCTCCCCCAAATGGTTGCAGTTAAATCAGCAGTTTCTTTTTCAATTCTTCCTCCTGGCCAAAAGCTCATCATAAGCAATGCTGCATTAGCAAAATGCTGCGCTGACCAAGGATCTTCTTGTGAAATACGTGCGTACTCTTTTGTCTGGCTTAATAAACCCGCTGTCCAAAAATCTATTGCAGAAAACCAAGATGAATGTGCCGCTTTAACAGCACTCCATTCCTTTTGCCAAAGGCTTGGCTTGATCACTACGCAGCCTTCCCCGTCCCCTCCAATACTGTTAGCTCCTCTAGTTATCATATGTCCCGTAGGATCACTATAAATCAACGGATTATTACTCACATACGTATAAAGGTTCAGCGATAAAGGATTATCAATCTGCCCTTCATACGTATCCTCATTGATAAACCGCCCCATACCCGGATCATAATACCGCGCCCGCGAGTGTTGCCAATGCGCGGTACTACATGGCTTAATTGCGTAATGGCTTCACTCGTTACTGCGTAGCCTGTTAAAAAGTCTTAAGGGGTTAATCCCTTAAGACTCAACGTATACTATTTGATGATTTTTTCTAGGGCACTATTAATATCAAGCTCATCATTATTAATACTTATTAAACACGTATCATCATCTGATGCAGGCTCATAGCCAAATCTAATATTTGGAATATTATATTTATTTTTCAAATTAATTAAATACTTTAGGAGGCATCTAGAATGGAATTGTGTAATATGTTTATCTCCCACGAATATATTGCTGTCAGGAAAATTAAGTATTATATCACCTAATCTCTCATCAAATGAAAACACAATTACTATATTATTCAAATTTATTCCAAATTTTAGTTTTTCAACAACTATATTACCAGTTCCCATTGGTGAAAAAATTTCTATAATACTTTCTATTTGGTAGAACTCAATATCTTGACCAGAATTATTATCATAGAAATGTGATGATTCAATGTTAACTTCAGATAAATTGAGTTCTTCAAGAATAAACTTATCTAATGCATCTTTATTAAAATTAGTTAGTATTATTTCTAAATTTTCCACTTTTCCCACTCCTTTTAATGGTCAATGAAACCTTTAAATGTTCCATCAAGATTTAGTCTTACCCCTCGTCCATCTTGTAGAGTCTTTTCGAGAAATTGCACCCCATTAGAATTTGTGACAGTGGTAAATCCACCTGGAGCGTTCAGAATATCATTTAAGTGATTAAGAGCAGTTTGATTTATTTGCTCTGAACCACCTTTTATCTTACCCCATATGTTTGGATTTCTACCTGCGTGTTTCTGTAAAGCATGTCCAACAACTGTTTCTCCCCCTTTTTTGGCAGCCGTTGCTGAACTTCTAATTAAATCATTATTAACTTTAACAAAATTGCCCTCACCCGTAAAAACAACCTTAATCCACTGTCCCGCTCTTTGAATTAAACTTACCCCTGCTTTTTCTGCAGTCTGACCAACTTTTAGAGCTGTCGCTTCAGCTGCTGATATCGGGATAAATTGAATAAATATACCTCCAGCATCTAAGAATTGTTTAGCGGTCCATGATTCTCCGCTGTAATTATTTACATAATCACTAATTGCTCCACCTGTATACCAATCAACAGCTGCAAAAACCCCTTCTCCAGCTTTTACCCAAGTAGGTTTTGGAGCACTGCCTCCTCCTCCACCTGATCCCCATTCTTGCCTATGTCCCGTAGGATCACTATAAATCAACGGATTATTACTCACATACGTATAAAGGTTCAGCGATAAAGGATTATCAATCTGCCCTTCAACCGTATCCTCATTTAAGAACCGCCCCATACCCGGATCATAGTACCGCGCACGCAGATAGTAAAGCCCGGTTTCGGCGTCGTACATTTCTCCGGTGTACTTGAAGGAGTTGGAGGTTCCCTCCGCCTGGCTGGTAATGTTCCCCCACTCGTCATAAGTGTAGTTGTTAACCACGGCTCCGCCCGTATTGACGATCTGCACCACGTCGCCATGCCGTTATACAGGTATCTATCTTGTTCATTGTCCTCACCACCTATTAAGGCTTAATGCCAGTTTCCTCAAGCAGCTTGTCAAGCTTCTCAAAGAATTGTTTCTGTTCGTATTTCGCATAATCTGGGTGTACTCCCCATTCGTTATCTCTATGGACGAGATAATATAAGACCAGTTCCAACGCTGTCTTTTTATTACGATTCTGTTCTTGAATTACTGCTACTACATCTTCGAGCCGTTTGAAATTCTCATTTTCTTCGCTATTGACCAATACTTCCAACTGTTCAAAAAGTCGTTCCTTTTTTTGTTCTTCGTGGATATAGTCAATGAGCTGTCTATTATGCGAATAATGCTCTGTTGTTGTATATTCATATCCTTCGTCATCAACACCTGTTATCTCAATCTCCTCATGTTCATCTGTTCTGGTTAAGTAAACCATAAGTATTTCCGACTTTTCGGATGGAAGCAACTCCTTCTGGAACAAGGTTTGATCCTCAATCCCAAATAACTCAGACAATTGTTCGAGACGTGGTTCAGGTATCTTCCGTCTTTCTTTGATCCAGTCCTGAAAAGTTTGTTTGGAAACGCCTATGGCTTCTGCTACCGATTTGTACTCCATGTGAAACGTGTCAGCTATAAATTGTAATCCTATCATCTCAATCACCGCCATACTTAGTATGTCTCAAAAGATTGATTATATATTGACATACTCAGAATGTCAAATGTTTATTTACAAGAAAAAACCACATAGAGTTTTAACTCACATGTGGTAAAAATTTATTTAATCAATTTTAAATTTCGTATATAGATATATACTTGATGGGGGCAGTTAATTCATCCCATTCATCAATATCCTCTAATTCAAAGCATATTCCAGGAAAATCTGGTAACTCATAAACATAATCATTTTGTCTATACTCAATTCCAAGTTGTGTTACATCTTCAAGGCAATTTCCAATTCCAATCTTATTAAGAAACTTCCCTTCGAACCTATCAAACACCAATATTTGTGTTACCATTCTAGTAGCTTTACTAACCCAAAGCTTAATAACATTCGTTTGTAGAGTAATGTGTAGTTCTAGTTCTCTTTGTTCAAACCCTTCTGACAAATGTTCAACTAATCTATCATAGGTCCAACCAATGTGATACATACCTATTCTTTTAGCAGGCACAATATCATTATCCATCTTATCACCTATTTCATTGGATTTTAACTACATTAATGCCTTTATATTCTGTTCCTACATAAAAGTCTATAACTTGTCCGCTTGACGCATCCAATACAACTGTCTTTCCGTCATAGGTAATAGCTCTTTGAAGTGTACCATTTAATGAACCACGTCCATTCCAAGTTCCTTCTACAATTGTGGCCTTGGAATTTAGCTGGTTTATTGTTGCGAATTCTTTGGCTGCCGCATCATATAATTTTTTCGAGGCATATCCCATATTTCGTCCATGTTTCTCAAAGTGGTCACTTAACAAAAACATTTTTGATTCAGAAATAGATATTGCACTAACTTTTGACTCACCTTTAAAAGCAACCTTAATCCACTGTCCTGCTCTTTGTATTAAACTTACCCCTGCTTTTTCAGCTGCCTGACCGACTGATAAAACTTTTGCTTCAGCTGCTGATATCGGGATAAATTGAATAAATATACCTCCAGCATCTAAGAATTGTTTAGCGGTCCATGATTCTCCGCTGTAATTATTTACATAATCGCTAATTGCTCCACCTGTATACATATCAACAGTTGCATAAAGTCCTTCTCCAGCTTTTACCCATGTGGATTTAGGAGTAGTACCTCCTATTCCTCCTGTGCCCCATTCTTGCCTATGTCCACTAGGATCACTATAAATCAATGGATTATTACTCACATACGTATAAAGGTTCAGCGATAAAGGATTATCAATCTGCCCTTCATACGTATACTAGTACCTTGACCACATTAAATTTCAGGATATAAATGCTTTAACTTTCCTCGTGCCTGCTCCGTGGTAAATTGCCAATCGACAGATTTCTGAATTTGGTTGCGTTCCGTTTCCCAAGCAGATACCTCACCTTGTA
>NZ_JACBYI010000017.1 GCF_019352175.1 Paenibacillus sp. S150
ACCGACGTATTTTATGGTATTCTTCATAGTAACAGCTCCTTTCGCATGTAGCTCTGAAATGGTGGTTTCCACTTCCATTTTAACCTACGGTGTGCGAACAGGGGCTGCCTTTCGTTCATCATAACTTAGGCTTACCGCCGGGCATCAGCAGGAAGGTCTGGGGGACCGGAGAAGCACAGTTTTATCCGACTAGGGCGAAATGGTGAGCCACAGGCAGCCCTTCAACCCTAAACCAAACCGGCTACATGTTCCAGTGAAGGACGGCGTCTGAAATGGTGCTGATCCTGTTTTGAAAAAAGCTCTTGAATTTAATTTCAATGAATAGTTATGCAAATTGATAATGGGTATTATAGATCTGCATCTGCGTCACGCAGGGGATTGAACCGCCTGCAGCCGGTGATGCGAACCCCAAAAAAGCACTGCCCCAAGCCAAAGAAGCGGCTTAGGAGCAGTGCTTTTAAATTATAGGGTTACAGTCATGCTTCTACACGCTTGCTTCAATCCCTATATGCGAATAAGAAGCGAAATCGAACAGGCCGCGGTCTGTCAGCTTCAGCGCCGGAATGACCGGCAGGGCAAGGAAGGATAAGGTCAGAAAAGGGTTGAAGTTGTCCGGGGCTCCGATCTCGCGCAGGGCTGCGTACAGCTGCTTCATCTCGGCGTAGACCTGCTCATAGCCCTGCTCCGACAGCAGTCCGGCTACCGGAAGCGGCAGGGAGGCGAGAATTTTGCCGCCGGATACTACAGTCAGCCCGCCGTTCATGGCGGTGATGTGATGAATGGCGGTGATCAGCTCCTGATCGGAGACACCGGCGGCGATGATGTTATGCGAATCGTGGGCGACGCTTGAAGCGATGGCTCCTTTGGCAAACCGGAAGCCCTTGACTATGCCAAGCCCGATGTTCCCGGTGCGGGTGTGTCTTTCCGCTACAGCCAGCTTCAGCTGGTCATGCTGGACCGAAGGAGCAAAGAGGCCGCCTTCCAGCTGCACCTGTTCCCTGATATGCCGGGTTACGATGGAATTTGGGATGATCTCAATGATGTTGCAATAGTCCGATTGCAGAGGGATAGCCAGATCGCCGGCCTGCAGCTCGGCCAGGCGGCAGCTCTCGGCAATCGAATGCCGGGTGCCTGCCGCTGCCTGCTCCGGAAAAGCGCCGGGAACCGGCACTCCCTGATCGACAACGCATTTCCCCTGTTTATAGACCTGGGCGATGGAGAGAGAATTCAGGTCGTCAAGCAGCACGAGGTCCGCCCGGTATCCCGGCCCGATGGCCCCTCTGTCATGAAGCCCAAAGCATTCGGCAGCGTTCAGCGTTGCCATCTGGATAGCTGTGACGGGGTCAAGGCCTTTGCTGACGGCAAGCCGGATGTTATGGTCCACGCTTCCTTCCTCCAGCAGATCATCGATTAATTTGTCGTCGGTGACGAAGAGGCAGCGTCTGGCATTCCTCGCGTTAACGGCGGGCAGCAGCGCTTCGAGGTCCTTGGCGGCCGTTCCTTCGCGGATCATAAGGTACAGGCCCAGGTCGAGGCGCTGTTTGGCTTCCTCCGCATTGATACACTCGTGGTCCGTCCGGATGCCCGCAGCACGGAAAATATTCAGGTCCTCCCGCGCAATCCCGGCAGCATGTCCGTCGATCCGCTTCCCTTCGGCCAGCGCTCCGGCGATTTTGTCCAGCATCCCCGAGTCAGGGCCGGCCAGCGCGGGGAAATCCATCACCTCTGCCAGCCCGAGCACCATGGGATCGGCATAGAGAGGTTTAAGATCAGCGGCCTCCAGCTGTGCGGCGCAGCTCTCAAACTTCGTTGCCGGCACACAGGAGGGAAGCATGACGTAAATGTCCACGGGCAGGTCTCTGGAGCGTTCCAGCATGTATACAATGCCCTCCGCGCCGGCTACACTGCCGATTTCATGCGGATCGGTGACAACGGCTGTCACTCCATGCTGCAGCACCACTTTGGCGAATTCCTGCGGGGTCAGCATCGAGCTTTCGATATGCACATGCCCGTCGATCAGGCCGGGAATAATCCACTTTCCGGCGGCGTCAACCGTACGCGTGCCTTCATAGGAGCCGATGCCCGCAATATAACCGTCGACGATGGCGATATCCCCCTCCATCAGCTCGCCGGTAAATACATTGACGATCTTGCCGCCCTTGATGACGAGGTCAGCCGGAATTTGCTTGCCGGCGGCTTGAATCCGTCTGGAGAGCAGGGATTTACTGTTGCCCATAGGTTCCACATCCTTTTTTTGATAGGGTATGCCAAAAATCCTGACCGCAAAAAAATGCACATCGGCATTTTTTTGTAATCAGGATTTTACGGTTCCTGGTAGAGACCCTCGGCCCTTATCGCCGAAATTATACAAAAATGTTATGTCTATATTATGCGAGGACGCACTGAATTTCAAGATCACACCAGATGTTATGTAGAAGCGTGCCCGATTAGGCACATAACTCCGCCCTTGCCCATATCCTGTAAATATAAGGCTTTGGTAAAGGGGAGCGAATGGATGCTGAGGATCAAATTGAATGAGCTGGGCAAAGGATTGGATAGCGGCCTCGTGCAGACCGAGGTGTGGCGTTGGGACGGAATCGGCTGGAACGAATGCATCCCCCAGCAGGAAGAGGATTTCATCCGCGCAGATGAAGATCTGTTCGTAACGATCCCTGCAGAGGCAGGCCTGTACCGGGTGGATTACTCCAAAAAACCTCTGGAGCCGCTGTTTGTGCTCCCGGAAGCGGAGGAAGGCGGGCTGAGAGCCGAACTGCTGCATCCGGCTCCTTTCAAGCTGAAAGAAGGCACGCGGTGGGGTTATATCAGCAACGAAGGCCGCACGGCCATTGAGCCAAGATACGATTATGCCGAGGATTTTCAGCCGAACGGGCTGGCTGTCGTACAGCGCAAAGACAGCAGCGGGCTGATTGACAGCACCGGCAGGGAAAAGGTGAAGCCCGTCTATTCCTTTATTGGCCCTTTTTCTGAGGGCCGGGCCGTCGTCTCCGATGCGAAGGGATACACTCTGATTGATGAGAAAGGCAAAGAGGTCACTCCGGCGCGGGTGGATTATTTGAACTCGCTGCATGAAGGTCGGGCGCTTTTCTCCAAACAGGGGACCTCCGGGAGTTCCCGTTACGGCTATTGGGATGCGCAGGGCAAAGAGGCGCTGCCCGCGGTCTACGAGGATGCCGGTGATTTCCAGGATGGTAAGGCACTGGTCAAAATCAAAGACGGCGAGTTCGCGCTCATCGATCCGCTAGGAGCGGTAGTGCATACGTACAACTATCCTTTCGTCGGCTATCCGGGAGACGGCCTGCTCGCCTTCCAGGCGGAGGAGAACGGCAAATACGGCTATCTCCGCACCGACGGCACTATAGCCATACAGCCGCAATTCACGGCTGCGCTGCCCTTTTCGGGGGGGAGGGCGGTCATTAATACAGCGCCGGACTACGGCAATGCCTACGGGCTTATCGACAAGCAGGGGAAACAGATCATCCCGGCCACTTATTATGAAGTGCTGCAGCTTGGCGAGGACCGGGTTGCGCTCGGCACTCCGCTGGACCCTGCCCAGCCTTACCGGGGTTCCCGCTATGCCATTGCAGATGCGGTGACGGGAAGAATCCTCAGCAGCCATCCGCTGCTCGGCGTGAACAATTACCAGAACGGCCTGGCGTCCGTATACGATGCCCAGAATACCTATTTTATCGATAAAAGCGGCAAAAGAGCCGCCCAGCCCCCGGTGATTCCGGGCTCAGGCACCCTGTCCTTCAGCGGCAGTCTGATCCGGGCGGATGTGGATTTGCGTACTTCTTATTATGACCGCACAGGCAAGCAGGTATGGAGGCAAAATGGGGTGGTTCCGCTCCGGCCGCCCTATTCCGTGCTGGAGAAGAAATACAAGCCGAACAAAGACTATCTGGTCTATTATCCGGTGGTGGAAGGCATCGCCATTACGGATGTATCCAGAGAGGTGAACGATAAGCTGCGCAGCCTGTCTCTGGCCGAAGGTGCCGGAATGGGCGGGACCGCCCAGGATTTCAGCTATACCGGCGATTTTGCCGTAGCCTTTTTCCGCAAGAATCTGCTGGTTCTGGAGCTTAGCGGGTACCGCTTTCCTTTTGGGGCGGCACATGGGATGCCCACCAAGCTCTATGAGCATATCAATCTGCGGAACGGCAGATTTTACCGCCTAAGCGATTTATTCAAGCCGGGCAGCAAGTATGTGCAGAAGCTCGGTGAGATTGTCGGCAAGCAGATTGCGAATGATCCCCAGTACTCATACGTATTTCCTGATACCTACAAGGGCATCACCGCGGACCAGCCGTTTTATGTGGATGAAGACGCGCTATATCTGTATTTTGCCCCTTACGAAATTGCGCCATATGCCGCCGGCTTCCCGACCTTCCGTATTCCGTATGCGGAGATCATGGGCCTGATTTCAACCGAAGGCGAGTTTTGGCAGTCTTTTCATTAAGAAGCGGGGCGGCTTTTGCCGATATATTTAATGAAAGAAACTTAAATTTTAAATATACGGCATCTGTTCCCAAGGGGAGCCGATGCCTCTTTTGCCGGGAATGCAGAGCCGGTTCTTTTTGAAAGAGAATTTATATGTTTCACGCTAAAAATTAGCCTTATCTTTCCCGCTGAAACGGATACCGTCTTTATAAGGACGGCGAAGCCGTTTCTACTTGCAGGGATGGATGAGGTCTGCCTGCTGCTCCAGAGCGGGACAGGCTGTTTGCAACTCTATTAAACTCCAGAATTTAGAAGCGCACGGCTGAAAGATTTGTGATACAATGACTGAGGAACAAATTACAACTTTGTAATATTTGAGCCGGAGGCTCTGGGCAGCTCAGATCCATACAACATGAACAAGGAGATGGCAGAATGAAGAGCAAGACTTTAAGAGCAGTAATAGGTGGAAGCGTAGCGGCTGTTATGGCGCTTAGCATTTCTCTTCCATTACAAGCAGATGCGGCATCGGAAACTCAGACGGTGACCCTAAAGACTACCAACCTTACACAGCTCTTAGAATATCTAAAACAATATAGCACAAACGGTTTTTCCATTGACGGCTCAACGGTAACCATTACCAAGCTTCAGCCAATTATCATTACCGGCCAGCCGACAGCTGCGGCTCCAACAGCAACTCCGGCGGCGACAGCGAAGCCTGCGGCAACTCCGGCGGCGACAGCGAAGCCTGCGGCGACTCCGGCAGCGACAGCTGCGCCGGCAGTATCGGATACAACCGGAACGGCCTCATTCACCCAGCAGATTGTAACGCTGGTCAACAAGGAACGCGCTGCAGCCGGACTTTCGCCCGTAGCCGCATTGGACAGCCTGAACAAGGTGGCGGCAGCCAAAGCCACTGACATGCGTTCGAACAATTATTTCTCCCACACGTCGCCGACATATGGCTCACCGTTTGACATGATGGCTGCATTCGGGGTTACTTACCAGTATGCGGGCGAGAACATCGCCATGGGACAGAAAACCCCTCAGGAAGTCATGACAGCCTGGATGAACAGTGCGGGGCACCGCGCCAACATCTTAAGTGCGAATTTCAATTATATCGGCGTGGGTTTTGACAATAATTACTGGGTCCAGGAATTCATCGGCAAGTAATCATAGACCGCTGCAGGCAGATACGGCTTTCCGGCCGGTTTCAGGAGCACTGCAGCCGTTTCAGCAAGAGACCGCTTCCCGGCATAGCCGGGGGGCGGTTTTTTCTGGAAAGATAAGAATTTATATAGTTTGGGGGAAGCGAAGCTTATCCGTTATTTCACGGCTGCGCTGTAAATGAAAGAATGGATCGGGATTTCGGCCAAGCAAACTGCGCGATTGCGTTGTCCGCAGCGGGCAGGCAGAGGGAATCAGAGGCAGAAGTACCTTTGAATTCACCCGAAGCCGGCTGGACGGTGAAATCAGAGGCAGAAGTACCTTTGATTTCGCCCGAAGCCGGCTGGACGTTGGAATCAAAGGCAGAAGTACCTTTGATTTCGCCCGAAGCCGGCTGGACGGTGAAATCAGAGGCAGAAGTGCCTTTGAATTCGCCCGAAGCTGGCTGGACGGTGGAATCAGCGCGAAATGATTCTTCTCCTCCCCACTGAAATGGCAGCATTCTTATATAGGACGCCGATAGGCGTCTTTCTTCCGTAGGATATACGCAGGCTTTTGGAGTGGACCCTCCGCGAACGGACCATTGTCCGGGTCGCAGTGCTCTCCAGATTTATTTCATTCCCCTCAGGAGCCGCGAGGAAATGAGTACCCTCTTTTGTTGACAAAATCTCCACGGTTTTGGGAGTTTTGTCAACAATTTAGCGGTACTTTATTTCGTCGCAGTCTCTTAGCGGTGAAAATCCGGAGACCCGGGCGGCCGCTGCCGCTGTTCCGCGGGTCCGTCCGCTCCTCTGTTTAAGCGGGAGGAGGTTCTGTAATCTTTAAAAAACACAATAGGCTTATATGAAATGAACCGGAGAACCTGAACAAGCTGATGGAACGCAAGGAAGAGATTCATAAGGGAACTAAAGCGAAGTGTAAAAAGTAACACTAATGGGCTGGAATTTTGGATTTAACGGGCTTTAGTGGGATTTTGTACACTTCATAGAGGCCATCTCCCCCCATATGGCTGATTTCAGCCGAATTAGTTATCCTTTTTCCCACTAGGGATGATCCAGTCTCCGAATGCGGTGAATTAGTTATCCTTTTTCCCGCTAAAATGGTTTCCCTTTGGATGAATGGTTCAAGTTCATCTTAATGTAGGCGTATTCCTCTGCAGGGGAGAGAAACGGAACGATTAGGGATCCTTTTTCCCGCTAACCCTTGCGAAAAAGCGGCTGGGGGAATATGAAGTGACCTTTTCCGCTTGGCTTCCCGCCTGGCTTCCAACAGCCAGCCTTACACCTGAAATGCAAACAGCTGCGCTGCCCGGTCAAGGACGGCGAAGCCGTTTCCACTTGTAAAATATAAGAATTTACAGGCTTTGCGCTATTCATTATTCCTTGTATATGTTAATGCAGCCTGCTGAACAATGCATTTTTGTCATTTGCAAATTGCACATAGAAGAATTATGTTTATCTACATAGTTAAGAAGTTTGTAAAATGTGGAACAATACAGAATAGAACGGCATACGGGGGGATAGCTTTGAACGATTCCAAATGGACCTGGCGTGCAGTCAGCCTGATTTCCATAGCGGCTACAATCATTTTGCTTGGCGGCTTTGTCTATGCGGTGAAAGATATTTTGTATCCGAGAGGCGAAGCACTGCTGACCTCTTTGCCGCAGCAGACCGCAGCTCCGGTCTCTGCCGGGGAAGGGCTCAAAATCATGGCTCTGGGCGACTCGCTGGCCAAAGGGACGGGCGACGACACGGGCAGCGGGTTTGTGAAGCGGACGGTTGAAGGTTTGACTGCCGAAGGCAGCAAGGCGGAGCTGATCGGCAACATGGGGATCAACGGCTTGACGACAGCGGGTCTGCAGAGCAAGCTGCAGCAGGAAGGCGTGAGATATGCCCTTCGCCAGTCCAACGTGATTCTGGTTTCAATAGGCGGAAACGATCTTTTCAGGGGCTCTGACCTTCTGGGTGAGGGCAGCGAAGGCCAGCAAATTGCATCCCCGGATCTGGAAATTCCTGCAGAGGGAAGCAGCGGGACTGGTGCGGGTGCCGGCTTGAGTACAGGCGCAGGGCTGCCTGAAAGCGCTGAAGATATAACCCCCGAGTCCCTGCTGGCAGCGCTGCCTGAAGCGGCCGAACGGCTGAATCTCATTCTGGAGCGTATTTCGGAGATTAATTCTGAGGCGCAGATTTTTTACATGGGGCTGTATAACCCGTTCGGAGATGTTTCTGAACTGCTGGTGCCCGGCAACCAGGCGGTAACCGCCTGGAATAATGCGGCGATGGATATTATCAATACACACAGCAACATGACGCTTGTTCCGACCTTTGACTTGTTCAACCGCCATCTGGACAAGTATCTGTCAAGCGATCATTTTCATCCGAACGGCGACGGCTACCAGCGGATAAGCGAGCGGATCGTGCAGGCTGTGCAATGAGCTGGTCCTCATCTGTGAACAGGGCAGCAGAAATTAACGGCAGGGGAGCTGTGAGGAAGATGACAACAGACAAAAGCGGCGGCTCCGGGACGGTAGTGCTGTCTGTCGACGGTGTCCGCAAAAGGATCGGCCGCAAATGGATTATCGACGATGTAACCTTTGATGTGAGGGAAGGCGAGATTTTTGGCTTTCTTGGTCCGAACGGTGCCGGCAAAACGACGACCATCCGCATGCTGGTGGATCTGATCCGTCCCAGTGAAGGGAAGATTACCGTCTGCGGATACAACGTTAACCGCGAGCCTGAAAAAGCGCTGCAATACGTCGGCTCCATTGTTGAGAACCCTGAGGTGTACACCTATCTGACCGGCTGGGAGAATCTGCAGCATTTTGCCCGGATGCAGCCCGGAGTGGACAAGGCCCGCATCGCCGAGGTCGTGGATATTGTCCGGCTGGATCAGCGGATTCACGACAAGGTAAGCACTTATTCACTCGGCATGCGCCAGCGTCTGGGCATTGCGCAGGCGCTTCTCGGACGGCCCCGGCTTCTGATTCTGGATGAGCCGACGAACGGGCTGGACCCCAAAGGGATCAAGGAGCTGCGTGAATTTATCCGCCGGCTCGCCGACGAAGGCCTTGCTGTATTTGTCTCCAGCCATCTGCTGAGTGAAATTCAGCTGCTGTGCGACCGGGTGGCGATCATCAGCAAGGGACGGGTGCTGGCAGTGGGGGGAGTGAGCGATCTGGTCGCGCGCAACTCTCCTTATGTACTCTGGGAACTGGAGCCTCTAAGCTGGGCCAGGAAGATTCTTGGCGGCCGTCCGGATATTTCACTGCTGGAGCTGGATGAGGTTACCCTGGATGATTCCATTATTGCCGGGATGGGGGCGAATTCCCTGATCACGGTAATGGAGGAGGATTTGATCCCGGAGATTGTAGCCGTACTGGTTGCAGATGAGGTTGAAGTAAGAGCCGTGCATAAAATCAACCCTACACTGGAACAGCTATTCTTGAAGCTAACGGAGGGTGAAACTATTGATTAGCCTGATGCCGCTCATCCGCAATGAGTGCCTGAAGATTATAAAAAAGAAGCGTTTCTATATCATTCTGCTCATTCTGGTTGTTCTCGTGCCTATGTTCACCTACGCGCAGATGCGGATTGCCGAACGCAGCCGGGACAAGTTCAACTCGGACTGGAGGCTGGAGATTCAGCAGCAGATTACGGACAACCAGAATTCACTGGGCAGCGACCGGATTCCCGAGGAATGGAAGTCATACCGGAAGATATTTGTCCAGCAGCTGCAATATTATCTCGACCATGATGTGAACCCGAATGAGCCCAGCGGAGTAACCTTTACGCGCGAGTTTCTGGATAATTCGGTAAACCTGTTCATTCCGCTGCTGATCATGGCCGTGGCTTCAGACCTGGTATCGGGTGAACGGACCACGGGAACCATCAAAATGCTGCTGACCCGTCCGGTGAAGCGCTGGAAGGTGCTGCTTAGCAAGCTGGCGGCGCTGCTGATGTTCGTCTCGCTGATCGTGCTCTCGGCCTTTGTGATCAGCTACCTTATCTCCGGTCTTGCTTTTGGCTATAAAGGCTTTAATGTTCCGGTCTTTACGGGCTTCCAGCTGAACGGGGATACAGTCGACATGTCTGCCGTTCATGCGGTGCCGCAGTGGAAGTATCTGCTGATGCAGGGCGGGCTGATCTGGTTCGTGAGCGTAATTGTTGCGCTCCTGGCCTTCATGGTATCGGTACTCGTGCGCAGCACGGCTGCAAGCATCGTGGTGATGATGGCTGCGCTGATTGCCGGCACCATTCTGACCAATATGGCCTCCGCGTGGACTACAGCCAAATATTTATTTATGGTCAACCTGGGGCTGACCGGATATTTGGCCGGATCGCCCGCCCCCATTGAGGGGATGACGCTGTCTTTTTCCATGGGTGTACTGGCCGTTTGGGGGATTCTTTCGGTAATCATTTCATTCGCCGTCTTTACGAAAAGGGATATTTTGAATTAGAATGTACAAAGTGAACGAAAACGTTTGTTTGCATTTCGCAGATAGAGAGAAGAAGGAGGAGCATGAATGCTCGAACAGATCGATATGTTTGCAAAAGTCTCCAAGAACGGCGACGCTGCCCGGACTGGATACGATGCTGACGACATTCAGGTGCTCGAGGGTCTGGTTGCAGTACGCAAACGGCCCGGCATGTATATCGGCAGTACGAGTTCCTCGGGACTGCACCATCTGGTATGGGAAATCGTAGATAACGCCGTAGATGAGCATTTGGCCAAATTTTGCTCGAAGATTGATATCACACTGCGCAAGGACGGCTCGGTGACCGTGCTCGACAATGGACGGGGAATTCCGACCGGAATGCACAAGACAGGAGTGCCTACGCCGCAGGTGGTGTTTACCATTCTGCATGCGGGCGGTAAATTTGGAGGCTCCGGCTACAAGAAATCGGGCGGTCTGCACGGCGTGGGCGCTTCAGTGACCAACGCCTTGTCCGAGTGGCTGGAAGTGGAAATATACCGGGACGGCAAAATCCATCGGCAGCGCTTCGAATATTGGGTGGACAAAAACGGCAAGGAGCATGTCGGTGAGCCCGTGACGGGACTTGAGGTGCTGGGAAATACCAATAAGACCGGATCGAAGATCACCTTCAAGCCGGATATCCGCGTCTTTCCTAACAGTATTGCCCTGAACTATGATACGCTGGCGGAGCGGGTGCAGGAGATTGCTTTTCTGAACTCCGGACTGCGCATTCTTTTGAATGATGAGCGCAGCGGCCGCCAGGATGAATATTTTTATGAAGGCGGAGCCAGCCAGTTCGTGCAGTTCCTCAATGAAGGCAAGGACGTCCTGCATGATGTGATTCATTTCAGCTCGGAGAAGGATGATATTGAGGTCGAGGTAGCGCTGCAGTACAATGCCGGATATACGGAAACGCTGGCTTCCTTCGTGAACTCGATTCCCACCCGCAGCGGCGGCACGCATGAGACCGGCTTCAAGACTGCCTATACCCGGGTGCTGAATGATTACGCCCGCCGTACCCAGCTGCTGAAGGAAAAGGACAAGAACCTGGAGGGCAATGATCTGCGCGAAGGCATGATGGCGGTGATCAGCGTCAAGATGTCCGAGGTGGAGTTCGTCGGCCAGACGAAGGACCAGCTCGGCAGCGCGTCTGCCCGCAGCGCCGTGGATTACATCGTGTCCGAGAATATGGCGCGGTTCCTCGAGGAGAATCCGCAGGTGGCTCAGAGCCTGCTGAGGAAGTCTATCCAAGCCTCCAAGGCGAGGGAAGCTGCCCGCAAGGCACGCGATGAAATCCGCAGCGGCAAGAAGCGCAGTGAAAGCTCGAACCTCGGAGGCAAGCTGTCGCCTGCCCAGTCCAAGGATGTGACGCGTACCGAGCTGTTTATCGTGGAGGGCGATTCCGCCGGAGGCTCGGCCAAGCAGGGCCGTGACTCGAAGATTCAGGCGATCCTGCCCTTGAAGGGCAAGCCGATGAATACCGAGAAGGCCAAGCTGCTGGACGTGCTCAAGAACGATGAATTCAAGGCGATTATTGCCACGATCGGAGCGGGAATCGGGCCGGATTTCACCGTAGAAGACAGCAATTATTCCAAGATAATTATCATGACCGATGCCGATACCGACGGTGCGCATATACAGGTGCTGCTGCTTACCTTTTTCTACCGGTATATGAAGCCGCTGATCGATGCCGGTAAGGTTTTTATCGCCCAGCCGCCGCTGTATAAGCTGACGCGCAAATCGGGCAAGCTGGAGACGGTGCGCTATGCCTGGAGCGACGAGGAGCTGGCCAATTACCTGAAGGAATTCGGCAAGAATTTCGAGCTGCAGCGCTACAAGGGACTCGGCGAAATGAACCCGGATCAGCTGTGGGAAACCACGATGAATCCGGACTCGCGCAATCTGCTGCAGGTGCAGATCGAGGACGCCGCCAAGGCGGAGCGCCGCGTATCCACGCTGATGGGCGACAAGGTCGACCCGCGCAAGCGCTGGATTGTCGAGAATGTGGATTTCACGGAGATTGAGGAGTAGCAGCCCCGGCGGAAACGGTCATTTCCCATGATTTGTCCGTTCCGCTGCTCAAGCGGCAGGATAGCATAGAAGTGCTGCGTAAAAGCGGCACAGATTATATTTAGCGGCAAGTGACGATTACTTCCGCCTGTTTTTAATTTTTTGGTGATTCTTTTGCGAAGTCAAAGGAATATTCTCTGGTGATTTTCCTACCTGGTTCCTGAGAATAATGCGAAGCTTATTTGGGTGGAAAGTAACGTAGGGGAAGTTTGGAACTCTAGGAGCGTAGTGTCCGGAAGTCCAAACATTCCCCGCAGTTACGCTGGACCCAGTCAGCACAGTTTTTTCTCATGAACAACTAGGCGCATCTCCATGTTGAATATTCCACCAGCGGAGCTAGGTTTGATCGCCAATCCGTTAAAAACGCGGACAGATTGAGGAACAGAAGGTGAGCGAATGAGCAGTTTATCAGAACAGTTTTTGCCGGCTTTTCTGGAGGAGGTCGTCGGTGACCGCTTTGGCCGGTATTCCAAATATATTATACAGGACCGGGCCATTCCTGATGTCCGTGACGGGCTGAAGCCTGTGCAGCGCCGGATTCTGTATGCCATGTACGATTCGGGCAATACCCCGGACAAGCCATACCGCAAGTCCGCCAAGACGGTCGGCGACGTCATGGGGAATTATCATCCGCATGGAGACTCTTCGATCTACGAAGGCATGGTGCGGATGGCGCAGCCCTGGAAGCTGGGCCATGTGCTTATAGACGGACACGGGAACTGGGGCTCGATGGACGATGACCCGGCGGCAGCGATGCGTTATACGGAAGCGCGCCTGTCGCCGATCGCGATGGAGATGATGCGCGATATCGAGAAGCGCACCGTGCTGTTCAAGGACAACTTTGACAATACGGCCAAAGAGCCGGTCGTGGTGCCTTCCCGTTATCCGAATCTGCTGGTCAACGGAACGAGCGGGATATCTGCCGGGTTTGCCACCGAAATACCGCCGCATAATCTGCGCGAGGTGATCGATGCCTGTATCGCTGTGATGCAGAAGCCGGATATACCGCTTGAGGACATCATGACCTTTATCAAGGGTCCCGACTTCCCGACAGGCGGCACCATTATGGGCGGAGAAGGCATCATGGATGCCTACCGCACAGGCAAGGGACGCATTTACCTGCGTTCCAAGACGGAAATCGAGACGCTGCGCGGCGGAAAGCAGCAGATTGTCATCACAGAGGTGCCGTTCCAGATCGTCAAATCACGGCTCGTCACCTCAATGGAGAATATCCGCCTGGAAAAAAAGATCGAAGGCATCGCCGAAGTCCGCGACGAGAGCGGACGGGACGGCCTGCGGATCGTGGTTGAGCTTAAGAAGGAAGCGGATGCCCAGGGCATCCTGGCTTATCTGCTCAAAAAAACCGATCTGCAGATCACCTATAACTTCAATATGGTGGCGATTGTCAACAAGTCTCCACAGCAGCTTGGCCTCAAGGCCATCCTGGAGGCCTATATCGCTCATCAGCGCGAGGTAGTTACCCACCGCACCCGGTTTGATCTGGAGAGAGCGGAGGACCGCGCCCATGTGCTGGAAGGACTGGTGAAGGCACTGAACATCCTGGATGAGGTAATCGCCGCCATCAAGGCGTCGAAGAACCGCCAGGATGCCCAGAACAATCTGGTCTGGATGTTCGGCTTCAGCGAACGCCAGGCGGATTCCATCCTCACCCTGCAGCTGTACAGATTGACCAACCTGGAGATACACTCGCTTCAGAAGGAGCTGGACGAAATGCACGCGCGGATCGCCGTGCTGCAGGGCATTCTGGACAGCGACAAGAAATTGATCGCCGTGATCCGCAAGGAGCTTGTTGAAATCCGCGACAAATACGGCATTGACCGGCGTTCGCTCATTCAAGGCGAAGTCGAGGAGCTCAAGGTCAGCCTTGAAGTGCTGGTGAACGCCGAGGATGTTCTCGTAGCTCTTTCGGCCGACGGATACATTAAGCGAACCGGCATGCCCTCCTTCACCCGCTCTGGCGGCGAGCGCCAGGCTTCAGGCGTGAAGGAAGGCGACCATATCATCAGGCTGATGGACCTCAATACCCGGGACAGCCTGCTTGTATTCACCCGCAAAGGGCAATACTTCCTGCTGCCGGTGCATCAGATACCGGAATTCAAGTGGAAGGAGCCGGGTACGGCGATTGTCAATGTGATCGGCCTCGCCAAAGGCGACGGAATTGCCAGCATTCTGCCTGTTGGCAATATGGATGATCCGCAGGCGAGTCTGGTCTTTGTCACCCGCAAGGGCCAGGTGAAGCGTACGGAGCTCAAGGAGTACTCTACCAGCCGTACCGGAGCCGTTGCGGCCTGCAAAGTGGCTGAAGGCGATGAAATCCTGACAGTGGCGCTGAGCAGCGGAGACAAAGAAATCGTGCTGGTGACCCGGGAGGGCATGAGCATCCGCTTCCGTGAGAGCGAAGTGAATCCAATGGGCCGCGTCGCCAGTGGCGTAAGGGGAATCCAGCTGCGCGAAGGCGACGAAGTCGTCTCCTGCTTCTGGGCCGGTGAAGACGAAGGCGAAATTCTGGCGGTAACAGAAATCGGCTATGCCAAACGGACACTGCTTCTGGACTATCCTGCACAGAGCCGCGGCGGCAAAGGCATGCCAACCTTTGAGTTCAAGGAGGGCAAGCGCGTCCGCCCGAACGGCAGCAGACTGTCCGGCGCCTTCTATTGCCGTGAACCTCTGGAGCTTGTTGCGATTACCCGCGACGGGGCAACCCATACCTTCTCCTCCGAAGCGGCACCGCTCAGTGAACGGCGCTCAATCGGCAAACAGCTGGTGGCGGTTGAGAAGAAGGATGAGATTGTCAGCCTGTTCCCCGCGATAAAGTAGCGGTCTGATCCGCGATTCCGGCTAAATAAACGGTGTCCGTAGCCTCCCTCGCGGAGAATGGGGACACCGTTTTAAAGTTGGTCTGGGCCTGATCTGATAATAGTTCAAAGGATGCATTTCTCTAATGCTCGGGCTATTTATTTTTTTCTTTTGCAGGAAATGGAATTTCTCTCGCGAAAAGGTTAGGTATAGCGGATAGAACCCGAGCACCTATCATTCGTATTGATCAAGAAAGGAAGGAATAAGTGTGCACTCTACTGAATTCAGTAAGATCTGGCATAAAATATTGAAAGATTATAAGCTACATATGGACAGCAAGCTTGCCCCAACGCTTACAGACGCCCAACTCACCGTACTGGAATTACTGCAGGAACGTGACGCGATGAAGCCTTCCGATCTGGCTCCGCATCTGGCGACCAGCCCGGCAGCGGTAACGATGCTGCTGGACCGGATGGAGAAGCACGGTCTGATTGTCCGTGAGCGTGATGCTGCCGACCGGCGGATTGTATGGGTAAGCATCACAGAGACGGGCAAGAAAGAGACCGAGCGCGGACTCCAGATCCGCAGTGATTTTTTTGCAGAGGCCCTGGACCCGATCTCCTCCCACAACCAGCAGCTGCTGCTGTACCTGATGGGGAAGATGGCGGTGGCTCCGGCACCGGCGCCGGAGGGCTCAACGCCCTGACGGCGGCCGCGGCCGGGAAGAATGTTACATAAGCTGAGCTTGAAACAATAACAAGCAGAAACGGCTACGCCGTCCTTGTAAAGGATGGCGTGTTTCAGCGGGAAATAGAAGGATAATTTAGTGTGCCGAGCATAAAGTTCTGCCCTGTAATAATGCGGCCGCAGCGATATTTCATTCCTCAGTGGCGCCGCGCAGCGGCATAAGTGTCTTATATTTTAAACAAGGGCAGCCCCTTAGTAGTAAAAAGGAACACTAAGGTAGCGCATTCGGATAGCGGATCACCCTTAGTGGGAAAAAGTACAGCTGGTCCGGCTGAAATCAGCCGCTTGGGGGGAATGGGCCTCCATGAAGTGTACAAAATCCCACTAAAGGCCCGTTAAAGCCGGGATTCCAGCCCAATAGTGTTACTTTTTCCACTCCGCTTCAGTTCCCTATGAACCTCCTTACGTTTCATCAGCTGATTCCGGTCCCGAAATAAGATTAAGACATTTGGAAGAGGCTGCCCCAAGGGGGCCATTTCCGGAGCTCGTTTTCTCAGATGGACCCGGTAATCACCTTCACAGCCCCTTCTACATGCTAAGAGCCGGCAATTATCCAAGCAGCCTGTATGACATACAAAAGCAGGCCCCCGTTACCGGATGGCCTGCTTTTGTATGTGCTGTGCCCAGAGGCTCCATGGATGGGCCTGCGGCGGAAGGGAGATCAGTTCGATGTCCTCTTTGGTGACGGGATGAGGAAAGCCTACAAGCGCCGACCACAGAGCAATCTGCTGGCCGGGCTTGTTCACAGCGGCTCCGTATTTCTGGTCGCCATACAGGGGACAGCGGATGCCGCTGAGCTGCACACGGATCTGATGTGAACGGCCGGTGAGCAGATCGATCTTCAGCAGGCTGTAGCCTTCGGCACAGCCGAGCACTGTGTAGTCCAGAACAGCCTCCTTGCCTCCGGGTGTGCCTTTGCGGACAATCGTCACCGTATTTGTCTTCGCATCCTTGAGCAGAGTATGGACCAGGCGGCCCTGCGCAGCCGGAGGCTTGCCGTGAACCACGGTGAGATAAACCTTATGGAAGCTGTGGGAGCGTACGCTCTCCGACAGCCGTGATGCGGCTTTGGAGGTCTTGGCGAAGATCATGGCTCCCCCAACCGGACGGTCCAGCCGGTGGACCAGTCCCATAAATACGTTGCCCGGTTTGTTGAAGCGCTCCCTTACATCCTCCTTGAGCAGGCTGAGCAGATCGGGATCGCCTGTAGCATCCTCCTGCACCGGCATATTGACGGGCTTCACGATGCCCAGCAGATGATTGTCTTCATACAGGACCTCGAACCGGGAGCTTCCGCCAAATGATTCCCCGGCTGTGCCGGGTACATTCGATGACATGTCTTACGCCTCCCAGCGGCCCAGAATTCCGCAAGGCAGGTTCATTCCGGAGGCTGTAATTGGCAGGCCGATTTCACCGGAGGTCAGCTTGCCGCCGTAGCGCCTGCCCATGGTCAAAGAGAGCATGTTGCGCAGAACGGTTGGCGAAATACCTGTTGTGTAGGAGTTGATCAGCGTGAACAGCGGTTTGTCGCTCATAATCTCCATGCAGCTCTCCAGGAATGGGTACAGGCTCGCTTCCAGCTTCCACATTTCTCCGCCGGGCCCTCTGCCATAGGAAGGCGGGTCCATGATGACGGCATCGTATTTGCTGCCGCGGCGCTGTTCGCGCTGCACGAATTTGAATACATCGTCAGTGATGAAGCGGACCGGACGCTCGGCGAGACCGGAGAGCTGGACATTTTCCTTCGCCCATTGGACCATGCCTTTGGCGGCATCCACGTGAACGACGGAAGCTCCTGCGCTGGCAGCGGCAACGGTGGCGCCCCCCGTATAGGCAAAGAGATTAAGCACGGAAATGGGACGTCCCGCTGCAGCGATCTTGTCCATCATCCAGCGCCAGTTGGCGGCCTGCTCGGGGAATAGCCCCGTATGCTTGAAATTGGTCGGACGCAGGTGGAATTTCAGCTTGCCATAGCTGATCTTCCAATCTTCCGGTATGGTCTTCTTCATTTCCCATTGTCCGCCTCCGGCTGAGCTGCGGTGATAATGTCCATGCACATCACGCCACTTCGCCGTCTCACCGGCAAGCGGCCAGATGATCTGCGGGTCCGGACGGCGCAGGATGATCTCCCCCCAGCGCTCCAGCTTTTCTCCGCCTCCGGTATCGATTACTTCGTAGTCCTTCCAATCACTTGCTGTATACATGATTAATCCATCCTTCAAAAAGTCATTTAGCCTTTATTGTACAACATTTAGCCTTACAGCTACAAACAAAATGGTTGCAAAGCGCGGCTGTTCCCATTTTGGCCCATTCCATTGAAGTGCATAATATTCCCAAATGAAGGAGAGGGCAGGGAGAGCTATGGTCACATTAAAAAGAATCCGCAGAGGGATACGGACGGCAGTTATTCTGGCGCTTATGGCAGTGGTTGTGTATGATCAGATTAGTGTTGCCTGTACGATTGGCGGCAAGACCAAAAAACATGTTGAGGACATTGTGCTGCGGGATAAAAGCAAGCCGTATAGCGAGACCGTAAGCGGCGGTTATAAAATTTATGAGCTTAGACAGAGATGATGGCATCGGGTATGCCAAGCCTCAGTATTTGAAAAGACAGAATTGGAGGCGGAAGCTGATGATTGACCTCTCGGAGCTGTATTATCCGATTACGGCGAAACCCGCGGAGGCCGGCGAGGTCCTGCCCGGCAAGGCATTGCGCCCCTATATCCGCTGCTTCTGGGGAGCTGCAGCTCTGCCGCAAGCCCCTGTATTTGAACCGGAGGCCTCACCGGGCCATACGGCCCCGCTGCCCATGGAGCCGGAGATTATTATCCCGGACAGCTGCATGGATATCATTTGGGAGTGGGATGAGATAACCGGCGGGTCCGGCGGGATTTTTTGCGGAATCAATGATAGCCCCTTTGAAGCAGGACAGGCCCTGCCGCCATCGGACAGGCAGCGCTTCGCGATCCGCTTTCATTTCTGGGCCGTGCATCTGTTCGCGGATGAACATCTCCGGGATGTTCTGAATATTCATGCTCCGGTGGAGCATTATTTCACCGCTTTCCGCAGAGAATTAGGCCAGAGGCTGCGTGCTGCACATACGTTCGCAGAACGCATCGCCGCGGCGGAGGCTTATTTGCTGAAGCGTTTGGAGCAGGGAGGACGCAGCAATGACAGCATGATGAACGCCGTCTACAGTATTCTTAAGCGGAGAGGTGCGGTTACCGCCGGAGAGCTTGAGAGCAGCGCGGGAGTAAGCAGCCGCCAGCTTGAGAGGCTTTTCCGTGAATATATCGGCATTTCTCCTAAAAAGACGGCCGATCTGGTGCGTTTTCAGAATGTATGGCTGGAGCTGTATCAATTGCCGCTGTCTGCGAAGGCTATGCAGGATCTGGTGTACGGTTACCGTTACAGCCACCAGTCGCATCTGATCAACAGCTTTAAGAAATTTGCCGGAAGGACGCCGCTGGAGGCCTTGGCCTATGCGCGGAGGTGAATGTCGTTTTTTTGCAATACAAGAATTGCAGGGGCAGTTATACTGTCTTCAGCGGGCGAATGTGCAGCTAAGAAAACAATTGTGAAGGAGTGAGAACAGATGATTTCGTCTTTTGAAGGCATTAACCTGTACTCCAAGGATACGGCGGCTCTGGCGGCGTTTTATGCGGAGATGCTTGGGGTTCCGGTTCCGTTTGAGGGCTTTGGCAATTATGACGGGGCGAAGATCGGCTTTGACCGGGGGCAGCCGGGGCTGATCATCTGGGATGAGAACAAATGGGGCAGGCATACAACCGGAGTGGTCAATCTGGTGTTTTCCTGCAGCAGCCTGGATGAGACCTATGAGCAGCTCAAGGCGGGAGGGCTGGACTGCCAGCCGCCGGTCACCATGGAATACGGGGGCAAAGAAATGAATTTCCGCGATCCGGACGGCAATGGCATTACACTGCTGGAAGGCGCTTATTAAGGCGATTATCCAAGATAACAAATTTAAGGCAAGCAGCGCTGAACGCGGGCTCTATCCGGCAAGGAAACCGGAGGGTCCGTGTTTTTGTGCGTTTTAAATGTTGACAATGATAATCATTATCAAATAGAATGGGATTAGCAATACTTGGTTTGAATTTTTGGTGTAAATTTAATGCTTACTTTGGGAGGAACCGGTACATGGCTAAGGTGCTTGTGGCATATGCCAGCTTGACTGGCAATACGGAAGAGATCGCTGAACTGATTGTGGAAGGAATACGCCAGGCAGGCGGCGAGGCTGTACTGAAATCGGTCACTGACTGCAACGCGGATGAGATAAAAGCCTATGAGGGCGTGCTGCTGGGCGCGTATACCTGGGGAGACGGCGAGCTGCCGGATGAATTCCTGGATTTCTATGAAGAGCTGGATGAGCTGGATTTAACCTCCATCAAAGCCGCAGCCTTCGGCAGCGGGGATACGGGATATGAAATTTACTGCGGTGCCGTGAATCAGATCGAGGAGAAGCTGAAGGAGCGGGGAGCGGAGATTATACAGGAAAGCCTGAAGATTGAATACGGGCCGAATGCAGCGGAAAAAGATGCCTGCCGCAGCTTCGGCCGCCAATTTATCGAAACCTGCGCGGCGGTTTCTTAAGGATGGGCGGCACGGCAGGAAGCCGTACAGCGGGGAAGAGGGAAGCCTCGGCGGTGCAATACAGCCGGCTGAATGATTTCCGCATGGAGCATATCATGCTGGGCGGCGCAGAGTCTCCAGGCAGCGGAGCGCCTGTCACCGGGCTTCCGCGCTGGAGGCAGCAGGTCCAGTATGCAATAGGACATACGCTGAATGACTTCTACAGTTTGCAGCCCGAGGTGCGCCGGGAAACGCCGGTCCAGTTCCTGCTGGAGCGCCGCTGGCCGCCCAAGGGGGATGCTTTTCCTTCGCTGATGCACTATTGGGAGGTCAAGACGGCCATTGCCGATGAGCTGATGCGGATGGTTAGCGTCAATCATATGCAGGAGGTTCCGGTGCTGCTCTATGAGCAGTGGCATGTGCCGGTGCCTGTGCTTGATATCGAGCTGGCGATGATTTTTCAGCTGGCCTGGAATTCGGCGGTTCCGGGACGCTGCCTCAGCATACAGAAATTTATGGTGAATGGAAATGAAGAGGTCATCACAGGATTTCTGCATATGGCCAATGTGTTTTGCCATCAGGCATATGGAATGCCGGCGGAAACGGTGGAGGTTTACTCTCTTCTGGACGGGCGCAAAGCCATTTTTGACGGAGCGGGGATTCCGCTCACCGAATCGCTGGATTATGTGCGGCTGCTGTCCGTGTTCCTGGGGCGGGAAGAGTCGTCTGCACGCTTGCAGAAGTACGGAGAGCGCAGGAACGACCAGGACGAGCTTGCTCACCGGGGGTACGGCTTGATGTGAGCGGCTGTCTGCGTGGACTTCTGAGCTTGCAAACAGGCTGCCAAGGCGATATGGTTAAGGGCAGGGGGTGTTCGAAGCCATGCCGGAACCAGTCAAAACCTATAACACCGCTGTGGAAGCCACACTTGAGGTAATCGGCGGCAAGTGGAAGCCGGTGATCCTGTTCTTTCTTACCTTTGGCAAGAAGCGAAACGGCGAGTTCATGAGCCTGATGCCTGTCATCACCCAGAAGGTGCTGACGGAGCAGCTTCGGGAGCTGGAAGAGGACGGCGTTGTCAAAAGGACAGTGTACAATGTAGTTCCGCCCAAAGTGGAATATGAGCTGACCGATTACGGCTGGAGCCTCAAAGAAATTCTGCATCTGATGTGCAAATGGGGAGACTCCCATATTGAGCGGGTGTATGGGAATCAAGCCGCCGTGCTGGCCCAGCCGCAGACGGAAGAATAAATAAGCCGGACCCTGGGCTCAGGGTCCGGCTTTTACTGCAGCCCGTGCCCGGAGAATGGTCCGGTGAAGTATTGGAATCCGGTCCGGCATTCATCAAATGGGGCTGATTTTGAAGATTACGGGATTACCTTGCGGCTGCGGAGGTCTGCAAAGATGCGCATAAACATCGCTTCCGTATCGATGAACTCATGGAATCCGAGCCTCCGGGCCTTGCTGCCGTCGGCGAAAAAGTCATAATCCCAGGAAAATACAAAGTCCCCGAAGCCCCAGGAGGAAACAGCCTTGTAGCTGTTCCGTTCCAGCCCGTATTTTTCCACCATCCGGTTCCATAGCGGCTCCTTATCCTCCATGACTGCCGATAGTGACATGGGCAGCGGCGGAGCTGCTTCCAGCCCGAAAAAAGCGGCTAGCTTCGGCCAGAGCTCGTCCCACCGGAACAGATCGCCGTTCGTAATGTTGAACGCCTGATTGGCACAGCGGCTGTCGGTTGCCGCCCATACGGTTGCCTGGGCCAGCAGGCCGGCATCCGTCATTTCCAGCAGACTGCGGTAGGCCCCAGGCTTGCCCGGAAAACGCAGCGGAAGTTCCAGCTCCTTCGAAATAGAGGCATAGACGGCAATGACCATAGCGAGGTTCATCGGATTGCCAAGGGCGAAGCCGCAAACCACTGAGGGGCGGAGCGCAGACCAGGTCCAGGATTTCCCCGGCTGCCGCTGCTCCAGAAATTTCTGCTGGTCGATATTGAATTCCGGCGGCATATGATCGGCATCCGTCTCCCGGGCAGGGGTCTTGAAGGGCCCCAGATGAGCACCGTAGACTTTATAGCCCTGCATCAGGCTGATATGCTGCAGATTGTGGGCTATGGGTTCAACGGCTTCTACGGCGTTCACAAGCATAGCCAGATTAGGAGGGACCAGCTCCGCCCAGGTAGGGCGGTCCTGATAGGCGGCATAGAAGATATGTGTTACCTGTGCCAGGCTGCCCAGCTTCGGGCTTAGGTCCCCAGGGTTCAGCAGATCGGCGGCTATATAGCGGACACGGCTTGTATTTTCACCGCCCCGGCGTGATATTCCGATAATGTCCCATTCCGGCAGCGCAACAAGGTATTCGATCAGATTGCGCCCGATCACCCCATTCGCTCCAACAACCAATGCGGTTTTACGCTGTGCAGCATCCTTTGGCTTTGAATTCATCAGCAGCTTCTCTCCTTTGACTTAGTAAGGTATGCCATCATTATGTCTGCTGCGCCAGAAGGTGAACAGTACGCACTTTGCGGTTATATAGGCACCTGGAGGTAACATTGGCTTCTCTGGCCATACCAAAAAGCACCCTTTATAAGGCGCTGACGGCCAAAAAAAGAGTGCTGTACAGGTGCAAGGGCAGCCTAGCCGGTATAGCGGTAATAATCCTGCTTGTTCAAAATAACAAACCCGCAGCTTTCATACAGCTTCAGCGCGTTGGGATTGTCAAGCGCAACCTCCAGGTTCACCCCGTTGTAATTGCGCCGCTCCCGTTCAATCGCCTGCAAAAGCGCGCTTCTGCCGATGCCCAGGCCGCGCAGCTTCTTGTCCACCGTAAACCCGTAGATCCAGGTTTCGTTATCCTCGGTCCACAGCCGCATCTTGCCGGCGGGCTGCCCGTTCATCTCTATCATGATCTGTTCCTGCTGATTATCGTTCAAATGCTGCGCATAGACCTCAGCGGCGTCCTCCCGGGACATGCCAAACCCTCCGCGGTCCAGCTCGACAAGAATATCGGCCTCATCCTGGCGCGCGGGCCGCAGCACTACGGCTCCTGCGGCTGAGCTGGCTTCAACCGAGCCTTGCGATGCAGAAGCGCCGTCCCATTTCATCTGGTATTCCGCATGGTTGAATGCCACCGGCAAGGTCTTCAAAAAGCCTGTTGCCGAGACCGAGCTGGCAGGAGCATTCAGCAGCAGCGTGCTGACAGGGTTGCGCCGGATAATGCTCTGCGCGCGCTGCCACAGCGAGGTGAATATGCCTCTGCGCCGGTAGCCCGGACGCACCATTCCGCAGGCTTCCATATCGCTGCCAAATCCGTACAGCCCAATAAAACCTACCAGAATATCCTCCTCATAGGTTACCAGCCATTCGGCTCCGCCGGATGCCGGTGGCAGGCGCAGCATGTCCCAGTTGAGCTTCAGGCTGATTCCTTCGTATTGCTCGCAGCGCTGCTGCAATTCCTCTATATCCTTCAATGTTTCCGCTGTAGTCAAACGCATAGCCTCCTGAAAGTTACTAAAGCGCATCTTCCTCTATAATCTCCGCGCACAGCGGCTGTGGAAGCATGGGCTTAGTCTGTTAGGGCCCCGAAGACCTGATTCAGCTGCCGCTGAGCACATCCCCGTATTCCGCATGCTTTTTGAACTGATGTGCGGCATAGGGACACTGGGGCACAAGCTTTACCTGCTCTGCACGCGCCTTGTCCACAACCGCCTTCACCAGCCTCTCTCCTGCACCCTGGCCGCGCAGATCTTCCGAGACAAAGGTATGGTCAATCACCCATGCTCCCGTTGCCTCATCCGTCCTGTATGTAATCTCGGCCAGGTCCTTACCGTCACCGGCAATATAAAAGCGTCCTTCCCCCTGTTCAATCTGTCCCATATTCTTCACTCCAATCCGAGTTATATTGCCTTTATTTTACTACCCTGATCTGGAAAAAGCGAGAAGGGGAGAATGCCCCCTGCCGGCAAAATTGATCCATACTTGTTACACAATGAGTAAGATGGCCTTTATTAACTTGCGCATACTCCGTAAAATGCCCTAAGATTAAGACACTAACGCTGTGCTGAGTAGAAGCCGCATCAGGGGGAATGGCCGTGGATTATGAGGTTGAGGTTCAGTTTGAGCCGGTTTATGAATTAGTGAGCAGCATACATACGTTTATATGCAAAAAATCCAATAAGAAGATGGACCTGGGCGCATCCTGGTCCGCTGAAGTGGCGGGCACGCTTAGCCCGGAGCTGCTGTCCGCTCTGGAGGAGACGGAGCTCGGCAATGACTGGAAGCTGCTGAACCTGCTGATCTACCAGTGTCCGGAAAAGGGCAGTGTAGACAGTGTGCTGGACTGGCTGGAGCACTTGCAGGTTGGAGAAATGTACGAGACGCTTGCGGAATACGTCAGCGTGTTCCCGGTGCAAATGGAACAATTCCGCAGCCGGATGCACTTTCTGCTGTCCGAGTGGAACCGGCAATATTTCAGTGCCAGCGATCCTGCGGTCAACAGCAGACTGCGGCAGCATGCGGACGAGCGGAGACTTGAGCTGGGCAAGGGTCCGGTTTCCGATTTTGTAAACAGGACAACCAACGGATTTTATTTCATGCCGGTGGATGGACTGCGCAAGCTGGTGCTGATTCCGCAGTTTCATTTTCAGCCTGCCAATATTATTTACAGCTTCGGTCCGCTGACCCTTTGCCATTATGCGGCGAGAGTTTCGGTTACGGACGAAGAAATATCGCCTTTTATGTACAGAGCCCTCCGCAGCCTCGGGGAAAAAAGCCGTCTGAAAATACTGCAGTCGCTTGGCGGCGGACGCAAAACCTTTACCGAAATCGCCAGGCAGGCCGGGATATCCAAAGGGATTGTGCATGACCATATCTTCAATCTCCGCTGTGCGGGCCTGCTTCATGCTTACATCGAAGGGGAGAACGTTACCTCCTACAGCCTGCGCCTTGAAGGCATTCACCGGATGAATGAGCAGCTGTTTGAATATTTGAAATAAGAGCGATGTTATTCCGGACGGCAGAAATCTAAGCCAAAGCTTACTCTTCTTTAAGAGAGGGCTTTGGCTTTTTGATTTGCGAATTCAGGGATTAAATTCTGTTTATGGAGAATTTTTTTTAAGTTCTCTCTTTACAGAACAATAATGTTTTCCTATAATGTGAACTATCGGTCTTAATCACACTTAGTGGGTAGGAATTATAAGTATTATAATTTTGAAGAGAAGAGAGATGATTTTTATGAGAAAAAGCACCCTTGCATGGTCAACACTGCTGCTTGCCGGTTCAATGCTGCTTGCGGCCTGCTCCGACAATGGCGGCACCCCTTCAGCCTCCGGGAATAATCCGGCAACGGCATCAGCCGGTGCAAATGCTGCGGCGGGAGCCGAAGCGCCGTCATCCCCCGCACCAGTGCCAGCGGGCGCGCTGAGCGAACCTTTTACGGCAACCGATTTGACCAAGCTTCCGGCTGTGGCCCGGAACCGCACGGATACGATCATCGTCGGACTTACGGACCCGAGCGGCGCATTTACGCCTTATTTCCAGGAGAGCGGCTATGACGGCAACGTGTCTTCCCTGCTGTATGCTTCCCTGGTAACCGTGGATGACAAGGGCGTTCCAACGCCGGAGCTGGCCGAGAGCTGGGATGTATCTGAGGATCAGCTTACATACACCTTCCATTTGCGGAAAGATTTGAAGTTCAGCGACGGCTCGCCGCTTACGGCGGACGATGTGGCTTTTACCTGGACGCTGCAATACGACAAAGCCTATGACGGCGGCTCTTCACTGCCTTCCCTGAATGTGGCGGGGGGCAAGGCCTACAAAGAAGGCACGGCCGCAACAGTCGAAGGCATCAAGGTCATCGATCCGCAGACAATTTCAGTGACACTGGAGAAGCCCAATGCGACCGCACTGGTGACACTCGGCTCGAATGTGCTCTCGAAGGCTTACTACGGCAGGGACTACAAGTTCGGAAATCTGGAATACATCAAAAAGCTGCATGAGAAACCGCTGGGTGACGGGCCTTACAAGCTGGAGAAATTCCTTCCGGGACAGGAGGTTCGTCTCATTGCCAATGAGAATTATTTCAAGGGCAAGCCGAAAACGGAGCATTTCATCTACAAAACCTCCGAAGGCGACGTGTGGCAGTTCGTGGAAACCGGAGAAGTCGATTACGCTTCCTTCAGTGCGACGGATGAAAATATCGAGAAGCTGAAAGCACTCGGATTTGTCAACATTATTCCTTATACCCCAAGCACCTACGGCTATATGCAGGTTAACCTGAAGCATGAGCAGCTTAAGGATAAGCTGGTAAGACAGGCAATCATGTACGGGCTGGACCGCCAGAGCATTTATGTGGATGCGGCGCAGGGGGCGGGCTCCGTTGCCAACATTCCGGCTTCGCCGATCTCCTGGGCCTATACCGAAGAAGGCATCAACCCTTACAAATATGATCCGGAAAAAGCCAAGCAGCTCCTGGATGAAGCCGGCTGGACCGCCGGTGCGGGTGGAATACGCGAAAAGAACGGCAAACCGCTGTCGATCCATTATCTTGGCTCCAAGAGCAAGAACACCGATATTTTCATTGCAGTAGCCAAGGAGAATTTCGAAGCGCTCGGCATTGATTTCCAGCCCGAAGTGTTCGCAGACTTTAACTCGCTGGTTTCCAAGGTGGAAGGCGGGGATTACGATCTCGTATCCTTTTCCACCAGTATGCTGACCGATCCGGCCGAAGGTTTCATGCAATTCTTCAACGGGGAAATCAATGATTACGACAATCCGGAATTCCTTGAGCTGTACAACAAGGCGCTCGCCACCACCGATATTGATCAGCGCAAGGCAGTTTATAAGGAGCTGTACCAGCTTTTCAATGATGAGCTCCCGATTCTGTTCACCAGCTACAAAAAAACCGTGTACGCCTACAACGGCCGTATCCAGAATGTAACGGTCAGCCCGTACATCGGGCTTGCCGGAAGCTTGCCGGAGTGGACGCTGAAATAATTCGCTAAGCCATTACACCGTCCCCTGCTTATGCTGCACGGGCAGGGGACGATCCATAAGGAGCGGGCCATGAGTACCTATCTGACGAAAAGACTGCTGTACATGCTCATCATTCTGTTTGCCGCTTCGCTGCTGATCTTCTGCCTGTACGCATCGACGCCCGGGGATTTTATAACGGGCAATATCAAGCTCACGGCAGAACGCAAAGCGGAGCTGCGGGAAATCTACGGCCTGAACAAGCCGGTGCTTGAGCGCTACGGCCTCTGGATGAACAATGCCTTTCACGGGGATTTCGGGTATTCGCTTGCCCAGCAGAAGCCGGTGCTTCAGCTGTTCAACGATTATATCTGGAATTCTTTTTTGCTGGCCGCCGTGTCCACCTTTCTGACGTGGGTGATCGCGGTCATCACCGGCGTAATCTCGGCCTATAGGCAGTACTCCTGGTTCGATACGCTGGTTATGGTGGCCATTTTTGCCGCCATGTCGCTGCCGTCCTTTTTTATCGGCTTATTTCTGATCAAGATTCTCGCTGTCGATTTGAAGTGGCTTCCGCCGGGCGGGATGATTACAACGGGCAGCAATGCCGCCGGGCTGGCCTATCTGAGGGAAGTGGTGCGGCATATGGCGCTTCCGGTTGTGGTGATGACCCTGCTCGGGCTGGGCTCCTTAACCCGTTATTTCCGCAGCAATATGATTGATGTGCTGAAGCAGGATTACATCCGCACAGCGCGGGCCAAAGGCCTGAAGGAGCGGAAGGTGCTGTTCACCCATGCGCTGCGGAATGCGCTGCTGCCGGCGATTACGCTGGTTGGCTTCGAGCTTCCGGCGCTGTTCGGCGGCTCGCTGATTATCGAGCAAATCTTCAACTGGCCGGGGATCGGACAGCTGTATATGAAGTCCTTCGGGCTGCGGGATTATCCGCTGCTCATGGGCTTTACGATGTTTATTGCCATTCTGACCGTCATCGGAACGCTGCTCTCGGACATTTTGTACCGGGTTGCCGATCCGCGTGTCCGGTTGTAGGAGGGGATCTGTTGTGGCAGCTAACAGCAGCTTAACCGGACTCAGGAAGCTTGAAGCCGGAAGGCCGCCGAAATCCTCGCTGTTCAGACAATCTCTGAGGAAGCTGATGAGGAACAAGCTGGCGGTCGCAGGCTTTGGAGTAGTTGTGTTTATGTTTGCTTTATGTTTTATCGGCCCGTTCTTTTCGCCTTATACGGATAACAAAATCAATATGGCAATTATGAACAAAGCGCCAAGTCTGCACCACTTTCTGGGCACGGATGCGCTGGGCCGGGATATTCTGACCCGTGTGATGCAGGCCGGACGCATTTCGCTGACCGTAGGGCTTGCCTCGATGCTGCTGTCCGTATTTATCGGCGCTCTCCTCGGAGCGGCAGCGGGCTATTACCGGGGGATTGCCGATCAGGTGATTATGCGGACCGCTGATCTGCTTATGACGATCCCCAGCCTGCCGCTGCTCTTTATCTTCGGGGCGCTGCTCTCGGAATGGAAGGTTCCGACGGATTACCGGATGTATCTCGTTATGCTGATGCTCAGCATTGTGAACTGGCCGGGACTTGCGCGGATGGTGCGGGGGCAGATGCTCAGCCTGCGCGAACGGGAATTCATGCAGGCTGCGGCGGTGCTGGGCCTGCGCGACCGCCGGAAGCTGTTCCATCATCTGCTGCCGAATGTGGTCCCGCTGCTGATTGTGATGGCTACGCTGAACATCGGCGGAGCGATTCTCAGCGAATCGGTGCTCAGCTTTTTCGGGCTGGGGGTAATGCCGCCTACGCCGACCTGGGGCAATATGATCGACGCGGCGAACAATATGATTGATTTTCAGGATCATCCGTGGCTGTGGATCCCCCCGGGCTTGTCCATTTTTGCCACAGTAATTGCCATCAATATATTCGGTGACGGCCTCAGAGATGTGCTTGATCCCAAACAGAAGAGGTAGGTGCCCAGCAGCTGATGAAGCCATTAATGAGTATTGAAGGTCTCAGCACCGTTTTCAACACAGAAGAAGGGAAAGTGGCCGCTGTAGATCAGGTCAGCTTTCAGGTCCGTGAAGGCGAGACGGTCTGCATTGTCGGAGAATCCGGCTGCGGCAAGAGTGTAACCGCGATGTCGATTATGGGACTGGTTGAGGAGCCTGGGGGAAGGGTGGCCGGCGGACAAATCGGCTTTCAGGGAGAGAATTTGCTGGAGCTGGACAAAAACACGCTGCGGAGTATCCGCGGCAATGAAATCGCCATGATTTTTCAGGAGCCGATGTCGTCGCTGAATCCCGTAATGAAGATCGGTGAGCAGATTATGGAGCCGCTGGTGGTGCATCTGAAAATGAAAAAGAAGGAAGCGCGGCTGCGGGCTATTGAATTGATCAGGCAGGTGGGCATTTCACGCCCTGAGCAGATCGCCGGGAGCTATCCCCATGAATTAAGCGGGGGGATGCTGCAGCGGATTATGATAGCCGTTGCCATCTCCTGCAGTCCGAAGCTGCTGATTGCAGACGAGCCGACCACTGCGCTCGATGTGACCATCCAGGCGCAGATTCTCGACATGCTGCGGGATTTCAAAGAGAGCAAGGGGATGTCCATTTTGCTGATTACCCATGATCTAGGCGTTGTGGCTGAGATGGCCGATTACGTGATTGTGATGTATTCCGGCAAAATCGTGGAAGAGGGCGAAGTCGTGAAGCTGTTCAACAATCCCAGGCATCCCTATACGAGGGGGCTGCTGAAATCCAAGCCGGTGGCTGGCCAGCGCCTGGAGGAGCTGTATTCCATTCCGGGCCAGGTGCCGAATCCGCTTGCGCTTGCGCCCTCATGTTATTTCCATGACCGCTGCGGGCATTGTATGCCGGTCTGCCGCAGCCGCCAGCCGCAGCTTAAGGAGCTGGGCGGTGGACAAAAGGCGGCCTGCTGGCTGTACGAGGAGGCGGAAATCCATGCCTGAGGCGCTGCTTGAGGTGAATCATCTAAAGAAATATTTCCCGGTGACGGAGGGGCTGCTAAACCGCACGACCGGACATGTGAAGGCCGTGGACGACATCAGCTTCACGCTCCAGCCGGGCGAAACCTTTGGGCTGGTCGGAGAATCGGGCAGCGGCAAAAGCACGGTGGGCCGGACAATTCTGCGCCTGACCGAAAAAACAGCCGGTGAGGTCAAGTTCAAAGGGGTGGATATCCACAGTCTCCCGGCTGCCGGGCTACGCCGGATTCGGCCGCAGCTGCAGCTGATTTTCCAGGACCCCTACAGTGCATTGAATCCGCGTGTGCGGGTGGGGGATGCCATCGGTGAAGCGCTGCTGGATCATGGCTTGTGCACCAAGGCGGAGGTGCGTGCGCTGGTTATGGATTCTTTGGAAGCCTGCGGCTTGTCCTCCTATCACATTGACCGCTTCCCGCATGAATTCTCCGGCGGGCAGCGCCAGCGGATCGGAATCGCCCGGGCACTGATTCTGAACCCGGATCTGATCATTGCCGACGAGCCGGTTTCGGCGCTGGATGTGTCAATTCAGGCCCAGATCATCAATCTGTTCAGCAAGCTGCAGCAAAGCAAGGGACTGGCCTATTTATTCATTTCCCATGATCTTAGCGTAGTTGAGCATTTATGCTCCCGGATCGGCGTAATGTACCTCGGATCGATGGTCGAGACCGCTTCCCGGGACGAGCTGTTCCACAGCCCGCTGCATCCCTATACCAAGGCGCTGCTCTCTGCGGTGCCTGTACCTATCCCGAAGCTGAAACGGGAACGGATTGTGCTGAAGGGGGATATTCCAAGCCCGGTGAATCCGCCCTCCGGCTGCAAATTTCATACCCGCTGCCCGTTTGCCGTAGAGGCCTGCAAGGCGCAAATCCCCGTTTTTCGGGACGCCGGAGGCGGACATTTTGTCGCTTGCCATTTGGTTTAGCTGATATAAATATGGATTAAAATTGAATATTACCCTATTTTGACTTACTTTATCCGCAGTGCTATACTGATTTCACTGTAGGCAAAAATGGTTAATAAGAGACTAATTAGACCTGCAACTCTAATTGGTCTTGTTTCAATGCAGTTCGCTCAAAAAACTTTTAGGAGGAATATCATGAATACCACAGTACGTTTGACTGAAAGATCCGGCTCGACTTCTTCACAGCGGAGCAAAGGCTTTGTACCGGTTGTCGTCTACGGTGCAGGTTCAGATAGCCAGTCCTTTACAGCGGATGCGAAGACATTGAACGAAATCTTAGGCAAAAACCCCCGGGCCATCCTCAAGGTGGAGCTTCCCGGCTCAGGCTTCAAAAATGTGGTGATTCAAGAGGTGCAGCGCCAGCCGTTGTCCCGCAAGCTGCTGCATGTGGATCTTCACCAGATTGACATGAAGGCCGAACTGGACACCAAGGTTGCGTTCCATTTCATTGGAGACCCTGTAGGCGTGAAGAGCGGCGGGATTCAGCAGGTTGAGCTCTATGAGCTGGATATCCGCACTTTGCCGGACAAGCTGACTGCTACCTTTGAAGTGGATATCAGCGGCCTCGACATCGGGGACCAACTGCTGGTCTCGGATCTGCCGAAGCATGAAGGCTGGGAAGTGTTGACCCCCGAGGACACGCTGATCGTGCGGATTGCGCCTCCGGTGACACTGGAAGAGCCGGCGGATACTGAAACGGACGCACCGGCAGCTGCCGAAGCCTCCGAAGGAGACAAGACTGAGGAATAAGCCTTGGCTATCTCCAGCGGACACCTATGCCGCTCTTACGCGGCACTTGAAGCAATGAAATTCTGGAGAAATTCCTTGGGTCCGGCTTCGCCCAACTTGAGGCTTTCATAACATTGTCCTCCGTTCAGGCAGCGTTATTTCTGTACAGAGGTACACATATGCGTAGCTAACGGGAGCAGACACATCCTTTTGCCAAGGAGCTGTCTGCTTTTTTGCAGGCAACAGGACGGAAAGATTGGTAACTCTTAATTTAGGAGAGTAAAGGAGAACTGGCATATGGATGGAACAGTAGTGAATCTGACCAGCGGTTCGAATGCCAAACTGGATGAGGCTTCAACGAATACCCGGATAAAAATATCCTGCAACATCTCCCCGGCGGAGCTGGATCTCAGCTGTTTTATGGTGGGGGCGGACGGCAGGGTTCCTGCGGATGATTATTTCATATTCTACAATCAGCCGGCCGATCCGAAGCGGGCCGTGCGGTTTGAGCCGATCGATAAATACAGCGGTGAGTTTGTAATTGACCTGCAGGCCTTACAGTCTTCCGGCATTGAAAAATGTGTGTTCGCGGCAACTCTCGACGGACCGGGAACCTTTGCCGATGTCAGAAGCTGCAAGATCAGTGCGGCGGCGGGAAACACCGAGCTGGTATATACGATTACGGAGAGCAACGCCGAAACCTCGCTGGTTCTCGCCGAGCTGTACCGTTACGGGCAGGGCTTCAAGCTGCGGGCCGTCGGCCGCGGATTTCACGGCGGACTGAAGCCGCTGGCCGAAGCCCATGGCGTGGAGGTGGGGGATGCAGCGGAAGCCGCCTGCGCCGGCACTCCGGGCACTTCCGCCGCCGGCAGCGCTGCGGCAAAAGCCGGGCTGGCACCGGGCTTCGCGGAAGCGGCGGCGGACCCGGTTGCTGTACCGCCTGCGCCGCCATCACAGCCAACGCCGCCTGCACTTAACCCGACTCCAATCGACCTGCTTAAGCAAAAGGTCAATATTTCACTGCGCAAAAAGAATATTGACCGGGAAAAAGCACGGGTGGCCGTTGTCTTCGACGCCTCCGGGTCTATGACAGCGCTTTATCAAAAGGGAGTGGTCCAGCGTGCGTTTGAACGGATACTTGCGGTGGCGGCCAGCATGGATGACGATTGTATGCTGGATGTCTGGTTTTTTGCGACCAAAAGCAAGCGGATGCCCAGCGTGGGCGAAACCGGCTATGCGAACTATGTGAAGCGAACTTATCCCGGACCGCGTATGTTCGGGGGCCTTGGGGTCGGCAACAATGAGCCTGTGGTCATGGCGGACATTATCAAGAAATATACGAAGGAAGCTCCGGGCGGCCTCCCGGCGTATATCGTATTCTTCAGTGACGGCGGAATTTACGAAACGTCCAAGATTTCGAAGCTCCTGATTGACAGCTCCAGGCACAATATCTTCTGGCAATTTGTCGGACTTGGCAATGCGGACTACGGGGTGCTGCGGGAATTGGACGATCTGCGGGGGCGCTATGTGGATAACGCGGATTTTTTTGCCTTGGATGATCCGGACGAGGTCAGCGACGAAGATTTGTATGACCGCTTGTTCAACGAGTTCCCCAAATGGCTGCACGAAGCCAGGGAAAAGGGAATTGTCCGAAGCTGATGTATACTTAGGATAAGCTGAAGCTCAGGAGTGCCGGAATCGGCCGCCTGTTTTTTTAAAAAGATTCCCAAACTGCGGGTTCTGCCTTGCAGGAGGAAGCGCCAGGGGGGCTAACCGGCAGCGCTGCAATCTGGCATGGGGTGAAGTGGAATTAATTAGTGAACTTAATTGGACAGAAGAAGCTGGCGGCAGAGAGAATAGTGGGAAAAAGTAAACTTAATCGACGCGTATTCCCCTGAAAGGAGGAGAATCGGACGGATTAGTTATCCTTTTTCCCGCTAACGCTTGCGCAAAAGGGATTGGGGGAAGATTTAAGTTTACTTTTTCCGCTTGGGCTTACCGACGACGTTCAGATAACCGTAATCCTCATGTCCCTTTACTCACGTGAAGTACCCTTGAAATCGCAAGCTCTGTAGCTGCTGCACACTATATACAATTGATCAGGATGCTTCGTGAATATGAAAGTTCAGAAACTCAAACAAGTGTTTCGGCTGTCGAATAAAAGAGAATACAGGGAGTTTCGCCTCATTTAGTAGAAAATTTCCAAAAAAAGGTTGACGGAAGCGCTACCACGGCTGAGAATGAGGGTAATACCATGGTATCGGCAAGAAAAAACTGCATGGACGTCTAATGAAAACGCTTTAGTTCAGAAAGGGGAATGATCCGCAAGCGTTTATTTCGTATGTCGTCTTTATGCTTACGAAGCGTGTTATGTACGGAGCTTAATACTGAAAGAATGCTGACAAAATGAAGGTATGCCCACGAAGCGCGTTAGGCTGGAGGCATAGTTACTTATGCCAGTGCTCAGTGAACATGGCCCACGCTTCCGATGCAGGCTTTGTACGAAGCCGGAGCTGGATGTGATGCCCACAATACTTTTAGGAGGAAAGAGGCATGAAGAAGAAGCTGTTTCACTTCATTATGACAACGATGCTGATTCTGGGAGCAGTGCTGCCTGCGGCGGGAAATGTCCATGCGGATGCAGCAAGCGATGCTTCGAACCGGGCGTTGACCTGGCTGGAGGTCCAGCAGGATGCCACGGCCGGGTATGCTTTTGACGGATTGGTTGACAGCTTTGAGGATTTCTGGGGTCCGAACGATCCCAGGCAGATTGTGTATACGTATGACCAGGCCGTTGCGGCTATCGCATTCATTGTCAAGGGGGAGCGCACACGGGCCGAGAAGGTGTTGAACAAAATGCGCGATATTCAGGACCCTTCGGGGTACTGGCTGAATTCATACTGGTATAACAACGGCTATGGCGAGGAAATCCGCAAGCATGTGGGGCCGGTATCCTGGATGGCGATGGCGGCAATGGCTTATGAGAAACAGTACAACGATACGCGTTACCGTCCGATGGCATTGAAGGCGCTGGATTGGTGCCTCACGTACAAAAAAGCGAACGGCGGCATTGCCGGAGGCTGGAGCGCCTGGAGCAATTCGGATGAGCCGTGGAGCTCGACAGAGCATAATATTGATTTGTACCGCGTGCTGCAGTACTTTGCTTCTGTAGACTCGGCCAGGACTGCGGCGTATACGGCAGCGGCAACGGGTGTTAAGAGCTTCCTCGACAATGTCGTGTGGGATGACAGCGCCAAACGCTTCAAGGGCGGCTGGAAAAATAATACAAACCTGATTGATCCGAAAATTCCGCTTGATGTGAATCCCTGGGGCGTGCTTGCGCTGGGGCTGAGCGGAACCCGTAATTACGGTGCGAGCCTGGCTTACGTAGAGAACGCCTCCGGTATTCCGGGAACTCTGGCGAATCCGCGCTACAAGCAGACGCTTACGTATAACGATGCCGGCAATACGCTGACCGGCTATGACTTTGACTGGACGGATGAGGTGCTGCCGGCCTATGACGACAACGGCAACCAGATTGGCAGCACGGGCGCGGATGTCTGGCTGGAGGGAACTGCTTTTATGTCGCTGGCCTATTATTTGCAGGGCAACACTGCCAAGGCGGATGCCATTAATGCGGAGATTATTAAAAAACAAGGCACAAGCGGCGCCTCCCTGGGCGGCATTCCGTACTCCCTCAAGGGTACGAGCAACAGCTACTGGGTAATGGCCCAGCAGAACTGTGTCTCCAGCACCGGCTGGCTGATTCTCTCGCTGCACCGGTTTAATCCGTTCACCGGCCAATATCTGACCGGAGGCAGCACGCCTGGGGATACGGCGGCTCCCACTGCACCGGCGGGCCTTACAGTAACCGGCAAAACAGATACAACAGTCAGCCTGAGCTGGTCTCCATCTGCGGACAACACCGCCGTTACCGGGTACTATGTCTATCGCGGCGGTACACAGGCGGCTTCAGTTACAGGAACTGCGGCAACGGTAAGCGGCCTGACTGCGGCTACGGCTTACACCTTTACAGTCAGAGCAACAGATGCGGCAGGCAATCTGTCCGCTGCCAGCAGCGCAGTTACGGTAACCACAGACAGCACTGGCAGCGGCGGCGAGCATGTGACCGCCGATTTTACCGCAGGCGCCGTCAGGCTGTCAGCCGCTGAAGCCAGCATCTATATTACTCCGGCAACTGCAGCCCTGTACGTGGATGTTCATTATAAAGTGAACGGGGGAGCACAGCTGAATTACCGCATGACCAACAGCTCGGGAACCTGGCAGCAGACGGTAAGCAGCCTCAGCGCCGGCAGCAGCCTCGAATATTGGTTCACCTACGAGAAAACCGGCCCGCAATATGATTCTCCTCATTATGCCTACGTCCACTAGGCATGAAGGAGAATTTCAGCAGAACGACAAGCTGCTTGTAAGCAAGCAATAGATTTGAAGAATGAGCGGAAATCCTCCTGAGGGCGGAGTTCCGCTGGCGGTGGATTGGATTTCAAGGACCGCATGCACTGCCGGTCCCGGTTGGTTATTTCTCTGCGGAAACCAGGAAACGCAATCTTAAAAGTACCATGCCAAACTGGACAGGTGTATGTCATATTGACTGAGGGTGGATAATTAAACTTTGCGAAGGTAGAATGTAGAGGGAAGAGTACTATTCTGGAGTAAGCTTAGGAGGCTATCCGTTGATCATACAAGCAGAATTGGTGGTAGACGCACAGGCATTGCTTGGCGAGGGTGCCCACTGGGACCCGGAGGCAGGCAGGCTCTATTGGGTGAATATTGAGGGCAAGCAGCTGAGGATATTTGATCCCGGAACGCGCAGCGAGAAGATATACGCCTTCGAGCAAATGATCAGTGCAGCCGTTCCGGCCGCAGGCGGCGGCTGGGTGGTGGCTTTGCAGGACGGGATTTACATATTTCAGGAGGATCGTCCTTTGAAATTGCTGGCCCTTGTAGAGACCGATATTTCCGGCAACCGGCTGAACGATGCCAAATGCGACAGCAGAGGCAGATTATGGTTCGGCTCTATGAGCATGGAGGACAAACGGGGAGCGGGAAGCTTATATGTGATGGAGTCTCAAGGAGAAGTGCGGAAGGTGCTGTCCGGTATCAGCATCTCCAATGGCCTGGCCTGGGATGACAGCCGCGGTCTGATGTATTACATTGACACCCTGACCCGGGGCGTGGATGCAATGGATTATGATCTGGACAGCGGTACGGTAAGCGGACGCAGAACCGTGGTGCAGTTCCCGGAAGGCGCCGGCGGGCCGGACGGAATGACGATTGACGGAGAGGGAATGATCTGGGTGGCCCATTGGAACGGCAGCTGTGTCTCGCGCTGGAATCCGCACACCGGGGAGCAGACCGGAAAGATCGAAGTGCCCGCACCGTTAGTGACTTCCTGCGCCTTCGGCGGGGGGCAGCTGGACGAGCTCTTTATTACTACAGCCCGTGTCGGCATGAGTTCAGAGGAATTGCAGCGCTGGCCGCTGGCTGGCGGACTGTTCAAGGCCAAGACCGGTGTGACCGGTCTGCCGGGCAACGCCGCCGGCCAAATTCGGGGATAAGGGGAAGGCGCTTCTTGCTGAGGGCGACATAGCTTAGTCCGCACTTGGTTGTTTATTTGAAATGCCAAGCAGACAGAACCGTTAAGGCACTGTCTGCTTGGCTGCTTTGGTAATTGCTGTTCAAAGGTGAAAAGCTGCAAAACGAGAGAAGCCGGCAAAGGCATTCCTGACAGCCCCGTTTGAATCGGATCAGCAATCGCAAACAATATCCACCCTAAAGTGCCGTAACATAAGAACAAGAATAAGCCCTTGGAGCTACATGAAATCATTCAGCACGACTGAATAAATATCTTCAGTCAGATGCAGTGCTCCGTCATACCCGACGTATGACTTGCTCATCACCATCTGGTTGGCGATCGGTGCCGAGATGGACAACTGGTAGGCGTTCAGGTCGCGGGCAACGGCCCGCTCCCAGGAGCTGCCGAGGATGAGAGGGCGGCTTCTCAGCTTCAGCTTGCGCAGTTCCCCTTCTACATGCCCGCCATCATTGGAGAACAGCGTCTCGGCGGTGATCCCGTTCGAGTATTTCGCGAACTCGGCTGCAACGCCCTCTTGATGGAGGACCGGCGTATCCTCCGTAATGAACTGCTTTTCAGGGATCAGCCCGAGGTCGTTGGTCAGGAAGCGTGAGATGCCGAGCGCATACAGGCTGTCTCCGACCGTGGCGAAGCGTCTGGGCAACAGCCTGGTTTCCAGCAGGGTGTCGGCGGCCCGCTCCAGGTAGTAGTAATACCGGTCCTCTTCCCGCTGAATGACATTCCGGGCAACGGCCGGATCAATGCCGGCGAAATCGCTGACCGTTCGGAGAAAATTGGACGTCTCCGAGGGGCCGATCGGCAGCACCGGATAATGCAGAAAGGGCGTGCCGAACCTTTCCTGAAGATGCTCGGCGGCCCGCAAGCCGACCCAGGGGGAGACGACAAGGTTGAACTGGGCCTTCGGGATATTGCGGACGGCTTCGATGCTGCTGTCCGGGCCAAAGATCGTATTCGGCCTCAGGCCGATGGCGGTGAGCAGCTTGTTCAACTGCTCAATGTCCCCGGCCCAAAATGTATTTTGGTAAGGAACGACCGACCACAGATTAACCAGACCCGGCTCAATCTCCGCCTGCGGCTCCAGAAACTGCTCGATAATGGCATCCAGAACCAACTCATGGCCGATCAGGTTGCTCCCTTTGAAACCGCCGGTCTCGACATATACGATCGGTTTGCCGCTTCGCTTGAACTTTCGGGCCACTTCGCCGATATCGTCGCCGATAATATCAGAGGTGCAGCCCGTCAGGACTACGAACAAATCGCCGTCGATGACGTTGAACGTATTGGCAATGACTTTATGCAACTGATCAGTGCCTCCGAATACAACCTCTTTCTCGGAGGCATTCGTGCACGGAATAGCATGTCCGCCAACATAACCTGAACCCTGATGGCCATTCTGGGTTCCGAGCGTTATCATCAATTTGGCTACGCAGCCCGGTCCGGAGTGGACAATCGGCACGGCACGCTTAATCGCCAGCACCGACTGGAAAGCTCCCAAGGCGCATACATGCCGGATCTGCTCAACCGACTGTGACATGTTCGTCGATCTCGCTCTCCAGGAAGGTAAACGGGTCCTGCTCGAACCACCAGTCGGTGTAAGGAAGCTTGATGCGCTGCGCAAGGTTGTTGGCCAGACTGTTGTTGGTCAGGGCATCGATAATGCGTTCACCGAAATCGAGCGTCCCCTGGTAGCCGAAGGCGCTGTATTCATCGCTGATCATGATCGTAGGAATGCCGAGCTTGGTCGCCCATACCGACAGTCCGGGATGTCTTCCGACATACAGATCGGGCTTGACTTTTTGGAGCAGATTGATCACTTCATGATTCTGCTGGTCGCTTACGCTGACCGGAATATCCTTCTCCTTCTCCGCCAGGTCAAGTGTGCAGGAAGGGCAGCCCCCGTGATCATGCTTGGAGTCGTAGTGCCAGGAGAAGCCCCAAACGACATCCATCCCGAAGTCCTCCAGCAGACGCATGTAGTTATGGGCGAAGCTGGGTCCCATACCGACCACAACCCGTTTACCCTGCAGCCTGCGCTTAATTTCCGCCAGCTCGGGGGCGGCCAGCTCCTTTTGTTCAGCGAGATACGCCTCTGCTTCCTGCTGCTTGCCTACAGTCTCCCCAAGCTTGCGCAGCCAGTCGTCAAATCCGGCGATTCCGTGCGGCTGCAGCGCCGTCACATAAGGCACGCCGAATTTCTGCTCCAAGCCATTGCCCATATAGCCGCCCAGCGTACCGCAGATGCTGATGGTGGCCGCGGCCTCCGACCATTTTTCAAGCTGCTCGATCGAGCTGAAGGGAATGCCGAACTGCGGCACCAGCCCGAGACGGCCAAAAATCTCCTTAACCGCATCCCGTCCGCTGGCATAGAAATTGATGACGTTGACCAGCTCAGGGCGCTTCTGCTGCGGCGGCTGGACGATCCGTGTCAGCAGAGCATGAAAGGCCGCGTCAAAGCCGGATGCCCAAATCTGGGAACGGAAGCCGTCGCAGAAGACAGGAACCACCGGAATGCCAAGCTCGGCTTCCGCGTCCTTCAGCGTGCGCTCCACATCGTCTCCGATAATCCCCGAGGCGCAGGAGGTAGTGACGAATATCGCCTTCGGCCGAAACCGTTCATAGGCTTTATGCACCGCATCACGCAGGATTTTATCACCGCCGAATACGACAACGCTCTCCGACATATTAGTGTTGACGATTCTGACATTTCTTTTATTGTCCGAGCCGCGGATATGCTGGCCCCATTGATAGACCGAATTGGAGCCTGCGACATCTCCGGCGCAGCCGACCGGTCCGTGATTGACGATGGCAGCGTCGACGATGGAAGACAGATATCCTTGTGCGCAACCGGAATTGCAATTGGTAGCCTGGCTGAAACCGCGCCTTGCGTTCTTCAGACAGCCGCTGCGGGATTTCTCCGCAAGATCCTTGATCGATCCCTGGTAGCCGACGATGGATTTCAGCCGTTTCTCCCGGATAATGGCCTGCGACCTTTTCAAATTAATGGGCAAGATTACATTCCTCCTTTGTTTAGTGCAGCTGTGTTGCTTCCTTCCACACCAGAAAGTGTTTTTTCAGTCTGGCGAACAGCCGGTTGATAATGATGCCGAGAACGGTGATGAACAGAACGATACCGTACATAAGCGGCAGGTCGTAGCGGGCTGTGGAGTTGATGTAATACCAGCCGAGCCCTGTGCTTGCGCCGATCACTTCTGAGGCGATAATCATAAAGAACGAGAGCTGGGCGGCGAATTCGATTCCGATAAAAATATTGGGCGTGGTGTAAGGCAGAATCACCTTGGTGAACAGCTCCCTGCGTGTCGCGCCCATGGAGCGTGCCGCCCGCAGCAGGCTGAAATCGACGTCTTTGGCTCCGGCCATCGTGTTGAACAGCACCGGCCAGAGGGCCGACCAGAAGATGACGACGACCTTCTCGGCGGTGCCGATGCCGAAGAAGATCATGAAGATCGGAATGATTGCGAAGGGATTCAGCTTCTCGCAGGTGCGCAGGAAGGGCAGCAGCGCTTTTTCCACCGTGCCAAAGAAGGTCCCCAGCAGAAATCCGAGCGGAATGCCAACGACAAGCGACAGGCCGAATCCCAGCAGTACCCGATAAAGGCTGATCAGCGTCTGCTCCCAGAGTACGCCTGATACAGCCGACTTATAGATGGCCGCGACCGCATCGCTGGAAGGCGAGATCACACCTTCCGGAATAATCCGGGCGCCTACCTCCCAGAAGATAAAGAACAACAGTATCGGGATGCTGCCAATGCCGATTTTTTTCAAGCTGCCAGTATTGAAGTTCAATCCGTCTCCTCCTCCTTTCCTTAGTAAATATGGGCATTCAGGCTGCGGACTTGCTCTCCGCTTCCGGCGCCTGCCGCCAGTAGAGGACGGAGCTCTCCAGATACTCCAGAACATAATTGAGCACCAGGCCGACGCCCGCAACCATAATCGCACCGAGGTAAATCCGTTCGACAAAGCCCATGCTCTGGGCATTGTGGATCATCCAGCCCATTCCGGAATCGGCGCCCATGCTTTCCGACCCGATCAGCATGAAGAAGCTCATGGTAAGACCAGTCCGCAGACCGGTGATAAGTGTCGGGGACGCGCCGGGCAGGATGACCTTGGCAAAAATTCTCAGCTTGCCTGCATTCATCGATTGCGCCGACCGGATCAGCAGCGGATCGACGTTTTGAATGCCTGCGATGGTCGTAAACAGGATCGGCCAGAAGCTCGACCAGAAGATAACGGTATAGATGCCTCCTTCCCCGATACCGATAATGATGACGAAAACCGGAAACAGAATAAATGGCGGGATACTGGCGAGAAACCGGGTCAGCGGCTGCAGGAATACAGCCAGCTTGGGAAACGCCCCGGCCAGAATAAAGCCTGCGGGCAGAGCGAGAAGCGTTGCCAGGAAAAAACCGACGAACACTCTTTTCAGGCTGATGGAAATGTAGAGCAGAATATTCGTCAGCCCCAGATCGACTCCGGCCTGCACGATCCGCGAGAAAGGCGGGACGAAGACATCGCTGACCAGACCCAGCCGCGGAGCAGTCTCCCAAATAACCAGCACCAAGAAAAACAGGTAAAAGCTTAGCAATGACCGGTGAACCGAGCCGATCCATTTCATGCTTAATTGAGCCTCCTTTTCCATAAAAATAATTCCGTCTCATTTTTGGGCGGCGGGAATGTCGCCGGTTCCGCTTCTCAAAAACTGCTCAGCTCTTGTCAAATTCGGTAGTGATCAGGTCGCTGACATGCAGCTGGTTCTTTTTCAGCGCTCCCGATACGACGAGGTCGTCAATCCACGGCTGGATCAGCTTGTCCTGGAAGCCTTTGCCGGTGTAATAGTAATGCACGGCGTTAACCGGTTGGCCGATGTAGTCGCCGGTCAGCTTGATCGCTTCTTCTTCGTTTTTCGGATCGACGATCCAGGCCTGAGCCTTTTTAATCGCATTGACAAAGCCTTGGACCGCTTCCGGATTGTCTTTGATGAACTGTTCTGTGAAGTAGTAGAAGGTCGTTCCTGCCGCTTCGCCAAGTCCGGTGTCCGCTGTGTCGAACAGCTCAATCAGACCGGAATCCTTGGCCAGCTTGTAGAAGGGAGGGTGAACGCCGACAATATCGATGTTGCCCTGCTGGTTGGCCTGCAAGGCGGCCGTGTCGCTCTCAAAAGAGACGAATTTGATCTGATTCCGGTCGAAGCCAAGGTGGTCAAAAGCATTGGTGGCGATAAAAGTGGCGCAGCTCGGGACGGTTCCATTAATTGTGATCTTCTCACCGTTCTTCTTCCCGATCAGCTCTGCCAGGGAGGACACACCCAGCTTCGGGCTGACATAATACTTCATGTGATGGTATTTGTCGTCGACCTCGGGTGTCGGTTCGGAACCGCCGATCGTTACGCCCTTGATGTTTGCCCCGCCTGCGATGTAGGTAGCAACATTGTTGACATGAGCGCTGGAGACATTGTTCGTGCCGTTTAGGATGGATGGCAGCACTTGTGCGGTTGTCAGCTCGCCCGTGTACTCAATGTTGATGCCTTCCTCGGCGAAAAAGCCCTTTTTCTCGGCGATAACCCATGGCGTCGAGGAGCAGTTCACCTTGGTGTCGGTTTTGATGGAATATACCTTTTTGCCGGATTTGGCCGGATCAAAGCTTTCGCTCTTCAAATCCTGTAAGCCGGCAGCCCCTTGAATGCCAAGCCCTTTTTTCGTCTGGCCCAGGTAGCTGCCTACACCGATGCCTCCTGCCGCGAGTACGGCGACTACAGATAAAATAACCAGTTTATTTTTACCGCCTGCCATCTTTGATTCCTCCCGATATTTTGGTTTTAAGTTAAAATATAGCAAAATATGCTATAGCTAATCGCCCTGCCGCATCACCTGCCTCGTAATAATATAAAAAGAGACTAGGCATTCTTCCGAAAGGAAGCGCCTAGTCTCCAGCGGACTGGTCAACTCGGTTAATCCGACAAATCTTATGTGATTTATGAATCATAGCTTATCTTAGTGTTTTGTTTTTTGTCAACGCATGAACGTACACAAAACAGCTAGTTCGAAAAATTGTAACTTTTATCCAAGGCAAAGCTTTAGCGCCGGTAGGAGAGCTTTTTTCCTGCTGCAGACATAATTCCATCCAGGATCATTGCCAAAGCCGCAATGACAACAACCCCTGCAAACATCTCCACGATCTGGTAATTGGCCTGTGCTGTATAGATCATGAAGCCAAGGCCGGAGCTGGCGCCCATCATTTCGGCGGCGACCAGGAACAGCAATGAGTAGCCGGCAGCCAGCCGTGTGCCGGTGAGAATTGAGGGCAGGGCGGAGGGCAGAAGGATTTTGACGGTAAGCCGGAAGCGGTTCAGCCCGAATGAACGTGCGGCTTTTACGGTGTCCGTATCAGCATGGATAATGCCGGACAGGGTACTGAACATAATCGGCCATATGCAGGCCCAGGCGATGATCGTAATCTTCGTCAGCTCACCGGCCCCCATGAAGACGATGATAACATGAAACACCACAAACGGGTTGATGTGTGAGAGCCATTCCAGTACAGGCTCCAACGCAATCCGCAGCTTCTGCGACCAGCCGGCCAGGGCAACCCCAAGCGGTACAGCGGTTATAACGGCGACGGCTAGCCCTCCTGCGGCCCGTCCCAGACTGGCCAGCAGATTCTTCTCCAGCGTTCCGGAGGCGGATTCCGCAAAGATAAACGCAATCACCTGTGTGAAAGGGGGGATGAATTGGGGGTCGACCCATTCGAGACGGACACTGATCTCCCACAGCAGGATAAAAGCTAAAACAGCGGCAAATCGTTTGCCAAGCATTATCAGATTCATTTCGTACCTCCCGCTATATTATTCCGAGCTTCCGCTGTGACCGTTATGTCCGGAGGTTTCGGAAGAACCGCTGTGCTCCGAATTCCCGGTGGCCGGGGCATGGTGCTCATGTGTGTTCGTACCGCCTTGCAGGTCGAGGGAAGGGGACGGCACATCGCCTTCTCCCGAGAAGCTGCCCCTTGTTTTGCTGAGATGGCTGGTAGAGGCTCCGCCCGCTATCAGGAGAACCAGCACCGCAGACATTACGGCTACAGGGAACGCACGGGTTGTTCTTCTCCGCCTCCGCTGCGGCGGGGCTGCTGTATCCCATACCGGTTCGAGCGGCTTCCAGAAAAACAGGTCCCGCTCCAGCCTGCGGAGTATGGCACTAAGGGCGACGCCAATCAAGGAAATACACAGCCCCACTGCAAAGATAGGCGTCGTGGCATACGGGGAGGAATAATAATTGCCGGACCAGTGGAGCAGCCAACCGAGTCCGGCCATGCCGCCCAGCATTTCACCTGCGACCAGGATGGCCAGCAGCAGTACAACCGACGTGCGGATGCCCAGGAAAACAGAGGGGGCCGCCCCCGGCAGAAGGACCCTCAGGAGCAGCCGCCCCGGCGGAGTCCCCATGCCCCGAGCTGCTTTCAGCATGTCCGCATCCAGATTCTGCACACCGCTCACGACATGGTTCAGAAGCGGCCAGAAGGCGACCCATGTGACGATGATCAGCTTCGCTTTTTCTCCGATGCCGAAGAAGAGCAGGAATACCGTCATAAGCGAGAATGGATTGACTTGGGTCAAAATGCGGAACAGCGGGTTCAGTCCCGCTGCCAAGCCGGGCTTCCAATATCCGAGAAAGGCTCCGGACGGAACGGCCAGCAGCGCCGCCAGCAGAATGCCCGCCGTTACACGCCACAGGGTAGCGACGGTATGGCCGAACAGATGCTGATTGCGCACAAGAGCGGCCAGCTCCTGCAGCACTGCGGACAGCGGCGGGAAGAACGCCGGATTGGCCAGGCCGCTCCTTGGCACAAGCTCCCACAGGATACAGACGGCGGCGATGCCGGATACACGTAAAGCGGCAAGCATTATACCCGGAATTATGCGGTTTTCCATGGAACTATAACCTCCTGCTTCCATTTTTTAAATCATATTTTTCTTATAGGTTTTGTACAGTTTAGAGTTGCTATTGTTTATATGTCAATAGTTTCCTGCATGGATAAGAGTGCGAATTTGGCAACATTGCGAACTTGCTGTTATTTGTCGGTTTTGCTTTGTATTGTTAATTTCGCCGTTGACAGGCTTAAGAGCCCGTTCTATAATACGCTAAAATCGGCCATTTTCAACGGCCTGGCCGGATGCAATCTCGTGGCTGGAATCCGCACTCCGGGGAGCAGATCGGAAAGTCGAAGGGCCTGTACCGCTCGCGACCCCATGCACCTCCGGCAGGGCAACTGGAAGAGCTCTATACCGCCGTCTGGGGATATATTCAGAGCCAAGGAGAGGAACAGATATGCAGTTGTTGAATTTTTGGGGATTGGAAACGCTGCGGCTTGGCGTGAAGAGAGAAGCGGGGATTCTGGATGTGGCGGCGGCGTTGAATGCCGTGCCGGAACGATCGGGGGAAGCTGTTCCGGCAACGCTGAGAGCGGTGCTGGACGGCGGGGAGACTGCGCTGCACAGCCTGCGTAATTTTGTGGATGCCCTGCCGCTTCTTGGCGAAGGAGCCAAGGCTGTGCACAGAGAGGAGGCCTCGCTGGAATTCGCGCCCTGCGTGGCTGATCCCGGCAAAATCATCTGCATCGGGCTGAACTACCGCAGACATGCCGAAGAGACGGGAATGCCGCTGCCGGAATATCCGATTCTTTTCAGCAAATTCCCGAACACCCTGGCCGGACACGGCACTGCAGTCCCGCTTCCAGGCTCTACGCAGAAGGTCGATTATGAAGCGGAGCTCGGCATAGTAATCGGTCAGAGAGCCAAAGATGTCAGCGAGGAGGAAGCGCTGGATAAGGTATTCGGCTATTTTGCCGCGAATGATTTGTCCGCCCGCGATTTGCAGACGCGCACCAGCCAGTGGCTTGCCGGCAAGTCCTGCGACCGCTTTGCGCCGGTCGGCCCCTATGTGGTCACCAAGGACGAGGTAGGCGATCCCGGCCAGCTGAGCATTAGATGCTGGGTGAACGGCGAAGTGCGGCAAGACTCCAATACCTCGGACATGATCTTTGACTGCAGGCAGATTATCAGTTATATCTCCCGGTGCATGACGCTCTTGCCGGGTGACATTATCCTAACCGGTACGCCGGAGGGCGTAATAATGGGATATCCGCCGGAGAAACAGAGCTATCTGAAGCCGGGGGATGAGGTTACCGTAGAGCTTGAGAAGCTGGGACGTCTGACCAATCGCATGGTTGCGGAACAATCAGGCTGAGCATTGACGCCATTACGCAGGTTAAATCTATACCTTGTAAGCACAACAAAGGCCGAAATCCCCGCAGATGGGGATTCCGGCCTTTTAGTAACCGCCAAGCGCTCCTCCGGATTGAACAGGGGCGCATGCCTGCTCTCCGGCCGTACCAGTCTGGCGGCGGCAATCGTGCCCATTCCGGGACAGGCTCCATGTGTGAAGGCGGTGAGGATGCGGGGCGGAATCAGCAGCGTATACGTCGGTGCGGGCACCGGCACGGCGTTTCCGGAGATAAAGAAGACCGCCGGCAATATTGGGCAAAAGCACCATGATGTTAAACTCGGTCCTGCCGATGGCAAAAGAGCCCAGCGTCGGGAACAGCAATGACAGCGGGAAACGCTTTTTGTGCGTCGGCGGCGGTGTTTGGCTTTTGACCACGACAGTATTCAAGCGGTTGGTTCTTCCCCCAGGGCTTCCGCTTCATTCCAGCCTTTGCAGACATCGACCCAATCCTTGGCGCCGGCATACATATACAGCTCATCACAGCTCAGCTCTATCGCGGAATTGGTGCTGCCGCAGGCCGGGTACAGGGTGTCGAACCTTTTCATGGACATGTCCAGATAAACTTCCAGCTCATGAGCCAGCCCAAAAGGGCAGACCCCGCCGATTTCGTGTCCGGTCTGCTCCAGGACCTCGTCCGGGCCAAGCATTCTGGCTTTGAAGCCAAAGGCTTCCCTGAATTTCTTGTTATCGATCTTGGCATCCCCGGCAGCTACAATGAGAATGGCGGGCTTGTCCGCACCCCGGAAGGAGAGGGTTTTGGCAATACGGGCGGGAATGACGCCGATGGTTGCGGCCGCCATCTCTACAGTAGCGCTGGAGGTAGAGAATTCCTGCACATCCTGCTCCCGGCCCACGCGGCGGAAGTGTTCCTTTACATTTGTAATAGACAAATGGATTTGCTCCTTTCTGAAAGCATTTCATGTTGCCTTACATTTTAACTGGTTTTTGGGTATTGGGCAAAGCAAATCTGATCCTGCATCCAAGAGTTCTCTTCCATATCTTGAGATTAAGGGGATGAATTCATCCGCAAAAAGCAATAACAAGCAGGGGGTGTCCCAAAAGCCATGAAATAGGCACTTTTGGGACACCCCCTTCCTCATTGTCACAGCTTTGCGGAATTCCTATTAATCTTTTGGAGCAAATTAACGAGCTGGTCTGCTTCTTCTGCGGTTAAGCCGACGGTAAGCTTGCGGTTTAATTCCGCCAGAACCGATTGAAGGACCGGAGCGAACTCAAGTGCTTTGGGCGTCGGATAGAGCAGGGAGGAGCGGCGGTCGCTGGGGTCGGTTTTACGCTCGATATACCCTGACTCCTCAAGCTGCTTTACGGAGCGGGCGGTTGTTGCCTTATCGAATTTCATTTCATTGGTCATTTGATCCTGTGTAATTCCGGGCTGGTTCAGAATCAGCTTCAGAAAGCTGTGCTGTCCGCCGCTGCCGATGCCGTAAGGCAACATTTCTTTGGCAAGGAATTTTTGATTTTGCCGATGCAGCTGGGAGATCAGCTTGCCGATGGGTTCTTTTTTTAGATTCAACATGCACACCTCTTTGGTTAAGTTACTGCGGTCAACAGGCTCAACTAAAATAGTACAATAAAGTGGTTGCATACGCAACTAAATTGCGGTACACTGAGATCAGTTTGTTGCGGACGCAACTATATGCGAAATATGATTTTTAAGAGGTGCTAACTATGAGTACAATCAGTGCAACCTATCAGGAGGATGCGGCGGTCCAGAAGAAGCGGTGGATCATTCTGATCGTTCTGAATCTGTTCACCTTTATGTCCACGCTGGACGGCAGTATTGTAAATATTGCCTTGCCCGTGCTTGTAAAGGAGCTGGGGCTGCCCGTAGCGCAGGTGGAGTGGGTTACGACAGGCTATTTGATGGCGATTTGCTCGGCGGTGCTGTTCTTCGGGAAGCTGGGGGATATCGCGGGCAAGATCAGGATTTTTAAGCTGGGCACGATTATTTTTATCATCGGATCTCTGCTCTGCGGCCTGAGTGCGGGTCTGCCGTTCCTAATCGCTTCACGGGTCGTTCAGGCGCTCGGCGCTTCAATGACCATGGCCAACAGCCAGGGGATAGTTACGGACATCTTTCCCTCCACTGAACGCGGCAAGGCGCTCGGGCTGATCGGCACCTTCGTCTCGCTGGGAAGCATCGCCGGACCGAGCCTGGGCGGGATTATCGTGTCTACGCTTGGATGGGAATATATTTTTTGGGTGAATGTTCCGGTTGGGCTGGTTGCCATTGGACTTGGATGGAAGGTTCTGCCCAAGGACCTGATCCGGGTGAAATCCAAAATTGACCTTCCCGGCAGCATGCTGTTCGCTGTATTTATAGTAACCCTGTTTGCCGGTCTGTTGCTCGGGCAGCAGCTGGGATACGGGGACAGCCGGATTCTCTCGGCACTGGCGGTTGCCGTGGGGGCGTTTATTGCGTTTCTCGTCGTGGAGCTGCGCCGCTCGCAGCCGCTGCTTCAGCTGTCGCTGTTCAAGAACCCATTATTTTCACTGAGCATTCTGTGCGCATTTCTGGTATTTGTGGCGAACTTTTGCTTTAACATTATTGCCCCGTTCTATGCGCAGAACATGCTGAACCTGTCGCCATTCTATGCGGGGTTCCTGCTGATGCTCTTCCCGATTTCCATGGTCATTGTCGCTCCGCTGAGCGGAGCGCTGTCCGACAAAATCGGCTCTGAATTCCTGACATTTGCCGGTCTGATAGTAATGGTGATCGCACAGTTTGGCCTGGCCCGTCTGCATGAAGGAAGCGCTGTAGCACTGGTGGGCGTGTGGATTGCCATGCTGGGGATCGGCAGCGGCTTGTTCGGCTCACCCAACAACTCACTGATAATGTCTACGGTGCCGCGAACCCAGCTCGGCTCCGCAGGCAGCGTCAATTCACTGGTCAGGAATGTGGGTATGGTTGTCGGCATTACCATTGCTACAACCATCCTGTTTAATGTGATGAGCAGCCGGGCGGGTTACCGGGTAACCGATCTGATTCCGGGCCGGCCGGATATCTTCCTGTCCGGCATGCATGTCGTGTTCCTGACCTCATCCTCCATTTGTCTTGTATCGGCGCTGCTGACAGGCTGGCGCATGGTCACGATCAAAAGAGCAAAGAGATCGAAGAAAGCTGCGGTCTGACACCTCAATAAGCTTGCTCATTCCTTAAGCCGTATACTTGCGAAAGCCTTCCAGCCCGGGATCGGGCCGGGAGGCTTTTTCAAATATAAGACACCCGTGCCGCTGCGCGGCACCACTGAGGTATGAAAATATCGCTGCGGCCGCGTGATTACTGGGCAGACTTTATATGATTCACGCTATACATTGGCCTGATCTTTCTCGCTGAAACGGATACCGTCCTTATCAGGACGGCGAAGCCGTTTCCACTTGCGCAGGATATACATAAGCTTTTGGAGTGGACGCTCCGCAAACGGAGCGTTGTCTGGGTCGCTGTGCTCTCCAGATTTATTTCATTCCCCTTAGGAGCTGCGAGGAAATGAGTACCCGCTTTTGTTGACAAAATCTCCACGGTTTTGGGAGCTTTGTCAACAATGTAGCAGTACTTTATATCGTCGCAGTCTCTTAGCGGTGAAAATCCGGAGACCAAGACGGCCGCTCTGCTGATCCACAATCCGTCCGTCCGCTCCGCTGTTTAAGCGGGAGGTGGTTCTGTAGTCTTTAAAAAACACAATAAAGAAACTTAATGTATCCTGAATTTCGAAAGTAAGTATCCACAAATCATCTAAAAAGCTCTACACTAAGGGATTTCTTGCTCTAAAAACAGCTTGCATCATATGGGTGAAGGAAAAAGAGGATTTATCCCTTGTCCTATCTGGATTGGTTCAATTCACTTTCGAAATTCAGGTTTATATGAATGGAACCGGCGAACCTGAACAAGCTGGATGGAACGCAAGGAGGTTCATAGGGAACGGAAGCGAAGTGTAAAAAGTAACACTAATGGGCTGGAATTCTGGCTTGAACGGGCTTTAGTGGGATTTTGTACACTTCATAGAGGCCTGCTCCCCCCATACGGGGGATTTCAGCCGGATTAGTTGTACTTTTTCCCACTAGGGATGATCCGGAATCCGAATGCGGTGGATTAGTTATCCTTTTTACCACTAAAATGGCTGCCCTTTGGATGAATGGTTCAAGTTCATCTTAATGCAGGCGTATTCCTCTGCAAGGGGGAGAAATGGAACGATTAGGGAGCCTTTTTCCCGCTAACCCTTGCGAAAAAGCGGCTGGGGGAATATGAAGTGACCTTTTCCACATGGCTTCCCGCCTGGCTTCAGCAGCCAGCCTTATACCTGAAATGCCAACAGCTGCGCTGCCCGGTCTAGGACGGCGAAGCCGTTTCCACTTGCTATACAATGCTAGCCTTTCCTGAGGTTTCCAATGAAAGTCTTGACCGTATCCGCAGGCTGTGATAGTTTGATAATGATTATCATTATCTATTGGAGGGGGATATTCGGTATGTATGATACACTTCTTCATTCTGAAGCCGACCTTGATTCCCTGGATGGATTATGGCTGAAATTCAAAGGAATCAGGCGGCTGCAGACAGGGGCCATGGAACCGCAGCTCATAGGATCGCACGCGCTCATTATAGCCGGCAGCGGAATGGGCTGCCTGATGATAGACTTGCTTACCTGCCGGCTGAGTCCGGGAGGCATATATATGGCCTCGCCCGGTCAAACAGTGGGCGTGTCCGCAGCAGAAGGGGATTCCGTGGAATTATGGATGCTCAACTTCGATGTATCCTCCGTAAGCGGCGCAGCCGCTTTTCCGCTGAAGGGTGAGGTCTGTGTTCATTCCAATGCGCAAACGGCTGTTCACTGCGAATTGCTGCTGTCTTACTGTGCAAGCAGGCTGGCGGTTGAACGCTTCCGTGCGCAAGGCGTTTTTATGGAGCTTTTGTACGAAATTCTGACCCATATCCGGTTGCTGCCGGACAGTGACTCGCGTTCTGCGCTTGAACGGACCAAGCTGTATATTGAACAGCATTACAACGAAAGCCTGTCCATCGAGCAGCTGGCCCGAATGGCCAATCTAAGCCCGAAATACTATGTGGACCTGTTCAAAAAGAACTACGGCAAGAGCGCAATCGATTATGTTACAGAGCTGCGGATGGATAATGCCAAGCAGCTGATGCTGCATTCGGATGCCCGCCTGCGGGATATCGCCCACCGGGTGGGGTATCAGGACGAATTCTATTTCAGCCGCAAGTTCAAGCAGGAGGTGGGCATGTCTCCGACAGGCTATATTAAGAACCGGCGCCGCAAAATCGTTGCCTACTCCTCTCCCATTCTCGGACAGCTGCTTTCTCTGAAGGTGCTCCCGTACGCCGCGCCCCTCCACCCGAAATGGACTGGATATTATCATAAAATGTACGGGAAGGATATCCCGCTGCATCTCAGCGCCTACCGCTTTGACCTGGACTGGGAATCCAATATTGAGGCGCTGACCCGGGCGGAGCCGGATCTGATTATCAGCCGGGATGATCTTCAGCCTGAAGAACGGAGGAGGCTGGGTGCGGTGGCGCCGGTTCATTTTATCCCGCTCAAGGAGAGGAACTGGAGGGAGCAGCTTGAAATGACGGCGGAGGTGATCGGGGTTCCGCAGGAGGCTGCATCCTGGCTGCGGAAATATGAGCTGCAAATAAGTCTGGCCAGAGAACGCTTGCGGAGGCAGATTGGGGAACAGCGTATTCTGGTCATCAGTATCTTTAAGCAGCATTGCTGCCTCTGCCCGGCCCGGGGAATGAGAGAATTGATCTATGAGGACCTGCGGCTTGCGCCGGCGGTTGAGATAAACGCAGCCAATGCGGGACGGATTCTGGATGCGGATCAGCTGGCGTTTATCGATGCGGACCGGATTCTAGTGAATGTATGCCAGGAGCCTGAGTCGCTGGCCCATTGGCAGTTCCTGCAGAATGCTTCGTCATGGAAGGACTTGAAGGCAGTCAGGCAGAACCGCGTGTACTCTATATCTTCGGACCCCTGGAGAGAGTATTCAGCATATGCGGTTGACAGGATGGTGCAGGATTTGCTGAACATTTTTGCAGGAGATTTATAATTGAAAGCTGAGATGCTGCCGAGCGGCTGTGTTGTCCCTGAAAAGGACGGCGCAGCCGTTTGTTATGAATATTAGGCTGGACGGCTGCCGGCTTCAAATTCCGTGCCGCAGGGGCCGAGAACCGGATATCGTTAAAAAAGGGTTCTGGAAATCGTCCATGGTCTGTAAATGAAGGTAAATTTATAATTAGTAATGATAATCATTATCAATTAATTCAAGGAGCAGTGGAAAAATTTAGGCAGGAAGGAAATGGACATGGAGCTATCAGGGATAAAGGGAAAGGTTGCGCTGGTAACCGGGGCGGCACAGGGCATCGGTGAAGCGGTTGGAAGAAAGCTGGCGGAGCAGGGCGCTCTGGTGGCAGGCATGGACAAGAATGCGGAGCTTCTTGACCTGACCATAACAGAGATGAAAGCTTCCGGCCTCAGGGCGGAAGCTTATCCGGCGGATGTAAGCGACAGCGGCCAAGTGAAGGCGGCGGTTGCAGACATCGAGCAGAACATGGGCCCGATCGGGATTCTGGTTAATGTGGCCGGCATTCTGCGCACCGGGGCTGCCCATGCGCTCAGTGACGACGACTGGTGGACGAGCTTTGCGGTCAATACCGGCGGAGTTTTCAACGTCTCCAGGGCTGTAGTCAGACAGATGATAGACCGGAGAGCCGGCGCTGTTGTAACGGTAGGCTCGAACGCTGCTACTGTTCCGAGAATGCATATGTCAGCTTATGCAGCCTCCAAGGCCGCAGCAGTCATGTTCACTAAATGCCTGGGGCTTGAGGCTGCTCAGCATAATATCCGCTGCAATATTGTATCCCCCGGTTCAACCGACACGGCGATGCAGCAGGTGCTCTGGAACGATGAGCACAGTGCCGGGCAGGTGATTGCCGGTTCGCTTGAGATGTTCCGCCTTGGGATTCCCTTGGGAAAGCTGGCCCAGCCTGCGGACATTGCAGAGGCGGTGGCATTCCTGGTGTCCGACCAGGCAGGCCATATTACAATGCATAACCTGTGTATTGACGGTGGAGCCACGCTGGGCAATTAAATATTGAAAGGGGTTGATTGTTAATCATGGAATATCATGTGATATCGGAGGCCATACGGCTTTTGGAAGAATATCGTTCCGGTGATGCGTTCTTTTTATCCTCTCCGCAGCAGACCTTGCTGGCGCAGGGAACCTACGCTGTTCTGCCGCCCGCTGAAGGGGATACAGAGGCGGGGGCTTTGTCCCGGCGTGTGGCGGAGCTGCTGCAAAGCGCGGCTAAGGCGGGGCATGACGCACCTGTTGTGGTCGGTGCGCTGCCTTTTGACCCGGCCCAGCCTGCGCACCTGATGGTGCCGATGTCAGTCCGCACTGCAGGAACGCTCCATATGGACATCTCAGGGCCAAGTGGCAACCGAAGTGCCATAAAGTACAAAGTACGTCCTTATCCGGAGCCAAAGGAATATATCCGAGGTGTGGAACAGGGGATTTCACTGCTCCATAAAGGCGAGCTTCGCAAAATTGTGCTGTCGAGAACACTGCTGCTCACATCACCGCTGCCGGTGGACACCGCTAAGCTGCTAAGCGCCTTGGCCTCAAGCAATCCTCAAGGCTATACCTTCGCTGTAAATCTTCCGGAGCCGGATTCGGGCAAGAACGGCCGGCAGCCTGCTGCCCAAAGACGGGAACGGCGGACTCTTATAGGTGCGAGTCCTGAGCTGCTGGTTAAGCGCAAAGGGCTGTCCGTAACGGCCAATCCCCTGGCCGGTTCGGCTGCGCGCAGCTCCGATCCTGCAGAGGACCGGCGGCGGGCGGAGGCACTGCTGAAATCGGCCAAAGATTTGCATGAGCATCAGGTTGTGGTTGAAGCGGTCGCCGCGGCACTCCGGCCTTACTGCAAGTTCCTGATTGTCCCTCCGGCGCCTTCCTTGCTGCAGACTGCGACCATGTGGCATCTCTCTACTGTGCTGGAGGGAGAGTTGTCCAGCCCCGACGTATCCTCGCTGGAGCTGGCGGGTGCGCTGCATCCCACACCGGCTGTGTGCGGAACGCCAACGGAGGCGGCAAGAGAAGCCATCCGGAAGATTGAGCCGTTTGACCGCGGTTTCTTTACGGGCATGGTCGGCTGGTGTGATCTTAGCGGAGACGGGGAGTGGGTGGTAACCATCCGCTGCGCTGAGGTAGAGGACTGCTCACTGCGTCTTTATGCCGGCGCAGGCGTTGTCTCCGGCTCAAGCCCGGAGGGCGAGCTTGCCGAGACCGGCGCCAAATTCCGGACGATGCTGCGCGCTATGGGAATTGAGAATGAGGATTCCGCGGAAGAGGGGGATGCTGAATGACGCTTCCTGGATGCCCTGCATGGCCGGTTCCGCTGGCGGAGCGCTACCGGGAGCTTGGCTGCTGGACGGGAGAGACGTTCGGAGAATTGCTGAAGCGGAAGGCCCGGCAGCATGGGGAACGAACTGCCGTGGTCAGCAGGGAGAGCCGCCTGACCTATGGCGAACTGGACAACAGAGCCGACCGGCTTGCGGCAGGCTTCGCAGCGCTGGGCATCCGGCCAAAGGACCGGGTGATTGTCCAGCTGCCCAACATAGCAGAATTTATTGAGGTCTGCTTCGGCCTGTTCCGGTTGGGCGCTCTGCCTGTATTTGCACAGCCGGTGCACCGCAGCAATGAAATTTCCTATTTCTGTGAATTTTCCGAAGCTGTTGCCTATATTATTCCGGCGCTGCATTCGGGATTTGATTACCGGCTGCTCGCCGGTGAGGTTAAGGACAAGGTTCCAGCCCTGAAGCATGTGATTGTTGCCGGAGATCCGGGACCGTATCTCGCTCTATCAGAGCTGTATGCTGAACCAGCGGAGCTGGCCGGCCCCTCATCTTCGGATATCGCCTTCCTGCAGCTCTCCGGGGGAAGCACCGGCTTGCCGAAGCTGATTCCCCGCACCCACGATGACTACATTTACAGTCTGCGGCTGAGCGCGGAAATCTGCCGCTTGGATGAGCACAGCGTCTATCTGGCTGCGCTTCCCGCTGCCCACAATTATCCGCTCAGCTCGCCGGGGGTGCTCGGTACGCTGTATGCCGGAGGCCGGGTGGTGCTGTCGCCCGGTCCCAGCCCGGATGAAGCCTTCCCGCTGATTGAACGGGAAGGGGTTACCATTGCCGGGCTGGTGCCGCCGCTGGCCCTGATCTGGCTTGAAGCCGCTGCCTCGGGTTCGCGCAGATATGATCTGTCCAGCCTCCAGGTGCTGCAGGTGGGCGGAGCCAAGCTCAGCGAGACGGCGGCCCGGCGTATCCGTCCGGTATTCGGCTGCATACTGCAGCAGGTGTACGGAATGGCTGAGGGATTGGTCAACTATACCCGGCTGGATGATCCTGAAGATATTATCGTGGGTACCCAGGGCAAGCCCATGTCTCCTTACGATGAGATCCTGGTGCTGGATGACGGGGACATGGAGGTGGAACCGGGGCAGACGGGGCATCTGCTGACCCGGGGACCATATACGATCCGCGGCTATTACAAGGCGGAAGAGCATAACAAGAAGGCATTTACGCCGGAAGGCTTTTACCGCACCGGAGATATGGCCCGGGTAACCGAGAGCGGATATCTCATTGTAGAGGGCCGGGACAAGGATCAGATTAACCGCGGAGGAGACAAGGTAGCGGCCGAGGAAATTGAAAATCATCTGCTTGCCCACAGTGCAGTGCATGACGCCGCAGTGGTTTCCATGCCCGATGAATTTCTGGGAGAGCGCACCTGCGCGTTCATTATTGCCCGGGGGCCTGCTCCAAGTGCTTCGGAGCTCAAGGCCTTCCTGAGAGGCAGAGGAATTGCCCTTTACAAGATACCCGACCGTGTGGAATTTGTGGATGCGTTCCCGCTGACCGGTGTAGGCAAAGTAAGCAAAAAAAGCCTCCGCGAGCTGATCGCCGCCAAGCGGCAAGCCGCAGCCGGCCAAATGTAGCGCTGGAATATTCTTATGCAGCACCTCACGGGCACAATAGTAAGCATGCTCAAACATTCCCAAGAAAAGAGGAGATACAGTGGCACTTCCGTCGATATTGCCGTATGCCTTGCCTGACACTTCCGCATTGCCGGAGAACCGGGTGTCCTGGAGACCCGACCCGAACCGCGCAGTTTTACTTATACATGATATGCAGAATTATTTCGTAAACGCCTTTACTCCCGGTCAATCGCCGGCCCGGGAGCTTGTGTCCAACATCCAGCTTCTGAAAAAGCATTGCGCCCAATTGGGCATCCCGGTCGTTTACTCGGCCCAGCCCGGCGGACAGACTCCCGCCGAGCGGGGGCTGCAGCAGGATTTCTGGGGAAAGGGCATTGACGATGGTCCCGAGCAAAAGCAAATTATCGAACCGCTGGCACCTTCAGAGGAGGATACCCTGCTTACCAAATGGAGGTACAGCGCCTTTCAGAAGACCGGTCTTGCGGAGCTGATGCAGGGTAAGGGCCGCGGCCAGCTGATCATCTGCGGGATTTATGCCCATATTGGCTGTCTGATGACCGCTTGCGAGGCGTTCATGCGGGATATTCAGCCCTTTTTTATCGCCGACGCCGTTGCCGACTTCTCTCTGGAGCATCACAAGATGGCGCTGACCTACGCCGCTGAGCGTTGTGCGGTGGTCCTCCCCGTCCAGCGGCTGCTTGATGAACTGAATAGTGCAGCTGAACAGGCCGGGGAAGAAACGGCGGCAGGGAGCGGAAATTCTGTATTATCGCTTGCCGTTATGCGTGAGCAGGTTGCAGAGCTGCTCGATGAGCCGGCAGCGGCGATTGCCGACCATGACGATCTGATCAACCATTGGGGTCTGGATTCGGTGCGGATCATGATGCTCGTGGAGAAGTGGCGGCTCGGAGGGAACGAGGTTACTTTTGTCGACTTGGCGGAACGGCCTACATTGGCGGAGTGGTGGAGCATTGTCTCCATTCCTTCCGGCGGTGAAGAGCTGCCCAACATTGACTATTACGCTTGAGTAAGGAGGGAAATCCATGCCTGTGCTTCAGGAGACCCGCTTGCCATTGTCCGGCGCCCAGTCCGGCATTTGGTTCGCGCAAAAGCTTGATCCGGAGAATCCGGCGTTTAATACCGCAGAATCCATAGAAATTCAGGGTCCGGTAGACCGCAGTCTTTTTGAGGCGGCGCTGCGCCGGACTGTCGCAGAGGCGGAGACTTTGCATTTAATCTTCGGAGAAGATGCGGAGGGGCCTTGGCAAAAGCTCGCTTACCGGGCGGAATGGCCGCTGCACTTCCTCGATGTCAGCGGGGAAGCCTGCCCGCAGGAAGCTGCAGACCGCTGGATGCAGGCCGACTTGGACTGCCCTGCGGAGCTTGGCGGCGGGGGGTTATTTACGGAAGCGTTGTTCAAGTTGTCGTCAGACCGCTATCTCTGGTATCAGCGCATCCACCACATCGCAATTGACGGGTTCGGCTTCTCTCTGCTGGCCCGGCGGACAGCCCATATCTACACGGCGCTTGCCGGCGGAAAGCCGCTGAAGCAGGAGGTCTTCAAGCCGCTGCACATGCTGCTGGAAGAGGATGCGGCGTATCTCCGTTCCGGGCGGAAGGAAGAGGACCGGAGCTTCTGGCTGGACCGCTTCGCGGACGGGCCAGAGGCGGTCAGCCTGACGCAGAAAGCACCGGTAACGTCACGGAGCTTTCTGCGCCAGACGGCTTATGTGCAGCCGGAGACTGCAAGCCGCTTGCGGTCGGCTGCTGCGGCACCCGGCACCGGCTGGGCTGATGCTGTCCTCGCTGCCGTGGCAGCGTATATGCACCGGCTGACCGGCTCGGAGGAGGTGATCCTCGGTCTGCCGATGATGTGCCGCCTGGGCAGTGTGGCCTTGCGGATTCCCGCGATGGTCATGAATCTGATGCCGCTGCGGCTGCGGGTGAGTCCCGTTATGACTGTGTCGGAGCTTGTGCTGCAGGTATCGCGTGAAGTCCGTGAAGTCCGGCGCCATCAGGGCTACCGGCAACAGGAGCTGCGCCGGGAGCTTAAGCTGCTGGGAGACAGCCGGAGGCTTTACGGGCCGCAGGTCAATATTATGCCTTTTGACTATGATTTGAGCTTCGGCGGTTACCCGGGGATTACGCGCAACCTGTCAGCCGGTCCGGTGGACGATCTGTCGATCAATCTTTATGACCGGGCAGACGGAGGCGGACTGCGGGTGGATTTCGACGGCAACCCGGCGGCTTACGCTGCGGACGAGCTTAAGCTTCATCAACGGCGTTTTCTTGCTTTTCTGTCGGAGATAGCCGCTGCGGACCGGGAGGGGCTGATCGGGGAAATCGAGCTGCTCCTGCCCGAAGAAAAGCAGCAGGTGCTGCTGGGCTGGAACGATACGGCCCGCCAAGTACCGCATCACAATGTGCCGGCCATGTTCCAGGCTCAGGCTGTGCGCACTCCTGATGCCGCTGCGGTTGTCTTCGAGGATACTGTGCTCAGCTACGCCGAATTGAACCGAAGAGCAGGCGGTTTGGCATCCCTGCTGCGTGCCGGCGGGGCAGGCCCGGAGAGTATTGTTGCGCTTGCGGTTCCCCGCTCGGCTGAGATGGTTGTCGCCATGCTGGCTGTTCACATGGCGGGTGCGGCTTATCTGCCTCTTGATCCCGAGTACCCGGCGGACAGAATCGCCTATATGCTCGCTGACGCGAGGCCTGCGTGTATTCTTACTGTGGCCGAAAGCGCCGCAGGCTTGCCCGATTCCGCAGCCGGAATCCTTTTGCTGGATGATCCGGCCCTGTTCGATCACAAGCCGGGACAAGCGGAGCAGCCAGACCCCGCGGTTAAGGCTGCGGTTCAGGTGTCGGCGCATAACCCTGCTTATGTTATTTATACTTCAGGCTCTACGGGCAATCCCAAGGGGGTTGTCATCAGCTTCGGCGGCCTGGCCAATTTTCTCTGTGCGATGCAGGAGAGATTTCCTCTGGAGGCGCGGGACCGCATGCTGGCTGTAACCACGATTGCCTTCGACATCTCGGTTCTGGAAATTTTTCTCCCGCTGCTCCGGGGAGCCTCGGTGCATATAGCTTCCAGAATGACCATTCAGGACCCCGCCGCCCTGTCCAGGAAGCTGAAGGAGAGCGGGGCTACCCACATGCAGGCCACGCCGACGCTGTGGCATGCGCTGGTGTCCAGCGGCCCCGGCCCCTTGCCCGGGCTGAATGTCCTTGTCGGAGGTGAAGCCCTGCCGGTCCTGCTGCTGCAGGAGCTGCAGGCTTTAGGCTGCCGGGTGAACAACCTTTATGGGCCTACGGAAACCACTATCTGGTCCACGGCAATCACTCTGGAGGGTGGAGAGGGCGAAGCTCCGCCTATCGGCGCTCCGATCTGGAATACGGAAATCTACATTCTGGATTCCGGGCTTCAGCCGGTGCCTCCCGGGGTAAACGGCGACATGTATATCGCAGGGAAGGGACTGGCGCGCGGATATTTGAACCGTCCGGAGCTGACGGCGGAGCGCTTTGTGGCCAATCCGTACGGTCCTCCGGGCAGCCGGATGTACCGTACGGGCGACTTGGCCAGCTGGCGCACGGATGGTTCCGTCAGCTATGGCGGCCGTGCCGACCAGCAGCTCAAAATCCGCGGCTTCCGGATAGAGCCGGGGGAAATTGAGGCGCGGCTGGCTCTGCATCCCGAGGTTGCCCAGACGACAGTAATTGTGCGGGAGGACCAGCCCGGAGACAAGCGTCTGGTTGCTTACATTGTACCGGCTCCTGGTGCCGGAGTGAATGCGGCCGGGCTGCGGCGCCACACCGCCTCCGTGCTGCCCGACTATATGGTTCCGTCGGCGTATGTGGAGCTCGCCGAGCTGCCGCTCACCCCGAACCGGAAGATCGACCGCAAGGCGCTGCCTGTTCCCGAGCTTGCCGCGGCTTTAACCGGCAGAGGCCCGCGCACACCGCAGGAGGAAATCCTGTGCGGCTTGTTCGCAGAGGTGCTCGGGCTTGGAAAAGTCGGAATTGATGACGACTTCTTCGAGCTGGGAGGCCATTCCCTGCTGGCTGGGCGGATTATGGTGCGTATCCGTGATGCGCTGGGCATTGAGCTTGGCATCGGCAACCTGTTCGACGCGCCGACGGTGTACGGTCTTGCCAGAAGGCTGGACCGGGCAACCGCCCTGCGTCCTGCCGTGCTGCCCGCTGCACGGGCGGCGGAAATTCCGCTTTCGTTTGCCCAGCGCCGGCTGTGGTTTCTGTATTGCCTTGAGGGTCCGAGCCCAACTTATAATATTCCCCTTGCGGTGCGGCTGTCCGGCGAATTGAATCTGGATGCGCTGCAGGCTGCGCTTGCCGATGTGGCGGCGCGGCATGAAAGTCTGCGTACCCTTTTCCCGGAATCCTCCGGGACCGCGCACCAGCTGATTCATGCTGCCGGACAGGCAGTGCCTGAGCTGCACATTACGGAGACAACGGAGACGGAGCTGCCTGTGCTGCTGGAGCAGTCCATGCGCTACAGCTTCAAGCTGGCCTCCGAGCCTTCCATCAGGGCGGAATTGTTCGTGCTGGGCGGGAATGAATATCAGCTGCTCCTGCTGCTGCATCATATCGCAGGTGACGGCTGGTCGCTGTATCCGCTGACCCGCGATTTATCCGCCGCCTATGCTGCCCGCAGCCGGGGAGAGCGGCCGGCCTGGACGCCGTTGCCCGTGCAATATGCGGATTATGCCCAGTGGCAGCAGGAGCTTCTTGGCAGCAGCAGCAATCCGGGCAGCCTGATCGCGGGGCAACTGGCATACTGGACCGGCCGGCTGGATAACCTCCCTGATCATTTGGAGCTGCCGACCGATTATCCCCGTCCGGCAGCTGCCAGCTATGAGGGAGAGCTTGTGCGCTTCCATGTTCCTGAAGGCCTGCATCTGAAATTGCTGAAGCTCGCCCAGGGCGAAAAGGCCAGCTTGTTCATGGTGCTGCACGCCGCACTCTCCGCTCTGCTGACCCGTCTGGGTGCCGGCAGCGATATTCCGCTCGGCAGCCCGGTCGCGGGGAGAAGCGATGAAGCGCTGGATGATGTGGTCGGTTTATTTATCAACACACTGGTCCTGCGCACGGACACCTCCGGCGATCCCAGCTTCCGCGAGCTGCTTGGCCGGGTAAGGGAGGTGAATCTGGCGGCCTTCGAGCACCAGGACCTGCCCTTTGAGCTGCTGGTCGAGGTGCTTAATCCTGTCCGCTCCCGCTCCCGGCACCCCCTGTTTCAAATTATGCTGGTGCTTCAGAACACGGCGGATGCCGTACTGGAGCTGCCCGGCATAGACTCCAGCCTTGAGGTGAAAAGTGTGGGTGCCGCGAAGTTTGATCTGACCGTGGAGCTGCACGAGCAGCATGCGGCGGACGGCAGGCCCGCCGGCATTGAGGGCTTCATCGAATACAGCACCGATCTGTTCAAACGGGAGACCGCCGAGGCCATGGCCGCACGCCTGCTCCTGCTTCTGGAAGGGGCTGCTGCGGAACCGGATTGTGAAATCACCCGTCTGGACATTCTGCTGCCGGAAGAGCGCCTGGCGCTTGCAGCGGAATGGCAGCAGGCTGCGCCGCAAGGAGCCTGCTCAACGATAACGGAGCTGTTCGAGGCGCAGGCGGATCTCAATCCCGATGCAGCTGCCGCCAGCTATGAAGGGCTGCTGCTGAGCTACGGCGAGCTGAATGAACGCGCCAACCGCCTTGCCCGGCTGCTGATGGCGCAGGGCATCGGCCCGGAGAGCATTGTCGCGCTTGCGCTGCCGCGTTCCCCGGACATGATCGTGGCGCTGCTGGCCGTGCTGAAGGCCGGAGCGGTTTACCTTCCGCTCGATCCGGGATATCCGCTTGAACGGCTGGCTTATATGCTGGCTGATACACTGCCTGCCTGCATTCTGACCTCTGCCGAGCTGGCCTCTGCATTGCCGGATAGCGGAGCTGCGGAGCGGATTATCCTTGATGATGAGGATACGGTACGGCGGATTGCGGAGTACTCGCCTGCCAATCCGGCAGACAGCGAGCGGAACGGGATTCTAACTCCGCTCAGCCCGGCCTATATCATCTACACTTCAGGCTCTACGGGCAAACCGAAGGGAGTAGTAATTCCGCATCAGAATGTCGTGCGCCTGTTCGGCGCAACCCGGCACCAATTTCATTTTGGCTCCGGGGATATCTGGACACTGTTCCATTCCTACGCCTTTGACTTCTCGGTCTGGGAAATCTGGGGGCCTCTCCTGCATGGCGGCCGGCTGGTTATCGTTCCCTACAACGTGAGCCGTTCCCCGGCCGAATTTTTGCGGCTGCTCGCGGATGAAGGCGTAACTGTGCTTAACCAGACTCCGTCGGCATTCTACCAGCTGATGGAGGCCGATGAACAAGGAGCGGCATCCGGTAAGCCGCTTGCCCTGCGCTATGTTATTTTTGGCGGTGAGGCGCTGGAGCCAGCACGCTTGGAGCGCTGGTATGCGCGACACCCGGACAATGCTCCTAAGCTGATCAACATGTACGGCATTACCGAAACGACGGTTCACGTTACGTATAATGCGCTTGGCCGCGATTCCGCCAGCATGGGGGCAGGCAGCTACATCGGCCAGGCCATTCGGGACTTAAGCGTCTATGTGCTGGATGAGGCCCTGCAGCCGGTGCCGCCGGGAGTCACCGGGGAGATGTATGTTGCCGGTGCCGGGCTGGCCCGGGGCTATTGGGGCCGCCCGGACCTGACCTCGGAGCGTTTTGTTGCCGATCCTTTTGCCGCACCTGGCACAAGGATGTACCGTACGGGAGATCTGGCCAAGCGGTCTGCAGCTGGAGCCCTGGAGTATTTGGGCCGCTCCGACCAGCAGGTCAAAATCCGCGGCTTCCGCATCGAGCCCGGAGAGATTGAGGCTGTTCTGGCCAAGCATCCCGAGGCCGCTCAGGTTGCTGTAATCGTCCGCGAGGACCGTCCGGGCGATAAAAGGCTGTGTGCCTATATTGTGCCGGCAGCAGGCATGCTTCCCGATGCTGCGGCGCTGCGGCGCTTTGCCGCTGCAAGTCTGCCGGAGTACATGATCCCCGCGTCAGTGGTCATGCTCCAGGCATTGCCGCTGACGCCGAACGGCAAGCTGGACCGCAAGGCGCTGCCCGCACCGGATACGGAGCTGATGCTGTCGGGAAGAGGCCCGCGTACTCCCCGGGAAGAGATCCTGTGCGATCTGTTCGCCGAGGTTCTGGGCCTTGCCCGAGTCGGAATTGATGACGGATTCTTCGACCTTGGAGGACACTCGCTGCTGGCCGTCCGCCTGATGAGCCTGATTCGCGAGGCGCTTGGGGCCGAGCTCAGCATCGGCAATCTGTTCGAGGCTCCCACGGTTGCCGGCCTTGCCGAACGGCTGGAGAGTGGCAAGAGCGGCAGTGCACTGGGTGTACTATTGCCGCTTCGGACAGGCGGGGCCTCGTATCCGCTGTTCTGTGTGCATCCGGCAGGCGGACTCAGCTGGTGTTATGCCGGGCTGATGAAATCGCTTGGCACTGAATACCCGATCTATGGGCTTCAGGCCCGCGGCATTGGCCGGCAGGAGGATTTGCCCCGGACTCTGGAAGAGATGGCTGGCGATTATATCAGCCATATCCGCTCGGTTCAGCCTCGCGGGCCGTATCATCTGCTCGGCTGGTCACTCGGCGGCAATGTTGCGCATGCCATTGCCGTACAGCTCCAGAATGAGGGTGAAGAGATTTCGCTCTTGGCGATGCTGGATGCCTATCCCAGCCATTTCCTGCCGCTGAAGAACGAAGTGGATGAACAGGAGGCGCTCATCGCCCTGCTTGCCCTGGGAGGCTACGATCCCGACAGCATGGGGGACAAGCCGCTGGATATCGCCGGTGCCGTAGAAATTCTCCGCAGTGACGGCAGTGCGCTGGCCAGTCTGGAGGAGTCCACGATCATGAGCTTGAAGGAGACTTACGTTAACTCAGTGCGGCTGCTCGGCAGATTCAGGCCCGGACGCTTTGACGGCAACCTGCTCTTTTTCCGCTCAACCATTATTCCTGACTGGTTCGATCCGATTGAACCGCAAACCTGGCTGCCTTATATAGGAGGCCGCATAGAGCAACTGGATATCCATTGCCGGCACAAGGACTTGTGCCAGCCCGGACCGCTTGCCGAGATAGGCGCAGTACTGGCTGACAGGCTGCATGATTTGAACAATACGCGGACTATAATAGGGGAGGTTAACCAGCAATGAGCAATCCTTTTGAGAACACCAGCGCTGATTATGTTGTATTGATGAATGAAGAAAGCCAGTATTCACTATGGCCTGTCTTTGCCTCAGTCCCTGCGGGCTGGACGAATGTATACCAGGGCAAACGCTGGTCCTGTCTGGACTATATCAACCGGAACTGGACCGACATGCGTCCTGCAAGCCTGCGTCCTGCAGACTTGAATACTGCCTTGAGCGGAAAGAGCTGATGAAAAGGCTTGATCAAAAAATTGTTGCCAGTGTGGTATATGTGGCAGCCATGTTCATGGCTGCCTTGGATTCAACTGTCGTAAACGTGGCGCTCCGCGCAATCGGCAGTGATCTGCAGGTGGCCCCATCTGCCGTAGGCACAGTCAGCGTCAGCTATCTGGTCAGCCTGGCGGTAGTGCTGCCGGTCGCAGGCTGGCTTGGCGACCGCTGGGGAACCAAACGGGTGCTGTTATTGGCGTTGGCTATATTCACAGCGGCTTCGGCATTGTGCGGCTTTGCGGACAGCCTGGCCTTCCTGAACACCGCCCGCATCCTGCAGGGGGCGGCAGGCGGCCTGCTGACTCCGGTCGGCATGGCGTTGCTGTTCCGGACCTTTCCGCCGCAGGAAAGGGCCAAGCTGTCGCGGATGCTTGTGCTCCCCATTGCGCTTGCGCCCGCCCTGGGACCGATTATCGGCGGCTTCATCGTGGATCAATTGTCATGGCGCTGGGTGTTCTATATTAATCTTCCTGTCGGCATTCTTGTCCTGCTGTTCGGCCTCCTGCTGCTCAGGGAGCATAGGGAACCGGCAGCGGGACGACTGGATTGGGCAGGATTTCTCCTGTCAGCACCAGGCCTGGCCATGACTGTCTTTGCGCTTACCCAAGGCGCGGCACGGGGCTGGATCTCACCCGGGATCATGGTCCCGGGCTTGTGCGGGCTGCTGCTGCTGACGGCATTCGTCTTCGTGGAGCTTCGGAATCCGGAGCCGATGCTGGATCTTCGCCTGCTGCGGGACCGGCTGTTCCGCACCATGGGATTGATCTCCATGTTCTCGGCGGGAGGTCTGCTCGGCATGCTGTACGTCTTCCCGCTGATGTATCAGCATGTGCTGGATGCTTCAGCGCTGGATACGGGGCTGACGACCTTCCCGGAAGCGCTTGGACTGATGGTTGCTTCACAGCTTATGCCTTTTTCATACCGCAGGCTTGGCCCCAAAAAATTGATTGCACTGGCACTGGTCATTGCCTCCGTGCTGTTCGTGCTGCTGAGTCTGACGGGCAAAGGGACGGACCCATGGATTCCGCGTATCCTGCTGTTCCTGGCCGGCTTTTCTCTGGGACATGCGGTGGGCGCCGTGCAGATTACCTCGTTCGCCAATATTGCCCCGCCGCAGATGGGAAGAGCTTCGACGCTGTTCACTGTCCAGAACAGGCTCGGCTCAGCCCTGGGCATGGCACTGCTGGGAACAATCATGTCCGCGATCGGCACAAGCACAGTCGGTGCTTCCGGGATCGAGCAGCCCAATCCGGAAGCCTACCGTATCGCTCTGCTGGGGGCGGCGGCATTCCTGCTGCTTGGCCTGTGCGCCGCTCTAAGCCTCCGGCGCGGGGACACCGAGGCGGCAACCCTTCCCAAGCAAGCCCGGGGACGAAATGCCGAAGCCGCGCCGGCTTCCGCCGCAGGCAAATAATCCGGACGCCGGACGCCGAGGACGCAAAATCGGAGAGACGCTCAATCAGCGATAAGAAAGCTCCGAAGCAAACAATTGCAACAGCCCGTATTAAAGCGCGGGACAGCACACCGAATAGCCCGTATTAAAGCGCCGGACAGCACACCGAATAGCCCGTATTAAAGCGCCGGACAGCACACCGAATAGCCTGTATTAAAGCGCCGGACAGTACACCGAATAGCCCGTATTAAAGCGCCGGACAGCACACCGAATAGCCCGTATTAAAGCGCCGGACAGTACACCGAATAGCCCGTATTAAAGCGCCGGACAGCACACCGAATAGCCTGTATTAAAGCGCTGGACAGTACACCGAATAGCCTGTATTAAAGCGCTGGACAGTACACCGAACAGCCCGTATTAAAGCGCCGGACAGTACACGGGTGTAATAGCTCCGCATCAAATATGCACAAGAAGTCGCCCTGGTCTGCTACTGATGGTACTCCCATTAGAGCAAGGGGCGATTTTGTTTTGACTTTGCTATAGAAGTCAACAGGGAAAAATCAAAGGTAAAAGTGCCGCTCGGCGAAATTAGCTCCAGGTCGGAAATCAAAGGTAAAGCTGAGTAAAAGTGCCGCTGAATCGGGCGTCAGCGGGCCAATTGGTGAAAGGAAGGGTAAAAGTGCCGCTGAATCCGCCGAAATCGTCCAGGTCAGCCATGTCTATTCGCGGTGCCGCAGGGTTAATGACTTGAAAGCCTGACCCGGCGGGGGACCGCTACTCTCAATGGCTTGGCAGCACGAAGAAGCGCCGTCCCCCGTTGCCAGGGCAGGCGGCGCTTCTTCGTGAAATTAGTTTCTTTCAATGGTGCTAGTGCCCCATCAGACAACCTTGATCTTGTTTTGTTCTCGTAGTATGGCAGCGTGACGCTTGTTCTTGTTTCGCCAGCGTAGGTAAGCCTGGATTGCTGAAGCCAGGTCTTTATGCTGCCGGAAATCACTGCCTTCCAGTACAAACTTACGTAGTGGCCCGAAATGGCACTCAATACGGTTTAGCCAGGAAGCATAGGTCGGCGTGTAGACCAGTTCTACATTATTGTCTTCGGCCCACGTCTTGACCTTGCGATGGTGGTGGGGAGAAAAGTTGTCCAGGATAATATACAGCCGCTCGGAACGAGGATACCGGCGTCGCAACACGTTGAAGAAACGCAAATGTCGGCATGCTTCTTATTCTTTGAAGAATGGCCGTATAGTTGATGGGTCTTCACATCCAGCGCGGCGAGCAGGTGCTTCACGCCATGCGGCCGTGTATAGGTGGCGCGAAGCCGTTTAGGCCGGCGCTGCTGAAACCAGCCTTTTGCCGCGGTAGGGCTGCAGCGATAACGGGCCAAACTCGTCGACACAGATTACCCGCCCGTCTTCCGGAGGACAGTCGTATAGGGCTTCGATTCGTTTTTTTTACTCTCAAATTCCGGATCGGTTGATTCTTTCCAGGTCTTGGTGTTCTGGTAGGTGATCTTGGCTTCCTCCAGAATGACGCGTATGGTCTCGATAGAGATGGAAGGTACAATCTTTTTCTTCTCTGCCGCTTCCTTCAGTTTGGCCAGCGACCAATGCGTGAAGGGGTATCCTAGCACTTTCGGTGGAATTTGAGCAAGCTCGATGATGTCGGCTCGTTGCTCTTCGGTAAAGGTCGGAGGTCGGCCGCCGCCGTAATTTGGTTTCAATGAGGCCATCCCTTCCGTGTTAAAACGATGTATTGTTTTTCGTATATGTTCGCCCGAAATATGATAAAGCTGACTGATCTCCGGTACTTTCATCTTTTGGGCTGACGCCAGAATGAGAAGAGCACGGCGGACTTCAACGGGATTCGACCCTTTACGTGCGATTCGCAGTAGGCGGTTGCCTTCTTCCTTACTCAAATCTCGTACAAATAGAGTCATGATTCTCACCCCAGAAAGTGGTTGTTACGGATAATTACCCGGTTTTACCAACTACGATCTCGGATGGGGCACTAGTACAACGTTTCAGAAGTTCTTTCCCACGGCTGGAGTCCTAAAAGAAACTAAAGCAAATCAAAGCGCTTCGGTCTATTTGCACTGCCTTGCGAATCACAAAGGCTAATGGGAAGCAACTCCCTTGCAGGGGAAGAGTGTGTGCCTTTGCTGTGTAAGCAAGCCCGTTGGTGACTAGGGAAGAGGAACTTGAGCGCTTCAGCTACTAGCCAACTGCTCCGCTCTAACAACGGCATTTCTGCCGTTGTTTCCGAGCGATCTGGCCGGACGAGCACCAACAACGGCATTTCTGCCGTTAATTCCGGTCAATCTGGCCGGACGAGCTCTAACAACGGCATTTCTGCCGTTGTTTCCGAGCGATCTGGCCGGACGGACACCAACAACGGCATTTCTGCCGTTATTTCCGAGCGATCTGGCCGGACGAGCTCTAACAACGGCATTTCTGCCGTTGTTTCCGAGCGATCTGGCCAGACGGGCACCAACAACGGCATTTCTGCCGTTAATTCCGAGCGATCTGGCCAGACGGACACCAACAACGGCATTTCTGCCGTTAATTCCGGTCAATCTGGCCGGACGAGCACCAACAACGGCATTTCTGCCGTTATTTCCGAGCGATCTGGCCGGACGAGCTCTAACAACGGCATTTCTGCCGTTGTTTCCGGGCCTGGTGCAACCTCTCGTAAGTTCTTCCGCCGCAAGCTCCTTGGGGAGGAACTTTTGCGGCGCTGTGCTAGTTCTTGAAGCTGTGAATCGGAGCGGGAATGCGTCCGCCCCGGTTCACGAATCCGGCGCAGTCGAACTTGTTCACGGCCATGACCGGCGCATAGCCGAGCAGACCGCCGAATTCCACCATCTCACCGACTTCCTTGCCGATGACCGGGATCACGCGTACAGCTGTGGTCTTGTTGTTGACCATGCCGATGGCGGCTTCGTCGGCGATAATGCCTGCAATGGTTTCTTTGCTGGTGCTGCCGGGGATGGCGATCATATCCAGGCCGACCGAACAGACGCAGGTCATCGCCTCGAGCTTCTCCAGCGTCAGCGCGCCGCGCTGCACTGCCTGAATCATGCCGTGGTCTTCACTGACCGGAATAAATGCGCCGCTGAGTCCTCCGACGTAGGACGAAGCCATAACGCCGCCTTTTTTGACATTGTCGTTAAGGATGGCAAGTGCGGCAGTCGTGCCGGGCGCACCCGCTTCCTCCAGCCCCATGACCTGGAAGATCTCGGCGATGGAATCTCCGATCAGGGGGGTTGGCGCAAGGGAGAGATCGATAATGCCAAAAGGCACATCCAGCCGCTTGGAGGCCTCCTGGGCAACGAGCTGGCCCACACGGGTAACCTTGAAGGCAGTCCGCTTGATTGTCTCGCAGAGGGTTTCAAAGTCCTGGCCCTTCACTTCCTCCAGCGCACGCTTGATGACACCCGGCCCGCTGACCCCGACATTGATTACGCATTCGCGCTCGCCGACCCCGTGAAAAGCGCCGGCCATAAACGGATTGTCCTCTACCGCATTACAGAAGACCACCAGCTTGGCGCAGCCGATGGAATCGCGGTCCTTGGTGCGTTCAGCAGTCATGAGGATAATATCGCCCATCAGCTTCACGGCATCCATGTTGATTCCGCTGCGCGAGGAGCCAACATTGACGGAGGAGCAGACCCTTTCCGTAACTGCCAGCGCTTCGGGAATGCTGTCAATGAGAATCCGGTCCCCTTTGGTGCAGCCCTTCTGCACCAGCGCCGAGAAGCCGCCGATGAAGTTCACGCCAACCTCCTTGGCTGCCTGGTCCAGAATTTCGGCAACCGGCACATAAGTGTCGGTGTGCACTGCGCCTGCGGCAATGGAGATTGGAGTTACCGAGATGCGCTTATTGACAATAGGCACACCGAATTGCCGCTCCAGATCCTCGCCGGTCTTGACAAGCTTCTCGGCGGAGCGGGTGATTTTGTCGTATACCTTCTGATTGAACACCCGCATATCCGTGTGGGCGCAGTCCATCAGGCTGATTCCCATCGTAATGGTACGGACATCCAGATTCATTTCCCGGATCATCTTATTCGTTTCCTGTACTTCCACAATTGAAATCATTGGTTTAACTCCTTAAATTTATTAGGCCCTATTCAATCTTCAAGCCTTAAATGCGGTGCATAATATTGAAAATATCCTCATGCTGCAGCTTGATCTCGACGCCGATCTCTTCGCCCACATGCTGCAGATCCTCCACAATCTCTTCAAAGGACTTGCTTGGCGCGGAAATATCCACGATCATCATCATGTTGAAATAGTCCTGCACAATCGTCTGCGAAATATCCAGGATGTTCAGATTGTGGTCTGCGAGATAGGTGCAGACCTTTGCGATAATGCCTACTTTGTCTTTTCCCAGTACAGTAATAATCCCCTTCAATGAAATAGCCTCCTAAAATTTTTTGGTTGGCATAAGCAGCCTGGCCGGTTCCTAAGCAAACGGCTCCGGAAGCTTATGCTTGTTTATCTATCTGCTGCTCTGTCCATCCGCCGCTTTAACGGAATGAACTGTTTCAATTATTATGGCAAAGGAACGGTTGTTCTACAACCAAAGTTTTTGCGTCAATATGTTCGGAGATTTGATCTTATCCCCCATTTTTCATAGAATACAGTTGACATTGCTATAAAGCTATGATTAACTGATTCGTTTATAGAATGGCTTGAAGGAGCAAAGATGACAACGAGAAAATATAAAGAACTGGTCGAACAGCGCACCAGACAAACACTTCAACAATGGTCGTCGCAGGAGTTTGTCGGTGAAAGGGAGATCTATCGCTTTTTGCATAATTTGAAGGGGACAGCCGGGACGGTAGGCTTGGATAAGGTTGAGAAGCAGGCAGACCGTACGCAGCTCTATTTCTCCGAGGATTTCCAGCGGAGCTGGACGGAAACGGAATGGGGGGATTACCTATACCCGCTGCTTGAGCTGTTTGGCGAGGAGCAGGGTTCATTGGAAGCACAGCAATCCCGGCTTCCGGCGGGTGCGGCGAAGGAGCCCGGCATGCTGTCGCAGCATGAAATTCTGATCATTGATGACGATGTGGAGCTGGTAGCTTTTTTGCGCGAGTCCATGGAGAAGCAGTCCTATTATGTCAGCATCGCCTTGTCCGCCGAGCGCGGCTTGAAGCTGTTTTACGAGAGCAGGCCGGATCTGATTCTGCTTGATATTCTGCTTCCGGACCAGAGCGGGATTGATGTGCTGAAGCAAATTATCGGCAAGGCCAAAAAAGAGCGGATTCCCATCATTATCGTCAGCGGCGAGCACTCCAAGAATATTCAGATGTATGCCTATTCGCTGGGGGTTATGGACTACATGCCCAAGCCGCTGGATATCGATTTGTTTTTGGTGCTGATCAGGAACCGCTTTGAGCTGAAGCGGGAATGGCAGGAATCGGTTATCGTGGATGAGCTGACCGGGGCGTTCAACCGCAAATATTTCAATCAGACCATGAAGCAGCTGGTGTCGGATTTCAGGCGGACGGGCCGGATTTTTTCGCTGGCGCTTATGGATCTGGATCATTTCAAGCTGGTGAACGACACATACGGCCATCTGATCGGGGATGAGGTGCTGCAGACCTTTTCGGAGGTGGTGCGCCATTCGATTCGTGCGGAGGATACCTTTTGCCGCTTCGGCGGGGAGGAATTTGCCCTGTTCATGCCCAACACGGATGCGGATTCCGCCTTGCTGGGGGTGGAGCGGATTCAGCAGCAGCTTGCGGCAAAAAGCTTTGCTGCCAAAAAAGAGCTGTTTCAGGTTACCTTCTCAGGCGGCATTACAGTGGTGCGGGAGGAGCTTAATGAACCCGACAGCCTGATCGGGGAAGCGGACCAGGCTCTGTACGCCAGCAAGGACTCCGGAAGAAACCGGACCACCCTGTATACGGAGCAGCTGGACACTGGCAAAGCCGAATCGCTGCTGAACGTGATAGTTGTGGACGACGACGCGTTGATCCGCAGGATCGTGACCCGGCATTTCGCGGCCTGGGAACCGGCGGGCATCGACGGCGTGAAGGCCAGCAGCTACGCCAGCGGCCCGCTGTTTCTGGAATCGGACTGGTATGCACAAGGGAACAAATATATTATTTTGCTGGATGGTGCAATGCCGGAGCTGGATGGGCTGGAGGTTCTGAAACGGATCCGCAGCAGCTGCCCGGAAGAGAATGTTCTGGTGATTATGCTGACGGGCCGGAATGACCAGCGGGATATTATCCATGCTTTGCAGATGGGGGCGGATGATTATGTGGTGAAGCCGTTCCATTTGCCGGAGCTGATGACCAGAATGGAGCGTCTGGCCCACAGGTTTCTGTTCTAGCACAGAAACGTATACAGCATCAGGAGTCACAGAAAGGTGAAAATTGAAATGCAAAAAGTACTTGTAGTGGATGATGAAGAGGTTCTGCGCATGCTGATCGAAGACACGCTGGAGAACTTGGAGCATGCGGTCATCCATACGGCTGAGAACGGTGCCGAGGCGCTGGCCAAGCTGTCGGATGAGCTGTATGATCTGGTCATTCTGGATTATATGATGCCCGAGATGACCGGAATTGAAGTATTGGAGTCTCTTGGAAAAGAACAAACCGGCGCCATGCCTATCATGATGCTGACCGCCAAGGCGCAGGAGAACGACCGGAGCAGGGCCAGAGAGGCGGGGGCGCGTTATTTCATGCCCAAGCCGTTCAGTCCCATGGAGCTTCTGCAGATTGTGGAGGGCATACTCAGTGAGAACAGCGAAGCCCGCTAACAGCAGCATCAAAACGAAATATTACCGTATTATAGCCTTGTTGTTCCTCCTCATTGTCCTGACTGTGTGCATCCTTTTCTTTTACATAAATACACAGCAAAGCAAGCTGAAGGCGGACCGGGACGTCCTGCAGGCCAAAACGGACACCATAAACGAGCTGGCCGGAGCGGTGAATGAGGTGTTTTTTCGGGCCAGAGGCTATGTTGCCCTGAAGAGCGGCAGTGAGCTGGAGCTGCTTAATGCGGCGCTGGAGAATCTGGACGGCATTTTGAATCAATACACCGGTCTGGACTTGTCAGAGGAAGAGGCGAGGTACCGCGACGATCTGTCGGCTTTCTATACCCGTTATAAGAATCAAATTCTGCCGCAGGCTATAAAGCTGGTCGAGAGCGATGATTATGAGGGGATCAGAACACTGTCCCAGAGCGGCAGCACGCAGTCCCTGAATGATTTTCTCCTGTACACCAAGGCCTTCAAGGCCGGGTCGGATGAAGAGCTGACTGACATGGCGGACCGTTCCATTCGGAAGGCCGACAGCTATACTGTGGTTGCTTTTGGCATCACCGCTTTTTTGCTGCTGTTCTTCACCCTGATGATCTGGCGGATGCTGAAGATTCTGATCGATCCGATTGTCCGGCTGGAGGAGGCGACCCATTCGCTTGCGGCGGGTGAGGCGGTTCTGCTCGGCAGCCTGCATAAGCAGGATGAGATCGGGCGGTTGTATGAGGCGTTCCTGGACATGGCCCGCAGCATTCAGGACAAGGAAGAAGAGCTGACGATGCAGAACGAGGAGCTGCACGCCCAGCAGGAGGAGCTTCAGGGACAGCAGTTCAGGCTGGAGCGGTCCTTAAGCGAGATTGAGAGCATGATGAAGGCGCTCAATCAGACCTCAGCCGTCGGCATATTGTCGGACAAAGGGGTATTCACTTACGCCAATGACAATCTGAGCAGCTACACAGGCTACGGCAATTCTGAAATTATCGGCTATCCCTACCGTTTATTCGAGCTGCTGAATATTACCGCCTCCCACCTGGAGCAGGTCATTGCCAGATTATCGACCGGCGGCATCTGGAGCGGGGAAATTGAAGCCCGGGTGAAGGAGGGGACAGCGTCCGTATGGCTGCATATGACCGTTATGCCTTACTTGAACGACGAGGGCAAGATCTACCAGTATATCCTGATCGCGAACAATATCACCTCCCTGAAAAGTGTGCAGCAGCAGCTTGCGGTTACCCTGCAGAATACGGAGCAGACCTCCCTGCTGCTGGAGCGTTATAACCAATTGAACCATGAGCTTACGTATACGCTGGACAAACAGGAATTCGCCGAGAAATTCAGCGGGTTCATGAACCGGATTTACGGCTTTGATGCGAGTCTGTTTCTGCTCGTCAAGGACAAGATTGCCATCGTCAAGGGTGTGCCGCAGCAGAATGTGGAGCGTTACCTCGAGCATAGCCAGTCCGACATGCTGTACGCCTGGGTACGGAGAAATCCTACATTGTCAAAAGAACAGGCTCGCCCCGGGAGCAGGGCATTTCACCGGACGAGGTCTATTGCTACGATTACTACACTTCGGTTGTAAACGCCGGTGATGAGATTCTGGCGGTATTCTGCGGAAGCCGCATCGGGCGCACCTTTACCGACGAGGAGACCAGTGAGATCCAGGGCCTGATGAGCCGGGCAGCGCTGGCGATTGAACGGCTCATGATGTATGAAGAAATCGAACATGGGCGCAAGCTGAACCGGGATATCATTAACAATGTCAACGAGGGAATCCTGTTCGTCAATACTGACGGTGTGATGCAGCACATCAACAAAGCGCTCAGCCAGCTGTTCGAATACAGGGAATGGACCGAAGGCACGCTTGTTCCGGCGGAGGACTGGCTGGATGCGTTCAGCGGAAGGTCCAATGAATCGGCAGAGCTGCGGCAGTTCTACGTGAACGCGATGTCCGAATTGGCCGCGGATTCCAGCACCAAGTATTCACTCGGCAAGGAGGAGATCAAGCATGTGGATGTCTATGCGATTCCGGTGCTTCGCCGTGAAGACCGGATCGGCACGCTCTTTGTACACCGCGATATTACCCGTGAATATGAGCTTGACCTGATGAAGTCCGAGTTGGTAAGCACGGTCAGCCATGAACTGCGGACACCGCTGTCAAGTGTTCTCGGCTTCACGGAGCTGCTGCTGTCCAAAACGATGAAGCCGGAGAAGCAGCTGAAATATCTGGAGACCATTCATAAGGAAGCCAAACGCCTGACCGAGCTGATCAATGACTTTTTGGATCTGCAAAGAATGGAATCCGGTACGCAGCAATACAGCGTTGAGCAGGCACACCTCAGCGAAATTGTTCTTGGCGTCATTGATCAGTACAAGCTCAGCAGCACCCACCATATTCTGCTGGAAGACGATGCGCTGCATGATGAAGTGGCGGTAGACAAGGACAAAATGGTCCAGGTGCTTACCAACCTGCTCAGCAATGCGATCAAATTCTCGCCGGGAAGCCGTGAAGTCAGAGTGCAGCTCCAGAACGAGCCGAACCGCATTGTTGTGCGGATTAAGGATCAGGGGCTGGGCATTCCCAAGAATCAGCTCGGCCAGCTGTTCCAGAAATTCAGAAGAGTGGACAACAGCGCATCCAAGCGGATCGGCGGAACCGGGCTGGGGCTGGCAATCTGCAAGGAAATTATTGAAAAGCACAAGGGTGCCATCGGCATTGAGTCGGTTGAGGGCGAAGGAACTGCCGTATGGTTCAGCCTGCCTGTACTGCTGGCGGAAGACGGCCGGCATGCGGAGGAAATGTCCAGGCGGGGCGAAGGCAAGGAGCAGAAGCCGAATGTGATGATTGTGGAGGATGATTACAGCCTGTCGCTGCTGCTCTCGGAGGAGCTTAAGGGCAAGGGCTTCCGGGTCACCCATCATTATTATCCGCAAAAAGCATTCGACCAGGCGCTGAAGTCGCCTTTTGCAGCCATCGTGGTGGATCTGATGCTGGGTGAGGAGCTGAACGGGTGGGATCTGATCCGTATGCTCAAAAATGATTCCCGGACCGAAAGGATTCCGATTGTGATCTCCTCTGCGCTGGATCAAACGGAAAAGGGGCTGCTGGAGAACGTGGAGACATATCTGACCAAGCCTTACCCTCCAGGCGAGCTGTCGAATACACTGCAGGAAATTGTGGAGATCAGGCTGAAATCGGGAGAAGTGCTTTTTCCGGACCATGACAGTTAAAAAAGACTGCCGGTAAGGCTTGCCTTACAGTGGACTCTAAGGTTTATAGTGAAATAGATGCAGACAACAACCAATCAGGAATGAAAGGGAGGAAATGCGGATGAAGTACAGTTATTTGGGAAAATCAGGTTTGAAGGTCAGCCAATTATGCCTCGGCACCATGAATTTCGGTCCGGAAACAGAGGAAAAGGAAGCATTCAAAATTATGGATGCCGCTTTGGACGCGGGCATTAACTTTTTTGATACGGCCAATGTGTACGGCGGCCAGGACCGGCGCGGCTGGACGGAAGAAATTATCGGCCGCTGGTTTCAGCAGGGGGGCGGCCGCCGCGAGAAGGTCGTGCTGGCGACCAAGGTATACAATGACATGTTCGACGAGCTGGACGGCCCCAATTCAGGTGCCGGTTTGTCGGCTTACAAGATCAGACGTCATTTCGAAGGTTCGCTGAAACGTCTGCAGACGGATCATATTGAGCTGTATCAAATGCATCATATCGACCGCAACGTTTCCTGGGACGAGCTGTGGGGCGCCTTTGAAATCCTGGTCTCCCAAGGCAAGGCCGATTATATCGGCTCCAGCAACTTTGCGGGCTGGCACATTGCCGCAGCCCAGGCGAAGGCGAAGGAACGCCATTTCCTGGGTCTTGTCTCGGAGCAGCATCTGTACAATCTGCTGGAGCGTACGCCGGAGCTGGAGGTCCTTCCGGCTTCACAGGAGCTGGGTCTGGGAGTAATTCCATGGAGTCCGCTGGCCGGTGGCCTGCTGGGACGCAATGCGCTGTCCAAGACCGGCGTGCGCAGCGCACGCTCGGACAAGCTGGAGCGGCACCGCAGCCAGCTGGAGCAGTTCTCCGCGCTCTGCAAGGAGCTTGGGGAGCACGAGGATCAAGTGGCGCTGGCCTGGGTGCTGGCCAATCCGGCAGTGACCGCGCCGATCATCGGACCGCGGACGATGGAACAGTTCGAGGACTCGCTGCGGGTAACCGAAATCGTGCTCGATGCGGATACGCTGAAGAAGCTGGACGAGATCTTCCCGGGACCGGGACGTCCGGCACCTGAAGCGTACGCCTGGTAAGAATGCCGGCGGAAATGAACATAAGATACCGGCTGCTGCAGGGTCCCTGCGGCAGCCGGCCTGCGCGAGAGCATCCCTGTGGATGCTCTCGCGTTTTTAAAAGATAAGAATGTATATGTTGCACGCTATACATTAGCCTTATCTTTCTCGCTGAAACGGATACCGTCCTTATAAGGACGGCGAAGCCGTTTCCACTTGAAAGATAAGAATGTATATGTTTTGGGGTCCCCGCAAAGTACCTGAGTCATCATCGAAGCCAAGGCCCCGCTTTGTGGGGTTATTTTGTTTTATTTTTTTTTGCAATTGTGGAGAAGGGGGCATGCAGTTGGGGATCAGTTAATAGGCGCGGTCATCATGCTGAACCTGCAGGTTTGATGTTTTGCAGGAGGAAGCGCGCAATCAGGGAGGACTAACCGGGACCGCAACGCAAGAACGCAACGCAAGAACGCAACGCAAGAACGCAACGCAAGAATGCACCCCAAGAGCGCAACGCAAGAACGCAACCCAAGAGCGCAACGCAAGAATGCAACGCAAGAACGCAACGCAAGAACGCAACGCAAGAATGCACCCCAAGAGCGCAACCCAAGAGCGCAACGCAAGAATGCAACCCCGGGGCAGAGAAGTGAAGTGGAAATAGTACACTTAAAATGAACGGAAAAGCTTACGGTAAAAGGATTAGTGGGAAAAAGTAAACTTATTGTAAGCGTATTTCCCTCTAAAGGCGGCAAACGGATGGATTAGGTATCCTTTTTCCCACTAACGCTTGCGGAGGAGGGGGGGCGGGGAGAATTAAGTTCACTTTTTCCACTTGGCTTACCGCCGGGTTTCAGCGGGCAGCCGTCCACCTGTAATCCCCAGCAGCTACGCTGTCCAGTGAAGGACGGCATAGCCGTTTTGTCCAAAGACAAGAATTTATATGTTAACTTATGATTTCCTGCGTTGGGGATAAGGCTGTTCTCGGGTTGAATCGTCCGCAGGACAAGGCTGTTCCTCTAGTTACGAGCAGGTATCAGATACAGCGGAGCATTAAGGAAGAAGCATATGCTTGAGGGGAGCGGGCGCTGCAGGACAGTGGAATTAGTGCACTTAAATGTAGCTCAAGAGCGTTCAGAGGGGGAACTAGCGGGCATCAGCAGACCTGATTTAAGCAAATTTACTGGTCAGTATGCAAATCGGCCGGATTAAATATCCTTTTGCCCAGCAGTGCTTGTCGGGGGCGGGAGAAGGGGTAGTTGAGTTTATTTTACTTTTTCCATTTAATCACACATAACGCAGCTTATGCTTTCGAATGGGGGGATTTTTGCGGCTGCCTGGGTTAATATTCACCGGGCCTTGTCTTCTGCTCAGTGGCGGGAATTACCGTAAGCTCCCCGTCCTCGCTGATTTCCGCATATGCCACGGAATTCAGATCCGGATGGCCCTGCTCCCGCAGCATCATCCGCAGCCAGGCTTCATCTTGCCCGATACTGGCAAGCGTTGTCTTCTGCACGGTACCGGATTCAACCAGACTGCGGGGGAGACGGGTGCGCGGCGGTGCGATATCCAGCTCCTCCCGTGTGGCCGGTTCGAATTGCGGCTTTTTAAGGATGCTGAGCGATCCGTTGGTTTCATAAATGGCATACGCCACCTCGTTTACGGAGAAAGTATCCTTCGCCCGCAGCATCATCCGCAGCTGCTCGAAATCCAGATTGTTTTTGCGCAGCCTGGTGAGATCAATCTTTCCGTCGCGGATAAGAATTTCCGGTTCGCCCTCCAGCGGCTTGCGCAGCTTGCGGACCCGTTGCGTAACCTTTTCAAATATAATGGAGAGCACAGTCCAGACGGCCAATGTAAACAGCAGCAGTACGGATTTTTCCGGCTCATAAATGGTGTTCCCTACCAGATCGCCAAGGATCACAGCCGAGATAAAGTCAAAGGGCGTCAGCGCGGAAATTTCTTTTTTGCCCAGCATTCTTGTCATTGCCCACAGACCGGTAAAGCCTGCCAGCAGCTTGATTAAAATGGACCCGTACTCCTCCATGGCACTCATCCTCCGCAATTGTTAATCTAAGAGTGTTTAACCAATACATTTTCAGATGTAACATGTAACTAATGCCTGTAGATTAACGAATGGCTTGGAAGAGCGGCAGGGATGAATCCGGGGGCTGCACTGTGTTAAGCTGGATATGGAGAACAACAGTAAGTTTTTTTGTATGCAGAGGAGGCGGACATAGTGCTTTTTTATTTGACAGCCCTATTGGTTATTATCGCGGACCAGGGAGCGAAGTGGCTTGTGCGCTCCAACATGCTGCTGGGAGAGACCATTCCCGTGTGGAGCGGGCGCCTGCAGTTTACATATTACGAGAACAGCGGCGCTGCATTCAGCTCCTTTCAGGGCTTTGGCCAGTATTTCGCCATCGTTGCCGTGGTCTTTGTCGCGGCGGTGTTCTATTACAGGCACAAGGGAGAGCTTCGAGGGCCATTGCTGGAAGCGGCCAGCGGCCTGCTGGTCGGTGGGGCCGTCGGCAATGCCATCGACCGGGTCATTTACCGGCAGGTGACGGATTTTCTGGTCTTCGGCAGCCGGGGAGGCATTATGAACCTGGCGGATCTGGCGATCAACGCCGGAGGGCTGCTGGTTGTGCTGCATCTGCTTAAGGAGCCGCTGAAACGGGTGCTTGCAAGAAGGTAAAGAAGACGCTGAAGTGCTGCCCTTTGCTCAGAATTAGCGGAAAACGGGTGAATCCCCTACTATCCTCAGCACCGCCGCCATGCAGCGGACCGGGAAGCTCTTGTTTCCGGGGAAGGCATGCTTTTGCCAAGCGAACGGACTCCAGTGGACTTCTGTCCGGAGATTTGTCCGAAAAAGGGCATTTCGGGAGCTGATGAGCTAGCTCCGGTCCGCTGGGGTAAAGAGAACTGGCCGTAAGATAGGAATGACATTGGGCACCGGGACCAAGCAGCGACAAGCAGCGGCCCCTGATGCCGCAGCTTTAGTTCCGGTGTTCAGCCTGCGCGGATTTTGCAGGTGCCAAGTATCATTTTATCTAATAGAAGTTATCATAAATTGTAATAAAGCCGCTTAAATCAGAGTGAAAAACTCTGATTTAAGCGGCTTTTGTGCGTTTTATTGAATTTATTGGATTATAAGCAATTATATGCGGGGTTTGAGTCTCGTTGATCGTTTCTAGTAATTGTGATAGCCTGAATTTATGATGTTAAGAGGGAAGCAGATTTCATGCTGAGGAGAGGTCGATATTGTTGCAATTACAAGTTACGAACAGTCCTTTTAATGAAGAACAGGTTGAGCTACTGAACCGTCTTCTGCCGTCGCTGACGCAGACGCAGCAGATTTGGCTGGGCGGCTACATATCCGCAATGACATTGCAGGGGGCTGCAGCTGTCTCCGCTGCAGCCCCGGCCGCCGTGCTTGCGGCACCCGCTGAAGCAGCTTCTTCTGCTGCTGCGGTGGCCCAGCCGGTTATATCCCGCGAGGTAACCGTGCTCTTCGGATCTCAGACCGGGAACTGCCAGCGTCTCGCGTCCAGCCTGTCGCGCAGGCTGGAGGAGCAGGGCTTCAAGGTCACGGTATCCGCAATGAACAGCTTCAAGCCGAACGCGCTGAAGAAAGTGGAGAATCTGCTGATTCTGGTCAGCACCCACGGCGAAGGCGAGCCGCCGGATAACGCCCGTTCCCTGTATGAATTTCTCTACAGTAAAAGAGCGCCGCAGTTGAATCAATTGCGCTTCTCGGTGCTGGCGCTGGGCGATACCTCCTATGAGTTCTTCTGCCAGACCGGCAAGGACTTCGATCAGAAGCTGGAAGAGCTCGGCGGACAGCGCCTGAGCCCGCGCGTGGATTGCGATCTGGACTATGACGAGCCGGTCGCCGGGTGGATTGCGCAGGTGACTGCCGCTCTTAGCGGTGCCGAGAGTGCTCCTGGTACTGCTGAAGAGGCCGTGCTCGCTGCGGAGCATGCGGAATCGCTGCAATCCGCGTATTCGCGGAATAATCCTTACCATGCCGAGGTTCTGGAGAATCTGAACCTGAACGGACGCGGCTCTGACCGTGAGACCCGCCACCTGGAGCTGTCCCTCGCAGGCTCCAATATCACGTTCGAGCCCGGCGACTCCCTGGGGGTGTACCCCGAGAATCATCCCCGGCTGGTAGATGAGATTATTGCCGCTATGGGCTGGGATGCCGGGGAATCCGTCCCCCAGAACAAGAAGGGGGAAGAAGGCCCGCTCCGTGAGGCGCTTCTCCGCCACTATGAAATTACTGTCCTGACCAGGCCGCTGCTGGAGCAGGCAGCTAAGCTGTCCACAGCTGCCGCGCTGCACGGCCTGCTGCTGCCGGACAAGGCGCAGCAGCTGAAAGAGTATATCCAGGGACGCGATCTGCTGGATTTAATTCAAGACTTTGCGCCTTGGAATGTGCCGGCCCGCAGCTTCGTCACGATTCTGCGCAAGCTGCCGGCAAGGCTGTACTCCATTGCCAGCAGCTATAACGCCAATCCCGACGAGGTTCATTTCACCGTGCGTGCGGTGCGGTATGAAGCCCATGGACGACAACGCTACGGCGTCTGCTCGGTTCACTGCGCAGAGCGTGTGCAGCCTGGAGACACGCTGCCGGTATATATCCAGAACAATCCGAATTTCAAGCTTCCGGCGAGTCCGGATGTGCCTGTAATCATGATCGGTCCGGGTACGGGAGTCGCTCCGTTCCGCTCGTTCCTGGAGGAACGGGAAGAGCAGGGTGCAGAAGGCAAAACATGGCTGTTCTACGGAGACCGCCATTTCGTGACGGACTTCCTGTACCAGACGGATTGGCAGCGGATGCTGAAGGACGGCGTGCTGAATAAGCTGGATGTGGCTTTCTCCCGGGATACGGAAGAGAAGGTATACGTGCAGCACCGCATTCTGGAGCACAGCAGCGAGCTGTATGCCTGGCTGCAGGAAGGCGCCCATATCTATGTCTGCGGTGATGAGAAGCATATGGCCCACGATGTGCATTCCGCGCTGATCAGCGTCATTCAAGAAGAAGGCGGGCTGAGCCCTGAAGCGGCGGCGGCCTATCTGGACAGCCTGCAGCAAGAGCAGCGCTACCAGCGCGATGTGTATTGAAGCATAAACAAACAGGGAGGAGACTTGCAGCAATGGCGAATAATAAACCAGTGGTGAAGCCCATCGGCGGCCCGCCAAGCGATGTTGAACATATCAAGCTGGAGAGCAACTACCTGCGGGGGGCCCTTGTGGAGACGCTAAGCAATCCGATCACCGGCGGCCTGCCCGAAGACGACAACCGCCTGCTCAAGTTCCACGGCAGCTATATGCAGGATGACCGTGATTTGCGCAGCGAGCGGGAGCGCTCGAAGCTGGAGCCGGCTTATCAGTTCATGCTGCGCGTGGTGGCTCCGGGCGGTGTCGCGACTCCGGCCCAGTGGCTGGTTATGGATGAGCTGGCCCATAAATACGGCAACGGCACATTGCGGCTGACTACAAGACAAGCCTTTCAAATGCATGGAGTGCTCAAATGGAATCTGAAAAAGACCATCAAGAGCATTAACGATACGCTGATGACCACTCTCGCAGCCTGCGGTGACGTCAACCGCAATGTGATGAGCGGTCCCAATCCGTACCAGTCGGAGGTTCACGGCGAGGTCTATGAGTGGGCACGCCGAATCAGCGACCATCTGTCGCCGCGCACGCCTGCCTATCATGAAATCTGGCTGGATGGCGAAAAGGTAGTGGACAGCAAGGCGGGGGTGGAGGTGGAACCGATTTACGGTCCCGTCTATCTGCCGCGCAAATTCAAAATCGGCCTGGCGGTGCCGCCGTCCAATGATGTGGATGTCTTCTCGCAGGACCTTGGTTTCATCGCTGTTCTCGAAGACGGCAAGCTGGCCGGATTCAATGTCACGGTGGGCGGCGGCATGGGCATGACCCACGGCGATACCGCCACCTATCCGCAGCTTGGCCGGATGATCGGCTTCTGCCGGCCGGAGCAGTTGATTGATCTGGCTGAGAAGACGGTGACCATCCAGCGGGACTTCGGCAACCGCTCAGTCCGCAAGAATGCCCGCTTCAAGTACACCATCGACCGCCACGGTCTGGATTGGTTCACCGGAGAGCTGCATAACCGTCTGGGCTGGGAGCTTGAACCGGCGCGCCCTTATCACTTTGACCATAACGGGGACCGTTATGGCTGGGTGAAGGGCGTGAACGGCAAATGGAATCTCACGCTGTATATCCAAAGCGGACGGATTCACGACACGGAAGGCAGTCAGCTAATGACGGGCCTGCGGGAAATCGCCAGAATTCACACCGGGGATTTCCGGCTGACCCCCAACCAGAACCTGATTATTGCCAATGTCAGCAGTGCGAAGAAACGCAAGGTTACGGAGCTGGCCAAGCGGTATGGATTGACTGACGGGGCAAATCACTCGGCCCTGCGGCGGAGCTCTTTATCCTGTGTCGCGCTGCCGACCTGCGGGCTGGCGATGGCCGAGGCGGAGCGTTATCTTCCGCTGCTGCTGGATAAGCTCGAGCTGATCATTGATGAGGCGGGGCTTCGGGATGAAGAGATTGTCATCCGCATGACCGGCTGCCCGAACGGCTGCGCCAGACCGGCGCTGGGAGAAATCTCGTTCATCGGGAAGGCTCCGGGCAGATATAATATGTATCTGGGTGCCGGTTTTACCGGAGACCGGCTCAATAAGCTGTACAAGGAAAATATCGATGAGAAGGAAATTCTGGAGACGCTTGAACCGATTATCCACCGGTATGCCAAGGAACGCCGGAGCGGCGAGCACTTCGGGGACTTTGTGATCCGCAGCGGGTATGTTAAGGCGGTCACCTCCGGACTTGATTTTCACGACTGAATCACAAACAGGCCTGTTCTCCTGTTATAAGGGGGACGGGCTTGTTTCTTCTTTTTTTAACGGATTCAAGATTAAATTTGGATTTTTGGCGATTATCTTACATAATATAGAGGAGCATCACCAAACCATTACCAAGAGCCATTATAGTAAGTAATGTGTTCTGTACAGAAGAGGCGAAACAAATGATCATCATGAAAACGATGGAAGAGATCGGAAAAATGCGGGCAGCCGGCAGGATTCTTGCGGAATGCCACCGGCAAATCGCTCAAATCCTCAAACCGGGAATTACAACTTGGGAAATCGACCAGTTTGCCGAGAAATTCATCCTGTCCCAAGGGGCAACCCCGGAGCAAAAAGGTTATCACGGCTATCCTTATGCCACCTGCGCATCTGTAAATGATGTGATCTGCCATGGATTTCCGAAGCACGAGGAACTCAAGGACGGGGATATCGTGACCATTGATATGGTGGTGAATCTGAATGGCTGGCTGGCGGATTCCGCTTGGTCCTACGCCATCGGCAACATCAGCGAAGAGGCGGAGAAGCTGCTGAATACCACCAAAGAGTCTTTGTTCAAGGGGATTGAGCAGGCCGTGGCAGGCAACAGGATCGGGGATGTTGCCCATGCAATACAGGTATATGCCGAATCGAACGGCTTCTCGGTCGTACGCGATTTCATCGGGCACGGCATCGGCTCGGAGATGCATGAAGCACCGGAAGTGCCGCACTATGGACCCGCAGGCAAGGGGCCGCGCCTCAAAGAGGGCATGGTATTTACCATTGAGCCGATGCTGAATACCGGCAGCTACCGAACCAAGGTGGATGCGGACGGTTGGACCGCGCGCACCATTGATGGCGGCCTGTCGGCGCAGTATGAGCATACACTGGCCATCACCCCGCAGGGTACGATTATCCTTACTGAGCTGTAACGACCATGCGCCCTCCAGGGCCCCTTCCGTGAGAAGAAGCCCTGGAGGGCGCATTTGCATTTCCCGGCTTCAGCCGGCCGGAAGTACTCAGGCCGGTTTGTGTGACACGGATCGAGCTTCTGACGGCTGCGCCTTCCCGACGAAGGATTGTGCAGCCGCAGCTGTATCTTAGGGGCAATCCCTTCTAGTCCGTGATATTCCGGGTGTAATATTCAATAATGTCCTTCCGGCGGATAATGCCCAGAAAGACGCCTTTATCATCGATAACCGGGACGAAATTCTGATCCGCCGCAAGTGTCAGCATATCCTCCATCTGGGCGTGAATCTCGACACTCTCGTTGTGCACATGGCGCTGAATATCGCTTACTGTCACCTCCCGCATATTCTCAAAGCTTAAGCCTGCCGTATTCTTCAGCTTCCACAGCAGGTCGCCCTCGGACAAGGTTCCAACATATTTGCCTTCTTCGTCAATGATCGGAATGGCCGAGTAATAATGATGCTCCAGTTGCTCCAGGGCCTCCAGCATGCTTAAGGAGGACGTAATGAACGATACCTGATCTTTAGGCAGTAAAAATGAGGATATTTCCATAGGTTAGGCTCCTTTACAGCAGAATTTGCAGATCGCAGTACCTTCATTAAAACATAGAATGCTATGTAAACGCATTTAAAAATTCTTTACCGGGATCATGAAAGACACAGTTGTGCCTTGGCCAGGCTTACTCTGAATAGACAGTCCACGGCCATACAGCTGTGTCAGACGCCGGTTTGTGTTATGCAGGCCGATACCTCCGCTCGGCTTGCGGGAACTATCCAGCAGATGGCTGACCTGTTCCGCTGACATGCCTTTTCCGTTGTCCCTTACCTCGTAGACCGTGAAGCCGTCCCTGCTGTGAATATGAATGCCCAGCAGGCCTCCGCGCGAACGGCTCAGCAAACCATGTCTGACCGCATTCTCTACAAGCGGCTGCAGCGTGAGCGGAGGGAGGGCGGGATTGATTCCGGCCTCAACATCCCATTCAATCGACAGCCGCTCCTCAAACCGCGCTTTTTCGATATACAGGTAAGCCCGGACCAATTCAAGTTCATGAGAGAGTGCAACCTGCTGATGCGAGTTCATATAATTAAAGCTGATGCGCAAATAGGAGGAAAAGGCCTCGCCGAGATCGCGCATTTTTGCGGTATCCATTTCACTTAAGGCCATAATTGAATTTAGGGTGTTGAACAGGAAATGCGGCTGGATTTGCGCCTGCAGGTAGGCGGCTTCCATGCGCAGCTTCTCATCAATGGATTGCTTGAGCCCTGTTAATGAACGCACCCGGTATTTCAGCTCCAGGCCGTCAACCGGCTTGGCCAGATAATCGTTTGCACCGGACAGAAAGCCCGCATATATATCCTCGGGCTGGCTGCGCGCGGTCAGAAGCAGAATGGGCAGCTCGGATATTGAAAAGCGTTCACGAACGGTCCGGGTCAGCTCATACCCGGACATATGCGGCATCATCACATCGGCAATCAGGAGATCCCATTGCTCCGTACCCAGCAGATTCAAGGCTTCATGGGCGCTCAGCGCGGTCCTGATATTATAATTCCCGGTAGCGAGGATACTGGACAGGACCTTGAGGTTGATGGAGTCATCATCCACTGCCAATATATTGATCCGGTCCTCGGATGTTTGGGATTTCCCAGCCTGCGGATCATTCCATACTGTGGACAACGGGGCATAACGGCTTGGCCGGAGACCGGAATGAACGGCAGAGCTTGCATTCTCCGGCAGCTCACCGCCGGAGATGCCGGAAGATGGCAGAGTGGCCAATTCAAATGTATCAGCGAGCGGAAGCGTAAAGCTGAACTCAGAGCCTTGTCCAGGTTCCGAGCGTACAGTAAGGGTTCCTTCATGAAGCTCCACCAGCTGTTTGCAGATACTCAGCCCCAAACCGATTCCGCCGCCGCCGTTTATACCCTGTTGTCCTTGTTCATAGGGTTTGAATATGCGGGCTAACGTCTCCGTATCCATCCCTGCACCCGTATCGGCAACACGGATAAGCATTTGCTTGCCCGTAATTTCGGCGGAGACGGCAATGCGGCCTCCGGCCGTATATTTGACTGCATTGTGCAGCAGGTTGAACAGAATCTGCACCAGGCGCTGCTCATCTGCCCATACGGGGGGCAGCGAGTCCGCAATGTTGTTCTTCATTGCCAGCGTACGGCCTTCTGTCATAAATTCAAGCATATCCATGACGCCGGAGACCAGGGCTTGAAGCTGCAGCGGCTCCTGTTTCAGCAGAATCCGCTTATCCTGAAGCCGCGTCATGTCAAGCAAATCGTTCAGCAAATGCGACATCCGGCGGCTGATGGTAAGGAGCAGCTTCATGTCCTGTACACTTTTCTGGTCCATAACCGGTTGCTCCTTGGCCGCAATAGTCTGGGCGATGCTGATTATGCCATGGAGAGGCGTTCTGAGCTCATGTGAGGTATTAGCCAGAAACTGGTCCTTCAGCCGGTCATTTTCCTGCAGCTGGCGGTTGAGCCTGGCATTCTCCGCCGAATTGCGGAAATACCGCTTGAACCAATAAGCGGAGAAGCCGACAATCGCCGCAATGATATCAACCGGATAGTAGTAGCTGCTTGTTCTTCCGTTGGATTCAAAAACACCCCACAGCACACTGGAAACTATGGCGACTGCGGCAAAGAGCAGAAAGACGGCATCCTCTTGTTCCTGCAGCACCATTCGGACAATTTTGTAAATTACGCCTGCTATCGGGAGCAAATACAGTAAAGTAAAGATTGGAGTAGAGTAAAAAACGTATTCAGAAGGCATGATCAGCAGGAAAGCGGAATAAAGGCCCAGTGCAGCTGCATAGCCCTTGAAGAGCTTGCCCAATTTCAAGCTTCCGGTGAAGCTTTGGGCCAGCAGCAGCATAAGAAAGGACAGCCACATATAGGATAAAAGCTTGATCTTCAGCGCCCAGGTATAATTAATCGGCAGCCACAGCAGCAGCAGGGCATCATTGTCAGAGGCGATGGAAATGCCGGCTGCAGCCAGGAGCAGAAAGAAGATTAAAAAAATTTTTTGCCGGGGATTGAAGCAATACAGAATCCCTGCGTACAAAGCATGAAGCAGAAGGATGATGAATGCGGCCAGCTGAAAGCCAATCGAGTACCAACGCTCTGTGTCTATCGCCGCTTGTGCTCCGAAGCGGATGGAACGGACAATGCCTCCGTTTACAGGATGGTCGAAGTTGGCGACGCGGACGAGCAGCTCAATCTCCTGCCTGTCACCGGCAATATAAGTTGCCGTGTAGGACACAGCGTCAGGAATGTATCTTTCCTTGCTTTCAGCCAGGCGTCCGAAGGCAGGCTCCTTCTGCCCGTTAATCTCAACCTCCGAGGCTGCCTGGATACGCTGCATCCAGAATCCGTAAGGTTCACTGAGCGGCTGGCCGGTGAGTATCCGCAGCTTATAGGTTCCGAAGCCGAAGGAGGAACGCTCTTCGTCCGGAAACCCGCTGCTCCAGTCGCCCGGAACGATGGCAATGCGCCGCTCTGCGCCGGACTGTGCAAAGTCTTGATGTGTCAGGAATTTGCCCGGGTAGAATTCCCACTCCCCGTCCAGAGGAATCGAGCGGGAGCCTTCGATATCAAAGCTGCGCAAATCCAGCACCCCTTGAACGGCCTGCGGATGCTCGGGAGTGGCATAGGCATTTACCCAAAACCACCGGATTCCCAGCAGGACGGCCAGATACAAAATTACAAGGGATATATTTTTCAGGAAAAATGCCGGTTTCTTCATCATGAATTTTTATTGGGCACGAATTTCGTGTTCTCCTCTTTCAGTGTAAGCATCACAAGCCATCGGCAGGCTTCTGTTCCGCGAAAACGGGACTTGTCAGCATAAAAAAAGGATACAGCATCTCCTGAATCGCTCAGGGCTCTATATCCTGGCTGTACTTGGATGAAGGTTTGAAGTTAAGCATTGTCGCCGTTCTGTCCGTTATCCTGGCTGAGCTGCCAAATAATCCCGAATTGAAGTTGTTGATTCATGGCAGTCGCTTGATTTTCACATTGTACCATGTGCCTGTCTTTTTAGAAATATACAGTGCTGTATCTGCCGGGGGGCCTGAAAATGGGGGGATGAAGGGCAAACCAAGCAGGAATATTCTGGGCAGATATCGAATAGTTCCGGTTATCAACAAAATTCGACTTTTCATTTTCCTACATAACAGGGGGAACCGCCATAATGAAAAAAAACAAGATATTGTTCCTGATTGTGACGTTTGGCTTGATCTTTCTTCTCCCCTTGATCGGCAGTCTGGCCAAGTGGAAGGGGCTGCCGCCGGGGTATGGTGACTTTCCCGCACAAAAGGCGGAGGCCGATCCGGGCTTCAGCCTGCTGTATTTTTCCCTGGCATGCATTGTTGCATTGCTGATTACGCTGATTCTGGTTTTCCCCGGGTGGTTCGGCTTCAAAAAGACTAAAGCGGCGTCCTCCCCGAAAGAGGGGGCTGTCCCGTTCCCGGTCTGGTTCTGGTGGAGCCTGCCTGTGCTTGCCATCAGCTGGTTTCTGATGTGGGCACGGATCAAGCTGGTCTTTTCGCTCGAATCATATACCTTTGTCCCTTTGTGGTGGTCGTTTATCTTAATTCTGGACGGTCTGGTGTACAAAAGAAACAAAGGCGCATCGATCATTTCGCGCAAGCCGCATGTGATGCAGCTGCTGGCTGTAGTGTCCTGCTTCAGCTGGTTTGCTTTTGAATATCTCAATTTCTTTGTGGTTGAGAACTGGTATTATCCGAACAATGAGGTGTTCTCGAACTTTGGCAATGTGTTCTGGTTCTCTCTGTCGTATACGACGGTGCTCCCGGCAATCTTCGAGTGGTACCTGCTGCTCAAGACCTCCCGTGCGTTCAGGAACCGCTATAAAAACGGGCCGAAATTCAACGTGTCCCGGACTTTTCTGATCATTTACTATGTGCTCGGACTGATTTTGGCATTTGGCATGGGCTTTTATCCTTACCTGCTGTTCTGGGTGCTGTGGGTGGCGCTTGTTCCGATGCTGTCCGCCGCTATGGCGCTTGCGGGCTACTGGACGCCGTTTACTCCGGTCAAGAACGGGGATTGGTCCAATGTCATCCTGATCGGGCTCGCGACGCTGTTTAATGGATTCTTCTGGGAGTTCTGGAATTTCGGCAGCGGGTGGTTCCATGATTCCCTGCCCACCAACCCCAACTACTGGAAATACTCCGTCCCTTATCTGGACAAATTCCATATTTTCTCCGAGATGCCCGTCCTGGGGTATTTCGGCTATCTCTTCTTTGGGCTGAACTGCTGGATTATATGGCTGATTGCCGCCTATATATTTAAATTTGATGCCGATATTGAAGTGGCGGGAGATCACAGCTAAAGGTGGAGTGGGTATGATTGCGTTTGATCAATACGAGAGGCTGGAAACCATTTCCGATCAATATTTAAAAGCTGTTTACAGATGCATCGATCCCGTAACCGGCGAAAAGGTAATCCTGAAAATACTCAAGCCGGGGGCTGCCGGAACGGAAGCAGTGATGCGCTTTAAGCAGGAATATAAGCTGCTCCGGGAGCTGAGCGGCAGTACAAGCGGCGTTATTAGGCCCTTCAGGCTGGACGAGCAGAATGGCTGCTGCATTATGGTGCTGGAGGATATCCAGGGACAATCGCTCAAGAAAATTCTGGCGGAGGACCTGCCGGACCGTAAGACGCTGCTGCAGCTGGCGGTCAGGATTGTTGATATACTGGGAGCAATTCATGAACGGAACGTCATTCACAAGGATATCAAGCCCTCCAATATTATCTGGAACAGAGAGCAGGATATAGTGCAGATCATTGATTTCGATCTTGCCGTGAAGCTGTCCAGAGAGAAGCGGGATTTCCAGAACAGCGGTGTGCTGGAGGGGAGCCTCCTGTACATTTCACCTGAGCAGACCGGCAGAATGAACCGCAGCATCGACTACCGCAGTGATTATTACTCGCTGGGAGTAGTCCTCTATGAGATGATGACCGGCACGAAGCCTTACGATGCGGAGGAGATGCTTGAACAGATCTATTCCATTATTGCCAAAGAAGCGGTACCGCCCTATAAAGCAACCGGGGGCAAGGTCCCAAGCAGCCTTTCGGCAGTGATTATGAAGCTGATGGAGAAGTCCCCGGAGAACCGGTACCGCAGCGCATACGGCATAAAGGCAGACCTGAAGAAATGCCTCGCCGGCCTGGAGGATTTTGCGGTTGGCGCAGAAGACCGGATGAATATCTTCCGGATTCCGCAGAAATTATACGGCCGCGAGCAGGAGCTTGGGCGCCTCGCGGATGCTTTTCGCAGAAGTGTCAGGGGCAGCTCGCAGCTGTTGCTGGTTACCGGAGAAGCCGGTGTCGGCAAAACCGCACTGGTGCATGAGCTGCACAAATACATAAGCCAGGAGAAAGGGCTGTTTGCGGAAGGCAAGTTCGACCAGTACAACAAAAACATTCCTTATAGTGCCCTTATCCAGGCTTTTCGGCGGTTGCTCAGCCAGCTGACGGATAGTCCTGATGAGGATCATAAATCGTATATCCGGCGGTCATTGGCCAAGGCGCTTGACGGAAATGGCAGTTTGATTGCGGGTCTGATCCCGGAGCTTGAAGGCTGGATTGGCGTTCAGCCGGAGATGGAGCATTTGAATCCGGCAGAAGAAACCAACCGTTTCTATCTCACCTTTGCCAGGTTTATCGAAGGGATCACCCATAATGAACGGCCGCTGGTCCTGTTTCTGGATGATGTGCAGTGGGCGGATTATTCCAGCCTGCAGCTTGTTGAGCAGCTGTTGCGCAGATCTCAGCTGCAACGGATGCTCATCGTCTGCTCCTACCGGCAGAATGAAATCCATGAGGGGCATCCGCTTTTCGGTTCCATTGCAGCCTTGGAGAAAAGCGGGGAGGTCGGAAGAATTTTTCTGAATTCCTTATCTGCCGACAAGGTAGGCAGCCTGATTGCCGATACGTTCTACACTGCCTCCGGCAAGGTGGATGAGCTTACGGAAGTAATCTATAAGCGGACGAAAGGCAATGCTTTTTTTGTGAATGAATTACTGAAGAATTTGTACAAGAACGGTTATGTGTACTTTGACGAGGCCCAGGACATGTGGAGCTGGAGGCTCCAGGAAATCCTCGGCTTGCCGGCCAGTGACAGTGTGGTCGATTTTCTGATGCTGAAGCAATTGGAATTGCCGGAGAACGTGCGCAGAATTCTGATGATGAGTGCCGCCGTGGGCAATGTCTTCGATCTGGGGATATTGGCCTTGATCGCGGGGGAACCGCTTGAGCTGATTGCGCAGGCAATTGCCACGGCAGTCGAGGAGGAGTTTATTGTACCCGAGGACCACCGGTATGCACTGGTTTCCAGCTTCCTGGCAGAGCCGGAAGAGGACGCGCTGCGGAGGCTGGACATCCGGTTCAAATTTGCGCATGACCGGATTCAGCAGGCTTTTTACCAGATGCTTGACGGCGGGAAAAGCGGTGCTCTGCATATGGCCATCGGCCGGTTGCTGCTGGAGCGGCTGGCACCGGAGGAAGCCGAAGAGATTATCGTCGACATTGCCGCGCATTTGAACAAAGGGCTGGACGGGCTTGCCGGCAAGACGGAAACCGATGAAGTGGTCGGGATCAATCTGAGAGCCGCCCGCAAAGCGAAGGCTGCCTTTGGCTATGACTCGGCCTTCAAGCTGCTGGAAGTGAATATCCGCCTGCTTCAAGAGGAAGCCTGGGATGAGAACGTACCGCGAACAGCGGAAATTTACAAGCTGTATGCGGAATGCGGGTATTTGACCCATGAGGTGGAAGCGGCGGATTCAGCTTGTGCGGTTCTGGTCAGGCATACGAAGCACAGGCTTGACCTCGCCGGAATTTATGAAATGCAGGCCAACCATTATATGTATCTTGGAATGATGAAGGAGTCTATAGCTTCGGGCAGGCTGGGGTTATCCGTACTGGGTGTGCAAATTCCTGCCAAAGTGGGGATGGGGGCAGTCCTTAAGGAGCTTGTGAAGATTAAAACCGCGCTGCGGAGAAGAACGGCCGAGAGCATTTTTGCAGCTCCTGAAATGAAAGACCCGGAGATGAAGCTGGTGATGCGTCTGCTGATCAACTTTATCCCTCCGGCTTTTATTTCCGGAGAAACCCCATTGTTTGGGCTGGCCGTTCTGAAGAAGGTGGGGCTTACACTGAAGCATGGAAATGCTCCCGAGTCTGCTCTCGCATTCATCGGCTATGCGATGCTGCTCTCGGGTTTTGGCGATTCCAAGGGGGCTTTTGACTATGGACGCCTTGGCATCCGCATCAATGACCAATTTAACGACCTGCAATGGAAAGGGGCCGCGCATGTATTATATACATTGTTTTGCCATACATGGACCGAACCGTGGGACACGCTGCAGGAGTGGTTCGCCGCCTCTATAGATGCCAGCCTCCGGACGGGAGATTTGCTCTATCTGGCTCATTCCTGCTTTTATGTGAATCTCTGGAATCCGGTGATGGATATTGCTGCGAATCTGCAGGAGAGCACCCGGATGATCGCCATGATCGAGAATACCGGATACAAAGAGTCGCTGAGCACTGCCCTGCTGTCCCGGCAATATTTACTGAATCTGGCGGGGGAGCTGGAGAACCGTATATCCTTTGACAGCGAAGCGTTCAGTGAAGCGGCCTATCTCCGTGAGCTGGAAGCCGCCAAATATTATTCGGGCATCGCCATTTACTATATTTATAAAATGAAGCTGCTGTTCACCTATGAGAACTACAGCGAGTCTCTGGCCTATATCGACAAAGCCTACCCGATTATCGGCACGCTTGCCGGCTCCGCGTTTATGGAAGAGTTCGCCCTGTACACGTTCCTGAATTTGGCATATGCGTATAACGGTTTAAGTCCGGGGCGCAAAATACAGGCCAAGGCCAGAATGCGCAAGGAATACTGCCGGATGCGCAAATGGGCCAAACACGCTCCGGGAACCTTCCGCCAGCATGAGCTGCTGATGAAAGCCGAATGGGCCAGAATCTCCGGACGGGATGATGAAGCGGGGAAGTTCTACGATCTGGCGATCGAGACCAGCGGGCAGGGCAGCTTCGTGCGGTACAAGGCGCTGGCCAATGAGCTGGCTGCCCGCTTTTATTACCGGAAGGATTTCAAGGAATTTGCCGCGTATCTGCTGAGACAGTCAGCATATTATTATTCCGTCTGGGGTGCCAAAGGGAAAATAGCTTTTATTCATGAGCGGTACCCGGACATCATCATGAGAATCAATACCAAGGAGTTCCTGCATGGCCGTACAGTCACGGATTATTCAGAAAGTCTGGACCTGGGTTCCATGATTCTGGCTTCACAGGCTATCTCCAAGGAAATTGAGCTGAACAACCTGCTGGAAGCGCTCATGGAAATCGTCATCAAGAATGCCGGAGCGCAAAGAGGCTGCATTCTGATGACCTCCAAGACGAGCCTCCTTGTGGAAGGCGAATACCGGCCTGTGGAGGACAAGATTACAGTGGCCGTGCATGACCGGACAAGGTACGACCATTTGCCCTATTCCATTCTGGAGCAGGCGGAAGAGAGCCGGGAGAGTGTAATCTACAATGATGCATTTTCAGAAACCCCGTTCGTCAATGACCCTTATATTGTCAAACACCGGCCCAAATCGATGGTTTGCATGCCGCTGATCAACCAGAGCAAGACCATTGCGGTCATTTATCTGGAAAATAATCTGGCGGCAGGCGTATTTACCAAAGAACGGATGAAAATTATCAACCTCTTGTCGCGGGAAATGGTTTTTTCGCTGGAAAATGCGACGCTGTATTCCGAGCTGGAGCGCTCGGAGGAAAAGTACCGGGAGCTGGTCAACAATTTGCAGGACGGCATTTTTATTACCCAGGACAAAAGATGCAAATATGTCAATGAGGCTTTGGCGCAAATGCTTGGGTATGAAACCGAAGAGATGCTGGGGCAGCCTTTTGAGAAGTTCATCAGCTGCCCGGAGCGGGAGAAGGTAATGCATTATTATGACAGAAGGGTCGAAGGAAAGCAGGCTCCCTTTGAATATGAGACGAGGCTGCTCCATAAGGACCAGGTCCGGGAAGTAATCGTGATCCACAAAGTTACCCGGATCAACTACATGAACCAGCCGGCCATCCAGGGAACCGTCAAGGACATCACGGAGCGGAAGAAGGCGGAGCAGGAGCTGCTGCGGCATAAGGAGCATCTGGAGGAGCTGGTTGCGGAGCGCACCAAGGAGCTGGAGCTGAACAATGAGGAGCTGAATAAATACATTCAGCTGATTGAACAGATTTCCATCACGGATGAGCTGACAGGCCTGTATAACCGCAGATATTTCAACAAGCTGTTCCTGGAGGAAGTGGAAAAGGCGGCAGTGGATAAGCAGTACCTTACCTATCTGATGCTCGATATTGACTATTTCAAGAAATACAATGATACCTATGGGCATTATGAGGGCGATACGGTATTGCGCAGAGCGGGCACCCTGCTGCGGGAGCTGGCGGCGCGTGCCAACGGCTTCGCATTCCGGCTTGGCGGAGAAGAGTTCGGTATCGTCGTCAGAGGGTTCACTCCCCGGCAGTCATCCGAATATGCCGAAACCATCCGGAGAAGCATTGCCGAGCTGCGGATAGAGCATGCGCTTAGTCCGGAATATGGGATTATTACCGTTTCCATTGGCGTTGCCGCGGTGCGCGTGGACCTTCTCCGCGAAGAGGATATTTACAAGCTCGGCGATGATGCGCTGTATCAGTCCAAAGCAGAAGGCAGAAACTGCGTTACGCTGTTTCAGTAGCCCGCGCGGGGGCTGCAGAATGAGCGATATGTGTCAATAATTCGCTTCCTGGCATAGAGTAACTAGACGAATACCCAGTGCGCGTTCAATTCAGAAGGCGTACCTACTAGGAGGAAAGCACATATGACGGATGTTGTTCTGCAGTCGCCGGATGTGAAGCTGGCTGCCGATTCGAATCAGGTACTTAACTATCAGGCTAATTCCTACAACTATATTACTCAGTTGTTCGGAGCCCAGCTTCCGGCCATCCGGAACGGATTTTTTAATGCGCATTTGAGCAAGGGGTTCATTATCCAGCCGCACTGGCATACGAATGTGACCGAGATGGTTTTTGTAATCAGCGGGGAACTGATTACCTCTGTGTTCGACCCGTTTACGCAGAAGCTGGTTACCTATCAGCTGAAGCCCGGTCAGGTTTCCATCTTTCCGAAGGGCTGGTTTCACTGGATCGTGGCCGTGAGCGACCAGGTCCATTTCCTCACAATCTTCGATCAGCCGACACCGGATATTGTGTATGGATCGGACTTCCTGCGTACGGTTCCGAAGGAAGTGATCCAGCGCGCTTATTGCATCAGCGAAGAGGATTACGCCAAAGCGGTGGCGCCGCTGAAGGAATCCGTCATTATCGGACCGCCGCCGGGCTGCAATCTGGCCGGCAGCAATGCCGGACCGGGCAATAAAGGAGCATTTGCCGAATCGGCGGCCCCGAATTCCCGGGTTGCTCCCCGGAGCGGCGCTGCCGCCCGGCAGCAACCCGGGGCGTACCCCCCTTATCCGGCGGGGCTGAGATAAGGAGGATGGCGGGAAAGGGTTTTGCCTAAGGAAACAGCAGCCGTCCCGGGTCCGTTCCCGGGACGGCTGCTGTTTGTGCCAGACCTCCTTGAAGACCGCAGTCAAATTTGGATTCCCAAGAAGGGCCTGTCCGGCTGCTTATGCCGGTTCAAAGCTTGTTCCAATGAGGCCCGGGAGTATGGTTACACCTTGTGCAATCAATACTCATGGAGTATATTTTTGTTTGGGGTGATACGAATGAAGAGGTTAAGTAAATTCATTAAATTTGCGGTCATTACGGTGTTAAGTTTCCTGATCCTAAGCCTTATTGCTGTCTATGCTTTTGTTATTAAAAGACCCGCTGCGGTTCAAGAAATGGCGGATGCCAAGCCCTATAAATGGAACAAAATCAGCCTTGGGCCAGAGGCCGTTTCCAGTGACGGTTCAGAATATCATTTGCTGAGCAAAAAAGGGACAAGCCGCAACTGGATTATCTTTTTCTCCGGCGGCGGGGCGAGCTGGGATGAGAGCAGTGCGGCACATCCGATTAAGATCTTGAATTTTTTGACCGGCCGGGAGGCGGGGAATTATTTTGCCGACATCCCGTTTTATTTGCTGAACCTGCTGGACGGACTGACGGCAACGGATAACCCGGAGAATCCCTTTAAGGATTGGAATGTGGCCTATATCCCGTACTCCACCGGCGATTTCCATGTGGGAAAGCGTACAGCTGAATATACGAAGGACGACGGCAGTACTTTTACTATGCATTACAATGGGCAGAGCAATGTGCAGGACAGCCTGAACTGGATTTATGCCCAGGCGGACAAGCCGGAGAAGCTGCTGATTGCCGGGGAAAGCGCGGGTGGCTTTGGCTCTGCCTTTTGGGCGGGGAAGATTGCCGAACACTATAAGGATGCGGAGATTTATCAATATTCCGACAGCTCCTTTCTGTACAGCGGGAAGTGGCCGGAGATTATCGGCAAGGAGTGGCAGGCGGATTTCGCGCAAGTCTTCGGCTTTGCTCCTGAAGCGGATTTGATTGGTTCGGCTTATAAAGGGAACGGTTCCCGGCTGCCGGACAATGCGGTGCTGCTGCAATCCTATTCGCTGTATGATGAAGTGCTGATCAGTTTCCAGAACCGGATCAATGATCAGGAAGGTCCGCTGAATGCAGAGCTTATAGCGGACTGGTCGCGGCAGATGAGGGGGTCCGTTAAGAGCCTCGCGGATACATTGCCCAACTACTATTACTACCTGACGGATTACGGACTGAATAAGAAGACAGGAATGACAGGGCATACGTTTGCTACCCGGGATGTGTTCTATAAGGCGGAGGAGGACGGTATCAGACTGCTGGATTGGCTGAATGATGCCATTAACAAGAATAACCGGTATTCTGTAGGCAGCAGATTTCTCGATGAATCGTAGAACAACGGGTAACCGGAGATGAATCAGGGAAGGCGGGAGAACCCGGCAATGACATTGCGCGAAAAGCAGGCCGAAATGACACGGCGGCTCATTAAACAGGCAGCCCTCGATCTTTTTTGTGCCAAAGGCATAGCGGGGACAGACATGGCCCTGATCGCAGGAGAGGCGGGAATTGCCCGGAGAACGCTGTATCATCATTATAAGGACAAGGAAGCATTGTCCGTGGAGATCTATATCGAAAACCTGGAGGCGATGTTCGGACAACTGCTGCCGGATTTCGATCTGGGCGAGCCGCTGGCATCCCTGGAGAGGATTCTGGACCAGTACCTGGAGCTTCGGCAGCACTCGGAGGCGCTGCTCTATTATGATGCGATCTTTAATCTGTACTACAGCAATCTTTCCAAGAATCCGGCCGATTTGCCGGAGTTCCAGCGGATTGTGGAGGAGGGCTATAACCGGGGGCTGCGGCAGCCGGCGGTACCGGTGACTGGGGAAGTGAAGGCAAGCTGGCTGGATAAGCTGTTCCGGTCCACACATTTGCTGTTCTGTTATCTGCAGAAGGCTGTCATCATCACTCACCAAAGGGGCGGCCCGGCCACCGATGCGGAGCTGGAGGAGGACCGGAGGTTCAAGGAGTTTATTATGAATGGTTTGAGGAATCAGGAATAGCGGTTGCTGAATTCACGCCCGTTTTTTTTAAAATATAAGCCTTTATATGTTTCACGATATCAATTATCCTTCGTTAAGATTTCCATGGGTAATTTCCCCGCTTATTGCAGATACTCTCCTTAAAAAGACCGGGGAGGCAGCAGTATGGAGCGGGAAAAGAAAGGATTATCAGTGTGGGGGCTGACGATGCTCGCGTTGGGAACGGTAGTGGGCGGCTCGTTTTTTCTCGGCTCGTCCGTGGCGATCCGGGCGGCAGGCCCGTCAGTGCTGGTATCCTATGTAATCGGCGGGATACTCGTATATTTCATATTATCCGCCCTGTCGGAAATGACTGTGGCGAATCCCGTGGCGGGGTCCTTCCGGACGTATACCGAGCAGGCCTTTGGCCGGGGGGCAGGGTTCACGGTGGGCTGGGTCTACTGGACCGGCCTTGTGCTGGCGATGTCCAGCGAGGCTGCGGCGGTGTCCATTCTGCTGCGGGGATGGTTCCCCGCCCTGCCGCTCGCTCTGCTAGGTTCGGGGATTATCGCAGGCGTGACGCTGCTGAACCTGCTGGGCGCCGAACGGCTGAGCAAGCTGGAGAGCGGTCTCGCTGCCTTTAAGCTGCTTGCTATTGCTGCATTTGTGCTGATCGCTGTGGCTTTGATCGTGGGCATTGGCGCAAGAGGCGCCGGCCCGGTAGGCTTTGGGGTTGTCCGCGGGCAGAGCTTTATGCCGGGAGGGGTTGCCGGAATCGCCGGAAGCATGCTGATGGTCATGTTCACTTACGCAGGCTTCGAGGTGCTTGGACTGGCGGCATCGGAGACGGGAAATCCCGGCGTGACGATTCCGAAGGCAATCCGGTTTACCATTCTGCTGCTGGTCGGATTGTATCTGGCGGCCATGGTTGCGCTGTTCCTCCTCCTGCCCCCGGCCCGGGTATCCGAACAGATTAGTCCGTTTGTGTCCGCGCTGAGCCTATACGGCCTGGGGTGGACCGGGACGGTAATGAACATTGTGCTGGTATCCGCAATTCTCTCCACCATGCTGGCTTCGGTATTCGGGCTGGGCCGGATGCTCCGTTCCCTGGCTGAAGAAGGGCATACGCCGGGATGGATGAGGGACCGCACAGATATTCCGTATCGCGGAATTCTAATCTCCGGTGGCGCGATGCTGGCCGGTCTCTGGCTGGGCATGCTGCTGCCGCAAGGCGTGTATTTGTTCCTGGTCAGCTCAGGCGGCTTCGCGCTGTTGTTCTCCTATGTCATAATCATGGCCAGCCACTACCGGCTGCGCAAGCGTCATGGCGGCCCGCTTATCGGGCAGCACGGGCTGCGCGGCTATCCGTATACGTCCTGGATTGCCATCGGCGGCCTGACGGCGATTATATTCAGCATGCCGCTGATTCCCGGACAGGGCGGAGGGCTCGCTGCCGGGGCGATGTTCGTTGTGCTGTTTTCGGGAATATATGCCGCGGGGACATTGCGGAAGGGCAGAGAAGCCGGCGGCCTGCGGAAGCGGCCTTTGCAGGTGCCTGCGGCAAGGGCGCAAATAGAAGCGGCAGAGGAGCTGGAAGGGAAGCGGGAGCAGGAGTAGAGATACTGGGGTTTCCATTCGAGGCTGCTAATAGGGCAGTCCGTAAACAGCAATCCGGCCATACTGCCTGTCCGGAATAAAATGAGTATCCAACAGGATAATCTCCGTTGGGTACTCGTTTTTTTTGAAAGATAAGAATTTATCCTGAATTTCGAAAGAGAATTGAACAAATCCAGATCGGACAAGGGATAAACCCTCTTTTTCCTTCACCCACTGGGTGCAAGCTGTTTTTAGCAAAAAAATCCCTCCGTGTAGAGCTTTTTAGATGATTTGTCGATACTTACTTTCGAAATTCAGGTTTATATGTTTTGGGGAAGCGAAGCTTATCCGTTATTTCACGGCTGCGCTGTAAATGAAAGATGGATCGGGACGTTGGCCAAGCAAACTGCGCGATTGCGCTGGCCGCAGCGGGGAGGTAGAGGGAATCAGAGGCAGAAGTGCCTCTGAATCCGCCCGAAAGCCGGCTGGACGGTGGAATCAGAGGCAGAAGTGCCTTTGAATCCGCCCGAAGCCGGCTGGACGAGGGAATCAGAGGCAGAAGTGCCTTTGAATCCGCCCGAAGCCGGCTGGACGAGGGAATCAGAGGCAGAAGTGCCTTTGAATCCGCCCGAAGCCGGCTGGACGGTGGAATCAGAGGCAGAAGTACCTTTGAATCCGCCCGAAGCCGGCTGGACGAGGGAATCAGAGGCAGAAGTACCTTTGAATCCGCCCGAAGCCGGCTGGACGGTGGAATCAGAGGCAGAAGTACCTTTGAATTCGCCCGAAAGCCGGCTGGACGGTGGAATCAGAGGCAGAAGTGCCTTTGAATTCGCCCGAAGCCGGCTGGACGGTGGAATCAGCGCGAAATGATTTTTCCTCTCCCCACTGAAATGGCAGCATTCTTATATAGGACGCCGATAGGCGTCTTTCTTAAAAGATAAGAACTTATATGTTTCACGCTATACATTAGCCTTATCTTTCCCGCTGAAACGGATACCGTCCTTATCAGGACGGCGAAGCCGTTTCCACTTGGGGGATTTGACTGCAAAGACAGCCGGAAGCATCATTCGGAGCAGGAAAGCTGCGGATTGAACATGGGGAACCCGCTGGTGATCAGCGGCATTATTCGCTCAGCCAGCTCGGAAGGGGGCTCGGTTCTTCCCTCCAGGTTCCAGCGGTAGGTTACTCCATACAGGGACCAGCTTAACAGGGTTGCTGCGGTTGCCAGCGACTTCGAATCTGCGGCGGAGGCGGCTGCGGAAATCAGCTGAAGGATGAGCTTTTCAAGATGCAGCTTCATATTCTCTTCAAGCAAGAGGGCCACGGAATCGTATTTTTTGAAACAATACTGGCTTGTTTTATGATAATTGCATAATGCCACAATGAGCTCCTGAAGCGTCTTCTCGGCCAAAGGTGCTTCCATATCGATTTTTTGGAGTACCATCTTGGTAAATGCGTCAAGCAAAAAGGCTTCGAACAGCGCATATTTATCCGGGAAATGTGCGTAGAAGGTCGTCCGGTTGATCGTGGCTGCTTTGGTAATGTCACCGACAGTTATCGAATTGAAGTCCATAATATTCAATTGCCGGACGAAGGCGTCCAGAATTAATTGACGTGTCCGGATGACGCGCGGGTCGTTTGGGTTGGGAGGAAGTACACCAGCCATCCTTTGAACACTCCTTTTCGCAATGCTAATGATCTTCTTATTATAAACATGTGCTTAAATAAACAACAATTATTATCTCCCAATCCGACAGTTTTTTTCGCCTTTTGCTTAAGCAACAAATCCGGCGGATTGTTGGTTGAAGGACGGACAGGAGCTTGTTACTATTGCACTCATACCCCGCGGGAAAATTATTTTTGAAACAAGTAGGAGGCGTTGTTCTTGACTAAACAACAGCAGCAGGTTCATTCACCGGAAGCACTGTTTGAGCCGTATACCGTTCGCCAATTAACTATTCCCAGCCGGATACTGCTGTCACCGATGGCTCGTGCGTTTGCACCGGAGGGCGTTCCGGGTGAGGATACAGCCGCCTATTTCCGGCGCCGTGCCGAGAACGGGGTGGGGCTTGTCATCGCCGTAGCTATGATTGACCACCCGGCTGCAACAAGTGAGCCGGCACTCCCTAATCTCTTTGGCGAAGCCGCTCTGGACGGCTGGAGCGAAGTGGTCAGACAGGTTCATGAGGCCGGCGGGATTATTTTTCCGCAGTTGTCCCATATGGGAATGATTCGTCCCATGGGTTCCCAGCCTTACCCGGACGCTGCGTCGGTTGGGCCGTCGGGACTTGATTTGCAGGGGAACAAGGTAAGCGGGGCGATGACTGAAGAAGAAATTGCCAAGGTCATTCAGGCCTATGCCGATGCGGCAGTGAATGCACAGCAGATTGGCTTCGACGGAATTGAGCTTTCCGGCGGCCACGGCTTGCTGATCGACCAATTCTTCTGGGAAAAAACCAATCAGCGGACGGACCGCTATGGCGGCGATTTCCTGAAGCGCACCCGATTTGCCGTGGAAGTTGTCCAGGCTGTCCGGGCTGCGGTCGGCCCGGATTATCCGGTCTCCATGCGGCTGTCCCAGTGGAAAATGGGGGATTACACAGCGAAGCTGGTGGATACTCCCGAGCAGCTGGAGCAATTCCTGAATGTGCTGGTGGAGGCCGGCGTGGACATTTTCCATATCTCTACGCGACGCTTCTGGGAACCGGAATTTGAAGGCTCGGAGCTTGGCCTTGCCGGCTGGGTGAAGAAGCTCAGCGGAAAAACAACGTTTGCCGTAGGCTCGGTAGGGATGGACAGTGATCCCGCAGAAGACGGGGATGCCGGCCACCCGGGACTGGAGGAATTGCTGAAGCGGTTGGAAAACCATGAGTTTGATCTGGTAGCCGTGGGCCGCGCGCTTCTGGGTGATCCTGCCTGGGCGAGGAAAATCCGGGAGGGCCGGATGGATGAGATTGTGGCTTTTACGCCTGAGGCGGCAGCCAGACTGTATTGATTGCTGGCTGGGCAGGCCGTGCGGTATTTGAGGGCTTACTCCAAGCCATCCTCCTTATAAGACAGCGGCATGGCATCAACCCCTTGCTTGACCGGAGAAATTTCGCTATGCCGGCAAATCCGTTGAACTTCAAGCCGGAAGAATTGAAGCGGATAGCTGTAACGGGGGGAGGAGCCATAATCTCTCTGGAATTTCCGGCTGCAGCTTCTGCCTGAGCCTGCAACAAACCGCCCATGGACATCCATGGGCGGTTTGTCATTGGAAGTTTAGTATTCGTTGAACATGGAGGCAATCTCATCATAGCCAGTGGTTTGGGTCAGCGCCAGCGACAGCAATATCCGTGCTTTCTGCGGCACCAGGCTGTTGCAGGGAATCGAATTGGCCGACAGGTCGATATAGGAATCCTTCAGCGTAATGCCGCTGGAAATCCGCGAGCAGCGGACGACCGGAATATTGTTGTTCTTAAGCTCGCCGACTTTGTCGATCCAGGGCTTGCTGTAGATGCCCCCGCCTGCTCCGGCAATGACAATGCCTTTGGAGACCGTTGCCAGATAATCCAGAATTCCGGGATTGGCATCCACATGGAAGTAGGCCACGGACACGTCAGGCAGATTGGTCAGAGCAGACACATCGAATCCGGCGGCGGTGGTATGCTTTTTAAGTGATCTTGTATAGAAAAAGGCCTGGCTGTCCCGCATATAGCCCAGACAACCGAAATCCCGCTCATCGAAGGCATTGGCCTTAAAGGTGTTGACCTTCTGCACATCCCGGCCGCTGTAGATCCCTTCGGCAAAAACAACCATAACCCCTTGGCCGGCAGCCTCCGGGTTGGCCGCCAGAGCCACCGATTGATACAGATTAAGCGGTCCATCCGCACTGATCGCCGTAGCCGGGCGCATGGAGCCGGTTATCACGACCGGCTTGTCGGTTTTGACCACCAGGTTCAGGAAGTACGAGGTTTCATCCAGCGTATCGGTGCCGTGCGTAATGACAAACCCGTGCACATCCTCGCGGATTGCCAGGGTGTTGATCAGCGTCGCCAGAGTCAGCCAGTGCTCGCTGGTAATATCGGCGCTGCACAGATTGCTGACCTGCACACCCGTGCAATTTGCTACCCGTTCAAGATGGGGGACACTGTCCAGCAGCTCCTGGACCGGCAGGGCGCCCGGCTCATAATTCAAGGTTTTATGTGCTTCCCCGCTTCCGGCGATTGTGCCTCCGGTGGCAAGAATGACCACATTTTTCAAGCCCGGGTTATAAAAGGGGGAAGCTGTAAAATTCACTTCTGGTGCTGGAATAATCATTGTTTAATTCCTTTCAGATCAGATCATAAATGAATAAAAATTGGATGAATGTATTATAACATACGTTTTCCGGAGCAAAGTGTGTTTTTTAGACCCGTCATGAGAACTGCAATATAGTATAATGAGGGAAAAAATTAAATGAATGGAAGGAAGCTGGGGATGCTTGAATTGGAGGTCCAGGAGTATTACAGAGCTTTAGCCGCGCTGGAGCAGGTGAAAATAAACACACTCTTTGCACGGGCTGTCTTGGAGCGGCCATTCCCGGAAAGATCTTTGCGGACAGCAGGAAAATCCGTATCGCGCATGGATGAGGAAGCACGGGGAGAATGGATGCGAAGGGGGGCTTTCGGGCGCTTCTTCTTTTATTGTCAGAAGAAAATAAAGTGTTAGACTCGGAAATTAAAGTATTAGACTGAGAGAATAAAGATATAGACTAGCAAGTCGGTATGGAATTGAACGAGAGGCGTCGGCGGCATGACAAACTGCTGCAGCTCCACGGACCTGAGCAGCCGCAGCTCACGTTCCTGGTGCTTCCGGATGAAGCCGACTTTGCGTTCGGCGCGCCGGCGACGACGGCCCGATTGAGAAGTCTGAAAATTACTTTTCGTTAGTAATGTTTTGAGACTGAAACTTAAAAAGCCTATTCTAATACCACAAGTGGCGTTTGTCATAATGAAACCAGAGTCATAATGTACGTGCAAGCTTCAGTCTAATACCTCCTCAATATATAGAAATAATTAATATAGTTCACAAAATATTTGAGTTTTACAACATTATTCTTTATGTCTAAAATTATCATTAATAAAAAGAATAGTGTAGGTTATGAAAGGTGGTTTAGCAATGAAGATTCTCATCGTTGGCTATTTTAGCGAGACCTCAAAATCAATTATTGCAAGGTATTTTCCGCAAGACTGGTACGTTGTAGTTGTCCCGCCCGGACAAGAAATGCTGCATCATATTGAAGATTGCCAGGTAATAATCCCTGAACATATTAAAGTGGATCACAGCTTACTTTCTAACGCAAAAAAATTAAAATTGGTACAGACGGGGGCAGGATTTGATAATGTAGATGTTCCTGCCTGTACACAGCTCGGCATTTGGGTGGCCAATGCTGCAGGAGTGAATGCACAGGCAGTGGCTGAGCACGTAATGGCACTGATATTGTCTTATTATAAAAACATACCATTTCTTGATACTTTCATGAAAAACAGGATGGATGAAAATCAATTGGATTATACAGGGAGTGAATTAGAGGGAAAAACAATTGGGATTATCGGGTTGGGCGCTACCGGAAAAAAAGTAGCTGCGTTTTGCAGGGCTTTTGATATGAATGTGCTTGCTTATGTGAGAAATGCTGTTGTACAATCTGATGGTTTTGTTAAAATGGCGGATTTCGATACTCTTGTGAGCACATCGGACATAATCAGTGTACATATACCCTTGAATCAGCAAACCAAACAGCTGATCAACCAAGCGGCATTCAAGAAAATGAAGAATACCACTCTTTTTATCAATACAGCCCGCGGCGGGATTGTCAACGAAAGAGACTTGATTGATGCATTAAAAAACGGGGATATTTTAGGTGCATGCCTGGATGTGTTTGAATCCGAACCGCTTCCTATTGACAGTGAGCTCCGGAATCTGGGTAATGTGATACTTACTCCCCATACAGCAGGAATGCCTAATGGTCGAAAATTTCATAAAAAAAGATATGATTTTTTTATAAATAATATAAAACGTGTAGAAAATGGTGAAGAGCCTGAAAGCAAGCTCAATCAGTTATTATAGTTTTGGTGCAATAAAAATGAGCTATCGGACGCAGTTCCGTGCAACTGGTTGCTTCCCGATAAATCCGCACGGGGACGGGTGATGCTGCCGCCAGGCCAGCAGTTGCAGCGGGCCACTCACAAGCGCAGGGCTGGGACAGCCAGCTTCGGGAGTTGGCCGCTTTTCTCGGCAGGGAAGATCTATGTGAACAATGGATAGAGCGCTTTGAGCGTAAAGCCGCCCAAGCGAAGGAGCTGGTGGCGCCGGTTGTCGGGGAAGACACCTGCATGGTGCTCCGGCTCAGCGGCAAGGAGTTTCATGCATACTGCAACAGAGGAATTGGGGAGCTGCTGTATGGTGAACTTGGGCTCAGACCTGCCTATCCATATCCGGGAGTGATATATAACGAGCCAATTGCCCTGGAGGAGGTTCAAAGGCTTAATCCGCAGCGGCTGCTGCTGGTCATCTGCCCCGATGCGGCCACCAGGCTGCACTGGCTGTCACTGCAGCATAGCGAAGGCTGGCGTTCGCTGAAGGCGGTACATACAGGCCATATCTTCCTGCTGCTTTCAGATCCCTGGTTCGAGTATTCAGCAGTTGCTCTGGACCGTATGATGGATGAGGCGGTTCTGATGTTTACGGGAATTTGTCCAAGCCCGGAGCAGGATAAAGTCCATGGTTGCCACACGGCATATCCTTTATAATCTCCAGTAATGAGAATGGTTATCATTAAGGGGAGATTAAGTGTATGAAAGTAATGAAATTAGGGTTAGTGATTACCTTGGTGCTGGCCGCAGTACTTGCGGGCTGCGCCTCCGATTCGGCTGATCAGGGGGCAGAGAGCGAGGCTGCTATTGCCGCTGCAGCGCCACCGGCTCAGCCAGCCGGGCCTGTAAAGGAGACGGAAGCAGAACCAGCGCCAGAAGCGGTATATCCGCAGACTTTTACGGATGAAATGGGGCATGGGGTTATTCTAAACGAAGCGCCGACGAAAGTATTTGCTCCTTATATGGAGGATTCCCTTGTCGTGCTGGGAGTCAAGCCGGTAGGCCAGTGGTCCAACAAGGGCGTGCCGCAGGAATACCTGCAGGATCAGCTGAGCGGGGTTCCGCTGGTTGATTTTACCGGAGGAAACCTGCCTTCACCGGAGGTAGTCATGGCAATGCAGCCTGATCTGATCGTGCTGCACAATGCTTTTTATGCGGAGAACGGTGTCTATGAGAAGTATTCCAAAATCGCGCCTACCTATGTGTTCAAGAACGCGGCCGGCAATCTGGAGAGCTCGGTGCCTGCGCTCGCTGGGCTGCTCGGCAAGCCGCAGGCGGCAGCCAAGGGTCTTGAAGAATACCGCCAAAAGGCAGATGAGGCAAAAATTGCACTCGCACCCCATATGGAGGGGAAGAAGGCACTCATTATCCGCTTTAATTCCAGAGGCATGTTCCTGATGGGCGGCGTGTATGGAGGATTCGTGCTTGCAGAAGAGCTGGGCATTGCCAAGAGCAATTTTGTAGCCACCGAAAACAGTGTGGAATTGTCGCTGGAGCTCTTGCCGCAGATCGATGCCGATTATATTTTCCTTGCCAATGACAGAGCGAACACCGGTGAGACGTTCTATAAGGAACTTACAGAAAGTTCCATCTGGAAGAGCATTCCGGCTGTGCAGGCCGGACATGTATACGATGTGGATGACCGGTATTGGCTGGGCGGCGGACTGGTTGCTTACAGCAAGGTTATCGACGATTGTCTGGAAATTCTCGTGCCATGAGCAGGGCGCTGGAAATAAGTTTTCCGCATCCGGGCTGTGAGGAATATATAATTTACGCCGGCGGGAGCCAATTGGAGTATCGAATTCTTGTGTCCCATCCAACCGGAGAGCCGCCCCCGGAAGGATATCCGGTCATCTACGCTCTGGATGGACACGCAGTGTTTCATACCCTGGCAGAGTCGGCACGGGTGCAGACCCGCGGGCCGCATGGCTTTGACCCTGTGGTTATTGTGGGCATCGGCTATCCGTCCGGAGAGGCCTTTGATATGAGCCGCCGCTGCAACGATTTCACAATGCCCGCCCGGCAGAGCACGCTGCCGAAGCGGCCGGATGGGCGGGAATGGCCGGAATATGGCGGAGCTGACAGCTTCCTTGCCGTATTGGCGGATGATATTATGCCGCTGATATCCGGGCTTTTCCCTGTAGACCGCCGGCGTCAGGCTTTGTTTGGCCATTCACTCGGAGGGCTGTTCGTCCTGCATGCCCTGTTCACCAGACCGTCTTTATTCAGCCACTATGCCGCCGGAAGCCCTTCAATCTGGTGGGGGGATTACACCCTGCTTACAGAGCTGGAGGCCTTCCTGACCGCTTACCCGAACATGCAGCTGCCGCGGCAACTCATGATTACGGTAGGTGCAGACGAACTGGAGCATATGGTAAGGGATTCCGAGCAGCTGCTGCCCCGGCTGGAGCCGCTGGCGGAGCATGGCTTGCAGGCACGGCTGGTGAAATTCGCGGAGGAGAGCCATCTCACTGTGCTGCCTGCGACACTCAGCCGTCTGCTGAGGTTCACGCTGGAAAGAGGCTGACTGAGATCGGTAGGTTGATGCCATATACATGCAAGCGGACAGCAACTCCCCCTGCCGGTCACCTGGCAGGGGGAGTTGCTGTATAGGCTTATAGACAGGCACTGCCTGGCGCTCTTTTATCCAAAATGGGCCTGCGGCAGTAAGATGTGTTACATTTAGAAGAGGCAGAGCCTGTGATTATGCCGTCCCTGCAGAGCGGGACTTCAAGATTGAATGGCTGACAATGCTGGTTAATAATCTCTTAAACCATTCTCAGATTATTCCCGGGTGAGAAACGGGTAGGCACAGCGCCTGCAAGATACCAGGGAGGCGTGGAAGCTCCGTCTGGAGCAGCACCGGACGGCAGGAGCAATCAGCGGCTAACAAGCCTATGAAAATAGGCTAGACTTAACACATTAACTGTAGGGGTGAGAGACAATGGCCGATGATCATGATGAACTAGCGGAACAGAGACGCAAAAATCTAAAGCTTATCCAATTCAGCAAAGACGATCAGTCGCTGATCGAGTCGGAGAAGCCCAAGGAAACCTTTGCCGATGTGGGCGGACTTGAGGATGTGAAGAAGAAGATCCGGATGAACTTCATCCTGCCCCTGAAACAGCCGGAGCTGTTCAAGGCCTATGGCAAGGAGGCGGGAGGCAGTCTGCTGCTGTTCGGTCCCCCGGGCTGCGGCAAGACCTTCCTCGCGCGTGCTGTGGCAGGTGAAATAGAGGCCAATTTCATGCATATTGAGCTGCAGGCGATTCTGGCTATGTACGTGGGACAAAGCGAGAATAATCTGCATAATATCTTCGAGCAGGCCCGTAAGAACAAGCCGTGCGTTATCTTCATAGATGAGCTGGATGCCATGGGCGGCAGCCGCCATCAGATGCGCCAGCATCATGACCGCATGCTGGTCAACCAGCTGCTGCTGGAGCTGGACGGCCTGCAGGCGGAGAACGACAACGTTTTTGTGATCGGCGCGACCAATACCCCCTGGTATCTGGATTCAGCGCTGCGCAGACCCGGCCGCTTCAACCATCTCGTATTTGTACCGCCGCCGGAGGAAGCGGAGCGCGAAACCATCCTTGGCCTAAAAATGGCCGGGAAGCCCGCGGAAGCCTTAAATCTGTCCAGGATTGCCGCAGAGACGAGGTTCTTTTCCGGGGCGGATCTGGAGCAGATTGTCAGCGATGCGGTAGAATCCGCGATGGAGCGCACATTCGAAACGGGGGAGATCCAGCCGATCACCTACGGCGATATGAAGAAGGCCGCGAAATCCCGCAAGGCGACAACGCTGGAGTGGTTCTCGACGGCGAAGAATTACGCCACCTTCAGCGATGTGAACCGCGACTATCAGATAGTGCTGGATTATGCCAAGAAACACGGAATCAAATAGCGGCCCGGAAAAGGGAGGTGCAGACAGTGGAGAAGGATTCGCGGCAGACCGCTTTTGCGGCGGTGCATCAGCTGATAGGCTGGAAACGGTATAAGGAAGCGCTGGCGGAAGCGGAGCAGCTGCTCCGGCAGGAGCCGGAGGACCCGGATGCCTTTGCGCTTATGGCGCATATCTGCTCTTTGATGAATGAATATGAGAAGGCGCTGCACTGGGCCAAGGAAGCCCTTCTCCGCGAGCCGCAGCATGAGCTGGCCTGGTACGTGCGTGTCTGCGTCTACTACGAAACGGACAATGAGAAGGCGCTGGAAGAGACGCTGCGGGAGGCCATGCGCGTCGATCCTTACGAAGCCCATTATTATTTTCTGCAGGCGAACCGGCTCAATAAAAAAGCGAAATACAAGGAGTCCCGCGGGCTTCTGCTGCAGGCGCTGGAGCTGAGGCCGGAGAATCCGCTATATCTGGCTGCGCTGAGCTATACGGAGGCGCTGCTGGGCAATATGGCCGAATCTGCGAGAGTGGATGCCGTGGCCGCAGGGTACGATGCCGAGAATGCCTATGTGCTGCTGTATCTGGCCTGGGCGGCAGGGCAGCGCGGGGATTATAAGCTGAAGGAAGTCTACATGAAGAATGCCGTCAGGCTCAGCCCGGATAACAGGCAGCTTCAGGATGAATTTCTGGAGGCGCTGCAGCAGCGGCAGAAGCTGTTCCGGATTTTTCTGTGGCCGACGCGGCTGGTGCGCCGCATGAAGCGCTGGCAGATCATCCTGGCCTGGATGTTCGCCTGGATATTGTTCAGGCCGCTGGTTCTGCTGTTCATTGTGCTGTACGTGCTGGCAAACTGGGTAACGAAAGGCATCGTGCATGTGCAGGTGTTCGGCTGGCGGCGAAGAGGCTCCTGAATGTGTATGAAAACTATAAATCTTTCTATATGAAAAATTGGTGCAAAGGGCAGCCATCCTTTTAGCGGGAAAAAGCAGCACTAATTGGACTCATTTGGCGAAGAAGAGACCGTTAGTGGTAAAAAGTAGCACTAATTAAACTCATCTGGCGAAGAAGAGACTGTTAGTGGTAAAAAGTAGCACTATTTCTGCTGAAAACACCCGTAATGGGCAATTGGGCTGAAATTAGGTGTACAAAATCCCACTAACCTCCTTTGCAGCCCCGGTTTCAGCGAGTTTAGGTTTACTTTTTCCACTTCGCTTCCTTCCCTATCCCCTCATTGTGTTTCATGAACATTCAGCTTAGCACATTTAGCTCATATGGTTTGGAAAAACGCATGCAGGGAATAGAGCAAGGATTAATAAGCGGAGAATTCCTGATCAGTTCTTTTAAATGACGGCCTGCATCGGCAGATTAATATGCCTTTTGAGCATTTGCAGAAGACAAGGCTATACTAGCCTTGCATCCACGAAGCAGTGCAGATGCAGGGATGACAGCACCTTGAGCCCCTCCCCGATTTCAAACTCCTTCCCCTCAGCCAGCTGGCGCCCTTTCTCCTTGAAGTACAAGCGGTACAGCGCAAGCGTTTCTTCGCTGAACTGGCTGCTGTGCAGTGCCATGGCGGCGAATTTCCCTTCAAAGAAGTCGGTGATATCGATCACGGTATTCGGTTCAGAGGTGAAATAAAACCCGATTGCCTTGGGCTGCCAGGCCTGTGTGCATGTCCCGCGGGGATACAACGGCAGTCCGGAGGACAGGAAGGCCTGCGCAGCTGCGCGGCCGGTAACGATATGATCATAATGCGCTTCATAAGCGAGCCAGGGGTCGGGGCAGAATACCGCATCCGGCTGCACGGTGCGGATAATCCCGGCAATCTCCGCCGCCAGAGCCGGAACCTGCTCCAAAGTGCCGTCTCCATGCGGCAGTTGGTGGAACACCGAGGCCCCGAGCGAGCGTCCCGCCGCCTCCAGCTCCTGCGAACGGATTGCCGCGATCTCCGCAGGCGGCAGCCGGTCGTCAAGACTGCCCAAATCTCCATTCGTCACCGTTAAATAATGAATCTCGCAGCCCATCTCCGCAAAAGCGGCAATCGTTCCGCCCATCCCCACCTCATTGTCGTCGGGGTGCGGCTGCACGCACAATATTTTGCGGCATTCCTTGAGATCGGGAGGGGCCATCAGGCTGTACAGTGTGGATGAATCCATATTGAATCGCTCCTTTGGCTAAATGTAATCGGTTTGGAATTATTAAAATTATGAACTACATAGACCGGCTGTTCTCCAAGTCTATCAATATTTGTGAGCGTTGCCTGCCGCTTATCGTATAGAACAGAATCGGGATAATGGCGGCAAGGAAACAGATGGAGGGCAGCAAAAACATTACAAAGCTCAGACCCTGCTGAAGCCTTGGGGTAGCCGGCTGGTTCTCCGCATAGTTCAGGTACCCCAGAGTGGCCCCGATTATCAACCGGGACAACGCTCCGCTGAATTTAGTAATAAAGGTATTCGTGGAGAATACAATCCCTTCCCCCCGGAAACCCAGCTTCCACTCCGAATAATCAATCGTATCCAGGAGCATCGATGTGCTGACAATGGTTGTCATCCCCGAGAAAAAGAAGCTGATTCCAAAGAACACCAGCGTAAACAAAACATTCTGATCCCCGAAGAGATAGGGTACGAGGCAGGAAATGCTGCCGAGAATGCAGGAGGAGACAAACACACTTTTTTTGGAAAAAAGGGCAAGCAGCTTGGGCGTTGCAATCATGCCGAGCAGCATGCCGGCAACCAGGCTGATTCCGACCTGTGTGCCATAGCCGGCATCTCCCCAGACATAAATCACATAGTAAAGCTGAACGCTCTGTCTGATGCCGGTAACCAAGTTGATAATCAGGAGGGAGGCGAGCAGGGTGAGCAGCGGCTTGTTTTTGTAGACAGTTTGCAGATTGTTGCGGAAAGAAATCCGCTCCGTGGATGGAGCCACTCTTTCTTTGGAGACGATTCCGGTCAGAAAAATGGACAGCGCGGCAATGACCGCTACGGTCACCGCAGAATACAGATAAGCGGCGGTGCTTCTTTCGCCCCCGAACGCGAGCAGGAGCTGAATCCCCCCGATGGTGACAATTACCGCACCGATGGTTCCGCCGATTTTGCCCAAAGTGACGACAAGGGTCCGTTCTGCCGGATTCTTGGAAATTACGGAGGATAGCGCCCAGAGGGGAGTGTCACAGACTGTGTACAGCATCCCCCACAGCAGATAAGACATCGTTGCAATAACCACGGTCAGCGTGGAGGAAGTGCCAAAGTCCATGAAGCAGAGAACGGTGGCAGCTGCGATGAGAAAAGGGGCAAACAGCAGGTAAGGTCTGAATTTCCCCCATCTGGAGCGGGTTCTGTCAGCAATCATCCCCATTACCGGGTCCAGGCAGGCATCAATAATACTTGCGGCTACCAATATGACGCTGGCTGTTGTTGCGGGAATGCCCAGCAAATCCGTGTAGAAGAAGAGTATGTACATCGACATGAAGCTGTAAAGCATATTTTGGCCCAGCAATCCGCCGGAGAACACCACTTTTTCTGCCAAAGATACTTTAATTGTCAAACGGCCCCGCCCTCTTTTCTGTGAGCAGATTCATAGAATCCGATTCTTCTTAATTATGTTTATTTATCACTTTATTGCAAGCGGATTATCCCTTTTTACTTCCAAAATTTGATTATTCATATAAAATAGATTAATGAGGGCAGAAGGGGGAATCATTATGCCGGAAAACACGAAGCCCATGCGCAAGAAATGGTTCCGCAGCTATGTGCGGCAGAATAGCAATCCTTATCAGCAGATATTGCAGGTATTCCGGCCCAGTATTCAGCTCCTTGCAGCGAAGGATAGTGCGGCAGATGCATTCTATCACATCCAGGCGCCGGGAACTGTGACAATGTCACATTCGCTGCTGCAACGGGACAGAAGCTGGAAGTGAAAACGCAAACAAAATCGCATAAAGCGCAGCATTTCTTAGACTCGGCATGATAGAATGTGAAAATCAAGGAATATCGGGAAATAGGCGGAAATATACAATTCTTTGAAGTTTTAAATTTTATCTATAATGTATTAGAATGTAGACATCACCACAGGAACCACAGCAACACTCGGAAGTGGTTATCCCAGGTGACTGTCTCATTCCTAAATTTAGCAATGAATTCGGGAAAGGAGAGAATCCAATGTACTGAGTTAGCGAAGCATGCCGGAATCGGCTGCGGGTAGAAGGATGGATGTGACAACATCTTTCGGCAGACCGTGGGGATGCGGGAAACCAAAGCAAATCTTTATTGAAGGAAAAAGCTGTTCATTGAAGCAGGAGTGATCCTGCGGAAGAAAGAGCGTGATTCCACCAAAAAAAGGTTAGCGAAGCGTACTAAGACGAGTTCACAGCAGGGAAAACGTCCGTGAAAACGTTTTTCGTGAAATCGTGTACGCGGGAATTCACCCCCATATGCAGGACATGGATTAACACTCCGGCAGGAGAAGGACGGGCAATACGGTAATTTGAATATGAGAACAAACACCATGTCAAGGATATGGCTTGTTACTTGGAGGAAATGATTGAATTGCATACAGTGATCACCACATAAATCCCCGTTGCCTTATATATTAAGGTTAGCGGGGATTTGTGCATACATAGTTGATCTGCTCCTTCTTGCCTATCTGGCTGAGAGGGAGCTTTTTTGGTTTAGAAATAAACCTTATTAGGCAACACTACTCTTCATAAGTAACAGACATCAGCAGCAAGGAGACACGAAGGATGAAATTCCACCAACGGGAAACAAATCAGCCGCAAGATCCCCATAAACAGCCTTTGAGCAGCGATGCGTTCTTTAATACCGAGCTGATCTGTAAAAGATTGGGCAGGAGCTCCGATGTAAGCATCCGTTCCCTCCGGCTTGATTGGAGCATTATGGAGCGGGAATGCCGCATTCAATTAATCTTTCTGGACGGTATGGTGGACAGCCAGGTGCTGCAGGAGTCCATTATTCCGGCGATTCAGGCAGCGGAGCCCGTCGCGGAGGATTGCAGCCTGCCGGAATATTTCAGCGGTCAAATTCTGACTGCAAGCCAGGTCAGAAAGACCGGGAACCTGGCGGGAGCGGTCAAGGATATCCTGTCCGGCTGTCTGCTGCTGCTCATTGACGGGTATGATCAGGGATTATCCCTTGCGATTCAAGGCTATGAGAAGCGAAGAATCGGAGAAACCAAAACAGAAACGGTGATCCGCGGGCCACAGGAGGCTTTTACGGATGACCTCCGCACCAATATCACCATGATCCGCCGAAAACTGAAGGACGAACGTCTTCGTATTGTTACACGTTCTGTGGGACTGAACAGCCAGACCGATATCTCCATCTTGTTCATTGCAGGACTCGCAGACGATAAGGTACTGGGCCGGATATGGGCGATGTTGGACGAGCTTGGGCTGAAAGAGGTGCTGGAAGGAGAATATATCGAAGAATATCTGCAGGAAAATAAATACACGGTATTTCCGGTGGTCCGCAATACTGAAAGACCGGACAGCATTACAGCAGCACTTGCGGAAGGAAGAGTCGCAATCTTAGTTGACGGCACCCCGTTTGTGCTAATTGTCCCCTCCTTGTTCCTGGATTTTATCCAGTCGGCGGAGGACAGCTATCAGCCTTATCTGTTCGCCAGTCTAATCCGTATATTGCGGCTTGCCGCAGTTATCATCAGTATTTTTGCTCCCGGCCTCTACATCGCCGTTACGACGTTCCATCAGGATTTGCTGCCTACCCGGCTGTTGCTGAGCATCATGTTCCAGCGGGAGGGCGTGCCGTTTCCGGCATTTGTAGAAGCTACGCTCATGGAGCTTACCTTCGAGATTATCCGTGAAGCGGGAATCCGCATGCCCCGCAACATAGGCCAGGCCGTATCCATTGTCGGGACGCTGATCGTAGGACAAGCCGCAGTGGACGCAGGCATCGTCTCGGCAGGGATGGTTATCGTGGTTGCGATTACCGGGATTTCAAGCTTTGTGATCCCTGCCTACAATATGTCGATCTCCATCCGGCTGATCCGTTTTTTGTTCATGGGTGCGGCCGCCTCCTTTGGAATATTTGGCATAACCGTCGGGTTCGTTCTTCTTATCGTACATTTATGCAGCTTGCAGTCTTTAGGAGTGCCTTATATGCGTCCCTATGCGCCTTATCTGAAGAAGGAACAGGTAGACGGTGTTTTCCGCAGTCCTTATTGGACAAGCTCGCGGAATAAACGCGCCAAGGATGGGGTCTAAGCATGAGAAGACTGGTAATGCTGATCTGTGTGCTGGCATTGATGGCAACGATATTGCCGGGCTGCTGGAGCCGGAAGGAGCTCGGCGATTTGGCTGTAGCCATCGGTCTTGGAATTGACCGGACCGACAAGGGCTACCGCGTGACGGTGCAGATTGTCGCACCCAGTATGGCGGCTGCCAGCAGCGGAGGGAATAGCGGACCTCCGGCACTGGTGGTGGATACGGAGGCAGTTACTATAATGGAGGCTCTGCGCAAACTGACGACGAAGCTGCCGCGCAAAATTTATATGTCCCATTTGAGCATGCTTTTGGTGGACGAAGCTATAGCCAGGGAAGGACTCCGCAAGCCTCTGGATTTCCTGTTCAGGGATCATGAAACAAGACCGAATTTTGATGTTGCCATCGTCCGGGGCGGAACTGCGTATGATGCCTTGTCCATTATGACTCCCCTTGAACGCCTTCCTGCCAGAGATCTGTTTGATTCGCTGAACGAGTCCCAAAAAAACTGGGCGCCTACCTCGGCGGTGCGTTTGCTTGATTTGATGAAGTGGTTCGATCTGGAAGGGCAAGAGGCCGTATTAACCGGACTGCATTTAGTCGGCAACCTGGAAAAGGGGAAAACCAAAGAAAATGTGGAATCGATCAACAGTCCGCTGAAATTTGAATATAGAGGCATTGGCGTCTTAAAGGACGATGTACTGTTAGGCTGGCTGAATGAGAGTGACAGCAAAGCTTATAACTATGTGACCGGAAAAGTGAAATCCACGGTGGGCCGGGTGGAGTGTCCGGATAAGGAAGGCGCTTTTGTGATGGAGGTGCTGCAGTCGCAGACCCGGATTATTCCGGAGCTGCATAACGGGGTTCCCTCTGCCACCGTGAAGATCAGGATAGAGGCCAATATTGGAGAGGTGGAGTGCAGCCTGGATTTGAACAGCAGAAAGACATTGGAAAATATGAGGGTGCAATCCGCCAAACGAACGGAGGAGCTGATCACAGCCGGCATTCGCAAAGTGCAGAGCGATTTTGGCGTTGATATTTTCGGCTTCGGGATTAAATTCCACCAGAAATACCCTGCATACTGGGCAAAATGGCATGACAATTGGAATGAGAAATTCGAGGGAATGGAAGTGAAGGTGGCTGTGGACTACCTGATCAAGGGAAGAGGCAGAATCGTCAATCCGCCTCTTAAGGATAAGACAGAATGAATGTTTTTCTGATATCGGCTAATGTGCTGCTGTGGATATGGCAAATCCGCCAGTTCCGGGGAAAGCGTGGAAATGTCCGGGATAAGGTGCTTGTATACGGTTTGTATGCCCTTGCGCTTGGCTTATGCATTATGTCTGCGAAGAACTGGATCGTTCCGGATCTATTAAGGCCGTTTATTAGCCTGCTCCAGCAATTGAACCGGGTGTTGGGGTTAGGTTAACGAAAGAAATTCAAACTGGAAAGGGGGAGAAAGGTGAGCTCTCGTCAATTGACCATGCTGCTTACATTGCATTATTGGGGGAGTGCGCTGCTGGGGCTTCCGTCCATGCTAATCGGATTGTCAGGAAAAGATGCCTGGGTCCCGATTCTGCTCGGCATGCTGCTTCAAATGCTGATTCTCCCCTTATTTGTGGCGATTTTCAGTCAAATGAACGGTGACTCTGTGGGAGTCTTCTTAACGCGGGCCATGGGTAAAGCAGCCGGCAAACTCATGCTGGCCCTATACATTATCTTTGTCCCCTTTCTCATAAATATATTAACGCTCCGCAGTTTGGGCGACTTTACCAGCAACGATCTCTATATAGAAACTCCGCCGCCGGCGATTTACGCCCTGATCCTGTTCGCACTGGTGTATTCCTTGTATAAAGGCTTTACCGCAGTAAGCAGATCCGCGGAGATAACCTTTCCCATCGTTTTTGCGCTGCTGTTGATGCTGCTGCTTTCACTTTTGCCTGGGGCGGATTGGAGCAGCTTTCTTCCAATGTTTGAGCAGGGAGCTGAGCCTTTATTTAAAGGGACAGCAATGTTCATGGCCTATCCTTACAGTGAGGTGGCTTTAAGTCTCTTTCTGGCTCCATTCATAAAAAACAAGCAGTCCTACAAGAAGGCGCTGATTCACAGTACGTGGATAACCGGCATCGCCTTGCTGTTATTGACCGTGCTCATAATAGCGGTCCTTGGGGAAAGTATTCCTCCCAATATTCCCTATGCAAGCCAGTTTGCTGCCAAAACCGTTACCATAGGAGGCTTCTATGAGCGTATCGAAACTGTAGTGACGGTCATCTGGTTCATCGTTATCTTTTACCGCCTGATTCTCACGCTCTTTATCTCTGCTCTAGGATTTGCCGAATTATTTGGGCTCAAGCAGCATTTGGCTCTGCTTCCGCCGCTGGCTTTGGTAACTATTACCCTGGCCATGAATGTCTGGGACAATTCTTCTGTCATAGCCGAGCTTAATGAGATTTGGTATTTGAACGTATTCTTCTTTAACCTCCTGTGCCCGCTGATATGGTATACTGCCCATAAATTAAGGAATAGAAATAAATAAAACCAAGCAGGAGGCGATTTTACCGATGTCCGAACGGATCAAAGAACAGGTGCAGCAGCAGTTTGCCAAAAATGCCGGGAAGTATGTGAGCAGTGCCCTTCATGCCAAGGGAGCAGATCTGGAGCTGCTCGTCTCCGCCTCGCAGGCTCACCGGGACATGAAAGTGCTCGACATTGCCACAGGCGGCGGCCATGTGGCCAATGCGCTGGCTCCGCTGGTCAAGCAGGTTACAGCCTATGATCTGACCGAAGAAATGCTGAAGTCGGCGGCTGCCTTTATTCAGGGAAACGGTCATCGGAATGTCGACTTCATCAGGGGAGACGCCGAGGCGCTGCCATTCGCAGCCGCTTCCTTCGAGCTGGTAACCTGCAGGATTGCAGCACATCACTTCCCTGATATTCCGGCCTTCATCTCCGAAGCGGGCCGGGTGCTGAAGCCGGGAGGCAGGCTCCAGCTGATTGACAATGTTGCCCCGGAAGACAAAGCACTGGCCGGATTCTACAATGAGGTGGAGAAGCTGAGAGATCCGAGCCATGTCCGTGCTCTGCCGAAATCGGAATGGATTCAGCTGCTGGAGCGTTCGGGATTCCGGCTGGAGGCGCTGATTTGCTTTGCCAAGCCTTTTAACTTTGCCGACTGGTGTGAACGGGCAGGTCTTGCGCAGCCGGAGCAGGAACGCGTGAAGGCCGCCTTCCTTCAGGCCCCGCAGGGAACACGGGATTTCTTCAGCATCCGCGAAGACGGCGGCGAGCTGCTTGGCTTCACAGGGGAAGCGGCGTATATGCAGGCCTCTAAAGTCCGTCCGGACTGACCAGCAGAGGCGCAATATGTTCGCGGAATACGTCCGGGGGCGGGTTGTTTTTGCCGCGCTTGCTATCCCGGGTCAGAACGACAACAGACTGCGCCTCCGGCAGGACATACACAAATTGCCCGGCGTACCCGCGGGCATAATAATAGTCCATGGCCGCCGGCTCACCGTTTGTTGAACGGAGTGGTATGGAATCAGTCCACCAATGCCAGCCATATCCGCCATGGCGGGGAGGCTCGGCCGCCAGAGCGGGCTGCACCGAACATGCGACCCTTCTCCGGGAAATAATCTGTGTCTTCTCCCAGTTCCCCTGCTGCAGATAGAGCTGTCCGAATTTCAGCAGGTCGGCAGGTCTGAGCTTCAGGCCGAAGCCGCCGGTGTGTATGCCTTGAGGATCAGCCTCCCATTGATATTCCGTGATTCCCAGAGGCCCAAAAAGATATTGCTCGGCAAACCTTGCCGTAGTCATTCCCGAGGCTTGGACCAGAATGGCGGACAGCAGCTGCGAGACCCCTGAATTGTACTCCATTCTGGTTCCGGGATCGTCCGCGAGCGGCTGCTCCAGAACATACTCCACCCAATTTGGGGAACGGGTCATTTTGGGGAAGGAATTCAGCCCGCCGAACTCGGTCCAGCGAAAGCCGGCAGACAGGGTTAACAGCTGTTCCAGCGTAATTTCCTGTTTGCGTTTGTCCATATCCCGGCGGAGCTGCGGGAAAAATCCGGCTGCTCCGGCAGCAGGTCCGGGCAGCAGGCCCTTGTCCATCGCGATGCAGATCAGCGAAGAGAGCACGCTTTTGGTGCAGGAGTTGATCTTGGCCATTTCTGAAGCTGTGCGGCCATCTCTGTAATGCTCAAACCTCAGCCCGCCCCTGAGGCTGATCAGGCAGCTTCTCAGATTCAGCGGGGCAACGGCGGCAGTTAAAGAAGTCGGTTTCATACGGTTCATCCTCTCACAAGGGATATCATACCATTGGTTGATATAATACCCCAAGCCGGCTGCGGGAAAACTGCAGCAAAAGTAAAAGCTGCCCTGATTTGCTCAAGGCAGCTTTTTATTATGAATTCCTAGTCGCACTGATTGGATAAGCTGGAAGGTATGTACGATCTGAAATGCTATGGATGAAGATTGGAAAAATGAACACCGCAGGAGGCACATGAATGTCCAAAGAGTATCATTTTGCGTCAGAACGAAGACGGGAAGCGTTGACGAGTTCGTTGCGGGGAAATGGATGAAGGTCCGCAGCTTTGCGGTCAAGAGCAAGGAACAATAAGACTGGAACATTTGGTCAAACAACCGAATCCTCAGAGCAGCTTGTTCCGGTGTGCCTTTATTTCCATATTAATGGGAATTATTGATTTAAAAGTGAAAGACACAATATTGTGAAATTTATCACGTTATCATTATTAAATTTTAATATATACTATGGATATACTAAAAAGAGGGGGAAATATAATGAAAAAATTAGCACAAGGATTATTGGTTGCAGGTGTGGCAATTGCGTTGTTGTCGGGTTGTGGAAATAATAATGAGAATGCAAATGGGGCGGCTAGCCCATCACCAGCTGCAGCGAATGAGCAGACAGATGCTCAAAGCACAGCATCCATCGTTAACCAAGCGGATGCTTTTGTAAAGGCATTAAGTGCAGACGGCACCTGGATCGTAGCAACTCTGAATGACCTGACAGTTGACACCGATGTGGTTGTTGCCGGTGAATTCCATGATAAAGGCGCTGCCGAGAATGCAATCTACCGCAAGCTGGCCTTGTACACCCAAGACGAGGACCACAATATTACTGCCAGCTTTAATTTGACTGTTCCAAAGATTACAGTGCAGAGTGAAAACTTCAAAGTCCAAGGCGGAACCATCAAAGGCGACGTTTATGTGGAAGCCAACGGATTTAGTCTTGATAAGACAGCAACAATTGACGGCAACCTGTACTTCGCGAGCGAAGATGTGAAAGCAACAGCTGTACTTGACGGTGAAGTGACCGGAGAAACAGCCGTTCAATAATTGAGCCCTTATATGATTTAGAATATATTATAAAAGCCTGTAGACCGGACCCCATCAAGGTTCGAATGCTGCAGGCTTTTTTATTTGTTTAGGAAATTATGAATTACTTTTGCTGTGGATAAGGTGTGTATAAAGTTGGGGGTAAGTTGAAGATGTGGTCATCGTGCTGAACCTGCGGGTTGTGCTTTGCTGGAGGAACAGCGGAATTTGA
>NZ_JACBYI010000018.1 GCF_019352175.1 Paenibacillus sp. S150
AGGCATTTGGGGGGAGCGGGCCTCCATTAGGTGTACAAAATCCCACTAAAGCCCGTTCAAGCCAGAATTCCAGCCCATTAGTGTTACTTTTTACACTTCGCTTCCGTTCCCTATGAACCTCCTTGCGTTCCATCAGCATTTTCCAGGTTCTCCGATTCATTTCATATAAGCCAGTTCATTTCATATACATTAAGTTTCTTTATTGTGGTTTTTAAAGATTTCAGAACCGCCTCCCGCTTAAACAGCGGACCCGCGGAACAGCGGCAGCGGCCGCCTGGGTCTCCGGATTTTCACCGCCAAGAGACTGCGATGAAATAAAGTACCGCTACATTGTTGACAAAACTCCCAAAACCGTGGAGATTTTGTCAACAAAGGCGGGTACTCATTTCCTCGCAGCTCCTAAGGGGAATGAAATAAATCTGGAGAGCACTGCGACCCGGACAACGCTCCGTTCGCGGAGCGGCCGCTCCAAAAGCCTGCGTCTATCCTGCGCAAAATAACCCCACAAAGCGGGGACTTGGCTTCGATGATGACTCAGGTACTTTGCGGGGACCCCAAAAACCTATAAATTCTTATCTTTCAAAAAAAGACCTGCCGGAATCCGGCAAGGCCAAGTGCATACAACAGGTGTTGCTTTTACTATAACGGATAATTATTAAAGGAGTGTTTGTTTAGCTCAGAAAAAATGCGGATATTGCTTGGACAAGCCTTGCACCCGAGCCAGCAAAGTATTAGAGTGCTCCATAACAACCTTGCGCATTCCTTCCACATCGCGCTTGCGGGTTGCCGCCACCATCTTCACATGCTTGTCTATATCGGCTTGCTGCACACCTTCCATCTTGCCGTACAGCAAGCGGATACGATTATAATGGGAGGCTACCTCTTCAATAGTATACCAGGAAAGCTCTTCTCCGGCCGTCTCAAAAATAAGCTGATGAAACCGGTTGTCCTTCAGGTAAAATTCCCTGAAATATTTCTTATCCATATATTTCTTCTGTTTGTTGATCAATTCCTGCATGGTATCCGCTACAAGTTCGCTGCACTTGCGGATAAATCCATCCACCACGGCAGATTCAAGGGATGTCCGGATAAACCATTCCTCGCGGACTCTCTGCAGATCAATTTTGGATACTACCGTTTTTCGCTGAGGATATATTTCCACCAGTCCTGACTGTTGAAGGCGGACCACTGCCTCCCGTACCGGAGTTCTGCTTACGCCATAGCGTTCGGAGAGCTTCTGTACGCTGACATCCATTCCCGGCTCCAAGGTCATATTCATGATGTCTTCTCTTATTTTATTGTAAGTTACATCATTTAATGAATTACTGTTATTAATAATCTTCAACGGGTTCCCTACACCTTCCTGAACTCACTCCTAGTACATCACGATATATTTTCTCCGCGCTGGAAGAATCGTAGCTATAATACAGCAGGACGTCCAGAATAAACGGCGAATAGCTCAGTCTGTTCAATTCCTGTGTAAATGCCATGGCTCCGATTTCACTCAGGGTGCGTATTGTAGAATAATTTCTATAACCGAGCACATTCCATAATAGAATTTTCTCAGTCCGCGTATATATTTCCTGTTCAATCCGGTCTTCTACAAAATGAAAAATTTCATGGCCCAAGATAATATTCATTATACCAGCTTGCTGAAAAAGTTCAACTATGGCGGGGTCCTCCCCCCGGACCAGCTCCGCCGCCCTGCGCATGGGTTCTTCCATAATTCCGATTTTATCCGGCGGAGTATAGCAGGCGAACAGCACTCGCGGCCCCGTCATGGGCGCATCCTGAAATTCAAGTTTCAGCTTCAGCTTTTGGGCGATTATGCGGGCATCATCAGATCCATGCTCACGGATGATCCGCTGTGCATATTCTTTACCGCAGGCTATGGCTTTGGCAATCATCTCTGCCTTTCTTTCAGGCAGAATGCGCCGGTTCAGAATATCCCTTGAGAAGGCGTACAAGCCCCAAGCTTCATCGTCTGCCTGCAGCAAATTGTTCATCATCTCTCCCAGCTTTATCGGTCCCTGCATAACTGCCTCCAATCTGCAATCCTTATCCTATAAATGAGATCAAAAATTGCCTTCATCCCTATTTCCCGTCAGCTCTGCTTGATATTGGCTGCTACAACGATAACCTCCGTATCAGGCTCAAACGTTGAAATCTCGATGTCCATCAACAGCTCCAGCTGTTCAAAATCGGATGCGGTAAAGTCCATGACACGGGCACCGATGCACAGATAATAATCCGGTCTGGCAATGAGTTCTGTCTGATAGACCGCCATCGACTCCCACAGCTTTTTGACTGCCTCCAGATATTCTCCGGCTGCTGTCTTGATGGCCATGGCACGCCCTCTTTGAACCTTAATGAAGCCTTTGGTATCCAGTATGCGTATGGCCCCGGCTTCTCCTTCTTTTTCAACCTTTTCACCAAAAATATAGACATATCTGGTCTTTTCCAAAAGCTTCGTCCGGTCTGTGGAAATACGCATATCCTTCGCTGCCAGCTCCCGAAGCTCCTCTTCACTGCATTCCTTTAACAGCTCGGTGGTTTTGACTTCCGTGGAGCCGGTGGCTATCGCTGTAACCTTGGAGGTTTGCGGATCGATGTCAATATGGATTTCGATGCTTTCCGGTGTGGCCCCGCTCTGAATGGCTTTGTTCATAGCCTCCATTTTCAGGGCGCTGATCACTTCCTTGGAAGGTGAAGGAATAATGCGCTCCACAACATCCCTTACCATGGACAGGGCCACACCAATCGAAGAGATGACCTCGGCATTTTCGGGAATGCTGTACTTGAGGCCCATTTTTTCCGAGAAATACACGATGAGCGAAGCCGCTCCGCCGCCGACCCCCACCAGGGATATCTGGTCTTTCTCCAATTTGTATTTTTCGGCAAGGGAGAGAATGATCGGTTCAATCTTTGCGTATGCTTTTTCCATAATCTGCCTGGCAATATCTTCGGCGGTCGTTCCGCAATAATCGGCCAATGCCTGCATAGCTCTTCCGGCCGCTTCCACATTGCCATAGGAAAAATGCTCCGGCTTCACGAGGCCCAGCACGTTGGCCGCACAGGAATTCGTAATCGTCACGCGCTCCCCGTTCTCCAGGCGGATAGCAACATAATCTGCCGGATCGCCCGGCTTTGGCGAGAAGAATTCGACCTTGGCTCCCCTGATTGTGTCCGGGTCCGTAAATACCGAATAATCCAATCCGCCGATATGCGCAGATCTGGGTCCGACATCAACAACCCCGCTTTTGTTCGCACGGATCATAGAACCTCCGGCGACACCGAGCACCCGCACATCCAGTGAATTGACATAGGTCGGATGACCGCCAACGATGGAATAGTCAATGGCCGGCCGGCCGTTTTTAATAACACCAATGTTGGTAGTGGTTCCCCCAACCTCGAAATACACACCGTTAGAGGCTCTCAGATACATCAAAGATCCCATAACTGAAGCGGCCGGACCGGAAAGCATAGTAAGCACAGGGCGTTTTTTCATCTCGGTGATTTCCATAACCCCGCCGTCGCCTCTCATAATCATCAGTGGAACATTGACCCCGGCTTCTCTTACAGACTGTTCCGTTGAATTCGCTGTATCCAGCATCTTGGGAAGAATGCTTGCATTGATCGCTGCCGTTCTTGTTCTCCGGGTCAGCCCGTACAATTTCGTAATATCGGACGCCATCGTGGTCGGAATGCCTTTTTTCTCAGCTTCTTTATATACGATTTCCTCGGGTCTGCCATTATCTACGCCAAAAGCCATGGAAGGCACAATGACCTGTGCTCCCTGATGCTTGAGATCATCGATGACCTGCAGCACGGATTCTCCGGACATTTTCTTAACATTAATGAAGCTGTTATAAATTTTGATCTCCTTGCTGTTGCCCAGGTCAATATTCTGCAATTTGGTTTGCCTTTTGGCGAGCCAGCCTTCCAGGCCCCCCTTGGCCATGCCGATGATGCCAACCTGTGCGATATCGCCTTCAATCAGCGCATTTGTTGCTTGGGTTGTGCTGTGTGCAACGAATACAACATCTTCCGGCCTGATATTATTCTCCTTCAGACAGTTCTGGAAACACTTCACAACGCCGGCGGCTACGCCTCTCTCATGGTCATGCGTAGTTTTTACGGACGATTTCCCGATAATCTCATGGGTTTCGTTGTCAATTGCGACTGCTTTTGTATGTGTTCCCCCCACATCAATACCCATTCTAACCATTTTGCCCATAGTTTTTCTCCGTTTCTCTTCATTTAATTGTTAATTGTTTAAAAGAGTGGTGATTTTGTCGTGGCCTAAGGCCGGGGAGGGGTTTCCACTCGCTGTTGCAGCCGGATTTTTTGATTTTGTATCTCCCTATAGGGGAAAATCCGGCTACAAAGGCGACCGCTAACGCTGTTTGGGCTCCTTATCCGCTCTCCCGCCGCTTTTTCACACGCTTTTAAAGGAGCTAGACCAAATTGCCGTACATGATAAACACGACGGCACAGAGAATAATCCCGATGATCCAGCCTGTGGGTATCGACATCTTCATGTATTCCTTGGCAGGAACCTTCGTGTATCCAAAGCCCCAGGCAACCCAGGACTGGGTAACGTCCAGATGCTGCGGCGCTACAGTGGTAATTGCAAATAAAGGATACAAAAATTGTACGGGCCAAGCCGCTGTGGCTACAACGACTGCCAGAATTGCCGAACCGGACCCCACCAGGTTCATCGGTCCGCGGAAAAAGCCCAGCGGTGTCAGAACAGCAAATACAATACACAGCAGCAACGCAGTCTGAGGCATCGCTCCATCAAGCAGGGTTTTGAAATATGGAGAAGCATAAGTTGCGGCATTATTGAACATGGACAGGGTCAGCAAGAATCCGATCATGGGCGCCACATCGATAGCTCCGTCCGAAAACTGCTTCGACAGCATTCTGCAAACGTTTGCAAAACCACCCTTTAATTTACCGCATGTCACTAAGGCGAACAAGGCTGCAAAGATAAATCCGAAAATAATCGGAACCTTGAACACAACCACTCCAATGACCGGCAGAATGATTGATATCCAGGAGATTGCAGGCGCATCTACCGTATTTCCCGCATCAGGCGTCGCCGCCCAGGCACGGGAGAGCTTCCTGTTCATCGTCAGGTTGGCCACAATCAGAACAACGAGCAGTGAAACAGCCATCGCAATCATGCCGAATTTGAAATATGTATTGTAATCATAGCCGGCATAGCTTTCATTGGCAGTAGCAAAAATGGCTTGATATTGCTTGAAGTTGACGATATTCCCGAAGATACCGGCCATAATTGAGCCCATGAAGGAGAACAGGGCAACCGGTGAAGGAATTCCCAGCGAAAGCATGATAGGCAGCACAATCACGGCAATGGAAATGACCGGGCCGATCCCTGTCATGGATGTAAAAATAACGGCTGTGACTATACATAAGAGTGACATGGTGATTCTTGGTTTGTCTCCCCCGAGTTCTACCACCTTACGGATCAAAGTGGCTGCTATGCCTGTGTCAATCAAGACTCTTCCGAAAAATGCACCGAAGAAAATGTTAACCAGAATCGCTTTGCCGTAGTTTTCCGGCCCCGTCTGGAACACATTCGTCAGAACATCAATAAACGACTGGCCCTCCATAACAGAGGTTGGAGAAATCGAGTTGCCAATCAGGGCAATTGATGTCCAAAGTACCGACATGACAAAAAAGCCCACCATGAGGTTATACCCCTTGACGCAATACCACACCAGTCCAAAGAATGATAAAACCATAATGAAACCGATTACAACATTAGTCACATCCACAAAATTAACCTCCTGTAATAGGATAAATGATATAACATGCTAGCATGCTATATAGCCTTACTAACATGTTAGTTGTCTCGTGAAAATATTAACATGCCAGTTGCGCAGGAGTCAATACAAATATGTACTCCGCTTCCATCCGCTTTTATGCTTAAATATTTAAGCAAAACCTCTTATCTGAAGCACCGCCTCAAGTGAACCTTTTCTGAAAAAAGCTTGTATATCACTTTCTGCCTCTCATTGCACTGCTGCATTCATTTGTAACGCAGACCAGCGGATCGGGCAAGCAAATTTCTTGGTCCGGGTGATTGATTTCTGCAGAAATTTATCTTACAATGGGTTCATAAACGCGCGTTTACACAAAGGGGGACACTATGCGCAGCGAAGATATAGCCAAGCTCGCCGGGGTATCCCGAAGCACGGTATCCCGCGTGATCAACAACTATTCCAACGTCCCTGAGGAGACCCGGGCCAAGGTGCTGAAGGTCATTGAACAGCATCAGTACGAGCCGAACAGCTTCGCCCGGGCTCTGGCCGGCAAGAAAACCGATACTATCGGGCTTTTCGCTATCAGTATGAACGAGAAAGAGAACACGACCCGGATCTACCAGAACAATTACTTCGCGCCTTTCGTTGATGCCGTTGTCGACACCTCGAATGCCCGCGGCTGTTATGTGCTGATACACACCGTGTATTCTCCGGACGATTTCCTGAAGGTGAAGCAGGCCTTCCTGCAGAAACGGATTGACGGCGGCATTATCGTCGGCACCCAGAAGGATATTGATATCGTGCGGGAAATGGTCAGTCTCGAATTTCCGCTTGTGCTGATCGATTACGACATTTCGGAGATTATGTCAGAGCATCTGGACCGCAATCATCTGGCCATTGTGAATTCCAAGGACTATGAGGGAACCGTCGAAGCGGTCGAGTACCTGATCCGTCTGGGCCATGAAGAAATTGGCATGATCTGCGGGCGCATGAATACGTACTCCGGGCGGGAACGCTACATGGCATACGTGGATACGCTGAAGAAGCATGGGCTGGAGATCAATGAGCGCTTCGTCCTGCAGGGTGATTTCCTCAAAGAAACCGCCTATAAAGAGGTCAAAAAGCTGCTCGCCTCCGGCGGCGCTTGGCCGACCGCCTTCTTCTCTTCCAACGATGACATGGCTATCTCTGCAATGGAAGCGTTCTCGGAACATGGGATTTCCGTGCCTGAGGATATATCCATTGCAGGCTTCGATGATGTGCAGCTCGCTTCACGCATTCATCCCAAGCTGACCTCCGTGCGCCTGCCGATTTATGAAATGTCCAAGGCTGCGGTTGAGAAAGTGATCGAGCTGTGCGATTCCCGCCAGCCGACCTTCAGTACCATCAGCTTCCCGGCCCGTCTGGTCGAAAGAGATTCCTGCCAGCCGCCGAAGCTGAAGAAGTAGGCAATTATTTATTATGCGAAAGACTCCCTTTCCCCCGGGGGATTTTTTCCCAGCTCTGTAAACGCGCGTTCACAATTGAAAGGAGACTATTCTCTAATGAAATTCGGAACCTTTGACGACACCCGAAAAGAGTATGTAATCAACACTCCCAAAACGCCTTACCCATGGATCAACTACCTCGGCAACGAGCAGTTTTTCGGCCTGATTTCCAATACTGCCGGAGGTTACACCTTCTACCGGGATGCCCGGATGAGAAGGCTTACCCGTTACCGGTATAACAATATTCCGCTGGATACAGGCGGACGTTACTATTATCTGTATGATGACGGTGACTTCTGGACTCCGGGCTGGATGCCGGTTAAGCGCGACCTCGATTTCTACGAGTGCCGCCACGGCCTGGGCTACACCTCCATTACAGGCGAACGGGGCGGCATTTCCGTTAACCAGCTCGCTTTTGTACCGATGGGCCACAATGCCGAAGTGCACCGGCTGATCGTTAAGAACACCGGCACCGCTAGAAAAACCGTGAAGCTGTTCTCTTTTGCCGAGTTCTGCCTGTGGAATGCCCAGGATGATATGACCAACTTCCAGCGCAACCTCAGCACCGGCGAGGTGGAAGTGAAGGATTCCGTTATCTATCACAAAACCGAGTACCGCGAGCGCAGAAACCACTATGCCTTCTATTCTGTAAATAAAGAAATCGCCGGCTTTGATACCGACCGGGAAGCCTTCGTAGGCATGTACAATGGCCTGGACGCCCCTCAGGCGGTTGCTGCCGGGGAAGCTGCCAATTCCGTAGCCAGCGGCTGGTCCCCCATCGGCTCCCATGCGCTGGACATCACGCTTGAACCGGGCGAAGAGCAAAGCTTCATCTTTGTGCTCGGCTATATCGAGAATCCGGAAGAAGAGAAATGGGAAGCGCTGAATGTCATCAACAAAAAACCGGCCCTGGCTGTAATCGAACAATTTGCTACAGACGCTCAGGTGGATGCTGCCCTGGCTGTTCTGGCTGCGCACTGGGAAAGTCTGCTGTCCAAATATCAGATCCAGAGCGGCGACGACAAGCTGAACCGCATGGTTAACATCTGGAATCCGTATCAATGCATGGTTACCTTCAACATGTCCCGTTCCGCCTCCTATTTCGAATCCGGGATTGGCCGCGGCATGGGCTTCCGGGACTCCAACCAGGACTTGCTTGGCTTCGTGCATCAGATTCCTGAGCGTGCCAGAGAACGCATTCTGGATATCGCCGCTACCCAGTTCGAGGACGGCAGCGCATATCACCAGTACCAGCCGCTCACCAAAAAAGGCAACAACGAAGTCGGCTCCGGCTTCAACGATGATCCGCTCTGGCTGATCTCGGGAACCGCAGCCTACATCAAGGAAACCGGCGACTACTCCATTCTGGATGAGCAGGTTCCGTTCGACAGCAATCCGGACAACACGGCTACCCTGTTCGAGCACTTGAAGCGCTCCTTCGAGCATGTAACGAACAACCTCGGACCTCACGGCCTGCCGCTGATCGGACGCGCGGACTGGAATGACTGCCTGAACCTGAACTGCTTCTCCACCGAACCCGGCGAATCGTTCCAGACAACGGCCAACATTGAAGGCCGCGTAGCGGAATCCGTGTTCATTGCCGGACTGTTCGTTTTCGTCGGACCGGACTATGCGGAAATCTGCCGCATGCGCGGACTTGACGATGTGGCTGCGGATGCGGTTGCGAAGATCGGCAACATGCGTGAAATCACCCTGACCCACGGCTTCGACGGCGACTGGTTCCTGCGCGCTTATGACCACTACGGCGACAAGATCGGCAGCAAGGAAAACGAAGAAGGCCAAATCTTCATCGAGCCGCAGGGCATTTGCGTAATGGCCGGCATCGGTGTAGAAGACGGCCAGGCCGCCAAAGCGCTGACTTCCGTTCAGGAACGACTGGATACTAAATACGGCATCGTGCTGCAGCAGCCTCCGTATTCCAAGTACTATCTGAACCTGGGTGAAATTTCTACGTACCCTCCGGGCTACAAGGAAAATGCGGGTATTTTCTGCCACAACAACCCATGGATCATGATTGCCGAAACCGTGCTGGGCCATGGCGACAGAGCTTTTGATATTTATAAGAAAATCGCTCCGGCTTACCTGGAGGACATCAGCGAAGTTCACCGTATGGAACCGTACGTGTACTCGCAAATGATCGCCGGTAAAGATGCCGTTCGCCACGGGGAAGCCAAGAATTCCTGGCTGACAGGTACCGCTGCCTGGAATTATGTAGCGATTACACAGTCCATTCTCGGTATTCAGGCTGATTTCGCCGGTCTGAAGGTAGATCCTTGTATCCCTGCAGAGTGGGACGGCTTCGAAATCACCCGTGTCTTCCGTGGAGATACTTACGTGATTCAGATCAAGAATCCGGAGCATGTCTCCAAAGGCGTAGCCAGCCTCACCCTGGACGGCACTGCCGCCCAAGGCAACATCATCGCTCCTGTAGGCGACGGCGCCGTGCACCATGTCGTTGTTGAGCTGGGCTGAGAAGCTGCTGTGCGGGCACAGTGCACTAGATTGAGCTGCTAATTAAGGACGGGCCTCACCTTTTGGATAAAGGGAAGGCCCGTCCTTTTTACATTACCTGCAATTTATCCGCCCCATCTCGCTTGGGGAAAAGTCCTCCTGCGGCTTAAGCGCCTCCTTCCGCTATCCACACCTGCATCTCGCCGCTGCCGCGGTTGCCCCACAGATAATACGGAATGGCTGTCACCTCAACTGGCGCCGCCGGTGCCTTCGCTCTGCTGTACAAGCCTCCGCTCCAGCCTTCCCGCCCTGATCGCCAGCCTTTGCCCTTGACCACTACTGCGCCTCCCGGCAGCGAATCCTGAAATCCTTCCGAAAAGGGCGCGGACTCACTTAATGCAATCGAGCTCAGCGGTGCGCCATTGTCGGCGCTCTCCAGGCAATAGACCAGCGGCCCGCGCTGGATGGCGGTCCTTCCGGCATCTGCACGCAGCTCAGGGTGGGCGTAGACGCGGTGCGCTTCCATAGGCAGCTGCAGCTCGATGATGTCCCCGGCACTCCATACTCTGCGGATCACACAGTAGCCTTGCTCCAGTGCTCCGCCCGGCTGCAGTTGTACACCGTTCACACGGATCTCCGCACCGCTGCTCCAGGAAGGAATCCGCAGCGCGATGCCAAATTCTCCGGCGGCGGCCGGATTCACCGTCAGCGTGACAGTACCTTCCCACGGGTAATTGCTCTGCTGGCTCACAGCAACGCCGGTTCCGCCCAGCTTCAGGTTCAAGGTACTGCCGATATACAGGTTGGCATACAGCGTGTCGCCGTGAACCGTATAGATGTACTGGTTCAGCGAGGTCAGCAGCCGCGCCACATTAGGCGGGCAGCAGGCGCAGCCGAACCAGCCCTGCCGCTCGGACTTCACATGATGCTTGCCGGGATTGCAGCTGCAGGCCTGCGGCCATACTTCAAGCGGATTCACGTAGAAATAGTGCTTGCCGTCCTGGGCCATGGAGCCAAGCACGTTGTTATACAGCGCCCGCTCCAGCACGTCCGCGTAGCGCGCATCCGGAGCCAGCTCCAGCATCCGCCGGGCAAAAAAGATCAGGCCGACCGAAGCACAGGTCTCCGCATACACCGTATCGTTGGGCAGATCATAATCAAAGGTGAATGCTTCTCCGTGATGGGTGGAACCGATCCCGCCGGTAATATACATCTGCTTGCCGGTCATATTCTCCCATAGCCTCACGCACGCATCGCTCAGAGCTTCATCTCCGGTCAGGGCCGCAAGGTCTGCCATTGCCGCATACATGTAGACTGCGCGGACGGAATGCCCCACCGCCACACTCTGCTCCCTCACCGGGAGATGGGCCTGATTGTAGCTCAGATCCAGACTGCTGCTCCGGGTTCCGGTCCAATAAGAGAGCCGGCCGCGCGCTTCCCACTCCTGCCGCAGGAAATTCGGCTCCTGTCCCCGCTGATCGATGAAGAAGCTGCTCAGCTCCAGGTATTTCTTCTCACCGGTCAGCCGGTACAGCTTAATCAGCGCAAGCTCGATTTCCTGATGCCCGTCATAGCCCTTCAGTTTGCCTTCCTCCGGTCCAAATACGGAATCGATATGATCGGCCATCCGGCGCATGATGTTCAGCAGCTTGGCTTTGCCTGTAGCTTCATAGTAGGCTACCGCAGCTTCGATGAAATGCCCGGCGCAATACAGCTCATGACACTCATGCAGATTGGTCCAGCGCTTGCCGGGCTCCTTGATCGTAAAATAAGTGTTCAGGTACCCGTCCGGCTGTTGCGCTTCTCCGATCAGATCGATGACCGCATCCGCCTGTGCTTCCAGCCCCGGGTCGCGGCTGATGCTCAGGGAGTAGCCTACTGCCTCCAGCCATTTGGCGATATCGCTGTCCTGAAAAACCATGCCGCCGAATTCCCCCTCCCGTCTGCCGGCGGCAATCTCGAAATTGGCAATGGCATAGCTTGGCTCCGCTCCCGCAACCCGGTCATGCAGTGCCTCATATTGATACGGAATGACCACATCCTGCACCAGCTTGATACAGCTTCCCCAGAATTCATCTTGGAGCTTGACGGACAGCTGGCCGGCTGCCGGCTGAATTTCGGTTATTTTGTTCATTCTCCACTTCTCCTCATCGTTTATTTCCTTCTCGCTAATTGCCATTATAGAGGGTAAAATAAATAAAAAACAGAATCAGAAGCAACCCTGTTTTTGTACTATTTCACACTTATATATGATCGTAGAATATTTGCATAAAATATAACCGGGAGGGGTGTAACATGTCATTTAATCCATCCTGCATCCATCTGGCAGCACCGCCGTTTCCGTATTTCCTCGAAGGCGACCGCACCGTCTATCAGGCGGGTGATCAGCATCCAAACCGCAGCAGCATGGGGAAATTCGATCTGCTGATTGTTGAGCAGGGCTGCCTGTTCATTGGCGAGGAGCATAAACAGTGGGCAGTGCCCGCCGGCCATACCCTGCTCCTGCTGCCGGACCGCTACCATTACTCGGTCAAGCCCTGCGAGGAGACAACCTCCTTCATATGGCTGCATTTTCACACCGTCGGCGAATGGATTGAGGCCGAGGGCGATCCCGTATATGCCAGCCGGGAAGAGCATTTCCGGGAGTTCCTCACCTACCCCTACACGATTCGCGTGCCGCAGTTCAGTCCGCTGCCTGCCCCCTTTGAGCGCAGCGTACAGGCCGGGCTCCTGCTGCAGCTGGCCCGGGGAAGACGTTCCGGCGCGGTATGGCAGCAGCAGCGGATCTTCGAGGACATGCTGCGGATGCTGGATCTCGCCCAGCAGGATGCCGGAGGAGGCGCGGCCGCAGAGATTGCCGAATTGACGGAAGCGTATCTGCGCAATCACTATGCCGGGCCGCTGACCAACGGCACTCTGGCGGACGCGCTGCACTTCCACTACAACTATCTGGCCCGCTGCATGAAGCGCGTCTACGGGCTGACCCCGATGGAATATTTGACGGATTACCGGCTGGAGCAGGCCAAGCTGCTGCTGCTTAAGACAGAAATCCCCATCTCGGCAGTTGCCGAACGCACAGGGTTTGAGAGCACGGCATATTTCTCGCGGCGGTTTGCCTGCAAGGTCGGCATCTCCCCCCTGCGCTTCCGCAAACGTTATTCCCGTTAACCCTCCGCCGCGGAATTTCCGTCCAGCAGAGGGCCGGGAGCATATGCAGCATTGTCTGCATTAATTCCGCTCCCCGTTCACCCGGAATTCATGAAGCTCCCGGTTATAGGATAATCCCCGGATACGGACCGAATTAGGCGTATAGGCTCTGATTGGCCCCCCGGGCTCAACAATTCCCGCTCCGCTCTTTACAGCTACAGTTACATTAATCTCCGACAGCGCAGCTGCCAGCAGTTCCATATCGCTCACCAGCACTTTATAGGTAAAGCTCATTCGTATCACTCCTGCCCTGTGTGTGAAATTTCAAGTATGCTTGTCATAAGGCTTCGTCACCCGAATAAAACCTCTGCCGCCGGACATGCTAAACTACGTTCCTAATCTTATTGTAGAGGGGTATGTAACAATGGGAGTTCTTAGTGGAAATCCTAAAGACGAACCGCTGCACTATGGCGAAATCTTCAACCTGTGGGAGTTCTCGGCTGCGGCCAAAATGGCCCTGTCCACCTATCAGGCTTATCTGTACCACGCAGGGGACCAGGATCTGAAGAAGATCATTGATGACCTTATGGACCAGGCGCAGCGGGAAATCAAGGACTGTGACAAGCTGCTGAAGAGCAACGGGTTCACGCCTTCTCCTTCTTTGCCCGACCGCCCCTCTGTCAAGCTTGAGGATATCCCGGCCGGAGCCCGGTTCTCCGATCAGGAAATCGCCGCCGCCCTGTCAAACGCGGTCTCCCTTGGCCTCGTCGTGTGCAGCCAAATCATGGGCACGTCCATCCGTGAGGATCTCGGGATGATGTTCCTGAAGATTCACGCGCAAATGGCCGCACTGGGCACGGCCCTGCTGAAGCTGAACAAGCAGAAGGGCTGGCTCATTCCTCCGCCGCTGCAGCTCAAAAAGCCGGAACCCGTCCATGCCTGAGCACCAGGCTATTGAATCCTGCGCAAGCGGGATTTTTTGCATTTTAGCTATTTTTTTCCAATCAAACGCATATTCATTAAGACATGCTTTACAATCTGGAGATGTTGAATATGCCTTTTTATCCGAAAAAGTATTCCATTATCGTACTCGCAAGCTTGCTGATCGCCGCAGGCACGAACTTCTTTCTGGTTCCTTATAAAATACTCGATGGGGGAATTATCGGCATCGCCCTCATTATTAATTATATGTCCGGAGTAAAAATCGGACTGGCTATCATCCTGTGCAGTCTTCCCGTCTTTCTGCTCGCCTGGCTTAAGGAGCGGGATATTTTTTACAGCAGTGTGCTGGGCCTCATGGTTTCCTCCCTTCTGATCGAGCTTCTGGGACCGCTTCAATACCATTTCCTGTATTATGTAGAGCTCGGTTCCATTTCCAGCGCGGTTATCGGCGGTTTCCTGATGGGCAGCGGCCTTGGGCTTATGCTGCGGTTCAAGGCGAGCACGGGCGGGACGGATCTGCTGGCCAAGTTCATTAAACGCTACATTCCGCTCAATGTGGGAGTCATTATTTTTCTGACAGATGCCCTGATTATCGGAGCCGGCGGCCTGCTGATCTCCAAGGAGACCTTCTTCCATTCCACCCTGACCATTCTCTCCGGCGGAGTGGCAACAGGGCTATGTACCCTTGAACAATGAAAATGGAAAATACTATGCATATACACGATCATACGTTCGTACTATAATAACATCACAATCGTCCCTGCTCTGCAGCCAAAATCCCGGGCTTACCGCCGAAGATCCCTTTGAAGGCTTGCCGGCGAAATGCCTTGAGCCCGTCATATGAGGCACCGCTTGCACAATTACATAGCTGTGCCTTCGCAAATGCGCACCTTAGAAAGAAACGTGCCCGCCCACCTCTGTAAAGAGGGGCATCCGTTCTTCCCGCCAATAGAAATTACTAAACGCATGACAGCATTCAATGGAGGCGCTTTACATGCCGAGACATATTTTTTTAATCGATGGACAGTCCTTTTATGCCTCGGTGGAGAAAGCGGCTCACCCCGAGTATCGCGATATGCCCATTGCTGTGGGGGACCCTGAACGGCGGAACGGCATTGTACTGGCCGCATGTCCCATCGCCAAATCACATGGTGTGACAACAGCATCACGCATCGGAGAAGCGTTGGCCAAATGCCCGGAGCTGGTTGTGATCCGCCCCAGAATGCACACCTATATTCAAATTTCGCTCCTGATTACAGAAATCTTCGAGTCCTATACCGATCTTGTAGAGCCTTACAGCATTGACGAGCAATTCCTGGATGTTACAGGCTCGCTCGCCTATTTCGGCTCTCCCTGTGAAATGGCCCGGATGATTCAAAATCATGTCTTTTTATCTACGGGGATCTGGACAAGGGTCGGCATCGGCCCTACAAAGATTCTGGCCAAAATGGCGACCGACAACTATGCGAAGCGGATGCCCGAAGGCATATTCGAGCTCACCTTTGAGAACCTGGAGTCCACGCTATGGAAGCTCCCAGTGCGGCACATGTTCATGGTAGCCTCCGCTATGTCCTGCCATTTCACCCGGATGGGGCTGCACTGCATCGGAGATATTGCACGTATGGAGCTTCATGAGTTCAAGCTGCGGCTGCGGCGGGAAATGGGCAGGCAGAGCGACATCCAGGCGGAGTATTACTGGCAAACTGCGCGGGGAATGGATCCAAGCCCCGTTGTCGCCGGAATACGCCATCAATTAAAATCAATCAGCCATGGCAAAGCACTCCGCTGGAGTCTGTACCGTACGCTAAAAGATATCGAAATCGTCCTGCTTGAGCTGGTCGTTGAGGTCTGCCGCCGCACAAGACGCCATAATTATATGGGCTCAGTGGTTACCGTCTCCGCTGCGGAAACGGATGGTGAGCGCTCCACATTCTTCAGCCGGCAGATGACGCTGCCTGAGCCCTCTGCCCTGACCCATGAAGTGGCTGCCGCTGCACATAAGCTCTTTACCGGCCACTGGAGCGGACTGCCGCTCAGCAACCTGAGCGTCTCCTTGTCACAACTGACAGATGACAGCATTCTTCAACTCACACTTTTTGATAATCGTTCGCTTGCCTATGATAAAGAACATGCAATTGATGACATCAAAAACCGGTACGGGAGCGATGCCATTATGCATGCCTCTTCTTTGATGGAAGCGGGCGTCGCACGTGAAAGAGCCGAACAAATTGGGGGGCACTATAAATGAGCAAGCTTGACGGCAACGAACGCTGGAAATCCAAAATGCTATTGACCGAGCATGTTGAACAATATGAGCAAAAGCATAGCTCAAGTGAAAGCAAGATCATCACCGCCGAGGAACGCCTCATGCTCCGGGACTATATCCTGCTGCCATATATGGACAAGATGGTTCAGAAGAGCATAACCGACGTGGAGCATTCCACCAACATTCTGAAGCGCCTGTATCTCATGGCCGGCCAGCACATTCTGGATCAGATCACGAAAGACCTGTATCGTCTGCGGCGGGAGCTTAAGCAGCGCAATATCAGAGTCCTCACCGAGGAGCAGGCGGATCTGGTGGTCTATCACCATTACTATTGCCGGGGATATGAGGAACGCTTCGGCATGACCCGTGATGTGATGCGGGCAGAAATAAGCCTCCAGCTGACAAAGTATACGTCGGACCTGGCTGCATTGCTGAAAGAACGTTCCAAAGAAACGGGAAGCTATATAAGCGGAACTTGAAACAATAATCAAAAGGGCAGCCAGCCTATATGAACCTCCTTCGTTCCATCAGCTTGTTCAGGTTCTCCGGTTCAACTCATATTTTTTCAATGAATAACAGGAATAAAGGTTGATCTTTTGCGAAATTGCGGCGACAATCGAATATATAACATTCCAGGGGAGGATCGACGAAGTTGGACAGCACAAGCAACAACAGCAATACTTCCACGCATGACATTATCGATCTGTGCCTGCTGGCCGGTAAAATCATGCTGCAAAGCGGCGCGGAAACCTACCGCGTGGAGGACACCATGAGCCGCATGGCGGCATCGCTCGGCTTCCCGGGCGCGCACAGCTACGTCACACCGACAGTCATTATGTTCACTACCAGCCGGACGGAGCCGGTGAAGCTGTTCCGGATTGCCGAGCGGACGACCGATCTGCAAAAGGTCTCCGAGGTCAACGACATTTCGCGGCGGCTGAGCGAACGCCAGCTCACCGCAAATGAAGCCCGGGAGCGCCTGGACGTTGTGGATGATGCCGCCCATGCCTATCCGGCCTGGCTGCAGATTGCAGCCGCTGCGCTGACGGGCGCTTGCTTCACGGTGATGTTCAAAGGCAGTTTGTGGGACGCCCTTCCGGCAATCCTGGTGTCCGGACTGGGGTTCGCCGCAGCAACTTACCTGCACCGGCTCGTACAAATCCGCTTCTTCGCTGAATTCACCGCCTCGTTCCTGATCGGGCTGCTCGCCTTCTTCTCCGTCAAGCTCGGCCTCGGCCGGGAAATGGACAAGATTATTATCGGCTCGGTGATGCCGCTCGTGCCGGGACTGCTCATTACCAATGCGGTCCGCGATCTGATGGCCGGCCATCTGGTCTCCGGCCTCTCCAAGGGAGCCGATGCATTCCTGACGGCGTTTGCAATCGGGACAGGCATCGGGCTTGTGCTGTCGCTTTTTTGATCCCCCATGTGAAAGAGGTTAAACGTTCATGATTTTGCAATTGATAACCAGCTTTATTGCCGCTTCCACCTTCTGCATTCTATTCAATGCACCGGCGCGCGCCTTGCTGCAGTGCGGGCTTGCAGGGATGGTGGGCTGGATGCTGTATCTGCAGCTCGATGAAAAATGGGACACCGTGGTTGCCACCTTCGCGGCCACCGTGGTAGTCGGGGTAATCAGCCAGATCTTTGCCCGCTCCTTCAAAATGCCGGTTATTATCTTCAGCGTCGGCGGCATTATTCCGCTGGTTCCGGGGGGCCTGGCTTATGATGCCATGCGCAAGTTCGTCGAGAACGACAACAATCTGGCTATCCAGTTTGCCGTCCAGGCCTTGCTGCTCTCCGGTGCTATCGCCACAGGGCTTGTGCTCAGCGAAGTGCTGGGTCAGATGTTCCGGCGGAAGAATAGCCGAAGCACATAATCTAACTCCGGCCTAAAGCGCTCCGCCAAAACATACAAAAGCTGCCCCGCTGGTCATGAAGATGACTTAAATGGGGCAGCTTTTTGCTTTTAAGGAGTTGCACGGCAATCTTTTGACAGCCCGCTATATCCAGCCGCCGGCCGAATTTATGGCAGATTTCTCTGAACAGCGCGCTTTGCTCCTATCCGTATCTGATGAACAGCCTGCGGCCCGGCTCATTGTCCGCGCACACCGTTGCCGCGGGCACATGGAAATCAAGCCCGGCTGCTTGCCGGTGCTTCCACCATAATTCAATCCTCCCAGATCGCCGTTTCCAGTTGATCGACAAATTTGCGCAGCTTGCCGGCGATTTTCAGATTAATCGCCCCGTCCTGATACATTTGCTGCACGGTATTGCGCTGTTCCTGGATGGCCTGCAGCTTCAGCTCAAGCTTCTGGTCATCGACGACTCCATCCTTAATCCAGCCGTCCCCCTCGATAAGCCGGGATTCCATCTGCTCATACTTGTCGATGACCTTCTGGGAAGCCAGCCGGTTCTCTTCGCTCATTTCTGCGCTGACGGCCGAGACAGCCGCCTGGCACATGGAAATCTTCGCAATCCGGGCGCTCTCGGCATTCTGCGCTGCCAGCCGCCCTTCATCGCCGTTCAGACGGCCGGAGAATAATCCCGAGAAGAGACGCTGAATCTCCGTAAGCGAAAATTTGAGCTGCGTGTCGAGCCGCTTGCACATCAAGGCTTCCTTGTGATCCAGCAGCTCTTCCATCTTTGAGGCTATGGGAGCAGCGATGGAGCCATTCTCCAGCATTCGCCGCAGCTCTGAACGCTCGGCGGCAATAGCGCTTCGCTTGGCCTGGACCCCAAGCTGCCGGAGCCGTTCCGCTTCGGGATCGCCGCTTATTTCCGGAGCGCACAGCTTGTCAATTTTGTCTGTAAATTCCAGCAATGCAGGCTGGTTCGTGGGCTGGGGATTCTCCGAGACCAGGCTCCGCAGCATGCTCATGCCCGCGTCAATCACCACCGATCTTGCCGTCAGCTCCGACTTGACTGAATAGCTCTCCACCACAACCGTTTCTTTCTCGTCAGCGAGCAGCGGCAGGAAGATGCTGGCAATCACCAGCGACATCAGAATAACACCTGCCGCAAGGGCGATAATCAAATCCCGCTGCGGGAAGGGCGAACCGTCTCCCAGCACCAGCGGAATCGAGAAGGCCCCGGCCAGCGTTACCGCTCCCCGCACACCGGAAATCGAAGTAATCAGCTGCGACTTCAGCGGCGCTCTCCGGGTCCTCAGCCTCCGGCTCTCAAAGATGGAGTACGCATACACCCACACAAACCGCAGCACAATAAGCAGCGCCGTAACCGCCAGCACATAACCGGCTACCATAAAGTTGTTCAAGGTGGTGTCGCGGTAGATCACCTCCACGACATCCGGAACCGAAACCCCCAGGATGAGAAAGACCAGCCCGTTCAGGATTAGCAGCAGCACGGACCAGGTGCTTGCCGAAACCAGCTGCAGCTTGTATTGCGGAGATACCGCCCGGTCCTTCTCGATGGCATACATTACGCCTCCGGCCACCACGGCCAGGATGCCCGACACGCCAAGCTCTTCACTGACCAGATAAATAATAAAAGGCGTCAGAATCTGCAGCAGCACATGAATGGTGACATCCTCCATGCCGAATCTGCGGATGAACACGCTTAGCCGGATCAGCAGAAATGACAGCAGCGCTCCGACCAGCAGCCCTCCTGCCGCGATCAGCACAAAGCTGAGCGCCGCCTTGGGCAGAGAGAACATTCCGGTTACCGCCGCCGCTATGGCAAACTTGAAGGCAACCAGACCCGAAGCATCATTCATCAGCGATTCGCCCTCAAGAATACGGTGGATGCTCTTCGGCAGATGGACCTTTCCGGCCAGCGAGCTGACCGCAACAGCATCTGTCGGCGACAGAATCGCCGCCAGCGCAAATGAAGCGGCGAGCGGTATCGACGGAATCATCCAGTGAATGGCGTACCCGGCCACAAATACCGTTGCAAAGACCAGCCCCAGCGCCAGCAGCAGGATGGGAGCTCTGAGATTCCACAGCTCGTCGCGCGGTGTCCGCCTTCCGTCATTGAACAGCAGCGGAGCAATGAACAGCACAAAAAACAGCTCCGGCTCAAAAGACATATGTATTCCCGTCGGGACTACGGCTGCAATAACACCCAGTCCAATCTGAATCAGGGGAATCGGCACAAACGGGATGAACCGGTTCACGATATTGGACACCGCGATCAGTCCCAGCATTAAAAGCACAGCAAGAAATGTCTCCACGCCCATCAGCCCCCAGGTATGATTAATTACATTTTGCAGCCACAATCTCCCTCTACTCTTCCTCCTCGTATTGAAAAATATCCTCAATTCTCAGCTTGAAGTATCTCGCCAGCTTAAACGCCAGAATGATCGACGGATTATACCTCCCGTTCTCCAAGGAGCAGATTGTCTGCCGCGACACCTCCAAGGCTTCCGCAAGCTCCTCCTGCTTGATGCCATGCTGCTTCCGGATTGCTTCAAGCTTATTTTTCATCATGAAACCTCCAATATGTAAAGCTCGCTTTACACAAACAATATCATTCCCTCAGCAAAATGTAAAGCTGGCTTTACAAAACGCTACAGCCCTCCATAAAGCACTGCTCACAGACAAGCAGGAGCCGGACCGGATCAGGCCGGTTCGGCTCCTGCTTTATATTTTAACAGCTGTCTGTCGTCAATCAGCACTCCCGCATTGCGGTGAACCGCCCGGGAATTTATTAGTGTATCAGGCCAGCTGCAGGATATTCTGCACGATCTCCCGGTCCACATCCAGGTCAAACTTGCGGCCCCAGAAGCATCCCGCTCCCCTCTCCCGGATTCGTTCGTAATCCTCCGCCCGCAGCGTTCTCGGAAATTCCGGTCCGGTGTCCCAATCGGTATAGCGTTTGATTTCATTGACAACCCTATGCTTGTAGCTGCTGTTCAAGATAATGGAATGAAAGAAGATTTCGTCTCCGCAAAAGGAATTCTTGAATAAACGGACGTACCCCGGATTCCTATGGATATATTCCAAAATATACTCCATGCACTCTCCGGTAATGGACATCCAGTTCGAGCCCTTGTACAAATCATCCGGCAGGTGCTTCAGGCTGCGCTTCAGCATCGGCACCGACATGACCAGATTCATGTAGCGGTTGCGGATCTCCGAAACCGCTTTGGCCCGCGAGACCAGAAACTTCGGATAGTATACAGACACTCTGTACATGCAGCCCCACATCTCCGCGTCATTCGGGAGCTGCAGATGCTTGACGAACTCTTTTCCCTGATGCTCCTTAAAGAAGCCGACGATCGTATCGTTCGGAACCAGCGGCAGATCCTGCCCGCTTATAATATGAATATAATTGAAGTGCCCCTGCTCTTTGATCAGCTCAAAGCATTTCAGGATGCATTCGATCTGTCCGTAATGGCCCCACTGCACATCCACAGGCCGCTTCACGAAATGAATGTCTTCTCGATGGATAATCTGCGCCTCAATCCCGCTCTTCTGATCCACATGGAGAAAAAACTCCACATGCTCATCCGTTAACGTTTCCAGCAGCAGGTTGATCTGCTCCGGATTTTTATGACAAAGGACTACATATGCCATTTTGAAATTTGTCAAGACATTCACCCTTTCACTCAGTTATTCCCACATATTATAGGGGAATGAGCAAAGATGAACAAGCCCGCAGCGGAACTTAAGCCTTCACCAGCAGCTTGATGCCGATATTCCATGGATCGGTGACCGTCACAATGCCATTTGTTTCGTCCACTCTGTATCCGGCGGAACGCACCCTCCCAGCCACTGCATCGCGTTCCCGGAGGCTTGGCAGCAGCAGGGTGAAATAATCAATGCCCGCCGCATCCGCCGGCGCTGCCGGAGCCCCTTGACCCGCCCAAATATTCAGCCCCATATGGTGGTGATATCCTCCAGCCGAGATGAACAGCGCTGCATCACCGTATTGTGCCATCGGCTCAAAGCCCAGCGTATCGACATAGAACCTGCGGGCCTCGCCAAGATCGCCAACATGAAAATGAACATGCCCGATCACAGTACCCGCAGGCAATCCGGTCCACGCCAGACCTTCGGAAGCTGCCAGCAGTCCCTCCGCATCCACCGGATCTGTAGTCATGACAACATTGCCGTTAGCCTCATGCTTCCAGGTATCCCGCGGCCGGTCACGGTACAGCTCAATTCCGTTATTGTCCGGGTCCTGAATATACAGCGCCTCACTGACCAGATGATCCCCCTGTCCGATGTGAATTCCCGAATCCATGAGATTGCGCAGCACCAGTCCAAGGCTGGGACGGTCCGGCACCAGAATGGCAAAATGATATAATCCCGCGGCCGAATTGCGGCGGAGCACCCGTGCATTCCCGATCTCGCGCAGCGTCAAAAGCACCCGCTTGCCGTCGGCCGTCATGTCCGCCTCACGCCCGTTCTGGCGCAGCAGCTTCAGTCCCACTACATTCTGATAAAAGGCGAGCGAGCGCTCCAAATTGCTTACCCGAAGCTGCACAAGTCCAATTTCCAAGGTTTGCGGCAAGGTTGCGGCTGTTGTCATAATTAACCCCTCCTGAGTATAGATGGTTCTCGGATAATTCCTTTTGTCCCGGTTAGTCTCAACAGTGCCGGTACTGCCAGTGCACCCTGTAACCAATTCCGTTACAAATTAACTTACTTTATTATAGTAGCATTCCATAAGTTTGTCAATTACTTCTCCAAAACAAGCAGAAACGGCTGCGCCGTCCTTATAAAGACGGTATCCGTTTCAGCGAGAAAGATAAGGCTAATTGAGAGCGTGGAACATATAAACCTGAATTTCGAAAGTGAAATGAACAAATCCAGATCGGACAAGGGATAACCCCTCTTTTTCCTTCACCCATTTGGTGCAAGCTGTTTGTAGCAAGACATCCCTTCGTGTAGAGCTTTTTAGATGATTTGTGGATACTTACTTTCGAAATTCAGGATAAATTCTTATCTTTCAAGCAGAAACGGCTGCGCCGTCCTTAACCGGGCAGCGCAGCTGTTTGCATTCCAGGTGTAAGGCTGGCTGCTGAAGCCAGGCGGAGAGCCAAGTGGAAAAGGTCACTTCATACTCCCACAGCCGCTTTTCCGCAAGGTCTTAGTGGAAAAAGGAACCCTAATTGATCCGTTTCTCTCCCCTGCAGAGGAATACGCCTAAATTAAGATGAACCTGAACCATTCATCCAAAGGGCAGCCATTTTAGTGGTAAAAAGGATCACTAATCCACCGCCTTCGGAGACTGGATCATCCCTAGTGGGAAAAAGTACAACTAATCCGGCTGAAATCAGCCGTATGGGGGGAGCGGGCCTCCATTAAGTATACAAAATCCCACTAAAGCCCGTTTAATCCAGAATTCCAGCCCATTAGTGTTACTTTTTACACTTCGCTTCGTCCCCTATGAATCTCTTCCTTGCGTTCCATCCGCTTGTTCAGGTTCTCCGGTTCATTTCATATACATTAAGTTTCTGTATTGTGTTTTTTAAAGATTACAGCACCGCCTTCCGCTTAAACAGCGGAGCGGACGGACCCGCGGAACAGCGGCAGCGGCCGCCTGGGTCTCCGGATTTTCACCGCCAAGAGACTGCGACGAAATAAAGTACCGCTACATTGTTGACAAAACTCCCAAAACCGTGGAGCTTTTGTCAACAAAAGCGGGTACTCATTTCCCCGCAGCTCCTAAGAGGAATGAAATAAATCTGGAGAGCACAGCGAAACCCGGACAACGCCCCGTTCGCGGAGCGTCCACTCCAAAAGCCTGCGTATTCCTACGCAAGTGGTAACGGTTACGCCGTCCTTATAAGAGACGGGGCGTTTCAGCGAGAAATAGAAGGATCATTTAGTGTGCCAAGCATATAAATTCTATATTTAGAAAAAGCCGGCCAAATCATGGCCAGGCCTTCATGAAACTTCATCGAACATGACTGAAACCGGATCTCGGGAGATGTACAGCTTGAAGTTATCGGCCCTTGCCTCTGTAATCCGCAGTCCTAAGCTCTCTAATATACGGCTCCAACTGGGGCATTTGCGAATCTGCGGCCTGCTGCACAGCCTGCTCGATATCATAAGGCACTCTTGCAAACTGAATATTCAGCGGCGCCGGAGCTTCGCCCCCGTATTCCCCCTCCATAATGACATACGAGGCCTGCGTCAAATCCAGCGGATTGCCGACACTTCCCGCATTGAATAACGTCTTCCCGGCCGGATGCTGAAGGTATGCCCCATGAATATCCCCGTAGCCCGCTACATCCGCAGTCAGCTGTTCGGCACACTGCTCGGATGGTTCAAACATCGACAGGCGCAGCTCCGGATCGTCCCAAGGCTGGATTCGCTCATTCACACTCCGCGGCGAGGCATGAAAAAGGCGGATATATTTGCCGCTCATCCGGAATTCAATAGAGAACGGCAGACCGCTCAAATAGGCAAGCCGCTCCGGTCCCAGCAGAGCACGATGCCACTTCACCACCTCAAGCTCAAGCGCGCTTTCGCCTGCAATGAATTCATCCCAGTTGCCTCTGACCACTTTCTCACAATGCTCTTGAATCAGGTCAACCGCCCGGCCGGAGTCAGGCCCTTTGCCCACCAGATCTCCGAGACAATAAATCCGGCTGATCCCACGCTGCCGAATATCTGCCAAAACAGCCTCCAGCGCCGTTGCATTCCCATGAATATCCGAAATAATTGCGATTCTCTCCACGTATGTCCCCCCGTTGCTGTACCGGATAAGCTGAACTTCAACCCTTATGCCAGTTTTTTTCAAGCACAGCCCATATTCACCTTAGTCTCTCTTCCATCAATTAACCATTTCTGTTACATCCGTTTATCAATAATATATAAGCTATTTCAACCCTATCCTTCCAGAGCATGCATGGTGTTCAGTCTACTGTATATGGAATATTGTGTAAAGACTTCCGGCCTGTGCAGCCAATAAAACAAGAGCGGATGCGGGCGGCTCTCTGCATCGGTTTTTGTATTCTTTTGTATAAAAAAGTGACCCCGCCAACGTCCGGCAGGGCCAAGGTCTATTTATAAGGGGGTCATAGGATGACTATAAACCCTGAAGCTTAAAAGCGTATGAAAATGAAATAAAGCTTTGCTGAAATTGTCGGAATCTTGCCTCGGAAAATGGAAAAGATCCCGCCGAGGCACGACAGGATCTAAGCAAAAATCTATCCACTGGGGGGTGGAGATCTTTACTATACTCCCTGAACCTTAAAATCACATAAATCCAGGCTGAAAGTTAACTTAAATTTCACTGTTTTTTCCAAAGCTCCGCTTGTATAGCTCATTTCCCGCAAACAGCCCTCTCTCTGCGCATTACATCTGTTAAGTGGAATTTGTACCCCTAAACTGCCGGAATCCGCGTTTGCAGAAGTGTTTAGCGGGATTTTCTACACCTAATCCGGGCATAATCCGGTACAAGTATGCCTTTTGGATCAAATTAGGTCCACTTTTTCCCACTAGCGTGGTTACGGGAGGGATTTGTCTTGTTTCAGGTGTACTTCTTCCGCTTCAGCTCCCGGAGTTCCAGGCATGTCCGGCACAAGCAATGCAAACCAAGATAAAGGGGCATCCCACAGCCATAGCCATGGGATGACTATGGGGACCCCCTTGCAAAGACAATGCGCATTCTACTTCAGGATACGGGAATCTGATTCACGATCTGGTCCAGTGTGACTCCCTCCAGCACATTCTCCATCGCCTGCTGGGCGAGGGAAAAGACAGGGACGATGGCTCCGGCGATGTTGCGGCCGACCGGGCATCTGGGATTTGGATGCTCGTGAACGGAGAACAAGGAGTCCGCCTCCACCGCATTCACAGCCTTATAAATTTGCAGCAGGGTAATTTCCGCCCCGCTTCGCGTAAGCCTAGCTCCCGCTACACCGGGGCGTACTTCTACCAGTCCGGCCTTATGCAGCATGCCTGTAAGCCGCCGGATCACCACCGGATTGGTGTTGACACTGCCTGCGATCCATTCCGAGGTGCTTTTGCCTTCCTTGTTGCTGTCGATCAGCGTCAAAATATGAATAGCCACCGCAAAGCGGGTGCTGATGTTCATGGAAATCTCTCCTTAGTGCGTTAGCCCATAGATGCAACAATAATAGTTACATTCTAGCGAGTTGTCAATATGTGCAGGAGTCAGGCTGCCTGGCTTGGGTATTTCCTGGAGAGCCCGGTTTGCCCAAGACTGCCCTTTACAACCTTAACCATCCGAGCCACCGCCTCAGCTTGAGGAGAGGCGGGCGGGCGCCGCCACAAAAGCGCGCTTGCGCCCGGCAGCAAAGCCTTCTCACGCCATCCGCCCAGCTCTGCTGCAGCTCAAAACCGTATTCCCCTACGGACTGCAGCCCCATTTCCCAGCAGTCTACTGTCTGCGGATAATCCCCTGCACTTCATAAGGATAATCAATCTGCTTCTTCACAGCAAGCATGGCTTCTTCCCCGGCCAGGAGCGACATCAGGTACAGCCCTAAATCAATGGAAGTGGAGACTCCTCCCCCTGTAATGACCTGCCCGTCCTGCACAATCCGCGTTTTCACTGTTTGCGCGCAGTAAGGCTCCAGCAATTCGTAAGCGGAGGGATGGGTTGTGGCCCAGCAGTCCTGTAGAAATCCGGCTGCACCCAGCAGCAATGAGCCGGTGCACACCGATACTTTATAGGGAACATCCTTGGCGCTCTGCAGCCAGGAAATGAACGGCCCGTCATCACGCAGCTTCCTGGTCCCCATTCCTCCCGGCACAAAGACCAGATCATATTGCGCCAAATCCGGCTGAATCTGACCGGTCTTGACGATCAGTCCCTGCTCGTCCGCCACCTCTCCGCTGAAGCCGCAGATATCCATTTCCAGCCCTTGTCCTGCTTCAAATGCCCCCAAACGGCGAATCACATCATAAAAGCCGGCAAAATCCAGAAAAGTGATTCCGTCAAAAAGCACAAAAGCCATACGCATCTTTGTTCTCACCTCCCGGGTATCCGTAACCCATTCGCTGCCATATGCCTCCAGCATTACGTGAAAGCCTGAATCACCGTGCAACCCACCGCAGGAACTCCCCCGCAGAACCGCACTGATACGCTCTTCCCGCGAGGCTCCGAACACCTTCACATGCTTCATATGAAAGGGCGGTCCGCCAATACGCCTTGTAGAGTCAGGCGATTGTCAGGATAACCGGCTTCCCCTTGGTAACTATAATCGTATGCTCATATTGGGCCACCCGGCTGCTGTCCTCCACACTGAGTGTCCAGCCATCGGACTGCTGCTCCACGAAATCCGCTCCTGTCGACAGAAACGGCTCGACCGTAATGACCTGCCCTTCATTAAGCACAGTCCTCTCACGCGGATTATAGAACGGAAGGATCTCGTACGGCTTCTCATGCAGCGATCTCCCAATGCCGTGGCTGCACAGATTGCGTACAATTTTGTAGCCGCGCTTGCGGGCCTCCAGCTCCATCACTCTGCCGATTTCGTTCACCTTCATGCCTGCCCTCAGATGATTGATCACACTCATCATCGTCTCTTCGGCGCTGCGGCACAGATGGACAAGCTTCTCATTGTGCGGCGGCAGCTGAAAAGAAACCCCTGCATCCCCGTAATAGCCGTTCAACACGGCGGAAACGTCAATGTTAATCAAATCTCCGGCTTGTATGACCCTGGGGCCGGGAATTCCGTGGGCCACCTCTTCATTGATACTGATGCAGGTGCTCCCCGGAAAATTATAAGTGACCTTCGGAGCAGATTTCGCACCGAACCGTTCGAGAATCGCCGTTCCCATACCGTCCAGCTCAGCGGTTGTCATGCCCGGCACCACATTTTTTCTCATTTCCGCAATGGTATAGCCTACTAATTGCCCGACTGCCTTCAGACCTTGCAAATCCTGTGCTGTATCGCTCGTCATTTGTCCACGTTCCCCTCGGTTCAAGTCAACGCCCTGGTATCCTATACATCTACATCTATTCTGCCGTACATTTGTATTTCATTACTGTACCTGCGGGGTCATCCCGCCATTGCGGACCGCAGCAATAATATTAGGCATTCCCGCTGTTCCGTTCCTTCAGTGCCGGGCCGTTCACTGTTTAATGAACTTGGAAGCATTCCCGTCCCAGCGGTAAAGATCTTCCACCTGCTTGCCCAGAGCATTGTCATAGCGGCCGGCCTTGAAGCCTCCGTCCACTTGCCCGAGCTTGACGGAGTGCCTGTCCTCACTGCTGATGAACAGCTCCGTCGCCCCTTGTATATTCAACTCCCGAATGGAGTAATTATCCATGTTCAAGGTAAACAGCTTGAAGAATGATCCGTTGCTTGAGCCATACTGTCCAATGGTGAAATCCGGATTGCCGTCCCCGTTGTAATCGCCGAACCGGATTTGAAACAGCTCCCCAAAGCTCAGCTCCTCCGTAAAATACCGGCTCAGCGCAAAGCTGCTTATCGCCTCCCCCTGCTCATCCGACACCGCCAGCCGGAATGTGCCGCTCCAGCTCCTTCCTCCAAGCGCCGAAGGCGTTGTCCAATCTTCGCTGTACTGCCCCTGCAGCAGCTGCAGATTCAGATATCTATGCATCCCCGTTACCGGGAGCAGATCATTCCGCGATACCGTTACCGGTCCATTGACTGTGACCGAAGCCTGCGCAGCCTCTAACCCGCCGGCGTCAGCGCCGGAGCTTTCTTCATCATATACCAGCTTTCTCAGCTTATCAGCGTTTTTAACGGAGACCGAATATCCTTTGCCGCTGTTATCCTCCGGAACCAGCAGTCCCCGGTTTCCCCTGTCCTCTCCAAGATTCAGAATATAGCCCTCCGTATAGCCATCCCCGTAGGTCAGCTTCATTCTGAACTCTACACCATAATCCAGCTTACCCTGTATCCGCTTGCTGCCGTTCATAGCATCTGCCATCACTTTGATAAATGCGGGATCGGTAAACGTCCGGCTCTCGAACGGGCCGGCAGCCTGTTTGCCGTCAAGAGGCTCATAGTCCAGGGTAATCTCCGAAATCCATTTCGCGTTGATGAAGCCAAAAGCATTCTGGCAGCCGCTTAGCAGAACAGCCAGCAGAATTGACACAATCAGCAGCAGCCTCCTAATGGGGCCCACCTCCAAATCCATATGTATTCTACAATTATAGCAGCCTTGTGAAGCAAATAACATTGCCCTGCTGATTAGTAAAAAGACCAGCCCGCTATAAATCACGGACTTGGTCTTTAGGGACAGGCAAGCTATGTAAAGGAGTGCAGCCTGTATAATGGATTAGCCGATGGCTCCTGCTGTTCTCAGCCAGGCCTCGGCAATAAGTGCATGTCCGGCCGGGGAAGGATGCACGCCATCCGGCGCCCAGAAGGCAGGGGCCGTCTTGACGGAGGCTGCAGCGAACAGACCGTCGAGCGGGACCAGCGCAGCGCCGTACTCGCGGGCCAGCCCGCGCACTACATGAATTTTGGGGTCCAGATCCCGGCGCCAGCCCTTGCGGTCTTCGGGGACCGGGAGCACAAAGGGCTCGATCAGGATCAGCTTCGCACCGGCGGCTTCCTGCGTGCGTTCAATCAGATCACGGTATGAAGCCTCGAACTGTGCAGCCGTAGTTTCCTCACCGGAATCAAAACGCCGCCAGGTGTCGTTAATGCCGATGTAGATCGAAACCACAGTCGGCTTCAGCTCCAGGCAGTCCTTGTTCCAGCGCTGCTGCAGATCAGCCGCACGGTTGCCGCTGATTCCACGGTTGATAAAGGTCAGCTTCTTCTCGGGATATTGCAGCCCAAGCCGGGCGGCTGTCATCAGCGCGTAGCCCACGCCGAGCGAAGACGGATCTTCATAGTTTCGGCCGCAATCGGTAATGCTGTCGCCCTGGAACAAAATGATATCGTTTTCTTGAAATTCCATACTGGATATCCTCCTATGAAACATCAGTTATAGTATAAACAAACTTATTATAGCAAATAGATTTTTGCGGAGCACCTATTATACAGCATCAGTGCCTGCCGCCTGTGAATTCATTCAATTTCAACTGGTCAGCACCGCATCCCTCCCACACAAGTGGAAACGGCTGCGCCGTCCTTGACCGGGCAGCGCAGCTGTTTGCATTTCAGGTGTAAGGCTGGCTGCTGAAGCCAGGCGGGGAGCCAAGCGGATAAGGTCACTTCATATTCCCCCAGCAGCTTTTCCGCAAGGGTTAGCGGGAAAAAGGGTCCCTATCGATCCGTTTCTCTCCCTTGCAGAGGAATACGCCTACATTATGATGAACTTGAACCATTCATCCAAAGGGCAGCCGTTTTAGTGGTAAAAAGGGTAACTAATCCACCGCATTCGGATACTGGATCGTCCCTAGTGGGAAAAAGTACAACTAATCCGGCTGAAATCAGCCGTATGGGGGGAGCGGGCCTCCATGAAGTGTACAAAATCCCACTAAAGCCCGTTCAAGCCAGAATTTCAGCCCATTAGTGTTACTTTTTACACTTCGCTTCAGCCCCCTACGAATCTCTCCCTTGCGTTCCATCCGCTTGTTCAGGTTCTCCGGTTCATTTCATATAAGCCGGTACCATTCCTATACATTAAGTTTCTTTATTGTGTTTTTTAAAGATGACAGAACCGCCCCCCGCTTAAACAGCGGAGCGGTCGGACGGACCCGCAGAACAGCGGCAGCGGCCGCCCGGGTCTCCGGATTTTCACCGCTAAGAGACTGCGACGAAATAAAGTGCCGCTACATTGCTGACAAAACTCCCAAAACCGTGGAGATTTTGTCAACAAAGCGGGTACTCATTTCCTCGCAGCACCTAAGGGGAATGAAATTAATCTGGAGAGCACAGCGACCTAGACAACGCTCCGTTCGCGGAGCGTCCACTCCAAAAGCCTGCGTATATCCTGCGCAAGCAGAAACGGCTGCGCCGTCCTTGTAAAGGACGGCGTGTTTCAGCGGGAAACAGAAGGATCATTTAGGGTGCTGAGCATATAAGTTCTTATATTTTCCAAAAAACCTTCAAGCAGTCCCGCTCCTTATACGGCATAAGGAACCGGGTATCGGCTTGAAGGCTGTAGAATTTATAAATACGGATTAGTACGCCAAGCTGAACAGGCCTTTGATGTGGGACAGATAACGGATATTGCTCGCTTCCTTCATGAGGGTTGCGGGCAAGCCCTTCAGCGGGGTATTGCTCGCGCCGATAATGGCCACCCCGTCCTTGCGTCCCAGGCTGGCAAGCGTACCCGAGTTGATCGGACTGAAGGCCTCGGAGGCGGTGTGATTCAAATAAGCATACAGATTGTAGCCGATCAGCTCGCCCATCTGCCAGGCTATTTGCGCTGTCGGCGGATATGGACGTCCATCCGCGGCGAACACAACCGCACTGTCTCCCGCCACGAAAACCTCCGGGTGCGAGGTGGATTGCAGGAAGTCATTGACGGTGGCGCGGCCGCGGTTTTCTTCCAGACCGGATTCTCCGACCAGCGGATTCCCCTGGACCCGCCGGTCCACACGAAGGTATTGGCTGCAATCTGCCGGCCATCCTTCAGCTCGATCACATTGCCGGCAACATTTGTAACAGGAAGGCCTGTAAGAAAAGTTACACCGCGGGCAGTCAGGCTGGTCACCGCACGCTCGATCAGGTGATCCGGCAGCACCGGCAGGATTTAGGGGCCGGCTTCCACGAGCACCAGCTCGATCTCATGAGGATTCACGCCATAGCGTCTGGTCAGCTTCGGCAGCACATCGGCAATTTCGCCCACCAGCTCCACGCCGGTCAGACCGCCCCCGCCAATCAGAATTGCAGCATCGGCAGGATGATGTGTTTTGGAGTATTCACGGATACGGCCTTCAATGTGTGCATGGATTTTCTTGGCGTCAGCAGCGGATTTAAGCACCATACTGTGCTCTTCCAGACCCGGAATGCCGAAATAAGCGGTAGTAGAACCTAGCGCAACAACAAGCGCATCATACGAAAGCGAGGTGCCGTCCGACAGCTGCACCTGCTTGCTCTCTACGGAGAATGAGCTCACCCTGGCAACTTTTAAATTAATGTCTTTCCCGGCAAACAGCTTGGACAGAGGCATGGCTACAGCTTGTTCCGCAACACTGCCTGCGGCCAGACGGTGCAGCTCGGTAATAATCTGGTGTGTCGGAAACTGATTGACGACTGTGATTTCGGCTTCGGATTTACTCATATATTTGCGCACGTTAATGGCACTGAGAAGGCCGCCGTAGCCTGCGCCCAGAATAACGATATGCTTTGACATGATATTTCCTCCGTCCTATTTCTGTAAATTTCGTTCGCCGCTGATTTGCAGGTATGCGTTCATGAGCGGAGCATTTTCTGTACCTGCGGGTCCTTGATCATGCGCATCATGCCGAACAGGCTGATGGTTTCACTGCTTTCATTCGCAAGGTCCCTGGCTTCGATCACTGTAGCGGCCACCGTTTTGACGGAATCCACCACAGGTTCGGCAAGTTCTTTGATCGCTCCCACGGTGTCATTCTTCAGCACCTCGTCAGAGGCAACGGACTGCACGAAATCAAGGGATTTCGTTAATGCGCCAACAAGCTGTGTAATTTGGGGGAGCTGCTCCACCAGCGTCGTTAATGATTCCCGGACCTCGGGCTTTAAAAGCTGGTCCAGAAGCCTCTCTTAAATGTCACAATCCTTTTGCCTGAATATCCTTATTTTGTGATTAAAATCACTTCTTTTTTCAGCAATCCTTTGCATCCCTCGTTTTCAAAAGAAAATTTTGCTTTGCAGTGTATTTGGTTATTGACGGAGGACAACTGCCGTGATATATTCAGCAAGTAACTAATAGTAAGTTTATTTATTAAAAATAGCTATTAATAATTAGCCACTACATATTCAATGGAGGAATGAACATGAGTACTATTGCAGAATTGGTTCAGGCACGGAGATCGGCAAATAACTTTGTAGAGGGCATCAAGATTTCACAGAGTGAGCTGGAGGAGATGTTCTCGCTGGCCCGCCTTGCCCCCTCGGCATTTAATTTGCAGCATGCCCGCTACAAGGTCATCGCTGATGAAGGCCTGAAGGAAAAAATCCGCGAAGCCGCCTATGGCCAATACAAAATCCATACTGCTTCAGCGGTCATCGCCGTACTCGGAGACAAGGAAGCCTATCTCCAGGCACCTGAAATCTATAGCGGTCTGAAAATGCTGGGAGCGATGAGCGAGGATGATTTTGACCAAATGATTGAATCCATCAACAGCTCCTACATCGGAAATGACGCTTTCCAGCGCGATGATGCGATCCGCAACGCCTCTCTGTCAGCCATGCAGTTCATGCTCATTGCCAAGGACAAGGGCTGGGATACCTGCCCGATGATCGGTTTTGATCCTGAAGCGGTCAAGACCGTGCTGAATCTGCCGGACAATATGGTGCCGGTCATGCTGATTACCATCGGCAAAGACAACAAGCACAAGATCAGACCCCGCGGCTACCGCAAGCCGGTGAATGAATTTGTCGAGTTTTTGTGAGTAATGCATGCAGCGCAAAAAGCCTTCCGGCCATAATGCCGAAAAGGCTCTTTGCGCTATACAGAACAATTGGATGCAAGCGCTACACTCTGCGGAAACGCCAAAGGATGCTTTGAAAATCACCGTGCAGCGCAGGCAGCGGCAATCCCGCATACATCAGATGATCTCCCCCGTATACGCCGCCGCCTTCAAGCCATTCATAATCCGCTTGCGGATCAAGACCTTTAAGCCGCAAATGGTGCAATGCATCATTAGGCTCAGCCAGAGTGCGCACATATACGGCCACCGCCTCGGATTTATCCTCGGCGGCAATCAGCCACGCGGTTTCGTTCCCCTCAAAGGGGCTCAGGAGCCGGTACTGCTCCCCGAACTGCACAAGCGGGCGCAGCTCTTTGTACAGCGCGACCTGAGCTTGCACCGCTGCCTTCTCTTCCTCCGTGAACTTCGTCAAATCCAGCTCGTAGCCGAAATTGCCCGACATGGCCACATGTCCGCGCAGCTCAAGCGAAGTATTGCGCTGAACCTGATGGTTCGGCACCGCCGACACATGGCTGCCCATGGCGCTTAGCGGATAAACGATGCTTGTGCCATACTGGATTTTGAGCCGGCTGACCGCATCGGTGTTGTCGCTCGTCCAGGTCTGCGGCATGTAATACAGCATGCCGGGATCAAAGCGGCCGCCGCCGCCAGAACAGCTCTCGAACAGCACCTCCGGGAATTCCGAGGTGATCCGCTCAAGCACACTGTAGAGACCAAGCATGTAACGGTGCGCCGTTTCCCGTTGTCTCTCCGGCGGCAGCTGTGCAGACCCGATCTCGGTCATGTTGCGGTTCATATCCCATTTGACATAGGTGATCGGCGCTGACCGCAGCACTGCAGCAATCCGGTCGCCGATCGCCTGGCAGACATCCTCGCGTGAGAAGTCCAGCACCAGCTGCGTGCGGGCCAGCGTTCTGCGGCGGCCTTGCACATGCAGACACCAGTCCGGATGCTGGCGGTACAGCTCGCTGTCCGGCGAAATCATCTCCGGCTCGAACCACAGGCCGAACTGCATATCCAGCTTATTCACCCGCCGGGCCAGATTCTCCAGTCCCTCGGGCAGCTTGTCCGGATCTACCACCCAGTCTCCAAGAGAGCTGCGGTCATCGTCGCGGTGGCCGAACCAGCCGTCATCCAGGACGAACAGCTCCATGCCCAGCTCGCTGCCCGCGCGGGCGATAGCTTCAATCTTGTCGGCAGTGAAATCAAAATACGTAGCTTCCCAATTGTTCACAAGCACGGGTCGCGTGCGGTCACGGAAGGTTCCGCGGGCCAGACGCGTCCGGTACAGCTTGTGATAGGCTCTGGACATTGCGCCAAGGCCCTCCGCCGAGAAGACCAGCACCGCTTCCGGGGTCTGGAAAGACTCGCCCGGCTCAAGCAGCCAGGTGAAATCAAAAGGATTCATCCCGATGGACAAGCGGGTCGTTCGATACGGCTCAACCTCAGCCTGAGCGGTAAAGCTGCCGCTGTAGACCAGGCTGACGCCGTACACCTCGCCATGATCCTCATCCGCTCCCCGGGAGAGCAGGGCAATGAACGGATTATGGGCATGGCTGCTTGCGCCCCGGCGGCTCTCCACTCCCTGCATGCCGGACGCAAGCGGTCTGCGCTCCACATAGCGCTCCCGCGCCCACGAGCCTGACAGGTGCAGCAGGTCATAGCCGGAATCGCGCAGGTCCACACTCATGCTGAGTCCGCGCAGCAGCTTCAGCGGACCCGTACCTTCGTTCACAAAGCGCACAGAGCGCGCAATCGCATTCAATCCGTCAAAGACCGTGTAGCTGAGGATAATCCGAAGACCCGCAACCGCATCAAGCAGCTCCAGCTCCAGTGTCTCCGCTTCATCCCCATGCTCGGCATAGGTAGCCGGAAGGCCTGCAAGCACAGGCTTGCCTTTATGGATACGATGGGTGCTGTACACCGCCTCAGAGGCTGTCGTTCCGTCAGCCGCCTGGATCTGATAGGCCGGATGCCGGAAATCCCCCGCACCATAGGAGGGATATTCCAGTGAAATCGTATCGTAGGATATCGACATATCCTCAGGATAGGGGCTGGGCGAGAAAGAACAGCGCTCCGTCCGCTGCAGAATAGACGGCAAGGCGGTTGGACGGATAGCTCTGCCCCAATAGACATGAGCCGGAACGCCGGTGGGCAGCAGCTGGAGAACATAACTGGTTGCTCGGCTCCGGATATGAAATATGCGTTCCTCTGGATGAAATTGAATTCCCATGTGATCCTCCTAAAATGTTGTAAGTGAGCCTTCTTTGCAATTTTTCGGACAAAATTGAATTCTGAAGCGTCTGCTTAGTTTTTTGTTAGCATTGCGTCATTGAACAGCTTCGCATAACGCTTGGTTTGACAGCCTATGCTTAAATTTTGTTAGCGCATGCTTAGTATACAATGAAATCGTTTCAATTTCACCAGGGCAAGAGTGCTATTTGGCATATTGCAGAATCGCTATCGCCGCACGCTCCCGCCGTTCGGCGTCGCCGCTGTACAGAGCGGCTTTTAGCACAGCGAGCGCTTCAGCCAGTGTCTGTTCATCCACTTGTGCAGCCCTATGCCCGGTACTGCGGCCTTCCGCAGCAGAGCCGGTTAGCCACAACTCCAGCCTTGCTCCGGGCAGCGCACCTGTATATTGCGAGATAACAGCCCCCGCAGACATCCAGCTGGCAAGCAGGGGATTAAGCTCCGAAAGAGGTACGCTCCTCAGCCAGGTTACCCCCCTCCTATGGCAGCGTCCGTCCTCTGGCGAGTCGAAGGCCTCAACATAGAAATAATCGCCCAGATCCCCCAGATAGGCCCATTCCTCATCGGCTATCAGCACGTAGTCACCGTCATGCATGCCATGGATAAAGATATCCAGATTGTCCAGCACAGCTTCAAGCTCCGGCCCCCCGGCAGCACGGGCAAGTGCCAGCCGCTCCCGGATGTCCTCCCTGCCCGCATTTTCCAGATCGCCTACACCTGTATATCCGATACATATGTAATTGTCCTCTACAAACTCCTTAATCCGTTCCACGCCGAGCGGCTGTGTCCGGATCTGAAACAGCTTCATGTCCTGTCATCCCTCCATTTGGACTGCCTTGAGCATAAATGTAAATAAAGTATACACTAAAAAACTAAGGATACAGGCGAATAATAGCGCTTACAAAAGAATGGATTTGAAAACCTCCCCCAATTTAAAGCATTCGCCTTTTTACCGGGCTGCAGAAAGGCGGTATAATTCAGGTATCAACTCAAGGAACCCTACACTGCTGAAAGGAAATCGGCGGGCAGGTAAAAACTCCCCGTAAGGAATCTTTGGCGGATGTACTCCCTGAGCTTGAGACTATATCTTTGATCCTGTTGCTGAAGCTTTCAGTCCATCCCGGAGCGAAAGGGTATGAGCTTCTTAAAGCTCAAACATTGAACCACGAAGCCAATCGTTAACCAGCGGATGAATTAGAGAAGACTCACAAGCAGGATAGGCAAATTCACTGCCGCCTCGGACGATTTCTACCCGGCTGAGTACAAGGATAGGATAAGGAGTCTGAGAAGAACATGGGTATAGTATTTACAGCATAAGCCTTTATTGTTGATGAAAATCAATAATAGAGGCTTATGTGCGTTTGTTCCCGTGGCTCCTTCAGCCCAGCGGACGAGTCCCGGCTTGATCTTCACCCGAAAAAAGGGTAAGCGGAAACGGCTGCGCCGTCCTTCTAAGGGACGGGGTGTTTCATCAAGAAATAGAAGGATCATTTAGAACCTGTCCCAAAATAAGTTGCCGGAATGAACGGATCGTACGCTTTTCCAAACGATCCATACGCAGGCGAAATGAAGCAAGGCTTCATAGTCCCGTGCCGGCAGCTCCCTCCCCAACGCTTACTTCCACACTCATTCGGGCCTTGTGCTTTTGGGAGAAGACCATGAACGCGTGAAGTCCTTGGAGGTGCAGCGCGGAAGAACTCTCCGGCGCAAGGGGATCGGCATGCTGTGAAAGTTGTGCTTGGAACTAGGGAGACCTCCCCGCACGAGAATTTTTTTCCGCAGAGAGCGGACCTATAAGCCGAAAGGTGAAGTGGCGAGCTTATTCGCAAGATTACTGGCCCGGATGCACCGAAATAACGGCAGAATTGCCGTTGTTGAGGCAGAGCTGGCCCGCGTGCACCGAAATAACGGCAGAATTGCCGTTGTTGAGGCAGAGCTGGCCCGCGTGCACCGAAATAACGGCAGAATTGCCGTTGTTGAGGCAGAGCTGGCCCGGATGCACCGAAATAACGGCAGAATTGCCGTTGTTGAGGCCAAGCTGGCCCGGGTGCCTCGGAATAACGGCAGAATTGCCGTTGTTGAGGCAGAGCTGGCCCGGATGCACCGAAATAACGGCAGAATTGCCGTTGTTGAGGCAGAGCTGGCCCGGGTGCCTCGAAATAACGGCAGAATTGCCGTTGTTGAGGCAGAGCTGGCCCGCGTGCCTCGGAATAACGGCAGAATTGCCGTTGTTGAGGCCAAGCTGGCCCGCGTGCACCGAAATAACGGCAGAATTGCCGTTGTTGAGGCAGAGCTGGCCCGCGTGCACCGAAATAACGGCAGAATTGCCGTTGTTGAGGCCAAGCTGGCCCGCGTGCCTCGGAATAACGGCAGAATTGCCGTTGTTGAGGCCAAGCTGGCCCGCGTGCCTCGAAATAACGGCAGAATTGCCGTTGTTGAGGCAGAGCTGGCCCGCGTGCCTCGGAATAACGGCAGAATTGCCGTTGTTGAGGCAGAGCTGGCCCGCGTGCACCGAAATAACGGCAGAATTGCCGTTGTTGAGGACGAGCTGGCCCGGGTGCCTTGAAATAACGGCAGAATTGCCGTTGTTGAGGACGAGCTGGCCCGGGTGCCTCGAAATAACGGCAGAATTGCCGTTGTTGAGGACGAGCTGGCCCGGGTGCCTTGAAATAACGGCAGAATTGCCGTTGTTGAGGACGAGCTGGCCCGCGTGCCTCGAAATAACGGCAGAATTGCCGTTGTTGAGGCCAAGCTGGCCCGGGTGCCTCGAAATAACGGCAGAATTGCCGTTGTTGAGGCCAAGCTGGCCCGCGTGCCTCGGAATAACGGCAGAATTGCCGTTGTTGAGGCCAAGCTGGCCAACTCTCATCACCTCTTACTTTTTTTCTTACCCATATTTCTTACTTATTTATTCCGGGATAGGCTCTTAGTGTGCCAAGCATATAAATTCTGCCCTCTAATCACGCGGCCGCAGCGATATTTCATTCCTCAGTGGTGCCGCGCAGCGGCTGGGGGTCTTATATAAAAAAAAGACTCCGCTGAATTTTTTATCAGAAGCGTCTTGCCACGAATTAATGCTGAAGCACGAATTCATCCAGCTTGCTGCCGTCTATATCGTAAGCCTGATACATCAGCGTGTTCCCGCTCACTGTAATGCCCGCGAACATCTGCTTGCCATTCTGAAAATGAACCTTGTGGTAGAACTGGTCCTCCTTCTTCTCATTGAACTTTGCGCCGGAGGCGTTAGTCACCACATAGACGGTCCCCCTAGGGTCACTGACTGAATTCTCCCCTTCGGGCACGATTGAACCGCCATACAGCGGATAAGATCTGGAGTATTCATGATTATGGCCCTGAAGCACAAGATCAACCTGATATTTGTCAAAAATCTCCGTCCATTCCTCCACCTTCTTGTAGGTGTTGCCGCCAAAGGCCGGCCGGTGCATCGCCACGATTGTCCACGGCTTGTCCGTGCCTGCGAGATCCTTCTCCAGCCAGTCCGCCTGCTTCTTCAGATTGCTCTCCGTATTCAGCACGGTCACATGAACCGGACCATAGTCAAAAGAATAAGAGGTTCCGGCTATAGACCCTTTGGCGCCGTTGTCCGGCAGATTGAAATGCGAGGTAAAGCTGGCTGCCTCCCCCTCCACCTCATCATGATTCCCCGTCACCGGCATCAGCGGCACAGCCGCAACCCAGCTCTGCACATTCGCAAAAAAGCTGTCCCAAGCTGCAGAATCCTCCGGTTCCTCCGTAAAATCACCGTTATGCACGATAAACTGCGCAGCCGGGAAGGTCTGAAACGCCTTGTCCACGGTCTTGCCCCACAGCTTGAAATCAGCCGCAGTGACTCCCTGTGAATCGGTGACATTAATAAAAGTTACGCTGCCGCCGTCATCTGCCGCCGTGCTGAACTCGGCCACTGTGCTCCATTCCCCTTCGCTGCCGCTCCCCACCCTGTAGGCATACAAGGTTCCCGGTAGAAGGCCGCTAATCTCCGCTTTGTGTACGCCTCGCTTGCCGAGGTCCGTTTGGATCACGGTACTGGCCGCCTGCACCTTGATCGGAGTCCCCGCCGAAAAAGCTGCCGCATCGCCCTGGACGACCTCAAGCCATCCGTCAACGCCGGGTGCCTCGGTGTACCATGTGAACGCGCGGCTGGTTGCCGCATCCCCCTTAAGGGTCGTGACCAGGTCATAAGGCGAACCGGAAGCCACGGCGACCGCAGCCTTATCCGACTTGAGCCATTCCACGCCCAGCGCCAGCAGGATTAATACGATAACTATAATTCCTGCGATGACCAGTGTCTTGAAATCCTTCATGCTGCTCCTTTCCCAGGCTGATGCAGATTCTCTAATGCAGGACCGCCTGTGTTCCGTCTGCGTTTTATTAAGATAATCTCTTATGAACTCAGAAGTCAAATCACACCTGCAACAATCTGACATTAGGCGTTATTTGTTAACGCAATGTAAAAAACTTTCAGTTAACGTTCAGGTGATTTTAAGAAAATAATAAGGTCCTTCGCTTAACATTGGTTCTGGCACGTGACAGAAATAGAAATTAAAGACAGCAATCAAAGAGAAATGAGGTGTGAGATGAACAAGAAGCTGCAATTCCGCCATGAACTGAAATTTTTCATTAACCATCATCAATACCTTATCCTGCGCCAGCGCCTGAAAGGCCTGATTGATACCGACCAGAATGCTGACGACAGCGGGGAATATCATATCCGGAGCCTGTATTTTGACGATATCAGCAATACGGCATTGTCGGATAAGCTCGGCGGCCTGCGGGAACGCGCCAAATACCGGATACGGATCTATAACGTCCAGGACAATGTGATCCACTTCGAGAAAAAAATCAAAATGGATGATTATATCGCCAAAATTAAAGAACCGCTGACAAGGGAAATGTACGACCAAATTATGGCCGGCAACCACGAGGTGCTGAATATCCCCGGCAGCCCGCTGTTCATGGAGCTTTACAACCAGATGCGCCACAATCTGCTGCGTCCGAAGGTTATAGTCGATTATGTCCGTGAGCCTTATGTCTGCCATAACGGCAATGTGCGGATTACGTTTGACAAGGAGCTGCGCACCGGGCTGCATTCCACGGATATTTTCAGCAGGGAGCTGCAGCCGGTGCGGGCGCTGGACGAGAATTTCATTATTTTCGAGGTCAAATTCGACGAATACATTCCGGAGTACATCAAGATTGCGCTCCAGCTGAACGGGCTGAACAGGCAGTCCGCTTCAAAATACGTGATTTGCCGGAAATTTCTAAAAACGAACATTTGGGAGGATTATTGAAATGAGCAGTTTATTAGCACAGGCCGCAGCCGCGGCGGGAAACACTGCGGCGGCCGGGACCACAGAGACGACGAACACTTTTTCCGACATTATCAAAAATTCCGTAATCGACAATTTCGTCTCTGACATCAGCATCCCGAAGATGCTTATCACACTTGCGGTCGCTTTTCTGATCGGCTTCTTCATCTATTTGCTCTACAAACGGGTCTTCAGCGGTGTACTTTACTCCAAAAGCTTCAACGTCTCCCTGATGGGCATGACCATGATCACCGCAACGGTAATCATTGCGATCAACTCCAACCTGGTGCTGTCGCTCGGTATGGTCGGCGCGCTCTCCATCGTCCGTTTCAGAACTCCGATCAAAGATCCAACCGATCTGATCTTCCTGTTCTGGGCAGCCGTTGCCGGTATCGTTACCGGTGCGGGCTTCTTCACGCTCGCTATCGTCGGCTCCATCATTATCGGACTGATCCTGTTCCTGTTCATCAAAAATTCCTCGGTGGAAACCCCCTACCTGCTGGTTATCAACTGTGAGGGCGACGACAGCGAACGGGCGGTGCACAGCCATCTGAACAAATCGGTCAAACGCTACAATGTGAAGCAAAAAACCGTAACTTCAGGCAACATCGAGCTTACGCTGGAGCTGCGTCTGGATGACAGGGAAGGCGGCTTCGTCAATACCGTATCCGATATTGCCGGCGTGAAGAACGCTCTGCTGATCAGCTATAGCGGCGACTATGTATCCTGATGAAGGGCGGTGCTGAGGATGAAAGCACGAGGTAAGCCGTTCCTGCCGCTTCTTGGCTGCCTGCTGCTGGTTATATTCATAGCCGGCTGTCAGATTGCAAGCCCTGCCGCTGATAACAACAGCACGGCTACGGATACGCAGGAAAAAGCGGTTTCGAGTGATGAGCAAAATCTTGATACAAAGGTTTTTCCAAAGGATAAGGTTGTGGATGTGAAAATCACCATCGACCCGGATGACTTTCAGGACATGCTGGACAATGCCAGCGCCGAGGAATACAAAACAGCCTCTGTGGAGTATGGCGGGATCAAAATGGACAATGTGGCGGTGCGGACCAAAGGCAACCTGAGCCTGCGCAGTGTCGTGCAGATGAGCGATTCCGACCGCTACAGCTTCAAAATTTCTTTTGATGAGTATGTGAACCAAAATTTATTCGGCATCACCAAAATCAATCTCAACAACAACTATAGCGACGCATCCTATATGCGGGAATTTCTGACCTACGAGCTGGCGGAGAGCATGGGGCTTCCCACGCCCAAATACTCGTTCGTCAACATCTATGTGAACGATGAGCTGAAGGGCTTCTACCTCGCAGTAGAGCAGATCGGAGACGCTTATCTGGAGCGCAACTTCGGCAATGCCTACGGCGCGCTGTATAAAGGTGTGATGACAGGCCAAGGCAGCGATTTGACCTGGCTCGGGGATGATGCCTCGCTCTATACAGGGCTTGAGATGAAGTCGGACAAGTCGAGCGATGATATTGTTGTCGATATGCTGAATGAGCTGAACAACGGTACCGATTATGAAAAATACATCAACGTCGATGAAGCCCTGGGCTATATCGCGCTGAATGCCGTAACCGGCAATATGGACAGCTATCTCGGCAGCAACAAACAGAATTATTATCTGTATGAGGATGACGGCGTGTTCTCGATCCTGCCGTGGGATTACAATATGGCTTTTGGCGGTATGGGCAGCTCGGATGTGCTGATTGACGAGCCTACTCAAGGCGCAGTTGCCGAGCGGCCGCTGATCGCCAAGCTGCTGGCGAACGGGGAATACAAAGCGAAGTACCACGAGATCATCCGCCAAATGATCGACGGCTATCTCAAGGATGAAACGTTCCAGGCCCGGATGGACGAGCTGGATACGATGATATCCGGCTATGTGAAGGCCGATCCGTCTGCCTTCTATACCTTTGAACAGTACGAGAGCGGAATTACGTCCGTGAAGACCTTCATGTCAGCCATGGCATCGAGCGTCTCCCTGCAGCTTGATGGCACCATCGCCTCTTCGGGCGATGGCAGTGGAAGCGGCGGCGGTATGGGCGGCGGCATGCCGGGCGGTCAAGGCGGCGGCAGGGGTGCAAACGGCGCCGCCGGCTATGGTCAGGCGGCGCCGGGCAACAATGGCGTTGCCGCGCAGGGCGGCGCGGACCAAGGCGCAACCGGCGCGCAGGCGCAGGGCGGCGCGGACCAAGGCGCAACCGGCGCGCAGGCGCAAGGCGGCGCGGGGCAAGGCGCTGACGGCGCGCAGGCGCAAGGCGGCGCGGGGCAAGGCGCAACCGGCGCGCAGGCGCAGGGCGGCGCGGGGCAAGGCGCTGACGGCGCGCAGGCGCAGGGCGGCGCGGGGCAAGGCGCAACCGGCGCGCAGGCGCAGGGCGGCGCGGGGCAAGGCGCTGACGGCGCGCAGGCGCAGGGCGGCGCGCAGGCAGACGCCCCCGCGGGTGAGCCGGGCGCCATGGGCGGGCCAGCCATTCCCGAAGGCGGGAATGGCCCGGGCGGCGGCATGGCGGGCGGCGGGTTCGGCGGCGGTATGCCGGGCGGCGACTTCGGCGGAGCCGGAGGTACGCAGCAGCAAGGCAGCACCAGCGAAGCCATTGCCACCGGCGTGGCGGTTGTTGTCCTCATGCTTACCGCAGCATTCATCACCTTCTATAAACGCAGACGTCTCTGACACCTCTGAGTGGAAACGGCTGCGCCGTCCTTGACCGGGCAGCGCAGCTGTTTGCATTTCAGGTGTAAGGCTGGCTGCTGAAGCCAGGCGGGAAGCCAAGTGGAAACGGTCACTTCATATTCCCCCAGCCGCTTTTTCGCAAGCGTTAGCGGGAAATAGGAACCCTAATCGATCCGTTTCGCCCCCTTACAGAGGAATACGCTTACATTAAGATGAACTTGAACCATTTATCCAAAGGTCAGCCATTTTAGTGGTAAAAAGGATCACTAATCCACCGCATTCTGATCCTGGATCATCCCTAGTGGGAAAAAGTACAACTAATCCGGCTGAAATCACCCGTATGGGGGGAGCAGGCCTCTATTAAGTGTACAAAATCCCACTAAAGCCCGTTCAAGCCAGAATTCCAGCCCATTAGTGTTACTTTTTCCACTTCGCTTCCGTTCTCTATGAATCTCTTCCTTGCCTTCCATCAGCTTGTTCAGGTTCTCCGGTTCCATTCCTATACATTAAGTTTCTTTATTGTGTTTTTTAAAGATTACAGAACCGCCTCCCGCTTAAACAGCGGACCCGCGGAACAGCGGCAGCGGCCGCCTGGGTCTCCGGATTTTCTCCGCTAAGAGACTGCGACGAAATAAAGTACCGCTGCATTGTTGACAAAACTCCCAAAACCGTGGAGCTTTTGTCAACAAAAGCGGGTACTCATTTCCTCGCAGCTCCTAAGGGGAATGAAATAAATCTGGAGAGCGCAGCGACCCGGACAACGCTCCGTTCGCGGAGCGTCCACTCCAAAAGCCTGCGTATCTCCTACGCAAAATAACCCCACAAAGTGGGGCCTTGGCTTCGATGATGACTCAGGTACTTTGCGGGGACCCCAAAACATATAAATTCTGATCTTTTAAGAAGAAACGGCTTCGCCGTCCTCTGAAAGAGGCGGTATCCGTTTCTCCAAAAATAGAAGGATAATTGATTGCGTGAAACATATAAATTCTTATCTTTCAAGTGGAAACGGCTGCGCCGTCCTGATAAGGACGGTATCCGTTTCAGCGAGAAAGATAAGGCTAATGTATAGCGTAAAACATATAAACCTGAATTTCGAAAGTGAATTGAACCCATCCAGATCGGACAAGGGATAAACCCTCTTTTTCCTTCGCCCATTGGGTGCAAGCTGTTTGTAGCAAGACATCCCTTCGTGTAGAGCTTTTTAGATGATTTGTGGATACTTACTTTCGAAATTCAGGATAAATTCTTATCTTTCAAAAAAACGGGACTGCTCCAGGCCATGAAAAATGGCGCTTGGGGCAGTCCCTTGTTGCTTTTCCGGAAGATTCACTGAATATTTCCCATTCGTTTCGGACAGAGAAGCCGTTATTGCCGTCTATCCCCTACGCACGAATTCAGCTCAAATAACGTCAACTGAGCCCGCAATTTCTACAATACAGAGGTTTGGAGCAAAATAGCGTATCTGCAGTCCGTATCAGCAGATGTGTTCGCAACCGTCATCTCGCCTGAGGCTGGTCTGAAGGAATAATGGCTTTTCGGCAGCCGGCAATGGTTATGATGCGATTGAGATCATGCCTGCTGCTCTGCAAGTGCCTGCTGCTCTGCAAGCGGCTCCTCCGTATTCAGAAGATTAAGCAGCTCAACCAGGCTGCCGGCCGAAGCTGAAGAGAAGCTGTGCTCGGTATGGTTTTCCGTGAGCTCCTGAAGAACCTCCTTGATCGCTATCAGCTTCACACCTTCTGCGCGGATGCAGTCCAACTCATTCGTATCCTTCACTTTGCCATGAACGAACCAATACTGCCAATTCGCGCCGCCCACTACTGCATCTCTCAATTTCTTCTTTTTGTCCGAGGTATATTTGAGCTCTGCCCAGGCCTTCACACTGTCCTTGATGCTCTCCTGGTTGCGGGCTTTGGTGCTTGTCTTCGACTTTACTCCCAGCTTCTCCATCTGCGATTTTGTCAGCTTGCTGATGTACGCCACAGGCCGGACACTGACCTGCACCTCGCAATGAATGTACTCCCAGCCCTCATCTCCGTTATTGCGGACGGCAAGGAAGTCAATCTCATTCAGCTTCTCTTTTATGCCCCGGATGGTAAAGTACCCCTTCTTGTTCAACCATTCTTCCACCAGTGTTTCCGCTTGAAGCGCCATGGTTCATCCCCCTTAAGAGCTTGTAATACGCACCTGACTTCATAAGGAGTTATATTCGCGAAGGATCACCATAATCCTCCATAATAATCCAATTTAATCTAGCGAACGCACCGGAATCAATGGAAAAAGCTCTTTTGCCGCATTTGTCAAAAGGTCCTCATGGACGGATTGATCAGCTTGTCCATTTTCCAAGGTCCCGCTATCCTGACTTTTATATTTCGAATTCATACCGTCTGCCCGCCCAAATTGTTCTCAATGATGAGACTGCCGATGCCGGCTTTTTTGAAAGATAAGAATTTATATGTTTCACGCTAAAAATTAGCCTTATCTTTCTCGCTGAAACGGATACCGTCTTTATAAGGACGGCGAAGCCGTTTCTACTTGTTTTAATCTCTGAAAGAATGTTCTACTGGCGCCCCCGCAGCAGCGCTATCGCCGCCAGCAAAAAAGACAGCAGGGAAATGCCCAGCGTAATATACAGCAGCGGGGAAACGCCGGACGATTGATCGAGGTCCTCCATGATTGCATTGTGCTCGTCCATGCTCATGGAATCCTGGCCTCCCATATTCATCGAACCGTGATCTTCCATCGCCATGCCGGAATGGCTGTCGCCGCCGGCTGCCGCCTGCACAATCTCTGTGATGGAATGCGGTGTTTCCGAGCCCGCTTCACCGGACCATTCCACTGCGCTGCCGTCGGCATAATGCTGATAGGCATTCCAGGCAATCTCGCCTGCCGTACCCGGGTTCTGTGCTGTGAAATAAAACCGCTGGAATTGTCCCGCCTGGATTCCTGCCCCGGTTGTTTTCCAGCTCACCTTATTGCCCTCTACGGTAACCTCCCAGCCCGGCGCAGCCTCGTATTGCTTGAATGCCGCCCCTTCCGGGATGCGCAGATCGACCTGCACGGTGGCAGCGTCTTTCTCTGAAGGCACTTGGAGGGTATAGGTCTCCCATGCGCCGGCAGCTGACTGTGCCGGACTGACCGACACATGCGCGCTTGCTGCTGCGGCGAACGCCAGCAGAAGCGCAGCCGCCGGAGCGGCCAAGGCCATTATTTTACGAAGCAGATTGTTCATGTTACCCCTCTTTCCACTAACCGGATAGTGTTGTCTATTTTTATTTTCTCCCCGGAAAATCCCGCTCCCGCGAAACGAGCCCCTGCTCCAGCGCATACCTTGTAAGCTGTGTGCGGTTCTGAAGCTGCAGCTTCTGGAGGATGTTTTTGAGATGGTTTTTGACGGTATGCTCCGAGATTCCCAGTGTTGCCGCAATTTCCTTATTGGTGGAGCCGGAGGATACACAGCCCAGTATTTCCTTCTCCCGTACCGTTAATGCTTCCCGTTCTTCCTTGACAGCGGTGACCGCAAACTCCTTCAGAATCTGAAAAGCCAGCTCCCGGCTGAGCGGAACCTCCTCACTGACAATCGCCAGCAGATATTTGATCCAGGTGGAGGGGGCCAGATTTTTCAGCAGATAACCCTGGGCTCCCTGCTTCAGCGCTTCGAATAGATAGGAGATTTCGTCGGAAACGGTTACGATGACGATTTTGACATAGGGATATTCCTGTTTGATCCGCCGCGTGGTTTCCAGTCCGTCCATTTCCGGCATCTGAATGTCGATCAGAATCAGATCCGGCATCCACTGCCCGGTCCACGCTATGGCCTCCGCTCCGCTCCCCACCGCACCGATCACCTCAAAGCGTTCAGCCAGCGACAGGATCTCGCACATCGCCTCACGGGCATGGGCATGATCATCCACAACAAGCACCCTGCAGGTGTTCATGCCGGAGGTCCCCCTTTCACAATCTCGACCATTGTTCCGTCAGAGCCGGACCTGAGCATAAGTGTCCAGCCCATGCCTGCTGCACGTTCCCTCATGATCCGCAGCCCATAGCTGCCGCTCACCGCAAAAGGGTCCTCATGCCCGATCCCGCCCCCGTCGTCGGAGACCGCAACCCGCCAGCGCTGCTCATTGCCTTCACCGGAAATCGTGACCCTGGCCGCCCGGGTATGCTTGCGCACGTTAATGACCGCTTCGCGTATGCAGGAGAGCAGCTCTGCTTGTTCAGCGGGACTTAAGACCCGTGCTTCCAGCCTCCAATCAAGCTGCGCTTCCACCGAGACCTCGCGGGCAATTTGCGCAAGCTGCTCCTGGACCGACAGCTCAAGCAGGGAGGTCTGCGGACCGGTAACCGGAACCTTCAGATTGGAGATGGACTGACGGACATAGCGGTTGACCTCGTGCACGGTTTTCTTCAGCTGGTCGATATCTTCGCTGTCAATCTCCCTCCGCTCCCGCTTCTGCTCCAGACGGTCAATCCGTACCGACAGCAAAAATAAAGACTGCGCCATCCCGTCATGCAGCTCTTTCGCCAGCGCCTCCCTTGCCTCCATGGCCGTCTTAAGCATCCGTTCCCTCTCCAGCTCCCGGGCGTTCCTTTCCATAAGGGAGAACAGCGGCACCAGCAGCACAATGCTGAACAGGAATACGAGCACAGGCGTTAGATAATTGCCCATATCCATGGAAAGATAAGGCATCAAGAGCTGATGGCGCACAATCTCCCATAGGCCGACCATGACGGTTGGCAGCAGCAGAATAAGCAGTTTAATTCTCGTATACGTTGCGGTCCCCTCCAAATCTTAAGGATTACAATAACATTCCTTTTGAACCCCGGCATGACTCTTTCGGGCTATAAGGAAGCTGTAAATGTTACAAAAATAAGTATTTAAAATTCGCTGTGCAATTGTGCGGGCTTCCGGCACGCCATACCGGATTTACATTTCCTTAAAAGCCTGTACTCTGTCCTTCCTGACAGGAACAATCCATTAGAATATCCCCATGCTCAAGTAACGTTCACCCGTATCGGGAGCGATGCAGAGCACCCGCTTGCCGCTGCCCAGCCGCCGCGCTTCCTGCAGCGCCGTCCATACTGCCGCACCGCCGGAAGGCCCGATCAGGATTCCCTCCGTGCCGGCCAGGATTCTGACCATCTCCAGCGCATTGTCATCGGAGACCTGGATAATTTCATCATAGACCTCCGTATTCAGAATGGCGGGCACAAACCCCGGGCTGGTTCCCACCAGCTTATGCGGACCAGGCTGGCCGCCCGACAGCACCGGGGAGCCCTGCGGCTCCACGACTACAATGCGGATCTCCGGCAGCCGCCGGCGCAGCACCTCTCCGGTTCCCGTAATGGTGCCGCCGGTTCCCGAGGTAGCTACGAACACATCCAGCCTGCCGTCCATTTGCTCCAGAATTTCGGGCGCCGTTGTAATCCGGTGGATATCGGGATTGGCCTTGTTCTCGAACTGCTGCGGAATGAAGCTGTCCGCGATTTCCCTGCCCAGCTCCAGCGCCTTGGCGATGGCACCCGGCATCCTTGACGCTGCCGGCGTCAGCACAACCTCAGCGCCGTATGCCTTCAAAATATTAATCCGTTCCTTCGTCATATTATCCGGCATAACCAGAATGGCCTTATAGCCTTTGGCTGCCGCATTCATTGCCAGCCCGATGCCTGTATTTCCGCTCGTCGGCTCGATAATGGTTCCGCCGGGCTTAAGCTGTCCGGCAATTTCGGCCTGGAGAATCAGATTATAGGCTGCACGGTCCTTGACGCTGCCGCTGGGGTTGAACATTTCCAGCTTCACATACAGCTCGGCATCCTGCGGCCCGGTCAGACGGTTCAAGCGTACCACCGGCGTATGGCCGATCAGTTCCGTAATATTATTGACTACGCGAGATGACATCAACGGGCCTCCTCATTTCTTGTGCTGTTTATCACCCATTGTAGCGCTATGGAGCAGCCCTTGTCGATTGCCTGGAGAAAAGCGTTATAAGGCGCCTGAAGGTTTTGTATGTCAATGGCTCCGGAGAAGGTGCCGGTAATATGTTTCCTGCATTTACATGGGCAGCTTCCAGTTCCCCGGAAGAGCGCCGAAGCGGCAGGACGGCACACTCCAGGGCGGTCCGCCTTCATTCCGCCGGAGCCTGTAGATGCATTATATTGAGAGATAGGCCGCGCAGCTCCCGGGAAGATGGATGCTCAGCACAACATCATTACCGAGATTAAATTTGGATTTACGCACTGTCCGCACAAGAAGTGTGGTCTGGTCAAGCTCGTGTGCGGGCTTCACCTCCTGCATCGCTTTCCCATGCAGAACCATTTTCACCTCGCTGCCCTCTGCAGCTACTATGAAATGAATATTTTGCGTGTCCGCAATCATGCAGTCCGGCGGCGCCTTCCAGAGAAAAGTGCCGTACATCATTAATATCCTTATGCATATTCCGCTCCTCCCGCTCCCTAAAGCTGTCCGTCATGGCAGCAGTCCCGCAAGCCCTGCGGCAAACAGCCTGGCCTTTTCAAAATCGTTTTCGTCAGGATGGCCTTTTTTATCCATATTGAATCCAAACGGACTGAACTCACCCGAGCAGTTGAACTCTGCCACGATAGTGCAGCCCTTCCGCTCAAGCTGTTCGATGATCAGCTGCTTCTTTTTGAATTCTCCCGACCCGGAGGTACAAAAAATAAAAACTTTCTTATCGCTGTCAGGCATTTTCCGGATAAATTTAAAGAGCTTGTTATGAAGCTTGGAGGCATAAATACCTGAACCAAAACCGATTAGATCATAGCTTTCCAGTACCTCCGGCCGGATGTCCTCCACCTTCGCCAAATCTGCATTCATGGCCTGTGCCATCACCTTGGCCAGCTTTTCCGTGTTCTTTCTGTGAACCGATTTGTAGATAATCAATGTTTTCATAAGTGCACCTCTCTCTTCAAGTTATACTATATAATATGAATGAACATTTAAAAATTCATTCATTTTTAGAAAAAAATAATACGCATGAAGCTTTGGGCTATCCCATACGCATTCTCCGGTTTGGCACCATCATTCCGTTCCGTTTATTTCGGCACATCCGTCAGGCCCTTCATCACAAACTCCGCCATATAATCTAATATATGCGGAAAATGCCGAATACCAATCTCCTCTTTATGGATATCGATATAAGGAATGGAGCTGAGCAGCGCGAGTATCAAATCATCATCCAGATCTGCCCTCACCTTGCCTTCAGCCTTCCATTTCTGAATCAGCTGGGTGGTTCCGCTGTTCATGAATTCATCAATGCTCTGGATGCCGCCCTTTTCATAAAAATCCTTCTCCAGCTTGGTGAACAGCTCGCGGTTGTACCATTCCTTCAATATCGGATTTGAAATCATCCCGCTGTAATTCAGCGCCATAACTTCCTTAAGCAACTTCACAGGCTCATCGTCCGGATTCACTGTCTCCATGATGCTCTGCTTCAGCTTCTCGTTCTCCTTCAAATAAATCTCTATGAAAAGCTGCTCTTTCGAGGCGTAATAATTGTAAAAGGTGCCCACGGCGACCCCGGCCAGCTTCGTAATGCCGGAAACATTGGTGTCCTTGAAGCCCTTGGAGCTGAACAGCTCTTTTCCGCGGTTGAAAATTTCCGTTTTCTTGTCTTCCATCGACTAAACCTCCGAATTCATGAATGAATATAAATATATTCATTCTAATTGTAGCACAGCACTTTCCTGCTATCAAGCTGAGCACCGCTCGTGCCGAAATGAAGATACTTGTACTTTCATTTCGGCAGTCAGCACGCTCCGGGCGAAATCAGAGGCACTTTTATCCTTGATTCCGACACTCGGCACCCAGATTCCATGCATCACTTCCTGTTCAATCAGCAAAAACCGCCTCTTCATAAATTGAAGAGACGGTTCCGTCCGGTAAAGACGGGGCTGCAAATCAGGGGGCGTCGCATCCAAGCAAGCCAAAGGCCGCCGCCTGAAAACCGGATTACGGATTAACGGTGATTGTGAACGTGGACGTGGTATTTTTAATCGGCGTCACTGTGTCCGTAATCTTCAGATTGTTGAAGACCACCGAGCCTACAGCCGGGCCCTGGCCGGCTTCAGCCGATTCGTTGGCCCAGATGCCGACACCGGACTTGGCGTCAAAAGCGTCTCCGCTCTTTTGCGCGCCGGAAATCGTAATGTTCGTGAAGATGGTATCGGCAACCGGGAACTGCGGTGAAGAGCCGACATAGTTGGTCTGGAACATGATGCCGTGGTAAGTCGGATCAACAATGTCCACATCGCTGACGCGGATGCCCTGGAAGACCTTCGAAGCCGAGAACACCCAGATGGCCGGAAAGGTCTGGGAGCCCCAGAAATGGCCGCCTGCCCGGACAATCGAAATATTCTGGAGGTTCGTTGTCGGCGAAGCGCCAAAGCCGTTCATCGGATACCCGAAATCCAGCGAGCTGATCGTAATCCCGGAATAGCAGAGCGTGTCGGCAATGTAAATGTTGCGGAAGGTGTTGGCATAGCCGCCATAGACCGCCACTCCGGCTGCGCGCCAGGTCAGGATCGAAGTCAGGTTCTCATACACATTGTCCTTCATATCCGAGCCGCCGGAATCGATTGCCGAGAACAGTGCAAAGCTGTCGTCGCCGGTGGCCCGGGCTTCGTTGTTGGAAACCAGGTTGTTCGTGCTGCCGTTGGTCATGTTGATGCCGTCGGCGAAGGTGTTGCGGATGCGCGAGTTTTTGATCACCATGTAGTCGGTATTCGCGCCCCAGTACATGCACACCTGATGTTCGGTCCAGATGTTGTCAATGGTGATGTTCGCCACATTGGAGAAGTCGAACACCTTGCCGGGACCGTCAATCCGTGAGGTATAGTTGCCGAAATAGGCAAAGTTCGCAAAGGTTGATCCGTTCGCGGAAGCTTCGGCGCGGAAGCCGATATCGGTGTTGTCCTGGCTTTCAGGAGCCACAAACCGGGTATACCAGGGTCCGGCGCCGATTACCTTTACCGGCTTGCCGTATACCTGGAATTTGCTCGCAGTCTGATAGGTTCCGGCAGGAAGATATACCCCTACAAGGCTGCCGGTGGTATCCATACGGACTTTATCGAGCGCATTTTGCACATCCTGATGCGTAAATCCGGACGGAACGGTGTATTTGGCCGGGTCCGGGTTGGCGATCGGCGACACCTGCTCCAGGCTGATGAAGTCAATTGCGTACTGCGAGGTATTCGCGGCATCCTTTTGCAGGCGGATCGTGCTTCCGGCCGGAATGGTGCTGTCGAACATCATGTTGGCTTCATCATAGATGTGGCGCGGCGAGCCGGCGCTTGGCGAATTGCCCGGACTGGTTTCCGAGCCATACAGCCAGGCGTATTTGGAGGTCAGGCTGATGGCCTTCGTGAACACTCCGTTGACATACACGTTCAGCGTGGCATTGGTTCCGCCTCCGCTGGCCGAATCCGGGATGGAAAAGCGCGTAACGAGCGTATTGGTGCTGGCTTTGGTGGTGAATTCCACATAGCTGCCCGTCGAGTTCAGCGTGACGGCTCTTCTGCCCGAGGCTTCGCCGGCCAGATCGCCGATATTGCGGTTCGGCGCAAGCTTGACGGCTCCGCCGCCGACCACTCCATCCTCTGCTTCGTACATGTCGTAAGGCATGTTGGCCCCCCGCCCGATATGCAGCGGCTGGGTCTGGATGTTGTTGGCCCGTTTTACCTCAAGCTCATTGGCATCTGCGGCAATTTCACTCTTCACCGTGTATTTGCCGTTCACTGCATTCCAGGTGCCGAGTGTAACCGGTGCGGTCGTGGCACCGCTGGCAATGACGCCGCTGTAAACGCCGGTCAGCGTTTTGACCACGGCATTTGTTGCGGCATCAATTACCGTCAGTGTAAGGTTATGCGCCCCGCCGGCTGAAGCGGCCGTTCCCTGGTTTTTAATGGCTATGGAGAAGGTTACGGTATTGCCTCCCGCCGGATTGCCCGGCGTCCAGCTTACCGGGGAAGCGATCAGATCGGAGCTGGATACCGGATTTACTGTAAGGGAAGACGGATTCGTATAGCTGTTATTCCCCTCATTCAGCTCGATGACCAGGTTGCTCTCATCAACCTTGGCGCTCAGCGCATAGGCCCCTGCATCCCTGGCCCCGATGTTCAGTGACACATTGCTTGCGGCTCCTGCAGCCAGAGCGCCGACAGGCGCTGTTCCCGCCAGGGTTGTGCCCAGGTAGAAGCCCACATTCGTCGCGGCGGAGGCGGAGGTTCCTGCGTTTTTAACTGCTGCGGTTAAGGTTATGGCATCTGTCTCGACCGGAGCCGCCGGTGACCAGGACATTGCTGTTATTGTCAGATCCGGATTGGCTGCCGGTGTGCCGATAATCTGGAATTCAGCCACCTGTCCGGCGCTTGAACCCGAATTGGCGGTGATTTTCAGCTGAAGCTCGCTTACAGTGGCTGTGACCGGAATGGTCACGGAATTGCCGCTGGCCGGATTAAAAGTATAGCTGGCTGCCGGAACCAGACTGGTGAATGCCGAGGTTGCCTGATTATGTCCCAGCACTTCGATTGTTTGGGTACGGGTAGCCCAGGCGGAAGCCGGGTTCAGCTTCACTACGACCGAGGTCACGCTGGCATTGGCGCCGAGATTGACGCTCAGCGTATTCGGATAGCTGCCGCCCGCCCCTTCCCAGTAGGTGGTCACATCGCCGTCGTTGGCGTTGGCCGGCACGAACGTGTAGATGGAGGAAGAAGCGTTAATGCTTTTGCCGATTGCCAGATTGGACCCGGGTCCTGTGCTTGGTGTGGCTGTAGGAGAGGCGGAGGGCGCAGGTGTAGCAGTAGGAGCAGCTGTTGGCGTTGCCGTAGGTGCCGGTGTAGAGGTTGGTGCTGCCGTTGGCGTTGCTGTCGGCGCAGCACCCGGCGTAAGGGTCAGATTGTCCAGATTTACATTGCCGGAATCTGTGGCATCATACTTGTAGGCAATTGTGTTGGAGCCGGACAGCAAGCTGAGTGTTTCGGTTTTGGTTGACCAGTTGTCCCAGTTGGCCAGATTGGCGAACGAGGTTTGCTTGATCTTCGTGCCGTTGACGTACACACTTAGCGTCTTGGTGCTGCCCGAGGCATTGGCGTATCTCAGCGCGGCATCGTAGCTGCCTGCAGAAGCGGCGGTCACCGTAAAGGTTGTGGCTGCTCCCTGTGCGAGATATCCGTCGACAAAAGCCGAGCCGGTGTAGCCGCTGTGGTCGGTGTTGGTTTTGGCTCCGCCCGATAATGCGGCTGACTCCGCTTCATAAATCCCGCCGGGAGCTGTTGTTGAGCCGTAAACCTCCAATTCTGACAGCTGTGCCGCCGGCCAGCCTGTATTCGCCGTGAAATTCACTCTGATGTAGCGGGCTGTGGCAGCCGTGAAATTGATAGTTACCGTGTTAGAGCCGGAAGGACTAAAGGTGTAGCCGGCGGAGGCCGCCAGATTGCTGTAAGAGGCATCATTGGTGCTGCCTTGAACCGACAGCGTTTGTGTTCTTGCCTCCCAGGAGGCCGGCAGCTTCAGCACAACTTGATTAACACTGCTGCTTGCCCCCAGATCCACCCTGATCCACTGGGGAAAAGCATTGCCGGAGCTCTCCCAGTACGTTGCCTGGCTGCTGTCATTCGCATTGGACGCGACGTACACATCTCCGACCGAGCTTGCCGTAATTGCCTTGCCTGCCGCCAGATTTCCCGCCGCCGAGCTGACCGCCGGGAACAGCGTGAGCTGGCCTGCGAACAGCACAGCGATCAGGCAGCAGGTGAGAAATGTTTTTGCAGCAGATGCTCTATTTCCTGTGAACATGGACAACCACCTCCTATAATTGTTTGGAGCCGCTTTAAGTATGCGCTTTCAAAATAATCCCTTCGGCACACCCTCCTCCGGAATTTTGTTCTTCCCTCCTCTGCTGTGGCTTTTCTGCTAATTAGCCTGTTCTCCCGTCTCTAAAATGCGCAAAAAAAGAACGATCCCCTTGCGTAATCCTGCAGAACAACAGGCCGCAATCGCAAGATGCACGGACCGAACCCGGGGACTTCCCTGTGAACTAACTAATTATGGTAATAATATAAGATATCGCTAGGTTTTGATCGAGGGCCGATTCTATGAATTGTATGTGCAATATTACGCTTTGCGGTTTTTTTTGCAGTGCTTTTGCAGCGTCCGGCAGCACAGGGTTTATACAGGTGTTTCCTATGGCGCGATACAGCAAAAACAGGCCCTGCCGATGGCGGATCACCGGATTCAGGGCCATTCGGGGTGGGAATTCAACCGTGGGTGCCGGGCCATCCATTACCCTCCTGCAATCCCAGCAGCTCACGGAGTTCGGCAAAGGTACTGGCGACAGCCGCAGGCTTATCTCCTGTCCCCGGCTTATCCTGCAAAGGGTTGAACCAAATCGCCTGCCAGCCTGCCGCGCTTGCTCCGGCTATATCCTTGGACCATGAGTCTCCAATGTAAAGAGATTCCTCAGCCTTCGTTCCTGTACATTCATTTGCTAAACGGAAAATACGCGGGTCCGGCTTCATGAAGCCCGCCTTACCCGAAATAACCGTCCGTTCCTCCGGGACATAGCGGCTCAGTCCGAGGGTCTGCAGCTTGCTCCGTTGATGCTCCTCATTGCCGTTCGTAATAATGCCGACAATTATTCCGCATCCGATAAGGCTTGCCAGCAGTTCACCGGCCCCTTCATTAATACGCATCTCACCCTGAAGGCGGGTATATTCCTTCTGAATTTGCGCTCCCTGCTCACAGCTTGCCTGCACGCCAAAGTCGGCCAAGCCCCGTATGAAGCGCTCTTCCCTCATCTGCGCCGCCCGTTCCCCTTGCGGTGAAGCCTGCAGCAGATTTCCCTCTGCCGACAATTTCTCGCTGTAGTAACCGATCCGGCGGTAGGCGTCGCGGAATGCAAACCCCTCAGGAAATGCCAGCACCGCCCGCAGCGCATTGCAGGTTAAGTCAAACTGGCTGTACAGGGTGTCATCCACATCGAAAAAAATACTGCGGATGCCCTCGCGATCCAGCAGATTTCCCGCAACCGCAGGATCAGCTCCGGCCGCATCCAGCGGCATTTGATGATGTGTGTTCAAGCCAAAGCCGGGCTTGCGGGGATAATCCCCCTTTGCCGTCTGCAATCTCCACGCTTCCATGCTTCATTCCTCCTGTGTCCTCTCTATGATGGACCCGCCCATCTCTTAATCTATTCCGGCAGTTCATGAATCATTATTTCACGGAAACACGCCAGTCTGCAATCCTTGGGCCCCAGACAGAAACAATAGGATGCTTCATCAAGTGAAGCATAATCCTTATACTTCAACAAGCAGAAACGGCCGCCGTCCTTATATAAGGGACGGGGCGTTTCAGCGAGAAATAGAAGGATAATTTAGTGTGCAGAGCATATAAATTATATTTCAAGTGGAAACGGCTACGCCGTCCTTGACCGGGCAGCGCAGCTGTTTGCATTTCAGGTGTAAGGCTGGCCGCGGTTCCCTGGCTCTCCGGTTCCCCTGGCCGGCTGAAGCTCTTCCTCCCCGATCCCTCCAGACCTTCCTGCTGAGACCCGGCGGCTACGCCCAAGTGGAAAAAGGAAACTTAATCCCCACATTCCCTTTCTCGCTTGCGTTAGCGGGAAAAAGGAGACCTAATTGATCCTCTCCCTTACAGAGGAAAACGCCTGCATTAAGATGAATTTGAACCTTTAATCCAAAGGGCAGCCAGTTTAGTGGTAAAAAGGATAACTAAGGTAACGCATTCGGATTCCGGATCATCCCTAGTGGGAAAAAGTACAACTAATCCGGCTGAAATCAGCTATTTGGAGGGAGCGTGCCTCTATTAAGTGTACAAAATCCCACTAAAACCCGTTAAATCCAAAATTCCAGCCCATTAGTGTTACTTTTTACACTTCGCTTCCGTTCCCTATGAATCTCCTTGCGTTCCATCAGCGTTCCATCAGCGTTCCATCAGCGTTCCACCAGCGTTCCATCAGCGTTCCACCAACGTTCCATCAGCGTTCCACCAGCGTTCCATCAGCGTTCCATCAGCGTTCCATCAGCGTTCCATCAGCGTTCCATCAGCGTTCCATCAGCGTTCCATCAGCGTTCCACCAGCGTTCCATCAGCGTTTTCAGGTACGCTGGTTCCATTCATATACATTAAATTACCTTTTTGGCTCAAAGCCAAAATCAGCGGTTGACGATGTGAATGAAGTCCGCTGCGGGTCCAGAGGGTTCCTCCGGCCGCTGTTATAGCCCGGTTTCCTGATTGGAATAAGATTACTGCTTGAATTCAGATGGAGCCAGCTTTTTCCCACGATTCCTTTAAGACTTTTCCGTATTTCCGTCCGTATAAATGTACTAATTCTTACGAATTCCACTTTACTCCATTCCACTTCACGCCCCTGCCCCGGTAGCGGCCTCGGTTGGACCCGCTCTATTCCCGCTTCCTCCTGCAAAACATAGAACCCTTGAACTCCGCACGGCTCAGCAGACTCCGCACAATTAGGGGGGGCTGACACAAATCTAATATTTGGCCTTAAACGTTGAAGCGGGCAACCAGTCCCTGCAGCCCTTGAGCCATTGAATTCAGACTATTCGCGGAGGAGGCGATTTGTTCTACCGAAGCCATCTGCTCCTGGGAAGCAGCGGAGACCTGCTGGGTGCTCGCCGCAGTAGTTTCAGAGATCTGCACCACCTTGCGGATGGATTCCACAATCTCCTCAGTCGCAGCCGTGATTTCCTCCACGGCTCCTGAGACCTCCTGCACCTGGCCTGCCAGGGAATCGATAGAGAGGCGGATTCCGCCGAAGGATTTACCGGCTTCTTCAATAATCGCCGTCCCTCCATGCACCTCGCTTATGCTGTTCTTCATAATCTTCACCGCTTCGTCGGCATCGGACTGAATGCCCTCCGCCATGACGGCGATGAGATTAGCCGATTCGCCGGACTGCTCCGCCAGCTTGCGGACCTGATCGGCTACCACGGCGAACCCGCGTCCCTGCTCTCCGGCCCGTGCCGCTTCAATCGTTGCGTTCAGCGCCAGCATATTGGTCTGCGAGGCGATCCCTTTAATAACATCCACAATGCTGCCGATCTCACGGGAACGGTTAACGAAGCTCAGCACTTGCCCTGACAAGGTCTGAATAGCTTCGTTGATCGAAGACATCTGCTGCACCGCCGCCTGCAGCGATTCATCTCCGGCAACGGCGTATTCGCTTGAGCGTATCGAGGCCTCGGAAATATCCTGCACACTGGAAGCAATCTGCTGAATGCCGATGGACATCTCCACAATCGTGGTCATATTGGTCTGCAGGTCATTCATCTGCCGGTCATTGCCGGAGGCGACCCGGCCCATGATTCCGGCAATCTTTTCCGTAGCTTCGGCAGTCAGGCTGCTCTCAGAGGTCAGCTTGACGGAGGATGCCGCAAGCCCGCTGGCCGACTCGGTGACCCGGCCGATCATTGCCGCCAGATTATCCGTCATTTTGTTGAAGTTATGCGCCAGCTCGCCTATTTCATCCTTCGTGCGCACCGTCAGCTTGCGGGTCAGGTCAGCGTCTCCCTCGGCAATCTCCTGCAGCTGTGCATTGACGCTGCGGAGCGGCTTCAGAATCCGCGCCGACAGGAGCAGTGCAATGACAGCCGCCAGCAGCACCGACAATCCTGTCACACCAAGGCTTACGGCCATCGCGAAACCCCTGTGGCTTGCGGAATCGCTCTGCTCCGTCTGGATCTCTTCAGTCAGGACATTTTGCAGTACCAGCTGGGAGTCGATGATCGTATCCAGGGAGAGGGAGGTGAACGCTTTTTGGGCAACAGGGAAATTCCCTGCCTTCGCCTCGGCGAAGGCACTCTCCAGCACCGTCAGATAATTGCCCCACTCACTCTGCAGCTTGTCCATACCGGACTGCTCCGCTTCATTCAGCCCTGCAGCCTGAAGCTCTTCTATTGCCTTGGTGATTTCCGGAATCTGGGCCTCATAGCTGGCCAGATAAGCCGTCCGTTCCTCATCCGTGTTGCTCATTACGTATCTTGCAGCCAGCCCGTCCGCCGTGCGGATCTTGTCCGTCAGCCCCTGCACCAGCGAGAGCTTGCTGTAGTTGTGGTTAATCTGCTCTGTAAGCATGGTGGCCTTGCCCTGAAAAAAAGTGTTGCCTGCAATGGCAGCGATAAACACAATAATAACTGCGGCGAAGCCGAATAAGATTTTGGCGCGTATTTTGGTGAACATATCCATTCCTCCATATCTGTATGTGCTTTTTGCCAAGTGTCTCCGGATAGTCTGTTATGTACGGTACAACCGCTGATTTATGCTCTCCCCCTTCCGGTGAAAGCCGGGTATTTCCTGGTACTTTTATCCTACCCCGCAAAGCTTAAATGAAGCTGAAATAAAGCTAAGAGTTATCTTAAGGGTATGCACGCCAAAAAGACCGCCGTTCCTGCCCTGAGGCGGAATTGACGGTCTCACTATTCATACAGATTGCCGTTCGCCAGCAATGCCAGCTTGTCCCGGTCCAGCACACACAGACGGCCTTGCCTGCGTTCAATAATGCCTTCCTCCACAAAACGGCGCACGATCCGGTTCAGATGCCGGTAGCTGGTCCCGAGCAAATCCGCCGTTTCCGCAAGTGTAGCTGTACGCAGTTCCTCCACGCGCTGGCCGCCGCTGTCTGCAAACAGGGACATTAGATAGCTGGCAAACCGGTTTTCCAGCGGGTAGAGCAGATTCAGCGCCGTAGACTGGCCCAGCGTATACATTTTATGGCTCAGCTCGCCTACCAGAAAACGGAGGAGCGCCGTGTTTTCCTCAAATTCCTTCAGCAGCAGCTTTCTTCCGGCAACCAGCAGCAGGCTTTCCCCCACCGACACCACTTCATTTTTGACCGGATACTGGTGCAGCAGCTCCACATCACCGATCACGGACATCGGCCTCGCAAAACGCACCAGCAGCGATTTCCCGTTAGGCAGCAGGGTATGAATCTTGAGCCTGCCCTGCACCAGAATAAACATATGCTCCAGCTGGTCTCCTACCGAGCAGACGGCCTCTCCGTCACTGTAGCACCGCAGCTCCATTGCGGAAATTGCCCCGGTGCTGAATATTCCCCCCAGGCCATTGTGCCCGGCCAGAGCATGAACCGTCTCCCGGTCTGCAATCCACTGCATAGCCGGCCTCCTTTCAATGCTGTCACGAATGAACCAAACGGAAACGGCTCCGCTGTCCTTATAAGGAGCGTATGCTTCTGAAGAGCTATGCTTACATATCGCTTTCAGATATCCGTTTCAGCGAGAAATAGAAGGATCATTTATAGCGTTCAGCAACAAATTCTTATTTTTAAATGTAACACAGCGCCCGGGACACAGCCAACTCTCCTATTCGGCAAAATAATGCTCCAGCGCCCGCCCGGCGCGGAAATTCGCCACATTGAAGGATGGCCAACGGCTTGCGGCCAGCGGCTGGCGTTCCCGCTTCTCACGCAGCGCTGCGTCCAGCATGCCGTTCTCCTGCTCGCTGAATTCGATCAAGAGCGGCACCGCGTCCGATGACAGCCGCGTCAAGTAACTTGTGTCCAGAATGCCGCTGGATTTGTAGCGCTCGATATTTTGCTGCGCGATGATACGATCCATGCCGAGATAGTTCACCAGCACATAGGAGAGCAGGCCAAGGGCGAGACAGCACTGCGCAAGCGGAAACTGCACCCGGCTGATCCGCACCGCCGCCAGCACCAGCAGCAGCCCCAGAAAGATCATAAACACATGCACCAGAAAGCGGATATATGTATATCCATAAGCCTCTTCATACAGCTTCAGCCGGGAGTAGGCGGAATACAGCATGATCACGGAACAGAGCACAAGGATGTAGAGCAGAATTGTCACGGTCTTATGCAGCAGGCCTTTCGCCAGTCCTGCGGAGTGCAGCGACAGCAGCAAAAGGGCGAAGTTGATCGAAGTCACCAGAATCAGCTCCAGAAATCCGCTCCGCGCATAACCGGCATACGTGCTGCCCTCCGGCAGAATACCTTCCCAGGCCCCGAAGAGATATGAGAATTGCAGGCTTACAAAGAGCACATAGACCACATTAATCACAGTCAGAATTGTAGTGATGATAACCGGGTCCACCCTCAGCGTCAGCGGTTCAGGAAACAGCTCGGGTACGGATTCCGGGGCAGGCCCGCTTTCCATATTCAGCTCTGGCTTCGGGTTCCATGTGTACACCTTGTAATCGATGAAGCCCCAGAGAAGACCGAACATGCCCAGCCCCAGCAGGATAATCCATAAGAGCCGCGCAAACCCTTCGCCAAAAGAGAGCCGTTCCAGCATCTGCGGAAACTCTGCCAGCAGCTCATGGAATACGCCATCCGCCGATGAGAGCAGCGACGTTACGATCAGCAGCAGCGGAAAAGAAATACCCAGCCCGATCAGCACCTTAATCAGCACCTGCTTGCGTTCATCCGGGAGCTTCTCCCCGCCGAAGATCCTGCGGACGGCCCTTGGAGCTGTAGCCCAGTGCCGCAGGCCCTGGGCAAAAAAATGCTCCGCCGCCGCCCCGATAATCCCGAATCCGCTCCAGGAAGGCAGCTTATAGCTAAGCATGTAAGTCATATGCAGCAGAATCAGCGCCGGGATGACCAGCAGATTCAGCCCGAAGAACAGCCAGTTCGCATACAGCGCATACGTCAAGGAGAGCAGCACAATCGCCCCCAGCCAGATGTAGCCCGCCGCTGTAGGCTTGCGCAGCCTGTCTCTGGCAAAATAGAGCACATACACATAGAACAGAGACACAAAAATCGGGCAGGAAATTCCCGGCATTTTACCGTAAAACAGATACTGGTTCAAGACCGCCAGGAGAAAGGATGCCCCCAAAGCCTGAAGAGCCCGTTCCGGTTTCGGTACCGTTTGATCATTCATGGTAAATACCTCCGTCTTCTTACTATCTTATCCTGATTTTAGCTGATAAAATAAGAAGAAAAAGAGAAAGAATCTAAAGTTTATTTCCTATTTTAAACGCTCATGACCCGCCGGGTCACAAATTCGGATGAAAATGTTGGCAGAGCTACCAGCCGGGGCGTTATCATATCAAAATTTCTACGGGTTCAGTCGCTACGGGTTTAATTCGCCGCAGCTTGCTGCGGGCCGTCCATTTGGAGCTGTTTCTGCAAAGTTCCCTAATTAAACCCGGCTCCAAACACATTCTATTGCATTTTGTACAGCAGATCGTCCCATAATCCGCCGGTAAACAGAATCTGTTGCATTCTATACAACAGAATTTCGTGTGCAAAGTACTTTTGAGCTAAAATTTTCAAAAAAATCAATTGTACAAAATACAGCAGAATGCGATTGATCACAAACCGCAGCGCTTTCTATTGAAGAGGGTACAATCATTCAAAAACCCTAGAGTACTGACATGAACGCTAAGCAGCTACAAATCGGGGCATTTTTTCATATCAAAAGATAAGAATTTATATGTTTCACGCTATCAATTAGCCTTATCTTTCTCGCTGAAACGGATACCGTCCTTATCAGGACGGCGAAGCCGTTTCCACTTGGACAAGGAGGCTCAAGCCATGAAGCTGCACAGCCAATTCCTGAAGCTCCATTCACAGTATGGGGGGCCGGCGGAAATTTCCGTTACCCTGGATGAACTGGCATACACCTTAGGCTGCACCCACCGCAACACCCTTCATATTATCCATAAAATGGCCGAGCAGTCCTGGATCACCTGGAGCCCCAGCCGCGGCCGGGGAAAACGTTCGACCCTGACATTTCTCGTGGGCGCAGAGGATATTGCCTTGGAATCCATGAAGCAGGCCATCAGCAGCAAGGACATCGGCAATGCCATAGAGGGCATACGGGGACACGCCCGTTCCTCCTCGCTTCAGGACACGCTTCAGGGCTGGCTGCTGGCTTATTTCGGGCATCATTCGGAAATCCGCAGCAACAAGCAGATTGATACGCTGCGGCTTCCGGTCACACAGCAGCTGTTTACCTTTGACCCTATATATATGAATCTGCTGGCGGAGTCCTTTGTATCCAGCCATGTCTTTGACGGACTGGTAGGGCGGAGCGGCGAGCGGGGAAAAATCGTTCCCGGCCTGGCCCACGCCTGGGACACGGACGGCAGCCGCACGGTCTGGACGTTTCATCTGCGCAAGGAGGTGCTGTTCCACCACGGGAAGGTGCTGTCCGCAGAGGATGTGGTCTATTCGCTGCAGCGGCTGATGCAGACCTCGCAGCGTACGCTGTACAGCTCTATTTTCAAGGAAATCGCCGGGGTCGAGGCCCTGAACTCCACCACGGCGCGCGTGGTTCTGCGGAAGCCGAACGAGCTGTTCCTTCCGTTCCTCTGTACCAGCCGGGCGGCGATTGTCCCGCGGGATTTGGAATCGATCGGCGAGAGCGCCTTTGGGCGCAGGCCGGTCGGAACCGGGCCTTTTAAGATCGTGGAGATGAGCGAGGAACTCTGCGTGCTGGAGGTGTTCCCTTATTACTTTCAGGGACGGGCCCACTTGGACCGTGTGGAAATTCTTCATGTGCCGTTCGGCGCTGGACAGGCGCAGCCGGATACGGGTTCTGCCTTCCATGTCATCCCGAATCCAACCTCCGCGGAAGCCTCCTCCTGGAGCCGGATTCATTCCGAATCCCACGTCCGCAAGTTTGTCACCTGCAACACCAAGAAAAATGGGCCGCTAAGCGACCCCCGGCTCCGTTCCAACGTTCTGTCTTGCCTGGATGAATCAGCAGCGGCTCCGGCTCCGGGCGTACCCGAAACACAGCCGGCTGCCCTGCAAATTGCCACCATTCCGCAATATCTCGGGGATGCGGAGCACATTGCCTCCCGGCTGGCCCGGCATGGCTATGCCTGCACAGTTCTGTCCGTCTCGCCGGAGGAATTCAAGGGCCCTGTGCGTCTGCAGTCCGACCTTATCGTCTTTTCCCTGCTCCGTGACCAGGACGAGCAGCTCCGGCTGTTCGATCTGTATCAGACGCTGTCGAAGCATGTTGATCCGGGCACCCGGGCGGATATGGAGGGCACGCTGAACCTCATCATGCGGGAGCCTGATCCCCTGGCCAGAGCCGAGGGCTTCAAGCGCATTGAGGACAAGCTGACACGTGATCATCAGCTGCATATTCTATACGAGAAGCCGGTCCAGACCGCTTATCTGCCATCCGTGCGCGGCGTAACCTTCAACAGCCAGGGCTGGGTCGACCTGCGCCATCTGTGGTTTCCGCGCGGCATGTAAACAGCTCCGGCGGAAGCGGGCGTCCAGCGCTCTCACCTTCTCCAGGCTGCTATACCCGGCAAAATCCTCTTGAAAATCAGGCAAGAGCAGCCATCTTAGTGGTAAAAAGTACCACTAAGGTAGCGCATTCGGATACTGAATCATCCCTAGTGGGAAAAAGTACAACTAATTCGGCTGAAATCAGCCGTATGGGGGGAGCGGGCCTCCATTAAGTATACAAAATACCACTAAAACCCGTTAAATCCAGAATTACAGCCCATTAATGTTACTTTTTACACTTCGCTTCCGTCCCCTACGAATCTCTTCCTTGCGTTCCATCAGCTTGTTCAGGTCCGCCGGTTCATTTCATATAAAAATAAATTCTTATCTTTTAAAAACAAGGCTGACCCAAGCAGCCATTTCATGGCTTATGGGTCAGCCCCTTACAGTTATATCCAGCGGCATTTACAGCGCTGTTGATTTATTGGGAATTCATTTTGACACGAACCTGATTGCTGTGGAGTTTGGCCGGCTGGATATCCGCCTCTTTGCTATCCGCCGCTGCATGTAACCCGTCCCCGGTAGCCATTGCAGCCTTTTTCACAGATTCCGTTACATTCTGAATCGCTTCGCCTACGTCATGCACCGATTCAAACAGCGGATCTATGGTTTTGATTTTGCCTTTTACATCCCTGGTGATCTGGTTGGTCGTATGGATAAGCTGTGAAGCTTCCCGGGTCAGTCCATGGACGGCATTCCTCACTTCAGACAGCGTCCGGTTGGTCTCGCCAAGCGTTACCATGCCCTTCCGCATGGTGAGAACTGCATAGCTCACCAGCCATATAAATGCAACCGCAGCACAGGCCACACTGATCTGTATAATCATGCAGCATCTCCCTTCTGTTCCTCTTAATCTATGTCCGGGGGAACAGGGTTATTCCTGCCGGAGGGAAGGCTGCAGAATGCTATTTCACCGATCCGATCATTCCCGCAACAAACTGCTTCTGCATCAGGAAGAATACAAGCGCCGTCGGGATGGTGCCGATGACAATGGCGATCATAATCAGCCCGTAGTCCGGGGCATAGCCCGAGCCGAGGGTGGAAATCAGGAGCGGCATCGTCTTCGTCTGCGGGGTCTGCAATACAATCAGCGGCCAGAGGTAGCTGTTCCAGCTCGACATGAAGGTAATGATCGCTCCCGCCGCATAGGTCGTTTTCATGGTCGGCAGATAGATCCGCAGGAAGATTCCCAGCTCGCTGAGACCATCCATCCGTCCCGCCTCCAGCAGCTCTTTGGGGAACATCTTCGTGCTCTGCCGGAAGAAGAAAATCAGGAAAGCCGTAGTGACCGTAGGCAGAATTACCGAAGTCATCGTGTCGATGCCCATCCAGGGGGCAACATTCGAAATTTGCCCGAACATCCGGTACAGCGGAATCATCAGCGCGGCAAACGGAATCATCATCGACAGCAGCAGAATGTTGAACACGATATCCTTCGCGCGGCTGCGGAATACCTCAAAGCCGTAGCCCGCGAGCGAGGCGATGAGCAGCGCCAATACGGTTGTCGTAACCGAAATCTTGGCCGAGTTGACCAGTGACAGCTGCAGGTCGGTTGTCTCCAGCAGGTTGCGGAAATTTTCCAGCAGATAAGAGCCGGGCAGCAGCCGTCCACGGGTGACGTCCACAGATTGATTGGTGGAGCTTACCACCATCCACAGGAACGGAAAGATGGAGACGATGGCTGCTATGCTGAGGAACAGATAGATGAAGAAGCGTTTGCTTTTAGCCATTTTTGTCACCTGCCACTTTGAACTGGATGACCGACAGCACCACAATCATAATGACGATGGAATAAGACACCGTAGCCGCATACCCGAAGTCCGCCGAATATTTGAAAGAAAGATTATAAATATATTGGGATATCGTCTGGGTGGCGTTGCCGGGTCCGCCTTTGGTAATATTCATAACCTCATCGAACAGCTGCAATGTCCCGATGGTTGAGGTGATCGAGGTGAACAGGATGATCGGCTTCAGCAGCGGAATCGTAATCCCGAAGAACTGCCGCGGGGCCGAAGCGCCGTCGATCCGGGCCGCCTCATAGATGGAGCTGTCGATATTTTGCAGCGCGGACAGATAAAAAATCATATTGTAGCCCGTCCAGCGCCAGGTAATGGCGATAATAATCGTAATTTTGGCCCAGAACGGGTCGGTGATCCATTCAATCGGCGCACTCACCACATGCAGCTTGATCAGCAGCGTGTTGACCAGTCCATTGCCGGCGAACAGGTATTTGAATACGATGGAGTAAGCCACCAGCGAGGTTACGCAAGGCAGAAAGATCGCCGTCCGGAACAGTCCCTTGAATTTCAGCTTGCTGTCGTTCAGCAGCACCGAGATGAACAGCGCGAGAATAATCATCAGCGGCACCTGGACCAGCAGATAGATAAAGGTGTTCTTCACGGAGGTGATGAACGTTGTGTCAGCGAGCAGCCGTGTATAATTGTCCAGGCCGGTGAAGGCAAGATTGCCGCCCGTCCCGGTCTGAAAGGACAGGATCAGCGCCTGCAGCATCGGATAGAAATAAAAGACGACAATCATGATGACGGCAAGCAGGACGAAGGACCATCCTGTCAATGCGCTTTTTCTGCGGAACTTTAAGTTCGAAGATGCATTCTTCATATGGCCCAGCCCCCTCTAATGGCAATCCCGGCTATTTAAGCTGTGATTCGGCCTGGGCCTGGGCATCGCCAAGCACCTTGCCGATATCCTTGCCGTTCAGGTAATTCTGCATCTCCACCACCAGGATGTCCTCAATCGCATACGTGTTGATGCCATAGTTCACGCTCGGAATCTGCTCTGTCCAGGAAGAGAAGTCAGAGACCACCTTTTGTCCGCCAAAGAATTCGTTGGCCTGGCTGTAAGCCTCGCCGCTGGCGGCTGCCTTCAAGGTTCCGATGACTCCGATATCGGTAAGCAGCTTTTGATACATTTCCACATTGGAGCCGAAGGTCTGGGCCATGAAATCCGCTGCCGTCTCCCTGCCGTCGACGTTCATCACATACCAGGAGCTGCCGCCAAGGTTGGAGGCATGAACCGACTTCGTGTTCGGCAGCTTCGGCAACGGTGCAATTCCCCAGCTGCCGGCTTGCGAAGGCTCAGCCGTAATCGACGGGGTAATCCAGTTGCCGGTAGCGGTTGATGCGATTTCCCCGCTGTTCAGGGAGGCCACGTACTGGCTCCAATCCGCGTTCACCTTAGCCACATTGGCTTCAGTCAGCTCCTTATAGATTTCGAAGGCCTCCTTCAGCGCGGCATTGCCGGCAATATCCGGCGTCTTCCCGTCTTCGGCCAAGTACCAGGACCCTGCGGATTGAATCATCATGCGGACCATACCTAGATCATTGGGGTCCAGGGAAAATAAGGCTTTGCCTGTTTTCTCCTTGACCGCCTTGCCGATTTCGATGTATTGCTTCCAGTCGATGTCCTGCAGATCGGACAGCTTGTAGCCCGCCTGCTCCAAATAGTCGGTTCTGAAATACAGACCGGTTACACCGGAGTCGAAGGGCACGCCGTATTGCTTGCCGTCCAGACTGGTGGGGCCGCTTTTGTAGTCGGCAAAGTCGGAGCCTTGGATATAGCTGCTGAGGTCGTAGAATGAATCCTTATAGGATTGGAGGAAGCCCTGCGAGCGGTAATCCTCAATCAGCACAATGTTCGGCAGCCCTTTGGTCGTGCCCGAGTTCAGGCCCGTGTTCATCTTTTGAATAATATCGTTCTGGGCGTACTCCACAATGTTGACTTTGACCTCCGGGCGGGTTTTGGCATATTCGTCCCTAGCCACCTCCAGTGCGGCAATGTTGAAGGCAGGGTCCCATGCCCAGATCGTGATTTCTTTGGCCTGGGCGGTGTCGCCCCCGCCATTCTCCACAGCCGCCGCATTGCCTGGTTCCGCCGTGTTTCCGTTATTCTTGGAGCCGGAATTCGAACTGCAGGCGGTAAGCAGCACCATGCACATCAGCAATAAGGCAAAGCTCTTTTTCATTAAATTTCCTCCCCTTTTGTATATTCGGATGCTTGTTATTGCCTTTCTGTAAGCGCTTCCTGATTACATGAATAATTTTATCATCCGCTTTGGGGGACTCGTTAGAACTTACTTTGTGTGGTTTGGTCATTTTATCGCCATTTGTAAGCGTTGCCTATTGGCCGGTTTGTTCTTTCTTTGGATATTGGTATTCTTTTTGTCCGCGGATCAGCGGCAGGCGGATTTTGACCGCGGTCCCTTCGCCCTTGCGGCTCTTGATCGTAATGCCGTAGTGCCCGCCATACAGCAGCACAAGACGGTCATGCACATTTTTAATTCCGATGCCGGTGAACAGCTGGCGTTTGCTGTCGGGGCCGGATGCGGGAAATCCGTCCTCCCCGCCGTCCATGCCATCCCCGTTGTCGACCACTTCACAGATCAGGTCACCGGCCTCCCGGGAGATCAGCACATGGATATAACCCTCGCTTTTCTGCGTAAACGCATGAAAAAAAGCATTCTCGATAAACGGCTGAATAATCAGCTTCGGCAGCTGGAACTCCATGCAGTCCGGTAAAATAAAGAAATTGACCCTGATCCGTTCACCGTAGCGCACATGGTTGATAAATACGTAGGATTTCAGATTTTCCAGCTCCCGGGCCACGCTAATCGTCTCGCTGACATTGCTCAGCGCATTCTGCAGCATGGAGATCAGGGCATGAATCGTATGTACAGCCTTCTCCTTGCTGCCCTGCTGCACCAGGAAATTAACCGAGGCCAGCGTATTGTAGAGAAAATGCGGATTAATCTGATGCTGCAGGGCGGCCAGCTCGGCATTCCGCTGCTCTTTTTGCGTCTGAACCAGCTTGTCCACGTATTCGTTCAATTCATCAAGCATATAGTTGTAGGCATGTCCCAGCTCCTGGAATTCGAAGCTTCCGGTCACGGTGATGTAATTATGGAAATTGCGCTGTGTGATTTTGGACATCTGCCGGGTAAGCAGCGTGAGCGATCTGGTCAGTCTTCTGGAAATTATAAATACAACAATCAGTGCAACAATCACGATCGCCGAGCAGATCAAAGCCACCGTCTTCGTGTCGACCATCTGGCCCAGAGCGGTTTTTTTGTCGATCAGATTGACGATATAGAAATCGTAGGAGGACAGATAATTGGCGATCAGGATAGAGCTGTTGCCCTGAAAATCAATGTTCATATAATCGAGCTGCTTCTCCCCGATTTCCTTGGCAGCCCGGAGCAGCTCCACTGCCGGCTGTCCCATCAGCTCACTGCGGTTGCTCGAGACAATAACCCCGTCCCTGTTCAGAATAGCCACGTCATTGCCGGTGCTGACAAAGCTGGCGTAGAAGGGCTGGAAGTCCATTTCGTGAATCGTAAAATACAGGGTTCCATAGATATCGCCCGTTGTGCGTTCCATCAGCGCTTTGCTGGCGACGATCATCGAAGCCTTGTCCGGCGTGTCCCTGCCGCTCTCCTGAAAGAACTGGTACATCAGCCTTTTCGGCTCAGCCAGTGTGTTCCTCGTCAGCTCATGCTCCCGCAATTCGTCGTCTTTCATCAGCAAATTGTTCGTATTCGTGGAGTAGCTCCGCCCATTCTTGCCCATGATCTTGATCCCGACCTGATAGGTGTCCAAGGTGGACTGGATCTTCTTCATCTGGGTGGTCATATTGTAATAGGTTCTCTGCACCCGCAGGGAATCGGAATCCTCCTCGGTCAAGAAGCTCTTGATCGTGCCGCTGAGCTGTGTGTTGTTGGTAGCCGTGACAATTGAATAATGAAAGGCTTCGAAGCCGGCCTTGATCTGATTGATCACCTTGGAGTTGGTAATGCTGAAGGTCTCCATGAACAGCTTCTCCGACATGCGGACCGTGGTCCAGGATGCCGAAATGGCCACGGCGATGATGCTGATGACCATGACGATGAAAATTTTGATGAACAGGCTGTGAAATTTGTAGCGCTCCCAGTACCTCCGCATAAGTCTCTACTCCTGCCCGTAAAATTGGCGTCTGTAGCCGCTTGGGGATAGTCCGGTGTATTTCTTGAACACTTTGCAAAAATAGCTGTGATCCCCATAGCCCACCATGCTGCTGATCTCGGAAATCGGCGCCTCTCCCGCCCGCAGCAGCTCCGCCGCCCTGTCCGTGCGGACCGTGTTCAGATGCTCCTTGAAGCCTTCCTGGTTATGCGCCGTGAACAGGCTGGACAAATAAGAGGGATTGAAGTGAAAATGGCGGGCCAGCTCCGTCAGGCTCAGCGGTTCGGCATAATGCTCCTCGATATATTCCAGCAGCTTCTTCATGTTGGCATGGCTGCCGGCAGCGGGGGCTGCCAAGAAGCTCTCTTCCATCACCCGGTCCAAAAAAGCATCCAGAAGCCCCGCCGCTGCCTCCGCATGCGGAGCTTCATCAATAGAGCGGAAAAGGTCATATTTCTCATCCTCCAGCGCCTTGATATGGCCGAACTGGTTGGTGACATTGAAAATAATATTGCCGAGAAAGGACTTGTACTGGAACACGTCGTTGTCATAATAAGAGCGCAGTTCGGCCACATGCCGGCGCAGCTCCGCAAATGCCTCCTCCAGCTGCAGCCGCTTGAGCTGCTCGGTGAACTGGCCCAGATTGAATTTCGGCGGCTCCGCTGCGAGCGGAGGCAATTCATCATGAACCAGCAGCACCTCGCCGGGAAAATAAAACCGGTACTGCTGCAGCTTCAAATAGCTGTCCTGATACACAGCCGCCGCCCCGCTGATCCCGCCAAAAGCTCTGCTCAGACTGAAGCGAAGCCCCGGTTCATTGCCGGCATATGTCCGGGCAAGCTCTTGGAGCGCCAGCACCGCTTCTCCCCACTGCGCGGCCTCCAGATTAATCAGCAGCAGCCGGTTCTGACCTGCTGCCGGAATAAGGAGCTGCACCATCCCCGGAAGCCTGCGGCTCAACGCTTCGGCAATTGCTGTCCGGAACGGGGGTTCCGCCGGCTGCTCCCCGTGCGGCAGCGTCCCGGCGTACCCGCACCCCAGGAAGCAAAATTGCCCGTGCGGAAATTGCTGCGCCAGGAATCCGGCATCCTCCGCCTGAAGCTCATAGCCCGAGATCAGGCGGCTCAGGAGAGATTCCGGTGACTGGCGCTGCTCCTTAAATGCCGGCTTGGCCTGAAGAGCGGGAATCCGGTCTCTCGTCTTCTGCAGGACCTGCAGCAGCGCCCCCGCCGCAAGTCTCGGCTTCAGGATATAATCGGCCACCCCGTTCTGGAACGTGGAGCGCACATAGTCGAATTCACTGAAGCTGCTCAGCACGATTACCTCCATTGCCGGATAATCCCGCTTCACAATCCGCGTCAATTCCTCCCCGTCCATGACGGGCATGACGATATCGGTGATCAGAATATGCGGCTTCAGGGTGTGGAGTGCACCCAGCGCCTCTTGCCCGTTTGAGGCCTCGCCCACGATCTGAAAGCCTTCCCGCTCCCAGTCCAGCACATACTTGATCCCCTGCCGGACCAGAATCTCATCGTCCACGATCAGCACTCTGCATAGCTCGTTCAAGTGAACCCCCGCCCTCTTTTGTTATGGCTCTGATATTCCTGCGACTTATGAAGGAATTATAAAGCGCTATCATCGGTATGGTCAAAGAATAATTTTTTCGGAAGGAGCATAGCCGGGAGCGTTTGGGGAAGGAAATGCCGAAGGACGGCGGATATATAGATGCAAGATAAAAGGTGGACCATGCGGAGACATGAAAGGTGGACCATGCGCAGACGCAAAAATACCGGCGAAGGATTCACCGGTATCTAAAGGTTATTTTTGAAGATAGATATAAAAAATAATAGATAGTTCACTTGCGTTAACTATAAAATTAATATAGCACCAAAATGTCAAGATAGCAAGCATTTTTATGGGAAGCGGAGAAAATTAATGCTTTATCCCCTCCTTGGCAGCGGTGCGGGAGCAAGGGGCGGTCTCGTCCCCTTTTATCTCATATGCAGGTTAATGTTATGATCTTCTGCACGAAGGAGGTGCACGCCGGTGCAAATTTCATTAAAAGATATACGGAAAACCTTTAAGGTCTACAAACGCCCCGAAGGAAAATGGGGGCTGCTGAAGGGTGCCTTTATGCGCAATGTGACGCATGTGGAAGCGCTGGCCGGAATCGGCTTCGACATTGCCGAGGGTGAGCTTGTCGGCTATATCGGCCCGAACGGTGCCGGCAAATCCACCACCGTTAAGGTGATGAGCGGCATTCTCACACCGGACAGCGGCGAATGCACCATTATGGGCAAGGTCCCGTGGAAAAATCGTGTGGAGCATGTGTCCAGAATCGGCGTTGTCTTCGGGCAGCGCTCCCAGCTGTGGTGGGATGTGCCGGCAGCGGATTCTTTTGACGTGCTGAAGGATATTTACGCCATTCCCCCCGGTGATTACAAGACAAGACTCACTGAGCTGACGGCAGCTCTCGGTGTGGAAGCGCTCTTAAAAACGCCGGTCAGACAGCTGTCACTGGGGCAGCGGATGCGGTGTGAGCTGGTCGCCGCCCTGCTGCACCGGCCTTCAATTCTCTTTCTGGACGAGCCGACCATAGGTCTGGATGCGGTATCCAAGCTTGCACTGCGCAGCTTTTTGAAAGAAGAAAACCGTAAATACGGAGTCACCATGGTGCTGACCACCCACGATATGGATGACATTGAGGCGCTCTGCGAGCGGGTAATGGTCATCGGCCATGGACAGCTGCTCTACGACGGGCGGCTGGGCGGCCTGCAGGAGAAATATGCGCCCGAGGTCATTATGAAGGTGAATACGGATGCCATGATCGCCGCGATGTATAATGACCTGTCGCTGGTTTAGGCCAAGGCTTCCGATGCGAGTTTTGTACGAAGCTGTAACCGGGAAGCTGTTGCTCACAAAACTAAGTAAAGGCTTCCGATGCGAGTTTTGTACGAAGCTGTAACCGGGAAGCTGTTGCTCACAAAACTTTTAGGAGGTGCAAAATGAATTTCAGGAGTACCTGCAAGGCCTGCAGCTCCCTCTTCCGCATACGCATGGCCGAGGGATTGCAGTACCGCGTGTCGGCGTTCTCCGGCGTGTTCGTCAGTGTGTTCTGGGGACTGCTGGAATGCGTCTTGTTCACCGTATTTTATACTTACAGCGATAACGGGGCTTGGAACAGCAACGGACTTGCTTTAGCGCAGACGATATCCTATGTGTGGCTCGCGCAAGGCCTGTTTGTGCTGCAGACGATGAGCATTGACAGTGAAATTATGGGTAAAATCAGAAACGGCGATGTCGGTGTGGAGCTTTGCCGCCCGCTGAATCTGTACACACACTGGTTCGTCAAAAGCTCGGCGGGCAAGCTTGGAACCTCCTGGCTCCGCAGCCTGGCCACCATCCTTGCAGGGCTCCTGATGCCTGCCGGCTACGCGCTGGACGCGCCTGCGTCCGCCCTTGGATTTGCCTGTTTCCTTCTGTCCTTAGCAATGGCCTTTGTGCTGTGCTCCGCCTTCGCCATGCTCGTGACCGCCATCCGGCTGAATATTAGCTGGGGCGAAGGGCCGACTTATATACTGTTGCTGCTCAGCGGCATATTGTCCGGCACCTACCTTCCGCTCCGCCTCTGGCCCGGCTTTATGCAAGCATTCCTCTATTTCCAGCCTTTCGGAGGGTTTGCGGATATTCCGCTGCAGCTGTATATAGGCAGTCTTACACCTTCGGACGCTCTGCCAAGCATCGGGCTGCAGATGCTCTGGAGCGCCGCTTTCATCGCCGCCGGACGGTCCATTATGAACCATAAACTACAAAGCATCATCGTGCAGGGAGGGTGAACGTATATGATCGCCGAAAGCAAAATCTATTTGAAATATTTGCGGATGCACCTGCTCTCGGGCATGGAATACAAAGGCTGGTGGCTGATGCTGATCCAGGTGCTGATCCTGGTCATCTCCGACCCGATTGCGACCGTCCTGCTCTTCTCCCGCTTCGGCAATATCGGAGAATGGACGGTCGCCCATATCATTCTGGTCTATGCGCTGGCAGTCGCTTCCTTTGGACTCGCGGAGAGTCTGTGCCGGGGCTTCGATTATTTCCCCTGGGAAATGCTGCGCTCCGGTGACTTCGACAGACTGCTGCTCCGCCCCCGCTCCCTGTTCGTCCAGGTGGCGGCTTCAAGATTTCAGCTGCACCGCCTGATGCGGCCCGTTACGGGAATCTGTGCAGTAGGCTGGGCGCTTGCGGAGCTTGGCGTTTCGCTTACCCCGGGAAAGACCGGCATTCTCGCCATGGCACTGGCTGGCGGGTCCATCATGTATTGCGGGGTATTCGTGCTTACGTCAGGACTCGCGTTTTTTACCATCAAAGGCCTGGACTGGATTTATCTCCTGACCAATGCCAGCTACCAGATCACCCGTTGCCCCGAGCCGTACATGCCGCGGGCGCTGAAAAGCATGTTCAGCTTTGTGCTGCCCATGCTGTTCATCAGCTTCTACCCTGCGGCTACCGTGTGCGGCTGGGATTACCCGCAGTGGCTGGGGTACCTTGCCCTTCCCGCCGGGGCCGCATTCCTTGGTTTTTCACTGCTGGTCTGGCGGATTGGCGTCAGGCATTATAAGAGTACGGGGAGCTGAGGGGGTTTGGAGTAAGCCCAAGTATAAGAACTTAATTCTCCCCCATCCCCTTTTCCGCCGACGTTAGCGGGAAAAAGGTTACCTAATCCATCTCATTCTGCCCCTTCTAGGGGAATACGCTTAAATTAAATTTACTTTTTCCCGCCTCCAGTATTTGCAAAAAAGAAGCGCACTCTGCAGTCCGCTTCCCTTTTGCCGCCTGCCGCCCTTCGGCTGCCTGGCAGCATACAGTCACTTCAATGTGTGTGTGAGGCGCAACGCTTCTAACTGCGAACCGGTCAGACGGCATCCGTAGAGAATCGATAAATGGTCGTCGCCCGGTATTGTTCACCGGGCCTTAGCACCGAAGAAGGGAAAGACGGCTGGTTGGGCGAATCCGGTAAATGTCTCGGTTCCAGGGTAAAGGCATCGCCCTGTCGGTACTGACGTCCGGAAGCTCCAACAAAGCTACCATCCAGGAAATTCCCAGTATAAAAGGCCAGACTAGGCTCTGTGGTCAGTACCTCCATTGATCTGCCGGAGCCCGGATCGTAAGCCCGGGCTACCGGGCTCAGTTCCCCGGAAGACTTGAATAAGTAACTATGATCGTACCCTTTGGCATGGCGGATAAGCGGATGGGACGATCTGATTCTCGCCCCGATCGTCACCGCCTGCCTGAAATCCAGCGGCGTTCCTTCCACGGACAGAATGGTTCCGGTCGGAATAAGCTCCTGATCCACCTCCAGCACCTGATCCGAATGAATCGTAAGCACATGTCCTTCAATTGAACCGTTTCCTTCACCGGCCAGATTGAAATACGAATGATTGGTCAGATTCAATACGGTGGGTTTGTCGGTCGTCGCTTCGTAATCGATACGAAGTTCATTGTCTTCTGTGAGTGAATAAGTAACTATGACCGACAAATTCCCCGGGTATCCTTCTTCACCGTCCACACTCGTATACGTGAGCCGTGCGCTTGAAGCTGAAGCTTCGACCTGCCAAATCGCTTTATCGAATCCCTTAAAACCGCCGGCCAGGCTATTCTTTCCGTTATTGGCCGACAATTGGTATTCGGTTCCATCAAGCTCGAACCGGGCATTCCTGATTCTGCCGCTGTAGCGCCCGACAATGGCTCCGAAATACGGCTGCGGCCGGGCGTAGTCCTCAAAATCCTTGAAACCAAGTACGACATTATCGTACTGTTCATGGCAATCGGGTACCTGGAGTTCAATTATGGCTCCGCCGTAATCAAGAAAGCGCAAGTACATTCCCCGTTTATTTCTAAGCTGGAATACATTCATAGAATCTCCTTCTCTTCTTATTCGATTGGCGAATTAATCCAGTCCATAAGTGCCTGATTGCCTTGCAGGTCCTTGAAAATCTGTTCTTGCTGCACGACCTCATCAATCTTGACCGAGCCTGCTCCGATCTTGCCGAGAGATTCATTCTGTTTGACGAACAAGTCTGCCGCCTTTTTCCAATAAAGCGGCGAATCGGCCGCATACACACCTTCTCCGGATTCTTCAACCGTATTGAAAACGACGAAATCGGCGATCATTTGCTTGGCATCATCCATCGTCAGGTCGGAAGATGCATTCTTCTTAACATAGTCGATCATCGGCTGAAGTGCCGCTTCCGGCTTCACCTGCAAATAGCGGGTCATGCGGTAATGCACAGCGGCCAGCCTTTCCACTACATCCTTATGATCATTCAGATAATCGGCTGTGACCGCCGTATTGCTAAACCAAAGTCCCGCGGCTCCAAGCGCTTCGTTGCCGGCTATCGCGATATATCCCGGCTGTTTCAGTATTTTCATTTGCTGCGGCAGGCTTCCCGTATACAAGTCGCCTTCTCCCCTCAGGAACGCCGTTGCCGCCTGGGCATCGTTCTGGAAATTCATGACTTTGATATCGCCGTAGCCCATGCCTACATTCTCGAGAGCCGAGCTTAACATACCGCTGAAGGACGATTCCACCATCATGAAGGTTTTGTCCTTTAATTGTTCCATTGTCGCTTTTTGAGCGGTGGCAAAATCGTTGTTGCCCTCTTCGAGAAATTGATTAAAGCTTTTTAACTCTCCTTCCCGGCCGATATAGACGAATCCCTTGAACTGGTTGTTGTTCAAGACGACACGAAGCTCGGAAGCATTGGGCAGCAGCGGTACGAACGATCCCAGCGCACCTTGGGCCACATCGATCGAGCCGTTCAGCAAAGCTTGAACCGCCTGGCTCTCGTTCGTGAACGGGATCAGCTCCAGATCGATGCCCTGTTCACGGTCGACGCCCAGCTCTTTGGCGGCGACAAAAAGCGTATAGTCGAAATAGGGCAGAACGGCTATCTTGACCTTCTGCAGCTCGGCAGCCGTCTCCCCTGCCGAATTATCTGGCGTCTGATTGCCGGAAGCCGCAGCTCCGGTAGTTTGGCTGCCCGTTGATCCGCCTTCGTTCGAATTCGTACCGCAGCCTGCAAGGACGACCATAAGTGTCAGAACGACGAGCAGGATCAACTGTACTTTTTTTACCATCTCGCTCACTCCCATTTTTTATTTAATAGTGCAGAGCACTATTCTTATGACTGCGATCGGTCCAGGCTGTAACCCGGGACTCAATAACGGCAATAATGCGGTCGACGGCCAGAGCCAGAACACTGTAAAGAATGACGATGGCGAATATTCCGCTGGTATTCAGATACTGCTGCTGCACGATCATTAAATAACCCAGACCGGTTTGGGAGCCCATGAATTCCGCAGCCACATCCAACCCGAAGGAAGTCGCCGCCGCAAGCCGAATCGCTCCTACCAAATGGGGAACTATATTCGGAAGCACAATCGTACGGAATACCGTTTTGCGGTCTGCGCCAAGCGTATAGCTCGCCTGAATATAGATGTTGGGAATATTTCGGACCGCTTCCGTCGTGGTAACGCCCATGATGACCGAGCAGCCAAGTGCGATCAAGCCGATTTGCGGGGCCAGACCAATGCCGAACCAGAGGACGAACATCGGGATCAGGGCAAATACCGGAACGGGACGCAGCAAATCGAATATGGTTTCGAAGAAGAATAGAAAGCTCTTGCTGTAGGCCATGAGGATGCTGATCGCAAAGCCGACGGCGGAACCGATCAGAAAGCCCAAAAAGATCATCGTCAGACTCGTCCCCACTGCGCTCGGCAGTGAATTCCATAGATCTCCATAGGACTGAATGACAGACTGCGGACTGGGCAGAAACAGGGGGCGAATCAAACCGAAGCGGGTGACGAGAAACCATAGAAGGATGAGCACTAAAAGTGGGATGCTTTTATACAAGAAGGTTTGATTTTTGAATTTACTGATAAGAGAAGGTGGTTTATGCGGTGTCTCGACCGTTGCTTTCGCGCTCATGCTAGTCCCTTCCCTTCGTCGATAGGAATGTAAGAATATGCTGAAGCTCTTTGCGCTTCTCCTGGAATTCTGCCGTCATCTTGACTTCCAGATTGCGGGGACGTGCGAATGCCGGTTCAATTTCGGTATGGAAATGTCCGGGGTCCGCGCCAAGTACGATAATGCGATCCGCAAGAAACAAGGCTTCTTCCAAATCATGCGTTACGAAACAGACCGTCTTTTTCGTTTCTTCCCAGATCTTGATCGTCTCCAGCTGAAGCTTTTCTTTGGTCATCGCATCCAGCATTCCGAACGGCTCGTCCATCAGCAGAATTTCCGGGTTGTTGGCTATCGCTCTGGCCATATCCACACGTTTTTTCATGCCGCCCGACAATTCCTTCGGGAGCAGGTTGTGAATGCCCGGACGCGACAGGCCGACCATCAGCAGGAATTTATCGACCATAATCCTGCGCTCCTGCTTGCCGATTTTTCGGATCTTGAGTCCGTATTCCACATTCTGCTCCACCGTCATCCAGGGAAATACCGAATCGTCCTGAAAAACGACGGCGCGGTCCGCACCCGGCTTATCGGCCGGCCGGCCGTCGATCAGCATCCGGCCTCCGGTCGGCTTCAGCAGCCCGGCGATCACGCGCAACAAGGTCGACTTGCCGCAGCCGGACGGACCGATGAATACGACGAACTCTCCCTCCTTTACCTCCAGATTGATGTCCTGCAGGGCGATCATCCGCCGGCTTCTCGATTCATAAACCATTTGAAGCTGCCGGAGAGAAATTTTGGCGGATCGACTCGATAGCTCTGTATGCCCGATGGCTTCCGTCTTATTCAATAGAACCTCCCCCTTCGCTGAATTGACCGTTCACTTCCGACTCCGTCGGAATGCCGGAACCTTTCTTGCGGATGCTCAATCCAGCGAAGGTGCAGGCAAACCGCAATGCTTCTTCAATCGTTTTGTTCCGATTCCACCGCGCATGCAGAAAGGAAATATTAAATAAATCGCCGGCTCCCACCGTATGCTCCGCCTCGATAGCGATTGCTTTCACCTCGCAGGTCAGCTCCGCACCAACGGCTGCAGCGCCTTCCTTCCCTTTTTTTATAATGAACAGCTTGCCGGCAGAAGGCTCCCGCGCGGTCGCTATCCACCTGCGAAGACGGGTTATGCCGGTTTGGAGGTCCTGCGAATCCGTGAAAGCCGCAAGCTCGTCGGTATTCATGAATACCGCATCGCACTGCAGCAGCACCTCAAGCAAGTCCGCCTTGCTCATCCAGGTCTCATCCGACCAGATCAGATCGGCCGCGATCCATCTCCCTTCCCCCCGCCACATCCTGATCAGTTCGTTCAACCGGTTCGGCGAAACCCGTGGCGGCAGGCACCATCCGGATAAAAAAACAATATTTCCCGGGGGCAGAGCAATATCCGCGAACAGCTCTTCCATCTGATTTAGCACGCCCGGATAAGTAAGGAAAAATCGTTCGCCGTCTTTTCGAATACAGGCAAAGGTCTGACTCGTCCTTTCCTTCCGGTGCTCCCGCAAACCATCCATAGAGAGATTAAGCCGTTTAAACTGCTCCTTCAGAAAGCCCCCCTCCTGGTCGGAGCCGATAAAGCCGCAGCTGACAAATGGCGCCGCTAAAGCAGCAGCCCCAATTGCCATATTGCCGATATTGCCGCCCAATTGCCGCCGTGGCTCATCGATCATGACCTCCAGTCCCCATTCCGGCAAGCGTTCCAGCTGAGGTAAAAAAATATCCAGTGTGAGATCTCCAATTCCGATTACGGTTTGAACCACTTTCCTCATTCCTTTCGCGTTACCTTATTCACCAGGCTTGGCTGTACGGTTGTCATCCCCTTAAGTATGGCGTAACTGGAGTAAATCATATGCATAACGAATGCGTACATGACGGGCTGCAGCTCCTCGCACAGTTCCGGCACATATACGGCTGGTATGCCGGCTTCTAACTGGACACGGTCGGATAGAACGGCAGCAACCGGCGTGTGATCATCATGAAGATCATTGATCAATTCAACCTTGCGCTCAAGCGTTTCGTCCAACGGTGCGAGAATCAAGACGGCTACATCGGGACGCGCCGTCAATTCAATCGTTCCATGACGGAGCGCTCCGCCTGTTACGGGAATTGACGGAACCTGAATTTCCTGAAAGTCCAGCGATGCTTGGTTGGCAATCCCCGTCAGGTAGCCCTGGGCTTCGATCAGAATCGACTGCTTGTCCAGCAGCATGGCTGCGATCCGCTCCGCATTGGACCATTGCTTCATCACATCGTTCAGAGCCGTAACGAGGGCGGCAATCCATTCGGACGGCTTCAACGCAAATTCGTAACCGAGTCCGATGCCAATAGCCAGTGCATAAGTGAGAGACAGCGTGAACGATTTGGTATTGGTAAAGGCTTCTTCGTTGGCCTCGAAGCGGCATAAATAATCCGCCCGCTGCACCAGAGGGCTGTTTGCATTTTCTGTAATCGCGATCACGGTCCTTGATGGGGCTATGGACCGGATCAGACGCAGAATTTCGGCCGATTCGCCGGACCTGCTCATAATGAACAGCGGACGCATATCCTGATGCAGCGGCAGATCGTAATCCAGCAGATCCGCGGTATTGATCAGCTGCCCCTTAAACTGTCCTCTTTTGCGAAGCCACATTTCCATGGCTTGCAGCGAATAATAGGAGGTGGCAATTCCGGTGAATACATAGCCACCGCTCAAATCTATTTTTTTGACCGTTTCAATAACCTGTTCTATCATGGCTATATGTTTATATAAATAGGCCGGCTGCTCCCTGATGTCCGCGACCAATGCATCAATGCTCATAGCCGCTCCCCCTCTCCGGCTGCTTTTCTGATTTCCGTCCGTACTGCTGCTCCGCTGCTTGCGGTGTGATCTTGCTCCGCTCCACATCCAGCATCACTTGCTGCGCAGGCCTCTCTTCGGGACGTCCGTAGCCGCCGCCGCCGCCGATTGCCATCTCGAGCAGATCTCCACGATTCACGGTGGTGCTGCCCTTAGCCGGCAAATATTCGACCGCCCCGTCGTTTCTTGTTACTTTCAGATAGGCAGTGGCTCCATCCTGTCCTCCATGCAGCCCTCTGGCCGGATATTTGAATCGGTCGGAATACACGGACATATGAACATCGTCCTCCAGGAACTCATAAGCTCTCACTGCTCCTAGTCCGCCTCTCGTCCGGCCGGCACCGCCCGAATCGGCCCGCAGCTCGTAGCGGGTTACGCGAAGGAACGGCGTGGCAATCTCCAGCGTTTCCACCGGGGTATTCTTGCAATTGCCCAGCGGATCGTCCAGTTGATCCGCCCCGTCATTATGGGGGCCGGCTCCATATCCTCCGCCGAGCTGCTCGCTGATGGCATAGAACTTGTTGCCGCGCCAGTGCATATCGAGCTCTGTGCGCTGATCGTAGCCCGGAGCGGGCACGCGGTCGGGAATTGCCTGAACGAACGCTTTCTGGATTGCCTGGAAAATGCGCATTACCAGTACATTGCGCCCTTCGACAGGAGCGAATTCAACCGGATTCACAATAGAGCCTTTGGGCGCTGTGATGGTGATCGGCCGGTATGCCCCATCATTGAACGGAATGAGCGGATCGCCCAGGATCATCTTGAGCGCCGAATAGGTACTTGATACGGTCGAAGCCCATGGAACATTGATGGCGGTCCTTACCTGTGGAGAAGACCCGGTGAAGTCGACAGCCAGAGTATCGCCTTCGACGACAAGCCGAACGCGGATTACGACAGGCTCTTCGTGAATACCGTCATCGTCCGCCTGATCTTCGCCTTCATAGACACCGTCGGGAACGAGGGCAATCGATCGTCTCATAGCCGTTTCCGTATAATCGAGGAACTGCTCGCAAATGGACAGCAGGCTCTCCTTGCCATAGCGCTGCAGCAGCTGATGCAGACGGCGGCGGCCGGTTTCATTGGCTGTGAGCTGGGCATTGATATCACCGATGGTATCGTCGGGGATACGGATATTCGCACGAATGACCTGCTCCAGCAATCCGCCGTTCCAGTCCCGTGACAGCGAGAATTTGATGGGGGTAAACCGCATTCTTTCTTCAAAAATATCCTTTGCGAACAGATTAAAGCCGGGTGAATGCCCAAGATCCACATGATGGCCCACACTGCCCGAGAAAGCGATTAACTGCTCCTCCCAGAAGATCGGTGAGAAGAGGTAAATATCCGACAGATGCTGGCCTCCATTGTATGGATCATTCAAAATGATTACATCGTCTTCTGTAAGCTGGGCCGGATCGATCTTACTCAATGCGCCGTTCAAGGCCGGACTGACGGAGTTCATATGAAGCGGAATATTTTGCGACTGCGCAATAATCCTTCCTTTGGCATCAGCCAGGAAGGTCGACGCGTCTGCTGCCTCCCGGATAACAGTTGAGTAAGCGCTTCGGAGCAGGTCCGCACTCATTTCCCGTGCAATAGCAAGAAGATTGTTCGTAGCAATGTTAAAAAGTGCCGGATCGATTCTCATGCGGGGGCCACCTCTTTTCTCAGCAATAAACTTCCGTTCTCCTGCATCACTCCCATCCAGCCGGCTGGGATGTAGCAGGTTGTCGAGCTTTCTTCCACTACCGCAGGACCTTGAATGGGCTTAGCGGCTTCAAGACCATTCCAGTTGTAGAAAAGGCAGTTTATCCACGTTCCGTTGATTAGGACTTTGTCCTCCTCCGGCGTTGCCAGCCGGGCGTCGGGACGGTAGTGCAGCCTATCGAGCCTGTCGTCCTTACGGGACACGATGGCCCGCAGGCGATAATTGACGATTTCCACCGGAATCTTCAACGAGTGGTAGCCGTATCGCTTCAGATGCACTTCATGGAATTTCCCGGCGATCTCTTCCCCGGATGTCCGCGGGTCCTCCAGATCGACCTGGAGCTCAAACGCCTGTCCCTGGTACCGGACATCGCAGCTATGCCGGAATTCGACTTCCTTGTTGTGCAGACCATAGGAGAACAGCTCGTCCATGGCGCGTTGCCGAAGCTTGCCGAACTCGCTCTCGACCACCAAACGGTCCGTCATACCGCATAAGGAAACGCGGGTTTGCACATTGTCCCGGATGATATCGGCGACGAGCAGCCCGAACGATGACAGGATGCCGGCATAGCGGGGAACCAAGACCTGATTCATCCCGATTTCTTCCGCCATACTTACGGCGTGCAGCGCTCCGCCGCCACCGAAAGCGACGAGCGTGTAATAACGCGCGTCGTAGCCCCGTTCCGTGGAGACCAGCCTTATTGCCTGAATCATATGCGCTTCAATAATGCGGACCATCGCTTCGGCCGCTTCATCGGAACTAACGCCGAGCTGGGCACCCAGATTCCTGATCGCTGTTCTGCCCGCAGTCACATCTAAGGGATAAGCTCCTCCTGCAAAATGCTGCGGTCTGATTAAGCCCCGGTACACCAGCGCATCCGTGATCGTCGGAAGCGTTCCTCCCCGTGCATAACAGGCCGGCCCGGGGTCCGCTCCCGCGCTCTTTGGCCCGACACGGAGCATATGACCGTCATCCAGCCAGGCGATACTTCCGCCGCCCGCTCCTACCGTTGCGATATCCAGCATGGGTACGGCAATGGATAGTCCGTCGATTTTGTTCTCGGTCGATACAAGGGGAATGCTCTGGTTAACCAGACACACGTCGGCGCTCGTTCCTCCGATGTCGAAAGTAATGATATCCGAAATCCCTGCCTGATTGGCCATATATACAGCTCCGGTTACTCCGGCTGCCGGACCGGATAGCAGAGTCCGCGCCACTTCGTTACGGAGAGCTTTAATCGGGATAATGCCGCCATTGGACTGGGTGATCATGATATCGCCGCTGAAGGAGCGGCGCTGAAGCTCGGATTGCAGCTTTTCGATGTAGCGGATCATGACCGGAGCGATGTAGGCACTGATGGAGGTGGTGCTCGCCCTTTCATATTCGCGGAATTGTGGAAGAATATCAGCGGAGGCAATGACCGTCGCATGCGGGAGTAAGGATTCCAGTATCCTTTTGGCCATCTGTTCATGAACGGGATTGGCATAGCTATGGAGGAAACAAATGCCTACGGCCTGAATACCTTCCGCCGCCAGCCTTGCTGCGACCTCTGCTATTTCATCCTCCCGGATCGCCGTCAGTACTTCCCCCTGGTGGGTAAGACGTTCGCGCACCGGAAAAACCATATTTCTAGGGATTACAGCCTCTGACCTCTGATAAAACAGATCGTAGATATTCTCCTTGTCGCCGCGCTGAATCTCCAGTATGTCGGCAAAGCCCTGCGTGACAAGCAGTGCCGCCTTGAATCCTTTTCTCTCCAGAACGGCATTGGTCGCCACGGTCGAGCCGTGCAGCAGTTCAACCGTGTCGCCCCAATCGGCCTGTAACTGATCGACACCACGCAGTACGCCCTGCTCGGGCGATAGCGGAGTCGACGGCACTTTCAGCGTTCTCAGGGAAGCATGCCCTTCGTTCTGCTCGAACAAAATGATATCAGTGAAGGTGCCGCCGATCTCCACCGCCAGTCTTTTTTCCGGTGTCAAAAAAATCCCTCCTTCTATTTGTTGTTATAATGTAGATACAAATTTAGGTAAACAACACCGTTTTCAATTATAAAAACGGTGTATCTCCGGATTTCCTGATTCTGGCATACTCCGAAGACTCTCCAATCTCAATCAGGAATTCCATGGCCTCACTGTTATAAACCGTGTTCTCAAGTTCGAACGGCTTTCCGCTCTTCAGATACGTAATGCCTGTTACAAATAAAGCCGGTGAGCCTGGATTCTCATCAAGCAGAATCGCATCACTCGGACTTAGCGAAACAGCGCGTAAAACTTGACTGGCGCTCTGAAATTCAAATCCGTACGAGGAGGAAAGATACTTGTATAGCGATCCCTTTAAATGCTCTTCGGAAAGATCGGGACATAAAAATTGCGGGATCCACAGCTTCTCAATCAGAATCGGAAGTTCATCCGCAAAACGGACGCGTTCGATATACCAGACAGTATGGTCGATGCGGATATCCAGATTCCGTGCCACTTCCTCACTCGGTCGTTCTGCCGAGAAGCAAATCACCTTGGAAGTAGGATGCATGCCTGCCGACTCGATAATAAAGCTGGTGCTTTTCACTTGTCTGGCATCCCGGGCTACATGTTTTTTTAAATAACGATTTCTGACCTCAGTCGACAGAGGACCTGCATTAACGAATGTTCCTCTTCCCTGCTCGCGGTTGATAATCCCATCGTTCACAAGGTTGCTTAGTGCCAATCGTACAGTCGTTCGGCTCACACCGTATTTGTTAGTGAGTTGCTCTTCCGTTGGAAAAAGCGAATGCGGCGGATATTCGCCACTGGAGATTTTATCTCTCAGCAGCTGAGTCAATTGATGGACCAAAGGCAAGGGGTTGGTACGATCAATGGCGTCCAGAAAAGACCCTCCTTAGCTAATTTCAAATAAATTCATAACATGTATGATACAAATTTGTATTAACGTTATAATAAATGTTTTATTAGATGTTGTCAACAAACCTCACCTAATTTATTTTTTTAAACAAAATTTATATTTTTTCATAAATGGAAACGCTTGATTCAGGAAGATAAAAACCAATTTTCTCTGTGAAATTCATTGCTTTACCAGATTTATGTCACATAACATCACACAACGACTCTTAGACCAATTCTTATTTTGTTAATACGAACGGCCAGAAGCTAAAGAAATGAACCAAAACTATAGAATACGGTGGCTATCAGGCATGGCGGCTGTTGGCCCTATATCGCCAAGACCCAGCACGGCAGTTCCGTCACTGACAACAGCAACCCTATTCTTCTTGATCGTGTATTCGTAAACCAAAGCTTCATTAATGCGAGCTTAGGTGTTTGCGGTAGCCCTCCACCTTCTCTTCCCGGTAGCCCATCGCCTCATAGAAGACATGCGCCTCCTTCCGCTTCTCACCCGATACAAAAATAATATAATAGCAATTCCGTTCATGGGCAATATCTTCAAGTGCTGACATGAGCTTTTTACCAATTCCCTGACGGCGCGCCCGCGAAGAAACGACTACATTCTCTATCACCATAAACGGGCGGCAGTCGCCAACCAGGTCCTGGCACACAATGCCCATCATCGAGCCAAGCAGCTCCCCGTCTACAAAAGCGCCTAACAGAATGTACCGGCTGTCCGCCTTAATCGTCTGAAACGCCGTTTCCAGCTTTTGCGGGTCAGTGGTCCGTTAATCAGTTCATGGTAGAGCTTGTTCAATGCCTGAAGAGTTTCGAATTCAATTTCTTTAATGATCACCATGTGTGCTTGCCCCACTTTCTGTTGATTAAAAAGACACAGACATTTCCTTCAGCACAACCTTCGTGCGTTCTTCAACGCTCAGGTCTCCCTCTAATCTCAGCACAGGACAGGACAGGCAGGACATCCATTCCTCATGCAGTATCCTGCTTCTGACTTCCCGCCCCGCCGTATCATATAATGCTGCCCATTCCATAAAAGCCTGCACCCCTTCGAACATGCTGCCGCCCGGCAGGCTTTCCACACCATATCGCTCATATTCCCTCGTTCTCAGGCGTTCCAGCCGGATGTCCTGCGGAATCCACAGAAATACCACCAGATCAAAACGTGGGCGCAGCCCGTCCCCCCAGCCACAGACCGCACCGGACAAAATCCAACGCTCCCGCTGATCCAGATCACCAGTGATTCTGCCTAGTCTTTCCGTAATCTCTGTCTGCTTCGTATATTTGCGCTCCCAGAAATAATCATCGCTGTCCAAATGCACATGCGGCAGATGATCGGCCAAAGCCCGGCCCAGCGTGCTGGTTCCAGCTCCCGAAGCCCCCATGATATGAATTCTGCTGTACATGACTCCTCCTTCGGGTTGCTGTAGTTACGCCAATTGTATATTTTCTCCCAAAAAAGATACAGCGACACTTTTCACTGTACCGTTCCGGGGCAAAGTAAATAAACAGCAACAAAACCACCCTAAAGGGTGAATAAGGTTGGAACTTATGGAGAGGCATGATTGCACCACGTGCAAGTGCAAGATTCCCGCCCATTTCGCGCGTGGTTAAGCTACGCATGATTGTCGTGCAGATTTTCGCCCAGGTCCCTCTGCGGGCACTTTGCGTGGTCCGCTCCCGATCCATCCTCGAGTGATCCGGACAGGAGATCCGTTAATTGGGCGGATCAGGCTGTTCCGCAGGTCAAACGGACACAGATTCCGTTAAATGTCCTTTCCCCCCTCATTCTGGGACCAGATGAACGATATAACGGCTCCTGAGTCCGAATCCACCGGAAACGTAGAATTTTTCGCAAAATAGCGGCTTCTCTGTCCACTTCACTCTGCAGACGTTCCCGATTCCTCCTCTACAGCCTACACCTTTCTCCTCTGAAGCTTCCGGGTTATCCACATTTTTCTGCTTTGTATAAATTCCTATACAGCAAAAAAACCACAGGCCAGATGGCCTGCAGTTAGATGTCCTGCCCTTCACAATCTTAGCCAGAAATATCCGGCGGAATCCGCCGGGCCATACCGGTTGCAATCGCCGCCCGAATGACCGCCTCCCGGACCACTTCGACCACTTTTTCATTAAAAATACTCGGGATGATATACTGCTCATTCAGCTCGTCCGGATGAACCACAGAAGCAATCGCCTGCGCCGCGGCCAGCTTCATCTCCAGATTCACCGCCTTGGCTCTGCAGTCCAGCGCCCCGCGAAAAATCCCCGGAAAACACAGCACATTATTAATCTGGTTCGGATAGTCGCTTCTTCCCGTCGCGAGCACACGGACATAAGGCTCGGCCAGTTCCGGCTCGATCTCCGGGATCGGGTTCGCCATGGCGAACACAATGCTATCCTTTGCCATGCTCCGCAGCTGATCGACACCCAGGATGCCTCCCCCGGAGACTCCAATGAACACATCCGCCTCCTGCATGGCTTCCGTGAGTCCCCCTGTCAGGCCCTCGGGATTCGTTGCTCCGGCAAGCCAGCTCCACTCAGCGTTGTCATACGCCTGCTGCCTGTGCAGGATGCCTGCCCGGTCAACGGCATAAATCTTCCGCGCCCCTGCCGCCAGCAGCAAACGGCAGATGGACACGCCCGCTGCCCCGATGCCGACAACAACAATTCTGCAGGTCTCTATGACTTTGTCCACCACTTGCAGCGCATTCAAAAGACCCGCCAACGCCACAACCGCCGTCCCATGCTGATCGTCATGAAATACCGGAATATCCAGCTCGGCCGACAGCCGCCGTTCGATTTCGAAGCAGCGCGGAGAACTGATATCTTCAAGGTTAATGCCGCCAAATCCGGCGGAAACCGCTTTCACAATACGGATGATTTCCTCCGGATCTTTGGTATTCAGACATAGTGGAAAAGCATCGATATCGGCCAGCTGCTTGAACAGCATAGCCTTGCCCTCCATCACCGGCATGGCCGCTTCCGGCCCGATATCGCCGAGACCCAGCACCGCGGTTCCGTCGGTGACGACTGCGACCGTATTTCTTTTAATCGTAAGAGAATAGGCTTTCCCCGGATCTTCGGCAATCGCCATGCAGACACGTGCGACGCCAGGCGTGTAGACCAACGACAGATCCTCCCGGTTTTTGATCGGCATCTTCGGCGTAATCTCGATCTTCCCGCCGATATGTGCCAGAAACGTGCGGTCAGATACATTGACCACCTTAATCCCCGGCATATTTGCAAGTACCGTAATAATCTCTTCATTTGCCGCATCCTGAACGTTGACCGTAATATCCCGGGTGGTTACGTCCTTGCCTGCGCGGATCACATCAATGGCCACAATATCCCCGCCGACCGCCGCCAGCCTGGACGCCACATCGCCAAAGGTCGCCACCGACTTGCGGATCTCCAGCCGGATAATCATCGTCGTCGCAATCGACATAGAGCAAGCCTCCTTCATCTGACCGTTCTATGTCCAATATACTACAGTTCACACTTTATACATAATTGTATCCATATATTTTCGATTCCCACGTTTTACCGGTTGCCTTTGATATAATTTGAACATCTGCGCCTAGAAACTATACATCCAGGAGGAATAGCATTGGCCGTTTCCGTATCCAAATTAAATGAATATCTAGAGAAATACGTTTCTTTTTTAATTATCGAAAAGAATCTCTCCCCCAAATCCATCAAGGCTTACCTTTCCGACCTCAACATGCTCCACAACTGGTTAATCGAAAATGAGGCAGACGCCATAACAAGCGACATCCTCCATCATTACTTCCATAGCTTTAACAGTTCTGGCATGCTCAAAGATTCAACCATCAAGAGAAAATACATATCAATTAAAGCCTTTTTTATATTTTTGGTCCAAAAAAACTGGATTGAACAATCTCCGCTTCATAACTTCGGCAAGAAATTCAAAACCGCCAAAAGAATTCCCAAAACGCTCGCTGTTGAAGAAATCGAACGTTTGCTGCAATCTCCGCTGTTGGATCGGGAGCAATTGACCACGCCTTTCCGCACCCGCCTGTCCATCCGCAATGATGCCATCATCGATTTATTATTTTCAACAGGCATCCGTATTGGAGAGCTTGCACAAATTCACCTGCAGGATATCGACTTGAAGAACCAAGTGGTTGTCATTTTTGGGAAGGGGCGCAAAGAGAGGCTGCTATATCTGTCCAGTACCGAGCTGATCGACAAGCTCAACGACTGGATGGAGGTCCGGGAATTGTTCCGTCCGAAAAACGATACTCTGTTTCTTAATAAATATGGCCAAGCTTTATCGATTTACGGGGTTGAAGATATTTTCGCCAAATACAGAAAGTTAGCCAGCATCAACGAAAAGGCGACCCCTCACTACCTCCGTCATTCCTTTGCCACTCAGCTGCTTGAGAACGGAGCCGACCTCCGTGCCGTCCAGGAAATCCTCGGCCACTCCAGCGTAAGCACCACAGAAATCTACACCGAAGTATCGGTCAAACGAAAGCGGGACGTCCTCTCCCAATTCAACCCCCGCAACCGGCTGGAGACCTCCAAATAACTACGAATTATTTGGGGGTTCAATATTAATGAAAAAATTATTAAATTTAACTAATGAAGTGCTAAATCAAATTTCAGAAGAACATTACAATAAAATTGATGATCTATATCCAATTAAGGTGACCGATCACATTATTTCTGAAATCACTTTGAAAAATTCAACTAGACTTGCGGCACAGTTTCTGCCGGATGCACGTGAATTAGATGCTAACGAAGGTATTGGCGCCTTTTTCCCAGAAGAAATTCACAACACTGAAATCGTTGTTCAGAAATATCCTAATCGGTGCATGATTTATACTACTGGGGTTTGTTTTGCACATTGTCGTCACTGTAGTAGAAAAGAAAAATGGCATGAGAAAAATAACTTTTCCTATTCTTTATTTGATAAAGCTTATCTATATATCAAACAAAATTCACATTTAGAAGATGTCTTACTAACAGGTGGAGACGCGTTAGCAAATTCAGATGAGAATATTGAATACATGATTGAGAAATTAAGTAGTATTCCACATCTTAAATCTATTAGATTAGCAACACGTGCTTTCACAAGTTTTCCAGATCGAATCACTTCAAAATTATGTGCCATATTAGAAAAATATAAAAAAGTGGTAGTTGTTACACAGTTTAATTGTTCTGAAGAGTTTTCAGAAAAAACTGTAAATGCTATTGATAGTATCCAAAGAACCGGAGCTCCTATACTTAACCAATCGGTCTTACTAAAGGGTATAAACGACGAATATCGATTAATCAAAGATTTAGTCAGCAATTGTGCTGCTTACCGTGTAATTCCTTATTACCTATTTCATTGCTTTAATGTTAAAAGTATTGGACATTTTAGAACGAATGTTGAGATAGGTGAAAAAATCATTAATAATCTAGTTGGAAATATAGGCGGTTGGTGGATCCCAAGATACATCTTAATCCCTGATAGCACAGGGATTAAAATCCCTTTATGTCCTAATGGACTTATAGAGAATTCTGATAGTGGTATTAAAGTAAAAGACTTTAAAGGGCGCGTTCTGAAATATAAGTAATATTAGTTGTAAAACATCAATTCACAGAGCTGCCAGTCTTGGTCTATAAAGTAAGATCTTCTATCTGTAATATGATTTTGTTCCGGTAAAATTCTATTTTTCATATCAAATCCTATTTTCCTGCCCAATTCAGTGATTTTTCTAATTAGCGGTGAGTATTGTTTAATGTTTACAAGTCTAAGACTATCCTCTGGAAATAGATGAAGTGCTTTCGCTTGATCACCTATCATATAAGAATATTTTGCGTAATTGTACCTCACATTACAGTGTACAACAGGATCTGGACAAGAGTTTGAATGAAACAAAGCCTTTTCGAACAATTCTTCTATATTTTTGTTTCTGAGGGTCATATTTAGAATTGCAAGATTATTATAGATGTATGCATATTGGAGCGGTGAAATAGCACTTCTTAAGGCCTCTGTTAAATATTTTTCAGCTTCAAAATACTGATTATTTAAGAGAAAATATAATCCTAGATTATTCTGAACAAAGTGAAGTTCTAATGACAATTCGCCACATAGAATCTTTTCTGATTCCTTTAAATGATCTAAAGCACTTGATTGATTATTATTCATCAAATACTCGATGCCTAAATTATTATGAACGCAAGCTAAATTCCTTACAAATGATGTATTTTCGAAAAGCCTAATTGCCTCCTTGAGATTCTTGCAACATTCTTGATATTTCTCATGGACCATCTGAGTAACCATTAAGTATGAACCCTTTGTAATTAAATCTTCTTTGTTGTTAGCTAACATAATACCCTTATTATAATTATTCAGAGCTAAATCATATTCTCCATTTAAATCATAAATTGAAATGAGCTTAAGAAAAGATTCATGGAAAATGTTGTGATTGTTCTTGCAATTTTCCAAAGCTTCCTTACAATATTTAATTGTATTGCTATAATCGTTTTTGTAATAGTAGGCTTGAGCGATAATTCCGCAAAGTAAAGAATAGTCTTCGCTCAGTTTTAGTGAATCCAACTCTGCTTTCGCAAGACTGCTGAATAATTCGATACTAGTATTTATATCACCAGTACTATAATAAGCTCTAATTAAGAAAAAATTTAACTTCGCCATATCATGTGCTTCCAAAATAATACGCTGCTTTATTTTGATTACATCTTCAATGTATCTGTCATGCATACATTTACTAAAAGCCCGGTTTCCATAGACCTTAATCCATTCAAATGCTTTCTGGTATGATTTAGATTTTAAATATAAAAAAGACAGATTTCTGGCTTTGCTAATGTTTTCATTTGGGCTGTTTTCATATGCATTTATAATTAATTCACGTTGTTTTTTTTCTTCGTATGCAGAGATATGATCTGAATTTTGTATGTATTCCGATAAGATTTTATACTTAATATGAAATTCATCATTTTGTTCTTCATAGTTGATCATTTCTTTTTTTTGTAATGTTTCTAATATTCCATAAATTTCATTTTTAGGTAGATTCATAACCTCCTTCAGAACTGAATCTGATACAGTTCCTCCTGCGATTGATATAATATACAAAGTACGTCTTACTTGTTCATCTAACGAGTTTATTGTCTCATTATAAATTCTTCCTAACCATTCTTCGGTTTCTGTCTTAAATGTATGGGTCTCAATTTCTGCAAGCGAATTATTTGCGCATACAACGGATAAAAGAAGCGGCAATCCTGCTGTTTTCTCATGGATTCGTACTATAAGAGGATCATTCTCATTAAATCTACTGTTATAACGCATGTTAATGTACTCTGAAGTTTCTAGGATAGTAAATTCATTCAATTTAGAACTATTGCATTTTGTAGTCTCAATATTTCGAGTGAAAAAGTTATTGATTGTCTCTAGAAAGTGATAATTGTTAATTTCTGATTTCTTGCTTTCAGTTGAACAGACAATACTGAGATCACAGTCACTTTTTAATAGTTCTTCAATAAATATCGCGCTATTACAATCTAACTTTTCAATCTCATCTAGAGTGATATAAATTCTTTCATCTACCAAGCTTGTGATTTCCAGGACAATCCGTGCTAAAGTTTGAGGAAACTCATTACTCTTAGCCTTATCGATCGTTTCTAGATAACGTTCATATTTACTTTCAATAGTTGATCTTATAGCTTCAAGAACGTCTACTTCAGCATTAAAAGTAGCTGAGTTTTCTGTTCCTACAGAAGCTGAAATCTTTAATTCAAACGTTTTAATCAAATTTGCTAGGAAACTGGATACCTTAAACTTCTGCTTTTTCTTTTCAATCTTGCTTATCGAAATAAAATTAATAATGGCATTTTTCAAAGAGATAAGACCATCAGTTTCAATTTTATTAAAATTCAAATGAATATGTAATAGCCCATTCAGTTTATTGCTTATAACATTCAGAAGAGTTGTTTTTCCAACCCCATAAACACCAGATAGAATAAAAAGTTCTTTTGAAAATACCCCATGCTTCAAGAAATCTTCCAATTCTCTGTATACTTCTCTTTTATCTATAATCATTGTCAAAACTCCCCTTTTATATTTATAAGAACCCCCAAATAATTCGTAGTTATTAGGCCATAAACGCGTTGATTGGAATTCATCCATTTTTCTTGAATCGCCTGCAACTCAAAGCGTCTTCAAGAATCAAAACCCCACCCGAAACAACATCATTCATGCTCTTTTTTCATTCTCGAAAATATATATTCGTCCTCAACTTCCATAATCCTCCTGTAATCGAGCTTGAATTTCATAAAAATCCTACAAATGTAGACAAAAAAAGACAGCCCATTTAGGCCGTCCTGTCTTCGTCCGAAGATTTCCCTCTACAATCTCTTTATTTCATGCTCCTCAAGGTCTATAGGCCTCCTCCAGCATCACAACCTTCTCCCCAACAGCCGTAATCCGGAACAGCCTTTCTTTTACCTCCGAAGTGATAAAATCATTGAACGGAACGTACTTCAGCCTGGCCCCGTCCAATTCGGCAATAAGCACTTCTGGTTCAAGTACGACACTCTCAATATCTTCACTTGAGTTCCTGATATAAAAGCCGTTAGCCAAGGAGCCTTCGTCCGGTTTCCCGTCCTTTTTGGCTGCAGCCTCGGCTTCATCGCCGGAGAACCATTCGACCTCATCCAGGTCCAGTTGCACGGCTCCTCCACTGTTGCTCAGGTTTTTGACAAAAGCGAGCTTCTCTTCCACTTCGGGCAGCTTCAGAATGTTCATCCGCAGCTTGTAGAGCTGCTCGGCATCCACTTCTCCGCTGTCGGAGTTTTTTGCTTGCTCCAGGGTGCTGATCAAGTGGATCATCTCTGCCACATTCTGCGTGTACACTTCACCCTCTGCAGTATTGCTTTGCTCCGAAGTACGCTGAAGACTCAAGGAGTTATGTAAATCCTGATTACGGGTATAAAAATATACGTTAAGCGCTAAGGATGCTGCGAGGACTACCGTTCCAATTCTAGCGATGAATGTTCTCCTATTCAACTTGCCTCCCCCCATCACTTTGGCACTTCCCAAGTCTGCGCAAGCTCCAGCAATTCTTGTTCAGCGGCCTCCTCGTCACCGGTCACTTGGGCTTCAATATAATATGTATCCATGTCATTAATGTCCTTGCTGGGCCGCTGAATGCAAAGCCAATATTCCGTGATATCCGGGACAGACAGGACTGCCGGACCGCCATGCAGGAACTTGATCAGGAGCCCTTCTCCTGCAGGAAGCTGAAGCGTCCGTCTCCATAGCTCTTCCGAATGATTCGGAATGCTGATGTAATTCTGCGGGTCCATCTGACGGCCCAGGGAAATCTCTATCTGCTCCAGTGCCACCCGCTCGTCTTCCATAAGATATTTTGCCGGTTCTTCAGGTCCCAGCCGTACCCTGCTGACAGCGGATTGGGGCGAAGCCCCAGGCGGTGAATAGATCCAAATTGCAGCAGCTGCAAGGATGAGTACACTAATAAGAGTGAGGTAACGCCATTTTGTCCTCATCGCCATTCAACCTTTCAACGGTGTATTCCATGCAGTTTCACACGCTCAGCACTTTCATAATCGCCGTATAGCAGGATTCCTTGAACACTGCATGCAGCTTGTCGTTGTCGGTCATCAGCCACTGGATCAGGCAACCGTCGATAATTGCACGGATGACCGGGGCCGTTGTATCCGGGGACAGCTCTTCCGCAAAAATGCCCTCCTGTTGCCCCAGCGTAAGCACCTCCGTGCTTATCCGTGCGCAGTTGTCATAGAACCGCTGGTTAATCTCCCGGTAGACCGGTATCCGGCTTGCCCGCGACAGGAAATCCAGGTACACACGGTAAAAGGTGCGGTTCTTCGCCGGGCCCGGGAACGCGGAGTCGATGTAGGCGGCAAGCTTGCCGGCGGCTGTCTGCTGCTCCCGCACCGCAGCCTGCTCTTTGGCGGATATTTTGCCGGTCAGCCATTCCAGCAGCTCCACAAGCACGGCTTCTTTACTGTCAAAATAATAATGCACGACCCCTTTGCTGACCCCGGCGTGATCGGCGATGGTCTGCAGGGTCACGGAATCGTACCCCAGCTCGGACAAAGCCTGAAAGGCGGCGAACAGAATCTGCTTGCGTTTCTCTTCGGATTTCTTGTAGCGTACCATAGAACCTCCACAAATTAGGGAATAATGTACATTATATCATAGAAAATAAAAAGTTGACCGGTCAGAATAAATAATATATAACTGACTTACACATTATAGCTCGCCTAAGGAGAGAACTTGTATGACAGAAACCTTTCAAGCTTTGGTTGTGGACAAAGCGGAGGCTTTTTCCGTGGTGATACAACCGCTGACTCTGGAGAAATTACCTGCAGGAGAAGTGCTGATCCGTGTTGCTTATTCCAGTGTGAACTATAAGGACGGATTAGCGAGTATCCCGAACGGGAATATCGTCCGCAATTATCCTTTTATCCCGGGCGTCGATTTGTCAGGAACGGTCGTTTCTTCCACAGACCCGCGCTTTCAAGAAGGACAATCTGTAATTGCTACCGGCTACGGCATTGGCGTGTCCCATTACGGCGGCTTCAGCGAGTATGCGCGTATCCCTGCCGAATGGGTGATGCCGCTTCCGGAGGGTCTTACCCTGCGTGAAGCGATGATCTATGGCACTGCCGGTTATACCGCGGCCATGTCCATTCAGGCCCTTGAAGCACATGGTGCTGTGCCGGATAAAGGCAAAGTGCTGGTCACAGGCGCAACTGGAGGTGTCGGAGGAGCAGCGGTTGCGATACTGGCCAAGAAAGGCTACCAGGTCACAGCAAGCACGGGCAAAGCAGATGCAGCCGATTATTTGCAGACTCTGGGCGCAGCCGAGGTCATCTCGCGTGAGGATGTGACCGGTGGTTCCGGCAAGCCTCTGGACAAGCAGCTGTGGCAAGCGGCTGTTGATTCGGTAGGCGGTGCCCCGCTTGCAGCGATGCTGAGCAAGATTACCTACGGCGGCTCCGTTGCCGCCAGCGGATTAACCGCCGGAACAGCGGTTGCGACGACGGTGCTGCCCTTCATCCTGCGTGGCGTAAGCCTGCTGGGGATCGACTCCGTTGCTTGCCCGATGGAGCAGCGTATTCAGATTTGGGATCGCATGGCGTCCGATTTGAAGCCGGAACAGCTGGACAATCTGGTAGATCGTGAGATTGCTATAGCCGAGCTGCCTGCCGCGCTGGAAGATATCCTCAAATCCAACACACGCGGCCGCGTGCTTGTCCGTTTGTCCTAACCAGAGAAGCCACCTGCAGGGAGCAATCCCCGGGTGGCTTTTCTTTTATCAATAGCTATCTTATACAACGCTCAAATCTCCGGATAATCTTCAAAGGTTAATTTCAGCATAGCGATCCCCTTTTACTGTCCGCAGGATATGGGTGCAGCAGCTTTCTAAGCCATCGATAAAAGTATCCACCTCCAGATCATACACCTCTTCCTTGTGGACGAACTCCAGCTGATCTCTGGCCTGCCCGATTCTCCTGTCTCCTCTTGCTGCTTCTCTGCGCTCCAGCTCATCTGCCGGACAATGCACACCCACCCGCAGCACGGAATAGCCAAACAGGCTTACTGCAAAGTCCTCACTTGTAAAATGGTAATGCAGCACATGATCCACAATGAGGTTAATACCTCTATCCGCGAACATAGCAATGGAACGGTGAAAAAAATACTCCGTCTCCACAGGAATCAACCGGTCATGCTCCCGATCCTCCATGTGTTCAATCACGATGTCGAAATCATCGAGACTATAGTGAAAATAATCCGGCAGGCTTTTTATCAATGCTTTGGCGAGTGTTGTTTTGCCGGAGCTTGAAACTCCGTTCAATAAGATAATGCTACCTTTATTCAACTGTACTCCTCCATTACTCCGTAATCAGCCCGTAATCCTGCGCCAATGCTGACGCTTAGGACAACCGAAACAAAAAGCAAGCAGCTCCTTCCATAAGATACCATAAAATCAGCGGACACAGAACAAAATCACCCTTATGGGTGAATAAGGGGTGGAACTTATGGAGATGCATGATTGCACAATGTGCAAGATTCCCGCCCATTTAGCGCGTGGTTAAGCTACGCATGGTTGATCGTGCAGATTTTCGCCCAGGCCCCTCTGTCGGGCACTTTGCGTGGTCCTCTCCCGATCCATCCTAGTAATCCGGACAGGAGATCCGTTATCTGGGCGGATCCGGCTGTTCCGCAGGTCAAACGGACACAGATTCCGTTAAATGTCCTTTCGTCCCTCATTCTGGGCCCACATGAACAATATAACGGCTTCTGAGTCCGAATCCACCGGAAACGTAGACTTTTTCACAAAATAGCGTATTCTCTGTCCACTTCACTCTGCAGACGGTCCCGATTCCTCCTGTACAGCTTACACCTTTATCCTCTGAAGCTTCCTGGTTATCCACATTTTTTTGCTTTGTATAAATTCCTATACAGTGAAAAACCCGTCAATTTGACGGGCCAACGTACGGATACAAATTGATCCGCTGATTATTCAGTTAGTGCTTAAGGTCATGCATTCCCGGCCGGATCAGCCGCATTCTGCACACCCGGATACGGCTGAACGTACGGCTGCTGGCGGTACTGCTGGACATAAGGCTGGCTGTAGTAGCCGTGCATGGGAGCAGGCTGGTAGCCAAAGGGCTGAAGCATTGGAGGCTGTGAATACATATTTGGAGCCATATTATTGGCATGTGCGGCGTTTACGCCCTCTGTCTTGCCGGAATCGCCACAGCCTGCAGGGGGGCCAATGAAGGTGTCCGGCTTGACCGGAGCCAGCGCTTCCCTGACCTTGGCTTCATTCAGACAATACGTGTGGGCGAGCACATTCGCCGGGGTAAGCGTCAGCAGATTGGAACCCAGAATAACCTCTGGAATTGGAGCATCGAAGATGGCAAGCAGATGGGTGCAGTCCACGGTAGCAACCTCATAATGCCACCAGCCCTGCGGCACATTAGCCACCTGGCCCGGACTAAGGGGGAAGTGCAGCAGCTCATTCGTAAACGGATTAATCAGGGAGACGACAGCCTCGCCGGAGATGCAGTAGACGAGTTCAGCGGCATTCTGGTGATAATGCGGTTCAACCACATTGGATCTGCTGAGAAAAATATCAAGGAGGGATGTATTTTCGAGTGTATTAAGCTCTTTGATCGACAGGGTATTAATATAGTTCCAGTCATCCTTCTTAAACGTTGTATTGCTGTTCACATCAAAAGTAAATTGTGTATTGGGTGATTTGTAGTCCATGTATGAAGTCACCTGACAATCCTTCCTTTCCGCAAAACCTTTTTTTTCGTTCTGCGATAGGATATGTATCCGCCCAGGCCCAGGTGAATATTTTTTCTCCTGATGCAGCAAAAAGCTCCGCCGCAGTGGAACATGCTTCATATTTACTCACTTGCTATAATTGTCCGGTTCCTTCCCATGTCCTTGGCGGAATACATCGCACGGTCCGCCTGCTCGAGCAGCTCCGCCAGGGAATTCCCGTGGGTGGGGTAATGAGCAATCCCCTGGGAGGAGGTCACCTGCATTGCCAACGGAGCGTCACTGGCTTCAAGCATAATACGGATTCGTTCCGCAACCGCGTAAGCATCCGCAGCCTTGGTTCGCGGAAGCAGCACCACGAACTCCTCCCCGCCATAGCGGCAGCAGACATCGCCCGGACGGATGCTTGCTCTTAGAATTCCGGCCACCTGCTTCAGAACCTCATCTCCTGCCAGATGGCCATACGTATCATTCACAAACTTGAATTTGTCCACATCCAGCACGATGACAGAGAAGGAAACCTGCGCTGCGATCCATTGGTTCATCGTGATTTCGAGGGACCTGCGGTTAGGAAGAGCTGTCAGCACATCGGTCATTGCCTCCTGCGTGAGCTGGTCTGTCTGCTTCTGGATATCGCTCCAGGCGATGGCTACTGCCTTGGTCAGGAGGTCCGCCTCCCGGTTCCAGTGCGGCTCCAGCACAGGGAGCTCAGCCTTTTCCTTGCCTACCCTGTTCATCAGATCAGCAAGCAGAACAAACGGCTTGGCCAATTGATGGGCCAGCAGACCCGCAAGCAGCAGCAGCAGGATAAATGGAATCAGCGTATAGGCAAGTGTTGTGCGGATTTGGCTCCACAGCTCCTTCTGAATCACGCTCACAGGGGAGACTACAACAACCCCCCAGCCATTGGCCGGAACACTTGAATAGCCGGCCAGCATCTGGATGCCTTTTATATTGACCGCTTCCCTCTGCCCGCTGTTCCCCTTCATTAATTCCTGTACAACCTCATTGCTGCCGATATCCTCATTAATCCGCTCTTTGTCGGGATGGAACAGCAGATGCCCGTCGGAGCTGACAATATAATAATAGGAGCCTGTTGCATCGATATCGTTGCTGCTGCCAAAAATCATGTTAAGAATATTGTTATTCTGCAAATAGACCGTTCCACCCAGCAGTCCAAGATATTGCTTATCCCCGTCATACAGCGGCTCGCTCATAAAAACAATCATTCTGCCGGTTAAAGGGGCGGTAAAAGGCTCAGAAAGATAGGGGCCTCTGAGACGCAGTGCTTCTGCAGCCCAAGGAGACTCCACCGGCTTGCCGGCCATTTCCAGGGATACGGGGGACGTGTTGCGGATGATGCCATTCGCACCCACGAGGAGAATTGAATTGAAATAGGTGCTGCTCTTGCGCATCACTTCAAGGTAATCGTTCACTTCTTCCGGCTGCGCCTCATACAGCCTGGACAGCTTGTCCGCGCTGAATACCATACTGCTGCGCATGGAGCGGAAGAGCGAATCCACCGTCCGGCTCATGCGTTCGGCATTGGACAGGTTCAAATTCAGGGTAGTTTCTATAAGTGACTTTTTTTTCGATTGATAAGAAGCAGTGAGCAAAATCGTTGAAGTCAGCAGAACCACCAGCGTGACCAGAGCGATCAGCAGCAGGGTAAGACTGAGTTTTTTATGCGGTTTTGGTCCTGCTCCTCCCAGTCTGGGCATTCCTCAACCTCCTTGCACTTATGGCAGCAGCTGCCGTCAGGTACGTCATTTTTAATTATATACGATTAAGAAACAGATTCCACCGCAGTTTTTATTTCCAAATCATTGTTGCTGAAGCACATTTTCCGGATGGTATTGGGGCAGAATTTCAGATGATGAATTCACCAACTATCGTCAGGAGGCTCACATTTAAAATGAAATGGATGAAAATCAAAACGCTGCCGGCCCTCGCCATATTTATGGCAGCTCTCACTCTTTTTACTGCAATGCTTTGCATCTCCGCAACAGCTGGAGCATCTGCATTAAAAATCAAATCTGCAAATTCCGGAGCCTTAACCTTCGTGCTCGTACACGGAGCTTGGGTCGATGCAAGCTTTTGGGACGAAACAGCCGCCGAGCTGCGCAAAATGGGACATACCGTCTACACGCCGGAGTATGCCGGACATGGGGCGGACAAGAACAAAAACGTTTCTCATGAACAGGAGACACAGTCTGTCGTCGATTTCATCAAGCAGAAGGATCTCCACAATATTATTTTGCTTGGACACAGCTTCGGAGGCACAATTATCCAAAAAACAGCTGAGCAAGTGCCTGACCGCTTGAAGCGTCTGGTGTTTTTTGATGCATTTGCCCCGCTGGACGGGCAGAGCACAGCCGATCAGTTCCCCGCCCCGGCCGTTGAACTGTTCCAAGGACTCAGCAAAGCCTCGGGCAACAACACGGTCATGCTTCCTTTTGACCTGTTCCGTGATACCTTCGTCAATACCGCTACTCTGGAGCAAGCAAAGTCACTGTACAAAAAGGTGATTCCAGAACCTGCCGCCCCTCTGTTTCAGAGGCTGGATCTGAAGAAATTCTACAGCTTGCAAACTCCAAAAAGCTATCTCTATCTGACGGAGGATGTCGCTCTGCCGCAGACTCCAGCCAACGGCTGGCACCCGTTCCAGTCCAGTCACCTGGGAATGTACCGCTTTATCGAAGGCACCGGGGATCATATGGCTGCTCCCCATTACGAGCCCAAAGAGATTGCCGATAAAATCGTGCAGGCCAGCCGGGATTAGAGAACTGAAAAGAGCAAGCGGCGGGAGGCGCTCCCGAATCCGCTTGCTCTTTTTTCAACTACCAGCCTTGTCGCTCAATGAGTGAAGTGATCTGGGCAAGATGATGGCGGTTATGCCAGTTGTAACGCTGAACCGCTGTGTCCAGAGTCATCGTTCCCAGCATCAGGCTCAGAAAGGTTCTAAGAAATTGTTCTTCCCCAAGTGAATCCAGCAGGCAAGCAAATCTGCGGTTAAGGCTTTCAAGCAGCGCAAGCGAGGTCTCCACCGGCTCCAGCTGATAGTCGCTCTGCTCTGCCCACAAGTCTTCCCGATAGGAGGGAATCTCCGGCGCCTCTTCGGTCAGCCCCCGTTTGAAGCGCAGATAGGCATTCATATTGTTGTCGGCGAGATGGTGCACCACCTGCTTAACGCTCCAGCCTCCCGGCCGGTAAGACGTATTCAGCTGTTGCGGAGTAAGCGGCTGCACGGCCTCCCTTAAGACTGAAGCCATACCGCGGATTTCAGCAATGCTCCCGCGGCGCTCACCGGCTGTCTGCGGTCCCAGGCTCATAAACGGACCAATCGGATAACGCCATTGTTCTATATTCGGATGTTCAGAACACACTCCGCACCAGGCCTCCATTCATTGGGCTGCAGCAAATACAGTTAGAGCTTAAGCGCGAGTCTCGCCGCAGGCAAACTGCAGTTCAAGCAAAAAGCTTGCTGCTGATCCGTAATGTTCCAGTTCAAGCTATAATACAACTCGCAACACTGTTATGTTCCCTGCATATTAAACCGCGCCGTCACGAACACAGCCGGCGAGTTCCAGTAGATAGTAACCTCATTGGTGGAATAGCTGAGCTCATGATCGGCAAAGCACTGGGCGGCAGGCTTGCCTTGAAGATGCTCTGCGGCATACTCATCGTGCAGCCCGCGGTTGGGTCCGCCGGATACAAGGCCCGGCACCGGATCAGCGGCGCCGTCACCCACGGACGGGCGGTGATGCGGGTTCATCACCGGATAGGCGCCGAAGCCGGTCACATAGCTGATGTCCAGCACATTGCGGCCCGTCAGGTAATGCAGATGATCCAGGGCGCAGGCGGCATAGGCGGGTTCTCCGCTGAAATGCTCCGCCGCCAGCAGCAGCATCGCATTGTTCATGAGCAGCATATTGCTGCCCCAGATATAATCTTCTTCCAGCAGGGAAATGCGGTAGCCGTCCTTCCGGCTCTGCCGGACCAAACGATCCGCTTCGGCCAGCAGCCCTTGCTTCAGCGAAGCATATAATGCCGTCTCGGCAGCCGCCTTTCCGGTCAGCAGGTAAGCCAGGGTCCCGTATCCGCCCATATCCGCCCAGCCCAGGCTGTATTTCGGAAAAGGCCGCTCTGCCAGCGACCGGACTGCCTGGTGATACAGCTCTTCGCCAGTCGTCCGGTACAGCTCTGCCGCTGCCCAGAAGCGTTCGTCATGATCCGTTCCGTCTCCGTATTCGCCGGTGGCAATTTCCGGCGGATTGGTGAATCCGGGCATTTCGGGATACCGCTCCAGCCAGCCCCAGGCAGCCCTCGCCGCTGCGAGGCATTGACGGGAATAAGCTTGGTCAAACGGCTCATAAACTCTTGCGGCCATAGCCATAACTCCGGCAAAGTCCCCCGTAGCGGCTGCCGATACCGGTGAAAAATACAGCTCTGCCGTATCATCCTCCGGCATTGCATCAAGGGCCGGGAAATTCAAGGTCGTCAGCTTATGGTATACTCCGCCTGTACCCGCCTCCTGCATCTTAAACAGCCAATCCAGCTCCACCTTGCACTCCAGCAGCACATCCGGAGTATTTCCGTCACTCTCCGGCAGCGGAACCGCAGCAGTAAAAGCTGCTCCGTACAGCTCATAAGCCAGCAGCAGATCGGCAACGGCTTTGGCGCCGGGACCGGCGTATTTGCCGTAATCTCCGGCATCATGCCAGCCTCCGCAGCTGTCAAGCTGCAATTCGGGCTGTCCGTAGACGGTCCCTAATGCCGTATGGCATGCGGCATGCCCCCATGGACCTGCATATTCTTCGGTCAGCTCTTCGCCGCAGCGGTAATAATAAAAGGCTTTCAAAAGTCCCTGCTGCAGCTCCCGGTAAGGCTTGTCGGCAATAACAAAGGAAGCGGACACAGCACCGTTCTCCCGTTCAATACGATATCTTCCGGGCGACCTCACCTCCGAGAAATCGGCAGCATGGACCTTGGCGCCGCTGGGTTTATCCAGAGCCGCAGCACCGGATTTCCCCGCGTACACCACGGCCCCTGTTTCTTCATTGACCACCCGGAAATCCTGCCCATCACCGCTGAAAATGGCGATTTTGGCTCCTTCTGCGGAATAACCGATTTGATTCACTGCAATACGGCGAAGTTCAGGCGTGCTCAATCGTCATCTCTCCTCTATTCGGATGATTTTTCAAAAAAGACAGCCACTCCATCCTCGTTGTTAGAAGCGGTGATCATATATTCCGGGGCTTTGGCTTCCTCCCGGGCATTAGTTACGGCAACCCGGGTTCCGGCAGCGGCGAATACACCCGGACCATTCCAATGATCACCGGACACTACGATATTTCCGGTGTCCCCCCCCAATCTGTTATTCGCCTAACAGCTTGATGAAATTGGCCGGCAGGCTATACTGCTGGTTATTAATGATGATCCGGCGCAGCTCCTCATCGGAAGCGTCGGCCCGGGAATCCTTGATTTCCTGAATTTCACGGTGCAGCCGCTCCATCTGCAGATCCAGCTCATACGCCTTGTCAGAGGCATTCTTCAATTCCCGGGTCAAATGCTCGGGGACAGCCTGGCTGTATTTATAAAAGATCTTATGCTCCAGGCTGGCCCAGAAATCCATAGCGATAGTGCGGATCTGCACCTCTACGCATACATGCTCCTGGCAGTCGGACAAAAACACCGGCACCTCCACCAGCAAATGCAGGCTCTGATAGCCGTTGGGCTTCGGATTCTTGATATAATCCTTCACGCCAAGCACCTTCAGATCATCCTGCTTCTGCAGCATGGCGCTGACCTGATAAATATCGGAGATAAAAGAGCAGGTAATCCGCAGTCCGGCGATATCCTTAATGCCGGATTTAATCGCAGGCAGCGACAGCTCGCTGTTCTTGCGCAGCATTTTGTTCATAATGCTCTCGGGAGATTTAATCCGTGATTTCGTATGCTCAATCGGACTGTAGTCATGAAGCATCTGAAATTCCTGTTTCAGGATTTCAATCTTGGTCTCGATTTCTTCCAGGGCAAACTTGTAAATCATCATAAAACGGGTCAAATCATATTTAATCTGCTTGAATTTCTCAATCTGATCTTGGGTGCTCATGCTCAATGCTCCTATCTTAATCTTTCATTCATCATAGCCAAACTATCAGCAGATTTCAAATTTCCGGCATGCAAGCAGAAACAGCTACGCCGTCCTTGTGGAGGACGGCGTGTTTCAGCGAGAAATAGAAGGATAATTTAGTATGCCGAGCATATAGATTTTTATATTTCAAAAAAGGTTATCCCTCCGCCCTGAGGCGGAGGGATAACCTTATGTTCGTACTTGCTGTTCCTTAGCCTACATAATCACTTCTTCAACAGACAGGCTGCGTTCACGCGACAAGTCCCTGAATACATCATCCACCTTGACCAGCGGCTTGAAAATATCCGTCGGATTGTTGATTACAATCGTGCCGACTTCCCCATTGGAGAGACGGACACTTTTGCCTACAAAGCTTGGCAGCAGATGTCCGGTCAGCGCCTGGACCACTGTTCCATTCAATTTGCCGAAGCCCATTTCATGCACCTTGCGCAATACAGCGACCAGGCCTTGCTTCGGCTGATTCGGCCGTGAGGCGGTCAAGCCCATGTAAATGTTCGCCACCGCGACTATTTCTGTGAACGGATGAATTTCATTTTTTAGAATTCCGTTCGGATAACCCGTTCCGTCTTCAAATTCATGATGCTGCAGCGCCACGAGCGCCGTACTCTCATCCATCTTCGAGCCGCGGATAATATCATATCCGTAGGAGGTGTGGCGTTTCAGCTCTTCCTCTTCGGAAAGTGTCAGAATTCCCACTTTGTTCAACAGGGACAAGGGCACCTGGCTTTTGCCGATATCATGCAGGTAGCCGGCACGGCTGATCTGGTACCGTTCCTCTTTGGAGTGGCCAAGCCAAGCGGCGATATAATACGACAGCAGGCCAACCTGCAGCGAATGGTGGTAAGTATCAATATCGTCGCGCTCCAGCAGCAGCAGCAGCGACACGACATCCTTCTGCGCATCCAGCGTTTCCAGCAGCGGCTGCAGCGTATCATCCACCATGGATTGGGTGAACGTGCCTTGGGCCAAAGCTTCCAGGAAAATTGATTCGTAATTCTGAATCGCATGATCGAAATTATCATTCAGGCTGTGGTTCAGGCTGCCACCGTTATCGGTATGCAGCGTGGTGCGCGGCTCGATATCCACGTACTCGATTTTATGCCGGATCAGGATAGTGATTTCTTCACGCTGAACGACCGTTCTCTTGGGGAGAACGTGCAGGCCTACACTGTTGAAAGTGTCTGTCAGAAGACAGTCGCCGTGTTTAAGATCCGTGACATGAACTTTCAAGTCTCAGCACCCCTTTGTATGTACAGGAATAGTTCCCTCAAGCTTTATTTGATCATAGCCCATAAGCCGGCAAAGTAACAATATGGTTAAAGTCACGTTCACGGTCCCGGAATAGGTATATTGAATCCCCTACTTTAGCCTCTTCTACATCCATTTGACAAATTTTTTGTAGGCCAGCCCGACCCCATTTCCTTCCGTACAGCGGGCCAGCTTCTTTCATCGCCTGCTTACGGTCACCGTTCAACCGGAACAATTCAACCAAAATTGCATCGTAAACAGCAACCCGAACAACAGGATCAGGCGCATACTGAGCGGTGTCTTGATTCCGGATACAGGCAATTTGGCCTGCATGGCATTTTTTCCTTTCATGAAACGGAATGGTGAACAATGTACAGGGACTAAATATGCAGCTATAATCAAAAGAAAATGACGGGAGGACACCAGAATATGTATGAGCACCTTGTAGTTTTCAAATTTAATGAGCATTATAGGCCTGAAACCGGAGAACAGCTGGTGCAGACTCTTCTGGCGCTGAAGGAATCCATTCCAGGAATTGCGGAATTGACGGCGGGGTTAAATGTTACGGAAGAAACAGGGAATATCCACGGCTATACGCTGGGGCTCCGCGTGACCTTCAGAGACCAGGAAGCCCTGCGTACATATGGACCCCATCCGGCACATCTCCATTTTGTGGGGCTGCTTGAGGGGATGATTGAGAATGTGGTTGTTGTGGATTATCCTATCCTTTAGAAAAGATCGTTGACATCCACCAGGACTTTGCCGATCAGCTTATCCTTGGCAACAAAAGGGGTGCTCCATAAATGGGCATCATAGCTCGTATTGCGGTTGTCGCCCAGAAAGAAATAATGGTCCGCAGGAACCGTAACCGGTCCGAACGTGTAGTTCATCTTTTCCTGGAGGTACGGCTCATCGATTTTCCCGCCGTTTCTGTACAGCGCTCCGTCCTTAATCTCCAGGGTATCCCCCGCCAGCCCCGCGAGGCGTTTGACATACCGCTTCTGCTCATCGCCGGGTACCGGAGGATAGAATACGACAATATCGCCATGCTTCAGCGTGGTCAGCCAGAGCATTTTCTCCACGACCAGCCGGTCGTTGATCTGTATCGTCGGAATCATCGAGCCGGTTGGAACTCTCATGGCTTCAGCCACATATGTACGGATAAACAAAGATAAAACAATTCCGATGGCGATGCTTGGCACCCATTGCTTCAGAAATTTCATCATTACAACTGCCCCTCCCGGCCATTCTCGGATTAGATTTCAAAACGTTCAAGAATCAGGGCCATTTCGCTTTCGGCGTCAATCCCGGAGTGCCTGGAAAGATGAATCACGAGCAGCCCGCCGAAGATTTGCTCCCATTTGCCCTCATATTCTGTAATCCGCTGCTTAAACTCACGGATTTCCCTGGAGCCTGCCGCTTCCTTGCTCAGAAGCCAGGCATATCTGGCATATCCGGATTTCCGCACCGTCTCCACATAATAGGCAATCCCCTGCTTTTCTTCAACTCTAATGATGTCGCCAAGGACAATGCACGGGTTAAAAATCGGCGTTTTTTCAATGCGGTATTCCCCCTGCCCCACCGGCGTCACATCCAGAATTTCAATCTCGCGGCCAAGCTCATCAAAGCATATATGCAGTCCTACCGTACCCGGCATCTGCGCCCCTCCATTCTTTTCAGGCAGCGCCTTTATAAATTGAACTTGTGATTTTTCTGTTTCGGTTATGATGTATTCCGCTCTTTTATATAGCTATTATTTATTTCAGCCTCTTAAGCGATTTGGCGACAATTCCTTCGAACACCTTCCAGGGCAGCAGCGTCTTGCCGATCACGAGCAGCCGGGAGCCCTTGCCGACAGGGTAACGAAGCCGCGGGGCTTTCATCGCTGTTATCCGGGCAATCAGTTCGGCAACCCGGTCCGGTTCGGGCGCGGTTTCGGCGCTGCGCCGGGAATACCGCAGCACTTCGGCAAGCTGCTCCTGATAGGGGGAACCGGCGCTGCTGTGCATGCCTTCAATCCCTTTCCCCCAAATCGGTGTGCGGAAGGAGGCGGGTTCCACCAGTACGACCCGGATGCCAAAGGGTAGCAGCTCCTGGCGGAGACTCTCGCTGAAGCCCTCCACGGCGTATTTGGAGGCGGCATATGGAGCATAGCCGGGGAAGCCGGTTAAGCCGCTGACACTGCTGACATTGACGATCAAGCCTTCCCGCTGCCCCCGCATAATGGGAAGCACGGCTTGAGTCACCCCGATCAGGCCAAAAAAGTTCGTATCCATCTGCCGCCGCCATTCCTCCATGGCGACGTCTTCCACAAAGCCGCCAACGGCAAAGCCGGCATTGTTGACCAGCACATCGATTCGTCCGAAAATCTCCATGATCGTCGATGCCGCCGACTTAATCGATGCCGGGTCCGTAACATCGAGGGTCATCACGTGGAGCCGGTCCGCTACTCCGGCCTCCCCGGCCTGCCGCAGCAGCTCCCCTTGGCGGCTTAAGTCCCGCATGGTGGCGGCGACCCGGTAGCCCTTGCGTGCCAGCGCCAGCGCGGTCAGCAGCCCGAAGCCGGAGGAAGCACCGGTGATCAGAGCGATTTTATCAGCATTCTGCCCGTTTTCGTTGTTCATTTTTTGCTCCTTTCGTCAGAAAATCCCCGTGCAAAACTACAGCTTCAGCTTTTGGATCAGAGGCATGCCCACCCGCCGGAGCAGCAGCCCCAGAAAGGACCAGCTGCAGCGGTTCAGCAGGGCCGTGCCTTTATCATACACGGCGGACAGCTCTGCAGCTGCCACCGCTCCGCGGTTGCGCTTGAACTGCCCTACCCCGGAGCTCTCATGCAGCAGCTGCCCTCGGCTTGCGGCAAGATCAACCAGCACGGCGGACAGCATCCGGTACAGGCCAAGCGACTGGGGCAGCGAGGTATCATAGCCGAACAGCGGCGCTGTCATTGCCCCCTCCCGGCTGTAGAAGCCGAGCACGGCGTCAAGCCTGCCGTTTTTGCGCAGCCCATAGAGATGAAGTGTCCGCTTCTCCAGCGCCAGCCGGATATAGGCCCCGGTGAACCTCGGGTTATGCTCCGAATATTTATGTATATACAGAAGTTCATACAGCTCCACAATACGTGGAATGTCTTCCTCTGCAATCAGATCATGTCCCTCGACCGTGTATCCATGCTTATCCAGCAAGGCACGGTCACGCTTCACCAGCCACTTGGCCTTGGACGCTGCAGGCGCTGCAGCAGATAAATCTGCCGGCTCGGCACCCGTTTGCAGCCATAGCCGGCAAGCGCCTCCATCAGCGGCCCGGAGGTCTCATTGCTGAGCGAGCGCAGAAGAATCGTATAGCCGGGATATTCCTGGCGGAGGTAATCCAGCACTTTCAGCATCTGGCCCGGACTCGCCGGAGGATACAGGTTGGTGGACAGCAGCCAGTTGTTGACCTGGACCACCCGGTTAAAGCGGGCGGTTCTAAGCAGGAGTCCTGTTCCCCGCAGCAGGACGGACAGCATTCCTTCCAGCAGGCGGTTGTGGAGCAGCGCCAGCTCCTCACGGGCATAGCTGACATAATGCGTGTAAGGTGAACAGACATAAGAATTGGCATACTCCGCTTCATTTACAGTAATGGGGATAGGCAGGCCGTCAACCGCAATCACTCTGACAGTTGTACGCACATTGGCGATAAAATGTTCTGCCGGCCGCTCCAGCAAGCCGGTAATATATTGCCGCGCATAGCGGCCATATTCCGTATCCGGCCATTCCAGCTGCGCGATGCTCTCCTTGTCATATTGAGCCACCCCTTGCTTCACAGCTTCCAGCTCCTCTCCACCCGGCGCAGCTTCACCGCTCCGGGCGTGAAGCTGTAAGCGGTGAACTGAAGCTGCGGCGGAATGCAGCTGAGCCGGTTGAATAACCGCGACAGTTCTCCGGCAACCAATGCTTCCGTATCCTCTGTGCTTCCCTCCCGTGTCCGGTACGAAATCTCCAGATCCAGCGGACTGCGCTGGATTACACGGTAATGCTCAATATCCGCCGAAGCCGACAGCACAGCCCGGGTGATAAAGTCGGGAAACAGCGTTACCAGCCCTCCATCCTCCAAATGCGGCAGATACAGGATATCGTCGCAGCGTCCTTCAATCCGTTCAATGGCTGTGAACAGAGAACCGCAGGGACAAGGCGAGGCCGCTTCGGTCAGGATATCATTCAGCCGGTAGCGGATAATGGGCTGGACCGACCGGGAGAAGTCCGTCACAACAGGCACAAAGCGCCTGGATTCGCGGTCGAGATATTCTTTTTCAATATGAACAATATCTTCATTCAAATGCAGGGTGCCGCATTCGCAGGTGCAGCCGAGGAAGCCCTCCGTGCACTGGTAGGCCTGATGTACCGTACGTCCGAAGGTACGCTCAATATGCTGCCGGTCCAGCGGGTCCAGAACCTCCGCAACAGCGATCAGCCGGCGGGGCTGTACGGTCAGGCTTCCCGCGATCCGCGCTTCGGCGAGCAGACGGAGCATGGACGGCGGCGCGATCCAGAGATCAGGGTTATACTGCTCCAGCCGGGCAACCAGCCGCGGGAGCGGCTCCAGCAGATCAAAATACTGAAATTGCAGGCGCCCCTGGCTGACGGATTCATACAGGTTGCTGTTGGCCCGCAGGAAAAATGCGATCTTTGCGCGTTGCCACAGCCCTCCCGGCAGCAGCTTCGCCAGTACAGTTCCGGTCCAGGCCGCCTGCTCCTCTTCACTGACCAGAAATATCCCGCGGCTGCCCGAGGTTCCCGACGACAGGCCAACCGTAATTCCATGCAGTGTCGGCTTGAAATAACGGCTGTTCTCTGCTTCATAGGCCTCGGCAAAAGCCATGTCCTTGGTGATCCCCGCCGTATTGAGCGTATCGAAATTGTCCATCATAAGCTGTTTTTCAATGACCGGAAAATGCCGCCACTCTCCGGCTGGAACACCCGCCCACAACTCACGGTAAAAAGGAGATGTCCGGCGAATCACTTCCACATGCCGCTGAATCCGCCTCTCCTGCCACTGCTCCAGGGCCGCGCGGTTCTTCCAGCGGTGTCCCCACTTGGCAAGGCTGTAGAACCGTAGCGTGCGCAGCAGCCGGCTCATTTCACACCGCCTGTTCCCCAGAGAGCCAGTGCCTCACGGCAATGGCTGGGTACAATCCGCAAGCCGGGAAAGCGCTCGTGGATCTGCCGCAGCCGGTCAAAATTAAGCCGGTATTCCTTGCGGTCGGACATAATGAGACCGGCTGCCGGATGCGGCCTGCGGTTCTCGCGGAAGGCACGGCTCGACCATACTGTATCCGCGCAGAGCAGGTAGTCGAATCCGCCGCCGGACACAAACAGGCCGATCATTCCGGAGGCGTGGCCGGACATTTCCACCGCCAGCAGGCTGCCGTCTCTCAGCAGATCATAAGCTTCCCCGAAGGGGAGTCCCTGAGCCAGCGGGCGTTTTGCCGAATATTCGTCTATTGGCAAAGAACGGGCAGCGAAATCCTCCGGAAGCAGTCCCGGAAGAAATCCGGCCCGCAGCGCCTTGATCGGGCCAAGCCTGCTTACAGCCTCATAAGACTTGCGCAAGTAAATAAACTGAGCCTTGGGAAAATCCCGGACGCCTCCGATATGGTCGGCATGAAAATGCGACAGCACCACGTAGCGGATTGCCTCAGGCTGTATTCCGGCTTTCCGGAGACGCTCCCGGGCGCTTTCCCCGTCCTTGAAGACCACCGGTGTAATATGGCGGTAGAGCGACGCCGGAAGCTTAGCCGTTTCCTGAAAGAAGCGGGCACTGTAGCCTGTATCGAACAGAATCGGCCCATGCTGCGGATGTCTCAGCAGAGCATAGCCCGCAGGAAAGGCCACGGGTCTGTACGTACCGCCCCGCAGCGTCAGAACTTCGGGATGGACGCAATACCCCGCCGATAACAGGGACACGGTTACGGGTATTGAAGTCATCATGTCTGTTCTCTCCACCATTCCGCGAAGGACTGGAGGCCTTCGTCTATAGTTACACGGGGGTGATAACCCAGCCGGTCCCGCGCCAGCGAAATATCCAGTGTCTGGGAGACACCAAGTGCCGAAGCGGAATACCGGGTAAGCACCGGCTCGCCCAGGAAGGGGAGCAGCTTATGCACCCCTTCCAGTATTCCGGCTACAGCGTAAGCGGTACGGTATGGAATCTGCCTGCTGTGCAGCGGAATATCCAGCCGGGCAAACAGCCGCACAAGCAGCTCGCGGAACATGACCGGCTCGCCGTTCGAGATGTTGTAGGCCTGGCCGGCTGCCGACAGCGGAGCGGTGCAGCACAGCAGCATGGCATCAATGACATTCTCCACGCAGGTGAGATCAATCATGGCCCGGCCGCCATCCAGAAACGGCACACCCTTGCGCTCATTGGCCGCAAGAATCCGGGGGAACAGTGCATTGTCCATAGAGCCGAAGATCGCCCTGGGCCTCAGAATAAATACCGTCAACCCTTCCCTGGCCGCCTGCTGCACCGCCTGCTCCGCCAGAAGCTTGGTTGCCGCATAGGTATTGGCCGGCTTCGGAGGAAGCGGGTCCTCTTCCCTGATGCCGATACGGCTCTCGCGGCTGGTATACAGGCTTGGCGTTGAGATATGTATCAGCCGCTGCACACCATGCCGCTTGCAGCCCTCCGCAATATTGCGTGTAGCATCGGCATTGCATGCGTAAAAGTCACTGTATTTGCCCCAAGGCGACGAGAGCGCCGCACAGTGGAAAACCAGATCCATTCCTTCGCAGGCGCGGACCGCAGCTTCTCGATCGCGCAGATCCGCACACAGAAATACAGCGCCATCCTGCTCAACCAGCTCCCCGGCCTCCCGGTTCCTGCCGAGTCCGTATACTTCCCAGCCCAGCTCCGCCAGCCTCCTTACCGTATGGCGGCCAAGAAAACCGGTTGCTCCTGTTACAAGTGCTCTAGCCATCACTCACCGTTCCATTCTATGTCTTCTGTCAGGGCTTCAGTAACCGTAATCCTTTTCCGCCTGGCCAGACGGTAAGCGTAATATACAACACGGAGCTGCTCACGAAAGGGCTGCCTGTCATTCTTGCGGAAGATAACATCCTCCGCCCCGCGGAATGCCTTGCTCCACTTGCGCAGGCCGCCCGGTCCCGGCCGCAGGCCGCAGGCGAGCATGGGGAGCGCGAGCATGGATTTTTTGCCCGAACGCGGCGTTCTGACGCTTCCGGACTGCATCAGCTGCCCGGGACTCAGCAGCGCCTGGACCAGCCCGTCCTCCGGTGCGAACAAATGAATCCCGCTGGTCGCGCGCGGGTTGCATTCAATGGGGTAAAGTGTGCCGTCCGCCGCCTCTATAAAGTCAAAGCCGATCTGGCCGCTGAAGCCTGTTGCCCGGGCAAAGCGCTGTACCCAGCCGAAGACCCCGGGATGCTCCAGATGCTCAAAATATACACTCGCCCCGGCCCTGCCGTTCCTGTATACGCTCATATAAGCGGCATGCGCGGCTACTGCACCTTGATGTACGACACTGTAAGTGCATATTGCCTCACCCTTGATATATTGCTGCGCCACCCAGGGGGCTGCGGATGAAATTCCGCCCGGAGCCGGAAGGCTGCGCGGGCCAGCCATGCCTTCCGGCCCGCTTGCGGTATTTCCAGGCAGAATTACCTTGGAGGCAAAGCGGGAAAAAGCCGGTTTGTATACCCAGGCCTCCCCTATCCGCTCCGCTTCCTCCTTGTGGCTTCTCCACTCTGCAAGACTGCTGAGCTGCAGCGTCTTGGGTACAATGAATCCCAGCTCACAGACCCAGGCGATGAATTCGCCCTTGTGGTGCAGGCGGGCCAGCGTTTCCCTTGGGGCCGAGAGCACGCGGCAGCCGCGAAAACGCTCAAGGCCGGACGAAATATAAAAAATTTCCTCGCACAGCGGAATCAGCACATCAATGCGCAGTTCCTCAACCAGCCCCGCCAGCCGCTCAATATACGCCTCGGGATTGTGCCTTGGCGGCGGTACGCGGAAGCTCCCTTCTACAGCCGAGGAGACGCGGCACAGATGATATTCTGCGCTTTCGGCCGCGAACACCAGATGGCCCGCAGACCGCAGCAGACGGGACAGCTCCAGAGCCACAGGTGCCCGTCCTCCTGTAAGGAGCACGTTCATTGCCCGCGGATTGCCGGCGGAATCAGTAATCAATAATCATGCCCCCCAGTGACAGGCCCGCCGCAGTGCCAATGAAGAGTATGCGGTCTCCCCGCCGGACCCGTCCCCTCGCGATCGCCTCATGCAGCCCCATGGGAATCGACGCTGCAATTGTGTTGCCATGACCCGGCGTATTGTCGAGGAATCTGTCCTCGGCAATTCCCAGCTTTTTGCGGAGCAGACGCATCGCCATTGCACTTCCCTGATGAGGCACAACCAGGCGGAAATCAGTCATTTGCGTCTCTGCCTGTGTCAGCATTTCGTTCATGAAATCAGGAAGCAGCTTGGAGGCTTGCCTGAAAATGGCTTGCCCGTCCATGTGAAACAAATACGGGACAGCATTCTCCTTGCTGAATTTCCGGGCATGCAGCCTGGTGCCTCCACCGGCAATCTCCGAATAACGCGCTCCGCTGCTGTAGGTTTTGAGCGAGGCATGGAGAATCTTCGAGGAATCTCCGGCTGCGCAAGGGCCGATGATCACCGCCGCCGCCCCGTCGCCGAACAGCGCCGCGCTCTCCTTGTCCTCATAATTCAGTCCGGCCGAAGCAATTTCCGTCGCCACCAGCAGCACATTCCGGTACCGCCCGGCTGCCACCATGTATGACATGACATCCATTCCCACCAGAAAGCTGAGACAGGTCGAATCAATGTCAAAGGCGGGCACGCCGGAATTCCCCTGTCCCATAGCCTGCTGAATAAATACAGCCGTACCGGGCAGAGGCTGCTCCTTCGTCCCGCTCGTACAGACCAGGCAATCGACATCCGAAAAGCTTAGACCCGCTGCGGCAAGCGCAGCTTCGGCGGCTCTGGCCCCCATGCTGGAGGCGGTTTCACCCTCTACAGCGTAATGCCGCACGCCTACACCCGTTATTTTGCCGACCCAGCCTTCAGGTGTACCGAGCACGTCATCCAGTTCCGCATCCGTCACCTCCCTCCCGGGCAAATATTTGCCGGTACCCAGAATCTTCACATGTCTAAGCTGCACTGTCTCATCTCCTAATCTAAGCTGCTTCTGCTGTCGAGCTCTAGCCAATATTGTAAACTATAGAACTATTCTACTAGATTTCTTGGTTCAGTTACACAAAAACTAGCAAAAGCACAAGTGGAAACGGCTTCGCCGTCCTGATAAGGACGGTATCCGTTTCAGCGGGAAAGATAAGGCTAATGTATAGCGTGAAGCATATAACCCTGAATTTCGAAAGTAAGCATCTACAAATCATCTAAAGGCTCTACACGAAGGGATTTTGTGAAAAACAGCTTGCACCCAATGGGTGATGGAAAAAGCGGGGCTATCCCTTGTCCGATCTGGATTTGTTCAATTCACTTTCGAACTTCAGGTTAACTTTATATGAAATGAACCGGAGAACCTGAGCAACTGATGGAACGCAAGGAAAAGATTCATAGGGGACGAAGCGAAGTGTAAAAAGGTAACTACTTAGGTCCTCTCTGTTACCCCCATCCAGATAATGGGTAAATAATACTCTAAACATATATATACCTAGCTGGAAGGAGGAGAGCAGAAATGAGTCCCGAAGACATTCGACGAATCAGCCG
>NZ_JACBYI010000019.1 GCF_019352175.1 Paenibacillus sp. S150
TGAACACGATATGGTATTTGCACATCCACTTCGTGTGAGCTAGGCTATAGCTCTTGTTTGCCATCTTTGACCATTCCTTTCGTTTGAGCCTGAACATCTCAATTCTATCGGAATGGTCTTGGTGGTCGAACCCTCGTTCCCTCCACCCGCATAGCGGGTGGTTTTTTGTTTCGCGCGTTTCACGCACTCAACTGGCTAAAGCCAGAAGAAAAACCTGAAGCTCTGCTTCAGGTCCTTTTTACATTCGGTAACCCGCCATTTCAGTGGGGAGGAGAAGAATCATTTCGCGCTGATTCCACCGTCCAGCCGGCTTCGGGCGAATTCAAAGGTACTTCTGCCTTTGATTTCACCGTCCAGCTGACTTCGGGCGAATTCAAAGGTACTTCTGCCTTTGATTCCACCGTCCAGCCGGCTTCGGGCAAATTCAAGGGTACTTCTGCCTCTGATTTCACCGTCCAGCCGGCTTCGGGCGAATTCAAAGGTACTTCTGCCTTTGATTCCCTCGTCCAGCCGGCTTCGGGCGAAATCAAAGGCACTTCTGCCTCTGATTTCACCGTCCAGCTGGCTTCGGGCGAAATCAGAGGTACTTCTGCCTCTGATTTCACCGTCCTGCCGGCTTCGGGCGAATTCAAAGGTACTTCTGCCTTTGATTCCACCGTCCAGCCGGCTTCGGGCGAATTCAAAGGTACTTCTGCCTTTGATTTCACCGTCCTGCCGGCTCCGGCCGAAATTAAAGGTACTTCCGCCTTTGATTCCCGCTCCCCCCCCGCTGCAGCCAACGCATTCGCGCAGTTTGCTTGGCCGAAGTCCCGATCCATTCGTTCATTTACAGCGCAACCGTGAAATAACGGATAAGCTACGCTTCCCCCAAAACATATAAATTCTTATCTTTCAAGTGGAAACGGCTTCGCCGTCCTTATAAGGACGGTATCCGTTTCAGCGGGAAAGATAAGGCTAATTTTTAGCGTGAAACATATCAATTCTTATCTTATTAAAAACACAAAGCCGCCATTCTCAAATAACGAGAGAACGGCGGCTTTGTATCATTATTTCTGTTTACTGGCTGCTGCGCCATTCGGCGAACTGCCGGGCATACTCCTCCACCACGGTGTCCAGACCGGCGGCCTTCATGTTCCGCAGCGCACCGGCAAAGCCGCTTTCATAAGAAATGACCCCGTACATTAACGGGAAGACGCTTGTCTGCAGCTCTGCCACGCTGTTGGCATAAGCTGAGGCGACGTTGGTCGGGTCAAAGTTGAAACCGATCGTCACGCTGTTGACCGCATCGTCGGCAATTGTCGTTCTTCTCTCCATACGCCCCGGATCGGAGCTGGTTGGATAACGGTTCATCTCGACATGGCCGAGCAGCCAGTTGGCCAACTCATAGGTTGGACCTCCGGCATCTGTAAGAGACAGAAAGTCCCTTGTGTTCTCGCCTGTATTGGTCCAGTTTACACCTTCAACCCCGCTCTGAACCAGATCGAAATTTCCCTGGTTTGAAAATACCCAGTTCAGAAACTGGACGCCCGCCTCCGGATGCGGAGAGGTAGCCGATACGCCGTTGGAATTACGGATCGCATAAGAGCGGAATTTAGGCTGATCGCCCAGAAAATAGATATTGACCTCCGCCCCGGGGAAGGTCTCACGGATTCTGTCGTCAATTCCCACATCGCCCGGACGGTAGAGATAACGTCCGGCCAGTTCTTCCTGGTTCAGCACCTCTGTCGGGGTGGTCAGCACATCCTTGAGAATCAGTCCCCGGGTATAAGCTTCGTTCATATATTCAACATCTTTCTTGAATTCCTCTGTCTCCAGCCAGGACTTCACGGTCCCTTCCTGATCCACATAAATCAAATTGTCGATGACGGAAAACGGATAGCTGTCATATGTCGTGTGCAGGAAAGTCGCAGGTTCCGCCAGCAGCTTGATGTACACATTTTTGTTGTCCTGGGGCCAATTGGCCTGTAAAGTTTCAGCAACGGCCAGCAGGTCTTCGGGAGATTTCGGCGCTTCCAGCCCGTTCTTCTCCAGCAAATCCTTCCGCAGCGTTACCATTCCGTCATTAAATGCCGTATCCAGCCAGAAATTCGGGATATAGGTGATCTCACCGTTGATTTTTGCTGAATCCCAAATCCATTCCGGCATAGACGCTTTCAGCTCGGCACCGTACTCTTCCAGCAGCTCATCAATGGGGATGATGCCGCCATTCCCGGCCAGTACGTTGGGCCCCTTCACATCATGCATGATGGCTATCAGCTCGAACTCCTCACCGGTGGACATCATCAGATTGGTCTTCTGGTCCCACACATCCCAAGGAATATAAATCGGCTCATATTCCAGGTTCAGGCCATCCGCCGCCAGCTTCTCATTGATTGCCGCCACAACCGTATCCAGATCCTGCGGAGCATTGCCCGGCAGCAGATACCTTACCGGCAGCTTTGCGGCAGGAGCCTGAGTCGCGGTCGCCTGCCCTCCTGTCTCGTTAGCCGCATTTCCGTCTCCGGATGAACAGCTTGCCAGCAATGCCGCTGCCAGCAGTGGTGCAAACACGCGTGTTGCCGTTTTTTTCCATGTCTTCATTAGAGCATCCCCTTTCGATTCGAGTAGATAGCATGAATGGAACATTCTAAGCGTAAGGGGAAATTTAGCGGCCAGTATAGTTCAATAATGGAGATATCGCCGATTTGAATGTCTGAATCCAGGTCTGAATTCCTCTTGCAGCATATCAAAGATCGGCTTCATGCCTTGCGTTCCTCCAGCAGCATCTGGCTGCGGAATTGCGCTGGAGACTGCTGGAAGTTTTTCTTGAACAAGGTATAGAAATAGGTGGTGTTGAATATTCCGACCTGCTCGCTGATCACCTGTACCGGCGCATCTGTATTGAGCAGCAGTTCCTTGGCCCTCTCCAGGCGGACCACGTTGAGATAATCATTGAAGGAAAGCTCGCAATGCGCCTTGAACAGCTTGCCCACATAACTTCTGGAGAGCTTCACCTCTCCGGCCACCAGTTCAAGCGACAGGTCTGAGCGGGCATAGTGCTTGCCGACATACTGCTTGATAAACTCCACAACTTCCGTATGCCGCTCATTTCCCGTTTCCTCAATGTCACTGGACAGCTTGCAGGCCAGCTCCTTCAGCTCTTCCTGGAATTCCTGAAGGGTTTCAAAGGAGGTCATTCTGCGGGTGAAGCCTAAAAACACATTGGTGATCTCCTGGTTTCTGGTCTGGGAGACATGCAGCTGCTTATACAGGCTGCCCACAAATTGATTCATATAGAACAACGCTTCGTGATAATCGCCGGTATGAATTTCCTTAATCCACAGATCAATTTCGCGGTTTATTCTGGATCGCTGCTGCAGGCGGATCGCATCAATGATCATTTTCTCCCGTTTATCAGGATAAGCAAGCTCACGGTCCTCCGGCGGAACCTTCAGCGCAGGGTCACAATCGAAAATCCTGCCTTTTCCGGAAAAAAACCGCTGCTGCACACAGGTCTGCGCATGCTCGAACGAGCGGCGGATCCCCTCATGGGTGTTCTCCGTAGTGCCGATGCCCGCTGTAATGGAGAGATGCAGCGAATGATACAGCGTCTCCTGCAGCTCTTTCAGCATGCCGTGAAGCTCTGCAGACGCTTGCGGTCCCGATTCGGTCAATCCCGGAAGGATAAGTGCAATCAGCCCCTCTTCAATACCCGCAGCTCTGGCACCCTCACCGTCAAACAGCTCCGCCGCCGTCCGCAGAATAGCTTCGCGGGCAAAAGCGCGCGTCTGTGTATCCACCTTGGCCCGGAACTCGTCCAATCCGTCTATAAGCAATACAATCACGGTATAATACGGACCCTGACAACTCAGGGCGAACCGCTCGAACACACCGGCTTCACCGCTCTTCAGCAGTCCAAGAACCTCCGCCTCCTGGGTCTGGGACATTACCGTTACCATGGAGGACAATTTCTCCGACATCTCCGAATATGTGGTGTTCAGCAGATCGAATTCATTAATGCGCCGATGATTCTGTTTTTGCCGCTGCACGGAAGAAATCTTCTCCAGCAGCACGCGAATCGGGTTGTATGCATTGTTCGTCAGCCAGATGGAGAGCAGCAGACTGATGACAAAAATCGCCAGGGCCAGTCCGAGCGAAGCCTGCCGCAGCACATTCATATTGAACAACAGATTATTATACTCACTTTGGCTGACGAATACCCAATCCAGCTCCGCAGATTTTACGTAGGTAATCATATGCTTGCGGCCATCGATCTGACCGGTGAAATAGCCGCTGCTGTCCGGAGAATTCAGAATCTCCTGCACATAAGGCTCAGAGGATTTATTCTCCAGAAAAAGCGATTGGTCCGAATGCGTCAGCACAATCCCCTGGGAATTTATGACGAACAGCGAGTCCGAAACATCATTTTTGTAGCCGCCGATCAACTTCTGTATATAATCCGAATCCATATTGATCACCATGGCGCCCTGGGCCGGCAGCAGGGAATAATAACTTGGCAGCAGAACAAAGGTCAGCACGTTGTCATATTTGCCGTCTGCCGGATTAATCAGCTTGCGTGGAAACAGTTGGAAATAGCTTCTGTTCTTATCATTGATCTGCTGCAGCAGCGGACCTTCTTGTTCCAGAGTCACACCTTTGGTATCCAGATAGGTTTCGGTCAATCCGTTATAAATACCGATCGTTTCGATGAACGGATAGGTGGTCTGCATCGTTCGCAGCACTCTGGAGGCATGATACTGCTTCAATAAATCTCCTTCACGGTCAAACAGTGCGGCAACAACCGTTTTGTCATTGAGGAGCAGGTTTCCGAAATTGTAGACCTGACTTTTGATAACGCTCGCAACAACGCTGTTCTGCTTCAGCATCGACTCGGAAATTTTCCCGACTTCCTTCGCCGTACTCCAGGAGAACAATGCATACAGGACAACAGTAACCAGAGCAATGATAACAGCAGTTAATAACACAAAGCTAAGAAACATATTTCTGTACACCGTGTAGCGCATCAGTCTTTGTCTGAACATCATGCATCCCCCCAAAATCCCTGTTCATGTCCATTAATATATCATCAATTGTAATGTAATAGGGCTGGAAAAGAATATATAAACTCATCTCTATTATAAATAGTAGATAAAAGATAACAACACATAATATAGCTACACAGAAGGTGAATTTACATCACACAAATATATCTTATTTGCTATAAACTCAGCAGCAGCAAGGCATTCCGGTGTTTTCATGAACTGTGTTCCCAGTGTTAATTGTGCGTAAACTTGAAGTTTTTCGTAAAATTTGAAGCCCGGACACGCGTTTAAACTCTCGCTGATTCAATTTCAAAGTTTACCGGCACCCGCTTCATTCCTTACACTGGATACAGAACGAGAATCCGATAATGAATGAAAGGACGTGTCAATTATTCTATGAAAAAAAACGGCAGACATCTCTTGCGTGAACTCAAACAGAACGGCTCCGCCTATCTCCTGGTCATTCCTGCGGCCATTTATACACTGATATTCGGATACTTCACCCTCCCTTACATGCTGATTGCTTTTCAAAAATTCAACTTTAAAACAGGAATCTTCAACTCTCCCTGGGTCGGTCTGGACAATTTCGAATTCTTCTTTTCCTCACCGCGTGCCTGGGAGGTCACCTTCAACACCTTGAAGCTGAATTTTCTCTTTATCGTCGTCGGCACGCTCGCGGCGATGACCCTGGCCATCCTGTTCAACGAGCTGCGCGGCAAGCTGTACTCCCGGCTGACCCAGTCCACCATTTTGTTCCCGCACTTCTTGTCCTGGGTCATCGTCAGCTATATCATTTATAGTCTGCTGTCCACGGACTACGGGATTATCAACCAGCTGCTGGTCAAGCTGAATCTGGATCCCGTCAACTGGTATTCCTCTCCGCAATACTGGACGGGAATTCTGGTCGCCGCCGCCGTCTGGAAGGATCTCGGCATGAACCTCGTCATTTATCTGGCTGCCATTACCGGTATCGACGACAGTTATTATGAAGCCGGCCGGATTGACGGCGCCAGCCGCTGGCAGCTGATCCGCCACATTACCATTCCGCTGATGGTTCCGACGGTCATGATTCTGTCTCTGCTCGCACTCGGCAAAATTATGTACGGCAGCTTCGATATGATTTATGCCATCATCAAGGACAACGGCGTGCTGTATCCGACCGCAGATGTCATCGACACCTATGTTTTCCGCTCGCTGCGAACCATCGGAAATCCGGCGCAAGCGATGGCCGTCGGTCTGTACCAGTCGGTTGTAGGCTTCATTCTTGTCTGGGGCAGCAATAAAGTCGTCAAGAAGCTCAATCCGGACAACGCCCTATTCTAACCGCAGAATCTTTGAAAGGAGAGCATCCAATCATGAACAAGCCCAAGCCATTCCATATTGCCAATAACATCTTTATCGGAGGAATATCCCTGCTCTGTCTGCTGCCCCTGCTTCTGGTGCTGATGGTATCCCTTACCTCAGAGGAGAGCATCCAGCAGTTCGGTTACCAATTGTTTCCTTCCGCCTTCTCCTTAGATGCCTACAAATTGCTTTTGTTAGGCAGTACGCCCCTTTACACGAGCTATATGATTTCCATATTTATAACCGTAGTCGGCACTTTTTTCGCCGTCCTCATGACGGGCATGGCGGGGTATACGCTGGCCGCCAAGCATATCCGCTACCGCAACGGGCTGGCCATGTTCTTTTTTATCACTATGGTATTTAATTCGGGGCTTGTTCCCTGGTACCTGATCAATCTGGAGCTCGGACTGAGGAATACGATTTGGGCGCTCATCATCCCATCCCTGATCTTCAACCCGTTTAATCTGTTTCTGGTCCGCAACTATATGTCGCAAATTCCCGGCTCGCTCAGCGAGGCCGCCAAGATCGACGGCGCGAGCGATATCTACATCGCCTTCCGCATCTATTTTCCGCTCTGCACGCCGGTGCTGGCGACGATTACGTTATTCTACGGGATCGGGTATTGGAACAACTGGTTTAATGCGATCATGCTGGTCGATAATCAGAATCTCTATCCGCTGCAGTATCTGCTCTTCAAGCTGAACTCGGAGATTAACATGATTCAGCAAATGCAGAGCTCCGGCGCTCTGATCAGCGATGCGGTCATGCCGCAGGAATCGGTCAAAATGGCTACAGCGATCCTGACCATCGGTCCGGTTGTTCTCTTCTATCCGTTCCTGCAGCGCTACTTCATCAAGGGGCTGCTGATCGGCTCGCTGAAGGAGTAGCTTGCAGAGGAATACGCCTACATTATGATGAACTTGAACCATTCATCCAAAGGGCAGCCATTTTTTAGTGGGAAAAAGGAACACTAAGGTAGCACATTCGGATCCTGGATCATCCCTAGTGGGAAAAAGTACAACTAATCCGGCTGAAATCAGCCATATGGGGGGAGATGACCTCCATTAAGTGTACAAAATCCCACTAAAGCCCGTTAAAGCCAGAATTCCAGCCCATTAGTGTTACTTTTTCCACTTCGCTTCCGTTCCCTATGAACCTCCTTGCGTTCCATCTGCTTGTTCAGGTTCGCCGGTTCCATTCCTATACATTAAGTTTCTTTATTGTGTTTTTTAAGATGACAGAACCGCCTCCCGCTTAAGCAGCGGAGAGGACGGACCCGCAGAACAGCGGCCGCGGCCGCCCGGGTCTCCGGATTTTTACCGTTAAGGAAAATAAAAAAAATCCGGAGAGCACAGCGACCCAGACAACGGTCCGTTCGCGGAGCGTCCGCCCAAAAGCCTGCGTATATCCTACGCAAGTGGAAACGGCTTCGCCGTCCTGATAGGGACGGTATCCGTTTCAGCGGGAAAGATAAGGCTAATTTATAGCGTGTTACATATAAACCTGAATTTCGAAAGCCTATAGCGACAAGAACTGCATGAGCTTCCCCCTTGCTAGAGATAACAAAAAAAGGGATATACGCCTGTCAGAAATGAACGAAGCGGCGTAAAAGGGCAAAGCTCCCCCTCCCCCAAGAGGACCGGGCTACGGATTTCCATGTTAAATTTTAGGAGCACTCACTCTAACTGAACGACACGTGATTCCATCCGTCTCCAGAGGGTTCGGTTTGGAAACTCTTACGAGAGTTTGAGCATCACTCTTCGACTGTGACTCACCAATGTCGCCGCACATTGGAAAAATTCCAGTCGAAATCCGGCAATGGTATTGCTGGAATGAACCGGTTCGCAGCAGTCGTGTTTAACACGTTCGTACAGGTTGCAGGCCAGCAGCTTGAGTAGCAGATCCATTTCATTGGCTTCAAAGGAACCTGTGGCAATTTTATCGATGGAGAATCCGCGTTTAGCTTCCTTGATGTAGTTCTCCTTGCAGCAGCGCTGATTGTAAAAACGCCACAAATCCATAGCTTCCCAGTAAGTTTCAGCAACGGCCAGCAGGTCTTCGGGAGATTTCGGCGCTTCCAGCCCGTTCTTCTCCAGCAAATCCTTCCGCAGCGTTACCATTCCGTCATTAAATGCCGTATCCAGCCAGAAATTCGGGATATAGGTGATCTCACCGTTGATTTTTGCTGAATCCCAAATCCATTCCGGCATAGACGCTTTCTGCTGCCGCGATTGCAGCCTCCGGCCTGGTAGATCTTGCCGCCCTTGTACCCCGAGCGGATTCCATTCAGTTATTTCTGACAGAGAAGTATGCCGCATGGGACAATCCGGACCATCAGGCCATCATCATTGAATAGGCCGGCATTTCAGGCGAATCCGAAAATGACGCGGGGACAAGAAAGCCTGTGTAGCGACGGCACATTTACTGGTAAAGATCACAAAATAACCCCACAAAGCGGGGCCTTGGCTTCGATGATGACTCAGGTACTTTGCGGGGACCCCAAAACCTATAAATTCTTATCTTTCAAGAAAGACGCCTATCGGCGTCCTATATAAGAATGCTGGCATTTCAGTGGGGAGGAGAAGAATCATTTCGCGCTGATTTCACCGTCCAGCCGGCTTCGGGCGAATTCAAAGGCACTTCTGCCTCTGATTCCCTCTATCTGCCCGCTGCGGCCAACGCAATCGCGCAGTTTGCCTGGCCGAAGTCCCGGTCCATTCTTTCATTTACAGCGCAACCGTGAATTAACGGATAAGCTTCGCTTCCCCAAAACCTATAAATTCTTATCTTTCATGTGGAAACGGCCCGCCGTCCTTATAAGGACGGTACCCCTTTCAGCGAGAAATTTATAGCGAGAAATATATAAACCTGAATTTCGAAAGTGAATTGAGCCAATCCAGATCGGACAAGGGATAAACCCTCTTTTTCCTTCACCCATTGGGTGCAAGCTGTTTTTAGCAAGAAATCCCTTCCTGTAGAGCTATTTAGATGATTTGTGGATACTTACTTTCGAAATTCAGGATAAATTCTGATCTTTTGAAGAAAATGACGTGCCCGAAAGCACGTCCACAGAAAAGCGTTATCCTGTTACTTGAAACAAATCGAAAGCGACGCGGGAGCGGACCTCAAGCGCGATGGCGGCATGCTCCGGTATTTTTTGAAGGTGCGGCTGAAATAAGAGATATCATGATAACCCGCAGCCAGCGCGATTTCCGAAATGGTCATCTCCGTATTCTGCAGCAGATATTCCGATTTATTGACCTTTATCCGGTTGACGTAATCGGCAACACTGCCGTTCGTAAGCTCTCCGAACAGTCTGCTGAAATGCGAGCGGCTCAATCCGGCCATCCGCGCCAGCCCCTCCGCCGTCAGCTCCTGGAGATAATTCTCTTCAATATATTGCAAAATGGGCGCAAAGCGCTCCAAATGCCTGCGCCGGTTCTCCACCTCTGCCACTGCCTGACAATCCCCGAGGAAGCCGCGGAGCAGCAGGGTCAGCAGCCGGTACATATACGATTTGACAGAAAGCTCATACCCAAGCTCCTTGCCTTTGAATTCATCAATAATGGCATCCAGACAGGCTGCAAGCCCGGGGGCAGCGGTAATTTTGTTGCGGAACACAATGCGGTTGCGGGTGATCGGCGTGATGAACTGGGTTTCGACTGCATCCGGCGACTGGCTCTGCAGCAAGGCAAGATCAGCGATGAGCGCATAATAGACCAGCTGGCCGGAGCGGTTGAAGCCTTGGTGCAGATCATTGCTGTTCAACACCATGATGTCGCCGGCGGACACGCTGTGCGGTACTCCGTTGCACTCAATGACCGCCTCTCCCGAAATGAAATACAGCAGTTCAAGATGCTCATGCCAATGGGAAGCGAACAGCAGCCGGCCTTCCTCGGTGCAACTGCATAAATGCAGCTTCACCGGAAAGTAAGGATTGGGCATATCCATGGGCTCGCGCAAGGCGGCAGGTCGGTTCATAATAATCCCTCCTGAAAAAGAGTTTTGTAAGATGATAATCGCACATTTGTCCAAATAGTCCGCACAGCGGTGCATGGCAATCTGAGGCGAAAGCGTTAAAATACAAAGTAGAAGCACAAGCTATTTATGAAGGGAGATTTTACAATAATGAGTATCCTTAACATCGGTGTCATAGGAACGGGCGGTATATCCGAATTCCATCTTAACCCTTATGCCAAACATCCAAATGCCAATATTTACGCCGTATGCGATCTGAACGGAGAGCGTGCGGCCGCAGCGGCGGAGAAATACGGCGCCAGCAAGGTATTCACAGATTATCGCGAGCTGCTGGCTGACGAGGCCGTTGATGCCGTCAGCATCTGTACCTGGAACAACAGCCACGCCGAGATCAGCATTGCGGCGCTGCAGGCCGGCAAGCATGTGCTGGTCGAGAAGCCGCTGTGCCGCACCGTCGAAGAGGCGCTTGCTGTACAGGCGGCCGTACACGCCTCGGGCAAAATTCTCCAGGTCGGATTCGTCCGCCGTTATGATCCCAATGCCCGCATGCTGCATGAATTTGCGGAAGCCGGCGAATTCGGCGAGATCTATTACGCCAAAGCCTCCTATATCCGGCGGCTCGGCAATCCCGGCGGCTGGTTCAGCGACAGCGAACGCTCCGGCGGCGGGCCGCTTATTGACCTCGGCGTCCACGTCATTGACCTTTGCTGGTATCTGATGGGCCGCCCCAAAGTCAAATCCGTCAGCGGCAACACGTACCGCAAGCTGGGGAACCGCAGCCATATCCGCAATCTTTCGCAATACAAGGCTGCCGATTACGATGCCGCCAAAAATGATGTGGAGGATATGGCCAATGCGCTGATCCGCTTCGAGAACGGCGCTTCGCTGATGATTGATGTCAGCTTCACCCTGCATGCCAAAAGCAATGAAGGAACAGTCAAGCTGTACGGCGACAAGGGCGGCTTCGAGATTGATCCGGCCGTTGCCATCATTACGGAGAAGAACAACACCATTCTGAACATTGAGCCGCAAACCGACAGCAAGAGCTTCCAGGTCGAACATGCCTTTGAAAGCGAAATCGGCCATTTCATTGAATGCGCGCTGAGCGGCTCACAGCCTTTGAGTCCGGTAGAAGACGGTGTGGAAATTATGAAAATTCTGGCGGCAATCTATGAATCTGCAGCCACCAATGCGGAGGTCATCCTATGAAATTCGGAATCAGCACCTACAGCCTGGCCGGAGCGATCCGCAGCGGTGAAATGAATATAGCCGATGTCATTCATTTTATTGCCGAAATCGGCGGCGAGCACGTAGAAATTGTCCCCATAGGCTACAACCTTACGGAAGATCCCGGGCTGATTGAGGTTATTACATCCCAGGCAGCGGCAGCAGGCATTGATGTGTCCAATTATGCGATAAGCGCCAATTTCCTTACAGAGGATGAAGCGGCGCTCGCGCTTGAAATAGAACGCGTCAAACACGAGGTGGATATAGCCGCCAGGCTTGGCGTATCCTTCATGCGGCATGATGTAGCCTCCTCCCCGGATGTCTCCATCGCTCACTTCAATGCCGCCCTGCCGCAGCTTGCGGCGGCTTGCCGGACCATCGCCGATTATGCCGCCGGTTTCGGCATCACTACCAGCGTCGAAAATCACGGCTATTTCATTCAGAACAGCGACCGGGTCCAGGCTCTGATTCAGGCGGTTGACAGAGCAAACTTCAAGACGACGCTGGATATCGGCAATTTCATGTGCGCCGATGAGGACTCGCCGGCAGCGGTCCGCAACAATCTCCCTTTTGCTTCGGTAGTCCATTTCAAGGATTTCTACCTGCGTCCCTCCTATCAGAACCCGGGAGAAGGCTGGTTCCGGACTACCGCAGGCAATTATCTGCGCGGCGCCATTGTCGGACAGGGCGATATTGATATGCGCGAGGTGATCCGCCTGGTCAAGGACTCCGGCTATGACGGCTACGTGTCCCTGGAATTCGAAGGCCTGGAGGAATGCAAGCAGGGCACGCGAATCGGACTGGATAACCTGCGCAGGATCTGGCAGGAAGTATAAAGCCTCTTAATCTATCGCAGTCCGGTGTTCCGGGTGCAGCCTTATAACAGAAACGGGCCTCCGCTGTCCAGGTGACGGAGGCCCGTTTATCTTGCTCCGCCTAAAGACGGACGACGTTGTCCGCTCCGGAAGTGCTGAATCCCTATGTTTGTTTAGGCGTGAACGGCCACTATATAGATTGAACTTGTAATTTTTCTATTTAGGATTGGCCGTGACTCCAGAGCATGCTTGGACTGCCCGCCGCTGCCCGTCTGCAGATTTCTTGATGTATACCACTGTCCGCGGTGGAAATCCGCAGACAAAGGCAGACGCTCCGCTCCTGCAGTTCCCGAATTCCCTTCCGCCGCTTTTTCGCCAGCCGTAATTAGTGGTAAAAAGGAACACTAAGGTAGCGCATTCGGATAATGGATCATCCCTAGTGGGAAAAAGTACAGCTAATTCGCCTGAAATCACCTTGTATGGGGGAAACGGCCTCCAATAAGTGTACAAAATTCCACTAAAGCCTGTTAAATCCAGAATTCCAGCCTATTAGTGTTACTTTTTCCACTTCGCTTTCGTTCCCTATGAACCTCCTTGCGTTCCATCAGCTTGTTCAGATTCTCCGGTTCAATTCACATAGAGCAATCCCTTCTTCATCGCCTTGCAGACAAGCTGCGAGAACAGGCTGTTCGACCAGGCGAACCAGGGTCTGGTGAAGACCTGCGGATCATCGGCCAGAAATCCCTCGTGCATATAGCCTGTTCCCCCGTCGGTCGCTTCAAGCATAGCGATCATCTCCAGCATTTCTTCATCCGTTGCCGCGGTCAGCCCCTGCATCGACAGCGCCATATGCCAGATATAACCCGGCGGCGTATGCGGGCTGCCAATGCCTCTGGCCGCTGCGCCCTCATAATAAAAAGGATTCTCCCTGCTCAGTATAAAGCGGCGGGTGTTCTGATAGACTGCATCGTCTACACCGGCATAACCGAGATAAGGAATGGACAGCAGTCCGGGTGTTCCCGCATCGTCAATCAGACTGTAATTGCCGTAGCCATCGGTCTCATAAGCATAAATCAGACCGAATTCCGGATGACGGTACAGACCGTAGAGCTTAATTCCATGCCTGACCTCGGCTTCCAGCTCCGCCATCCCTGCCGCCAGCGCCTTGTCGCGGAACACCCATACCGCTATTTCCTGCATTTGACCCAGCGAGACCGCTGCGAACATGTTGGACGGAATATTGTAATGCAGCTCGCAGGCGTCGTCGCTGGGCCGGAACCCGGACCAGATCATGCCCGTATAATTGACCGGCATCCCGAGCCCCCGGTTGCGCAGAGTGTCGATATCAGGGCAGTTGCGGCGGGTGAAGCGGTACGTCGATTCTGCAAAATGACGCTGTTCTTTTTTCCACAGTGCAACAATGCTTTCCATGGCCGACTTGAAGCCTTCGTCGAAAATATCCGTTCGTCCCGTCCCGCGCCAATAGGCATAAGCCAAACGGATTGTAAAGCACAGGGAATCCAGCTCGAATTTGCGTTCCCATACCCATGGGGATTGCTCCGTTTCATCGCTCGCGTCCCAATGCCAGCCGCTGGCTGTTTCATTAAAGGCATTCGCGTAGGGATCGACCCGTATATATTGAATGTGCCGGCGGATCAGGCCGCCTATAATCCGCTGCAGCGCAGCATCCTCTCCGGCCAGCGGCAGGTAGTGCATAACCTGCTCCACGGAATCCCGCAGCCACATGGCCGGGATGTCTCCTGTAATAACAAAGGTAGTCCCGTCATCGAGCAGCTTTGTTGTCGTTTCCAGTGTATTCGGAAAGCAATTCAGAAACTGGCGCAGCAGCTTCGGACGGTGCGCCAGCTTTTCCTTAGCCTCCTCCAGCATATTGAGTACTGCCGGAGGAAGCTCCAGCCGGGGAATGTCAATGGCCGGCAGCTTGAAATGATCCATGCTCAAATGTCCTCCATTCTGTGCCGCGGCAATATTTTCACACTTTTCACTTCACAGGGCTTAAATGCAAGCTCAAACCTGCCGCCGCGGTGCCCGATCCCAGCCCATGATACGGAGCACCGTCCACCCGCAGCAGTGCCTAATCCGTCATTGGAATCGTCTCTCGCCACTGCCGCTGCTCAAGCCAGCTGATAAAACGGCTGATGAGCTTCAACGCAGCCCCTCCTGCGAACGGACAATCAGCCGCCCGCTGAGCAGATCGGCAGAATTGCAGCCGACCCGGATGCCGAACTCGCCGTCTTCGACCACACGCTGCAGATCATAGCCGACCATCTCCAGCTGCTCCCGGCTCACCGCAAATGAAACCGTGCGGCGCTCGCCGGGTTCAAGCACGATTTTGCGGAAGCCCTTGAGCGCCTTCTCCGGACGAGTAACCGAAGCGACAAGATCGGAAATATAGAGCTGGACAACCTCGGCACCGGCAACCGGGCCGCTGTTCGCAACTTCAACCTGTACCAGCGCTTCTTCATCCGGGCCGATGATATCAGGCTCGATGCGCAGATTTCCATAGGTGAATTCAGTATAGCTGAGGCCGAAGCCAAAGGGATACTGCGGCGACAAATCCGTCTCCAGATAACGCTTGCCTCTTGTTCTTCTGGAATTGTAGTAAAGCGGCAGCTGGCCGACATGCTTCGGAATCGTCAGGGTCAGGCGGCCGGAGGGATTGACATCTCCGAACAGAATCGCCGCGAGCGCATTTCCGCCCTCCTGTCCGGGGTACCAGGCCTCAATAATGGCCGGTGCATGCTCATCAATCCACGGCTCCGTAACCGGCCTGCCGTTAATATAAATAACGATAACAGGCTTGCCCAGCCTGTAAATCTCCTGCGCCAGCTCCAGTTGAACGCCAAGCAGATGCAGGGTGGAGCGGTCAATTCCTTCGCCGCATTCCATATCGCTCCAGGCGTGGTCCGTCACAACCGAGGCGCCGGTGCGCAGATCAATGGCTCCGCCGCCAAAATCACGGGCGCTGGAGCCTCCGATAACAAGCACAACCGCATCGGCTTGGGACGCTATGTCCAGGGCGCGCGGAAAACCGTCCCGGGAATTGTCCCTGATGCGGCAGCCCGGCGCATACAGCACGCGCTGCGGATCTCCTCCGAGCACGCCCCGGATGCCTTCCAGCACCGTTACAATTTGGCCGTCCCGCTGCGGGGAAGTATAGTCGCCAAGCTGATTATAGGCAGAGTTGGCATTGGGACCAATGACCGCGACACTGCCAATTTCCTTGCTGAGCGGCAGAATGCCGCCTTCATTCTTCAACAGGATGATGCCTTCCTCAGCCACGCGCCGCGCCAGCCGTTTATGCTGCGGACTGCCGATGATGTCCCGGGCCCTTGCCGGATTTGCATAGGGACGGTCGAACAAACCAAGCCGGAATTTCAGGCTCAGCACCCGGCTTGCCGCCAGATCCAGCTCCTCCGGAGTGACATCGCCCTGCTCCAACGCCGCCAGCAAATACTTATGGAACATGTCGCCGGACATTTCCATATCAATTCCGGCCTTCAGCGCCTGCGCCGCCGCTTCCTCACCCGTTGCCGCCGTGTTATGCCCGTTCTGCAGCATATAAATCGCACCGCAATCCGTGATCACCATTCCGTCGAAGCCCCAATCGCGGCGCACCACCTCATCCAGCAGATAGCGGTTCGAGGTACAGGGAATCCCGTCGATTTCGTTGTACGCCGGCATAATCGAGCAGGCCCCCGCTTCCACCGCCTTACGGAACGGATACAAATCCACCTCATGCAGCTCGCGCAGTCCCATATGCGCAGGCGCGCCGTTGCGGCCGCCTTCCGGGCTGCCGTATCCGGCAAAATGCTTCAGCGTTGCCATAACGCTGTCTTCGGCATCCAGCGACTGTCCCTGCAGCCCCCGGATGGCCGCTGCCGCCAGCTCTCCGATCAGATACGGGTCCTCGCCAAAGGTTTCCTCCGTCCGGCCCCAGCGCGGATCACGGACCACATCCAGCACCGGCGAATACGTGGCCGCTCCGCCCTGGCTGCGCGTCTCCGCCGCCACAGCACGGCACATCTCTTCGTACAGCTGCGGATTCCACGTGCTGCCGACTGTCAGCGGAACCGGAAATACCGTCGCTCCAATGGCCATATGCCCGTGCGAGCATTCCTCGCCGAACAGAATAGGAATGCCCAGCCGCGTGTTCTCGACCGCATACCGCTGGATGGCATTGACGGCAGCAGCCCCCTCCTCCGGAGACAGGCCCGTTTCCAGCGTTACCTCCGTCCAGGGATCGGCGCGGAGCGTACCGTATAACGAGCCGACGCCTCCCCCGGCCAGTGCGGCTTTGAACGCTTCCGTCAGCTCGATGCTGCCGTCCGCTTTTTTGCTGTAGCTTTTCCAGCCAAAAGGTTGAACCAGCTGGCCGATCTTCTCCTTGACAGTCATCCGGCCCAGCAGGTCGCGGACACGTTCTGCGACAGGCAATGACGCATTCTTGTAGTCCATATCAGCTATCGCTCCTCTTCGGCGCTCCCTTAGCGGTCACGGTATTGTTTAATGAAGCTTACTGCGCCCGCAATATCCGCTTCCGGACGGTTGCCCACCTCGCGCTCCACGGTCAGGTATCCCTCGTATCCAATCGACTGCAGGGCGGCAAAATAAGCGCTGAAATCAACCGCCCCTTCTCCCGGCGGCACCTCGCGGAACCCCGCTCCGCCTTCGCCCATTACAGCAATCCGCTCATGGTCGAGAACTCCGTACACATCGCGCGGGTCCACATCGCGCAGCCGGATTCCATCCTTCACATGGGTATGAACGATATAATCCCGCAGCGTATGAACACCCTGAACCGGGTCATCTCCCGTAACCATCACCATATTGGCCGGATCGAAATTAACGGCCATCCCCTTGGTATCCAGCGAATCCAGAAAGGACTTCAGGCGGGCCGCCGGCTCGGGACCGGTCTCGATGGCAAAATACCCGCCCCGCGAAGCGGCATAAGCCGCCAGTTCATTGCACGCTTCCTGCAGGACGGCATATTCGGGATCGGCCGCATCCTCCGGCACGATGCCGATATGCGTGGTGACAATGCTAGAGCCCAGATCAAGCGCCAAATCAAGCGCCTGCTTCGATTTCTCAATCTTCCAGCCATTCTCCGCCGGATTCTTGAACCCCTGTCCGCCGTAATCGGCGCAAAGCGCCGAAAGCTCAAGGCCAAGCTTCTGCAAGTAAGCTTTTAATTCCTGCCTGCCCCGCGCATTCAGCGCCGCCGGGTCCATCTCTCCGTCAATCGCCCACAGCTGTACACCATCGGCTCCGATCTGCTTGGCCAGCTGCAGATTGCCGCGCAGGTCCCGGCCGAAGCTGTCGGCAATGACCCCGATTTTGTTGGGAAAGCCCATGTTCATTCACCCTTTCCGCTTCATTAAGTAATTTAACGGTTTTACCTGGTTACGTTAATCTGCACCTGCTGCGGGCGGTACACTGCCAGCAAGTTCCCTTCCCGGTCCGCCGCGAACATAACCGTCCGCTCCCGCTCCAGAACAAAGGCATAGGCTGCTCCGCTGGCGGCATCGCGTACGGAAATTTCGGCATTGCTGCCATACTCGGAGACAAAAATGTAAAGACTTCCCTCCCGGAATGCCAGCTTGCGCCCATACACGCCCGGCAGCTCCCCGCCTTGCAGCCATTCCAGCGGAGCCGTGATTCCGGCCGTCTCAATAGCTGATTGGTACATCGCCTGAATCGGCTCCCAGCGCTCATTCAGTTCCAGCGGCAACGGACAATAGATGAAACGGCCCGCACCGATTGCAATCTCCACAGGCTCCTGCTCACCGTCCTGTCCTGCAAGCCGTTCTATGGACAAGCTGCTGATCTTCCGCTCCCCGAACGCCGCCGGATAGAGGCTCCCGCCAAGCTTCAGCATCTCTTCACGGAGAATATTGCCCGGTTCTGTACGCCCAAGCTCTCCGCTCAGCCGGTGCTGTGCAGGACCCCAATGCTCATCCAGACGCAAGGGACCGTTCCACAGCACCGTACTGCCCCGGCGGGCCAGCCCGACCAGCCGCTCAAAGGCCTCATCGGCAAAATTATGTGCGCTTGGCACAATAATCAGCTTGGCCGGCTGCCGCTCCAGCGCCTCCAGATGGTATTCCCCTATGCCCCGCGGATGTACATTCATCCCGAAGGTCAGCGTACGCAAAGCCCGCGTCGTCGCTTCAAACGCCAGCTTGCGGTTGGAGAAATCATTCGAGAAGGGATAAACAACGGCGATATCCTCCAGCTCGCGCTCCTCGAACAACCCGCCAATCTCAGCCATGAAGCTGCCGAAGTCATAGGAGACATCCGCTTCCGGTTTCTGGGTTCCGTCCGCCCGCAGCGCCCCGATATTGGATTCGTTGGCATTGTTCATGAAATAATTCGTGTTCCAGATCCACTGTACCGCACCCGCGCCGCCTGTAGAGAAGGAATAAGCATATTTGCGCTCCAGAATATTGCGCAGCTCCTCTTCCGTTCGCTTGGCCATCCCGTCGGGATGCTGGACATGCATAATTCCCGTTTCCTGAATCAGATTCGGCTTATCCGGAGATTTAGTAAAAATCCCGTCCCAGCCCAGATGATCCAGCTGCCACCAGGTGTGGACCGTCGTATAATCCACGGCTTCGGCATAGAAGAAAGGCGAAGGGCGCTGCGAAGCTATGCCTTCGTCCTGGCCCACCGTGGCCAGCTGTGCCGGGTCCGAGCGGCGGATGGTTCCGATCAGCTGGGATGCCCAGCGGTTATGGACATCCATGCTGAACAGGGTGTAATCCAGCCAGCGCAGCCATTTCTTCGGTTGAACGACACTTTGGAAATACTTGTCATCCGGGTCGGGAGCCTGCGCCGCCCCGAAGGAGGGGAGCTGTCCCGGCGTCATGTTCCAGCGCTCCTGCAGCCGGCTGACGTCATTGCCGAACCGCTCGCGCAGCCACTCGCTCCAAGCCTTCTGCTCGAACTGATCCCCCGCTGTCACCGGACCTTCGAACACTCTGCGCGGGTGAAACAGCGACGGCTCGTTGATCAGATCCCAATGGACATTGGTCGTCCCTTTCTGGCGGGAAACAACAGAAGCGACAAACCGTTTCTGCGCTTCCACCGACCGCGGGTCCAGATAGGGATTTTCGCCCTCCCATGCTTCCGGGGCAAAGGAGAAGAAGGTGAAAACCACCTCAAGCTCATGCCGCTTGGCGGTAAGCACGAAGGCATCCACCGCCCTCATCACATCTTCGGCGGCATGGCCGTCGGCGAACATGATCATCCGGTAACCGGTCCAGATTCCGGTGCGGATCAGATTGATCCCGGCGCGCTTCATCTCCGCCATATCGCGTTCCCAGCGCTCCACATTGGGAAGATGCAGGAACTTGCGCGATACATCCGAGGTCATATAGGTCATGCCGACTATCGGCACAGGCTTGCCGCCTCTGCGGAAGTAATCGCGGTCCGTCTTCAGCGGCTCGCCGCTCTGCAGCAAGGAACGGTCCATGCCCCAGAAGGCCTGCCTCAATATTCTCGTCTCGCCTGCAGCGGATACGGCTTCGCAGACAACCCGGTACAAGCCCGGCTCCGCCTGCAGCGGTACAGGCATGCGCACAAACTGCAAATCGGGCGCCTCCGGCCCCGCTGCAAGCGCTGCGCTGCCGGACCAGAGCGGCGCAGCTGCACCGTCCCGGCTCACTTCAAGCCGGAAGCTCCAGCGGCCGGCCGGAGCCGAGGTGCGGGAGAGCGATTGCAGCTGCACCGTAAGCGCCGGCTGCTCGCCCGGCTCGTACACGGCGAAGCTGCTCTTCAGCCACAGCTCTGTCGCTCCATAGGAGGTGAAGCGGGCCAGCTCTTGCAGCAGCGCGCCTCCGCCCTTGTTCCAGAACCCCTCTTCCAGCGTCTGATTAATCAGAACCCAGCGGCCGCCCGCGTATTCTCCCTTGTACAGCTCCAGCAGAACAACAGGTGCGGAACGCTCACGCTGCCGGCCGTCCACTCCGGTAAGCAGCGGATAGATGAACATATCCATCGGCCCGCAGGCACCCATTTCCTCGGGGATATCGCTTTTCTTGCTCGGATGCAGTGTCAGGCCCCATGCCGGAGCGATGCCGAACAGCTCCTCTTTTCCCAGGAGCAGCGGAAATTCGGCGGAAGTCTGCAGCGATTGCACCGGAGCCGGATCAACCGCCAGCGCGTCATGAATGTTCAAGAGCTGATGGTAAGCCACCTGCTGCCTTTCAATGCTCCACTCGCCGCCCTTGCGCGTCACCGGCTCACGGTAAGGAATTCCTCCTGCATGCACCAGCCCTCCGCCGCTGCGCAGGTGGTCAACAATGGCATTCCAGGCGTCTTTGGGGAAATAGGGTCCATGGAGATGAACGAGCGTATCCCAGCCGCCATCCTGCAATCTCGCCGCCAAATTTGATGCATCAGCCAGTTCAGCCCAGCCCCTCAAGGCTTCCAGCTCCTGATCTGCAGGCCTGCTGCCGGCATAAGGAAATGTTTGGTCATAAAATACAAGAATGTTCATGATTGCCTCCGTTTTCTGTGAAGTCCTATGTTATGAATAGCTCAGTATTGTATCTAAAATAATGTCCGCCGCCCGTATGACTTCCCCGGCTTCGACCCATTCATCCGCAGTATGCGCCTGCCCGATGTCTCCCGGCCCGAACACGACCGCAGGAATGCCGACTCTGGCCAGCTTGCTGGCATCGCTGCAATAGGCCGCTCCCAGTACCCGGGCCTGTCCGTTCAGCCGCTGTGCGGAAGACTGCAAATGCCGGACAACCTCCGCTTCAACCGCCGTATCCAGCGCATAATCAATAATAAACGGTGCGCTGACGGCAAGCTTCAGCCGGGGGTCCTTAAGCTGCAGCTCTTCAAGCCGCTTCTTCATCGCCCGGTGCACCTCCAGCGGCTCCTCTCCGGGGACCGTTCTGCGGTCAACGGTGATCCGGCAAAATCCGGGAACCGTATTTGGCGCAACGCCTCCCTCAATCAGGCTGACGCAATGGGTTGGCGGCCCCGTCAGCGGGTGCGCCAGCGGAGGATACACAGTGCGCCCGTATTCCCGCAGATAGCCCAGCACATCGACCATTTTGTCAATGGCATTGATGCCGAGATCCGGATTCGAGCTGTGCACGGATATGCCTTGAACGTCAACATAGAAACGGCAGCAGCCCTTATGCGCGGCAATCAGCTCCAGCCCGGTAGGCTCGCCGACAATGGCCCCGGCATAACTCCCGGCCTTGTCCTTCAAGGCCGCAGCCAGTGCGGATACACCGCGGTACGTGATTTCCTCATCCACAACAGCGGCCAGCTGCACATTCAGCGGAGGCCTCACACCGCCAAGCGCCAAAGCCTCCACAGCGGCCAGCATGGCCGCAAGCGAAGCTTTCGTATCGCAGGCTCCCCGCCCGTACACTTTTCCTTCCTTAAGCTCGGCACCGTAGGGCGCGATGCCCATTCCCTGCACCTGCACCGTATCCATATGCGCTTCCAGCAGGAGCGTTCGGGGGGAGGCTCCGGGCAGAGTGCCGATAACATTGCTGCGGCTCCCTTCGACAGGCTGCACTTCACAGGGAAGGTCCAGACGCCTGAAAAAACGCTTCACATACTCCCCTACTGCCTGTTCGCCCATGCCGCCGGGAAATCCCGGATTAATGCTGGGAATGCGCACCAGCTCCTGCAAGATTTCGATGACCCGGCCGCCCTCCACTTCAGCTCCTGCCGTCCCTGCGCGCTCCATCCTACTCCACCTCAACTATGAGTTCAATCTCGACAGGAGTGTTAAAAGGCAGCTCATTGGCTGAAATGGCGGAGCGGGCATGCTTGCCCTTATCGCCCAGCGCGCTTACCAGCAGGTCAGAGGCTCCGTTGATTACATAAGGCTGCTCCACAAAGCCGTCAGCCGAATTCACAAAGGCCAGCATTTTGACCACCTGCTTAATCCGGTCCAACTCGCCGAGATGCTGCTTCAGCACAGCCAGAAGGTTGACGGCGACTTGTCTCGCCGCTTCATAGCCCTGCTCCACGGTCAGATCACTGCCGATCTTGCCGGTATACATCAGCACACCGTCAATACGGCAATCGTTGCCGGACGTATACACCACCTTGCCGACCTGCTTCGCCGGAACGTAATTGGCCACCGCTGCCGGAACCTCTCCCAGCTTAATTCCCAGCTTCTCCAGCCTTGCCTCCACTTGTCCCATTGCTGATCCGTCCTTTCTCCGCCTTGCATATTCGCAGAACTCCAGTTCCCGATCCTTTAATGCTCCGATTACCGACGCTTCGACACTCCATAATTAATTTTGTTATTTTCGTTAGGTTATGATACAATACCGTTATTGAAATCAGTTTACTTTCTTCCCGTCGTCCCGTCAATTCCCAAATAACGCTGCCAGCTACATAGCAAGGATTGTACTGCTGCTATTGCTTGATATTGCTCTCTATTGCTGCTTGGGGCAGTCATTTTCACTAACGTTAGTTTCATGGAAGCTAACAACGCCTCCGTTTGGATATCTATGACAGGAGTGTTATTCGATGACCCGTAAAATTTCTACCCAGACCCTGGCCGACCAGCTTGGTCTATCCAAATATGCCGTTTCCAGAGCCCTGAGCGGCAAATCCGGAGTGAGTGAAGCAACGCGCGCCCGGGTGGTGGAGTTGGCACGCACGCTGGGCTATCAGCATTCCGCTTCCGCGGCGGTTCCGCAGGCTTTTCCCGAAGACTCCTCCTCGTTGTTCGTGCTGATTTGCGTAAATCAGCTGAACCGCGGCGAGCGCCATTACTGGGAACGCGTGCTTGGCGGCATGGTCTCCGCCTCCAGTGAGCGGGGCTGGCATCATGTGATTATATCTCCCTCTCTGGCCGATGTTCCGGATGGAACGCCCCCGGAGAAAGCTGTCGCCCCTCATCTCGACTGGCGCAGCTGCGCAGGGATTGCCGTTATGGGCTCATTCACTTACCCGACTCTGCGCATCCTGGAGAGCACGGGCAAACCGCTCGTGCTTGTCGATCACCATGATCCGCTGCTGCGATGCGACAAAGTTACCAACGATAATATCGAAGCCGGCGCAGCAATCGCCCGTCATTTACTCTCTCTCGGCTGCCGCAGAATCGGATATATAGGCGACCTGGGCGTGACGCCAAGCTTTGCAGAGCGCAAAGCCGGCATCAGGCTGGCGCTCGAAAATTACGCCTCAATGGAAATCCCCCTGCTTGATTGGGGCATCCCCTACGAGCAGAAGAACTGGAGCGATAAGCTTCCAGGCTGGATGGAGCAATTGGAGCAATTGCCCCCCTCCCGGCAGCCGGACGGCTGGATCGGGGCCAATGACGACATTGCCATCCAATGGATGAACAGGCTCAAGGAGAGCGGGCTGAAGGTGCCCGAAGATTGCCGGGTCGCCGGCATCGACAACGTCTATGCAGCCACACAGTCCTCTCCTGAATTGACCACCATCCATCTCTCCAAGGAAGAGATGGGCCAGCGGGCTATCGAAGCGCTGCAGCGGCGCCTGGAGCGCCCCGGCACTCCTATGGAAAGGATTATGCTGGCCACAAGCCTGATTACGCGCGGCTCGACTTGACCTGCTGGTTACAATGCGGGCGCTGAAGCGCCGGTCTCAATAAGCAAAAGCCAAACAATCCGGGCCGCAGGGTCCGGACTGTTTGGCTTGCTGCGGCCTATATTCCTTATCCGGAGCCGTCAGCGTTCCTTGCCGTCCGCGAATACCGATGTGCCCCGCTGGCCTCGCGCCCATTCCGCTACACGGGCCGGGTCGCCCTCCCACAGACGTTCGCGCCCCCATGAATTGGTTTCCGGTTTGCCTTCGCATTCCACCCGGATGACGGGAAACAAGCGCGTCGGCGCTTCCGCAGGCAGTCCCTTGATGATCAGCTCATCTCCGTTTTGTTCAAAATCCAGAGACTGCCCTGTCGTCAGCAGAGCTGCTGATTTCACCTTGCTGGTCAAATCGGCCATTCTCATGACGGGACGCCCATCCCAGAAACGGATAATCAGATAAAGGAAGTTTTCCCTGGTGGTCTGCCTGCCTCTTGTAATGAATTCGGTAAGGGAACCGCCGTCGGAGCCATAAATCGCCTCGCCGTGAACCTCCAGCCACCTGCCGATTTCCAGAGCGCGCTCCACAAACTCCGGAGGCAGTTGTCCATCCGCCGTAGGGCCGACATTCAACAGCAGGTTTCCGCCATGCGCACCGCCCTTCTCTGCGCATTCGCAAAGCATATCAAGCAAATAATCCGCCGGACGCCACCTTTCTCCGATGACATGGCTCCAAAGTCGCCAGGTCGTGACTTGGCAGGATTCCCAAAGCCGCTTCCGATCGGCTACAATCAGATGCTCGGGGGTTCCGAAATCACCCAGCGTGTCGGAATTGCCCGCACCGATGCCGCCATCGGCCCGATAGCCGTCATGGGTGCTGGAGTAGCCCAGCCGGTTGTTAATCAGAATGCCCGGCTGCAGCCTGCGCATCTCCTCCAGCAGTTCAACGCTCTGCAGATCATCGGCATTTCTCGGCCATACCCCGTCGAAGAAGAAATGGTCAATCTGCCCGTAATTGGTCAGCAGCTCCTTCACCTGATTGTGAAGATAAGTGCGGACCTTCTCCCAGCCCTCCGGGTCCCTGGCAGGGCCGTCGAAATAAGCAGGAAGACGCCAGTCAATCCAGGAATAGTAAAGACCTATCTTCAGTCCGGCTTTACGAAATGCCTCCACATATTCGCGGACAAAATCCCTTTGCGGAGCTTGCCTCGCGCTGGAATAATCGGTATATGCGCTGTCCCACATGCAATAACCGTCATGATGTCTTGTCGTAAAGCAGGCATATTTGAACCCTGCCTTTCCGGCCGTTTCCGCCCACAGCCCGGGATTAAAATGCCGGGGATTCCAGGCGATGGCCTGCTCTGCGTATTCTTGCTGGTCCAGGTGCTCACGAAACAAAATCTGCTCGCCGCGTCCATACTGCGCATAAGGGCCCCAATGGATAAACAGGCCGTAACGGCTGTCGGTGAACCATTTCCAGTCATCCCGAACGGTGAAGGGTGGCGTTGTCATTTTCAGCTTCCTTCCGCATTATGTTTTTTAGTTCTTGTGATTTTACGAGACCCATTGTAGCACCGCCGCCCCGGGGCAAATATTATACTTTTTAATAGTGCCTATTATTGAAGCTGCCCGATGCCCATCATAAGCAGCTGTGAAGCGCACCAGGTGGAAACGGCTTCGCCGTCCTTATAAGAACGGTATCTGTTTCAGCGAAAAAGATAAGGCTAATGTATAGCGTGAAACATATAAATTCTTATCTTTGCAAAAAAACACCTCCCGCATTTGCGGAAGGTGCCGTTATGCGGGAGGTGCCTCTATTTCTTCCATGCGCCCGCATACTTTTAACGGTATTTCGGGTCGGCTTCCGTTTCGATCCAGGCGAGCGCCGCCTGCTTAACAGCTTCATTTCCGTCCCGGTCATACAGTTTGCACAGACTTTCAATGATATCAAACCGGATCAAGCTGCCGTTCTTTTCCGTTTCAGCCTGTTCAAACCGCAGCGCCAGCCCGCTTAACAGCATTTGCTTCTGCCGTTCTCCGGCCAGCCCGATTTTCCACAGCGATTGCAGGCTGTGTCTGGCGGTAACAAAACGCTTGTCTTTCGTGACCCCCATAATCGCGGCAAAATCATTCAGCATCCGGCCCTCGGGACCGTTTACGGCCAAATTGCACAATAACTGGGCGGCGGCGGACCTTCTGTGATTATCCGCAAAAGGCCCTTTTCTGAAACTAATTCATTTACAGATTCCTGGATAACCGCTTTGAATTTCTCGTTAAGATTCATATTGAAAATATCTGTACTATACAAGATAAAATTCAAATTAACCATCACCGATTTTAGGTTTACTTTTCAAAGTATATTTAGGTTTGGCAAAAAATAAATGCCGTCTTCTATTCGCGTATATACCTGCACTGGACACAGGTTATAGTCTAATCAACGTTTTATAAGAAGCAGCATTACTCTGTTTATGAGCGTGAAAGCAAAGTCATCTAGACAAGTGGAACGGCTACGCCGTCCTTGACCGGGCAGCGCAGCTGTTTGCATTTCAGGTGTAAGGCTGGCTGCGGTTCCCTGGCTCTCCGGTTCCCCTGGCCGGCTGAAGCTCTTCCTCCCCGATCCTCCAGGCCTTCCTGCTCAGACCCGGCGGCTAAACCCAAGTGAAAAAAGTAAACTTAATCCCCACATTCCCTTTTTCGCTTGCGTCAGCGGGAAAATGGATTCCTAATCGATCCGTTTCTCTCTTTGCAGAGGAATGCGCCTACATTAAGATGGAACTTGAACCATTCATACAAAGGGCAGCCATCTTAGTGGTAAAAAGTACAACTAAGGTCGCGCATTCGGATACTGGATTATCCCTAATGGGAAAAAGTACAACTAATCCGGCTGAAATCAGCCGTATGGGGGAGCGGGCCTCCATTTAAGTGTACAAAATCCCACTAAAGCCCGTTGAATCCAAAATTCCAGCCCATTAGTGTTACTTTTTACACTTCGCTTTCGTTCCCTATGAACCTCCTTGCGTTCCGTCAGCGTTTTCAGGTTCGCCGGTTCAATTCATATAAGCCGGTTCATTTCATATACATTAAGTTTCTTTATTGTGTTTTTTAAAGATTACAGAACCGCCTCCGCTTAACCAGCGGAGCGGACGGACCCGCGGAACAGCGGCAGCCCGGGTCTCCGGATTTTCACCGCTAAGAGACTGCGACGAAATAAAGTACCGCTGCATTGTTGACAAAACTCCCAAAACCGTGGAGCTTTTGTCAACAAAAGCGGATACTCATTTCCTCGCAGCTCCTAAGGGGAATGAAATAAATCTGGAGAGCACAGCGACCCAAGACAATGCTCCGTTCGCGGAGCGTCCACTCCAGAAGCCTACGTATATCCGTTTCAGCGAGAAAGATAAGGCTGATTTATAGCGTGAAACATATAATCCTGAATTTCGAAAGTAAGTATCCACAAATCATCTAAAAAGCTCTACACGAAGGGATGTCTTGCTAAAAGCAGCTTGCACCCAATGGGTGAAGGAAAAAGAGGGTTTATCCCTTGTCCGATCTGGATGGGTTCAATTCTCTTTCGAAATTCAGGGTAAATTCTTATCTTTCAAAAAAAAAACTCTTCCGAAGAAGAGTTTGGTCTTATAAGATATAGTGCGGTCAAGAGGACTCGAACCTCCACGATATTGCTATCACTGGCACCTGAAGCCAGCGCGTCTGCCAATTCCGCCATGACCGCATATTTCAATGACTCGCTTTCGCGGCCACGAAATTGATCATACCATGTAGAGATTATCGAGTCAATAATCTCCCGCAATATTTTTTATACATAAATTTTTGTATAAATATTGCTTTTATTTGCGGATACAGGGTATAATAAGAACAAAGGTTCGCATACTATAAATGAGGTGATTTATATGGCGACTACCAAGAGAAATCCACTAAACACACCAATAATCCCAGAAGATATAACCAAAGACGAAGAGTCCCTTGTCAGAAGCTATTTGCTGCTTACATTTATTCATAAAGTATTTGAACGCGATTGCCGGGTCATTGGCAAGAGCGGATTATTCAAGACCCCGCAGCTGTATATGGAGCTGGTATCCGGGGCAACGAAGAAAACTTCCCTTATGCTTCAGGAGGTCACCCGTGAGCTCACCTCGCATAATCTGAAGATCACCACCATCCGCCAGGACCAGCGTGGTGTAGAGGCCCAATATTCCTGCCGGGGATATGTCGGCGAGATGAATATCCCCTGGCCCGGCTTCCGCAGTGAAATGCTGCTGCGGATGCGTGCCTACCTGGGTCTGACTCCCGAGCTTAATGTGCTCCCCCGGGAAGAAGCTACCGTAGAGCAGATGGCTTTATCCATTTAAGGTTGCCCTGCCGGCCTCAACACAGCCCCGTCCATAACCGGACGGGGCTGTTGTTGAGGCTTTTGCTTATTTTATAAATTCTCCGGCTCTTGTCTGGGTGCGGCGAACGGCTGGTAACTGTAACTGCGGTCAAGCTTCACTACCCGCTTATTGGGGCGGCGTATCATCACCTGGGACTCGTCCCAGGCCAGCACAATTCCTTTTACATCATTACTCTCCAAACCGTCGCGCACAACGCGTATCTTCTCACCGGAAAGCCGGTAAGCGTCCAACTGCTCATCACTGATCATCAGGCACAAGTCTCCTTCCAACACAAAGATCGCCTTTTCCACTCGTGAAAAAGACCCAAATGAGTAATCATTAGGGTCTAGCTGCTTGCAGATCAAACCTTATATCTTATGAAGTTCTATATCAGCGCTTCATTCTTCTCAAACCAGAAGTCAAGAACTTTAGCGGACATCACACGTTGTTCCAAGTATTCCACCTGATGATCCGTGAATTTCTGTCTCCAGCTGAAGGACAACTCTTCACACAAACTTGTGATAGTCAGAAGTTCAGACCAAGCGACGTAACGTTTGTACCAAAAAAATTGAGGATGTTCGATCATATAGGGATACAGATCGTCGAATTCCGTATGTTTGCAATCCAGCGCACGCTCGAAGTGATCCTTGGCCTCGGTTAGTTTATCAATAAAAAATTGCTCTGTCACCGGTTCTTTCCCCATTGTGACGCCTCCTCTCTCATGTCTAATTTTTATTATAAAGGAAAACTTATAGAGTGAAAAGCAGTTGTTTCAAAAATAGGCTGAGTTCCTATAATTGTCACTGTTTATTCGTCGAAGACAATTGTTCCTTCGCTAAGAGACATAATCCGGACAAGCGACTCCAGACGAATGCCCTGTTCTCTGATGGTTCTTGCTCCTGCCTGAAAGCTCTTCTCCACCACCACACCGAGTCCGACCAGCTCCGCGCCGGAGCGCTGGATGATTTTGATGAGGCCGCGTGCAGCATCCCCATTGGCGATAATATCGTCAATAAACAGCACCTTATCCTCCGGAGAGATAAATTGGCGGGAGAGCATAATGTCCGTAACAATGCCTTTGGTGAACGAAGGAACCCTTTCACAAAGCGCATCGGGGTCTGCAAGCAATGTTTTTTTGCGGCGGGCAAAAACCAGCGGCACCTTCATTTCGTAAGCGGTGGCAAATGCCACGGCAATACCCGAGGATTCCACGGTAACCACACGTGTAACTCCAGCATCAGCAAATCTCCCGGCAAACTCCCGTCCCATTTCCATCGTCAGCATAGGATCAACCTGGTGGTTGAGCAATGCATCGAGCTTCAGCACCTGATCGGAAAGGACAACCCCTTCCTGCAAAATCCGTTGTTTCAATAATTCCATGACTATGAGCCTCCATTACCCTTTATAATTCCAGACATTCCACTGTAATAACCCCATACAAGCTTTAGGCGGAAGTCATGTCCTTCTGCTCATCATCATAACCTGTACTATATGGACTGCACAAGGCTATCCTTTGGGCACAGCCATTTTTATCTTCGCAGCATTTTAAGAAGGAGGGGAGCCATGAATTCCCGGGTCCGTACACTGCAAATCGCTTTCACTTATATTGGCACCATTGTAGGCGCCGGTTTTGCCACCGGTCAGGAGATCCTGCGTTTCTTTACACGATATGGCCACTGGGCGGTGCTGACCATCCTGCTCTCCACCGCCTTGTTCATCTGGCTAGGCACCAAAATGATGGTCATCGCCCGGCGCATTGGAGCTGACTCTTACGAGGATTTCAACCGCCATCTTTTTGGCGAACGTGCCGGAGGAAGCATCAGCCTGTTCACGATGATCATTCTGATTGGGGTCAACAGCATTATGCTGGCCGGAGCCGGGGCTATTTTTCAGGAGCATCTCGGGCTGCCTTATCAGGCAGGATTGCTGCTGACAATATTCGGGTCCTACTTTCTCCTGAAGCGCGGCATTTCCGGCATCCTGCAAATCAACAGCCTGGTAGTGCCCTTAATGCTTACTCTGTCGCTAATTATCATTTTTAATACCCTGGGAGTGCCGGGTGTAGAACGTTTTCTTTTCCTGCCGACAGACCACGGCGTCTTTGGCGCCTGGATGTCGCCCCTGCTCTATACCGCCTTCAACCTCGGAATGGCCCAAGCCGTACTGGTGCCGCTGGCCCGCCACACTGATGATGAGAAGGCTCTGTTGAACGGCGGCATTCTCGGGGGAATAGGCATCGGCTTCATGCTCATGGCAGCACATTTCGCCATGAGCTCGCAAATGCCGGGCATCCTCCAGTTCGAGATCCCGATGGGCAGCATCGCCGTCCGCCTCGGCCCCGTGGTGCAGAGCATTTATCTGCTGCTGATTTTCATGGAAATTTTCAGCACCTTTGTGGCAGATATCTATGGTGTCGGCGAACAGCTCAAGCAGCGCCTGCCCATCGCTCCCGCCCTTGTGACTCCGCTGCTGATGCTTGTCTGCTATCTGTTCAGCCAGTTTGGATTCAGCTCCCTGCTGTCCATTTTCTATCCCATCTTCGGGGCTGTATCGCTTGTGTGGGTCGTGATGCTGCTCCGCGCCCCGATGTCACCGCCTCCGCGCAAAGGTGATCCTCCGGGAAAGGATGATAAAGGAATCACTATCGTTGCCGTGAAGCCCGCGATCCGGATAACACGGAAATAGCCTCTGCCGCTGGTGGAAGCCGGTATGCACAACGGGCCGAGAAGCAGCAGGCAGGCTATGATCAGGCCGAACAATGCACGCTCGCCTGTTATTGTTACGGGTAATGCCGGTTACGGTCAATAACGGCAATTTCCCGCCTTTGATTCGGCCGATTCCGGCAGGCGGCGGCATTTCAAAAGGCATTTCTGCCTTTGAACTGGCCTAACGCCGCCCCGGTCGGGATTTTTTCTTATTTCTAGCTTCTAATTCTGCAGTTAGGCGCTTATTCCCCGCTGCTGTGCCCTAGACAGAAATGACTGATGCCGCCGGAATGATGCGGGCGGCGGCTTCGGCAACATGCCTATGGCAAGTCATCATGATAATCTGCCGGGTGGCAGACAGCTCCTTAAGCAGGGCAAGTGCCGCATGCAGCCGGCGTTCATCGAAATTCACGAACAGGTCGTCGAACAGCAGCGGAAGATTTGCCTGCAATGCCATCGTCTCGGCAAGCGCCAGCCGGATTGCCAGGTACAGCTGCTCCGCCGTTCCCCGGCTGAGCAGGCCGCTGTCCAGCAGTCCAAGGTTTTTATGCTCTGCTTTCAGTTCCTTGTTGCCCAGCGTCATCACTACCCGCCGGTATTCCCCCTCCGTCAGTTTCGCAAAATAATCGGAAGCCAGCAGCAGCACCTGCGGCTGCTTCTCTTGCTCATAGATACGGCGAGTTCTGCCCATAAGCTCGGCAGCAAGCGCGGTAACCGCATATTGGCCTGCAATGCTTCGCAGTGCCGCCCTGTGCTCCTCCAGCTGCTGGAGAGCCGAATCCTCCATACCGCGTTCCCTCAGGTATTCCCGCTCCTGCAGCAATTTGCCGCGGTGCTGCAGCATTGCATTGCGCTCTTCCTCAATACTTACCGCCGCCTCTTCAGCGGCACTCCGCTCCTGCTCCAGAGCATAAGCATCATGATGCTCCAGCAGCGTCAGCAGCTTGGCGGTTGATTGGTTCTCCCAGCCGCCGAACATGGCGAGCTCCCATTGACGGATCAATTTCGTAAGCCCGGCGCGCCGCTGCACAGCCGATGAGCGCCGCAGAAAATCCTCGCCGTCAGCGGCCCCGCCTTCCTGCAGAAGCTCACCCGAACGCCGTAACAGCTCCTCCAGCTCCCTTCCCCCCGCCGCCAGCTCTTCCTGCAGCTCCAGCAGCCGGGACTTCATCCCTTCCCGGCGCAGCAGCTGAGCCTGCAAGAGATCCCATTCCCGTTTTCTCAGCTCAAGCCAGCTTAGAAGGGATAAGCCTCCAGCCTCCAACTGTTGCTGAAGCGGAGGGAGCGACCCGACAGAGCTGCCGGGTGCAGCTTCAGAATACTCTGCCAGCCCGCTTGAAGCCTCAAGAAACATATCTTTCCGGTTTGAAGCAGCAGCGGTGTCCGGGGATGGAACAGGCTCAACAAAGCTTTCAGTTGAACCGGTTGGATCCGTTGGCTCGGTCAGACCAGCAGAAGCTAAACGGGATATTTCCAAAGGGCTTGCGCCGGCCAATTCTTCCGAGTCCGGCTCAGAACGATTTGTATGATTGGAGGGTTCGATTATGGCCAGAGTATCCATGCCCGGTTCAATTGCAGCAGCCAGGCTCGATATGGCAGGCTCGTCCCTTTCTGCGGCAGCTTCTTTCATTAGCGTGAGCAATTCCTGCTCAAAGGCAGTGCACTCTGCCTCCAACGTTCCGAGCCGCGCTGCCAGCCTGCGCTCCTGGCGCAGCAGCTCATTGCCCTGCTCCACCATCGCGAAGATGTCCGGCAATCCCTCCGGAGACAGGCCTGCCGGCAGCTTGCGTTCATGCAGCCATTCCTCGTACCGTCCGGCCACCTCTGTGAAATCCGCCCCGGCGCGCTCCAATTCCGCGGCAAGTACCCGCTCTTGTCCTGAAAGCGAGGCTGCCTGAGCCCGGCAGGCCTCACGCTCGGCGGCCAGCCGTTCGACGCGCTGCCGCCAGGCGTTCCAGGCTTCCATGACCCTGCGGAGCTCCTTCATCCCGGCCTCCAGCCCGCCGGCGTCAGGGCTGGAGCCTTCCGCCGGCCGCCGTCCCGGCCGGCTTGGCCCGCTCTCCGGCTCCGCGCCGGAGAGCAGCAGCCCGCGCAGCCGCAGCATCTCCGCTGCGGCCGCGCGGGCCTCCCCGCCGTGCCCCGGCGGGGTAACGTCCGCCCTGCGCTCCGCACGCAGGGCGGCCCACAGGGCCAGGTCCGCTGCGGCCAGCAGGCCGAGCGCGGCCCAGGCGCTGACCGGCGGTGCGCCGGTCAGCCACAGCGCTGGCGGCAGCAGCAGCGTAAGCGCTGCGCCCGCCAGCAGGAGGCGCCGGTAGCGCTGCGCCCGGCGCCCTTCTGCGCCGCTGCGTGTGCCCCCGCGGCCGCGCAGCGGCCCTTCGCCGAGCTGCGCTTCGCGCCAGCGCTCGGCAGCCAGCTGCAGCTCGTCCCAGAGCTGCAGCAGTTCACGCGGGCTGCGCTTGGCAATGCCCGCGAAGTCGGCGGCACCGGCGGCGTGCTCGCGCGCCAGGGCCCGGTCTGCCGCCTGCAGCGCGGCGGCGGCAGCGGCCAGGCGGGAACGCAGCGTCTGCCGCTCCGCTTCCCCGGCCTCCATGCGGCGGTCATACGCGCTGAAGCCTGCCGCAAACCGCCGTGCGGCTTCCCGGTCCGCCGCCGTGCCCGAGAAGCCGGCCAGCTCTGCCGTGCCCCAGCCCGCGCCAATTCCCCGCAGAACGCGTTCCAGATGCCCATGAAGCGCTTCAAGCTCGGCTTCAAGCCGTCCGTGTTCCGCTTTCTTGTCTTCATAGCTGCTGCTCCTGCGGTCCAGGGCTTCAATACGCGTTCCCTGTGCCTGAAGCCGCAGGTCCGGCGGATTCTTTTCCAGTCCGTCTGCCAGCTCCTTATACTGCCTCTTCAACCGGAATACCGTTTCTTCGGCATTCTGCAGCTCTGCCACCAGCGACTGCCAGCGGGCGGCGCCGTCCTCGGGAAAAGAAGCGATAGCCGGAAGCTCCTCCAGCTCCAGCCGGGCTTCGCACCATTTCAGCCACAGCCCGCGGATCTCCTGGGCTTTGCGCAATAGGACCAATCTCTCGGCAGCGGTCTGACGGCGCTCCTCCAGCTGTGCCAGCTGCCGCTCCGCAGCCTCCAAGGCCGCCGAATTCTGGTTGTAGCGCGGCAGATAGGAACGGCTTTCGGCCGCCTCTCTCTCCAGCTTCTCTATCGCCTGCAGAATTTTGGCCGCCTCCTGCACCTTGCCGCGCGGCTTGTACAGCTTATCGGCGTCCTGCTGCAGCCGCCGCTCCGCCCGCATAATTTCACCGCCGCCCCCCATGCCCGCATGGAACAGATAGCTGCTCATTTCCTCGGACTGCAGTCCGCCAAGCTCCTGCAGCTCATCGAGCGAGACGGCAAACAATTGGCGGAACATACTGCGGGAGATGCCTCCCAGCAGACGCCGCTCCATTTCAGCCTGGCTGAGTTCTTCGGTTCTCCCGTCTAAATGGCTGACGGTGATCTGCAGCTTCTCGCTTCGGCCCTGGGCCTCCCCGCCAGCCGTATACCTGCGGATTCTCCACAGTACACCGTCCCTGTCACGCGCAGCCAGCACGCCTCCATGCTGTCCTCCCTGCGAAGGCTCATAGCGCTCTGGAAGGTTGGCTCTGCCGGGAATTCCGAAGAGCATGGCGCGGATGAACTGCAAGGTCGTGCTTTTGCCCGCTTCATTGCGGCCATACAGCAAGCTGACACCATTGTTCAGCTTCAGTTCCCGGTTATGCAAACGGCCGTAACCGCCAATCTGCAGCTCCTCAATGTTCACCCGGCATCCTCTCCCTTTTTCTGATCAGGTTCCTGCCCCGCACTCCGCTCGGCTTATCCTGCTCAATATTCACCAGCATTCCTCCCATTTCTCCCGGACAAGCTTGCGTCCCTCGGCCCGCCCGTCCTACCCTGACCCATGCTCATCCGACTTCTCCGGTCCTCCCGGTTCAGTGTCTCAAAAGTTCCTCCCCCATGTTACCAAAGGGCTAAAATAAGTCAGGTGCTTGGCCCGAAATAACAGCAGTAATGCCGTTTTTGGAACAATGAGGGAAGAATTTACGGGAAGCTGTACTATATGAGTTGAAACTTAAATCTTGAGCCTGTCATTCGGATCACCAACGAGAATTCGGGGGTATAACCGGACTTTGTGCAATAGACATCCATGCCGCCGAGCGGCACCCTGGAGGATGCAAATATAAGCAGTGAAATGAATTTGCAGGAAAGATTTCTCCATATCCGGCAACGATTCGCATTCTGCTGCACTTTGTGCAACATATGTTGAACGTTGGTGTCAAAAACACCGGTTTTGCAAGATTCTATCTTGAAATAACATTGTCCGGAATAAGAGCATTATTATGAAAGCCTCGAATTTCGCGAAGCCAAACGGAGGGCCTTCCCCCGAAAATTCATCGTCTGAAGCGCCGCGATAGAGCCGCATGGATGTCTAATGTCGGTTTCCACCCGAACCGTATGGTTACTACTTGCGTATGACATTTTGATGAACGACCCTGCAGCGACTAAACTTGTTACTGGAAACTAGATAAGTTTGATACGCATCGATTCTGTCAAAAAAGGACAATCTCAGTCCATAGCCGCCTATTTCAATGTATTTAATTAACACAATATAGGCTATCTTGGGGTCCTAAGAAGTAACCTTGAATGAGCTTCGAATGTCCACGTACCTTAATCGGCCCGTTCTTAATTTTTTCAAGTTCAAATGATATAGTCAGGAAATAACGGCAATTATGCCGTTGTTGAAACCCGCCTGGACGATTTGCTCCGAAATAACGGCAATTATGCCGTTGTTGAAGCCCGCCTGGGCGATTTGCTCCGAAATAACGGCAATTATGCCGTTGTTGAAGCCCGCCTGGATGATTTGCTCCGAAATAACGGCAGTAATGCCGTTGTTGGAGCCCGCCTGGGCGATTTGCTCCGAAATAACGGCAATTATGCCGTTGTTGAAGCCCGCCTGGGCGATTTGCCCGGAAATAACGGCAATTATGCCGTTGTTGAAGCCCGCCTGGATGATTTGCTCCGAAATAACGGCAGTAATGCCGTTGTTGAAGCCCGCCTGGATGATTTGCTCCGAAATAACGGCAATTATGCCGTTGTTGAAGCCCGCCTGGACGATTTGCCCGGAAATAACGGCAATTATGCCGTTGTTGAAGCCCGCCTGGATGATTTGCTCCGAAATAACGGCAATTATGCCGTTGTTGAAGCCCGCCTGAGCGGTTTGCCCGGAAATAACTACCGTTGTTGGCAGTTAGCAGCTACAGCGCTCAAAAATTCCTCTCCTATGCTGCCAAGAGGCAAGCTATGGTAGCGTCCCCTGAAAGGGAGTCGTTTCCCCTTGGACTTTGCGGTTAGCACGATAATAGTGAATTAAACAAAGCACTTTTATTTACCTTTTTTTGGGGGACTCTAACCGCGGGCGAAGAACTTACGGGAAGTAGAAATAGTGCCTCCCGGTCCGGTGCCTAATCCCCTTTAAAAGAACTAAACCCGTCTTGTCCGTCTCCAACATCCTCTTTTATACCATAGACTGCGTGCAACCCCTCGAAGGCCCATTTCCCGGGCAATGCATCCAATCCAGTGATTAACTCATTTAATTGGTCGATATGCGACTCCCAGCATTAATCATTGATGGGGACCTAGACTCCCCTGTCTCTTGCGCCGGCCTGATCCTTTACAAGCTTCCTGAATTTTTATCCAGCCGGCCCGCGTCTCCTGACAGTCCTCACATCCCCATACTGCTCTGGCCTTGCCCAGAATTCCCGCCGTCCCGGTTATCAGACCCGATTGGCGGCATTGCTTCTGTATTCTCATCCATGCCCGCAAGCAATGTAATTCCGAGCTCTGCCGCGCTTCTCAGCCAGCTAAGCTTCTCCTCCTGCGGGGCAGAAGCGAGCAACCGCCGCAGCTCCCGGTTCTCCATCAGCGGCCTCAGCGCACTGTCCACCAGCTCCTCCAGTACCGCCTGGGACTGCTCGCCTTTTCCGGCCAGCCGCAGCATTTCGCCCAGGAAGCTGTCCTCCTGTACCAGACGCTCCCGGTCGATGGCCAGGCCTGTTTCCAGCGCGAAGCCCTCCGTCCAGACCAGACCCGCGTATTCATTGCGCTCTGCACGCAAGACCTCCCGCCGCTGCAGCTCGGCGAGCAGATCCTCCGCTGCGCCTTTTTCCGCCAGTACTTTGTGCACAGGACCGCGGCCCGTCAACCGGAAACGCACCACCGACATCTGCCCGGGAAGCTCGTCCCTGATTTCTTCCACTGCCAGCTCCACCGCCCGGGCCCACTGCGCTTCATCCGCCAGGCCTTTAATGGAGATTTCACGGACATGCCAGCGGACAGCATCCAGTTCATGAAAGTGGAGCGCCGCTTGGCCTTCCGCATTCACATCCACGATATAGCAGCCCTTGGGTCCGGTTTCTTTGACACTGCGTCCCTGGATGTTGCCCGGATAGACAATTGGCGGTTGCTCATGCAAAATACTGCGCTTATGTATATGTCCCAGTGCCCAATAATCGTAGCCGCGGCCGATCAGATCTTTGCGGCTGCAGGGGGAATACGTCTCATGCTGGAGATCTCCGTCCACATTGCCATGCAAAAGGGCGATATGGAACAGCCCGCTTCCCGGCTTGCGGCTAAACTGCAGAGACGTGTTCTCGGTCACCTGGGCTGTCGGATAGGAAATTCCGCTGACCACAGCAACCTCCCGGCCATCGCTGCGTCTTCGCGCAATAGCCTGTCCCGGCTCCCCTCCGCCGAATACAGTCACATGTTCCGGAGGCGCAGCCGAGAGGCGCGGCCCGTCCAGCGGATCATGATTGCCATGGATCAGAAACACAGCGATACCGTGTCTTCCCAGCTCCAGAAGCGCCTCCTGAAAGCGCAGCTGCCCCTGCAGCGAAGCGTCCGAAATATCATAGACATCCCCGCTGATCACCACAAAATCAACCTGCGCCTCGATTGCTGCGCCAACAAGCCGTTCGAGGGCGGCGAAGGTGGACTCCCGCAGATAGGAGCGTATAGCCTGCGGAAGCTGCGCCAGTCCGGCAAAGCGGCTGTCCAGATGCAGATCCGCGGCATGCAGGAACCGAAAAGGGATCATAACCTCACCCCTTCGTTTCGCGCTGATATTGCAGATAGGTTTTTTTGAGCTCATTCGCCACACGGGTCAGGGAATACAGACTTTTCGCTTTATCCCAGGCGGAACGAGACAGCTCATAGCGGTAGCCCGGATCGGTAATGACTTTTTCCAGCGCATCCGCCAGGGCCACCTCATCATCGGGATCGACCAGCAGGCCGTTGACCCCGTCTTCGATCTGTTCCGGAATCCCGCCCACATTGGTGCCTACCAGTGCCAGGCAGCTGAGCGCCGCCTCCGCAAACACCGATCCGAAGGCTTCCGCGCGTGAGGGCAGCACAAAAATATCAAAGAAGGGCATGAATTCTTCCGGATGCAGCGTATAGCCATAAAAAATAGTCTCATTATAGATGCCGAGATTCTGCGCCAGCAGCTCCAGCTCGGCCCGGCAAGGGCCATCCCCGATAATATGCAGCACGTACTCATGATTGCGCCTTTTCAGCTCGGCGCAGGCTTTGAACAGCGTGTCTATTCCTTTGGCCGGTACCAGACGGGTCACAGTAACCAGCTGCGGGATATCGTTGTCATGCGGCACCGGCTTAAATCTTTTCTCGTCAAAACCGTTCGGAATGACACCGATTCCGTCAGGCTTATCGATATAAGGCGCCAAGTATTCGGCAAAAGACCGCGATACCGTCATCAGCCGGTCGCTGACATGCTCAAGCTCGCGGTAAATCGAGACAAGAAACTGGTGCTCCGGTCCGCCCTCGGCAATCGCCCCGTTCAGAATCAGCTCGCGTTCGTAGCTGGAGTGCAGCGTCTGAATGAGCGGGATGCCGGGATAGATTTTTTTCATCGCCAGCCCTGCAATCGGATGATGGGCATGGATCAGATCATAATTTTTGCTCATGCGCAGCCTGGTCCACCATATATAATCCCTGTAGGTCTGAATGTATTTTTGCACAACAGGACTTTCCCCATAGAGGGTCCAGTCAAAGGTTTCAAAAACTATCTCTTCACGTCCCTTGCCCCGGATGCGCTTGGGCAGCCAGAACAAATCCATATCCCAGCGGCTTGAGCGGAAACGTTCCTGCAGATACGGGATCATGGAAGATACACCACCGGGTTGCTCCGGCGGGAAGAATAGCGCTTGCAGCAGGTTCATACGGCATATCCCCTTTACAATTGCCCTGTTTACGGTGAGACCCGGCAATTATGATATAGTTGTATATATGTACATTTACAGGTACGCTTAGGCCCCATACCTTGATTTTATCGGTATCCGCCTGAAACAGCAACTAAGAAGAACCTGAAGGCCTATTTTAGATGATGACAAGAGGAGAAATGTTGTATGAAGGAAGAACGGCTGCCCGCCGCTTATACTGCCGGTATCCGTGGGATGCTGGGGCAGGAGGCGGACGCTTTTCTGGAAAGCTATACTGCACCGCGGACCCAGGGTCTGCGGTTTAATACTCTAAAAAGCAACTCAGCTTCAGGCCGCGCGGCGGCTGAACAGTCCATGGCAAAGTTCGGCCTCAAGCCGGTGCCCTGGTGCCCCGCGGGATATTATTACGAGGAGCCGGTCCGGCCCGGACGCCATGCTTATCATGCCGCCGGATTATATTATATTCAGGAGCCTTCGGCAATGTCCGCAGCCGAGCTGCTGGCCCCGCTTCCCGGAGAAATTGTGCTTGATCTTGCGGCCGCTCCCGGCGGCAAAAGCACCCATATCGCCGCTTTGATGCAGGGACAAGGCCTGCTGGTCGCAAACGAAATCCACCCCGAACGGGCCAAAATACTGGCAGAAAACGTGGAGCGCCTCGGCATCTCCAACGCACTCGTAACCAGTGCGGCTCCGGAGGATTTATCACGCCGGTTTCCGGAGGCTTTTGACCGGATCATGCTGGATGCGCCCTGCTCCGGCGAAGGAATGTTCCGCAAGGACCCGGCTGCCGTCTACGAATGGTCGCCGGAGCATGTAGAACTGTGCGCGGCAAGACAATGGGACATTCTGCAGGATGCCTGCAGGATGCTGAAGCCGGGCGGCCGCCTCGCCTACTCCACCTGCACGTTCAACCGCAAGGAGAACGAGGAGATGATTTCCCGGCTGCTGGACAGCTGCCCCGATATGGAGCTGATCTGCGAGAAGCGCCTTTGGCCTCACCTGGAAAAAGGCGAGGGCCATTTCGTCGCCCTGCTACGGAAGGCAGCCTGTGAAGAAACGGGGCAAAGCCGCAGAAAACGAAGCAGCGGAAGAGGCAAAGCCGGTCCGAAGCTGTCCTCCGCCGTCCGCGATGCCTATCAGCAATTTATAAGCTGGGCGGGTGAAGAACTGCCGGGGTTTGACGGACAGGGCGTGCCTCTGCTCTTTGGTGAATCCCTGTACCTGCTGCCGGAAGCGTTCAGTTCCGGCTTGCATACAGGCCTTCTGGAAGGGCTGAAGGTGCCGCGGGCGGGACTGCATATTGCCCATGTGAAGAAAAACCGCATAGAACCGGCACACGCGCTGGCAATGGCCCTTCAGCCAGACCAGGCGGTACGCAGCTACGATTTGGCGGCTGGCAGCTTGGAAATAGAGTCCTGGCTGCGCGGCGAGAGTCTTCCCGTTCCGGCCGGGCTGCACGGGTGGACATTGGTAACCGTGGACGGGCTGCCTGTCAGCTGGGGCAAGGCCAGCTCCGGACAGCTGAAGAACCGTCTGCCCAAAGGACTGCGGGTCTTAAAAGCCCGGAACGAAATGCAATAAGGCCATTGACCGGCCAAGGAACATCCTTCGCATATGTTGTTTTATGTCCCTTCAGCCTTTATATGCTTCGCGCGGCAGGCTTCCTTCTTTTCCGCCGGAGCATGGGCACAAAAAAAGCATAAAAGAGAGTCATGGCATAGAGACTCTTTTTTATGCTCCCATCATTTTCCAAACCGCCCATATCAGGACAAGCAGTATTTTACCAATGCATCCCGCACGCCATTGCCGTTATTCGTACCGGTAATCGCGTCGGCAGCCGCTTTGACCTCAACCGGTGAATTGTCCATGGCAACGCCGAGACCGGCGTATGTGAGCATGGAAATATCATTATAATAATTCCCGATCGACAAAACCTCCGTCTGCGGGATCGCGAGCTGTGCAGCAAGGTGCTTCAGCGCATTGCCCTTCGAGGCTTCCGGATGCATGAAATCAACAAAAAACTCCCCGCTGCGCAAGATATTATACTGCTGTGTCCAGGTTCCCCATTCCCGCTGGGCCTCGTCCAGAATATCCGATTGGGTGAATACGGTAAACTTGACAATCGGTTCGCGGAAATCCTCCCAGGCCGGCAGCGAGGCAGGGGTCACCCGGAAATGCTCATACATAAAATTGGCTTCCTGGGTCAGATTTTCTACATTATCTACATACATGTCAAAAGCCGTATTGACGTCATAATGGATATCACGCGCGCGGCAATATTCAATGTAAGGGTCTAGCCCGCGGGCATCCAGCCCGTAAATATGCAGTACTTCACGGTCCTCCACACGCACCGTAGCCGCTCCGTTGTGTCCGAGCACATATCCGGCCAAACCCATTTCCTCCATTATAGGAATGGAGTTCTGCGGACTGCGGCCAGTGCACAGAACGATTAGTCCGCCGAGACGCGTCACCTCTGCAATGGCCTGCTTGTTCTCTGCGCTTAACTGGTGATCGTCATTCAGGAGCGTCCCGTCCACATCCAGTGCAATCAGCTTGTATTTCATACTCCACCATCCTTGAACTGCTATCCAGACTGAACCTGCAATTCCTGCTGTTCACGATTTGGCCGCGGCTGCCAAGTTCAATCCGGATAGCTTTTTATTGTATTGTATCTAATGGCCGTTAACGGAAGCTGTTACTTTAATCAACCGCAGATCAAACTTCCGGCAGCTCCATCCCTTTAGACTTCCGCCTTCCCGCCGCCCAGCAGCATCATTTCCCCGGCGGTCAGCTCCCGGCAGGCCCCGGGCGGCAGACTCTCATCAAGCTGCAGGCCGCCCATGGAGACCCGCTTCAGAAAGACCACCTTCTTGCCCACCGCCAGAAACATGCGCTTTACCTGATGGAATTTCCCCTCAGTGATTGTCAGTGAAATCTGCGAGAGGGTCTTGCTTCCGCGTTCTCTTCCCAGGACGGTAAGCTGTGCGGGCAAGGTCACATAGCCATCCTCAAGCTCCACACCGGCGGCAAAAGCAGCCACGTCGGCGGCATCCACCTCGCCCTCAACTGCAGCCTCATAGGTCTTGGGCACATGCCTGCGCGGCGAGAGCAGCTCATGGGCCAGCTTCCCGTCATTGGTCAGCAGCAATAGTCCCACCGTATCCTTATCCAGCCTTCCCACCGGAAATGGCTCGAACTGCGCGTATTCCGGCTTAAGCAGGTCCAGCACTGTCCGGTCCCGCTTGTCTTCTGTGGCAGACAATACACCCTGCGGCTTATTCATCATCAGATAGATATATTCACGGTATAGCACCGGTTCACCGCCGACCTCTATCCTGTCAAGATAGGGGTCAACATGGAAGCCGCTGTCTTTGATTACGGCGCCGTTTACCGAAATCAGCCCCTGCTTCGCCTGCTTGCGGATATCACTGCGCGAGCCCTTGCCCATATGGGACAGCACTTTATCGATCCGCTGTTTTTTTGCGGGATTCCCTGCTGCACTCATCCGTTAAGTCCACCTCCAGCCTGCGGGATATTCATTCTTCAGCATGCCGTCCTGCCATTTGCCCCAGCCTGCGCTGTAGCCGTCTATACAGACCAGCACATAACCCTTGGCGGGACTGCCGGACTTTACGGATAAACGGTCCTCCGGAATGGACAGCGTCTCCCCTTTCAGATAAGAGACCGCCTCGAAGCCTGAACTGGCCAATGAGAGGCTGCGGGTACTTTCGGCGGGATGCAGCGCGGTAGCGAGCGGGTGTCCGGGAATGAATCTGCCGCTGCGGATATGGCCGGCGTACCAGCCGGGACGAATCGTCTTCAATCCATCCAGCGCAGCCTTCGGCAGCGGCGAGATGTACAAATGATCACCGAACAGCACCGGATAGCCGGACGGCTGCCAGCCCAGCTGATCCTTGGCAAACTGCGCATACGCCGTCAGTGCAGCTTCCTCTCCTGCGCCCCCAATCTGACGGCTCTGAGCACCGCTGCCGGACTTGCCGGAAGCACGTCCCCCTTTGCCGCCGCGTCCGCCTTCCGCTCTGGCGGCAGCTTGGCCCCTGGCTCCCTTGTGCTGCGGGGAAGCAGCCAGCGTCCGTTCCGGAGCAGCCCGGCCGGGTTCCGCTGCGGTCTCTTCCACGGAGCCGCCGCTTCCGTCATGGCGCAGCACGGCCATGAAATGCCCCTCGCCCTTGACCTTATGCGGCCACAGCCGGGCTGCTCCAGGCAGACCTGCGAAGCCAGGCGCAAAAGAACCGGTTCCGCCAACAGGAACGAGCGAAAACGCAGGATGCTTGGCCAGAAACTCGCCAATTGTGCCCTCGTTCTCCTCGATGGCAAAGGTGCAGGTGGAGTACACCATGGTCCCCCCCGGCTTCAGCGCCGCTGCGGCCGAATCCAGAATTTCGCGCTGCATGGCGGCATATTTCAGCGGCGTTTCCGGCTCCCACTGCTTGACCATATCTTCATCCTTGCGGAACATGCCCTCGCCCGAGCATGGCGCATCGATTAGTATCCGGTCAAAAAACCCCGGAAAAGCCGCCGCTATCCGCTCCGGGCTTTCATTCAGCACGATTCCGTTGCGGACGCCGTACAGCTCCAGATTCTTGGCCAGCGCCTTCGTCCGCTCCGGATGAAGATCATTGCTGACCAGCAGCCCCCCGCCCTGCAGCTTGGCGGCAATCTGCGTGGATTTGCCGCCGGGAGCAGCGCACAGATCCAGCACACGATCGCCTGGCTGCACATCAAGCAGTTCTGCCGGGGCCATTGCACTCGGCTCCTGAATGTAATACAGTCCGGCATGGTAATACGGATGCTTGCCCGGCCTCGCCCCTTCCTCCGTGTAGAAGCCGGATGGACACCACGGAACGGGCGCAAGCGTAAAAGGAGAAAGAGCCCGCAGCTCCTCCACCGTAATTTTCAATGTGTTGGCACGGATGCCTCCATAAGGAGTCTCCCTGTATGAATCCGCAAATTGTTCAACTTCCAATCCCAGCATTTCTTCCATGCGCCGCATAAAAGGGCCGGGCAGCTGTACTGCCATGATGCCGTCCTCCAATAATCAAGGAACACCCCTGCGGGTGCTCCTGTGGTAGCCTTGCTATTCGTTATTCTTAGTTGCCGTGGCGGCGAGAAGCCGGCCTTTGCGGACTGCGGCGCTGCGGATTGCTGGGGATGATCTCCCGGGCCGCAGCAGCCACTTCCTCTTCCAGCACCGGGTCGGCCAGTTCGATAGTCAGGTCATAATACTCGAACGGCTGCTCCGCGTAAGCCTCCAGCCTGCGGGCATAATCCCCTGCTTCCCCTGCCAGCTTGGCAAGATTGATGCCGAGAGTCTCCGCAGGATACCCCTGCAGCACCTCATGAGCCCGGTTCAGCATGATGAAGCCGCCGCGCACATTGTTGTTGCGGAAATGGTACAGCCCTACCGCTGCCTGCAGCAGAGCCTTGTAGAGCGGATCGCGGTTCCGGGCCAGCCATAGCTCTTCAAGCACCTCATGGCATTCAAAATAATCTCTGTCGCGGTTGAAGTAGACCAGGTAGGCCAGATACAGCGGTTCATAGGCCATCCGGCAGACTATCCTTCTTGGCATTCGACAGCAGCTCCCGCACATGGTCCAGCAATTCCTTCATGGCTTCCATATCCTGGGCCTGCCAGATTTGATTGAAACGCTCCTGGCTCTCAATCGCTTCATTGACCAGGTGGTAGAAGTACAGCTGATGGATGGACTTCAGCAGTTGGGTCGTTGTATTTGAATTTTCCTCAAAGGTTTTTTGCGCCTCCAGAATTTCCTCGCGGATGCTGGACATTTCACTGTCCAGGATAGAAGCGGCCTCCGCTGCCGTCTTCAGGCGCAGCCGCATTTCATCGGGCAGGCTCTCCCGGTATTTATAATTCAGGGAATGCTCGATGGTTGCCCAGAAATTCATCGCCAGCGTGCGGATTTGAATCTCGGCGAGCACGATTTTTTGCCCCAGGGCCGTCTGCACGGGATATTTAATAATCATATGGAAGCTGCGGTAGCCGCTTTCTTTATAATTGGTGATATAGTCCTTCTCGTAGAGGACTTCCAGATCCTTGCGGGCGCGGATATATTCCGCCACTCTGCGGATATCCTCGACGAATTGGCACATGATGCGAATACCGGCGATATCCTCGATTCCCGTTTCCAGATCCTCCATCTTCACATTTAAGCGCTTGGCCTTCTCAAGTATGCTTGACAGCCGCTTGACGCGTCCGGTTACGAACTCAATCGGCGTATACTCTTCTCTTTTCTTGAGCTCTGCGCGCATGGTTTTGAATTTAACCTTCAATTCCTCCACAGTTTGTTCATATGGAAGCAAAAATGTTCCCCAGTCCCTGACGTCCATCGCCTTCGTCCTCCTGTCCATTCATCCTTCAGTGATGATCAGCGCCCACCGCTTCCAGGATATGAGAGAATCCGTCCCGCCGCAGCAGCTTCCGTAGTCCGGCATGCACCCTGCGGTTAACCTCAGGTCCTTCATAGATGAGAGCTGTATAGATTTCGACCAGACTCGCGCCTGCCCGGATTTTGTCATAAGCGTCCTGGCCGGTAAAAATACCGCCTGAACCAATAATCGGCAGTTTGCCGCCCGTCTGGCGGTAGATTCTGCTGATAATTTCGGTCGAGCGCTCACGCAGCGGCTTGCCGCTGAGGCCCCCTGCTTCCCCCGCCCTGTCACTTCTCAGCCCTTCGCGGCTGAGCGTGGTGTTCGTGGCAATCACACCGTCCATCCCGGCTCCGGCGATCGTATGTACCATATACTCAAGCTCGCCATCGCTGACGTCTGGCGCGATTTTGACCAGCAGGCTTTTGGCGAGGCCGCTCTGCTTATGCTGCAGCTCCATTTCCTCCCTGACCTGCGCAAGAAGGTTCGACAGCTCGCTGCCGTGCTGAAGACTGCGCAAATCCGGCGTATTCGGCGAGCTGATATTGACCACAAAAAAATCACCGTACGGATAAAGCGTACGGATACACTGGCGGTAATCCTCATGCGCCGATTCATTGGGCGTCGTTTTGTTGCGGCCAATGTTGACCGCCACAGGAATCCGGCGTTTCTTCAGCGCCTTGAGCCGCTGTGCCATCGCTTCGGCGCCTTCATTATTGAAGCCCATCCGGTTGATCAGCGCTTCGTCAGGCAGAAGCCGGAATAGCCGCGGGCTGTCGTTGCCCGGCTGCCCCTTCGGCGTCACTGTGCCAACTTCCATAAATCCAAAACCGATGGAAGAGAAGCCGCCCACCGCTTCAGCATTCTTATCAAGGCCTGCCGCGAGCCCCACCGGAGTCGGGAAATGCGTGCCGAACAGGTCCACAGCAAGGTCCTTGGTTTCAGGGACGCCGTACATGAGCCGCATCGCACTGCTCCCGCCGGGCACCAGATCTGCCTTGTTCAGTCCGCCAATGACGAGATGATGCGCTTTTTCCGGGTCCATTTTAAAAAAAACAGGTTTGCCTAAATATCGATACAGCACCGTTCTCGCTCCTTCAAAGGGAACCCTCAATGATGCCGGGTGAATCCCCGATTCTGTAGGTTTCTTCTTAATTTTAGCCGTTTCCGGGGGAAAAGAAAAGTTTTTTACCGGACGGTGCTTCAGAGCGGATTGCAGAGTATAGTAATTTTCCTGTAAACGCATTACAATGTAAGGGTAATCAACGATAAAGAGAGAAAGAAGGATGACCGCTATGTCCACAAAGCGCAAACCCCCGACATTGCAGCAGAAGAAAGAAGAAGTCAACCGCAAAGCAATTCTATGGATCGGTGCCAGTCTGGTACTCCTTATTCTTCTGATTATTGTTTTATTTATAGTTGCAGGCAATTAATCCAGCCAATGGTAGACCTTGTTGGGGTTGGTCTGATCCAGCGGTGTGCCGGACGGGAAACGTTCCCCTGGCAGCAGCACCTCTTCAGGCAGGACCCCTTTGGTAATCCGGACTTTCGTTCCCATCGGCACCATCGCGAACAGCTCTTCCGCATCCTCCCGTTCCATGCGGATACAGCCCAGTGACTCATCCCTGCCGATGCTGTCCGGCTCGTTCGTGCCATGAATCGCATAATTGGTGTCCGAGAGCTGCATGCCGCGGCTGCCGAACTCCCCGTTGTCGCGCCCATTAGGATTGACCACCTTGTCAGAGATCGCAAACTCCCCTTCCGGTGTCCTGTCGCCCCCAAGGCCAACCTCATAGTTCCGCAGAATAATACTGCCGCTGGTTACTGCCAGGCGGTAATTTTGTTTATCCACGATGATGGTAAGCGGGCTGTCAAAAAAGGGCGGCTGCGCCTCATTCCCGCTGTCCGCTTCAATGTTCCCTCCCCCTCCGTCTTCAGCCTTGCTCTCCGTTGCCGCGGGCGCAGAAGGCTGCGGGGTGGATGACGGCGACTGCGGAGCCGGCAGAGATGCGGCCGCAGCACGCAGCGCGGTGAACTCTTTCTTCATGAGCGGAGTCGCTGCGCCCATATAGTTCCCCGGAAAAGGCCTGGTCAGCTCCGCCAGCGATTCCGGCAACGCCCCCTTGCTGCTCTTATAGGAATGCATGGCGCTCCAGAGCGCCGCCAGCTCCTCCTGCCGGTCCTGCCAGGACGCCGCCTGCTTCTTCAGCTCTCCTGCTTCCGGCGGCTCACAGGCACAGACAGCGGGATCGTAAGACTGGTATACAAGCTGTCCCTTCTTACTCTTCTCAATGGTAGCGGCAAGGGGCAGATTCTTCTTCCATACCAGCCAGTTCCCCGACCTCTTCATGGTCAGCAGAGCCGTTGCGGGAGCTGCTGCCTGGCTCTGCATAATCCTGGCCATTGCCTGGCCGGCCGAGGCTGCACCTTCACCTGCCGCCGTGAAACCGGCTGCCGCAGGTATCGGCGGCTCTGCCTCATCCGTTTCCGGCACCGCAACCGCCGGCTCCTCCAGGCCTTCGGCGGCAATCTCCGGAGCTGGCTCAACCGCTTCTCCCGGACTTACACCGGGGGCTGCCGCCGCCGGGATCAGCACCAGCAGAAGCAGCATCACCGCCAGCACTGCCCGGCGAAGCCTCAGCGTGGATTCATGCCGCTGCCGGTCTGCACTGAGCAGCCCTTTTTCATATTCACGAAGCATTTCTGCCGGTACCTTGCTGTGCTCAAAGGCTTCATATATTTCACCTGCCTGGTTGAAGCAATAGTTAGCCTTCCCATGCTGGCCGTTCTTATAATATTCCTTACCAAGCAAGTACCATGCCATTTTGTTATCAGGGTGCAGCTGGACATAGGCTTTGAGATGCTGCGAATTTTTCATCGGGGCCTCCGCGGGTTATGAGTTACTTTAGTCTTTATATTTTATATCGGCTGATTCAAGAAAAAAAGACATCCCCAGCCGCATTTATCGCAGCCGTGAGATGTCTTTATGGAAAATATAAGGACCAAATTGCACCTGCACCGGGCCCTTATATTTGGCGCAGATACGAATACCCTGGGGTATCAGCCTTCTTTGTTAAAAGGCGCGTCCGCAATTTTGATGGAGTCCGTAGGACATCCATCGGCAGAATCCTGCAGATCATCGAACAGATCGTCGGGAATCTCGGTTACACCGTGGTTGCCGTCATTCTCGTAAATTACTTCCGCCAAGCCTTCGTCATCGTAATCAAAAATATCAGGGGCCGTTGCTCCGCAAGCACCGCATGCGATGCAGGTATCTTTTTCGACCCAAGTGTATTTAGCCATTTCTTCTCTGCCTCCCGTTGAACAATCCAGCGCCGCAGTAGCAGCCTGTTATTTTTCTCATATTAATATAAATAGAATACAATTTCAATGAATTTTCAGCATATTTCCATTTTATCCGCATCATGCAGAGCGGCAAGCGCCCAATGGAACAGTGCATTGTTCACTCATCCGCAGGGTCCACCTTGTGAAGATTGTCCTTCTGCAGAGACGTTCCCCGCTCCTTGTGGTTGCGCAGGCGCGCCGAATGGCTGTCGCTGAGCATCCCCGCCGTGAGCACCGCGTTCTCGCCGAACTTGTTGCGCAGCATGTCCATCGTTTTGTTAAGCGACTCTTTCCTTGGCTGGCGTTCATAATCGAACAGATCCAGCTGGATTGCGGAGTCTTCTTTGGCGGTCAGCCCCTGCAGGGTGACGCCCAGCAGCCTCACAGGCTTATCGCCCTTCCAATGCCGCGCAAACTGCTCACAGACGGCCTTGTAGATGTCCTCGGCGCTTTCCGTAGGAGTCTCCAGCTGGCGGGAGCGCGTGATCGTCTTCATATCCGGCGTGCGGATCGTAAGCTGTACTCCCGCCGCCACCAAGCCCTGCTTCCGCAGCCGCCGGGCCACCTGGTCGCTCAGATTCAGCAGAATGGGCCTCGCTTCGGCTAATCCGACAACATCACTTGGAAGCGTCGTGGTATGCCCGATGGACTTGCTCTGCTCCCGTTCAGGATTCACGACGCCATGATCGATCCCGTTGCCCGCACGCTTCAGCCATGCGCCCATTACGCCAAAATGCTCAATGAGCATCCGCTCGTCCGCCGCTGCCAGCTGCCCGATGCTGTAAATGCCAAGCTTACGGAGCTTCTCTGCCGTTTTGCCGCCGATGCCAAACATCTCATTGCAGGGCTTATGCCACAGAATCTCCGGGACATCGCGCAGCCGCAGCACCGAAATGCCGCTTGGCTTCTTCAGATCGGAAGCGATCTTCGCCAGCAGCTTATTGGGGGCAATCCCAATGGAGCATGGCAGCCCCAGCTCCTCCATAATGCGCCGCTGAATCGCTTCGGCAATACCCAGCGGCGTCCCGAATTGCCGTGAACCGGTAATGTCGAGATAGCATTCATCTATCGAGACGGCTTCCAGAAGTGGAGTATAGCTGTACGCAATCTGCATAAAAGCATTTGAATATTTGCGGTACAGATGAAAATTCGGCTTAATTAATAGAAGGGAAGGACAAATACGCAGCGCCTTTTGCACCTGCATTCCCGTTGAAATCCCCAGCCGGCGGGCAGCGTAGGAGCAGGTAACGATGATGCCCCTGCGGAGCTCCACGCTTCCGGCTACCGCCGTTGCTTTTCCTTTATATTGATCGGGGTCTTCCGCCTCATGCACAGAGCAGTAAAAAGCATTCATATCCACATGCAGAATAACCCTGCCGCTTGCCGGATAATATTGATCCACATCCTGCACAATATCCACCTTCTTATCTTCAGGGTTTCCATTGTCAAATTCAGCATACCTCTTATTCTGCCGCAAGGTCAACCGGGTAGAAGCCTCCTGTAAAGTTCTTTGTTACATTCCCGCGTAAAAATGCTATAATATAAAAATTCATTTAACTTAACCGCATGCTTTTAAGGCCTGTTCAATCATAATGCATATGCTTTCGAGGCGGTTTTTGCACGAAGCCGTTTCAAGAGGCAATGCTCACAAAACTTTTAGGAGGACTCTCATGTCTAAGTCCATTTCCATCTTCGATACGACGTTGCGTGACGGCACCCAAGGTGAAGGCATCAGTCTGTCGGCGGATGACAAGCTGAAAATCGCCAAGAAACTCGATGATCTGGGTGTCCATTATATTGAAGGTGGCATCCCCGGAAGCAATAACAAAGACATTGAGTTTTTCAAAAGAGTCAAAGAGCTGTGCTTGAATGCCAAAATCACCGCATTCGGCAGCACCCGGCGCAAGAATTCCATCGCCGAGCATGACGACAACCTGCAAAGAATGATCGGCGCCGGCGTTCCGGCAGCCACCCTGGTCGGCAAATCCTGGGACTTCCATGTTCATACTGCGCTGCAGACTACCTTGGAGGAGAACCTCGCCATGATCGGCGAATCGATTGCCTATCTGAAACGCAAGGGCCTTGAGGTCATCTTCGATGCGGAGCATTTCTTCGACGGCTATAAGAATAATCCGGAGTACGCTGCAGCCGTCCTGAACGCGGCCCGTGAAGCGGGTGCAGACTGGCTGGTAATGTGCGACACGAACGGCGGAACGCTTCCGAATGAGATTCATGAAATCGTGTCCGGCATGGCTTTACAGCTCTCCGGAGCGTCCCTCGGCATTCATACCCATAACGACTGCGAGCTCGCAGTCGCCAACGCACTCAGTGCGATCAGCGCAGGCGCCCGGCAGGTGCAGGGTACAATCAACGGCTACGGCGAGCGCTGTGGAAATGCCAATCTGTGCTCCATTATTCCCACCCTGCAGATCAAAATGGGGTATCACTGCATCCCGGGCGATTCATTGCCGCAGCTTACCAATACTGCCCACTTCATCAGCGAGGTTGCCAATGTGAACCTGCCGGTGAACCAGCCCTATGTAGGCAACGCCGCATTTGCCCACAAGGGCGGAATCCATGTATCGGCAATCCTGCGTGATTCCCGCACCTATGAGCATATCGCTCCGGAGCTGGTCGGCAATAAGCAAAGGGTGTTGGTGTCAGAGCTGGCAGGCCAGAGCAACGTCCTGTCCAAGGCCCAGGATATGGGCCTAAGCCTTGATCCAAGCAGCGAGCAGGCCCGCAAGGTGATCGACAGAATCAAAAATCTGGAGCATCAGGGCTATCAATTTGAAGGCGCGGACGCCTCCCTTGAGCTGCTCCTGCGGGAAGCCACCGGTGAAATGAACGAGCTGTTCAGCTTCGAATCCTTCAAGATGCTTGTCGAGAAAACAGCCGGCAGCCCCGTCGTCTCCGAGGCATTCGTCAAGCTCCGCGTCGGCGGCGAGAACCTCTATACCGCAGCTGAAGGCAATGGTCCGGTCAACGCGCTGGATAATGCGCTGCGCAAGGCGCTGCTCACCTACTTCCCGCAGTTGAAAGACATGCATCTCTCCGACTATAAGGTGCGTGTGCTTGACGAGAAGGATCAGACAGCCGCGAAGGTGCGCGTGCTGATTGAATCCAAGGATTACAATAACACCTGGAGCACCGTTGGGGTGTCCAGCAATGTGATTGAAGCAAGCTGGGAAGCGCTGGTGGACAGTATGCGCTACGCGCTGCTCGGTCAGATTTCGCTGGAGAACAGCAACGAGACAAGCGGCGAGCCCAGAGGGCTTGTGAATCACTAGTACGGATGTACAAGGATTTTCTTACTTTAGCCAGTCAAGACAAAAGCCCCTCGCAGCCGGGAATATCCCGCATTGCAGAGGGGCTTTGCAGCCTTGCCGTTTCGCACAGCCGCCGGTTCACGAGCCTGTAAGGGTGATAATTTTCTGTTCAAGCTCTTCAGGAGACAGAAGACCCAGAATCACCTCGGAGATCACTCCGTTTTTGTCTACCAGTACATTGGTGGGAAAGACTGCCCCTTTGTATTTGTCGAAGACCTCGCCCTTAAGATCATACATAATGGGGAACGTCAGCACATACTTCCTGACAAAACGTTCCGCGTTAGGCTTATAATCCTGGCTGGTCACGTTAATCCCGTAAATATCAAGCACATTTTTGTATTTCAACGCCAGCGCATTCAGCGCCGGCGCCTCCTGCTGGCAAGGACCGCACCAGGAAGCCCAGAAATTCAGCAGCACCGCCTTCTCCCTTGCGCCTCCAACAGAGTAGCTGTGCCCGCCCTCCTGCAGGGAGAAGGCCGGTGCCAGCAATCCGGCATTGGCGCCGCTCTCCGGCCTGGAGGTTTGCTGCTGAATGGCCGGAACCGATTCCGGATCAGATTTCGCCATATGCTCTACCGCCAGAAACGCCAAAAAAACAATGACGGCCATCACCGTTACATTTCGCTTATTCGCAGCTTTCATAGAGGGTCTGTCCTTTGCAAGTAGGATGGTTTGCTCCTATTGTACCCTCATCGGGCTCAGTTTCAAACCAACCATTATCTGCAAAAAAAAGAGGATTCCGTCGAAGACGAAACCCTATGAAGAGAGAGGGGTGAACAAGTGACAGCATTCCAGGGAAAAATCCAGCCGATTAAGCTGAATGCCTCCGTACAGCATGTGCTGGGGAAGCACTTGCTGACCTGTTATCCACATGAAGCATGCGGAGTCCTGCTGGGTGCTGCCGCAGCGGGAGGCATGCGCATTGAAGGCTATTTGCCCATGCGCAACGTAGCGCCTGACCCGCTGCATGCATTTGTCCCCGACCCTCAGGAATGGGTGGCAGCACTCTATCTTGCCCCCGCTCCTGTCGGTTTGTTTCATTCACATCCCCATTCAGCACCTTGGCCTTCCAGTGCAGATATCCAGGGACTTCCGTCACTTGGCTCCGAGTTCCAGGTCTATCTGATTGGATCTCCCGGATCGAAGGACGGTGCTCCCCTCTCCCTGAACGGGTTCTACATCCATCGGGAGCACGGGCCTTCGGGTAAGCTGAGCTGCGAGCTGCTGCCTTCCTCCATCACGCTCTGCTGAGATAAGCGTACAGGTCACCCAGGGTCTCTACCTGGCGCTTCTGGGAGATCTCACGCAGATAGGCCACCCACAGCTGCGCCGTCATTTTGGCATCCTCCAGCGCATTATGACGGCCTTGGATCGGAATGCCATGCGCAGCCAGCAGTTCATCCAGCGTATAATTGCTGCGGTGAGGCTCCAGCCAGCGGGCCAGCATCATCGTATCAAGCACTCTGTGGGTAAGCTGAACCTTGGAGGTTTTCCACAGAGCGGCATTCAAAAACGATTTATCATGATTGCTCCCATGTGCCACCAGTACCTTCTGGCCGACAAAAGACATGAAATTATGCAGCCCGTCGATTAACGGAGGTGCCGCCGATGTCATCTCTTCCGATATCCCCGTAAGCTTCGTAATATCCTCAGGAATGGCCGTTTGGCAATTCACCAGAGTATAGAAGCATTCATCTTCCTTAATTTCTTCCCCCACGACTTTGATTGCGCCAAAAGACAAAATTTCGTCACCATGCTGGTGGGAGAAGCCTGTTGTTTCCAGATCAAAGATAACCGCCTCCAGTTCCGAGAGCGGGGTATGCAGTACTTCAGGACGCCGCTTCTCGCGCATAAGTGATCGGATAAAGGCCATTTGCTGCGCGGTTTGCTGTGCCGATTCCCCGCCTCTTATGGACGCGATGGCGGATGGCATTCCGCCCTGTCTCAGGTTGTTCCAGAATCCTCCGCCTTTGTTCGGCTCCTTCATGACTGCCTCCTTTCCTCTGACCGGAGCTGACGCTGCAGGGCCTTATGCAGACGCCTGACAAGCAGCAGACATTCCCGCAGCTCGGACATGAGCTGCTTATTCTTCAGATCACTTTCAGAAATGTAGTCGCTGCTGGACAACAACCCATCCTGAACCGTATAAGGAGTATTTACACGCATGCGCAGCGCGGTCAAAAAAGCCCGCCGGATATCCTCAAGATGCTCATATTTGCCAAGCTCCGCCAGCCGTTCCAGCCTACCCAGCGTTGAACTGTCCCATACCCCGTGCAGCAGCGACAAATGCCTGACGATATTAACCAGAGGGATATAGGCGCCGTATTTAACATCGAAGCCTCCGGCATAATCGCCAAACCGTTCCGTAAGCACTTGGCCCAGCAAGTTAATCGTGGCTTTGTGGCGGACCGTATTGCGCAGCACAGCTGTAGACAGCTTCCTGTTGTTCACAAATCCGGCATGAAAAGCTTCCCGCCATTCCATGGACAGCTGTTCGCTTCCGGCGACATGACGCATGTCCGAAGCAATAATGAGATAGCGGGTCGGCTCCCATTCGAGCTGGTTCATCCAGCCATCAAGCTGCCGCTTCCATTCGGTGAATGTCTTGCGCCATAACGGCTCGGAGCACATTACTTTGCCTTCGCATTTCTCGTAGCCTGCTTCTTCAAGCACATCGGACAACATCGCACCAAAGGCTTCAAAATAGCTTTGCTTAAGCGCATCCGGTTCCCCTTCAACAATCAGGCCGTTATCCTGATCACTCCACAATGTGGCTTCCTGTCTGCCGGCACTGCCGAACACAATAAAGGAATAGGCGCAGGGAGGCAGGCCGTAGCCCGCCTCCTTCATCTGCGCCTCACATATGTTGACTGCTGTCCAGGCAATCCGGTCATGCATGGCATTGACCCGGGACATCCATTCTTCTATCGGAATAACGTTTAACTGCTCCAGCAGCAAGTCTTGACAAGCGGTACGCCTTGCCTTAAGCTCCTGGGGCGAACCGGCCGTTACGATGGACAAATATCTTTTATCTTCGTTCCAATCTGCCGTCTCCATCGAAGCCACTCGGTCCGCCTCCCAACAAGTAAATTATGAGTTATTTAGAGGTTTTGGATTCCGAGTCAGTGATCAATTTCATTTGTTCAGGATAACCGTAAGTACCATGCTCACTGATATCCAGACCCATCAATTCTTCTTCCTCGGTAACACGAAGACCCATAACCAGCTTCATTACATACAGGATAATAAAGGACATTACAGCCACGAATACGAAGGTGCCTGCCACACCGAGAATTTGCACACCCAGTTGGTGGAAGCCTCCGCCGTAGAACAAGCCTGCTTGCCCTACACCAGTTTCAGCCGCAAGCTCCTCAGTTGCGAACAAGCCTGTGGATACTGCGCCCCACATCCCTGCAATACCGTGTACGGAGAAGGCGTAGATTGGATCGTCAAGCCCGGCGCGTTCCAGCCATTGGGATGTCATAAATGTGAAGGCCCCTGCCACGAAGCCGATCAGGATTGCCGCCCAAGGCACTACAAATGCGCAGGCGCCCGTAATTGCAACCAGTGCTGCCAGTACTCCGTTGAGCATTGCCGGAATGTCAGACTTACCAAAGTACAGCCAGGAAGCAATCAGTGCTGCCAGCCCCCCTGCCGCTGCTGCAAGGTTGGTTGTCAGAGCCACATGGCCGAAAAATCCGCCCATAGGAGTCAAGCCGCTGCCGGGATTAAAACCAAACCAGCCAAACCAGAGAATAATTACGCCAAGCACGGTGAACACTTGGTTGTGGCCCGGAATAATAACCGGCTTGCCTTCTTTGTTGAATTTGCCAAGCCGTGGCTTAAGCAGGATCGTTGCGACCACAGCCGCCGTAGCACCTGTAAGATGGACAACCGTGGAACCTGCATAATCCTGCATTCCCAGGGAACCCAACCAGCCGCCGCCCCATACCCAGTGAGCTACAACCGGATAAATTACTACTGAAAACAAAATGCCGAAGATAATATACACACTCAGTTTGGCCCGCTCGGCCATACCACCGGATACGATGGCAAGAGATACCGCAGCAAAAGCCATTTGGAACAGGAACTTAACGTTTAGGGTTACATCGGAAAAGGCCAGGGATTCAAACGAGGATGCCGTTGTGTCGCCCCCGTAAAAGAAGCCCGTCGTTCCAAAAAAGTTATTGCCGTTGCCGAAGCCGAGGCCAAAGCCCAGCGCCCAGAAGCACAAGCTTGCAATAGCCAGTGTCAGGACTGTCTTACCCGCAACGTGCCCTGCATTCTTCATGCGCACGGAACCCGCTTCCAGCATTGCAAAGCCCGCCTGCATTACAAACACCAGAATGAAGGCCAGGAATACGAACGCCGTATCCAATCCGATCTGCAGATCCAGAGTTGCCGGGCCTTCAGCCGCGAATGCGCTAACCGGGTAGACCATCAGTGTAATCATGGCCAAAAGCATCATTATCATCTTTTTTTTCATTCTTTACCCCACTCCCCAATGTCATATTTTCTAACAAAGCGTGAAACTCTTAATGTCATTATAATCAGAAGTCAGGGAAATTGACAAGACTATTTTTTTGAATGTTTTAATTTATTTGCGGAAGCTCACTTTTTCTTCACTGATGTTCATTCTACCTGTAGTTTTGCAGATAACCCGCAGAATTTGCGGCTTGAACAGGCACATCTTGTGAGAACGTATACATCAAGTTTTAATCAATAAATTCAATTACTTGTATTTTTATTAATTTCTCGAATGAAGTATGCTTGGAAGAGCGTAAATTAATGACGCTCCCCGTTAATATTTTCTTTATTATATAGCAAATATCTTTGTATTTTAATCCTTTTTCCATGTTTATTCTTTGTCTATCAGTAATTTTCAATAAACATCACACGACATGTGATATATTCACGGTAAGCATTTGAATCGTTTCCTGTTCCCTGCATATGCTTAATGTAAGCCGTGCTGGGCCAAGCAGCTTTGTATCAATACCTTGTCATATACTAAAAGTAAGTATGACGTTTGACTGTACGGTTTGTCTTTTGGTATCATTAAGCATGCTCTATTATATAGAAAGAAACGGTGGAATTTATACCAAAAAGAATTTTTTTCAGCGAGGTGAGATAACATGGGGATATGACCCTGTACCGGATCGGCGAGCTGGCCAAAGCCGCCCACATCAGCGAACGGACCATTGATTATTACACGAAGCTGGGACTTATAGCACCGGAATCAAGAAGCACCAAGAATTACCGCTTGTACAACCATGAAACCCTGATCGTGTTGGAACGTATTAATCAACTAAAGCAAGAGAAATATACATTGGATGAGATCAAATCCATGATCAGCAAGTGGAACGCAGCCACACCCGAAACCGATGTTTCGGACAGACTGGTCGAGCTTGAGCTTCAAATGCAGCGGCTTGAGCGCGAGGTGAAGGCACTTGAGCCGGTCATTCACGGCCTCAGGCCCCTTCAGGCCAGACGGGCACTGGCTGCGCTGCTTCCGCAGGGAGTTGCCTGCATGGAGGCGATCAAGCTGCTCCTGACGCAGGGACCCCCAATGTAATCACCTTATTAACTACAAGTGGAGGAATGTTATATGATGCCGTTGATGTATCTGCTGGTAATTATCGCTTTTCTATTTTCTTTATGGGCCCAGTTCAGAGTAAAGGGCAACTTCAATAAGTGGGCCAAGGTGGCCAATTCAAGCGGAATGACAGGTTATGATGCCGCCCGGCGCATGCTTGACGCCAACGGCCTCGGCGATGTGCCGATTGAGCCCGTGCGCGGCGCTCTCTCTGACCACTACGACCCTATTCACCGGGTAGTCCGCTTGTCTGAACCTGTATATTATGAGCGTTCGATAGCCGCCATCTCCGTGGCATGCCACGAGGTTGGCCATGCGATTCAGCATAAGGTCCATTATCCAATGCTTGCGCTGCGTCACCGGATGTTCCCCGTGGTCAATATCGCTTCGGGCGTGGCGCCGTTTATGCTGCTGGCTGGCTTTCTGTTCAGCTCCCTTAATCTGATCGGCCTGGGGATCATCTTCTTCTCCGCCGCCGTTGCCTTCCAGCTTGTAACGCTACCCGTAGAATTCAACGCAAGCAACCGGGCGCGCCAGGTTATGGTAGAGCAAGGCTATATCCGCAATGAGGAAGAACGCGGTGTGGCCAAGGTTCTGAATGCAGCCGCCTTGACTTATGTGGCCGCAGCCCTGGTCTCCCTGCTTGAGCTGCTGCGCCTGATTACAATTTTCCTCGGAAACCGTGACTAAGCTCTAAGCTTGCTGAACGGCACACCGTTATTCACAGCAATACCCCGTAGGCTATGAGCCTAACGGGGTATTGCTGTTTCTGTCTTTGAAATAGGTCAGCAGAAAGGTCCGGAAAGACCGGGCCACCAGGGGAAGCTTGCCATCGGCCCGGTGAATGAGCCCGACTGTCCTCGTTATAGAAGGCTCGACGACCCGCACCTGTGCCGGCTGCATCGGATTCGTCTGATAGAGAGCCATCTCCGGCAGCAGGCTTACCCCCATTCCCGCAGCAACCAGCCCGCGTATGGTGTCTGTCTCTCCGCCTTCAAAAGCAATCTGCGGCTTAAAGCCTGCCTGCAGACAGGCCTGCCACACAATGGGCCTTAGCGAATACCCTTGGCTGAACAGGACGAATTTCTCTTCCCGCAGCTGCTCCAGCCGGATAACCTCCTCCCCGGCCAGCGGATGGTTCTGCGGAAGGATGGCGAACAGCTCCTCCGTCATCACAATATCCCCGGCCACATGCTCTGCGTTCTCCGGAAAAGGGGAGATAAATGCCAGATCCACCTCTCCGGAGAGCACATCCTTGATCAAGGAAGGATACGCTCCCTGCTTGAAGCGGAATTTGACATGCGGATAAAACCTGCGGAATTCTGCAACAATCGAAGGGATCAGATGCGTGCCCAGACTGTGCGGGAAGCCGATGCGGATCTCGCCGCGCTCCGGATCAAGAAATTCATGCACCTCTGCCACGGATCGCTCCAGCTCCTTCAGCACGGACTCAACCCTTTTGCAAAAAAGCTGCCCCACAGGCGTCAGCTGCAGATTGCGTCCCTTTTGCATGAACAATTCGACACCAAGCTCCTGCTCCAGCTGATGAATCTGGCGGCTGACTGCGGATTGGGCGACATGCAATTCCTCCGCAGCCCTTGTTACATGTTCCTTTTGGGCAACCTTTAGAAAATATTGCAGCTGTCTGAGCTCCACTTCTACACCCTCTCCTAACGTCGGCTTCTTTTAAAAATGCGAATAATCAGTCCATAGAGGAAAAAACCGGCGACCAGGCCGCTGAGATGAGCCATCCAATTGACATATGGAGTAGCAAAAGACATAATAATCCCCATCGTCAGAAGGCCGTAAAGCGTCTTGCGCGAGCTCTCGTCCATCATTCCCCTCTGAACCAAGGCGATGTACAGGAACGCTCCATAAATGGCGTAGATTGCCCCTGACGCGCCCACAGAGACCGTAGCCACATCCACAACCGAACGGCTGCTGAAGAGAACGGACAGGTAGTTGGCGATGAAGCCGCCAGCCATATAGAGCAGCGCATAGCGCCACCACCCCATCAGCCGCTCAAGCGGGGGAGCAAACACCAGCAGCGCAAAGCAGTTAAAGAATAAATGGGCAAACCCGTTATGCAGAAAGGTTGCCGTCACATAACGCCACATTTCATCCTTTTCCGGACCCGCATTCAGCGTTGCCCCATACTTCAGGAGCGTTTGCAGATTGGTCGAGCCGCCATTGGCAGCCAGCACAATGAACATGAGCAAATTTAACAGAATCAGAATACAGGTCACCGGGTAATAGCGGATATACCCTTTCCATTTTTCATACCTGATGAAAATCATAGCACCATCCCTTATGTATCTTAGTTTTGCCCAGTTGGACATCCAGCTTCTAAAAAGATTATAATTTATTGTGGCAGTAAGAATCCAATCAAGCAATCAAGGAGGAAACAGGAATATGACGCAAGAAAGAACAGGTGTAGCCACATTCAAGGGCAATCCCATTACTCTCATAGGGCCTGAGCTTAAAGCCGGCGACGCCGCCCCTGATTTTGTGGTAAGCAAGAATCTTCTGGAAGAAGCGTCCCTCAGCGATTATGCCGGTAAAATCAAGCTGATCAGCGTTGTGCCTTCTTTGGATACCGGAGTGTGCGATGCGCAGACCCGCCGCTTCAATACGGAAGCTGCAGAACTCGGCGACGAAGTGGTCGTCCTCACCATCAGCACAGACCTGCCGTTCGCCCAAGCCCGCTGGTGCGGCGCTGCCGGCATCGACCGGGTCGTTACGCTGTCCGACCACAAGGAGGCCTCCTTCGGACAAGCCTACGGCGTGCTGATCAAGGAATTCCGCCTGGATATGCGCTCTATCTTCGTCGTGGACAAGAACGATACCCTGGCCTATGTGGAATATCTGGCCGAGATGTCTGAGCATCCGGACTACGAAGCCGCGGTAGCCGCCGTAAAAGAACTTCTGTAGATACTACTGAGGTTAACAAAATCATATACAGCAAGAAGAAACGGGCTTGCCGTGTCCCCTGAAGGAGGAGGCATCCGTTTCGTCCCGCATGATACGCATCATTGGTACTTGAACTTATCTTTTAAAAAAGCGGCAGAAGGTCATCCTTCTCCCGCTTTTTGTTTATTATTATTCGAGATACAGAATATCCGGAACCCCCGAAACCGCATACATTCCCAGAACATAAAAGCTCCGTTTCCGTTATCAGTCAGCCTTATATTTGCCCAGCTTCTTGTCCAGGGACTGGTATAAACGCTGAATGACACGATAATTAGCACCCAGATCGCCAAGCGATCCCCTGGATGCGGAATAGATATCAACGGCGCAGCGCACCGGAGAAGTGTTCAGCACTGACACGGTAATATCGAGCGTGCGGCCGAAGCCGGTTCTTTTTTCCAGTGTAATCTCACCGACCGACTGCACTTCATGAAGCACCTTGAATCCAGGAACCTTCTTCAGCGTTGAGGATACCTCGTCCCACGCCTTGTCTCTTGAAAGATTGTAATAACGAGTCTTTAATGCCGGATCTTTTGCACGGTCGCTTGTCCCGTCATGGCTGCGAAATAAACCGACCAAGGTTCTTTTCAACGACAAAATACTTCCCCCTCTTCAAATCCCAAGTTCATTAATCTAAGTGTAACATTCTTAACCCCGGAACAAAAGGGCATTGCTCACTTTCAGCTGCCCACGCTACACAGAAAAAGGCACCCCGTATCCGCAGCAAAGCGGGAAAACAGGGTACCTTGTCAATAACGGCAGAAAACCCGCCTATGCCGTTCAGCTGCAGTGTCTTCTGAACCTGCTAGAGCAGGTGGGTGACCGCAGAAGACGTTTTTGAATTCCCCAGGTCGTATAGACAGGGCTGTTCAGCTGCGCTTCATGTAGATCTCCCAAGACATTATCATTGGTTCAAAACAACGAGCAACCGTAACGTACATCGCAGGAATTACACTTATTATATTGCGTTTTGACGAAAAAGTAAACCTGTATGCGCTTTAATTAACAATGGAATACCACTTTCCGCCCATAAATCCCGGCTTTTGTGCTTGCTTTTGTTAAATCCGTTTCAAATCTGTATCTGCCTCTTCTTCCTCCGGATCGCCATCCTCCGCTTCTTTCTCTGCAGCTTCCAGGGCGGCCAGTTCCTCCTCCTGCTTCTTCTTCTCCACCTGCTCCTGAAGCTTGTTATAGGTGGCATAAAAGTTAAAAAAGGCCAGCATAGAAACCAGCGTCGGAATACAGAGGGCATAAAGCACCGGATACCGCAGACCTATATAGACAAGAACCGCTGCGCCAATAAGTGTCGAGAACACCCGGATCGGACGCGCGATGGTCAGCAGAATCGAATTGGTCACCACTTCTTTGAAGGTCATTTGGTAATGAACCACAATCGAGAAGAAATTAAACATCGAGACGAACAAAATAATCATCAGCACCAGCATCAGTATACCGACGATTCTGAAGTTGGCCATCTGCGTCATGTATACGGTCACATCCACGTACATAATGACGAACAGCAGGGTGTAGATGATCCCTCCGAGCATGCTCTTCAAGTAATTCTCTTTGTACCCCTGAAAAAAAGTGCGGAACGTGCTGACATCCGTGTTGCCCATAACCCACTTGCGCACTACCGTAAACAGCGCTGCCGTAGCCGGAAATACGGTAAACGGCGCCAAAATACCCAATACCCAGTTGAGTGTGATCTGTTCATTGGGTCCCCCTGCACCTGAACCCAGCATGATCATCTTCGTCACTGCCATGAACAGAAACGGAACCGAACATAACGCCCACAAAATATTGCTGAAGGCGATACGCGATATCCACTCCGTGATGCGGTATAAACCGCCCATTGCTCCCTTAAACTCCAATTCCCTTCCTCCTGTCTGTCTCGCGCATACTGCGTATCTTAACTATACCTTATTTGACCCGGACTTTTCCAGCGCCCAAGTTTACGTTTCTGGGTTAATGTCCATGCAGACTTGGCAAAGTGTCCATATATTAGAAACGTAACCACGGAATCCATCAACTTTTAAAGGAGGTTGACCACATGTCTGCACCTAGCTACTACAACCCTTGGGTTTCTACCGGCACGATTCTCGTACTTTTCATTCTGCTTGTGATCATCACCCGCACCTTTGTCTGATTATTCGTTTCAATGAGAAAAATAAGGCAGATTGGCCCAAGCGGAGCATAGAAATCCTTATATTTGCAAAAAAGAAGACGAGGGCCGCCAAGCGGCTTCTCGTCTTCTTGAGTATCGGCAGATCTGGGTTAAATATCGAAATCCTCGCGCTTAGCGGGACGTGTGCTTGTGCTGCTTGGACGTGCCGATGGTTTGCGGTCTCCGCTGCGTCCAGCACCTGCATCGCGGCCTGCACCGGAATCACGGTTGCCCTTGTAGCCCCCGCCATATCCGCCGCTGCCGCTGCCGCCGTAGCCGCTGCTGTAGCCTCCACGGCTGCTGCTTCCGCCGCTTGCATTGTCGCGGTTACCACGGTATCCGCCGCCGGTTCCGGAGCCTGTGCGGTTTCCGCCATATCCGCTGTTAGGCTTGCGTCCGCTGCGGATATCATTTTTGCCGCCGCGGCGTTTGGCGCGGATCGGATCCTCCGGCGTCAATTCAACCTGGGCATCCTTGTTGTCGCCGGTAAGCAGCTTCATTGCTGCAGACAGGAGCTGTACCGAGTCATATTGCTCAAGCAGTTGAATGGAGATGCCTTTGTATTCGTTCAATTCGGCGCCTTCTTCCACCATAGCCAGCAAACGCTCAGCCGTAATGCGCTGCTTGCCTTCAATGGCCTCAGCCATTGTTGGAAGCGGTTTGCGGGTAATGCGGTGACGGGTAACACGCTCGATCAAATGCAGGTGATCCATCTCGCGCGGCGTTACAAAGGACCAGGCTGTTCCTTCTTTGCCTGCGCGGCCGGTACGGCCGATACGGTGCACATAGCTTTCCGGATCCTGCGGAAGGTCAAAGTTGATTACATGAGTCACGCCGGAAACGTCGAGTCCGCGGGCCGCAACGTCGGTTGCTACCAGCACGTCGATGCTGCCGTCGCGGAATTTGCGCATTACTGCATCGCGCTGGTTCTGGGACAAGTCGCCATGCAGGCCGTCAGCGGAATAACCGCGTTTCTGGAGTCCTTCAGCCAGCTCGTCAACCCGGCGCTTGGTACGGCCGAACACGATTGCCAGATCAGGAGATTCCATATCAATAAGGCGGCTCAGCGCCTCAAATTTCTGGCGTTCAGGAACTTCGATATAAGCTTGGTCGATCAGAGGTGCGCTGATTTGTTTCGGAATAACGGAAACATGCTGCGGGTTCTTCAGGAACTGCTGGGCAAGACGTTGAATGTTAGGAGGCATTGTAGCTGAGAACAGCATCGTTTGACGTTCTTCCGGCACAAGCTTGAGAATGGTCTGGATATCTTCCATGAAGCCCATATCCAGCATTTCATCGGCTTCGTCCAGTACAATCGTCTGTACATCATCAAGGCGGATGGTTTTGCGGTTAATGTGATCCAGGAGACGGCCCGGGGTACCGATGATGATTTGCGGTTTCTTCTTGAGTCCGCGGATTTGGCGGCCGATGTCCTGCCCGCCGTAAATGGCCAGTGAGCGAAGCCCCTTGAAACGGGTCAGTTTGCCGATCTCTTCAGCTACCTGGATAGCAAGCTCACGTGTCGGTGTCATAATGAGCGCAAGAATCTTTTCTTCTTCCCGGGCAATTTTGGAAATGAGGGGAATCCCGAAAGCAGCGGTTTTGCCTGTACCGGTCTGTGCCTGGCCGATAAGGTCTGATCCGGTCAGCGCCAGCGGAATGGCTTGCTCCTGAATGGGTGTGGCTTCCTCAAATCCTAGCTCTGTGATTGCTTGCAGCACTTTTGGCTCCAAGCCGAATTCTGCGAATGTTTTCAAATTATTCATGCTCCTTCTATACAGTGGACATTCCACATGCTTGTCTGTATTCTTAAGTAGCGGTAAACACATTTATAGGCTGTCCAATCATGCCGGATTCTCTGCATGGTTTAGCCCGCATTGGGACCAAAAGCTGTCCTAAGATCAGGCTATTTGAATACGCCTGAACAATTGTATTCCGCACACTAAGCAATGCAAAAATACCATTGTAACGTCCTACTCAAGAATATCCTATACATTATATCACAAACCCAATCAGGAATACCAGTGTATTCCTTTCTTTCATTACTTACATTACGCGTCAGAGGTGAATTTGCTTGTCAAGACTAAAACAAATCGGGAGTTACCTTGCAGTTATCTTCGGTTCAGCGATGATTGCAAGCGGCTTTAACCTGTTTTTAATTCCCCACAGACTGCTGAGCGGCGGGGTTTCCGGGCTCGCCATGCTGGTGGGCTACTTCACGCCGTTCAACATCAGTCTGTTGTATCTGCTGTTCAATGTGCCGTTGCTGGCGGCAGGCTGGTTCCAGCTGGGGCGGCGGTTTATTGTCCTCAGCATTCTGTCGGTAGGGGCGACTACCTGGCTTATGGCGCTGCTTCCCGAAGCGGCAGTCGCATCCGATATGCTGCTGGCGGCTGTTTTCGGGGGAGTGCTTGTCGGCGTCGGCGCCGGAATATCCTTTCGGGTTGGCGGCTCCTCCGGGGGCTTCGATATCCTGGGCTCGATCATCATCCGCTACCGTGATTTCCCTATCGGCAATGTGCTGGTCGGACTGAACGGGCTCGTGATTTTGGCCGCAGCCTATTTTGACAACAACTGGAACCTGGCGCTCGCTTCCATGGTTTCCATTTATGTCTCCGGCAAGGTGGTGGATTTGATCCACGTCAGCCATATTAAGGTTACTGTATATATAGTAACGACGCGGACAGACGAGCTGCTGCAGCAGCTTTTGGGGCTCCAGCGCGGGGTCACCAAGATAAAAACGGAGGGCGCTTATTCTCATGTGGAACGGGACATGCTAATGACAGTGACAACACGTTACGAGCTCGCGGAGCTGAAACGGATCATCAAAACCAGTGATCCGCAGGCATTTGTGAACATCGTTGAAACGGTCGGGGTCATGGGTTCATTCCGCAAAAGGTGAATCCGAAAAAAATGCGCATACTTTAAAATTATGATATATTAGAACCACGCAGGACCTTACAAATTTCATGAAGATTGTGATTTACCCTCTTTTTTCCTGGCACTTCGTTTTCCGATGAAACCTGAATTTCAATTCAGCACTATTCGAAAAAGGAAAGGGTGATTGTTGTGGAAATGGAAACGGTAAAACTGTCAGCAATCGTCATGAGATGGTATCCGGATATGATACCTTTTCTGAAGCAGGATGAATTGAATTCTGTAATCGTTCTGCGTGACGGTCTGAGTATTCTGGAACCGGAAGATGCTATGGATATTATCCATTACAGCATCTGTGAGCATCAGAATCCTGCGTATCTTCAATGAGTCAGGCGCTTGGAACCAGTTTTGATCTTGCCGCTTTGGATTTTGGCCACATGCCGAAATCCTGGCGGCATTTACTTTTTAAAATAGGGAATTTTACTGGCAGCGGAGTCGTTTTTTGCTTGATGCAAAGTTTAAAATCCGTACATCCCGTTTATAAACAACAAGAGCGGTTTTAATGCGGCCAAAGTTACGGGGATTATTACAAGTCTGTTCTTTTTGGGCGCTGCCGTTCCTTTATACTTTAAGGGGAATGTACATAAAGGGAGAGAATAACAAATGAATATCACCTGGGCTCTACTGATGATGGCTTTGGGAAGCGTTGGCGTTCAACATCATGCGAGCGAAGCCGATGTGGCCGCCGCCTTGCAGTCAGCCATGAATCCGCCAATCGCCGCACAGCACTCAGCAAATCCTGACGCTTCACAGAACACTGCGGGAGGGAGTGCAGCAACGCCTTCTCCGGGCGCCGCGCCGGACACCGGGGCTTCACCGGGCGCAAGTGCCGGAGCTGCAGACACTGCCATTCATACCGATCCGCAGCCGGATGCCCCCAAGGTCAAAGGCATTTACGTAACAGCCTACAGCGCCGGCGGGGCACGGATGGAGACCCTGCTCGACCTGCTGGACAAAACCGAGCTGAATTCCATGGTTATTGATATTAAGGATGATGCCGGATACATCACATACAAAACGGATAATGCGGAGCTTCAGCAAATGGGCCATCCTCAGCCGTTCATCGGGGACATCAACAAATTGATGACCCGCCTGAAGGAGCATGAGGTATATCCGATTGCACGGATTGTTGTCTTTAAGGACTCGGTGCTCGCCAAAAAAAATCCGCAGCTTTCCTTCGTGAATACGGACGGATCTGTCTGGACGAACAAGGGCGGAGACAGCTTCGTTAATCCTTATAATCAGGATGTATGGAAATACAATGTGGATATCGCCAAAGAAGCCGCCAAGCTGGGCTTTAAAGAAATCCAGTTCGATTATGTCCGTTTTCCCGAAGGCTTCGAAAAACGTGCGGATACGCTCAAATACACAAAAAGCGACCGGCCCCGCGTAGAGATCATTTCCGATTTTGTTAAATATGCCAAATCGGAGCTGGGTCCGCTCGGTGTCCGTGTGTCCGTGGATATATTCGGCTATGCCGCCTCTGTCCCTGCTGCGGAAGGAATCGGCCAGGATTTTGTAAAGATCTCGAAGAATGTGGATGTCATCAGCCCAATGGTCTATCCAAGCCATTATTCAACCGGTTGGTTTGATGTGAAGGATCCCGACAAGGACCCATACGCCACCATCAAGGGCTCCATGGTGGATACGCACAAGAAGCTTGATCCTTTGGGCAGCTACAAGCCGGTTATCCGGCCGTGGATTCAGGATTTCACTGCAAGCTGGCTCGGAAGCGGACATTATGTCAAATACGGCAAGCAGCAGGTGGAAGACCAAATCCGCGCCCTAAAAGAAGAGAATGTCGATGAATTCCTGCTCTGGAACGCCAACAACCGCTATACTTCAGATGTGGATTACGAAAAATAAGCAAATATGCTTCCAGCAATTATCCGGTTAACAATTCAATAAGCATTGCAAATATGACCCCACTCTGTGGGGTCGTTTTACTGGGGATATGCCCAGGTATTGAAAATAAGAATGATGAGGCTTAATACAATGATACCCACTACTTCCATGAAGCAAAAAGCAGGACAATTCCTGCATATTTTATTCCCCATCCTCATTACGCAGATTGCCTTATCCGCTATTACCTTCTTCGACACCAATATGTCAGGCAAATTCGGAACTGGCGATCTGGCCGGTGTAGCCATTGGAACCAGCCTGTGGATTCCGATTCAAACCGGCCTTAGCGGTATACTGATGGGCATTACTCCCATCGTCTCCCATCTTATGGGCAGCAAAAAAGAAAAGGATGTGGCTTATCAGGTCACTCAGGGCATGTGGCTGTCCCTGCTCATTTCACTGGCGGTCCTGGCATCCGGTACCTTTGCTCTTTCACCCGTCCTTGATTTCATGAATCTGGAGCCGCAGGTGCGTGATATCGCCTTCCGTTTCCTGTGCGCGATCTCGGCCGGAATTATCCCGCTGTTCGGCTATACGGTTGTCCGCAGCTGCATTGATGCGCTGGGGCAGACACGGGTGTCCATGTTCATTACACTTATTGCACTGCCGGTCAATGTGGGGCTCAACTATCTGCTGATTTTTGGCAACTCCGGCTTTCCACGCCTTGGCGGCGTTGGTGCGGGAGTGGCATCGGCCATTACATATTGGGTAATCTTCGCCATCTCGCTGCTCTTCATCTGCCGCTCGGAGCCATTCCGAAGCCTCCGGTTGTTCCGCAGCTTCTACTCCATGTCTCTGCGGAGCTTCAAGGAGCTGCTGAAAATCGGCGTACCCATCGGCTTCTCCATCTTCTTCGAGACGGCGGTCTTCTCGGCAGTGACCCTCCTGATGAGCCGTTTCGATACTGTGACGATTGCAGCCCATCAAGCGGCGATTAATTTCGCTTCCACTCTGTATATGATTCCGCTCAGCATCTGTATGAGCCTTACGATCCTCGTCGGCTTCGAGAGCGGGTCCGGCAGACTGAAGGATGCCCGGCAGTATGGAATGATGGGCATCGGGACAGCTGCGGTCCTCTCTCTGGCTACGGCCTTCGTGCTGCTGTTCGCAGGCACCCATGTTGCCGGCCTGTACTCGGATGAGCCGGAGGTCATTGCACTCATCCAGCACTTTCTGATCTACGCAATTTTCTTCCAGATCTCCGATGCCATTGCAACCCCGACACAGGGAGTGCTGCGGGGCTACAAGGATGTGAATCCGGCATTCATAATCTGCTTTGTCGCCTATTGGGCAATCGGCCTCCCTACAGGCTATCTGCTTGCAACCTATACCGGATTGGGCGCTTACGGCTATTGGGTCGGTCTGATTACAGGTCTGGCCATAGGAGCCATCCTGTTGCTGTACCGCCTTGTCAAAGTGCAACATTCATATGATAGCAGGAACAGCGCTTCTGCTTGATCATAGTCAAGCCGAAAAGACCGCCTAATGCCAGGCGGTCTTTTGACAGCAATCTGTATTTTATTGAGAAAGACGGGAAGCCAGCTCGTAAAGCTCGGTGTCAAAGTCTTTTTTGGTATTTACCACAAGATCGATATCGGTCAGCGTAAGCTCGCCTTTGATAAGGCCGCAAGCTTTGTCGGAATAACCTTCAATCAGGGAACGCACAGCAAAGTCTCCCAAACGGCTGGCCAGGTTGCGGTCTCCGGGAGTTGGGGTTCCGCCCCGCTGAATATGTCCAAGCACTGTGACCCGCGCGTCCAGGGAGGCGTGACGGTCCTTCAGCGCTTGTGCCACATCTTCACCCTTGCCCACGCCTTCAGCGACAATCACAATACTGTGGCGTTTGCCTCTCGCAAAGTTGTCGCGCATCCGGTCGGCTACCTCGTTCAGATCATAAGGCATTTCCGGCACCAGAATCGTTTCGGCTCCGGAAGCAAGACCGGCGTGCAATGCGATGTCTCCGCAGTGGCGGCCCATAACTTCTACGATGGATGAACGCTCATGCGAGGACATGGTATCACGGAGCTTATTGATGGCATCAACTACAACACCTACCGCAGTATCAAAGCCAATGGTGTAGTCGGTAAAGGAAATATCATTATCGATGGTACCCGGCAAAGCCATGGTATTGATGCCCAGCTTGCTGAGTTTGTTGGCTCCCTTGTAAGAACCGTCTCCGCCGACAACTACCAATCCGTCAATCCCCATCTCGTTCAGGATATCCGCACCCTTTTGCTGACCTTCGGGTGTCAGGAACTCCAGACAGCGGGCAGATTGCAGAATGGTGCCTCCGCGCTGGATGATATCACCTACACTGCGCAGATCCATCGGGAAAATGTCGCGGTTCAGCAGTCCCTGGTATCCGCGCTGGATACCAAACACTTCAATGCCAAAATAGATTGCGCTGCGCACAACTGCGCGAACCGCGGCATTCATGCCCTGCGAATCTCCTCCACTGGTTAATACTGCGATTTTTTTTACGTTTGCCATCCTGTTAGTTCCTCCTTAAAATTGTGCGGAGCCCGTTCTTAATCAGATAAATGCCCCACAGCATCTAATACATATGCCTGCGTATCCAGCGGCTGTTCACGAAGAAGAACAATCTTGTCAGTGGACTTCTTCTCATCAGGCGTCTGGATACTGAGCGAACCTCCCGCTGTTCGCTGACTTTCGGATCGGATAAATAAAGTGCCAGCAAGCCCTCGATGACCATACGATGCATTGAGGTCTCGGGAAGGTTCCGGACATCCCTGCGGGCCCACTCCACAATGGAGGCGATCCGGTTCAGCATGGTATCGCTATTGTCATAATAATTGCAGAAATTGAGATCACCGCCGGCCCGGTCTTCATCCTGGTCAATCAGGTAATCCAGCATAATGTGCAACCCGCATAGATGCGGAAAGTACGCCGCCCGGATTGCAGCGGCTGCCGATGTGCTCAGCTTAGGGTCGCATGAAGCCAGAAACAGCATAAACACCCCCAGGGTAGAGCCCGTTGCGGCCGCAAACTCGTTCCACTGCAAATGCGGGGCCCGTTTGCCTTCCACCTCCCACCATTCCTTCAGGGCAGACTCCCTGAGTTCAGGGCGGATGTGCTTGTAAACCTGAAGATCCGTATACAGTACGGCCAGACCATGCACTTCTTCAGCCGCCGCGGCATAACCGGGTAGAAGCGCAGTCATCTCCTGGCATTTGCGGACAAGCCTCTGCAGATATCCGCCGTCGTTCTGCTCACTGCGGAGCGCGTAATAGTTGACAAGCTCGGCCTTGGGATTGATAGCATCCAGCATGGATTGATGCAGCAGCCTGAAATCGTCAGGATCAAGAGAAGTGCTGCGGTCACATAGGTTGTCCAGATAATCACTGATCGTTTGATAGGCAACAATAAGCGGAATCAGTATATGTCGCATCGACAAATTGCCGGCGGCATATATTCCGCCGCCCTGGCAATGAAACTCCTTGGTCTCAATGCTGGCAAGCGCTTGCTTCCGCAGCTCGGGATCGGGAATCCCTTCCGCATCCTGGCGCCAGAAATGGAGACATTCCCGCACTTCCGGCAGCACGTACTTGTAGACCCTGCTCATCAGCCCGATCGGGCCGCGAGGGCTAAGGTAACGGCCTTGCTCAAATTCATTCAATGACAGTGCCTCCACATTGTTGTCTCCTTATCCAAATCATCATTATTATAATATGCAGAGCGTATTTGTACAAACAACAAAATCACTTTCGCAAATCTGTGAAAGGTTCAGAAAACTCCTAAATTCTCCGGACATGCCATCCGGTCTTTATGCTATACTAGAACGCGTTCAATATTAAGTATGGATTACGAAGCCGTATTTCATATCCGGAGGAGTGCAACTTCATGACATCAGGACGGACCGGCGGCCAGTACAGCGATCAAAACTGGCTGCGATCCTTTATGTTTACGCTTTACGGCACCAGTGTGCTGGTTGTCTCTTATTTTCCTTTATTCTACACTTACCTGGGCTTCAGCAGCCCGCAGATCGGACTCCTGTATTCCATCGGACCGCTGATTTCCATTCTGTCCAATCTGTTCTGGAGCGCCGTCAGCGACCGTCTGGGCACCGTCAAAAAAATTATGGCCATTCTCCTGGCAGGACAATTGCTTACCGCTCTCATGCTGGCAAGAGCCACGGATTTCGGGGCGGTTATGCTTATTTTGTCCCTTTTCTATTTCTTCTATTACCCGCTCTTCCCGCTTGCGGACACGATGGCAATCAAGATTGCCCAGCGCCACGGGCGCAACTTCATTACCATCCGTGTGTTCGGCTCCCTTGGATACTCCTTCTTCGCGCTTACGATCGGATATGTGCTGCGGGCTTTGGGCTCCTCCTCCAGTATCGCCGTCTGTATTGTAATCGTAGTAATCGCGCTTGTGATCACCTTCGGACTGAAGGATGTCAAGCGGACGGAAGAGGGCAGGGCAGCCGCTACCGATCCTGCCGGAGTGCCGCTCAGGGAAGCGGGACTGAAACAGATTCTGCTGCAAAAGGAAGTGCTGTGGTTCTTCAGCAGTGTCTTCGTGCTCGCAATCGGCTATCGAATGAATGAAGCCTTCCTTACCCTCAGCCTCAAAGCCATGAATGCAGGGGATGAGATTATCGGCTGGTCGCTGCTCGCCTCGGCCCTGAGCGAAATTCCGATTTTTTTCATCCTCAGCAAATATGGCGACAAGTTCAAGGAGCTGCCGCTGCTCGCTTTTGCCAGCCTCATGTTTGCCGCGCGCTTCCTGTTCATGTCCCTGGCCCGGGAGCCAGGCACCGTAATTGCCATTCAGGCCATGCACAGCATTTCATTCGGCATTTATTACGTGACGGCTGTCCGTTATATCACACGGATTGTTCCCGATCATCTCCGCGCAACCGGCATGGCGATCTTTACCGTTGTGTGGTCCAGTGCAGCAGGCTTGCTCAGCGGCACCTTCGGCGGGCTTATTTATGAAAATGCCGGACGCACTGTATTCTATGTGGTAGCCATGGGCTTCTCCCTGCTGGCCTTCGCCGGCTTTCTGTCCAAGCATCTCATGGATACGGGATTCGGCACCGGACGTTATCCCCGCAGAAAAAGCAACTAGTACTCTGACCGCGTCAAATCTGAGGACTGAAGTTCTATTGGACGGAGTAATGGAGCGTTTGGGGATCATGTAAAACGTTAGAGAACTTCGGTCAAGGTATTAGCGGGAATTAGTACCACTAATCTGCTCAATTTCATGTTACTGCGAGGCTTAGTGGGATTTTGTTTTGTACACTTAATTTGACAAAAAACACCCCATTCAGCTCAAATTGAACGGATTAGTTCTACTTTTTCCCACTAGAGAACAGCTGTCAGCCCAAGACCACAGATTAGTTTTACTTTTTCCACTTCGCTTTGGAGCTTAGCTATGTGCGGCAAGTAAGCTCTACGGGGGAAGCCGGCATACGACTTAGGCAGGAGTAACCGGAATGGGGCGTATTTGAACAATCGATATATCGCACAAGCTGGCATACGCTAGTATCCGGTATCCGGCATCCAGTACCTCGGCCGCGTCAAATCTGTGATGCTGTATGGAGAGAGCAATAAGCGTTTTTAAATCGTGTGAAACCTTAGACTAACTCGGTCAAGGTGCCAGAATAAACAAACGGCTGCCCTCCTGAGACAGGAGCGGCCGTTGCTGCTTGTACCGGGTTAAAATAAAAAAACACAGTTCCCGGGAGAACTGTGTGCTTTGCAGTTGCTGGTTACCACTCTTGCAAGTGTTGCCATTCAAAAATATATGTTGTGACTGACAGATGAACTGTCCAGCCTTTTCTTATAATTTAACTACGTTAGCTGCCTGAGGACCGCGGTTACCGTCAGTGATATCGAATTCTACCGCCTGGCCTTCGTCCAAAGTCTTGAAACCGTCGCCTTGAATCGCTGAGAAGTGAACGAATACATCTTCGCCGCCTTCTACTTGAAGAAAACCGTAACCTTTTTCTGCGTTAAACCATTTTACTGTACCTTTCAAATGAACAACCTCCTAAAAATACCGCCATATATGACGTATGCTTACATTATACCCCAACTATACCTGCAAAGCAATCCATCATTTCCCTCCGGCAGTGATAATATTTGCTTTTCACTTCCCCCGTGCGTTATCATTGAGCCAAAAGCCAAAAATCGCCAGGGTGGTATTGAAAATGATCAAAAAACATGAAATATACAAAACGGACAAATGGAATATGATGACGGTAGAGGTTCAGGGGCGCTATATTGTTCTCCGCGAAATTTCCGATCAATGGGGAGAAGAAACGCATACCTTTATGAGCCGTCCGGCCATGATGCAATGGGTCAACAACCGCTTCAACAAAGAAACTTACAAGGATAATGAAGAAGAGTACAAGAACATCATCGCCGCCTTCAAGCAGGTCTAGCCGGAGATGGATAACGAGAACCTGGTCATCTTTATTATTGTTGTTCTGTGTCTTGGGGCAGTTCTGGTCATGGGCAGGGATAAGGTGCCGCCGCGCCTCAAGCGCGGCTTGGCCCTGACTGCGGTCGTCCTGATTGCCTTGGCTTTTGTCTTCATAATTTATAGCTTGTTGGCATAACTTCTGCGGCTGTTTCTTAAGGACGTGTATTCAAATTCTGAAATGAGGGTTGGAATGCACCGCATAGGATAAATAATCAGGATTTGGCAGGGCATACTAAGACGACCTTAAATTTCAGGAGGCGCGAGTTATGTCCTTTACCGTCAAGTCCCTCCCGCTTCTGCTTGCCTTAAGCCTGCTGCCGGGCGACTTCGCTTCGTCCGCAGGGCCGCAGCCGCAGCAGAATGTGCCTACTACATCCCATCATCCGAGGAGGATTTCTATGGAACAATTATTGAAGAGACGTGAAGTGCCCGCCGAAAACCGCTGGAAGCTGGAGGATATGTTCGCTTCACAGGAACAATGGGATGCCGAATATAAGGAAGTGAAGGGGCTTATCCAGAGCGCCGCCGACTTCCAGGGCAAGCTGGACTCTCCCGAAGCGCTCAAGAAATGCTTCGAGCTGGACGACAAGCTGTCCCTGCTGACCGAACGCCTCTATGTATATGCGCATATGCGCCAGGATGAGGACACGGCCGCCCCTGTCTACCAGGCATTGTCCCAGAAAGCGAAGAAGCTTGGAGTAGAGGCCGGGGAAGCTCTGTCTTTTGTCACACCGGAAATTCTGGCGCTGCCGATTGAGAAGCTGGACCAGTTCATTGCCGATCCTTCCCTGGCCGGCTATACCTTCACCTTAACGGAGATGAAACGCGAGAAGGCGCATGTTCTCTCCAAAGCGGAGGAAGCGCTGCTCGCTCAGGTCGGCACTCTTGCCCAGGCACCGCAAACCGTCTTCAGCATGCTGAACAATGCGGACCTCAAGTTCCCCAAGATCAAGAACGAGGAAGGCAAGGAAGTGGAGCTGACGCACGGCAGCTACATCCAGTTCCTGGAGAGCCCGGACCGCGAAGTGCGCAAGAATGCTTTTAAGGCTGTCTATGAAACTTACGGCAAGCAGAAAAATACGATTGCCGCCACACTGAGCGCGAATGTGAACAAAAATGTCTTTTTCTCGCGTGTGCGCAAGTATCCTTCCGTGCTGGAAATGTCGCTCTATGGAGACAATATCCCCAAAGAGGTCTATACCAATCTGATCGACACCATCCACGAGAGCCTGCCGCTGATGCACCGCTACATGAAGCTGCGCCAGAAGCTGCTCGGCGTTGACGAGCTGCATATGTATGACCTGTTCGCACCGCTGGTGGACGAATACAAGCTGGATATTACCTTTGAAGAAGCCAAGAAGATTACCAAAGAAGGCCTGAAGCCGCTGGGCGAGGACTACTTAAGCGTGCTGCAGGAAGGCTACGACAAAGGCTGGATCGATATTTACGAGAATGAAAATAAACGCACCGGCGCTTACAGCTGGGGAGCCTACGGCACCCATCCTTATGTGCTGCTGAACCATAACGACAATCTGAACAGCATGTTCACGCTGGCGCATGAAATGGGCCACGCCCTGCACTCCTACTATTCGGACAACGCGCTGAAGTACCGGGATGCGCAGTATACGATTTTCCTAGCGGAAGTGGCTTCTACCACCAATGAGGCGCTGCTGATGGATTATCTGCTGAACAAGTCGACGGACCCGAAGGAAAAAATGTACCTGCTCACCTATTATGCCGACCAGTTCCGCACCACTGTATTCCGGCAAACGATGTTCGCCGAATTCGAGAAGATTATCCACCAGCGTGCCGAAGAAGGCGAATCCCTCACCCCTCAGGACCTGTCGGCTATCTACTATGACCTGAATGTCAAGTACTACGGCAAGGATATGGTGGTCGATAAGGAAATCGAGATGGAATGGGCACGGATTCCGCATTTCTACAACAGCTTCTACGTGTACAAATATGCTACCGGCTTCTCGGCGGCAACCAGCTTCGCCAAGCAGATTCTGGAGGACGGCAAACCGGCGGTGGACAAATACCTCGGCTTCCTGAAGAGCGGCGGCAGCGATTATTCGATCAACATTCTCTCCAAAGCAGGCGTTGACATGTCCTCTCCTGCACCGATCCGCGAAGCGATGAGCGTATTTGAAAGCGTGATTGAACAGATGGAACAGTTGACCAAATAAGGCATTAAGCTTAGTATTATTGTAATCCCTTGCCCTTTGCGGGCAGGGGATTTATCTTGTCATCAACATTCAGAGGAGGAAGTTGCATGAAATTGCAATGGTCACTTATATTGGGTCTGATCTTCGCGCTGCTGACAGCCGTGTTCGCAGTCATCAATGTCGATCCAGTTCAGGTTAACTTTTATTTTGATGTAGCCAGCATTCCGCTGATTTTGATCATTCTGGGCTGTGCGCTGATCGGAGGGATTATTGTCGGCTCCTACGGCATTTTCCGCCAATACCGGCTGCAGCGGCAAATCAAAAGCCTTACAGCAGAGCTGAACAAGCTGCGGGACGCGGGGAATTCTCCGGATGCGCCGCTGAACCAGGATAGTCTTGCCGCAAACGGCAATCCACAGCTCTAGTAAAGTTTGAAGCTAAAGATTTATGGAATGGAAAACGGGCTTTTCAAAAGAACAGGAGGACTTGAACCTTGCTAACCATTCAACCTGATGAGGAGTATATTTTATCGATTCTAAAAAAGCTGCTCGACACTCCCAGCCCCAGCGGCTTCACGGCCGGGATCATGAATCTTGTGGCTGAAGAGGCTGCGGCGCTGGGCGTGCCTCTGAGCTGGAATGAAAAAGGCGGGATCATTCTGACCGTTCCCGGACTTGACCCTTCGCGTACAATCGGCATCAGCGCCCATGTGGATACGCTTGGAGCCATGGTCCGCTCGATTAAACCAAACGGCACGCTGCGCCTGACCTCTGTCGGGGGCTTCACCATGAACAGCATTGAGAATGAATATTGCGTCATCCATACCCGCACCGGCTTATCCTACACCGGGACGATCCTGAGCAGCCGCCCCTCGGTCCATGTCTACGCCGATGCCCGTGACTTCAAGCGCTCTGAGGAAAATATGGAGATTCGCATCGATGAGCTGGTCTCCACCAAAGACGAGGTGCTGAAGCTGGGCATCGGGGTCGGCGACTTCATCTCCTTCGATGCCCGGGCGGTCATAACGCCAAGCGGCTACATCAAATCGCGCCATCTGGACGACAAGGCCAGTGTGGCAGCCCTGCTGGGGCTGCTGGAGAGCATCAAACGAGAAGGCTGGAAGCCGCTGCACAACCTCTCCCTGCTGATCTCCAATTATGAAGAGGTCGGCCACGGCGCAGCCTGGATTCCCGGAGAGATCAGCGAAATGATCGCTGTCGACATGGGTGCAATGGGCGATGACCTGAGCTGCAGGGAAACCGATGTCTCCATCTGCGCCAAGGATTCCTCCGGCCCGTATGACTACGCCATGACCGGCCGGCTGATCGAGCTGGCGAACGGGCTGGCAATCCCTTTTGCGGTCGATATCTACCCGCAGTACGGCTCCGATGCTTCCGCCGCCCTGCGGGGCGGGAACAATATCCGCGCCGCGCTGATCGGGCCGGGCGTGCATGCGTCCCACTCCATGGAGCGCACCCATAAGCAGGCTGTGCTGAATACAGCCAAGCTGCTCGCCGCTTATGTGGGCGCGAACTGAGGCTGCCCGCCCTGGCAGGCGCGGAGCAGCCATAGTTAACTTATTTAAATGAGTACAGGTTCAGTTAATGCTCCTGGCTTCGCACCTTTTTTCATGATGTTCCACAAAAAACAACCCGCCCAGGCTTGCAATCCCGGGGCGGGTTGTTTGTATTGCGCAAAGAAAGGGTCCTCTTCAACTCTCTGCTGCTAGTACGTCAGATGGACAATGCTGCTGCTATATTGGTTCTCACTCCACTTTGTATATGCCAGCTCTCTGCCCGATGGACTCCAGGAGGTTGCCAGATTCTCCGCATCTGCCGCGATCCGGGCAGACTTACCGGTTGCCAGATCGTAGAGATAAAGGCCGTCATCCGCTGCACCATCCTCATTGTCCTTCTGACTGTAGGCAATCATCCGCTGATCCGGCGACCATGAAATGCCGCCAAGCTCCGCGCCTTCCGCAATAATTGCTCGATTTCCCCCGTCCGCATCACACAGAATTAACGTTTGACCGGAGTCGTTATATTGCAATACCAGCAGTTGATTTCCTTCCGGCGACGGGAATACACCGTACACATGCTCAAGATCCAGGCTTGCCTTTTCCTTTGCAGACAGATCCAGCACCTGCAAGGCTTCATCGGAACTGGTATTGTAATAAATTTTATCCTTCATTTTTTCAACAATAACCAAGGCTTCCCCCTCTAACCCGGCTACAGCTGCGAGCTCCCCGGAGGTGCTTGCCGTAAAGGCACCTCCGCTGTAAGCCGGTCCAATCACCGTTTCTTCATCGGCCCATTTGGCGCCAAGGGCGCCTGCGATAGGATCACCCAGGATTCCAAAGGAATCCAAAGTTTCCATATCCAGCACGTGATATACGGGATCTCCTAATGAGAATTCGCTGTACAGCAGATGCCTCTTGTCGGATGATAACGCTGCGTCGCCCAAAAACACATCCTTTTGTTCTTTTAACAACTCATATTCCTTGGTATTCAGATGGTATAAATACAGGCTTCTGGGATAGGAGTCCGACAGCTCAGCCAGCGTCATTTTGCCGAATTTCTCATTTTCCCTGGAAATAATGACTGTCTCTTCATCCCTCCAGTCGGAGATGGCCATATTCTCATAGAATCCACAGGTTCAGCACGGCTACCACGCATTTCAACTTATCCCCAGCTTTATACACACCTTATCCACAGAAAAAGAAATTCATAATTTCCTCAACCACAACAAAAAAACAGGCAGGGTCCGGGGATCGGAGCTCTGCCTGCTTGCAATTATAAGTCTGCTTATTCCCACACCTGCTCCAGCTTATCCGCATAGTACAGGATAGCCTTCCGGTAAAACGGCCTCACGCTCCAGGCCCAGCACATCATAAGTACAGGCCAGCCTGATATGCAGCCCGGCATTGGCTTCATCCTCCGCCAGAAGTTCAAACAGCAGGCTTCTCGCCTGCCCGGCTTGCCCCGCGCTGCGCAAGGCAATGGCAGCTTCAATCGATTGTGTCAACAGACCCAGCTCCTTACGTATGGGTATTCTCAGGTTGCGGAAAACAGTAAGTAGAGTGGCGGTAGGGCAGATAACGCTGCTGCCGCAAACAACCCAGTGGGCGCAGACAAGTCGGCACAGATAACAAAGGCAACGAAAGCTAGGCTTTTCCGGCGATCTTCTCCGCCAGCTCATTCAGATACGTCCAGCGTTCCATCAGACGCTCCAGCTCCGCTTCCCCCTGCCGCTGCTTCTCCACCAGCTCCTGCAGCTTCCCGGAGTCCGCGAAGGCCGCTTCCATCTGTGCGCTGATGTCCTCCAGATGCCGCTCGGCCTGCTCGATCGCTTCGTCGATCCCTTCATATTCCCGCTGCTCCTTGAAGGTGAATTTCAGCTTTTCCCTTGCCGGAGGCGCAGCTGATGCCGTCTGCCCCTGTGCAGGAGCAGAGCTGCGCTTGGCTGCGCCATCCTCCCCTCCCGGGACATTCTTTGCCAGCCATTCCTCATATTCGCTATAGTCTCCGACATGCAGCCGGATGCTTCCATTCTCAAAAGCAATCAGCTTGTCCACAGTGCGGTCGAGGAAGAACCGGTCATGGGATACGGTGAATACCACTCCCGGGAACTCGTCCAGATAATCCTCCAGCACGGCAAGCGTACCAATGTCCAGATCATTGGTCGGTTCATCCAGCAGCAGCACATTGGGCGCTCCCATAAGGACACGCAGCAGGTAGAGGCGCCGTTTCTCGCCCCCGGAGAGCTTGGATATCGGAGTCCACTGCATCGCCGGCGGGAAGAGAAACCGCTCCAGCATCTGGCCGGCTGTAATGACGCTGCCGTCAGCAGTGCGGATGACCTCAGATTCTTCCTTGACGTACTCAATAGCCCGCAGGGTATCATCCATATCCTGGTGCTCCTGGGTGAAGTACCCCAGCTTGACGGTAGCGCCAAGCTGAACCTCTCCGCTGTCCGGCTGGAGCTTGCCGGCTATCAGGTTGAGCAGCGTCGATTTGCCGCTGCCGTTCGGTCCCACAATCCCTACCCGGTCCTGCGGCACCGCGATATAGGTCAGATTCTTAATCAGTGTCCGGCCATCAAGCGATTTGGTGAGACCCTGCATTTCGATGATTTTGCGGCCCAGACGTGTTGAAGCCACGGAAATATCCAGTGCGCCCGCAGAAGCGGAGCCCTGGCTCTCCTTCAGCTTCTCGAAGCGGTCGATTCTGGCCTTCTGCTTCGTGGAGCGGGCCTTGGCTCCGCGGCGTATCCAGGCCAGCTCGGTGCGCAGCAGATTCTTGCGCTTCTGCTCCGCCGACGCTTCGCGTTCCTCGCGTTCCGCCTTCAGCTCCAGGAACCGCGAGTAGTTCGCCTCGTAACGGTACAGCTGTCCGCCGTCCAGCTCCAGCATCACACTGGCTACCCGTTCCAGAAAATAACGGTCATGCGTTACCATCAGCAGCGCGCCGCGCCGCTTCTGCAAATATTGCTCCAGCCAGGCCACGGAGTCCGTGTCAATATGGTTGGTCGGCTCATCCAGGATCAGCAGCTCCGAGGGAGTAATCAGCGCTGCCGCCAGCGCAACACGCTTGCGTTGCCCGCCGGACAGCGTCTCCATCCGCGCATCAAACTGCGTAATGCCAAGCTTCGTCAGCACGGTTTTGGCTTCACTCTCCAGCTGCCACGCGCCGGCCGCATCGATCGCTTGCCCGATCTGCACCAGCCGGTTCTCCAAAACAGAATCACCCGGGCTTTGGTCCAGAAGAGCCAGCGTCTCCATGTAGTCCCTCATGGTGGCAAGCTCGGGCTCATCTCCGGCGAAGACCTGCTGCAGCACGGTGTTGTCCGGCTCATACGGCGGATTCTGCGCCAGATACTGCACCCGGACCGCATTGCCAATAGAAATTTGCCCGCCATCGGGCGTCTCCAGCCCGGCGATGATCTTCAAAAAAGTCGATTTCCCCGTACCGTTCACACCGATGACACCAATCTTGTCCCGGTCTTCCATGCCAAAGGATGCATCACGGAACAGTGTTTTTTCCCCATAGCTTTTGGAAAGATGTTCCACGGTCATAATATTCATGCTCTGTCCTCGCTTGCCTTATATTTTGAACCGGACCCGGCTCCTTATGGTCCTGCCGGTAAATCTCCAGGTGACGCATTCATGCTGCCGACGGCTCCCCTGATAAAGAGACCGGCGGCAAATTTCTTCCGTTTGTGCGCTTCCTCCTCCGTGAAGGAGGGATCAAAGAGGATATCCATCTTCAGCCTGTCCAGCATTCCGATGTAGGATTGCGCCATCAGCTCCGGCTCCGACGCCCCGCCTTCCAGCAGCACCTTCACCACTGCCTGCATGTATTCTTCCATAAAAAGCGCCATGTAGGCCACCAGCTCAGGGTTGTTGTTAGGCGCCCGAAAGAAAAGCTTCGTATGCTGCTTGCGCTCATAATAATAGAAAAGATGGTGCGCTGCAATGACAGACAGCTTCTCCGCCAGACTGCCGCAAGCCTGCAGCTTGACTTCAAGCTGCTGAAGGAACCCTTCACAATCCCGCCGCGTAACGGCCATGAACAAATCCTCTTTATTTTTGAAGTACAAGTACACCGTGCCCTTGGCAATGCCTGCACGTTCCGCCACTTCCGACATCTTTGTCTCATAGAAGCCGCCTGAACCAAAGAGCTCATAAGCGGCGTCCAGAATGGCTGTATGCTTGTGAATGGATGCACTGCTCACCGGTTCACCTCCTTCAAGCTTGCGGGTATAGGCTGATACAGGGTATCAAAAACAAGCCGCCTTGCCGGCCTCCGTTACAGCCTGCCGGTCAGCAGGGCGGCAAGGCCGCCCAGTATTGAGCTGACGGCATTGACGGCATCGTTGTTCATCCAGCGCCAGCCCCGCGCGTACACTGTGTCCCGTCCGCAATGCCGCGAGGCCTCCACCTCGCGGCCGCAAACGGTGCAGCGGTTCATACGCTGCACCGTTGCCCCCAGGAGCGAGTCGGTGAACGCGCCGGCAAGCCCCCCCAGAAGTCCGGCGAGCGTCAGCAGCAGGACGGAATGCTCCGGCATGCCGGAGGCTGCCCGCAGCAGCCAGGAGGCGATGCCGATCAGGGCGCCGCCCGCAGCGGCGGCCAGGGTTCCCGGCAGCGAGACGCCTCCGGAGGTGCCGGGCGGCAGGATCTGCCCCGTCAGCACGGAGCGGGGCGGCTTCCTCGCAAGGGTGCCAATCTCCGTTGCCCAGGTGTCCGAGGTCACGGTGGCCATGACGCCGATGAATAAATATCCCCAAAGCTCAATGGGATATAGGGCGTTCAAGAGCACCAGCAGCATGCCAAGCCCGCCGTTGGCGAGGACCTGGCCGGCATCGCGGCGCCCTGTTTTGTCATAAGTGGCCTCCAGCTCTGCCTTGTTCTCATGGTGAAGCCTGGAGAGCAGGCTGGAGGAGATGAAAAACAGCAGCAAAATGCCGAACCAGAAGGCATTCCCTGCTCCGAAATAGACCGTTCCCATCGCAATCGCCGCCAGCATCCCGGAGAAGCTGAGAGACTGCTTCATATAAGCCGCTCCGGCCACAAGCAGGGCGCCGCAGAAGCCGATTGCCCATTGCAGCGCTTCAAGTCCAGTCGGCATAGTCTAACCGATGAGGCAGGTGCCCATTAGGGTATCGCCCCAATACAGCTCGAACGAATCGCCTGAAGCCACCGGGCCTACGCCTGCCGGAGTTCCGGTAAATATAATATCATCTTTGCCCAGCCCGTAGCGGGCGGCAATGAACTCCACGATCTTTTGCAGCGAAAAAATCATATTCTTCACGTTGCCGCGCTGCACCTCCACGCCATTCTTGTGCACGGTGTAATCCGTCGCTTCCAGCTCTTCCGTCTCCGGAAACGCAATATACGGAGTCAGCGGAGCGGCGTTTTTGAAGCCTTTGGCGGCTGTCCAGGGCAGTCCCTTCTTTTGCAGATCATTGTGCACATCACGCAGGGTGAAATCAAGGCCCAGGGCCATTACGTCCACCAGCTCCTGCACGCTCATTCCCGGCACATAATCCCGGGCAACCCGCAGAACAATCTCTCCTTCGTAATGGATCAGTCCGGCATCCTTGGGGAGCTGGATAATCGCCTTGTCGAGGGGAACCGCCGCATGGGAGGGCTTCAGAAAGATCAGCGGCTCCACAGGCACCTTGTTGCCCAGTTCCTCCGCATGTTGCTTATAATTGCGTCCAACACAGTAGATATTATTAACATCGGCACACATTCATTCTTCAGCTCTCTTTCCCGTCAATTTCAAGCTTAAGCTCAGACTTCCAAAAACGTGTCGCCCCATATGTCAGGACGGTTGGTGCAAATCATTATCTCCGAATGCATGGCGGCCAAACGGCGCATTTCCTTGGCTTTGTCCACCGTCCAGGCCATCATCCGTATCCCGCGCTCGGCAAGCTGCTTCGCAAGTCCCGGATTCAACCGCTCATAGCTGATGGATAAAAAAGAACAGTCCAGCTCCTTCAGCCTCCCTGCCGGGTCACCCGCTCTGGAGTCGTAGATCAGCCCGGTGCGAAAACCGGGGTCCAATTCCTTAACGCGCTGCAGGGCTCCGGCATCGAACGAGGTCAGCACCACTTCATCGCGCATGCCCTTCGAGTTGACAAGATCAATGACCGCCTGCTCCAGGCCGGGATACATATCTCCGCTTGTCTTGAGTTCAATATTTAGGCGCAGCGTGCCGGAGGCAAGAGCCAGCACCTCTTCCAGCGCGGGAACACGTTCTCCGCGAAAAGCGCGCCCTTTCCAGCTTCCGGCATCGAGGCGCCTGACATGCTCGTAATCCATATTCTTCACCTTGCCGTGCCCGTTGGTCGTGCGGTCAAGCGAGAAGTCATGAATCACTACGGGCACACCATCCCTGGTGAGCTGAACATCAATCTCCATCCAGCGCACAAAGGGCAGCGCAATCGCCATCCGAACTGCAGCCAGCGTGTTCTCCGGCGCTTTTCCGGAAAAACCGCGATGGGCCACACACATATTTTTCATCGTAAGCACCTCCGGCAGAAGTATGGTTTATGCTTCTCCCTACTTAGTAACCTGAATTACGCTTCCGTCGCTGCCGATCTTCACAAGGCCCGAGGACAGTGATTCTACACGGTGCAGCAAAAGCTGGCCGTCCACTTCATTCATGGGCACCGGCTGAGCCAGCTCGGCATTCATCGGGCTAAGCTTCAGGGAACAATGCCCGCCCGCGCTGCATTCCGCCTGAAAGACAGCGGTCTCCCAGGTAGCCTCAGTACTCGAACGGGTGAAAATAAAATTGCCGGTGCTGTAGGCGATCCATTTGCCCTTATAAGGCTCAATCCCCTGCAGCACATGCGGATGCCCGCCCATAACCAGATCCGCTCCCGCATCAATAAAGCTGTGCCCGAGCGCCTGCTGGACAGAATCGTATTGTTCGGTCCGCTCTTTGCCCCAGTGCACCACAACAGCAACCAGGTCGGCTTTCTTTCTGGCTGCGGCAATTGCTTTTAAGGCTTCCGCACTGTCATAGACCGAGGCGACTCCCGGTTTGCCCGTTCCGGCCTTCCAGCCTGTCTCCGGCATTACCCGGGTAAATCCCAGCAAGGCAATCCGGATGCCCTGACGCTCAAAATACTTCGCGCTGTAAGCTTCGGCAGCGTCAGCGCCGCCGCCTACATAAGGGATATCCCGCTTGCTGAGGTGCTTAAGCGTATCCAGCAGACCTTCTTCGCCTTGATCCAGCATATGATTGTTGGCCAGATTGACGGCATCGACACCGGCGGCCTTTAGAGCATCGAGCGCTTCGGGTTCACCCTTATATACAAATTGCTTATTGGGAGCACCGACCCCGCCGGTAGTAATTGGCGTTTCCAGATTTAGAACGGTCAGATCATCCTTCTTGAACATTCCATTCAGAGCGGCGTAAGAGTAAGCATAGCCCTTTTGCTGCAGGAGCTGTCCGGCCTTGCCCGAAAAAATGACATCCCCGGCAAAATTCAGCTTCACCGTCTTCCCCGTGTTGTCCTCCGGCAGGCCTGATATCAGGCCGCTGCCTGTGTTCTGCGGGGGCGCCGGGTCCTCCGGAGGCTCCACACTCCTCTCAGGCGACGGCGAAGCGCTGACCGCCGGCGGGGATGGTGAAACCTCCATTGCCGGCTCTGCTGAAGGCTCGGGAGTTGAGCTTGGTTCAGGCGACGGAAGAACGGCTGCAGAAGCTTCCGGCACCGTCTCCCCTTGCTCAGGTGCAGGAGAGGTGACTGCCACTGCGGCGGGCGGCGGTTCTCCGGAGGAATCATTGCCGCTGGTAAAAGCATAAGTCAGAAGTGCGGAAATCATTAGAAGCAGACTAACGTTAATCCATGCCCAAACCGTTCTGCGCCGGCGTTTGCTGCTATGCTTGTTGTTCCTTCTGGTACGTGAACGCGGCGGATACATGGCTGCAAGCAATCTCCTTTACCCTAAAATTGTTTCTATTATAGCATAAGTGGCGCCTCACCCTCCAAATAGAGCGGCCGATGAAAAGTGAACATGCAGAAACGGTGAAGCGCCCTTTCTGCACCTCACCGTTCTTTCTATCTAGGTACGGCATCCGTTTCAGCGGGAAAGAGAAGGATAATTTATAGCGTGAAACATATAATCCTGAATTTTGAAAGTAAGTATCCACAAATCATCTAAAAGGCTCTACACGAAGAGATGTCTTGCTAAAAGCAGCTTGCACCCAATGGGTGAAGGAAAAAGAGGGTTTATCCCTTATCTTATCTGGATTGGTTCAATTCACTTTTGAAATCCAGGATAATTTCTTATCTTTGAACCAAACGGCTATGCTGTCCTTCATGTTCAAGGTTGTCCGGGGCCTTTCAGTTCGATTAGCCGGGTGAAGCTATGCTTCCCCAGTCCCTCCGAACTTTGGCCGAGACCTGTCGTAAGCCCAAGTGGAAAAAGTGAACTTAAATTTCTCTTCACCCCCTTTTTCGCAAGCGTTAGTGGGAAAAAGGATACCTAATCCATCCGTTTCGCCCCTTTTCAGGGGAATATGCTGAAATTAAATTACCTTTTTCCCACTATTCCCTCTGCCGCAGGCTTTTCAGCCCAATTAGTTTTACTAATTCCACTTCGCTTCCCTTCCCCGGCGTTAGCACTCCCGGGTAATACTCTCTATTAGCCCCCTAATCCCGTCTTCCTCTCTGCCCAAAACACAGAACCCGCAGGTTCAGCACGATTATCATGAATCTCAACTGCTCCTCAGCTTTATGCCTGCCTGATCCGCAATAAAAGAAATTCATAATTTCCAAAACGGCTTCGCCGTCCTTAATCTTGATAAGGACGGCATCCGTTTCAGCGGGAAAGATAAGGCTAATTTATAGCGTGAAACATATAAACCTGAATTTCGAAAGTAAGTATCCACAAATCCTCTAAAAAGCTCTACACGAAGGGATTTCTTGCTAAAAACAGCTTGCACCCAATGGGTGAAGGAAAAAGAGGGGTTATCCCTTGTCCGATCTGGATGGGTTCAGTTCACTTTCGAAATTCAGGATAATTTCTTATCTTTCAAAAACGGTGAAGCGCCTTTCTGCACCTCACCGTTTATTCTATTTAAGTACAGCTTCGGGTTCCGGCGTCCGCTTGAGAAGCCCGGCGGCACTCTCGGCCGTCAGCTTGGCCTGCTTGATGCAGTCCGGCATGCCGATGCCGTCGTAGCCGGCGCCAAAGGCGTATACCCCGGGCAGCTTCCGGCCGAGCTCGCTGCGCAGTCCGGCAATCCTGGCAGGATGCCCCACCGGATATTGCGGCATGGAGTGCTTCAGCCGGGTAATTTCCGTAAATATCGGCCTTACGGCAATTCCCATGATCTCCTTCAGATCCTTAAGCACCAGCTCAGTCAGCGCTTCATCCGGCAGCTCAACATTTTGTTCATCGCCCGAGCGTCCGACATAGCAGCGCAGGAGCACGCGGTCATCGGGACTGGTGTGCAGCCATTTCGTGGAGGTCCAGGTGCAGGCGGTAATATTGCGCCCTTCCTTGCGCGGAACAAGGAAGCCGGACCCGTCATATTCGGTCACTATATCCTTCTTCGCAAAGGCCATCACCACATTCGCAACCGATACATAGTTGACATCGTCCAGCGGGGACACATCCGCATGGGGCCGAAGCAGGCCCGCTGCGGCAAAATTCTGCACGGTGACATAGACATCATCCGCCGGCAGGCGCTCCCCGTTGTCCAGCACCACTTCATAGCGGGGGGAACCGCCTGATTCCGGAGCCGGGGAAGCAAGGTCCGCCCCACCCCGGATATTTATCGCCGCCGCTCCCGTTCCGGTCCGCTGCTCCACATCATGCAGCTCGTGAATGAGGGCATGGACAATGCTCTGGAGGCCCTTGCGGAAGGTGAGAAAGGCGCTTTTTTGGGTGCCGGTATGCGTTTCGGCCGGCTTCCGTCCCAGCGTCATCCCGCGGATCAGACTGCCGTACCGCCGCTCCGCTTCGCCGAACTGCGGAAAGGTCGCCTGGAGGCTGATCTTGCGCATGTCTCCGGCATAAATACCCGCCAGCAGCGGCTCCGTCATATTCTCCAGCACCTCCGTACCAAGGCGCCGTTCGATCAGCTCACCGAGCGATTCATCCTCTGTGCTGCGCCGGGGAGGGATGATATAATCCAGCATCGCCCGCATCTTGCCGCCAAAGGTGACAAGGCCGCTCTTCAGGAACGGCTTCAGCTCTGTGGGAATGCCCAGCACCAGACCGGCCGGCATGGGATGCAGCTTGCCCCGCTGCAGTATGTACGTCTTCTTCGCATTCGGATTGGTGGTCACCAGCTCATGATCAATTTCCAGTTCCTGCGCCAGCTCGCTCATTACCGTCTTGCGGGCCAGGAACGAGTCGGGCCCCTTCTCAATCACAAAACCGTCGCGGTGCAGCGTTTCAATCTTGCCTCCGAGGCATTTGTCCTTCTCAACCAGAATGATATCCGGCTGTATACCGGCTTCCCTGTAATATTTGCGGGCATAAAAAGCGGCGCTGAGGCCGCTGAGGCCTCCGCCGATAATCACTACTTTGCGGGCCGTGCCGGTCATGACTGTCCCACCTTGAACTGACCGGCCGCAGTGCGCACCACATCGCTGAGCACGGACATATAGGCCGGGTCACTGTTAAGCGAATCAATCCGCATCAGCCGCATATCCAGCTCGGAGGCCAGTGCCTGCGCTTCAATATCCAGGTCATACAGCACCTCCAAATGGTCGGACACGAAGCCGACCGGAGCAACCAGCACATACTTCACCTGCGCCTCGCTAAGGCCGCGGAGCGTTGCCAGAATGTCCGGTCCAAGCCATGGTTCGGCTGTGCGGCCGGCGCTCTGCCAGGTGAACTGCCAGGAGCTGACCCCGGCCTTCCCGGCGACGGCCTCGGAGGTTGCCAGCAGCTGATCACGGTACGGATCACCCATGGACAGAATGCGTTCAGGCAGGCTGTGCGCACTGAACAATACCCGGACCTCGTCACGCACTGCACCGGTTTCCTCAAACAGGTCCAGCTTCGCCGACACTCTGCGGCTGAGCGCATCGATCAGCACCGGATGAAGATGATAGCTCTCGACGAAGGCCATATTGATTCCGCAGGCTTCAGCCTTTTCCCGGGCACGCTTGATATAGGTGCCGACACTCATAGCCGAATAATGCGGGGCAAGCACAATACCCACAGCCTGGGTGATGCCGTCCTTCACCATAGCTTCCACACCGTCTTCAATAAAAGGGCTGGCGTGCTTGAGTCCCTGGTAGCAGACGTACTCCGCCTCTTCGCCGGCAGAACCGCTGTTCAGTGCGGCCTGCAGTCCCTCCACCTGGCGGTCCGTGTTCTCACGGAGCGGAAAAACCCCGCCGACTATGGCCTCATAGCGGTCCTTCAGTTCCTTCAGCTGCTCTGCGGAAGGCGCATGGCCCCGGCGGATATGCGTGTAATAAGCCTCCACTCCCTCCAGACTTTCCGGAGTGCCGTACGACATAACGAGTACACCGATTTTTGTAGTCACGTATTTCATCCCTTTCTGCGGATAATGGACAACGAATGAATTGTAATCAGCAACGCGGCCGGCCCGCTTCCTTCAGCGCCTCACGGGAATAATCATGGATATATTCCGTCAGCTCCCTTAGCGTGTCCAGAGAGGCCTCGGGAAATAATCCGTGCCCCAAATTAAAAATGTAGCCCGGCTCACGGATGCCTTCGTCAATAAGGGACTTGGCCCGTTCCTTCAGCAGCTCCATTGGAGCGGTCAGCAGATAAGGGTCCAGATTGCCCTGCACCGCAAAGCCTCCGCCGGTACGCCGTCTGCCTTCAGCAAGGCTGACGCGCCAGTCCAGCCCGATCACATCGGCTTCAAGCTTCGTCAGGCTTGGCAGCAGCTCTCCAGAGCTGACACCGGGAAAATAGATCTTAGGCACATCAAGATCCGCAAGCCCGGCAAAAATACGGGAAATGGTCGGCAGCACATATTGCTCGAAATCCCGCGGAGCGAGCGCCCCGACCCAGCTGTCGAACAGCTGGAAGGCTTTGCCTCCGCTCGCAGCATGAGCGCGCAAATAGGCAATCACCATATCGCCGAGCTTATCCATCAGCTTAAACCATACCCCGGGCTGGCTGTACATCAGCTCCTTGGTGCGGTGATAGCTCTTGGAGGGCCTGCCTTCAATCAGATAGCTGGCAATGGTAAAGGGGGCTCCTGCGAACGTAATCAGCGGCACCTCCAGCTCCTTGTCCAGAATGGCAATGGTCTTCAGAATGTGGCCGAGGTCGCCCTCCACATCAATGGGCTTCAGCCGGTCCACATCGGCCGCGCTGCGGATCGGATTCTCTATGACGGGACCGATGTTCTTGACGATGTCGAACTTCACCCCGAGGGAAGCAACCGGATTCATAATGTCGGAGTACAGAATGGCCGCATCCACACCCAGCTTGCGCACAGGCATCATGGTGACCTCTGCCGCAAGCTCCGGCTGCCCGCAGATCTCCAGCAGCGAGTAGTTTTCCTTGATTTTACGGTATTCGGGATCGTACCGGCCGGCCTGCCGCATGTACCATACGGGAATGTGCTCCGTGTCTTGCTTCCTGCAGGCGCGGATAAAAGTGTCGTTGTAGGTCATGATAAGATCTCCATTAGTTTTTGTTTGATAGAATATCAGGTAAACGCTTATCCTTTATTATGCTCTTTTTAAAAGTTCGGAACAACCGCCGCATCCCCAAGGGAATGACAATCCCATGACATTACCATGATAAGTATTGCATCGGCCTTCTTAAAAACTATGGTATACTGATAGAATGTCTTTTTTCGAGAACTCTTGACCCTTGAATCCCCAGAAAGGAAGTGGAAGCACTTTGAAGAATTGGGAGACGTGGAAAGTCAACCTCATCGTGCTTTGGTTCGGCCAATTTCTGGTCAATGCCGGAATGACCATGATCACCCCATTCCTGACCTTGTATCTGGCCAAAGACCTGGGCGTGCAGGGCAATGCGCTCGGTTTATGGGCCGGACTTATTTTTGCCGCAAATTTCATGACCTCGTTCCTGTTCCAGCCCTTGTGGGGCAAGCTGGCCGACAAATACGGACGCAAAATTATGCTGCTGCGCTCCAGCTTCGGCATGGCCATTGTCATCGTGCTGATGGGCTTCGCCCAGACCCCTATGCAGCTGCTGCTGCTCCGGCTGCTCAACGGCACCATTTCCGGCTTCAATCCGGCTTCCATTGCGCTTGTCTCGGGCAATACGCCGAAAGCCCGCATGGGCTTTGCCATGGGGCTGATGCAATCCGGCTCCGTAGCCGGAACCATACTCGGCCCGCTGATTGGCGGGGCTATGGCCGACTGGATCGGGTACCGCCCGATCTTTTATATTGTGGGTGCGCTGCTGTTCGCCGCCTCCCTGCTGGCCCTGTTTCTCGTCAAAGAAAAATTCGACCGTGCCGAAGCTGCGCAGGTGCCGCAGGTTTCCGTGCTTGCGGGCTTCAAGGAGCTGGCCAAGGTCCCGCAGCTGCCTGCATTGTTCGGTGTAACCTTCCTGCTGCAGTTTGCCATGATCGCCCCGATGACCCTGCTCCCGCTCTATGTGGAGAAGCTGAACGGCACCGCTGTGGACATCGCTTTTTGGGCCGGGGTGGTCAGCGCCGTTACCGGCATCTCCAACATGCTTGCCTCGCCCCTGCTTGGCAAGATGAGCGACAAGGTCGGCGCTCACCGGATTCTTACCTATGCGCTGATCGGCGCTGCGCTGTTTATCATTCCGCAAGCCTTCGTGACAACCACCTGGCAGCTGATTATCGTCCGTTTTCTGATGGGTGTCTTCATGGGCGGCCTGCTGCCGAGCGTCAATGCCCTGATCCGCTCCTATACGCCGGACGGCAAAGAGAGCCGGGCCTTCGGCTTCAACAGCAGCATGCTGGCTCTCGGCAACATGCTTGGCGCGGTCATCGGCGGTTTTTTATCCGGCTACATCGGCATCGAAGGCCTGTTCCTCATTTCCGGCGGCTTCCTCCTGGTCAATACAGTCTGGGTGCGGCTGAAGCTGTATAAAGGGGCCGCCCCGCGGTTATTCCGCTGATACGCAGGTGCACGGCTCACTTCACAACGGCCAGCGCCAGGCCGTCGTAGGCGGGAAGCAGCGTGCTTGTCAGCCGCCCGTCACCGGCAATCATCTCATTGAAGCGGCGCATGGCCTGTACAGCGGGTCCATTCTTCCCGGCATTCAGCGTGCGTCCGCGCAGAAAAATATTATCTCCGGCGATAATTGCACCAGGCACTGCGAGCCGTATGGCATACTCCAGATAATTCGGATAGTTCTCTTTATCGGCATCAATAAAGAAGAAATCGAAGGTTCTTCCCTCCGCCTCCAGCAGCTTCAGGCTGTCCAGCGCGGGACCGAGCCTGTATTCCACTGCTCCGCCGAATTCGGCCTCTTCCAGGTGCCGCCCGGCCAGCTCGGCATAGTCGGTCTTCAGCTCAAGCGATGTCAGCCGCCCTCCGGAGCTGAGGCCCCGGCAGAGGCAGATGCCGCTGTAGCCGCCGAGAGCGCCGATCTCCAGGATGCGGGTGGAGCCTGACATCGCCACCAGCATCGTCAGCAGCCGTCCATACCCTGGCGCAATGGATACCTCGGGCATGCCGCTGTCCTTTATCGTCCGCTTAACCTTCAGCAGCAGCTCGTCTTCTGTATATAGCTGTTCACTGTATTCTTCCTGATTGGGCATCGGTATTCTCCTTATTTTGGTTTGTACTGTTTACTTGATCCTCATGCGGTACATATGCGGCAGGGCGGGCATTGTGCTGCGCCCCCCATTCCCCTATACTTGATAGGCAAGCCGCATATGGAATCCGTGAAGCACTGCTTCACCTATTGTAAAGGCTGTGTGTATTTATCTACAAGTTAAACGGAGTTGAGCGCATTTGGGCAAATTACAATTGATCGCCACCGCCCCCATGGGGCTGGAGGCTGTCGTAGCACGTGAATTGAACGAACTGGGTTATGAGACTACTGTCGAGAACGGCCGTGTATTATTCAGCGGAGATTATATCGACATTTGCCGCTGCAATTTATGGCTGCGGACCTCTGACCGTATACTTGTGAAAATGGGCCAGTTCCCGGCCAGAACCTTCGATGAACTGTTTGAAGGCGTCAAGGCCATCGACTGGCAGGACTGGATTCCCGAGAATGGAGAGTTCCCCGTAGAGGGACGGTCGCATAAATCCCAGCTTACCAGCGTACCCGCCTCCCAGGGAATTGTCAAGAAAGCCATCGTCGAAAAGCTGAAGCTTTCGTACCGGACCGAATGGTTCCCGGAGAACGGTCCCCGTTATCTGGTGGAAGTGATTCTGTTGAATGATACCGCACTCATCACACTGGACACCACCGGCCCCGCGCTGCATAAACGCGGCTACCGCCGGCAGGCTACGGAAGCGCCGCTGAAGGAAACGATGGCCGCCGCACTGATCCAGCTCAGCCGCTGGAACGGCCACCGGCCGCTGTACGATCCGTGCTGCGGCTCCGGTACGCTGCTGATCGAAGCGGCGATGATCGCCTGGAACATCGCGCCCGGTCTGCGGCGCTCGTTCCCGTCCGAGCATTGGCCGGAGATTCCGCAGCGCCTCTGGGAAGAAGCACGCGAGGAAGCCTTCGACGCCGTGCGCGACGACTACCCGCTGCAGCTGACCGGCAGCGACATTGATCCGGCGGCGATTGAAATCGCCGAAGCCGCTGCCAAGAGCGCCGGCCTTGCCGGGGAGATTACCTTCAAAGCTCTCGCTGCCGCCAAGGCCAGACCGGAGGGCGAATACGGCTGCATTATTACCAATCCGCCTTACGGCGAGCGGATCAGCAACGACAAGGAAGTCGGGCGGCTGACCCGCCAGTTAGGCGAAATGATGCTGTATCTGCCGACCTGGTCCTTTTTCGCCATCAGCCCGCACAAAGAATTCGAGCAGCTCTACGGACGCAAGGCGGACAAGCGGCGCAAGCTCTACAACGGACGGATCGAGTGCCAGTATTATCAATACCTGGGTCCCCTCCCGCCGCGCAATAAGGAATAAAGCCGGCCCAGCGGCTGGGTATATTCGCTGAAAAGAAACGGACATCCCCCTTACCGGGAAATGTCCGTTTCTTTTGTTCCGTGGGTTCCGTGAGTTCAGTCTTAAACGGCACTAACTGTAAAAGATACACTAGCGTTGCATAAAACATAAACTAAATTCCAAAAAGCAGGTCCAATAAATACGGAAAAACCTCTTACATGCATGCATTTATCTTCTTATGCCAGGTTTTTTGCAGCGTTATATTATTTAAACCTGATAGTCAAAAATGTTCTATTCCAGTTGCTTGCAGCGATTCGAAAAATTTCAAGTTCAACTTGTAGAATATATTTACACTGGCGTTGCAGTTGCCCCTCAGATGGCAAACGTAGACGGCAGAGCTTAAGCGCCTGCCCTCTAGAACAAAAACTTGTCCGGATCGGTGCCAATGCGTTCACCGGCATCCAATCCGCTGATTGCAGCCAGCTCTTCCGGCGACAGCTCGAAATCAAAGATTTCGCTGTTTTCCTTAATTCTCGACGGGGTGACCGATTTCGGAATAACCACAATACCGTTCTGCAGCCCCCACCGCAAAATGACCTGGGAAACCGATTTGCCGTGTTGTTGTGCAATGCCTTGCAGCAGCCCGTTGTCCTGAAGTCTGCCCTTCATCAGCGGCGCCCAGGCCTCAATCTGAATCTGGCGGGCGGCGCAGTAGTCATGCAGCTCCTTCTGGATAAAACGCGGATGCAGCTCCACCTGATTCACGGCAGGCACCGTTTCACTGTCCTTGCGCAATTCTTCCAGATGGTGAATCTGGAAATTGCTTACTCCTATAGCCCGCACGCGCCCCTCGGCATACAGCCGTTCCAGTGCGCGCCAGGTGGCCTTATATTTGTCAGTGCCCGGCCAGTGGATCAAATACAGATCAATGACATCCAGCCCCAGCTTCCTGCTGCTGGTTTCGAATGCCCGCAGAGTCTCATCGTAGCCCTGATCCGAATTCCATACCTTTGTCGTTACGAACAGGCTGTCCCGGGCAATGCCGCTTGCGGCAATCGAGCGCCCCACCTCTGTTTCATTGCCGTATACCGCTGCGGTATCAATACTCCGGTAACCCAGCTCCAGCGCAACTGTTACAGCCTTGGCGACCTCTTCGCCCTCTGCTTTGTAGGTGCCCAGTCCAAACCGGGGCATGGCAATCCCGTTATTCAGAATCGTTCCATCGGCAATATGCTTCATTTCGCTTCATTACCTCCTATGTATCTATCTGATTTTGAGAACATTGCCATTATATCATGTGCCTCTGGGCAAACCCAAACCGCCAGGCCGCCAAGCGGAAACGGCTTCGCGTCCTTTTTAAGCGCGGTATCCGTTTCAGCGGGAAACAGAAGGACAACGGACAGCGGGGAGCAGGTACTTTCTTAGTTTTCGAAAAAAGCAAATAACCCCCGCGCCTCTTTCGCGGAGGTATTGCTGTCAACAGCTGTTCCTATCCCTTGGCGACGGGCTGTTTCACAAAAGCCTGGGCTTTGGCGATTACCTCATCCTCAGTCGGGGCGCTGATATACCGCCCATTGATATAGACAAACGGCCGTTTGCCGCAAGGCCCGCAATAGGAGATGCATCCGGTCTTGATCTCGGCGTCGGGCGCCATCTTGAGCAGCTTGGGGAGGATGCTTTTCATCTTAATATGATTGCATTCGTCGCAAATGCGTATATCGTTAGCCATGGAGCAACCCTTCTTTATGTCCGTAAAATACGGGCGAGCAATTAGTGATCGCCATGATTTCCTTTAGACGGATTAGTGATGACAAAGCCTTCTTCCGGGAAGTACAGATAGTCAATCTTCACACCGTCCAGCAGCGGCTGGTTCGGGTCAAGGATCACATCAATATCTTTATCTGTAGATACAACGACATCATTCTCTTTGGGCGTGTCCAGGTCAAGGCCGTAATGGGCATGATCGCCGTGGGCGTGTGTAATGGCTACACGCAGCTTCAGCTCGCTGTTGCCTTCAAGCTCCATCGTTTTCTTTATCACTTTAGCCGCATTGCGGGTAATTTTGACGTTCATCCTCATCCATCTCCCAGACATCTATAGTTTAAATACTCAATAATTTATTTTAAGGAAATCAGCCTGTAAAAGCAACTATATTGGTGAAATAGATCAGGAAGAAGCGCCAAAGCTTCTCTGAACCCTCATTTTCCGGCCTTAAGAGCCGGGTATTTGCGGTCCATCCGCGAGACGAACCAGCCCATCAGCAGCATGGTCACCCCGATATCGTCTATCGGCAGAAACGGCATGAAATCGGGCAGCACCCAGTACAGCAGCACCGGCACCGTGAACAGCAGCTTGTCCGCCACAGCCACATCCCGCGAAATAACATATTGCCAGGAGCCACGGAAAATATGGGACCATCGCTTCAATGAAAGCAGTTTTCTCAGTTTCATGACAGTCCTCCTAAGAATGTACCTCAAACCAAGAAAACGCCTTTATATCAAATTGCGGCTGCGTCATACACCGTTTTATTTACCTTCACTTCCGCCTGCTCCTTAAGCGCTGCGAGCCAGAGATCATACCGTTCATCCTCCAGCAACCGCTCCAACTGCTCCCGAACCTCGTCAAAAGAAGCGGAGCCGCTTTGCCCCGGCATGCGTTTGGCGTATTCTTCCCGCAGCAGCTTCTCCGCAAACGGTCCATCGCGCCCGGCCAGCCACCGCTTCAGATCATTTGCAGTAACAGATGCAAGGTAGCGGTAATAGACCTGTTCGCTGTATTCCCGCGGCCCGTATACCACCCCGCCTTCGGCCAGCCGCCGGCTGCGCTGCCTGTTTTCGGCTTTCCAAGCCGCGAGAAAGGCATCATAGCCGACAGGGCAGTCCAGCCCGGCCTCCTGCGCCGCCAATTCCCGGACCCTGTTCTCCACAAGCTCATCCAGTGTCATCCGCTTCAGCCTCTGCAGCGGAATTTCACCGCCGCAGGGGCTGGTCCAGAAGCCTGCCGCTCCCGTATCGCAGCCATAGGCCTGCTGGTAGTAAGAGAGCGCTGCTGACCGCTGGCCGGGCATCCGGGCCAGGAATTCCTTCAGCGTTACGGGTATTCCGTTCACACTCGCCACTGACGCGGCGCCTGAATCCCCTTGAGCCCCCCATCCTTCAGCCTGTGCAGGTTCAGTCGGGCTGTCTCCCAGAAAGGTATGGCCTCCAAAGACAAAGAGTATGACAACAGCTGCAACGGATATTATGGCGGTACAGGCCTGTATTCGGTTTAGCCGCTGCAGCATCTCATATTCCTCCTGTTTGCCGATAATAACCGCCTTCTGCCGAAGGGCTGCCGGAACATCTTTTCACTTCATTCAGTAACCTTGACATCATCGGCCAGCGCGGCGCTTGAATGCATCCGGAGGCCGATTTTGCCTCCGGCCGGCTGCGTCCCCGCATCGGTCCACTGGAGCACTTGAACGCCGCCGGCATAGGCTGTAATTGTGTTGCCGCTGATTGTCACCTTCAACTGAACCCACTGGCCGGGCGTTACGGTCGTATTCGCACTGCCGACCAGCGTCAGGGTGCCGGCGGTTTTTTTGTACAATTCCGCCTTGTCCCCCGCATCATTCAATCTGAACATATAATAGTTGGAGGCATCCGCATAGCGGAACAGCAGTCCGGCGTTGCCCGAAGCCGTCAGCAGCTTGAGCCTTGCGGAATAAGTGTAGCTGCTCCAGGAGGCATCCCCCGCATAAGCCAGGGCTTCACCTGCCGTAGAGCTCTGGGACAACACCTTCGAGCCGTCGTCCGTCACACTCCAGGCGCCGCCGGAGGTTGTCCAGCCGCTGAAGCTGCTATCCTCGAAATCCTCCAGATACAGCGTGGCCGGCTGTGGAACCGCACCTTGATACTCGAATGCTCCAATGTCCGGAGCGCCGCTATTCAGCGGGTTGCCGAAGAAGTCCTTGCCTCCGCTGTCCGCAACGGCTGTTCCGGCATTGATCAGCGGAGAGGAAGCCGCAAGCTTGTAGCCGTCTGCCGCAGTCCGGCCTGCCGCCGTGCCGGGGCTGACGAACCCGGGATTGCCGATTATTGCGTAGGGATCATTCGGAACGCTTGAGTTGAGTCCGTAGAAGCTGTTGTGGGAATAGGTCATTCTGGGGCTGTTGGTATACTGGCCGCCCGCTCCGTTATAGAAAATATTATTCGTATAGTAAGCCATCCCCGTATTGCTGGCATGGGTAAGCGCCCGGTTCTGGGTTCCCGAACGGTAGAAAACATTGTTGTAGACATACAGATTTCCTCCGCCGCTGGTTAAATGGAATGCCCCGTTGCCGTCCAGGTCGTTCTGGCTGATGTTGTAGCGGAAGATATTGTTATCCGTATTGTTCATGACCAGAAGCGTGCCGCCCTCGTTGTTATGGCTGTAATTGTACTGATATATGCTGTCGCGCACCTCGACGTCGAAATCCCAGGGCTGGCCGTCCCCTTCAAGCTTGCGGGTATCAAACGCCTCATTGTACTGGAACACGGCACCGGTTGTATAATACGCCCACTGGGCCGCGACCACGGCAATCGAATCCAGGTAGCTCACAACCGCCGTATTCACATCGCAGGCTTCGCCTATTGCGCTCGTCGTATTGTATTCGATCAGCGGGGATACGCCTGCTCTGACCAGAATGCCGTCACGGTGTATCTTCTCCACATAATTGCCGCGGATCACCACATTGCGGAACGCATCGAATTTATGCAGCCAGGCGCTGTTCGAAAAAGCGTCGGTCATCGTCTGGATGCCCGTATCGGCCACGTTTATAACGGTGTTGTTCTCGATCAGGATATCATCCCAGGTGCTCTCCGCCGCCGTATTGGTGCCTCTGGCATGAAAATTGATGCCGCCGGTTCTGCGGTCGGTGCCGAAGACATCGTGGATATCCAGATTCTTGATATAAATGTGCCGGAAGCTGCCCGCACCCGTTCCTTCCCCGACAACCAGAACGCCGTTTCTTCTCATATCCGTAGGCTGCTCGCCGCTGGTAATCTCCAGGTTATTGATTTCCCAGTACGAAACATTGCGAAGCCGGACCCCAAAGCCTTCGCCGCCAACAGAGGTATTGCCGAAATGAATCAGCGGCTTCGCCCCTGTGCCGTAACGATCCACAGTAATGGGATTCCCTTCCGATCCGGAGCCATGCACATCCAGATACTCATTGCTCCACACGCCTCCCGCTTTCAGCAAAATGCGGTCACCGGGGCTGAAGGTGACCGTATTCACCTTCGCCAGCGTCTTCCAGGCCGCTCCTTCACTCGTGCCAGGGGAACTGTCGCTGCCAAGGGCGGAATCAACGTAATAAGTGGTTCCCGCGGCCTCTGCAACAGGACCCGCAGCCGCGGCAATCAGGCTGAACAGCAGGAATCCGATGATCCCCAGCAAAGTCATTCTATGCAGTCTTACTTTTCTTTTCATAACCGGTCACTCCCCAATATTATTAATTAAAGCGTTTACATTAAATTCTGCCGCCGGCCCCGCCTGATAGCCGGAGCGGAGCGTTGTATGCGGCGATGCCGACATGATGATTTTTTTCATTCGTCAGGCTCTCCGCCTTCCGTTCGCTGCGCTTTATACCCGCTGGGACTTTTGCCGCTGTATTTCTTGAATACCTTGGAAAAATAAGCACGGTCGGAGAAGCCGAGGGTGTAAGCCACATTCTCCACCGTTTCGTTCGGGCGTCCCAGCATGGTGATTGCCATATTCATTTTGTACTGGTTGACGTAATCGGTGAAATTGACGCCGGCCAGCTTTTTGAAATATCTGGAGAAATAGCTGGCATTCAGGTGCAGATGCTCCGCCATATCGATCGAAGTCACCATCCGGTCGACATGCTCCTCCAGGAAGCTGTCCACCGCCTGCAGCCGGAGGTCCTTCTCCTCGGCGACGACCGGCGCAAGCGTGTGCTGCCTCCACAGATTCCGCAGCTCCCGCTTGGTCAAACGGGCTGCCTCATCGATATGGACCGTCTGCTCCAGCTGGGTGAAGAATTCCTCCTCTGCCTGTGCGCCCGCTTCAAAGGCCATCTGGCGGACAAAATGGCCGCAGATTTCCTTCACGAGACGCGGCAGCAGCTTATCCTCAGAAACCTGGTGAATCCATTGATTGACAGCCAGATCAATCCAGGCGGCATTGTATTCCTCCAGCGCCAGAGACAGCATGCTCCGCGCCTTATCCCCCTTCCATTCCGTTGTCTGCCGGAAAGCGGAACGGGATTCCAGCGCGGCAACCGGCACCGCAGCATGATAGAAATTGGCATCGCGGGATTCCGCAAGCGCCCGGTACAAAGCGTCAAACTGCCGGACTGATGCCGCAGCCCCGGAATAGAAGCCCCGCACAGTGATCTTCAGATACTGCTCCGCTTTTTGGCGTACGGATTCCATGAAATCAGCCAGCCCATGCTCCGGATGCTCCGGGCCTGCAACATTCCAGACCAGAAAAATATCGGCGTCTTTGGTCATAATCGGTGTAATGGAGCCTTGTCCGGCGGACAATTCCAGCGCAATGTTATTTACGGCAAAGTGAATCAGCGGCAGATCCTTGTAACGGTAACGCTCGGTTGCCGAAGCGGCATCGATATGCAGAAACCCCTGACGGAAATAGGGCAGCTTCCAGAAAATCCCCAAACGCTCTCCAAAAAGCAAGGTATTCTCCCGATCCTCCGCACCGGACAGCAGCTGTTTCAGAAAGCTCTGCTTCAGCACTTCCTTATTGCGCTCAATCGCCTGCCGGAACGAGTACCTCTCCAGCAATTCCTCATGGCTGCGGAAACGGCTGATTGCCTTGCTCAGAGTGGCCTTCAGCTGTTCAGGGGACAGCTCATCCTTAATGAGATAGTCATCGGCCTCCAGCTGGATGGCCCGCTTGGAATAATGGAAATCCTCAAAGCAGGTCAAAAAGACAAGGCGCACCTCCGGCTTCGTAATGCGGAACGCCTCCGCCAGCTCCAGCCCGTCCATGCCCGGCAATCCAATATCGATGATTACGAGGTCCGGCAATGCCGTATGGAACCGCTCCAAAGCCTCCTCGCTGCCTGAAGCTGTAGCCACGAGCTGAAGCTCCAGCCCAAGCGGCCCCAGTAAATACTCCACGTACTCCAGCATAGGGACATCATCATCTATCAGCATCAGGGTCATCATGGGGAACTGCCTCCTTGTCATTCGTCACCGGGATGTGCAGCGTAAAAGTCATGCCGCCGCCAGCACGCGCCTCCGCTGTCAGACGCGCCCTGTAGCCGTACAGCACCTGCAGCCGGCGTGCCGTGTTAATCAGTCCTACTCCCTTTTCGGGCCACAGCGTCTCATCCTCCGTCCCGAGCAGCCTGCGGTTCAGGCGCTGAAGCTTGTCCTCCGGCATGCCCCGGCCATTATCGCTGATTCTGATCACCAGCAGATTGCTGTCAAAAGACGCCTCCAGCAAAATGGACGGAGCTGCGGGACGGGAGGAGAAGCCGTGGCTGATCGCGTTCTCCACAACGGGCTGCAGCAGAAGTCTTGGCAGCATGACCGCATCGGTGCCTTTGTCAAGCACACACTCAAATTGAATGTCCAGCCGGTTGCGGATTTGCATCACCTGCACGTAGCTCCCCAGCACCTTGCACTCCTCAGCCAGATCGAGCGGTTTGTCGACATGAATATATACCCGGAGCAGCTTCATCAGCGCATCGATCATCGAGCCGTGGACCTGGTCTCCCCCAAGCAGCAGATCAACTTTAATCGAATTCAGCGTATTCAGCAGAAAATGCGGCCTGATCTGTGCAGCCAACGCCTGAAGCTCCAGCAGCCCCTTCTCTTCCTGTTCGCTTTCCACCTGGTGCAGCAGCCCGTTGATATCGTCCAGCATCTGGTTGAATGCGGCGGAGAGAACCGCTACCTCGTCTTTGCCTTTTACCGGAATCCTGACATCCCGCTTTCCTCCGACGTACTGCTTGACGCTTGCGCGAAGCAGGCTGATCGGTTTATTGACATGCCCTGCCCAGAGCATGGAAAGAATCAAAAAGGCCAGAAAAAACAATCCAACCACTGAAAGCGATACCAAAAATTCCCGGTTGATATGACTTTCAATGAAACGGCGCGGCGTCTGGCCGGAAAGCACCCAGCCTGCCGTGGGAATGGAGACCTTGCTCACCAGCATGCCGCCCGCAGCCGAAGCTTCATTCCCGCCCTTAAGGGCAATAATCTCACCTGTACGGTCGGTCAGCGAAAAGACGATATCAGGATTGCCGGTGTCCAGCAGACTGTGAAAATAAGCTTTGGGAATCCCGATGAACAGCGTCGCCAGCTTCTCATGATTGCGCGGGTCGATAATAAAACGGGAGGCATAATAATATTCCGGGGCAAATTGGGCTTCGCCGGACGGAAACCACTGCAGTGCCGTCGTTTCATTCTCGTCAAGCCTGCCGCTTTCCCTCAGAAACTGCTCCGTAAGCGCCGAGAAGACAGGTGCCGATCCATCGCCCATGATAATTTTCTGCTCACGGTTGACGATTATCATCTTCAGATTGGCATCCATGGACTGCACCGCCAAAATATCCGCCATGGACTTCAGCCGGGAATAATGGGCATAGGTTTCGAAATCGGCAAAGCTTTCGGCATCTTTCAGATACCGGAAGCTTTGCAAAATATCAGGATTGTAGCTTTGCGCGAAGTAGACCGAAGCAAAGGAGATGCTGTCAATGGTCTTGCCGATCTGATTCGCAATGACAGTAAGCGTCTCCTCATTGGAGCGGGCAAGCTTATCGCTTACATTTTGCTTCACAGAAGAATACGACCAGAAGGTTACCGCGATAAAAGGCAGCAGAATAAGAATTAAGAACGAAAACTGCAGTTTGCGGTGAAAAGAAAATCGGCTTAGCCATTCCATGAGGAGATCATCCTTGTCTTTTAGATTCCATGATTACTCCTGCATTATAATCCCTTGCCGCCGCAAATTGCCTGGCATTATTTGCTACTTGTTAGCCTCGACGACTTTTTTCACTTCCTCCGTCATCCCGGCCTTCACTTCATCAAAGCTCAGGTTATCAAGCATATAGCTGGAGAAGCCGTTTTCGACAATTGTTTTCAGCTCGGAGCCGTAAGGCACGCTGAAGGCATCCGGCATTTTGTTGCGCGGATCAAAGAGCGTATTTGCCAAGGATTCGGTATCAATCAGATCCCCGTTTTCCTTGAAGAATTCGTTAATCAGCGCAGCGCCGTCGGCACCTTTGTAGGCAGGGATTTCTTGCGTATAACTGGAAGCCTCTTTCGACATCCATCTTACGAAATCGTACGCCGCTTGCTTATGCTCCGATTTCGCACCGATCGCCATGCCGCCGCCGGCAATATTGGTCATGCCCATTTCACTCGAATCCACAGAACGGGGTACCGGTGCATAGACCATTTGAAAGTCGTGCGGGAATTTCTCCAGATTCAGACCGGCTCTTACCGCATAGCTTGGCACGGCCAGCATACTTGCGTTCCCGGCAAAGAATTGCTGCAGCACATGGTAATTTGAAGCCAGCACATCCGCATACGGTTCCACGCTTTTGTCTTCCTGTTCCATCACCCGGCGAAGTTCGAAGAAATACTTGAAGGACGGATCATCGAAGATCGGGTTCAGCTCGGCATCGAGCTGCGGATTCGAACGTTCGGTATACGCGATGATGTTGGCGTATTCGCCCCAGGTGTGGAAGTAGGTTCCGTAATGTCCGTCCATCGTCAGCTTTTTGGCATATTCGCGGAAGTCATCCCAAGTCCAGCCCATCTCAGGGAGCTGCAGACCCGCCTTCTCCAGATGCTCGCGATTAAATATTGTGAACCATTGGGTCGAGCTGACCAGGAGGCCGTAGATATTGCCGTCCAGCTTGATCAGCTTGCTGTATTCATCTTCAGGCTTCAAATTTTCCTGCTCAAAAAACGAGTTAAGCGGTTCCACGACTCCGCGCGAAGCACGTTCGAGCAGTTCTTCTTCGTTACCGGTCGCGAATACGTCGACCACTTCGCCGCTCCCGATCAGAATGTCCAGCTTCTTCATAAAATCCGTGCTGTCGCTGTTCTGCACAAGGGAGACATACTCCACTTCCACCTTGTCCTGAGACTCATTGTACGCCTGAACGGCCTGATAGATCGGTTCATCCGGCTTGCTCGCCTTGAAGGTATAGAATTTGATCTTCTCCTTGCCTGCGGGCTGCTCCGTCTGCTCGGCGGCTGCCGGCGCGTTCGTCGCAGCTGCATTGTTGCCGTTGTTGCTTCCGCATGCGGTAATGGAGAGGATCATTAACAGACAGATCAGCAATAATGATGTTTTCTTCAAAATCAATTCCCCCTTGTAATAGTTGCTGCAGGCTCATTATACTATCACATCTCCGCCCTTACCGTGTACAGAATTGCGGTAAAGGCGTAGATATTTTTGACATTGGCCTGAGCCTGGCCCGGCGCCGGCCAAATGCGCTCAGCCCTTGACCCCGCCGATGGAGATCCCCTCAATGACCTGCTTCTGCAGTGCCAGGAACAGCACCAGCAGAGGGATGACAGCCGCGACGGCGGCCATCATCATGACCGAAATGCGCGTGCCGAATTCTTCCTGGAAGAACTGCATGCCGAGCGGAATTGTATACAGCTTCGTCGAGTTCAGCATGATCAGCGGGCCCTGGTAGTCGTTCCAGGTCCAGATGAATTTAATAATCCCCACCGTTGCCAGAATCGGCCGGCTGAGCGGAAGCACGACGCTCCGGAAAATGCGGAAGAATCCGGCGCCGTCCAGCTCGGCCGCTTCCAGCAGATCGTTATGAATGCCTGCCATGAACTGCCGCAGCAGGAAGGCGAAATAGCTGGAGAACATGCCCATCAGAATCAGGGAGCCGTGGGAGTCGTACAGCCCGAGTTCCTTGATCATAATATAACGGGGCACAAGCGTCGCCTGCTCCGGGATCATCATGAACGCAAGCATCAGGCTGAACACAATCCCCTTGCCCTTGAAGTTCAGCTTGGACAAGGCGTAACCGGCCATCGAAGAGATAATGATGGTAGCCAGCGTTGAAATCAAGGCGATCTTGATCGAGTTCATGTAGAATAAGCCGAAGGAAACGTCGCCCATCCATACCGCTTTAAAATTGTTGGCCAGATTCCATTCCTTCGGAATCCATTGAATCGGAAATGTCCAGACATCCAGTTCCGTTTTTGCGGAGGCGGACAGCATCCAGATCAGCGGCAGCAGGAAAAAGACGGACAGCACGGCGAAGAGAACGGTCAAAATCAGATTGCTTGCCTTTATTTTTTTGAGTAACATCGCATGGGTTCCTTTCACTTGGGACTAATAATGAACTTTCCGGCTCTGCGTAATCCACGTAATAGAAGTTACAAGCATAATAATGAGGAACAGCACCCAGGACATCGCTGAGGCATACCCCATTTTAAAGCGCTCGAACCCTGCCTCATAAATCTGATACACAATAACCGTACTGGAATAGTTGGGACCGCCGTTCGTCAGGAACTTGATCATGTCAAACACTTTGAAGGAAGAAATCGTGCTGGTAATCGCCAGGAAAAAGGTAGTCGGCCCAAGGAGCGGCACGGTAATCCGCCGAAACTGCTGCATGCCGGTGGCTCCGTCGATCGTCGCAGCTTCATACAGTTCTTCCGGGATATTCGTCATTCCCGCCAGAAAAATAATCATCTGGTAGCCAAGGATCTGCCAAATATAAATGACCATAATCGCAATCAGCGAAAAGCTTGTGTCGACCAGCCAACGCGGCGGCTCAGACATTCCGAGCTGCATCAGCATCTGGTTCAGCGGACCTTTGGAAGGGTGGTAAAGCGCCTGCCACACCGCCGCAATCGCTACCGTCGAACAAATATAAGGAATAAAGAACGCCACTTTAAAGAACGTCTTGCCGTACAGCTTCTTATGAATCAAAGCGGAAAGGATGATGCCCAGCACCATGGTCAGCGGCACTGTGCCAACCGTAAACAGCACATTATTTTTCAGCGCCAGTATAAAATGATTATCCTTAAACAGATTAACGAAGTTGTCCAGCCCGATAAAATGGATGGCCGACAGTCCGCCGACCAGATTCCATTCCGTCAAGCTCAGAAAAAGGCTGAACAGCAGCGGGAACACGGAAAGGATAATCATGCCGATTACCTCAGGCGCGATAAAAATCCACCCGGCCCATTGCTCCCGTCTTTTACGCGTCCAGTATATTTTCTTCGGTGATGAAACCGTCTTCTGCGCAATGGCTTGCTCACTACTCACCGGAAACCACCTCCACAGCCTCTGCTCCGATATCCGGCAGGTAGGCGCCTTCTTCCTTCAGCCGTTTGCGCAGAGCGGCAACGTCCACGGCGTGAACATCGTTGTCCGTCTGACCTGCAGCCAGCGCCGCCGCCAGTCCCGCCGCTTCCCCCATTGCCAGGCAAACCGGCATCACACGGACGCTTCCCAGCACCCGGCGGTCGCACGAAATGCTGCGCCCGGCCACCAGCACATTGCGCAGGCCCTTCGGCGTCAGGCAGCGGTATGGAATTCCGTGCGATTCGCCCGGACCATAGAGCGTTATGGACAGGCTGGAGCCTGCTCCGCTTTGCTGCTCCGTCTTCGTGCCGTGGATATCGAGGAAATAGCTGTTGCGGCAGATCTCATCCCTGAAGCTTTTACGTTCAATGTAATCCTCCGCCGTCAGCACGTAGTCGCCGATAATCCGCCGCGATTCGCGGGTTCCGATCAGCGTGCCCGTACTCATCACGAATGCGTTGCCGAAAGCGGCGGGCTGAACAGCCGCCAGCATGTCCCGGTACGCAGCCGCCATCTTGCGGCCCTGGATCATCGCGCTCGAAACGGTGAACGTATCCGTATTGTCCACGCCCCACAGATGCCCGGCATTGAAGCCTACGGCGCGCGGAGCGACCAGATTATTGCACAGGTGAGTGTCCGGAATTTCCGGATATGCCCCCGATTGAAATACTTCATGTATTGGGCTTGCCGGGTTGCCTGCGTACAAATTCTGCCCGTTCAAATAGGCGTAGTCATCGACATTGCCGAGAATGAAGCAATGCGTCGCCGGCTGCAGCTCGCCGGTTGCTTCATCCCCTTTCTGGTATTCCGCCCCCGCCCATGCGGCGACATCGCCGTCGCCGGTGCAATCGACATAGACCTTGGCCCGGAAGGCCTGCAGCCCGCCCTTGTTCAGCACAACAATCGCCGTGACATTGCCTTCCTCATCTCTTTCCACATCCGCCAGCGCTGTCAAAAACAAAACACTGGCACCCGCTTCCGTTACCAGGTCGTCATATACCCGCTTCAGCTTCTCGGGATCGATCGGAACCCAGTCCAGCTCATCCGCATTGACATGCGGCATCTGCTCTTTCAGTGTCTCGAACACTCTGGCCGCGAGTCCCCGGTAGATTATTTGCTGCTTGTCGGAGAAGGGGCACCAGGCGGGAACCAGACCCGAGGTCCCCATTCCGCCCAGGCTTCCGGTCGCTTCAATCAGCAGCGTGCGCGCGCCTTCCCGGGCCGCCGCAGCCGCTGCGGTACAACCCGCCGGACCGCCTCCTACCACGATAACATCGAAAGAGGAATTCAACGGTATTTCCTTGCTTCTCAACATAAAACTATTCATGTCAGCCTCTCTTTCCCGGCAGCCCAACCTTGCCTCACTCAACCTGCCGTTCTTCTATGAAACCTATTGTAGCAAGAGGCTTTTGGAATTACGGTATAGCCTTCCTACTCCTTAATGTGCATTATTTTGACCTGAAGGCGGGGAGACGGCCCTAAATGATTGGGAGCATTGCGAATAAAGCCGCTGCGGGTTCGGAGGGTTCTTGTGATCAGGCGATCGGGCAAGATAACCCCACAAAGCGGGGACTTGGCTTCGATGATGACTCAGGTACTTTGCGGGGACCCCAAAACATATAAATTCTTATCTTTCAAGTGGAAACGGCTAAGCCGTCCTTATAAGGAACGGGGGCGGGTTCAGCGAGAAATAGAAGGATCATTTAGTGTGCCAAGCGTATAAACTATATTCCAAAAAGGCCAACCGATATCCCGGTTGGCCTGAGACGGGGAGCAGCATACTGTCTTTCAGCAAAATCCAGTTGGCCCCATGTTACACTGCGGATCAAGGCTGCCGTTCATTGGCAGCAGCGAATTTCAAAGATGCGGGCATGATCCAGACCATTGGTGCCGTCGATATCAATCCGCAGCTTAACGACATGCTCAAGGTTCACCTGACGGGCGATTTGCCGCTGATAGTTGTCACGGATGCGTATCACTTGACGGATTGGAGCATCCGGCCCGGCAAAATAGGCCGTTACCCGGAAGTCTTTAACAGTCTCCGGCTGGGCTCCCCATTCCATCATTTGAAATACTTCCTCCGAATGGGTCAGGGTCAATCTGCGGTGCATGCCCGTATCGAACACGATTGCGAGCTCACGGACCGGCACCGGAGCAGTCCATTCCAGTTCAATCCATGGTGCCGGGTCACCCGGCTGCGACATCCAGCGGTGCGTTCCGGGAACGGCCAGCTCCGGTCTGGCGCCGCCCGGCCCGTGCATCGCACGTGTATAGCCATCCGTTAGATTGGCCGCAGGGCCGTCGGGCTGTTCCGAAGAAGACCGGACAATGGCGGATAACGCGTCCTTGGCAGGAGCGATGCCGGGCAAATAGGCGTCCTGCTCCAAGAGCCGGTGCTGAAATTGCCGAATGAGCTGTGTATCGGGCAATACTTCATCCAGCGTCCGGCCAGACCGGACGGCAAGCGCAGCCACAGTCCCCGCCCCCTGCCCCATGGCGGCGCATGTTCCCATTACCCGCGTGCTGGAGAAGGCGATATGCGTTGCCGAAATATTGCGTCCGGCGAACATCAGATTCTGCACATTGGCGCTGACCAGCGCCCTGAGCGGAATGCCGTATACATACCGGGAAAACGGCTGATGGGCGGAATTCAGGTCCTTGGCATCTATCCCTTGAGGCGGATGCGTGTCCATCGGCCAGCCTTCATACGCAATGACGTCCTCAAAGTGAGCCGCCTGGTCCAAGTCCGCCTGCGTCAGCAGATATTTCCCCACAAACCGGCGCGATTCCCTTTTTCCCGGAACAAATCCGAACCAGTCGAGCGCCCAGTTCTCCGATTCGGGATGGTTGCCGCTGTTCTTGATATGATCCCAGACGCCGAGCATAATCGCCAGCAGTTCATCGCGGATCGTCTCATTGTCCGCAAACGTGTCCAGCATACCGCCGAACTCGACCCACCAATAGCCGTACTCCCAGGTGCTATGGCTGCGGAATTTCAAATCCTCTTCGGAGAATTTCCGGGCCCACGGAGGCGGTATGAATCCCATAGGCCGGCCCATGTCGCGTGTAGTGAACAGCAGGGACGAGCCCTGCCGGTAGGGATCGGGATGCCCGCCCGCCAGCGTCTCTCCATGCTCGCTTGAAGCTTCCCGGCCGGTCTTTTACAGCGCTCCCGCCTCTTTGCCCAGCCGCCCGTCTCCGGTGCAATTCATATAGATCATTGCACTTATCCGAAAACGGTGCTCCGTGCTCTCGCGGACAGCCAGGACGGAGCCTATACGCCCCCCTCCATCTCCGCTTCAACCACTGCAGTATTCAGCAGCAATGTGACATTCGCTTCCGCTCTGCATTTCTCATACAGGATCAGATCGAACATGGAGGCGCTCCGCTGGGGATTCCGCACGGCGTTTTCCAGCAGGATTTCTTCAAGGATGCCGCCTTACCTTGCCTCTGTTTCAAGTTCTTTTCCCCGCTTCGAGTTGGCCGCCCCCACAATATGCATCCGTATTTCCGAAGAAGCATTGCCCCCAAGCACCGGCCGGTCTTGGCACAGAACAACCTTCGCTCCATTCCGGGCAGCCGCAAGCGCTGCCGACACCCCCGAGATTCCTCCCCCGGCCACCAAAATATCCGTTTCAATTCCTGCTATGTTGTATATATCCGTCTTCGTCTTCAACGTTATTGCCCCCTTTCTGCAATCAAAGCCCAGAGCACAATTCTCCTGTGAAGCCTATTGCAGCAAGAGAATTTATGAAGTACGGTATAGCTTTCATACGCCTTGATGTGCATTATTTTGACCCTTTATGCATCATCCTGAAACAAGCAGAAACGGCTTCGCCATCCTTATAAGGACGGTATCCGTTTCAGCGAGAAAGATAAGGCCAATTTATGGCGCGAGATATATAAATTCTTTTCTTTCAAGTGGAAACGGCTTCGCCGTCCTTAACCGGGCAGCGCAGCTGTTTGCATTTCAGGTGTAAGGCTGGCTGCTGGAGCCAGGCGGGAAGCCAAGTTATGATGAACGAAAGGCAGCCCCTGTTCGCACACCGTAGGTTAAAATGGAAGTGGAAACCATTTCAGAGCTACATGCGAAAGGAGCTGTTACTATGAAGAATACCATAAAATACGTCGGTTTGGATGTGTCTAAAGAAAAAATTGCGGTGGCAATCGCAGACGAGGGCCGAGAACCTGCCCGTT
>NZ_JACBYI010000002.1 GCF_019352175.1 Paenibacillus sp. S150
CGGCTGATTCGTCGAATGTCTTCGGGACTCATTTCTGCTCTCCTCCTTCCAGCTAGGTATATATATGTTTAGAGTATTATTTACCCATTATCTGGATGGGGGTAACAGAGAGGACCTAAGTAGTTACACTTTTTCCCACTAGGGATGATCCAGTATCCGAATGCGCTACCTTAGTTGTACTTTTTCCACTAAAATGGTTGCCCGGGATCGATCAGGTATCCTTTTTTCCACTAACACTTGCGAAAAAGCGGCTGGCGGAATATGAAGAGACCTTATCCACTTGGCTTCCCGCCTGGCTTCAGCAGCCGGCCTTACACTTGAAATGCAAACAGCTGCGCTGCGTGCACTGTCTAAAAACGAGTATGGAATTAAATATCCTGGTTGGCGGGGTTATTTTATATGCAAATGTGTGGTATCATTATGTGTTATGACTTACATCTGCGCTATGTGGAGACGCAGGCATAAGCTGAATTTCATTCGTTCAATGATCCGAAAATATATGTACCTAAAATTAAGGAGACAACATGACTTTTAATGATTTGAATTTGATCCCAGCGATTCTCAAGGCGTTAAGCCAGGAAAATTATACATCACCCACCCCAATTCAGGAGGAATCGATTCCTGCGGCTCTGGCCGGCAGAGACGTCCTTGGCTGCGCACAGACCGGAACAGGCAAAACTGCGGCATTTTCCTTGCCGATTATTCAGCTGCTTAGCCAGCAGCCGGCCAGCGGCAAACGCCGGATCCGTTCACTGATTCTCACACCGACAAGAGAGCTTGCCCTGCAAATCTCGGAAAATATTCAGGCCTACAGCAAGTTCACCAATATCCGTTCAACAGCCATTGTTGGCGGCGTATCGCAAAAAGCCCAGGAGCGGGCATTAAGCCAGGGTGCGGACATCCTGATTGCCACACCGGGCCGGCTCATCGACCTGATTACCCAGAAGCATGTCGATCTGCAGTATGTGCAGATTCTGGTGCTGGATGAAGCGGACCGCATGCTGGACATGGGCTTCATTCATGATGTGAAACGGATTATAGCCAAAATGCCAGGCAAAAAACAAACGCTGTTCTTTTCGGCAACGATGCCGACAGAAATTTCGAATTTGATCAAAACGCTGCTGGTGAATCCGGTTAAGATCGAGATTACCCCGGTTTCCTCAACGGTGGACAGAATTGAGCAGTCGATCTATCTGCTGGAGAACGGCAATAAACAAAATCAGTTGAACCGCCTGCTGCAGGATAAATCGATTGTGTCGGCGCTGGTCTTTACCCGCACCAAACGCGGTGCTGACCGGGTTACCCGCGATTTGACCCGAATCAATATTACCGCCCAAGCGATTCACGGCAACAAATCGCAGAATGACCGGCAAAATGCGCTGCGCAATTTCAAGAGCGGAGCTACCCGCGTGCTCGTTGCAACGGACATTGCCGCCCGGGGCATTGATATTGACGAGCTGTCGCATGTCATCAACTTCAACCTGCCGAACATTCCGGAAACCTATGTTCACCGCATCGGCCGCACCGGCCGTGCCGGAATGAGCGGAATCGCAATTTCTCTGTGCGAGGCGGAGGAGATTCCGTACCTCAAGGATATTCAAAAGCTGATCGGCAAGACGATCCCTGAAGTGAAGGATCATGCGTATCCGATGTCCAAAAGCGCACAGGCCCTGCTGAATGAACGTCCCGCTAAAGCTCCGGCAAAACCGGCAGCGAAGGCGAAGACCAGTCCGGCGCGCAAGCCGAAGTCGGAGTGGTTCACACAAGGCGGCCGTCCGGGCAACGGGTCCGGCGGGAGCAAGGGCAGCGGCACAGGCGGCAGACCAAACGGGGAAGCGGCCCACAAAGCCGGAGCCGGTGCAAGACCCGCGGGTGCCACCGCCAGCGGGACAGGCCCGGGCAGCAGGCCAAGCGGCGGGAACGGCAGCGGAGCAGGCGCAAGCAGCCGCCCCGGCGGGGGCTACAGCGGCAGAACCGGTGAACGTGCCGGAGCCGCCGGACAGAGCACCAGACCTGCCGGCAGCGAAGGCGGCAGACCGGGCAATAACCACAACAGCCGCACCGGCGGCAGGCCTGCCGCCAAAGCGGGCAGATCGCAGTAAACTGGGGCGTATAGATTTAGACCGCAGCCTCCCTGTCAGGGAGGCTGTTTTTTGCTGTCCGGGCAAGAATTGCCGGATGTGGGCTACAAAGTCGGAATGAGGTAAAAGTGCCTTTGATCCCGGCGGACGTAGGCTGGATGGAGGAATAAAAGGTAAAAGTGCCTTTGATTCCGGCAGATGTAGGCTACAAGGCGGAATGAAGGTTAAAGGGCCTTTGAATATACCGGGGAGTTTTGTTCTGCGCTGCGGCCGGGGAGCCGAGAGTTCGGGGGATTTTAAAACAAATCGTGCATTGCTCTTATATGAACTTCCAGCCTGAATTGATAATCTAGTAAAAGAGCAAGACATTAATGTTTCACAACAGGAGGGTTAACGATGTTGAAATGGAAGCGTTCTCTTGCGGTTCTGATGGCCATCGCGCTGACGGGCTCGCTGGCTGCTTGCGGGAATGGAGAAAAGACACCAAACAGTGCAGACTCCACAGGCAACACTGCGGCGGCAGAGGGACAGCCGGTGAAGCTGCGGATCATGTGGTGGGGGGCGCAGGAGCGCCATGAGGCCACGCTGGCGGCACTGGAGTTGTACACCCGGAATCACCCGGATATCACCTTTGAACCGGAGTATTCCGGTATGGAAGGATACCTGGACAAATTGTCCACCCAGGCTGCGGCGAACAATGCCCCTGATCTTATTCAGCTGGACCCGGGCTGGGCTCCGGATTGGGCAGGCCGCAATCAGCTTGCCGAGCTGTCGCCGGAGGTGGACGTCAGCCAGATTGATGCCAAGCTGCTGGCCGGCGGTCAAGCGGATGGCAAGCAGTATGCAGTGCCGCTGGGCTCGGTAGCCTACGGGATGATTTATGATAAGGCCTCATTGGAGAAGCTGGGAATTCAGGCGCCGGTGAATGGCTGGAGCTGGGATGATTTCTTCGCACTCGCCAAGGAATCCAAAGGCAAACTGCCGAGCGGCCAATATTTCTCGCAGGATTTAGCTGGTGACTATTTCGCCTATTCCGCATTTCAGTACAGCAAAGCCAAAGGCATGGTAATTACAGAGGATGGCCATTTCAATATTGACCAGGCTACTTTTCTGGAATGGACCAAGAACTTCGAAGAGCTGCGCAAGGATGGAATTGTTCCTCCCGCAGATGTGAATGCCTCGGATAAACAATTTGATCCGCAAATGGATTTGATGGTGGCGGGGAAGATCATCTTCCGTCTGAGCTTCTCCAATAACTACGGCACCTGGGACAGCTTGAAGCCGGGGGCCTATGGGCTGGTGACCATGCCGCGTTCACAAGAAGCGGGCGGCTGGCTCAAGCCTTCCATGTATCTGGCTGTTTCTTCAGGCTCGAAGAATCAAGCGGAAGCCAAGAAGTTCATCAACTGGCTGGTAAATGATCCCGAGGCAGCACAGGTCCTGAAGACATCACGCGGGTTGCCTGTAAATAAGCAGAACGCCGCAGCATTGATATCGTCAATGAGTGAGGCGGATAAGGTCGGCATGGAACTTCTGCAGGCTACGGAAAAGGATGGGCAGACCTGGAGCGCCGGTGCGGGCGGCTGGACCAATTATATTGATAAGGACTGGACCCTTATCCGTGACCAGCTCAGCTTCAACAAAATAACGCCGGAAAAAGCCTATGAGGAGCTGAAGACCGCAGCCCGGGCCTACGAAAAATAAACGGCGAATCCAGGCCCGGCACCCTTGCTCTCCAGATGGCATTGCCTGGCGGCAGCAGGCGGGAGGGAAGGCTTGATTTTGGGGAAAGCAGTGGAGACCGGCGCCGCTGCTTTTTTTGCTGTTTAGGAAATTATGCTTCTTGTCAACTGTAGATAAGGTAGGTATGAAGTTAGGGGAAAATTATAATGCGTCTTAGTCGTGCTGAATCGTACTGAGCCGTGCTGAGTTTGCTGAGTCTGCAGAGTTTGCTGAATGGTGCTGAGTTTCCTGAGCCGTGCGGAGTCTGTGGGTTCTATGTTTTGCAGGAGGAAGCGGGAATAGAGCGGGTCCAACCGAGGCCGCTACCGGGGCAGGGACGTGAAGTGGAATGGAGTGAATGAAGTGGAATTCGTAAGAATTAGTACGCTTAATTGGACGGGGAATTCTTAAAGGGATCGTGGGAAAAAGCTGTCTCCATCTAAAAAGTAGGGACCGGCACTAAGTGCGGACATAGCGGAGGGTCAGAGGAATTCCGGAGAAACGATAGTGTTCGCTTTTAAAGACCGGTTTCAACCAGTAATCTTATTCCCAATCAGGAAACCGGGCTTTAGCAGCGGGATCGGAAGAACCCCCTGAACCCGCAGCGGACTTCATTCACCTCGTCAACCGCTGATTTTGGTTTTGAGCCAAAAAGGTAATTTAATGTGAATGGAACCGGCGAACCTGAAAAACGCTGATGGAACGCAAGGAGGTTCATAGGGAACGGAAGCGAAGTGTAAAAAGTAACACTAATGGGCTGGAATTTTGGATTTAACGGGCTTTAGTGGGATTTTGTACACTTAATAGAGGCCCGCTCCCCTCATACGGCTGATTTCAGCCGAATTAGTTGTACTTTTTCCCACTAGGGATGATCCGGAATCCGAATGCACTGCCTTAGTTGTACTTTTTCCCACTAGGGATGAATCAGGATCCGAATGCGCTGCCTTAGTTATCCTTTTTCCCACTAAGATGGCTGCCCTTTTTATGAATGTTTCAAGTTCATCATAATGTAGGCGTATTCCTCTGCAAGGGGGCGAAACGGATCGGTTAGGTATTCTTTTTCCCGCTAACGCAAGCGAAAAAGGGAAAGTAGGGATTACGTTTCCTTATTCCACTTGGGCGTAGCCGCCGGGTCTGAGCAGGAAGATCTGGAGCGATCGGGGAGGAAGAGCTTCGGCCGGCCAGGGGAACCGGAGAGCCGGGGAACCGCAGCCGGCCTCACACCTGAAATGCAAACAGCTGCGCTGCCCGGTCAAGGACACATAGCCGTTTTGTTTTCTCGGCAGCGGAATCAGGAGGCGTCAACGGCTGCCCCTCATTTTGACGAAACGCAAATAGTGCGTGCAACGGCAACCCTGTTTTTATTTCCGCCAAAAGGTTGAACAGTCTGCCTTATCCGCAATGTTAAACTCGATCATTTGCCCAAGCAAGGAGAAATCAACCGGACGATCCCACTGGATACGCACCAGCTGTTTGGTGTGATCATAGCCGGCACGCACAATTATATCAGAAAAATAAATAATTCCGGCTCTTTCAGGGGCAACAGCCAAGTGTCGCCTGGCTACGCTAAAGCCAATAATAAATGTGCCGTGATCGGTAAACATGGGTTGATGCCAGGCGATTTTTGGCATTAAATTCGGAAAATTCTTAGTGACCCAAGCCAAAACTTCCTCCGTACGGGCCCGATGCTGCGGATTCTCAATATGCGCGAGGAAGTCTGCAAAAATTTCCATGTCGTTGCCTCCAAAACCAAATTCGAACTATTTATAAATATAACCGTATCAACGAACGGTGAAAAGAAGCAACAGAAATGCCTGCTGCGGCATCCGGTTGATCCCTTTGCTTTTTTTTCGTGATATTTCAAAAGAATTCGAGGTTTTCCCTTCTTTAGCAGCGGCCGGGACGGCCCTTATACTTAAACTATAAATCTATGATATGAGGTGACACAGATGATTCGTTCCACGGCCGTTACTGCAGCAGGCGCTGCGAAGGCCAGCAAAATCCGTGCCAAGCGAAGCAGATGGAACGCTCCCCTTGCGGGCTACTTGTTCATTTCCCCCTGGCTTCTTGGTTTTGTCTGTCTTACGGCATACCCGCTGCTGCTGTCGCTCTATTACTCTTTCACAAACTACACATTGATGGAGCCGATTGAGTGGGTGGGTACGCGCAATTATGAGCTTATTTTTACAGCTGATTCGAAATTCAGCCAATCGGTGAAGGTAACCTTCATGTATGTTGCCGCCTCGGTTCCATTGAAGCTCGCCGCTGCACTTGTGGTGGCGCTGATTCTAAACAAAGCGCTGAAGGGCATCACCTTTTACCGCACGGCGATTTACTTTCCTTCACTGATCGGGGGGAGCATTGCGGTATCCCTGCTGTGGCGGAATATTTTCGGCGTGGACGGGATATTCAACAAAATTATCGGTGTGTTCGGCATTGCAGGCAAAGGCTGGATTACCAACCCCGGGACGGCGCTGTGGACATTGATTCTGCTGACCGTATGGCAGTTCGGCTCCACCATGGTCATTTTTCTTGCCGGCCTGAAACAGATTCCAAATGATCTGTATGAGGCATCATCGGTGGATGGCGCGGGACGCTTCAGACAATTCATCAGCGTTACACTGCCGATGCTGTCGCCCATTTTGTATTTCAACCTCATCATGGCCGTCATCGGGGCCTTCCAGATGTTCACCTCAGCGTTTGTCATTACCAACGGAGGGCCGATGAATTCTACCTATGTCTATGCCCTGTATTTGTACGAACGCGCTTTCAGCCGGTATCAGCTGGGGTATTCCTCGGCTCTGGCCTGGATCATGCTGGTGATGATCGTTCTGGCAACGGTAATAATCGCCTTTTCCGCAAAATACTGGGTGTTTTATGAAACGGACACTGGAGGGAGAAAACGCAAATGAGCAAACGAATGAAATTAGCCATCCGCCATATTTTTATGATTCTGTTCAGTGCGGTGATGGTCTATCCGGTACTGTGGTGGGTAGGCGCTTCGCTTAAGACGAACAGTGAGCTGAGCTCCCCGAATATATTCCCCGCCTCGCCCAATTGGAGCAACTTCTCCAAAGGCTGGAATTCGGTTCCCGGACATTCCTTCTCGGACTTCTATCTGAATACGTTTGGGCTGGAACTTGCCGTCCTGATTGCCACGCTGGCCTCCTGCACACTTGTGGCCTTCGGGTTCGCCAGACTGGACTTTCCGCTCAAGGGCTTCTGGTTCTCCCTGCTGATGCTGACCCTGATGATGCCCGGCCAGGTGCTGATTATCCCGCAGTATGCGCTCTTTTATCAGCTGGGCTGGGTCAACACTTATCTTCCGTTTATTGTGCCGCATTTGCTGGCCAGCGGTGCGGGCGGCACGTTCTTTGTTTTCCTGCTGATCCAGTTTATCCGCGGCATTCCGCGCGAGCTTGATGAGTCGGCCAAAATCGACGGCTGCTCGTGGTTCGGCATCTTCCGGCGCATCGTGCTGCCCTTGACCAAACCGGCGATTGTCACCGTGATGATCTTTTGCTTCTTATGGAATTGGGACGATTTCCTTGGACATCTGCTCTATCTGAATTCCGTGGACAAATATACAGTTGGATTGGCGCTGCGCATGATCAACGATTCCCAATCGGCACAGCAATGGGGGCAGCTGCTGGCAATGTCCCTGGTCTCCATTCTTCCGGCGACGCTGGTTTTTATGTTCCTCCAGAAGTATTTTGTCGAAGGGATTGCCACAACGGGAATAAAAGGATAAGATGGGGGCGATTATGATCGGGACGGAGAGAGCGGCATGACCAATCCTTTCAAAAAATTCAGAATCGACCGCCTCTTCTTCAGCAGCTTTGCGGTCCTGATTATTGTGCTCCTGGCCATTATTGCCTGGACCAGCTACAGCATTTCGTCGAATGCGCTGGTGCGGACAACCTCGCATTATCAGCAAAAGCTGCTGGATGAGCTGAATAATGAAATTTCTACGAGGCTGGACATGATTGAACAAATCTCGCTCTCCACCTCGCGGGACAACGAGCTGATTACCTTTCTGGCCGGCCAAAAGGATGAATTCGACCGTTACCGGGGGCAATTAGGCGTTGAGCACGCACTGGCCAATTTAACATATTCAATTCCGCTGATCCAGGGCATTGATCTGTATATGGACCAGCCTTTGCAGGGTGACGCCAAAAGCTATATCCAGTTCCGTGCGCCTGACGATCTGAAGCTGCAGGACTGGTCGCCGGTCCTGGAAAAAAATGATTTCGCCTGGACCAGCGAGCATGATATCCCCAGCTTTCAGGGCGATGTGCCGGTGCTTAGCTTTGCGCGGAAAATCATATACAATGATGCCTCCCTCGGCGTCATTGTCATTCATGTCAAAGCCAAGGAAATCCGCGGCCTGCTGACAGGGAATTCCTCTGAATCCAACCGCATGATGACGAATGCCGAAGGACAGCAGTTTCTGAAGATCGGCCAGGCACTGGACCAGGATACAGCCTCGGAATGGATGGAACTGGGAAGCCGTCAGTCCGGCTATGCCCACATCCGGGACGGCGGGCAGGGCGGGGATTCACTGCTTGTCTATTCAAGACTGGAGAATTCCAACTGGACGCTGGTTGAAATTACTTCCTGGAATCAGATTACCGCGAGCAGCTTCCGGTTGGCTGAGGTCATCCTGCTGATCGGCATCGGGGCGGTGCTGCTGGTGCTGCTGATTACCCACTGGTTGAGCCGGGAGTTCACCAAGCCGATCAAAAAGCTGGTAACCGCCATGCGGAGTTATTCGGTCGGCGGCAACAATATGGAGATGCCGGCGGATTATGAGAATGAATTCGGGTATGTGTTCGCCGGCTACCGCAAGCAAAATGAACGGATCGAAGAATTGTACGATTCCCTTCAGCGGCGCTACGAGCAGCAGCGCAAGGCGGAGATTGAGGCGCTCCAGGCGAATATCAACCCGCATTTTCTCTATAATATGCTGGACCAGCTCAACTGGATGGCCATAGAGGCCGGACAGGATGAGCTGAGCCGGATTCTGGAGCTGATGGGGCGGATGTTCCGGCTGGGCCTGTCGGGCGGCAGCAGTTTTATTACAGTTGACGAGGAGCTGGAGCACATCGGCTGTTACCTGCAAATCCAGCAGCTCCGCTGGGGCGAAGGCCTGCATTACAGCATTGCGGTCCCGGCGGAGCTCAGGCAGCTCTTCATTCCGAAGCTTACGCTCCAGCCGTTTGTGGAGAACTCGGTGCTTCACGGGTTCAACAAGCGGACGCAGGGCCATGTCCATATCGGCATGATAAGCAGGAACAATGCGCTGCATATTATCGTTGAAGACGATGGCAGCGGCCTGAAGCAGACGGGGGAGCCGCACAAGAGCAGGCGGCAGACCGGTGGTTACGGCATACGCAATGTGCGTGAGCGGATCAGCGGCTATTTCGGTGAGGAATACGGCATAGCTCTTGAAGAGAGGGAAGGTGGAGGAACCCGGGTGGAGATTGTAATTCCGCTGCTGTCTGAGCCTCCGGGGAAAGCGCCCTTGGAGCAGGATATGAACTGAACCTGTTATTGTAAGCGATTTATTTCACAGCCCTGTAAACCGGACGTCCGGATTGCTACGGCTAAAGGGAGGCAAAAATCATGCTGAAGATCGCCATTATCGATGATGAGCGGCAGGTGCTGCAGGGGATGAGGCGTGTGATTCCGTGGGAGGAGCTGGGAGCGGAATGGGCAGGCGAGGCGATGAATGGCGAGGACGGACTGGAGATGGTGCGCGGAATCCGGCCCGACATTGTGATTACGGACATTTATATGCCGTCGATGAACGGTCTAGATATGATTGAGCAGTTAAGAAAAGAGGGCTATACCGGGAAAATCATCATTTTAAGCGGATATTCGGACTTTGAGCATGCCAGGCAGGCGCTGCGGAACAACGTAAGCGACTATGTATCGAAGCCGATCAGTGTAACGACGCTGAAGGATATTCTGGGCAAGGTCATTCGGGAACTGCGCGAAGAGAAGGAGAAAAACCTGCTGCAGGGAGAGCTTACGCATAAACTGCTGCTGTACGAGCCGTTTATAGAGAAGGAGTGGGTGAGGTCTGCCGCCGTCGGCACGTTGGACCACACCTACCGCAATAGGGAGTATTTGCCGCAGCCATACCGGGATTGGACGGAATGCAGCCACATGGTAGTCGGCATTGACTGTGTCCGCGACATCCGGGCCAGCGAGCTTTCACTGTCGGATTGGAGTCTGTTCCGCTTTGCGATCAGCAATATTGCTTGCGAGGTGGCCGGAAAAATCTTCGCCCGTGCTGAATATACCGAGCTGCACAGCACCAGAGCTGTGCTTATTGTCCACCCCGGGCTGGAACAGCTTGGGCAGCTGGAGGCGCTGCTGCAGGAATTGGGCCTCAAACTGATCGACAGCATCCGGGCCTGCCTGAAGCTGTCTATCCGCGTAGGGATAGGAGGGCTGAAGCAGCAATGGACCCAAATTCCCGATTCGACCGAGGAGGCCTTCCGGGCTATGGATGGCAGCGGGCAGCGGATGCTGCCTGCTTATGATCTGTTTGCCTACGGAGAGCAGCCGGACCGCCGGCGGGAAGCCGTAGCGCTGTTCCCGGTGAAGTTCTCCTTCCGCCTCGCCGGTGCGATGAAGACGGCCCAGGAGACAGAGGCGCAGCAGCTGGTTGCCGAGTATATGATGGAACTGGAGAAGCAAACAGGCATCACCAAGGATTATATACAGATGCTGGGGAGCGAGCTGTGGGGGATCATTACGTATTGCCTCTATGAATCGGGACTGGTGCTGGACGAGCTGTTCACGAATGATCAAATTGCCAAAGAGCTGGGTACTCTCACACAGCCGGATCAGCTGGCCGCATGGCTGCAGACCAAAATCTCCGCAATCTGCGGCAGCAGGCTGTGGAAGGGCAGCAGCAAGCACAGGCAGGTGGTGGATTTCATGACCCACTATATCCATGAGCATTTTGCCGAAGAATTAACGCTTGCGGAACTGTCGGACAAGGTATACATTTCGCGCAATCATTTATCGATTATTTTCAAGAACATCACAGGCGAGACCTTCAACAGCTATTTAACGCGGGTGCGCATTGAGAAGGCGCGTGAATTGCTGCTGGAGCGCAATATGCTGGTCTATGAGGTGGCAGAGCGGGTCGGCTACCGGAATGTGCCTTATTTCAGCACCCTGTTCAAGAAGATCACCGGAATGAATCCGACGGAGTTAATCAATTGAGCAGAAGATCGTGAGAAGGGAAAGTGAAAATGTTATGATACGCGTAGCCATTATCGGCACCGGTTCAATCGCCGCTTCCCATTTGGAGGCCTATTCGTTGTTCCCGGAGCGCTGCCAAATCGCAGCCCTGATCAACAGGCATGAAGCCAAGGCGGTTCAGCTGCGGGACAGATTTGAACTCGGCTGCAGGATTGTGCAGGATTATCATGAGCTGCTGGAGAGCGGAGAGGCCGATCTGGTCTCTATCTGCACTCCGCCCCATTCGCATGCGGAGATTGCCGCAGATTGCCTGCGGGCGGGAATGCATGTGCTGGTGGAGAAGCCGATGGCGATGTCGCTGGAAGAATGCGACCGTATGCTGGAAGCGGCGGAGAGCACAGGGAGCTTATTGTCCGTAGTCGGGCAGAACCGCTTTCTTGATTCCTATATGAGGCTGAAGCACACGCTGGACTCCGGCTTGGCGGGGAAAATTGTCCACTCCCAGACGGATGCTTTCTGGTGGCGGGGCGGCAGCTACTACGATGTATGGTGGAGAGGCACATGGGAGCAGGAGGGAGGCGGCTGCACGCTTAACCACGGCATTCATCACCTGGATTTGCTGCAGTGGATGCTGGGCATGCCCCGTTCGGTACAGGCTGTGATGAGCAATACCTCGCATGAAAATTCCGAGGTGGAGGATCTTTCGGTCGCCATCCTGTCCTATCCCGGCGGAGGTCTGGCGCAAGTGACCAGCTCTGTGGTGCATCACGGCGAAGAGCGGCAGATGATCTTTCAGGGGCAGCTTGCACGTATATCGTCGCCCTTGGCCATCTATGCCACCACTCAGCTGGAGAATGGCTTTCCGAAGCGGAATCCCGCACTGGAGAAGGAAATTAAGCGGGTGCATGATTCGCTGCAGCCGCTGCGCTACAGCGGCCATGCCGGGCAGATTGACAATGTGCTGGAGGCGCTGGAGAACAATTCGCGGCAAGTTCTTATCGACGGTTATGAGGGCAGAAAGATGATAGAGCTTGTCACGGCCATCTATGAAGCTGCCATTACGAAGAGCGCGGTTGAGCTGCCTCTCGGCAGAGAAAGCCGGTTTTATTCGAGGGAGGGGCTGCTTCACCGCGCTCCGCGCTATCATACCTAACAACAGTTACAGGGAGGATACACATGTCCGTAAAATTCAGCATCATCGGCGGCGCGGGCTATCGCGCGCAATATTATCTCCGGATTGCCCAGGCGCTGCCCGAACAGTTTCAGATCAGCGGAATTGTTGTGCGGGACGAAGCGAAGGGCAGGCTGATGCAAGCCGGGTGGGGGGTCAATGCCTATCCGTCCCTCGATGAGCTTCTGGACAGGGAAACGCCCGATTTCGCCGTTGTATCTGTTAACGCAGCGGATAGCACGGGCTATCTGCTTAAGCTGGCCGGCGCGGGAATTCCGGCCCTGACGGAGACGCCTCCGGCCGCGGATATCCGCGGCCTTGAGCTGCTGCACGAGAAGCTCTCCCTCGCCGGTGCGCGGGTGCAAGTGGCCGAGCAGTATGCCTTTCATCCGATCCAGGAGGCGCGGCAAGCCTTGATCCGTTCCGGCCGTCTGGGAAGCATCACCGAGACTACGGTTTCGATCTCCCAAATGTATCACGCTGTCAGCTTAATGCGCCGGATGCTGGGCATTCTCTTCGAGCCTGCCCAGATCCGGGCCATGCGCTTTGAATCCCGCTGGGTGAAGGGGCCGGGACGCAGCGGTCCGCCTGTAGAAGACGTTATCGTGTCTTCGCAAAGAGATTTGGCCTGGCTGGATTTCGGCGGCCGTCTGGGCATTTACGATTTCACGAAGGACCAGCACCGTTCCTGGGTCCGTTCCAATCATATGAGTATCCGCGGTGTGCGCGGAGAAATCTTTGACGACCGGGTCAAGCTACAGCAAGAAGACCGCATTCCGCTGCAATTGGAGCTTAAGCGGGTCAATGCAGGCGAGCTGGAAAACCAGGAGGGCTATTTTCTCAAGGGTTATATTTGCGGGGAAAAGTGGCTGTACAACAATCCTTTTGCTCCAGCGAGGCTCTACGATGATGAACTTGCGATCGCGGGCTGTCTGCAGAGGATGGCGGACTATACGTTCGGCGGACCGGATTTTTACAGTCTGGCGGAGGCCTCGCAGGATCATTACCTCGGGATGATGATTGAGCGGGCGATACAGACGGGAGAGACGGTGAAGACGCAGCCGCAGATCTGGGCGCAGAAATAAGCGTTGCGTACCGCGGCCGGGAACGCCGGCAGAAAAAGGGCTGCAGAGCAGCAGTAAAAACCGCCCCTACAGTGCTAACTGGCAGTGTAGAGGCGGTTTTTGGCGCTGTAATTATATTGTTTTATAATTATTGCTGTACGGTGCTGGCCAGATAGGCTCCCAATTCCTCGCGCAGCCCGGAGCTGATCGAGGTCATCGGCAAGCGGAGTGTATCGGAGGCAATCTCTCCGCAGGCGCTGAGCAGCCATTTGATCGGAGCCGGATTGGACTCCTTGAAGAGCAGCTTCATCAGCGGGACCAGCTGTTCGAATTCGGCTCTGGCCTCCTCAATCCGTCCGGCTCTGAACTGCTCGTAGATGCCGAGGAACTTCGCGGTATGCACGTTGGCCGAAGCCAGCATGCCCCCGGCGGCTCCGCAGCCCAGCATATCGAAGAAATGGAGATCATCGCCGCACAGCACCGGCTTCGAGCCCAGCCGGGACAGCTCGGAGACGAGCAGCGGCGAGCCGGAGCAATCTTTTAATCCCACGACATTGTTCATTTCAAGGATGGTGCGTGCGGTGTCTACAGACATGCCGACCCCGGCGCGCCCCGGAATATCATAGGCAATAACCGGAATGCCCACCCCGGCGGCTTTGCGGAAATGCTCAATAATGCCTTGCTGGGAAGGACGGCTGTAATAGGGTACGACCACCAGCACGGCATCGGCCCCTGAATTGGCAGCCAGCTCGGTGCGGGCTACAGTGGAAGCCGTATCGTTGGTGCCTGTGCCGATGACGAGCGGGACCGGGCCTGATTTCAATAATTCCCGCGAGGTGTTCACAAGGATCTGCAATTCCTGTATGTTGACTGTCGGCGATTCTCCAGTGGTTCCATTGACGACCAGACCATGAATGCTGTTCTTAATGATGTTGTTCACATAACGCTGATACGATTCCAGATCGATCTCGCCAGCTGCATTGAACGGGGTTACCACGGGAACATAAATTCCATAAATCTGTTCTTCTGTTAACATGAATATCGTCCTCCAAAATGTTAAAATCCTTTTATCTTACTGTAGCATGGAATATTTCATCGGCGTTAGCTATAATAAATGATGTAGGCTATCAATAATATTGATGTTAGGGTGAGGTTATGGATTTAACATATATGCGGACCTTCCGCGAGGTCGCGAAGCGGCAGAGCTTCACCCGCGCGGCTGAAGAGCTGGGCTATGCCCAGTCCAGTGTGACGATGCAGATTCAGAAGATCGAGAAGGAATACGGGGTTCCGTTGATGGAGCGGCATGGACGCGCGCTGCGCTTGACTCCGCCCGGAGAAGAGCTGCTGAAGCTGTTCGCGGAGATTCTGGACTTGTATGACCGTTCCAAGGAGACCATCGCCCAGCAGATCGGGGGAACCCTGACAATCGGGACGATAGATTCGCTGGCCGCTTTTTATTTGCCGCCGTTTCTGCAGCAGCTGCGGACTACGTTTCCCGGATTGAATATCCATCTGCAAACCGAGCAGGAGGCCAATCTGGTGACCAAAATCAGGGACGGAGAAGTGGATATCGGCCTGATGCTCGACCGCAGCACCGCCGATTCGCAGCTGGAGCGGATGATCATCCGGGATGAACCGCTGGTGCTGGTAGCCCCGGAGGGGCACCCGCTGGCCAAGCTGGACCGCGTGGCGCTGCAGGACTTGAACAACTGCGAGCTGATCGTCTCCGAGGAGAGCTGCATTTACCGCAGCCTGTTCGAGAACCTGCTGCGGGAGCACGGGATCATATTCCGCATCGGCTTTGAGCTGTCCAACCTGGAGGCAATCAAGCGCTGCGTGCGCAACGGTCTGGGCATTGCCCTGCTGCCGCGAATTGTGGCCGAAGAGGAGATTGAACGCGGCACTCTGGCCGAGCTGCCATTTGTGCATCCGGAAATCCATTTTGACCTGCAGCTGCTGATCCACCCGAAGAAATGGAAGCCGCTGCCGCTGCAATCGCTGATTGAGATGCTGCTGGCCGATGCCAAGTCCAAGGCAGCTGCGCTGTGAAGCGCGGGCCGGGAATCTGCTGCTCAAATGCAATTGCCTGCGGCTTTGCTCATAAGATTACCTTTTAGGTGTACCGGATACAGTCAGAGCGAAAAATACAGGCTAACGATGCTTACCAGTATGCAGCAATATATTGACACCAAAAACGAGAATATGGTATATAAAAGGAAGTGTTAGCACTCAATGAAGCGGAGTGCTAATCAATTGGAAGCTACTAGAAGGTTATTATTGAAAGGAGATTCACTTATTCATGGCCAAAAAAGAGTTTAAAGCCGAATCCAAACGGTTGCTGGAAATGATGATTAATTCGATTTATACGCAGCGCGAGATCTTTTTGCGGGAACTGATTTCAAATGCGAGCGATGCCATTGACAAAATCTATTACAAAGCGCTGGCCGATGAAGGGCTGGTGTTCAATAAAGAGGATTACTACATTAAGGTAACTGCGGACAAGGCAAGCCGTACGCTGACTATCTCCGATTCGGGGATCGGGATGACCCAGGAAGAGCTGGAGAACAACCTGGGGATTATCGCGAACAGCGGCTCGTTTGCTTTTAAGAAGGATAACGAAGCGAAGGACGGCCACAACATTATCGGGCAGTTCGGCGTTGGCTTCTATTCCGCTTTTATGGTGGCGGACGATGTTACTGTGGTCAGCAAGGCGCTGGGCAGCGAGCAGGCCTTCAAATGGGAATCCCAGGGAGCGGACGGGTATACCATTGAGCCGGCCGAGAAGGACAGCGTAGGCACCGAGATTACACTCAAGATCAAAGCCAACACTGAAGAAGACAATTACGACGAGTTTCTGGAAGAATACCGCCTGAAATCGATTATTAAGAAATACTCTGACTTCATCCGCTTCCCGATCAAGATGGATATCACCAGCAGCAAGCCGAAGGAAGGCAGCGAAGGCGAGTTCGAGGAAACGAAGGAAGAGCAAACCGTCAACAGCATGGTGCCGATCTGGCGCAAGAACAAAAATGAGCTGACGGAAGAGGATTACAACAATTTCTACACCGAGAAGCGCTATGGCTTCGACAAGCCGCTGAAGCATATCCACATCAGTGCCGACGGCGCGGTGGTCTATAATGCAATCCTGTTCATCCCGGAGAACACGCCGTTCGATTACTACACCAAGGAGTATGAAAAAGGCCTGGAGCTGTACTCCAACGGTGTGCTGATCATGAACAAATGCGCGGATCTGCTGCCGGATTACTTCAGCTTTGTCAAAGGGATGGTTGATTCCGAGGACCTGTCGCTGAACATCTCCCGCGAGCTGCTGCAGCATGACCGCCAGCTGACGCTGATTGCCAAGAACATCAAGAGCAAAATCAAGAGCCAGCTCCTGAGCCTGCTGAAGGATGAAAGGGAGCAATACGGGAAGTTCTACACCTCCTTCGGCAGACAGCTGAAATTCGGGGTGTACAACGACTATGGCATGGAAAAAGAAACGCTCCAGGACCTGCTGATGTTCTACTCCTCCAAGGAGAAGAAACAGGTAACGCTGGCTGAATACGTGGAAAGAATGCCGGAAGACCAGAAGTATATCTATTACGCTTCCGGGGATTCGGTGGAACGCATTGAGAAGCTGCCGCAGACTGAACTGGTTTCGGACAAGGGCTACGAAATTCTCTACTTCACCGATGATATCGATGAGTTTGCGATCAAGATGATTATGTCCTATAAGGAAAAGGAATTCAAAAACGTATCCAGCGGCGACCTGGGGCTTGAAGAGAATGCCGACGAGAAGCCATCGGAAGCGGAAGAAACCGAGAACAAGGAATTGTTCGAAGCCATGAAGGGCATCCTCTCCGGCAAAGTAAAGGACGTCAAGGCCTCCAAACGCCTGAAATCGCATCCGGTCTGCCTCTCTACGGAAGGCGAGCTGACGATTGAAATGGAGAAGATCCTCAAAGCGATGCCGAATGGCCAGGAGGTGCAGGCGGACAAGGTGCTGGAGATCAACATCCATCATGATGTCTTCAAATCCTTGAAGGCTGCCGCTGAAGGGGACAAGGAGAAGCTGGGCCTGTACACGAACCTGCTGTACAATCAGGCGCTGCTGATCGAAGGTCTGCAGGTGAATGATCCGGTGCAGTTCACGAATGATATTTGCAAAATCATGGTTTAATCCGCAGCGGCTCCGCCGTGCAGTAGATTGACCAGCCAAACCCGCTTCCGGTGCTGACCGGGGCGGGTTTTTGCCGGTTGAGGGTAAAAACGTGATGTGATTTCCCAATCCTTGGCTATTTACTGGGATGCTTGCATTTTCTGCAATAGAAAGCTTTAAGGTTGGCGATAAATCGCATTCTGCTGTATTTGGGACAACAATGCCGCTACGTCTGAAAGTTCTCAATAAACTTCCCTGCCAGGGAAGACAGGTACTTATCCTTCATCCAGACTGCGGCCACCCGGGTGTTCAGCGAGTCGCCAAGGATTTCCTTAGCGATTACGTTGCTGTTGTCGGCCAGAGTGAAGGCGGACCTCGGGATGATGCCGATGCCAAGACCGGCATTGGCCCAGAGCAGGGTAGTGCGGGCATCGTCATTCATGCAGAAAATCTGCGGATCGAAGCCGTTCTCAAGGGCCGCCTCGCGGATAAGCTGCTCGAAGCGGCGGTAGATAATGAGCGGCTGATGCTTCAGCTCTCCAATCTCAATAGCGGACTCTCCGCGGGTCCAGTCATATTCAGGCGTCATCACGGCAATCATAGGTTCAGACGCGGTGTAGACACACTCCAGGCCGGCGGCGCTGAAGGGGGTGCGGACAATGCCTACTTCGACGATGCCTTTGTTCAGCAGATCGATAATTCTGTAGGTATTGCCTTCGTGAATCTCGAATTTCACCCCGCTGTAGATTTGATGGAACTCCAGCAGCCGCTCCTGGAGCAGGGTTGCCGCAGAAGAGGATACGGTTCCGATGGAGAGTGTGCCGTGTACACCTTTGACAAAATCCTTCAGCTCCCGGGTCGTGGAGTCGGCCAGCTCCAGAATTTGCTGCGCCCGTTCCCGCAGGACCATCCCGGCTTCCGTAAGCTGGATGCTGCGCGGACCCCGTTCCACCAGCTTCACTCCAAGCTCCTCTTCCAGCAGCCTGAGCTGCTGGCTGAGCGGGGGCTGGGCCATTTGCAGCCTTCTTGCCGCCGAGGTAATCTGTCCTTCTTCGGCAATAGCCAGGAAATATCTCAATTGACGGATATCCATAAATAACCTCCGGGTATGATCAGTCTGATATATGTTAATCGTATCGCATGAATACGAAACCAATATTATTAATATGTTAGCAGGTATGACATAATCATAACGGGTCTTATCCATTTTTCAAAATATAAGAAAGGATATATTCTGCAATATCCTGTATCCTTATATTTCCCGCTGCTTCGGAAGCATTATGCTCCATTAACGGACGGCGCAGCCCTTTCTGCTTGCAGTTGCTACATATTTCATAAGTTAGGTGAGGATTTCTGTGTTTAAAATTGCCGCATTTCTTAAGCCGTACAGAAAAGAAGTAACGCTAGGGCCGATCTTCAAGCTGCTGGAGGCCATTCTTGAGCTGCTGCTGCCAACGATCGTAGCCTTGATTGTCAACAACGGGATTGGCCGCCAGGACAGTGCTTATGTATACCGGATGGGCGGGCTGATGGTGGTGATGGCATTGCTAGGCTTCGGCTGTTCGATGATCTGCCAGTATTATGCCGCACGGGCTTCCCAGGGCTTCGGCACTTCGCTGCGCAACAAGATGTTCAAGCATATTTCTGCGCTCTCCTATGCGGAGCTGGATACCTTCGGCACGCCTTCGCTGATCAACCGGATCACGAATGACGTGAACCAGCTGCAGCTTGCCGTAGCGATGCTGATCCGTCTCGTGATCCGTGCGCCGTTCATCTGCATCGGGGCGATCATCATGTCGATGATCCTCGATTTCCGGCTGTCGCTGATCCTGCTGGCGGCGACCCCGGTGTTTGGGGTGATCCTGTATTTCATCATCACGCGCAGTTCGCCGCTCTACCGCAAGTATCAGCAGAAGCTGGATCATCTGGCGCTGGTGCTCAGCGAGAATCTGTCCGGCATCCGCGTCATCCGGGCCTTTGCCAAGAGCCGCAGCGAGAAGCAGCGCTTTAACGCCGCCTCGGAGGATCTGACGGCGACGGCAATCCGCGTCTCCCGCATCTCCGCCTGGCTGGGGCCAATGACAACGCTGGTAGTCAATGCGGCGATCATTGCCATTCTGTGGGCAGGCGGCATCCATATTGATGCCGGACAGCTGTCCCAAGGCGAGATTATCGCTTTTATCAATTATGTGACCCAGATTCTGCTGGCGCTGATCGTCGTCTCGAATCTGGTTATTATTTTCACCAAAGCCTCATCCTCTGCGAACCGGGTGAATGAAGTGCTGGCTACTGCGGCCTCCGTTGCAGATTCGGGGAAGCAGGCGCTGCCACCGGAAGATCAGCAGGCTCCGGCCATTGTCTTCGAGCATGTCTCGTTTGGCTACAACACGACGGGGGAGCTGGCCCTGAACGACATTTCGGTGACCATTAACCGGGGGGAGACCGTCGGGCTGATCGGCAGCACCGGCTCCGGCAAGTCGACCTTTGTAAATCTGATCCCGCGTTTTTATGATGTTCTTGCGGGAGAAGTCCGGGTGGATGGCATAAATGTCAGGAATTACGGGCTGGAGCAGCTGCGGAGCCGGATCGGCATTGTGCCGCAGAAGGCCACACTGTTCAGCGGCACAATTGAAGCCAATATCCGCTGGGGCAAACAGGATGCCTCGTACGATGAGCTAATGCAAGCAGCCGGAGTCGCCCAGGCTGAGGAATTCATCCGGAAGCTGCCTGAAGGGCTGGCTACGCCGGTTGCCCGCGGCGGAATGAACTTGTCCGGCGGGCAAAAACAGCGGCTGACCATCGCCCGCGCGGTAGTCCAGGCTCCGCCGATCCTGATTCTGGACGATGCGGCAAGCGCGCTCGATTTTGCCACGGATGCGGCGCTGCGACGCGCACTCCGGGAGAGCCGCAGCGAAACCACCGTATTGCTGGTCTCCCAGCGGGTGAGCACCGTACGCCAGGCGGATCAGATTATTGTCTTCGACGAGGGCCGGATTGCCGGCGTCGGCACACATGAAGCATTATTGGCGAGCTGCGGGGTGTATCAGGAAATCTGCCAGTCCCAGCTGTCAACTGAGGAGGTGCACGCGCAATGAATGCCGGAGCAACCTGGAAAAGAATTATTGTCTATACCAAGCAGCATAGAAGCATCGCCATTGCGGCTGTATTCTGCGCCATATTGAGCGTGATCGCCAGCCTGATCGGCCCTCTGCTGATTGGCCGGGCTGTCGACCATATGGTGGGTCCCGGACAAGTGGACTTTAACCGTGTGCTCCAGCTGCTGCTGCTGCTGGCTGTGGTCTACATTGTCGGCAGTTTCTTTGGCTGGCTGCTGACTTACTATACCAACCGGATCGCCTACCGGACGGTCTATGATTTGCGGCTGGAGCTGTTCGACAAGCTGAACGTGCTGCCGCTGAAGTTTCATGACAACCACCCGCAGGGAGACAGCATCAGCCGGTTTGTGAACGATATGGACGCCGTCTCGGACGGATTGCTGCAGGGCTTCTCCACACTGCTGACCGGAGTCGTGACGATTGCCGGAGCTGTCGGTCTGATGCTGTATATCAGCCCGGTGATGACGCTGGTTGTGCTGCTCTCGGCACCGGCCACCTTTTTTGTCGCCCGGTTCATTACTACACGATCCCAGAAGCTGTTCCGCGAGCAGGCCAAAATTCTGGGCGGTTTGAACGGGTACGTGGAAGAAATCGTCGGCGGCCAGAAGGTGGTGCAGGCATTCCGTTATGAAGACCACAGCTTCGCAGAGTTCTCGAAGCGGAACAACAAGCTGTACCATACCGGCGTCAAATCCCAGTTCTACGGTTCCTTGTCCAATCCGACCACCCGGCTGGTGAATAACATTACCTTCTCTGTAATTGCCATGATCGGCAGTGCGCTGGTAATCGGTGGGCATTTCTCGGTCGGGGCTCTCTCCAGCTTCCTGATCTATTCGAATCTGTTCGCGAAGCCGTTCAATGAAATTACCGGCGTAATCACCCAGCTGCAGTCCGCAACGGCTTCTGCACAGCGCATCTTTGCGATTCTGGATCTTCCTCCCGAACCTCAGGATGACAAGGACGCGCATGTTATGGGTGTGAGCCAAGGCACGATCGCCTTTGATAAAGTAAGCTTCGCGTATATTCCGGAGCGTCCGCTGATTAAGGGCTTCAGTCTTGAAGTGAAGCCGGGCACGCGGGTGGCTATCGTCGGACAGACCGGAGCCGGCAAAACGACACTGGTCAACCTGCTGATGCGCTTTTATGACGTAGACGGCGGCAGCATCAGGATTGACGGAATCGATATCAGGGAGATTACCCGCGACAGCCTGCGCCGTAACTTCGGGATGGTGCTGCAGGATACCTGGCTGTACGGAGGATCGATCCGGGACAATATTGCCTACGGCAGGCCGGAGGCCACTGAGGAAGAGGTCATTGCCGCCGCCAAGGCCGCGAACGCCCACAGCTTCATTAAGCGGCTGCCCGAAGGCTATGCCACGAAAATTTCCGGTTCAGGGGATAACCTGTCCCAGGGACAAAAGCAGCTGCTCACCATAGCCCGTGTGATGCTTGCAAATCCGCCGATGCTGATTCTGGACGAAGCCACCAGCAGTATCGACACTTTGACGGAGGCCCGCATCCAGAAGGCTTTCCTCAAGATGATCGCCGGCCGGACCAGCTTCGTGATTGCCCACCGGCTGTCCACGATCCGTGAAGCGGATGTGATTCTCTTTATGAAGGACGGCGATATCGTCGAGAGCGGCACACATGAAGAGCTGCTGGAGAGCGGCGGCTATTATGCGCTGCTGTACAACAGCCAGTTTGCGGCGGTGTAGTTGGGGAAGGGGCACTGGCGGGCTTTGGCCTGATTGTAGGCTTTGCTACATCAAAAACAGCTGCAGCAAGGACTTCAGATGAAGTCCGGGACCGGCAGCTGTTTTTGATTGAACTGTTCTCTTCAGAAGGGGCGGCAATCGGCGGATCAGACAGTCAATTCTCTAAGATCATGCTCCATCAGCAAGAGATTGCTTTTCATTTCCTTCATCCCGGCTCTCGAAAGCTGTCCGGATTCGAACTTGAGCTGAATCTGATCTCTTTCCAACTGGATGCCTACCCGGGCCAATTCATCCAGAGCGGCGTCAAAGTCCTCCCTGGAAGCTGCGGAGGCCTCACTTCTCGTATATCTGCTGAGCAAGCTCTCATAACGCAGAATCAACGAGCTAATCTCTTCAATCTCTGTGCCCGCCGCAGGCAGCACAGCATTTAATTTCTCAATAACATACTTGATATTGCGGGATCTGAAGGCATCCAATTGCTCACGCCTTTCCTGAAAGCTTAGGGCAGCCTGTTGAAGCATCCCGGACACCTCTATCCATTGCCGGAAAGCCAGCAGATCTGTTTTGTATTGGTCGTCCTTGGTGAACCGGAACAGTGTTTTGTTCAGTCTGTGCAAAGTACGGTAAGCCATAAAAGGATTCACTTCTTTGTTCTTAATCGCCAGCAGAGTGCTCTCCCTTTGCCATTTGAGCGTGTCGATGAGCAGCGGGCGCTGCCGCCTTTCGGCGCTTTCGTCCTTTTTCAGCTTGCGGATGCGCGAGTTGTACGTATTGATAATTTTACCGATAGCGGCTCTGTTGTCGTCGGTTGTCTGTTCGATTAAGGCAATCACAACATTGCGCAGGATTTCCAGTTCAATATGCGTCTCATCGTTGATCTCCACGGCTTCTGCAACGTCTCTGACCAGCAGAGGCAGCAGGTAGTTGGCCGCCAGCAAGGTCCACAGAATGACCCCTGCCGCCAAAAAGATGATCAGATCCCGCTCCGGGAACGGATTCCCGTTATCAAGGAAAAACGGCAGCGACAGTGTACTTGCCAGCGTGATCGTTCCCCGCACCCCGGACAGGGTGAGGATGAGCGCATTTTTGAATTTATGCCTGCGGTCAGGCTTCTCTTCATCGGTACCGGGAAGCTTCATCACAAGAACCCAGATAAAGCGCAGGGCCAGCACAGCGAGGGTCAACACCAGCGTATAGATGATTACCTGGATATGTCCAAAGCTGGAGCTGCCCCAAATGGTCCGGATAATCTCCGGCAGCTGTGTGCCGAGGAGCAGGAAAACCAGTCCGTTCAGCACAAAAATGATCACCGACCAGGTGCTTTTGGAAACAATGCCCAGCCGGGCTACTTCAGGGTTCATTTTTTTGTAGCCAAAGGAATGGGCTATTCCCGCACTGACCGCCGCAAGGATTCCATTGACCCCAAGCTCTTCAGCGGCAAGGAAAATCGCAAAGGGAGTCAGGATCTCAATCAGCATATGCAGTGTAACGTTCTCCATGCCCAGCCTGCGCAGCCATTTCACAAATACATATTTCACAAGGGTCAGCAGAAGGCCCAGCAGGATACCGCCGATGGAAATACCGATAAAGCTCAGGCTGGCCGAACGCAGGGAGAAGGCGCCGGTTACCATCGCCGCGGCGGCAAATTGAAAGGATACCAGACCGGAAGCATCATTAATGAGCGATTCCCCCTCCAGGATTTTCATCGTTTTGTGGGGGATTTGGATCTTCTCTTCGAGCGCGCCGACCGCTACAGCGTCCGTAGGAGCAAGCGCCGCCGCGAGGGCAAAGGCCGCAGCAAGCGGAATGACGGGAAGCAGCCAATTCAGAAAGTAGCCCAGCAGGGCAACGGTTACAAATACCAGTCCCAGCGCCAATAAAAGAATCGGTTTCTTCAAACTCCACAGCGCCTCTTTATCCGAGTGCCGTCCGTCATTGAACAGCAGGGGCGCAATGAATAAGACTAAAAACAACTCTGGATTGAGCTTTAATTCAAAGTGCAGAGGCAAATAGGTAATGCCAACTCCAAGCGCAATCTGGATAATGGGTACCGAAACGGAAGGGATAAACCTGTTGATCAGATTGGATAAGGCGATTGCGGCCAGCATCAGTAAAATAAACTCAAAAATCTCCAAAAGCTCTACCACCTTATTTATGTATTGTCTGTCTGTATCTTGCCATGTCGGCTATTCATTTGCAACAGCCTGCAAAGCGCGAAGGAGCAATAGCGCTTTGCAGGCTTCTCGGCGCCGCTGGCGGGGCTCTCCGGGTGATGCTGCGCTCCTGTCAGGAAGGGAGACGGCGGCAGCTAGGATTCATGTATTCTTTTGCGCATCATGCCCGGCGTACAGCCGTACGCCTTCCGGAAGATGCGGATGAAATAATTGGTCTCCAGGCCCAGATGCAGGGCGATATCCTGTACGGGCGTATTGGCATCCTCCCGGATCATCTGCAGCGCCCGTTCCAGCCGCAGGTTCTGCAAATATTTATGCGGTGTAATCCCGTATTCCTGCAGGAACAGCCGCTGGAAATGCTGGACGGAGTAGCCTACGGCAGCCGCGAGATTCGAGACCAGCAGCGGCTCGGTAAAATGCTCATTGATCAGGCTCACCGCCTTCTGCAGCGCCTCGTTGCGGACGTTCTCCAGCTCCAGGCGCCCCGAGGCACCCGGCGCCGAGGCGCTGCTGCGCAGCAGGAGCAGCAGCCGGTACAGCGCCACGGACAGCTCCTGCATCACCTGCCCGCCCTGGCGGCCTGCCTGCTGGTGCACAGTGTGCCAGATGCTGCCCACCTGCTCCCAGCATTCCTCGAAGTGCTCCGGGCGCAGCGGCGGGGAGGATGGCAGGAAGCCGATCCCTTCGAGCAGGCCTTGGGACAGCTCTCCGTGGAAGCCGATGAAGCCCACATGCCAGGGCTCCAGTGACAGCGGATAATATTCATGGCCCCGGTCCGGCGGATAGGCAAAAGCCGTTCCCGGCTCCAGGACAGCTTCCTCGCCCGTCGCAAGGTCCCGGAACAGGCCTCTGCCGCTGCGGATCAGAAAGATCTGGTAAACGGGGAAGCCGCCGGGACGGACATGATGGTACTGGATATGCCGCCCGACGGAATAGGGATACAAGGGGAAGCGCTTCAGGTCGCGCGGCATTTCTATCAGGGAGAAGGGAAGAATGAAGCTCACCTCGTATTCATTTTGTACTAGTAAATCGAGTGTATACTCCTACTGTCTGAATTGAATTGTCCTATATGATATATAGTATAAAGGATGATTCATGAAATGGACAGGGCTGGACCTCAGGCTTCATCAGAGAATAGTCCGATCCGGCCATGGACAACATACCGAAAGGGTGAACACACGAATGAACATGAAATTACCTCCGGTCAGCAGCAAGATTCCGGCGATGCTGCATGGTGCCGATTATAATCCGGAGCAATGGCTGAGATACCCTGGGGTGCTGCGCGAGGATATCCGTATGATGAAGCTGGCGGATTGCAATGTAATGTCTGTAGGCATTTTCTCCTGGGTATCGCTGGAGCCGGAGGAAGGCGTATTCACCTTCGGTTGGCTGGACCGTGTTCTGGACACCTTCGCCGAGAACGGGATTTATGCGTTCCTGGCTACTCCAAGCGGCTCGCGTCCGGCCTGGATGTCGGAGAAATATCCCGAGGTGCTGCGGGTGGAACGCAACCGCGTGCGCAATTTGCATGGCGTCCGGCACAACCACTGCTATACTTCGCCGGTCTACCGGCAGAAGACCGCTCTGCTGAACGGCAAGCTGGCGGAGCGGTATTCCAACCATCCGGCCGTCATTGGCTGGCATATCTCCAATGAATACGGCGGTGAATGCCACTGTGATCTGTGCCAGGCGAGCTTCAGGGAATGGCTGAAGGTGAAATACGGCAACAGCCTGGATGAATTGAACCATGCCTGGTGGGCGACCTTCTGGAGCCATACGTATACCTCCTGGAATCAGGTGGAGTCCCCGGCTCCGCATGGAGAGACACAGGTTCACGGCCTTAACCTGGACTGGCGGCGCTTTGTGAGCGAATCGACGATTGATTTCTGCCGGCATGAGATTGATTCCGTGCGTGAATACAACCCTAAGCTGCCCGTAACGACCAATATGCATAACATTGACGGCGTGGATTACCGCAAGCTGGCCAAAATTCTCGACGTGGTCTCCTGGGATGCCTATCCGGACTGGCATTACACCGAAGACGATGATGATGCACGTCTGGCAGCCTGGACGGCGATGCACCACGATATGTACCGCACCTTCAAGCACAAGCCGTTCCTGCTGATGGAAAGCACGCCATCGCTTACGAACTGGCAGACCGTCAGCAAGCTGAAGCGGCCGGGCATGCACAAGCTGTCCTCGCTGCAGGCGATTGCCCATGGATCGGATTCCGTGCAGTACTTCCAGTGGCGCAAAAGCCGCGGCTCCAGCGAGAAATTCCACGGTGCCGTGATCGACCACAGCGGCCACGCGGAAACCCGCGTCTTCCGCGATGTGGCCGAAGTCGGCCGGACGCTCAGCGAGCTTCAGGAGGTCGTGGGAACAACCACGCCTGTGCAGACCGCCATTATTTATGACTGGGACAACCGCTGGGCGATTAAGGATGCGCAGGGAATCCGCAACTCGGGCCTGAAATTTGAAGAAACCGTGCTCCAGCATTACCGGGCTTTGTGGGAGCTGGGCATTCCAGTGGACATCATCGGCCCGGAGGAGGAGCTGTCCGCCTACAAGCTGGTCGTTGCCCCAATGCTGTATCTGATCAGCGAGGAGAACGGCAAGCGGATTGAGAAATTCGTCGAGCAGGGCGGAACCTTCCTCGGGACCTACTGGTCAGGCGTGGTAGGCGAAACGGATCTCTGCCATCTGGGCGGCTTCCCGGGTCCGCTCCGCCGTACGCTTGGCATTTGGGCCGAAGAGACGGAAGGCCTGCACAGCCGGGACCTGAACGGGCTGGTGATGAATCCGGGCAATGCGCTGAGCCTTGCCGGCGACTATGACGCCCATGAGATTGCCGAGCTGATCCATCTCGAAGGTGCAGAGACGCTGGGTACGTACCGTACGGACTTCTATGCCGGACAGCCTGCGCTGACGCTGAACCGTTTGGGTGAAGGCCGGGCGTATCATCTGGCGACCCGCGTGAAGGAGGCCGGATTCTATGTGGAGCTGTATGCGAATATTGCCAGGAAGGCGGGGATTGTCCGCACATTGGACACCGAGCTGCCCGCGGGCGTCACGGCCCAGCTGCGGACGGACGGCGCCAGCGATTATGTTTTTGTGCAGAACTTCAGCGGTGTAGAGCAATCCGTAGAGCTGGACGGCAGAACATACACAGTTCTGGAGTCTGGAGAGCCTGCTCCAGCGGTGCTTACCCTTCCGGTACATGGCCTGGCGATCCTGAAGCGGGCCCGCTGATTCAGCAGTTGACAAAGGCAGGGCCCGTTAGTCAGGGCTCTGCCTTTTCTGCTGTCTATTTGGGAGAGAGGGTATCAATTCCGCAGCCGCAGGCTTGACTTAACTGAACGCCGCCTCAATTCCGGCGATAATCTTCAGGTAATAGGCTGTATCATGAGGCACAAAATGGGTAATGTCCACCGTCTCCTGAATGGCGATGCGTTCACCGTTGTCCGTTACACGGAAGCCCGAAACTTCAAGCTGCTGCAGCTCTCCCTGCCAGAATTTGCGGAAGGCGCTGAACTCTGTCATGACGATTCCCGCAACCTCCTCCTTCTGCAGCTGGAATTGCTTGAGCGGAAAATGATTGTCATACAGAAAGACATTGGCCCTTTCGTTGTCGATCAGCCCTTCCTTGACCATGGAATAGGGGATAATGCCCAGCGGAATCAGCTCATCGTATGCAATTTCCAGCCCCAGCTCTTCCTCCACCTCGCGGATGCCGTCCATTGCGGTCTCATGCGCCAGCAAATGTCCGGCGGCGGTAATATCGAGCAGTCCGGCATAATCCCGCTTGTCCTTGCTGCGCAGCTGGAGATAGATATAACGGCCGTCGTCGCGCTGCCGGACGAACCAGCAGTGAAAGGTCTCGTGCCAAAGTCCCTGCCGGTGCACTTCATTGCGCGGGGCGGTCCCGGTCACATTGCCCTGTGCGTCAAAGGTGGTGAGAATTTCGTCGTTCATGCTAATCGCTCCCTCGTGTCCAGTTCTAATAGCCTACCATGTAAATGAGGGGATTGTACAGATTTCAAGGGATCATCGGATTGCACCGGGATGGCTGCCGGGATACCAAAAGGCTGCACCGTCCTTTGCGGGAACGGCGCAGCCTTCTGGTGTGAGTTATAGAGATTAGCAGCAGCTGCTTGCAGAGTAAGCCGATATCATTTCTGACCCGCCCGCAGCCAATTTGTATGTTTGTCTTATTTAATAAGCTTGCTAATCCAGCATTCAGGAAGGATGCGGCCCGGAATTATCTGGCCAGCCATCCGCCATCCACATTCAGAATGTGGCCGTTCAGATAGTCGGAAGCAGCGGATGCCAGGAATACCGCAGGTCCCTTAACATCTTCGGCAGTTCCCCAGCGTCCGGCAGGAATGCGGTCGAGGATTGAGTCGGAACGGCTCTGGTCGGCACGGATTGGAGCTGTGTTCTCAGTAGCCATGTAGCCTGGGGCAATTGCGTTGATGTTCAGACCGGAACCGGCCCATTCATTGGCAAAGGCTTTGGTCAGGCCTGCTACAGCATGCTTGCTGGCAGTGTAGCCCGGCACGTTAATACCGCCCTGGTAGGAGAGCATGGAGCAGATGTTGATGATTTTGCCGTTTCCTCTTTCCAGGAAGTGGCGGCCGGCGATTTGCGACAGCAGGAAGACGGTGTTCTGGTTGAGGTTGATTACATCGAACCAGTCTTTTTCGCTGTGGTCCTTGGCCGGTGTGCGGCGGATCATGCCTGCGCAGTTGACGAGAATGTCTACTTTTCCTGTAAAAGCAACCGCTTCGTCGAACATGCCCTGAAGCTTGGAGTGATCGCTCAGGTCGGTTGCGATGCTGAGTGCTTTTACGCCAAAGGCTTGGGCGGCGGCTACGGTCTCGTCGCTTGCATTGAGGGAAGCGGAGATGATGTCTGCGCCTGCTTCTGCGAAGGCAAGGGCGATCCCTTGTCCAAGACCTTGGGCAGCGCCCGTTACAATTGCTGTTTTACCTGCCAGACTGAATAAAGATGACATATAATTATTCTCTCCTTTTAAAATACATTAATAAGTTTCTTGGCGCTCTCTAAAATGAGTATTTAACTACCCGCATTCAATGTTGACGCCTGCATTCCGGAACTGCTCCACGGTCCCGGGCGCCAGCCCGCTGTCGGTCAGCAGCACATCAACTTCCTGCAGTGAAGCGAACGTGCGCAGCGCGGTATGCCCGAATTTGTGGTGGTCGATGGCGGCGAACACTGTGCGGGCCGTGGATACTAAGGCTTGCTTGTAATCAATGAAGTCTCCGGTGTAAATCGACAGCCCGTGCTCTAAATGTACGGCTGTTGCCGACAGAAAGGCTTTTTCTATATTAAGCTTTTGGACATAGGAGACGGCTTCGGGGCCGGCCAGCATATTGCGGACACGGTATCCTCCCGGAACGACAAGACGGATGTTGTCTCTCTGAACCAGCTCGCTGATGATGTATACATCATTGGTGATGACCGTCAGCGGCATGTTGTCCAGCCTACGGGCAATTTCAAGCGTGGTGCTGCCGCCGTCCAGCGCAATAATGTCATCCTCTGCGATATGGGCCAGCGCCAGCTGCGCAATCTCCGTTTTTTCCTCGGAATATTTATCCAGCGGGGTCCTCAAGGGCAGAATGCCGAACTGGTCGCTCTGTGCCAGCACGGCTCCGCCGTGGACACGAATAATGAGTCCCTGTTCCTCCAGCTTGCTTAAATCCTCGCGGATGGTTTTTCCTGTCACCTGGAGCTTGTCGCTCAGCTCGTTCACCGTTGCATCCTTCTGGTTCAGCATAACTTCCATAATCATCTCGTGTCGCCGTATCGGGTTCATCCGCCTGCCTCATCTTTCCGTAGTTGTTTTTGTTCTATTGTAATTCTTTCATGCCTACGGGGTCCATATCGTCATAGCGTTTGTTGTCTCCGGCCATGCTCCAGATGAAGGTGTAGTTGTGCGTACCCACACCACTGTGGATGGACCAGCTTGGGGAAATGACGGCCTGTTCATTGTGCATCACGATGTGGCGGGTCTCCGTTGGCTCTCCCATCAGATGGAACACAATGGAATCGTCCGGAAGATCGAAGTAGAAGTAGGCCTCCATCCGGCGGGGGTGGGTATGGGAAGGCATTGTATTCCACATGCTGCCCGGCTTCAGCTGGGTCATGCCCATCACGAGCTGGGCGCTTTGCACGCCGTTGGTATGAATGAAGCGGTGGATGGTGCGTTCGTTGGAATTCTCCAGACCGCCCATGGCGCCGGATTCGGATTCTGCCAGCGTTGTTTTGACAGTAGGATAGGACTTATGGGCAGGAGCCGAGTTCAGGTAGAATTTAGCAGGCTTAGCGCTGTCAGCGCTTTTGAAAATAACCTCCTTGGCGCCTTGTCCGACATACAGGCATTCTTTGAAATCTATTTCATATTCTGTTCCGTCTACAACAACCGAGCCCTTGCCTCCGACATTGATTACACCCAGTTCACGGCGTTCCAGGAAATAAGTAACCCCAAGCTCCTTAAGGTCAGTGGTAAGCACGACATCCTCTTTTACCGGATTGGCGCCGCCGACAATCATGCGGTCTTCATGGGTCAGGACAAGCTTCAGTTCATCCGGAGCAAAAATGACAGGGATGTGGAACTCCTTGCGCAAGCGCTCAGTGTCAAATTGCTTAACTTCATTGGGATGGGATGCGAAACGTCTTTCCATTGAATGTTCAATCTCCTTCGCAAACATATTTTCGTTCGTATAGGTACAATTTAATCCATATAAGTTCATTTAGCAAGGGATAATCTTTTTTAGTACGTTTATTTTAGTTTATTTATTGGGTTTAGACATTGCCATATGAACCGAAAGCGTGCACAATAGAGCTGAAATGAGATTGGATTCCCAGTTGAAGCTCGCATCACTGCCTGCGGAGCGGACAGGGCGTGAAACACCATCCTCCAGATTTATTCATTAGAAGCTTCCGCCGGGAGATGCAGAAGATTGACAGAAGATTGAGGGAGGGGATATTTATTTTTCAGGCAACGATATCAGGGGGCCTGCGCTCGCGCCTGCCGTCCGAAATTGGAAGGGTTACGCCTGTCGAGGTTCTTTTGGTCTATGGGTACGCTTCATATCGGACAGGTGTGAAAAGCCGGAATCCAAGGCGGAAGTCCCTTTGATTCCGTGCTGCGCGGCGCGCCTGCAATCAGATGCTGGCCTTTGCATATCCAGAATACAAGAAGTGGTGGAGGGTGAACGGAAGTGGGAGAACTTAATGCTGCACCGGGTCTGTATCAGGCTCGCCAAAACGAAATTATCTATAATATAGCCATCGAAGCGGAACGCCGCCCGCTGCAAGGCAGCGGACTGTGGTTCCATGATGATGTCCGCAATAACTTTTATTATGCTTCGTATCTGTTTGCGGCTGCTGCCGATCCCTCCTTTGAGCTGCCTTTTAGTCGGGAAGAAGCCAAAATCAAGGCGGAGGCGGTCCTCCTGGAAACAGTGCTGCTGCAGAACCGCCAGCCGGGCACGGAATTGTACGGCCATTGGCCGCTCGGACTGGACCCGCTGCCGCGGGAGGCGGCGCCGCATGAGCTGCCGGTAGAGATCATGGGCAGCCTGATGGTCTGGTTCTGCAAGCATTACGGAAGCAGGCTGAATGCCGGACTGCGGATTGCTTTTCATACCGCAATCGGGCATATCTACCGCAGCGGCTTCTTCCGCAAGCCGGTGGTCTACTATGGGCATCATGAGGCCAAATATACGGCGGCGAAGCTGATCTTCGGCAAGCAGTTCGAGGATGAAGAGCTGCTGGCCGACGGGCGGAAGAGCCTGGAGAATACGCTGGCGTATATTAGTGAGAAGGGAATGCCGGAGTATGGCAGCCTGCCGTGGTTCTGGCACTGGGTGCAGGCGTTCACCTGCGCCTGGGAGCTGGAGGAAGACAGCGGGCTCAAGGGCAGGCTTGGGGAGATGCTGGATTACCTGTGGAAGGAGCGGGGGCAGTTTTATCTCCGCGGTGCCTGGGCAGGCGCACATTCCCGGGGCTGGCCGCATGATGTTCCCGCAGATGCCAACGTCCTGCACGACTATGTGCAGTTCGGGGATTTCCAGCTGCCGCCGCTGATGCCGCGTACGGAGTATGCCGGGTTCCTGTTCTATGAAGCGCCGGCTCAGGTACGGGCCGCCGCGCTGAACCGGGAGACTCCGGTGGAAGTGGCCAAGGTTACGCAAAAAGTCGTTCCCGATGATCCGCAGCCGCAGCCGCTTATTCATTCCTATGCCTACCTTACCGGAAGCTTTGCCGCCGGGGGGATGTGGGAGCGGGTGGAGGAGTTCGACAACGAGCAGCTCCGCTGGGCCTTTTCGCTGCCGGTGTCTGCCGAATATGCAGTGAACCGGCTGTATTTCTTCCATCCGGGCCAAGGCTGCCGGGAGGGAGATCCGCGCCATCAGAGCCGTCATATGGAGGTATTATATCATCAGAACACCATCCTTTCCTTGTTCCCTGTACCGGAGGACGAGGGGGACACAATAACCGGTGTGCTGCCCAAGGGCGAGTGGCTTAAGCAGCCAACCGCCTTGTTCGGCCAGGCAGGCGGCGTCTATTTTGCCGTATTCCTGTCCCATGGCTATGAACTCAACGAGCGGGAGGGATACCTGGAAGTGTCGGCTGGAGGGATGCCGGGCGGAGTAGCCGTCGAGGCCATCAGTGTCAAAGAGGCTGCGGAGCGGGGGGCTGGCGACCTTGCAGCTTTTGCGGCGGAACGGGCCCCGGTTGCGCCAACCTTTGAAGCGGGAGCCGCGTTGGGGGTAAGCTACCACACTATCAGGGGAGACCGCTTGCAATTAAGCACAGGGAGTCCGGCGTCAACGCAAGCTCTGCTGAACGGCAGTCCGATCACCTTGGAGCGTTATTCCGTCAGCGGCGATTAACCGGATATTTGGAAATGCAAAAAGAACCCGCAGGCACTTTATGAGCCTTTGCGGGTTCTTTTTGCGGAATTGCCTGTTCTGCCGGGAGCTCCCGTTTGCCAATGGGTAAGGTTCAATGAAATGCCTGTCCATGTTATAATATTTAAGAGCATTCATAACGTAACTGTGTTTATCCCTGTAATGGCTTATTGGAGGAATAGCGTGGCAAAAGCGAAGGTGGCCAAACGGCCGACAAGAGATGAATTTGTGCTGGAGGAAATCGGCAATCAGCTGACGGAAGCGATGCAGGAGTCCTCTGAAATTGTATTGACCGTCTGGGGCAAAGAGGAGCCGGTCCGGGGCACCATCGTCGGCATGGACCCGCGTACCGGCAAGGTGCATGTAAGCAGCAATGAGGAATTGTTCAAGGTTCCTTTCATGGACATTATGGCCATGGATTATCCGAGAGATTAGTGCCAGCTGATAGAGCGGCCGGAAAGGTCGATGAATGATGCAAATCACCAAAACCAATGCAATGCGGATTCTCGATACCCGAAAAATCGCTTATAAGGTTCATGTGTATGACAACGGGGACGGCCAAATTCATGGCACAGCAGTAGCCGAGAAAATGGGTCTGCCGCCGGAAACCGTCTTTAAGACGCTTGTCGCGCATAGCGGAGCTAATCTGTATGTGTTTGTGATCCCGGTGGCGGAAGAGCTGGATTTGAAAAAAGCCGCCAAGGCGGCGGGCGAGAAGAAGATTGAGATGCTTCCGGTGAAGGATCTGCTGAAATGGACCGGTTATGTGCGCGGCGGCTGTTCGCCGGTAGGAATGAAAAAGCTCTATCCCACCTTTATCGACAGCAGTGCCGGGACCCTTGCTGCAATGGGTGTCAGCGGCGGAAAGATCGGCATGCAGATTGAGCTGGCACCGGAGCAGCTTGCCGGAGCTGTCAGCGCCGGATTCTGCGATTTGCTTAAATAGGGGAGCGGCAGCATCCCTTCAGGCATAAGTTCTAAGGAAGCAGTGGCCGGTGAGGAATTTCATCCGGTCCACTGCTTTTTAGGTCAATCTGGACGCCTTGGAGGGCGAAAGGGCAGCCTTATGAATATACTTTAGCTCCGCTCTATTTTCATCAACCCGAACAAATAAAGGTGCTATAGGAATTGAACCGGCAAGCCTGAAAAAGCTGATGGAACGCAAGGAGCCCATAGGGAACTGAAGCGAAGTGGAAAAAGTAACACTAATGGGCTGGAATTCTGGATTTAACAGGCTTTAGTGGGATTTTGTACACTTATTGGAGGCCATCTCCCCCCATACGGCTGATTTCAGCCGGATTAGTTGTACTTTTTCCCGCTAGGGATGATGCAGTATCCGAATGCGCTACCTTAGTTATCCTTTTTACCACTAAGGCTGGCGGAAAAGCGGCGGAAGGGAATTCGGGAACTGCAGGAGCGGAGCGTCTGCCTTTGTCTGCGGATTTCACCGCGAACAGTGGTATACATCAAGAAATCTGCAGACGGGCAGCGGCGGGAAGTCCAAGCATTCTCCGGAGTCACGACCAATCCTAAATAGAAAAATTTTATCAGGACTAAATAAAACAAGGAGAACGAGAACTAAGAATTACGAGAAGAAATGAAAAAGGCTTATGCTCAGATTTACGAAAAATTTTAGTTGCACTTCATTGAGCTAACGAGGCAGTTTAGCGAGCCAAGAGCTGTCATCTGCATTAGTGTGAGCACTTAGGAGCAGGCATTGCAGGGGTACAGCCTTGAAGCTCAAATTGTAATGAAAGGAATTCCGGAAACCCACTACATATTCAAGGGTTTCCGGACAGGGCTGCTCTTCATTTCATGGATTTTTTGGAGCGTATGGACACACTTCTCCTTCTCGCCATCGTCCTCTGTGCGGAGGTATCCCTCTACAAGCCTGTAGCCGAATACGAGAAGGATCAGCTCATAAACGCAATGATCGGCGATAGGGGATACATCCGCATACTCCGAAAATCCTTTGTAATAAGCGGGGACACATCGCTGGTAATATTCAACCATGTGATCGATATCCGCTTCATCCGCAATCAGGCTTGCCAGATCCTCGCCCAGGTAGCCCCATCCGGATGTATCCCAGTCGATGAGCACGATCTTCCCGTCGGCATAGATCAGGTTGGTCACCCAAAAGTCCCGGTGGCTTAGCACGAGGGGCAATTTTTCAATGCGGGCGAGTATCTCGTCTGCGTGCTCATCGATGTCGATGAGCATTTGCCGCACGTGCTGCGGGAATTCGCAGTCCTCCGAGCGTATATAATCGTAGACGAACGGCCATGACCGGTAATGCAGATACGTATTCTTCATAAAATCCGCATGGCTCAGGTTGGTCAGGCTCCACAGCACAGCGGGCTGCTCGGCATACAGCTTGCCTTGATAGCGTCCTAACTCCATCGCGGCTTGTTCATACATATCACCGGTCAAGTCTAAACCGGTTACGCCATCGATATATTCCAGCCACAGCTGGAATTCATTTTCTTCGGCATTGATCTCGGCGTGATAACATGTCGGCCAGCGGAGGGCATCCGAGAACGTCGCTCCCAAGTCAGAAGTATAGAGATCATATTCCCGGCGCCATGAACCCGAATCGCCGTAGCGTTCCCATTTCTTCTGGATTTTCAGCACGATACGGTACGGCAATTTTTCGCCGTCTGCGGTTTCGGCGATCCCCGTTACCAGGTACACATTTCCCACAGTTCCGCCCTGTAACGGCATGGTATGGCAGTCGGCGGAGACGATATCCGTCCTGAACCGTTGGCTTAAAGCATAGATTAGCGTTTCGAGTTTAATATTCATTTCTTCCATCCTCCATTTTTCTTCGTTTGCTTGCTCCAGGGCAACATAATGCTACCACCGTTCACGCGGCAACGAACTGTCGGCAAGCGCGGCGAGAACGGCACATCCCGGCTCGGCCTGATGGCGGCAATCTGTAAATCGGCATTGCGCGAACCATTCCTCCATATCGGTAAAGCCTGCGCGGATGCCTTCGTCGGCATCAAAAAGCCCAAGCTCACGCATACCCGGCGTATCGATGACCATCGCACCGGAAGGGAGCATGAACAGCTGACGGTGAGTTGTCGTATGCCGCCCCCGGCTGTCGACTCGCGGATTGCCTGAACCCTCACTACGTCTTGCGACGGCCTGTTCCAGCATGGTTTTGGCATAGCCTGCGGCATGACCTGAGTAATTCGCGCGTGAGAACTTGGAGCGGCGGGGCAGTACCGTAACGATGAGGGAATCTCCTCTCTCGTTGCAGTGCAGCAAGACAAAATCACCGGCGCAAGGAAAGCCTACGCGCGTTTCCGCGCTGTGATAGAACGTACCTTTGAGCACCGCCGTTACTTCGCCGCGCTCGGTCATGACCGTGAAGCGCTCGCGCCGAAGCTCCGTCACCCTGCCGGGCAATAAACCGTGGGGAATTGCTTCTATTTCTGTGTAGCCATAGGGTTTCAGATCCATCATGTTTTTTTGTTAGCTCCTTTAATGTTGTTTTTTACGCAAAAATGCCACGGACAAGCAGCCTCTAAAGAAGCTGCTGTCACGCGGCATCAGGACGCAAAAAAAATACGACCTTCATCGTATTCTGCAAACAGCAATATTCACGAAAGGTTTCTTTGGATGGCATACCAAATAATACAGGAGTTTCCCGCTTTTTTCGCATATGCCTGCTATTCAGTTTTAAGACCTAACCACCATATAAGTAGCTGCCATTAAAACCATCTCCCTTCGTGTCAGGAACTTGCTTATCGCTAAGCTGTCTATAAAATAACCTGTTTTGGAAAAAAAATCAATACCGGACAGCGCAGATTGTGTCGGCCTGCTCTATTTCTCGCTGAAACGCCCCGTCCCTTATAAGGACGGCGAAGCCGTTTCCACTTGCGTAGGATAGACGTAGGCTTTTGGAGTGGCCGCTCCGCGAACGGAGCGTTGTTCCAATATCTGTGCTCTCCAGATTTTTTTCATTCCCCTTAGCGGTGAAAATCCGGAGACTCAGGCGGCCGCTGCCGCTGTTCCGCGGGTCCGTCCGCTTCGCTGTTTAAGCGGGAGACGGTTCTGTCATCTTTAAAAAACACAATAAAGAAACTTAATGTATATGAATTGAACCGGCAAACCTGAAAAAGCTGATGGAACGCAAGGAGCCCATAGGGAACGGAAGCGAAGTGGAAAAAGTAACACTAATGGGCTGGAATTCTGGATTTAACAGGCTTTAGTGGGATTTTGTACACTTATTGGAGGCCATCTCCCCCCATACGGCTGATTTCAGCCGGATTAGTTGTACTTTTTCCCGCTAGGGATGATGCAGTATCCGAATGCGCTACCTTAGTGTTCCTTTTTCCCACTAAAATGGCTGCCCTTTGGATGAATGTTTCATGTCCGGACTGCCGCTGTTTCTATATTTATGTCTGTCACACAATTACTCCACACCTCAGAAACGGGCGGCCAGCAGGCCCAAATATTCCTTGAGCGCGGTTCCGGCGGTGTTCACTGCACCGGGAGACGGGGTGAACTTGGCGGGATAAAGCAAGATTTCACGGCTGGCTATAAAATCTGTGGGGTAAGCCAGCGGGGCCAGCCCGCTGTCCTTGAAACGGATCATGGCACGGGGCATGTGAAAGGCCGAGGTGACCAGAATCGGATGACTGAGCCCATGGCTCTTCATGAGTGCGGCTGTGTTGACGGCGTTCTGTTCAGTGTTGAGCGAGCGGTTCTCAGCCAGAATATCGCTTTCGGGAACACCAAGGCCCATCAGCTGCCGCTTGGCGATATCCGCTTCGTTGCCGCTGTCGGCAAACACCCGGCCGCCGGAGAACAGGACCGGCAGGCCGGTCTGCCGGTGCAGCCGCACCGCAGTCAGCAGCCGGTTCGCCGCCGGGCCGTACATATTGCCTTCACCGTCGATATCCGGGTTTCCGGAGCTGGCCCCCCCGCCAAGGACGACGATTACGTCCCCCTGGAGCAGCTCAGGCTTGTCATACTGCCGCTCCAGGCCGCCAATCAGCAGATCGCCGACCAGGGGAGTCATGGAGAGGTAGAGCAGGAAGGTAACGCCGAGCAGCGTCAGGGCCGGCCGGCGATTGCGCCTCCACAGCCAGACTGTCAGTCCGAGCAGCAGAACGACGAAGAGGCCTGGCGGAAGCACGAAGCTGTACAGGAATTTTATGAAATAGATCAGCTCATTCACCTCATTATGTAAGATTGCTGTCTGTATTGTACCATGAGCAGCGGACCAGGCCCAGGCGGAGGAGGCTTCAGCTGCGGTATAGACGCTTGAGATAGGCGGAGGGACCATGAACGCAACCATGGCTGGCGGGCCTATGGCCGCTGCCGGATGAGGGGACAGGAGCGAGGATTCCGCCTGATTCCTTTGTTTGAGATTAAGAATAGGGCCTATACGGTATATTCCCGGTGGATATCGGTTGATTTTGTGACTCCGAGCACGTACTATTAATTGTATTACTTAGGGTTCGAAGGAGTGTAGTCCGTGCTGGAGCTTGGTTTTGATGATCCGGAGAAGCTGGTGTCGGTGGCGCATGCGCTGTCTACCCGCTCCCGGGTCGATATTCTCCATTTATTGAATTCCCGGAGCTTGAACGTGATCGAAATCGCCGAAGCGCTGAAGCTGCCCGTATCCACGGTAGCCAACAATGTGAAGGTGCTTGAAGCGGCCCGGCTGATCAACACGGAGCTGCTGCCTGCATCCCGCGGGGCGATGAAGGTGTGCAGCCGCAATTACGATGATATCCATATCGCCCTGAATGAGGAGAAGGCTGTTCCGAGAGGGGCTGTGCGTATCTTCGAAATTGAGGTGCCCATCGGCCATTACAGCGATTGCGAGGTACACCCGACCTGCGGCATGGCGGATGCCGAAGAGATGCTGATCCGTGAAGATGAGCCCTCCAGCTTTTATCATCCCAAGCATGTGGGCGCGCAGATTATCTGGTTCCGCAAGGGGTATCTGGAATATTTGCTGCCGCTGGAGGTGCCGAAAGGGGCAAGAGTCGAAATGCTGGAGCTGTCCATGGAAATATGCTCGGAAGCGCCCAATTACGACAACAACTGGCCATCGGATATATCGGTATGGATCAACGGGGTGGAGATTGGCATGTGGACCAGCCCGGGCGATTTCGGAGGCCGGCGGGGCAAGCTGAATCCGGTCTGGTGGAGAGACTCGTCCACGCAATACGGCCTGCTTAAGACGTGGCGGATTGACATGGACAAGACCACGCTTGATATGGAAAAGGTATCGGATGTAAGCCTCGGCCAGCTTAATTTGACACAAAGCCCGAAAATCCGGCTGCGGATTGGCGTCCATCCCGATTCCATCCATCAAGGCGGTGTCAACCTGTTCGGGCGGGGGTTCGGCGACCATGCGCAGGAAATTATGATGAAGCTGAGCTTTATCCGGGATGAAGAAGAACAGAACCATTAGATACAGTTAATCTGTAACTAATGGTTTTTTTGCATGCTTATTATTACTAAAATACAAAATGAAAGCGTTGACAATATAAAAATGGTTTCTTATAATCGGCTTAAGATACAAAATAATTGTAATAAAACAAATAAACCGTTTTGTATCTAGTTTACAATAAAGGGGAGACAGGAATGAAGAAAAGAAATACCGCTTTTCTGGGCTTGGCCTTCATGCTCTCATTTTCACTGGTACTTGGCGCTTGCGGCGGAAGCAACAATGCAGGCGGTTCATCGAACGGCAATAACGGCAGCAGCCCGGCTCCCGCCGGGAACAACAGCACCGGGGGAAATACCGGAGGCGAGGGAAGCGGCGAAACGGTCAACCTATCCTTCTGGACCCTGTTCGACGGCGGCGACGGGGACAACATGCAGAAGCTGGTCGATGAATTCAACAAAAGCCACTCTGACATTAAGGTGAAAAACACGAAGCTGGTCTGGGCGGAATATTACACGAAGCTGATTACCTCCGTAGGCAACGGCAACGGCCCGGATATCGGCATTTCCCATACTTCCCGGCTGCCGGATCTGATCAATCAAGGGGTTGTCACCGATCTGGACGCGGTGGCCGGCGAGGCGGCCGTGGACTGGTCAACCTTTAATCAAAATCTGCTGGATGCAACGGTTGTGGACGGAAAACATTACGCAGTGCCGATTGATACCCATCCTTTTATCATGTATTACAACAAAAAGCTGCTGAAGGACGCAGGACTTCTTGGCGATGACGGCAAGCCGGTGCTTGAGCAATCCGCAGACGGCTTCCTGGCCTTCCTGAAGACCTTGAAAGAGAAGCTTCCGGCCAAAACAACCCCGTTTGCCCTTTCCAATACCAATGACGACCCTTACCGCTTATGGTGGGCGCTGTACTCGCAGCTCGGCGGCAACGATCTGATCTCGGACGATCTGCAGAAAGCCGAAATTGACAAAGCTAAAGGCATCCAGGCGGCTGAATATATTCAGAAGCTGTTCACCGAAGGCTATATCAAGAAAAATGATCCCGACTTCTACAAAAACTTCCAGAGCGGTACAGCGGCTGTGATGATGACGGGTGTCTGGGCAACCGGAACCTGGGAAACGACGAAGGAGCTTGAATTCGGGGCGATGCCGATTCCGAAGCTGTTCGAGCAGGAAGCAACCTGGGGCGATTCGCACACAATCATTTTACCGCTGACCAAAGCCGAGGACCCTGCCAAACGGAAGGCTGCGCTGATCTTCGCCGACTATGTAGCCGAGAACGGCCAGATTTGGGCCAAAGCAGGCCATATCCCCTCCAAGCCTTCTGTCCTTGAGAAGCAGGAATACAAAGATATGCCTTACCGCAGCGATTATGCCGCTGTTGCCAGTACGGTAAAATTCAATAAACCTTCGACCAAGACATGGCAAATCCGTGATAATGTCTCTTTCAAGATCCTCAATGAAGTTTGGGCGAACAAGATGAAACCGGCTGAAGCCATGGACAAAATGGAGGCAGGCGTGCAGAAAGAGCTTGATAAATAAAAACGGCAGCCGGTGATGCATAGGCCTGGCGTCGGCGGGCGGCGGGCCTGTGTTCAAATATAAGAATTTATATGTTTCACAATATAAATTATCCTTTTATTTCTCGCTGAAGCACCCCGTCTTTAAAAGGACGGCGCAGCCGTTTCCACTTGCTTTTTGGGGAGAGGTGACCTGAATGAAGATGAAAAAACTGAGGGCGGATGTGCAGGCGCTGCTGTTCCTGGTTCCCTTTTTGATAGTATATGGCCTGTTCACCATCTGGCCGATGTTCAAGGGCGTGGAAATGACCTTTTATAAATGGACGCTGATCCGCAAAATGGAATTTCTGGGCTGGGACAATTACAGCCGGGTGCTGCAGGACAGGGAGGTGTGGGAAGCGCTCGGGCATTCGCTCATCTTCGTCGTGCTGACGACGCCGACCATGCTCGTGCTGTCCATTTCACTGGCGCTGATCGCGAACCGCAAGTCCGTGCTGCAAAAGTTCTACCGCAGTATTTTCTTTATCCCCAGCGTGCTGTCTGTGGCGGTGGCTTCCTATCTGGGGCTGTTTGTGTTCCAGCCATATACCGGCCTGGTGAATTCCGTGCTCCATTTACTGCGGCTGCTGCCCGGTGATACGGAAATTTTCTGGCTGACGGAGACCCGTCTGGCCTGGATCGTCATTACGCTGATTACCCTCTGGTGGACGGTAGGGTTCAACTTTATCCTGCATTTATCGGCGATTCAGGAGATTCCCGATGAGATTTACGAGGCGGCCCGCCTGGACGGAGCGGATGACCGGCAGATGTTCTGGCGGATTACGCTGCCCTATCTGGCTCCGATTACGAAGACGATCACCATGCTGCAGATTATCGCTTCCTTCAAGGTGTTCATGCAGATCTACATTGTTACCGGAGGCGGTCCGCTGGATCAGACCCGGCCCATCATACAACTGATTTATCAGACCGGCTTCAAGAGCAATGATCTCGGCTATGCGGCCACGATGTCCTATCTGCTGTTCGTGATTCTGCTGGTGCTGTCGGCGCTGCAATATGGGATGAATAACCGCAAAGGAGCGGATCTGTAATGAAATGGGTCTACCGCATTGTGTCATTGTTTATGGCTGTGCTGTTCGCGGGGCCGCTGGTATGGATGCTGTTCGTATCGTTCAAGGAAGAGGGCATGAAGATCATCACAGTGCTGGACTGGTTCAGCCCGCCGTATTCGCTGGAGGTCTACAAAGAGATTCTTGGCGGGACGAAGCTGACGGACTGGATCGCGAACAGCCTGCTTGTGGCTGCTTTTGTCACGGTGCTGACCGTAGCCGCTGCGGCTCTGGCCGGATTCGCCTTGTCCAAAATTCCCTTCCGCTACCGGACGCTGATGTTTTTTGTCGTCCTTGCCGGCCTGCTGATTCCCGGTGAAGCCACGATTATTCCGCTGTACCAGGTGGCGAAGGATATGAATCTGCTGAACTCTTATCAGGGATTGATTATTCCGGCGCTGGCATCTCCAGTAGCGGTAATTGTGCTGAAAAGCTTTTTTGACGGCATTCCGAACGACCTGCTGGAGAGTGTGCAGATGGACGGGGGAGGAAGCTGGAGGATCTTCATGCGCATCATGCTGCCGCTCTGCCGTCCCGCACTGGCTTCCATGGCCATTTTGACATTCATCGGCTCCTGGAACAATTTTCTGTGGCCCTTCCTGTCCATCACGGACGACAATCTGTTCACGCTGCCGATGGGTATTCCGACCCTGATGAGCCAGTATTCGGAGGATTATGTCAAGCCGATGGTCATCAACGCGATTGCTTCCATTCCGATCATTGTGCTGTTTGTTATTTTTGAACGCCAGATTGTCAAGGGAATCAGCATGTCAGGGATTAAGGGATAAGGCGGCAGAGCAGCAGATTGAGCTTAAGAGAAAAAGACAAAAAAGACGAGATATGGAGAGGACAGGTGCAGTTTCATGACGACAAAAGCTTATATTCCGGGGTATCCCAGACCGCAATTTGTACGCAAGGAATGGCTTGCTCTGGACGGAGAATGGAATTTCAGCTTTGATGATGCCAACAGTGGAGAAGCGGAGGCATGGTACGCGAAATTTCCGCAGGGCGTGCAGATTACGGTTCCGTTCACGTATGAGACGGCGGCCAGCGGGATCGGCATTCAGGAATTCCACCCCAATGTCTGGTATGAGCGAACGCTGGACCTTCCTGCGGAGAACGCCGGGAAGCGGGCGATTCTGCATTTTCAGGGGGTTGATTACCGGGCCAAATGCTGGGTGAACGGCTCTTATGCTGGCGTGCATGAAGGCGGCTATGCTGCGTTTTCCTTTGATATCACCCCGTATGTGACATTCGGTGCAGCCAACCGGATTGTACTTAAGGCGGAAGACAGTCTGGATTGCACGCAGCCCCGGGGCAAGCAGCGCTGGGTAGCTGACAATTTTGAATGCTTCTACGTGCAGACGACGGGGATCTGGAAATCCGTCTGGCTGGAATGTGTAAGCGAAGCACGGATTGATTCCGTGAAAATGACGCCGGATGTCGACCGGCATATGATCCGCTTCGATTTCCGGATTGCCGGCCTTAAGGCCGGCCAGGAGCTTATGCTCGATGTGCTGATTACTCTGAAAGGCCGGCAGGTCAAGCGGTTCAGCCTGAGCGCGGACCGTGACCTGGTGAGCATTGAGGCGGATGTATGGCATGAAGTCGGGGGGCCATGGAAGCAATCCCTGTGGTCGCCGGAGGCGCCGAATCTGTATGACGTTGAATTCAGGCTGCTCCGCGGACAGGAGAGCGTGGACCATGTGTATTCCTATTTCGGAATGCGCAAAATTTCCATTGAAAACGGCCAGATTCTCCTTAACAACAGGCCCTTGTACCAGCGCCTGATTCTGGATCAGGGCTACTGGCAGGACAGCCATCTGACGCCGCCCAGCGAGCAGGCGCTGATCGATGACATCGGCTGGATTGCCGAAATGGGCTACAACGGCCTCCGCAAGCATATGAAGATCGAGGATGCCCGCTTCTTGTACTGGTGCGATGTGAAGGGGATGCTGGTCTGGTCGGAAATGCCCGCCACCTACGAATTCAATGATCTTGCCGTCCAGCGCTTCACCCGGGAATGGCTGGAGATTGTGCCGCAGCAGTATAACCATCCGTGCATCATCACCTGGGTTCCGTTCAACGAATCCTGGGGTATTCCTGCCATTGCCCATGATGTCAGACAGCAGAAATTCACAGAAGGCATCTATCACCTGACCAAAGCCATTGACCCCTCTCGTCCTGTTGTCACCAACGATGGCTGGGAGCACACCGTATCGGATATTCTGACGCTGCATGATTATGTGGAGGCGGGAGAACAGTTCCTGGCCCATTACGCCGACAAAACCTCTATTGTTGACAATGGCGTCTCCTTCAATAACTACAAATTTGCGTGGGCCGAAGGATACGCCTATAAAGGCCAGCCGGTCATTATCAGTGAGTTCGGCGGCATCGCCTTTCAGACGGTCAGCGGCTGGGGCTATGGAAATCAGGTGAAGACAGAGCAGGATTTCCTGGCGCGCTTCCAGGCGATCACTGCGGCAATCCAAGCGACCCCGTTCATCAGCGGCTACTGCTATACCCAGGTCAGCGATGTGCAGCAGGAAGTGAATGGCCTTTTGACGGAGGACCGCAAGCCTAAAGTGCCTTTTGACAAAATCCGCGAAATCAATCTGGGCTGACGGTTCCTTGGAGTATGGTGTCTTGCAAGAGAAACCCATCCAAAGGAGATGTACCATGAAGAAATGGACAGGTGCAATCATTGTGCTGTTGTTAATGTTCTCGCTCGTACCCGGAGTGTCCGCAGAGGGCGGACCGGCTGCTGTTCAGAGTGAGACAACGGTAAGCAATCCGGCGGTCTTCGCGGATGCGGGAACGGATTTCAGAGGCATCAGTCCGGGGACCTTCGGCTCGGAATACGGGCGCATGCTGAAGCTGTCCGGCGGCAATTGGCTTGCGGTGTACACGATCTATGACAATAACGGCTACACGCGCGACACGAACGGAGGCACCAGGCTCCAAGTGGCGGGAAGTACCGACAATGCCCGCACCTGGACCGTTCTGAGCACGATCAGCGACCCCGGTAAGGACCTCGACAACGGCCAATTGCTTGAGCTGCCCAGCGGGGACATCCTGATGGGCGCCCGCTCTGTGCGCTGGGAGGAAGCCTATTACCTTCCTGTATATAAAAGTACGGATGGAGGTGCGACCTGGACCCATCTCAGCACTATCGACAGCAATGCCGGAGCACCCGGAAGCCTGGGGAATCCGCCGCAGGGAATCTATGAGCCGCATTTGGGCTTTTTGGCCGATGGGCGTATAGCGGTCTACTATGCCAGTGAAAAGTATGCAGCCGGCTCTCCGGCGTACAGCCAGGTCATCTCGCTGAAAATTTCACCGGACAGCGGTGCCACCTGGGGCAATGAAATATTCGCAGCCTGGGATACGGGGAATTCGGCCTCCCGGCCGGGAATGCCGGTCTGGACAAAGATGAACAACGGGAAATATCTTCTGGTCTTCGAGGTTTGCGGTACGGCAGGCTGCAATATTTACTCCAAGGTGTCGGAGGACGGAGCCACCTGGGCCAGCGGACTCGGCAATCCGGTTCCCGGCCAGAACGGCGCGCCCTATGTTCTGTCGCTCAGCGACGGACGGCTGGCGGTTACCGCCAACAGCAGCACTCTCTCATTCAGCAATGACTATGGTGCCACCTGGTATACGAATGATCAGGCGCTCTGGCCGGGCGGCTTCCCGGATTATATCTGGCCCAGTCTGTATCAGACCGGAACCGGCGAGCTTGCGGCCATGACCTCTGCTGTCCGGGCTGCGGGCGGGCACAACGTCAGAATAAAGTTCCTGACGCTGCCCGCTTCCTTCAGCGACAGCTTCAATGATGGCGATGATACGGGCTGGACGAAATATGAAGGCGCCTGGAGCGTGTCGGGCGGGGCTTACAGCGTAAACTCAACCAGTGCGGCAAAGTCAATCGTCAGTCCATATGTGTCTTTGGTGAATTATACGGCCGAAGCAGACATCACGCTGTCAAACGGCGGTCAGGCCAGTCTGATCTTTGATGTAACGGGGCCGGGCAACGGCACAGACAGCTTCAAGGGGTACGGTGCCGGCATCGACACCTCGGGCACGGTCTGGCTGGGCAGGTTCAATAACAATTACAGCCAGCTGGCAAGCGCGCCTGCGGCCATAGCTGCCGGGGGCACCTATCACCTGAAGGTGGTAAAAAATTCCGGGAGGATTCATGTCTATCTGGATAATGTGCTGAAGCTGGATTATACGGATACGGCCTACAGCCGAGGCACGGTGGGCCTGCGCGGCGGCTTTGGCAATACCGCCAAGTTCGACAATGTACAGGTGACTCCGCATACTTACCTGAACAGCTTCGACAGCAATACAGATACGGAGTGGACCCGTTATGGCGGCACATGGACGTTGACCGGAGGGGTGTACACTGTTGCTTCACCGGCCGCTTTTGCCAAATCGGTGCTTAACCAGCGGACCAGCGGCTTGAACTATACGGTTGAAGGCAGCATCAGGATCAATGACAGCGGGGAAGGCAGCCTGATCTGGAATACCCAGGGCTTGGCCGCAGGAACCGACAGCTTCAGGGGGTATGGAGCGGGGATCAGCACGACCGGCTCCGTCTGGCTGGGCAAGTTCAATAACAATTATACAAATCTCGGCAGTGCTTCCCTGCCCATAACCCCGGGCACCTGGTACACAGTCAAAGTTGTTGTAACCGGATTCCGCATGCAGGTCTACGTGAACAACACACTGTATATCGATAAAAAAGACACTTCCTACAATAACGGTTCTTTGGGAGTCAGAGCCGGCTACAACAACAATGTCAGCTTCGATAATCTTAAGATGTATTAACACTGCTTAAATGGATAAGGTATTTATTGCATAGGGTGCTTATAATGAAAGACGGCTTGCAATTCGATTGTGAATTGGAGCCGTCTTTTTATTTGTTTGGGAAGCTGATCCAAGTGGGAAATTGTTGATTCTTCATAACCTGATCATATGAAAGCGCACCCGGCTAAAGGGGGAAATGAGAGGTAAATCTAAAAAAACTGCTCTTTTCCATTAAAAAGCTTCACTCAAGCTTCCGGCCTGGCATGTTACAGTAAAGCTGGATGCCTCTCTTCATCGGCAGACAGCAGGAGGCATTGGCAAATCTTGAGCAACGTGATGCAGTGGACAAAGATGAGGGCGGGTCTGATATGATAGAGGTACAGGCAGACAGCCGCCGTGTGAAGATATAGAAGAAGACAGACTTGCGGAGGGATTGCGATGGTCAGAAGCATACGGGTATTGCTGGCGGACGATGAACCGGTGATCCTGCGCGGCTTGAAGAAGCTGATTTCCTGGGAGAGCCTGGGCCTTGATATTGTCGGCGAAGCGAATGACGGGACCGAGCTGAAGGCGCTGATTGAGACCTGCCATCCTGATTTGGTAATCAGCGATATCAGCATGCCGGGCTTCAGCGGAATTGATATTATACGGGATATTCATGAGTCGGGGCGCCCGATTAAGGTTGTATTTATCAGTGCCTATCAGGAATTCAGCTATGCCCGGCAGGCGATTCAGTACGGGGCGCTCGACTACCTCGTCAAACCTGTGAATACAGGGCAGCTCGAGCAGGTGGTGGGCCGGGCCGTGGCCGTGATCCGCCAGGAATCGGAAGAAGAGCGCAACAAGGAAATGCTCAAATCGTATGAACGGAAAAATCATTCCATTACCATTGAGGAGCTGCTTGAGCGCTTAACCGACGGCAACAAGGGGGCTGCGGCCGCGCTTGCCCGCATGGGAAATATAGCGATTACCCGTTATGCCAGCGTATGTGTGGTAGAGACGGATGAATATGTCGTCCAGACCTCCCGCTGGGAGGAGCGTGAACGCAAGCTGGTGGAGTTTGCCCTGTCCAATATTATCAAAGAAACGGTGGATGCCGCAGGGAATGGCTATGTTTTCCGCAAAGGGGAGCGATTCGCAGTTTTACTGCAGCATGAGCAGGAGGCTGAACCGGAGCAGATCATGCAGGATCTCCATCACAAAATCAACAGCTACCTGAAGCTGCAGGTATCCATCGGGATTGGACAGCCGGCAAGTGGAATAGAGGAAGCAGACGAATCGTACCGCAGTGCTTTGAAAGCGTTAAAATACAGGTATTTTTCGGGCCTCAACCGCGTGCTCACGGACAGTGCGGAGACTCATGGAAATCCGGCGGGGGTAACCGAATGGACGGCAGCGCAGGCTTCGCTTGCGGAAGCGCTTAAATCGCTGGACAAGGAGCAGCTTCCGGTTCTGGCGGGCAAGCTTCTGGAAACGGTCCGACTTCTGTCGGGAGACAGCAGGAACCAGGCGGTAACCCATGTGTATAACTCCATCATCCAACTGGAACAGGAGCTTGCGGGCTTCGGCGTGGATGCCGGCTTGGTTGGCCCCGAGGATAAGCCTTTGCTGGAGAAGCTGACGGATGCGCCGACCTTTGCCGCGCTTGGGCAGCAGTTTGAGGATACTTTGAAGAGACTGGCCGACCAATTGGCCTGCAAAATCTCCGGTAAGGAAATGCCTCAGCTGCTGCAGGTCAAGGCTTTTGTCGAAGAGCATTATGCGGAGAATATTACCCTGGAGTCGATAGCGGCGCTGGTCTATATGAATCCCTACTACTTCAGCAGCTTTTTCAAGAAACATACCGGACAGAACTTTAAGCATTATGTCACTGAGGTGAGAATGGGGCATGCGCTGCGGCTGCTGCTGCAGAGTGATCTGATGGTCTATGAGATTGCGGACCGGGTCGGCTATAACAATGCCCGTCATTTCAGTGATATGTTCAAGAAGCATTTCGGCAAGCTGCCCCAGGAGTACAAGCAATCGGTCAAGAATTAACATTCAAGCTTATATCTAGAGAAAAGGGGGAATATCCTTGCTGATCCGGGGGCGAAGATCCAGAAGCATTTTCGTCAAATTTTCTGCATCCTTCCTGCTGGTCGGGCTGATTCCCCTGCTGGCGCTCAGCTTTTTCTCGGTGAAGACCTTCTCCAGCTATGTGGAACGGTATACCACGAGCAATTTGCAGCAGATGGTGCTGTATATGAGCTATAATCTGAATTCGGCATTCAACCAGTACAATGAAGTGTCCAAGCTGATGTATACCGGCCGTTACGAAGGCTTTATTGACAGCTACAAGCAGGACCAGACCACCAATGTCAATGAGCTGGAGCAGATCAACACCATTCCGATCGATTCTTTTCTGAAGACTGTCCTGTTCAGTGATCCTTATATCTCAAGCGCTGTATTTATCCGCCAGTCCGACGGCAAGCTGTATTCCCAGGAGAAGGAGAACCGCTCGCTGGACACCAATATGTTTCCCGCCGCCGAGTGGCTGGAGACGATGAAGCCCAGTCCGTCCGAGGTGGCGATATTCCCCACGCATACGGACGAATATTTCTTCCGCTCAAGCAGGCAGGTATTTACCATTGGGCGCAGCCTGATTGATACCTCGGGGCGGGTGACCAAGGAGCCCAAGGTGGTCGGCACATTGTTTCTGGATATCGATACTTCGCTCTTTGAACAGTTCTTCCGGGAGCTTAGCCTGGGGGCACAGGACGAGCTCTACCTGCTGGATGGCGGGGGCAAGGTATATTTCAGCAATCAGAACCTCCCGGCAGGAATTATGGAGGATACCGTTCAAAAGAACAGCGAAATGCTCGAGCTCAGCGAGGCCGTTCCTTTTCTGAATGGCAAGGTCATTGCGCGGATTCACCGCGGCAGCCTGTTCGAGCAGCTGTTGTCCGCCAGAACCGCCGTCTACATTGCCATTATTATTTGTGCTTTTGTCATGATTGTGATGGGGGCCTGGTTCTCCCGCCGGCTTGCCGCCCCGATCCGCGAATTGATCAAGCAAATGACGGTGGTGGAATCCGGGAAGCTGGATATTCAGCTGTCAGTGAACACAAATGATGAGATGGGCAGGCTCGCCCACGGGTTCAACCGGATGGTGGAACGGCTGCAGGTCTATATTGATGAAGCGTATGTGGCCCAAATCAAGCAGAAGCAGACCGAACTGAGTGCTCTCAAAAGCCAGATCCGGCCCCATTATCTGTACAATACGCTTGAAGTGATTAGGATGAACGCCGTAGATAAGGAAGCGGGTGAGGTCGCTGACATGATTCTTGCCCTGTCCAACGAACTGAAATATGTGATCGACTACGGGGAGGACCGGGTCAGCATCCGCGCCGAGCTGGAGCATTTGCAGAATTATTTCTACATTATTTCCGTCCGCTTCGAGAACCGGTATGAGCTGCATCTGGATATTGCCCCGGATATTCAAATGGACTGGCCGATCCTGAAGCTCTCGCTGCAGCCGATTGTGGAGAATGCGGTACAGCATGGACTGCGGCGGCAGGGGAAAGGAACCGTAGGAATTACGATGGAAAAGAAGGACGGTTTGCTTGCGATTACCATCTATGACAACGGGGTCGGCATGAGCAGGGAAGCCTTGGAGCGGATTACCCAAACGCTGGAGGATACGGAAGCCCCGAGCAAAAACGTGGGTCTGAAAAATGTCCATGAGCGGGTACGCTCGATTTTTGGGCAAGAATACGGGTTGTCGGTCAGCAGCCGCGAGCATATCGGAACCTCGGTAACACTGCTGTTCCCGATTATGGGTGTTATCCGGGAATAATGATCAAGCGGACCAGAGAACCAAGGTCAATGAGTAGGGGGGGCAGCTCACCAATGCAAAAAAACACCAAGATAAGTATGGCATCTGTGCTGCTGGCGGCCATGCTCCTTCTGTCTGGCTGCCGGGATAACAGCACAGGAAGCTCTGCCGTCACACAGGCAGGAGCCGGGGCGGCGGCTTCCGGTAACGAGGTGCATTTCTCCATTGCTTACGCTGCGGGCGATCCGGCAACCAAGCAGGCCATCGTCGCCACGATTGGAGCATTTATGAAGGCTCATCCGGACATCATCATTCAAGACAGCAGCGAGCTGTCCGCAAGCGCATACCTGGATTGGCTGAAATTCAAGGATGCTGTAGGCGAGTTTCCGGACCTCGTGGAAATCCGCGACACCGATGCATTTGCCGGCGCCGGAAAAATCGTCCCCCTGCCCGCTGACCTGCTGGACTTGTTCGGCAGCCTGCCGCAGGTGAACGGCAAGGTATGGAATGCACCGCTGTTCGGAAATGCGCCTGAAGGCATTATCTACAGCAAACAAGCATACACCAGTGCCGGAATCACAAGGCTCCCGCAGACCTATGGCGAATTTCTGGAAATACAGCAGAAGCTGAAGGCGAATGGAATAACTCCGCTGGTGGTCGGCGGCAAGGATATTTTCCATATGGGTTTCTGGGTGAACAAATTTCTGATAGATGATGTATATGCCAAAGATCCGGATTGGAATGCCAAACGCACGGCGGGGCAGGTCAGCTTCACGGATGATAACGTGGTTCGGGCCATGAGCGATTTCAAGGAGCTGTTCGAAACCAATGTCGACAAAGGCTGGCTCGGTACCAGTGATAACCAGACGGCCTCTATTCTTGTCTCTGGAAGGGCAGCCCAGCTCTATTCCGGAACCTGGATGTTCTCGCAGATCGAGGAAGCCGGCCCGGATTTTGAATACGGCTTCTACGCGCTGCCCGACCGTGAAGGCAGACGGAATATAGTGGGCCTGCCCTCGCCTTCCGGGTGGTCGATGTCAGCGGAAGCCGCCAAAGATCCCGATAAAATGGAAGCAATGAAGGAGTTCATCCGGTTCTTCTTTGCGCCGGAGCCATACTCGATATTTCTGGCCGGCATCAACGGCCTGCCGTCCACGAAGGAGAAGGTCACCTATGAGACGGGTGAACAGATGAAAGAAGCCCTCCGTCTCGTTGCCGATCCGGACGTGACCAAGTCGCTGATGATCAACAACTGGTGGGGAGACAATCTGATTCCGCCGGAGTTCCGCAACTGGTTCTACAAGCTGCTGCAGGAGATGGTTGTCAACGACGGGAATGTCGCCGAATACATGAAGAGAGCGGACCTGGAGTATGACCGGCAGGTGCGGGATAATCGGCTGTGAAGAGTTTAACGGCCCGTGCTAGCCTATCGACAGTCCCGCAGGAGCTTTTCCTGCAGGGGCTTTTTTTGTCGTTTAGGAAATTATGCTTCTCGTCAATTGTAGATAAGGTATGTTATGAAGTTTGCAATCTTATTCCAATCAGGAAACCGGGCTTTAGCAGCGGCCGGAAGAACCCTCTGAACCCGCAGCGGACTTCATTCACATCGTCAACCGCTGATTTTGGCTTTGAGCCAACAAGGTAGTTTAATGTATAGGAATGGAACCGGCGAACCTAACAAGCTGGATGGAACGCAAGGAGGTTCATAGGGAACAGAAGCGAAGTGTAAAAAGTAACACTAATGGGCTGGAATTCTGGGTTGAACGGGCTTTAGTGGGATTTTGTACACTTCATAGAGGCCCACTCCCTCCATACGGCTGATTTCAGCCGGATTAGTTATACTTTTTCCCACTAGGGATGATACAGAATCCGAATGCGTTACTTTAGTTATCCTTTTTCCCACTAAAATGGCTGCCCTTTGGATGAATGGTTCAAGTTCATCTTAATGTAGGCGTGTTCCCCGCAAGGGGGCGAGACGGATCGGTTAGGGATTCTTTTTCCCGCTAACGCAAGCGAAAAAGGGAAAGTGGGGATTAAGTTTCCTTTTTCCACTTGGGCTTAAGCCGCCGGGTCTGAGCAGGAAGGTCTGGAGGGATCGGGGAGGAAGAGCTTCAGCCGGCCAGGGGAACCGGAGAGCCGGGGAACCGGGGAACCGCAGCCGGCCTCACACCTGAAATGCAAACAGCTGCGCTGCCCGGTCAAGGACGGCATAGCCGTTTTGTTCAAAGATAAGAATTTATAATATGTTTCACGCTATACATTAGCCTTATCTTTCCCGCTGAAACGGATACCGTCCTTATAAGGAAGGCGAAGCCGTTTCCACTTGCTTCATTCCTCTTAAATTTACCGCACACGGCGCTTAAAAAAGTTCATTCTAACGAAAGTTCAGGAATGCTATCCTTGAAGCAAGGAAACGCTTTCGAACGATGATGCGCACATCGGGCACCGGTTTCCGGCCCATAGTACAAGGCTAGGCCCGCAACACATCCGAACAGAAACTTATTAGGGGGTTACTCTTCATATGCACAAGAAAACAATGACGAAGCTATCGGTCCTGCTGCTGGCGGCCACAACCATATTGTCGGCTTGCGGAAACAACAGCAATAACAGCAATGCCGGCGGCAATGGGGCTGCCCCGCAATCACCGGATGCCGCCGCAACGGACGGCAAAAAAGAAGTGAGCTTCTCCATCGGCTACGCTGCCGGCGATCCCGCCACCAAACAGGCCATTGCCGCCACAGTCAAAGCATTCATGGAAGCCAATCCGAATGTGAAAATCAAAGATATCAGCGAAACTACCTCTGCCGCCTATCTCGATTGGCTGAAGACCAAGGATGCGGTGGGTGAATTCCCGGATCTCGTGGAAATGCGTGATACCCAGGTGTTTGCCGATGCCGGTAAAATTGTAGAGCTGCCAAGTGATCTGCTGGAGCTTTTCAGTGACCCGCCGCAGGTTGATGGCAAGGTGTGGAATGCACCCATGTCCGTAAATGTGCCCCAGGGCATTATTTACAGCAAGAAGGCTTATGCCGATGCAGGCATTACTGAGCTTCCCAAAACCTATGATGAATTCATCGCCATCCAGGAGAAGCTGAAGGCTACCGGCATTTCGCCGCTGGTGGTCGGCGGCAAGGATATTTTCCACATGGGCTTCTGGGTGAACAAATTCCTGATTGACGATGTGTACGTGCAAGATCCGGACTGGAACTCCAAGCGTACCGCGAAGACCGTAAGCTTCACCGATCCTAATGTCATTCAAGCCATGACCGATTTCAAAGATCTGTTCACCAATTATGTGGATAAAGGCTGGCTGAGCACAGGAGATAACCAGACCGCCTCGATTCTCGTATCCGGCAAAGCGGCCCAGCTGTTCTCCGGAACCTGGATGTTCTCGCAAATCACAGAGGCTGATCCTAACTTTGAATTTGGCTTCTATGCTGTCCCTGACCGTGAAGGGAAGATCAATGTAGTCGGTCTGCCGTCACCTGCCGGCTGGTCGCTCTCGTCCGAAGCAGCCAAGGATGCCGGTAAAACACAGGCGATCAAGGATTTTATCCGCTTCTTCTTTGAGCCGGAGCAGTATGCCACATACCTGGCAAGCATCAATGCCATTCCGTCGACCAAAGAAAATGTAACCTATGAAGCCGGTGAGCAGATGCAGGTCGCACTGGACCTGATTGCCGACCCTGACGTGAACAAGTCCCTGGCGATCAACAATTGGTGGGGCGACAATCTGATTCCGCCGCAGTTCCGCAACTGGTATTACAAGCTGCTGCAGGATATGGTGGGCAAAAACGGAGACGTGGCCGAATACATGAAGCAGGCAGATACAGAATATGACGCTCAGGTAAAAGCCAACGCACAGTAAACAGAAAACTGTCCGGCGGGGGAGCGGCTGTGCTTGAACGGCGGCCGTCCTCTCCCAGGGAACAGCTCCGGGAGGGAGAGCAACCAACCATGGCTACAGCAGTAGAAAGAGCAGAGAAGCCGCTAACGGCAGCCATACTGAAGAAAAAGAAGAAATGGCAGTCCTACGCACTGTTGTTTATTTTGCCTTCATTTATAATCTATACCTTGTTTGTTATCGTTCCTACAGCGGGAAGCATCTATTTAAGCTTTACCTCATGGGACGGCATCAGCGAGGATGTCCGGTACATCGGCTTCTCCAATTTTGTGGAGATCTGGAATAGTCCCCGGGTTCATAACGCGCTCAAGAATACCCTTGTCATGACGATAAGCCTGGTGCTGCTGGAGAACATTGCCGCGATTGTGCTGGCTGTGCTCGTCGACAAGGTCCGCTGGTTCCGCAATTTATTCAGAAGTATCTTTTATTTCCCTACACTGCTCAGCGGTATCGTAATGGGTTTTGTCTGGGCGATGATTCTGAATTACAACTTCGGGGTGTTCAACCAGATTCTGGATGCCGTCGGACTGGGCAGCTGGGTGGTGGACTGGCTCGGAAGTCCGAAGTATGCCATGCTTTCGATTATATTGTCTACGGTGTGGAAAGGCGCGGGCTATTACATGATCATCTATCTGGCAGGGCTGCAAGGGATTCCCGCCGAGCTGAATGAAGCGGCAAGCATCGACGGAGCGAGCGGATTTCAGCAATTCCGCCATATTACGTTTCCGCTGCTCGCCGGTTCGATGACGGTATGCCTGGTGCTCTCCATGATCAGCGCACTGAAGATCTTTGATCAGATTGCGGTCATGACCGATGGGGGTCCGGGCTTTGAGACCGAGACACTGACTTATATTATTTACAAGGTCGGCTTTGGCGAACTGAGGCAGGGCTTTGGTACGGCACTCGCCATGGTTCTGTTCCTGATCATCATGCTGATTACCGTCATTCAAGTGAAATTCCTCCGGAAAAGGGAGGTGCAGATGTAATATGACATTGCAAGCGAAGAAAAGATGGGGCGAAATTGCCCTGCTTGCCATAACGGTGCTGCTGGCGGTCATTTTCTTTTTCCCGATATTCTTCAACCTGATGTCGGCGTTCAAGAGTAATGCGGAAATCATGAAGGATGCCATCGCATTCCCCAAGGGGCTGTATCTGGACAGCTTCAAGTATCTGCTGACGGAGACGGATTTCCCCCGCGCGATAGTCAACAGCCTGATCCTGACGCTCGTTTCCATTGTGGCCCAGGTGCTGATTATTCCGATGGCCGGTTATGCGATTGAACGCAGGGACACCCGGTGGACCAAGCTGGTGTTTCTGTATTTCCTGGCCGGGATGATGATTCCCTTCCAGGCGTACATGATTCCGCTGTTCAAAGAACTGAGAATGTTCGGCTTGTACGGAAGTCTGGCCGGTCCGATTCTCGTCTACGTGGCCGGTGCGGTCGGCTTCGGCTGCCTGCTCTATACCAGCTTTGTCAAAGGCATCCCGAGGGAGATCGAGGAGGCGGCGGAGATTGACGGCTGCAGCCGGTACGGCATCTTCTGGAAAATCGTCTTCCCGCTGCTGGGGCCGGTTACGGCAAGCATGGTCGTGCTGAACGGTCTGGGGATCTGGAATGACTTCCTGATGCCGATGCTGGTGCTGCCTTCCGGCGAGCCGAAGACGATGGTCGTGGAGATCTACCGTTATATCGGTGAATTCTCCTCGCGCTGGGATATGATTTTTGCCGGAACCGCCATGTCGGTGGTGCCGGTGCTGGTCGTATTCGTCTCTCTGCAAAAGTATTTCGTGAAAGGAATTGCTTCCGGGGCAACCAAGGGGTAATGGCATTAAAAAAAAGCACATGAATAAAGGGTACGGAAAGACGTTGTTCATACAACGGCTTTCCGTATCCTTTTTTGAAATAGAATTTATATGCTTGGCCCACTAAATGATCCTTCTATTTCTCGCTGAAGCACTTCCGTCCCGGCGTAGCCGTTTCTGCTTGCTTCACTGCCCGGATTCTTCTGTCAGCTGGCGGTAGCCCATGGGCGGCAGGCCGGTCCAGCGCTTGAATTGCTTGCTGAAATGAGAGACATCGCGGTACCCGAGCCTGTGGGCGATGGCCTCAACGGACATGCTGTTGTCCAGCAGCATCAGCTTGGCGTGGCGGATAATCAGATCAGACAGGTATTGCCTTGGCGACAGGCCGTAAATATGCCGGAACGCCCGGTTGCAGTGGTTCGGGCTATAGCCCAGCCGTGCGGCAATGTCCTCGATGCCGCCGCCCCTGCTGCCCGTAGCCGCGGCTGTAAAGACAGATTCCTGCAGCAGCCCTTCAACCGCATGCGCGAGGGCAACGGTATTCTCTGTAATTCCCGGCCGGGCGCTGCGAGAGGCGGCTGGCAGCTCTGCCAGCACCCAGCCGCTAAGTGCGGCGAACAGCTGCAGGGAGGCATTCAGCGTAACCAGACGGTTGCGCTGGGCATCGGCTGCTTCGGGGAGAATAGCAGTGCTGATCATAACATCCAATGCCGAGCGGATTGCCTGCTGCACCGGAGAGTCCCCGCTGAGACTGACCGCATTCATGGTCAGCAGGGCGCGCCTCAGCGTCAGGTCATCGATGTCAAAATGCAGACAGTAATAAGCCATATCATCGCCGGAGTCTGTTCCCAGACTGGAATGCCTGATTCCTGGCCGGATGAACAGGATATCTCCGATTTCCTGTATAAATGCTTGTCCTCCTACTGTCATTTGCTGCCGCCCCTGCAGCACAAGGTTGATCTCGAACATCGGATGGGTATGCTCCGGGTACTGCCACAGCGCATCGACCTTGCGCCAATGGGCGGCGTAGATATGAAAGGCCGCCTGAAGATCCGGGGACATCCGGCCGTCCAGAGAATGTTCAATGCCGGAAATATTCACGTTCATGGGGTTCCTCTTTTTCGCTGAAATATGGCTTTATTATAGCATAGCCTGCCCCATGCGTTCGATTTGCCCAAATAATAGGCGGCTTTGGACCTGTCGCGGCCGGAACGGGATAGCTACCATAGAGATAGAATCCGGCACAGCCGGAAAACAGCTGGAGGGAGTGCAATACATTATGCCGCAGAATCAATTTTACAATGCCCATCATTCACCGATTGGATCATTCGCCAGCTTTACGTTAGGCTTCAAAGGAGCCGGAGGCGGCTTTGATCTGGAGGCGGGCAAGCCGCCCAAGCAAAATATATTCATCGGTCTTGCGCGCAAAGACGGCAAGGGGTATGATACGCTGCCGTTTCATGAGCAGGGCGGGGAGGATGAGAGCAGGCGCTACGATATTGAGAATCCTGATCCTAATCCCGGCAAGCCGCGGATTCTTCATCCATTTGCCGACGGAGAGATCACCCGGGACTTCCGCCTGTCCACCGACAGCTGGTCTGCCGGGGATCTGACCTTCCGTATTTACTCACCCGTCCGGGCAGTGCCTGACCCTGCCACCGCTTCGGATGAAGAGCTGAAATCGGTTCTGCTTCCCGCACTGCTGGTGGAGCTGGAGGTGGATAACACCTCCTGTGCATCGGCAAGACGCGCCTTCTTCGGCTTCCAGGGCAACGATCCATACAGCGCAATGAGACGCTTGGATGAGAGCCAGTCCGGTCTTACGGGAGTTGGACAGGGCAGATTTCTGGCGATTGCCGCAGAGCAGGGGAGCGTGCAATCGGCGATGCATTTCAAGATGGAGGACATCCTGCTGGCAGAGCTGGAGGAGAACTGGACCTTTGGCCTGGGCCAGGTAGGCGCGCAGGTCATCGATGTGCCGCCGGGTGTGCGGCAATGCTACCGGTTCGCGGTCTGCTTCCACCGCTCCGGCTACGTTACCTCAGGAATGGATGCTTCCTATTACTATAACCGCTACTTCAGCAATGTGGAGTCGGTTGCAGAATATGCGCTGGCCCACTTCGAGGAGCTCAAGCAGCAGGCGGTACAGGCCAACGCCCTGCTGGAGGGCTCCGGGCTCAGCGAGGACCAGACCTTTATGCTCGCCCACGCCATCCGCAGCTACTATGGCTCGACCGAGCTGCTGGATTACCAAGGCCAACCGTTCTGGATCGTGAACGAAGGCGAATACCGGATGATGAATACATTCGATCTTACAGTAGATCAGCTGTTCTATGAGCTGCGGATGAATCCGTGGACGGTGCGCAATGAGCTGGATATGTTTGTGGACAGATTCAGTTATACGGACACGGTACGCTTTCCGGGCGGCAAGACGGATTATCCGGGCGGCATCAGCTTTACGCATGACATGGGCGTTGCCAATGCGGTGTCGCGCCCCGGCCATTCCGCCTACGAGATGTATGGAATCGATGATTGCTTTTCCCATATGACGCATGAGCAGCTCGTCAACTGGATTCTCAGTGCGGCGGTATATCTGGAGCACACCGGGGACCGCTCCTGGATGGATCGGAAGCTGGGCGTGCTGGAGGATTGCCTGGACAGTATGGTCAATCGTGATCACCCGGAGCCTGCGCAGCGGAACGGCGTGATGGGCCTCGACAGCTCCCGCACGATGGGAGGGGCCGAGATCACCACCTATGACAGTCTCGATGTTTCGCTCGGACAGGCGCGGAACAACATTTACCTCGCCGGGAAATGCTGGGCCGCCTACCTCGCGATGGAGAAGATTTTCCGCGGGGCCGGCAAGCTTGAGCAGGCCGGTATTGCGGGTGATCAGGCTGAACGCTGCGCCGCTACAATCGTCGCCAGCGTTACGGAGGACGGCTATATTCCGGCAGTTATCGCCGAAGGCAACGACTCCAGGATTATTCCGGCCATCGAAGGCCTGGTGTTCCCTTACTATACCGGCTGCCGGGAGGCGCTGGAGCGGAATGGACGTTTCGCCGGATATATTGCCGCGCTGGAGCGGCATTTGCAGGCGGTGCTGGTCAAGGGAGTCTGCCTCTTCGAAGACGGCGGCTGGAAAATCTCCTCCACCAGCAACAACAGCTGGCTGAGCAAGGTATATCTCTGCCAGTTCATTGCCCGGCAAATTCTGGGCGTAGAGCGGGGCGAAGACGGCCGTGAAGCAGACCGGGCACATGTGGAATGGCTTACACATCCGGAGCTGTCGTTCTGGAGCTGGAGCGACCAGATTATCTCCGGTAAAATTACCGGCAGCAAATATTATCCGCGCGGAGTAACGGCGATTCTGTGGCTGGATGAGCATTTGGCGCAATAAAATAGAATAAGAATGAAGCAGACTGCAGGATCTTGGAAGAGATCCTGCAGTCTGCTTTTTTCAAAAGATATTTATATGTTTCACGCTATGCATTAGCCTTATCTTTCTTGCTGAAACGGATACCGTCCTTAGAAGGACGGCGAAGCCGTTTCCACCTGTATGGAAATTAATCGACTTCATAAGTAACATGTGTTACTATTAACATATGTTAATGAATGGAGAGCGAGAGAAGATAATGTCAATCAATCACGCAATTCTCGGACTGCTGAGCAGCAAGCCAATGACCGGGTATGACCTGAAGAAGCTTATACAGGAATCCTCATTTATGTATTGGTCCGGAAACAACAATCAGATCTACAAAGCGCTGGTGGAGCTGCTGGACGGAGGCTTCGTGACCAACGAGATTCTGCATCGGGAAAGCTCGCCCTCCAAAAAAATTTATACCGTTACACCGGCAGGCCTCGCCGAGCTGCGGCAATGGGTACTCTCCCCGCCGGAGCCGCCGGAGTTCAAGAAGACCTTTCTGATCCAGCTCGCCTGGGGAGATCTTCTCCATACGGATGAACTGAACGCGCTTCTCACGGGTTATGAACAGGAAGTGCGCACACAGCTTTTGCTTCTGAAGGGCCAGGCAGAGAGAGGGGATTCCGCACAGGAGCGGAATCCCCGGGAAAGCCTTTTGTGGAAGCAGATTCACAGCAATCTGGTGTCAACCTATGCCAATGAACTGGCCTGGCTTGAGCAATTGCGGCAAGAGCTGAACCTAACGTAGGGCAGCCTGTTGATGCCGGTTTTGCTTGGAGCCGGGAATGAGAAAGGGTGCACACCACATTTTACAGGAGGTATGCGGTATGGACTGCGAATTTATTGAAAAAGAAGGGCAGGGCTACATTCTCTGCCGCAAGCCTGATCAGCCGCTGCGCACCGAGCGGGATGTGCTTGATCTTGTATCAGCGTGCATGGAGCATAACAGCTATAAGCTGCTGCTCCAGGAGGAGGCGCTCTCCGCCGGATTTTATAATCTCAGAACAGGCCTGGCCGGAACGGCCCTGCAGAAATTCATCAATTATCATATCAAGGCAGCGGCTGTAATCCGCACGGAAGTAACCGCGCAAGGCAGATTCCGGGAGCTGTTGGCCGAATTGAACAAGGGCAGGGATTTCCGGGTGTTCGGAAGCAGGGATGAGGCGGAAAGCTGGCTGCTGGGCGGGATCTGATACCGGCATTCCCGTTTAATTAGAATATCCGGTGCTTCCAGCCGTTCATTTTGGCAATGGCCTCAATATAGTAGTAGTCCCCGTAAATCAGCGACACGTCGATGAAGGAGGTTCCGCTGCCGGTGCCGTGCAGCAGAATCGCCTCATGCTCCGGCTGATCCCAGGTGGCATAATTCTCGGTCAATGAGCGCAGAATGCGCTCCGCAGCATTGGCGTACAGGCTTTTCTCCCCCAAAGGAAGGACCTCGGCAAGCTCCAGCAGACCGGAAGCGGCGATAGCTGCAGCCGAGCTGTCCCTGAACATGCGCTCATCGTTCTCCAGCCGGAAATCCCAGTAAGGGACATGATCCTCCGGCAGCCCAGCGATAAAGTAATGCGCAATCCGCTTGGCCGTATTCAGGAAACGTTCATCTCCGGTGTGGCGGTACGTATTGACGAATCCGTACAGGCCCCATGAGGTTCCCCGGCTCCAGGAGGATTCCGGTGAATAGCCCTGCCCGCCGTAATTCTCAATATAGGCGCCGGATTCGGCGTCGAAGGAAAGAATATGCTTCGTTGAGCCGTCCTCGCGGATGCCGTACTGCATCGTGGTTTCCGCGTGGCTGATCGCAATATGCTTGTAGCGCGGATCGCCGGTAACCTTGCTGGCCCAGAACAGCAGGGAGATGTTCAGCATGCAGTCGATGATCACCCAGCCGTATTTGTCCTCGTTCCAGGCGCGGATGAACCTGCCTGCGGGATTGTAGCGGGCAGCCAGGAAGTTGGCGGCTTCGATCCCTCTGCGCAGACCATCCTCATCACCGGTCAAGGTATGCTTGATCACGGCTGTAGGCAGGAACTGAAAGCCCACATCATGATGCAATTCCACGGTCGGCTTAATGAACCATTCCTCCAGGATGCCGTCCCAATGCCAGGCCGCTTCTTTATATAGCCCTTTGCCGGTCATATCGTGCATGACCCAGAGCAGCCCCGGCCAGAAGCCGGTGGTCCACCAGTCGGAACCGATATCGTCGAATTTGCCGTCTTCACCGGCGTAATGCGGACATTTGCCGCCGATTTGTTCTATCATGCGCGTTACCTTCGTGTCCAGCTTGTCCATAACTTCCTGCCAATAGGCTGTACTCATTGCGGAGCCTCCAATATATAAGAATGTATCCTGAGTATATCGTGAAGAAAACCGGGAAAGTTGCAATTTGATATCCCGAAATATCGAAATCTTGTCATAATGGCAGCGCTATTACAGTGACAAAATAGCAACATTTCTGTATAACTGAGCCAAACTTCAGCATGGAGGGAGGCGGTATACTTTTGGCAGGAACAATCCGGGGAGGTTAATTGAAAATGAACCAGCTGCAAGTATACGGAGCTCCGGGCAATATACCGGGCTGCGGGGATTATCAGGTCAAGGTGCGCATGCCCGGAGGCGAATGGGAGGCGCTTTTTGTCTATGAGGTCAAGGTGGACATGCATGAGGTCCGTCCGGCGTCGATGGCTTTTTTTGATTTTGAGGGAGAAGCGGAAGTAGAAATTGAATGCCAATATACAGAGATTGAGCGTGTGAATATATCGCCGGCTGCATGCCAAATAGATTGCAGTCATGACGGGAGCCGGATCAGCTTCAAGCTGAAGGGGCCGCATAAGCTCTCGGTGGAGATTAACGGTGACCGTTTCCGGAATCTGCATCTTTTTGCGGGACAGCTGGAGGAAGGGGCGCCGCAGCCGGGTGGGGCAGGTGTCCGCTTCATTAAGCCGGGTATTCACCGTACGCCGGATCTCTTGGCACTGCTTGCTTCAACGGGCGGGCCGGATAGCGGGCAGCCGCAAACGCTCTATTTTGCCCCGGGAACCCATTACATAGAAGAAACCGTATTCGCGGTTCCGTCCGGAACGGTTATTTATCTGGCTGGCGGCGCGGCGGTTGTCGGCTCCTTCGTCTGCGAGCATGTGGAGGATGTTGCGATCCGCGGCCGGGGCGTGGTGTACTTGGCGGATTTTCACCGTTTTTCCGCTTTCCGCGGTGTGCGGATCGTCTTCTCGCGCCGGGTGAGAGTCGAAGGGATCACGGTGATTGATCCGCCGCATTACAGCATTTTTATCGGCCAGTCCTCGGACATTCATATCGCAAATTTCAAATCGTTCAGCACGCGCGGCTGGAGTGACGGCATCGACATTATGTCCAGCAGTGAAATTGACATCCGGGATGTGTTCATGCGCAATTCGGATGACTGCATCGCCATTTACGGCTCAAGATGGGATTTCTACGGAGACAGCCGCAATATCACTGTGCGCGATTCGGTGCTCTGGGCGGATGTGGCGCATCCGCTGATGATTGGCACGCATGGCGATTACAGGCGCAGCGGGGATACGGTAGAGAACATTGTGTACGAGAACCTTGATATTCTGGAGCATCACGAGCCTCAGGAGAACTATTGGGGAGCAATGGCGATCAATGCGGGAGACCGCAACACGGTGCGCAATGTGCTGTACAGTGACATACGGGTGGAGCGGATTCAGCAGGGGCAGCTGTTTGATTTGCGGGTGGTGATGAACAGGGATTACAATCCGGAGCCTGGTACCTGCATTGAAAATATAACCTTCCGCAATGTCCGCTACGACGGTGGAGAGGCCGAGCCTTCACGCATTTACGGGTATGATGAGGACCGGGGCGTGAACGGGGTGGAATTCATCAATCTGCAGATCAACGGCGAGAAGATAGAGGAAGCGCGCACAGACCTCATCCTGATGAACGACTATGCGCGGAATGTGACGTTTAGGAGCGGAGAGACCCCTTAGGAGCTGCAAGGAAATGAGTACCCGCTTTTGTTGACAAAAGCTCCACGGTTTTGGGAGTTTTGTCAACAATGTAGCGGTACTTTATTTAGTCGCAGTCTCTTAATTGCTTTTTCTGTATTTCAGGGGCGTGGTGCCCAGAACTCTTTTGAACAGCTGGTTAAAATAAGAGGCGTTCGGGAAGCCGACAGCTATGCCAATCTGCTCCACCGGCGTATCGGTTGTGCTGAGCAAACGGCAGGCCTGCTTGATTCTGCGTGCGGTGAGATAATCGACCAGGCGGCCGCCCGTTTCCTGATGGAACACCCTGGAGACATAGGACTTGGACAAATGGGTCTCGGCGGCAAGCTGCTCCAGGTTAACCTCCTCCTGGTAATGCTTCTCGATCCAGTTCATGATCTGCTCGGAATAACGGAGACTCCGCCGTTCCTCCGCTTGAATGAGGGAGCTCTCGCCGGTTCCGAGACAGCCCAGCAGCTGCAGAAGCATGATCGTGATCTCTTCGGGGTCTTCCTCCATAGTGCTGTTGCGGCACTGGTTGTAATTCTTGTAGACCCACTCCACAGCTTCTGCACTGCTGCCCAGATCAAATCCGCAGCACGGGTTCCGGCCCTGCCACAGCGCGGAGAAAACCGCCTTGCGTTTGGCAAAGCCCTGCAGCAGATTCCCGGCGGTATGCGGATCGATATAGAAAATTGTGCGCACAAAAGGGCATTCCGGAGAGACCTCCGAATAAATCCGGTGCAGCTGATAGGGCTGGAAAAAGAACAGCATCCCGGAGCGGATATCGTACATCTGCTGATTAACGACAACATTGCCCTGGCCGGCGTGAACGAACATGACTTCACAGCATTGGTGCCAGTGGTAATACCCCTTGTAATAATCGTCGGTATATATATGATAATCCCAGATCAGCGACTTATGGTCTGTAAAAATGACAGGCTCGAACAGCTGCTTCATAGCTCCTCCATTATGACAAAATATAAACATTTTCTTATAAACCATTATAACTTTTAAAGACTGCAAGCGCTACAATAAAACGGAGATTATAAATGAGCATTGTATGGGATAGGGAATATCCAGGAGGGCAAATGGCCGGACGGGTGCTCTATTACGACGACAGTGATAACTACTACTTACAGGTTACCGCTGATGAAATCAGGGGGGTGAGCCTTGGCGTTGTGTGCAGAGCGGGAAAATACGATGAAAAGGACGGGAACAGCTGGATATGAGGCTCCGCGTATTCTGGATTATAGCAGAATGCGCGGAGCTTTTTTTCGCTGATTATTCTAGAAACGATCCTAGAAAGTGCACGAGGAGGCATTTGTTCAATATATAGAATTTTCAGGCTTGCACACTCGCTGAAACACGCCGTCCCTCAGGACGGCGCAGCTGTTTTTCTTAAAAGATCAGAATTTATATGTTTCGCGCTATACATTAGCCTTATCTTTCTCGCTGAAACGGATACCGTCCTTATAAGGACGGCGCAGCCGTTTCCACTTGAAAGATAAGATTTTATCCTGAATTTCGAAAATAAGTATCCACAAATCCTCTAAAAAGCTCTATGCGAAGGGATTTCTTGCTACAAACAGCTTGCACCCAATGGGTGAAGGAAAAAGAGGGGTTATCCCTTGTCCGATCTGGATGGGTTCCATTCACTTCCGGAATTCAGGATGAATTGAACCGGAGAGCCTGAACAAGCTGATGAAAAGCAAGGAGATTCATAAGGAACGAAAGCGAAGTGTAAAAAGTAACACTAATGGGCTGGAATTCTGGCTTGAACGGGCTTTAGTGGGATTTCGTACACCTAATGGAGGCCCGCTCCCCCCATATGCCTGATTTCAGCCGGATTAGGTGTACTTTTTCCCACTAGGGATGATCCAGGATCCGAAGGCGGTGGATTAGTTATCCTTTTTACCACTAAAATGACTGCCCTTTGGATGAATAGTTCAAGTTCCATCTTAATGCAGGCGAATTTCTCTGCAAGGAGAGAACCGGATCGATTAGGGTTCCTTTTTCCCGCTAAGGACTTTCGAAAAAGCGGCTGGGGGAATATGAAGTGACCGTTTCCACCTGGCTTCCCGCCTGGCTTCAGCAGCCAGCCTTACACCTGAAATGCCAACAGCTGCGCTGGCCGGTTAAGGACGGCGCAGCCGTTTCTTCTTGTCTGCACAGCCGATTTAACCGTTATGCGGAATATATCAACATAAGTATGAATCATTTTAAATAAATTAAAATTTCTGATTGACTAATTCTCATATACGCCTTTAAAATATAAGCGTCTAAGACATTCTTATATGAATTGGTTTAATTTTTTTTGAAATAAATCCGGTTTATTAAGCATGTCTTTTCAAAAAAAGAAGATGTAAGCGTTTTATATGTGTGCGGCAACGAAGGGAGGAACCGGCTGCATGCATCAGGGTTGTGTTTGGGAATTTGCAGACTTAGCGATATCAATCTTGAAAACAAACGGAGGAGGAGCAACTGTGGGGAGAAAGAGAGGCAAGCTGTCCGCTGCGCTACTTGCGCTGGCTCTGATTGTGCCTTCGCCGCTGGCGGCGGCAGACGGCGCAGCAGTGAAGCAAACGTCCGGACAAACGATACAGAAGCCGGCACCAGACTATACGGGCCACTGGGCACAGACTGATTTTCAGGAATGGGTGGACAAAGGTTTAGTCTCGGGTTACGGGAATGGAAGCTATAAGCCCGATCAGGCGATTACCCGGGCCGAATGGGTTGTCCTTATCAATCGGGTGTTTAATTTACAGGCCGGAAATGAAAGCGGATTCTCGGATGTGGCGGAGACCAGCGCTTATTACACGGATATCAGCAAGGCAGCCGCTGCCGGATATGCGTCGGGCTACAGTGACGGAACCTTCCGTCCGGATCGGACGTTAAGCCGCCAGGAAGCCGCCGTTATGCTGTTCCGGCTGTTTCAGCTTGATGCTTCAGCAGGCACCGCCGTGCCCAGAGATGCGGCGGATTTGCCGGCGTGGAGCCGGGAAGCGGTGCTGTCCTTGCTCGGGGAGGGCTATCTGGGGGGATACGAGGACGGCAGCTTCAAGGGGGCGCGTGCGGTTACAAGGGCGGAAGCGCTGCGGATGATCGGCAAGCTGGCCGGAGAAACCCTTTTGCAGGCCGGGGCGTATTCGGAGATTACAGCCCGGAATATGGTCGTGGGCCGTCCGGGCATTGAGTTGAAGAACTCCAGCCTCTCCGGCAATTTGTATCTCACCGAGGGGATTGATGAAGGGAACCTCACATTGGATAACGTTAATATCGCAGGCACAATTTTTGTGTCCGGCGGAGGCGGAAACAGTATTATTTTGAATAATGTTACCGCTTCCGAAATTGTAGTGAACAAGAGGAACGGCCAGCTGCGTATTGTGGCGCAAGGGAATACTGCCGTGCCTTCCGTCCGGGTCCGGTCCGGGGTCAAGCTGGAGGAAGACGGTGCAGGTACAGGCATTGGCTTCAGCAAGCTGATTGTTGAGCATTCCCTGCCGGAGGGTACGGTGATTGAGCTTAGCGGAGATTTTGACTCGGTGGATATGCAGGCGCTGGGCGAACCCGTGCTGTATCTATCCCACGGCAGTATCGGCCAATTGACACTGAACCAAAAAGCCGGCCTGCGTGTGGATGCCGGTGCCGAGATCGGAAACCTGATTCTTGGAGTCGACGAGCTGATCACCGTCCAGGGGACCGGCAAAGTCGCTTTTGACGACAAATTCAGTACGAATATCAGGTTCGAGACAGAGGCCGCGACCGCTACTGCTTCAGCTGCATCCGGCGGAAGCGGCGGGGGAAGCGCGACGTCCGTGCCATCGGCAACGCCGACAGCGGCACCAACCGCAACGCCGACAGCGGCGCCAAGCGCTACCGCCCCGGCTGCCCCCGGCATCCCGCCGGAAGCGGCTGCGCCCGTGTTCTCCAATGTTTCGGTGCATGACCCCTCGGTAGTCAAGACCGGCGGAACGTATTATGTCTTCGGTTCCCATATAGAGGCGGCCCAATCGGACGACCTGATGAACTGGTCCACCTTCACGAATGGCTACACCACACCGGGCAATGCGCTGTATGGGGATCTTTCGGCGAACCTTGCGGGTTCCTTTGCCTGGGCGGGCGAGAATGACTCGGACAGCCAAGGCGGCTTTTCCGTATGGGCCCCCTTTGTATTCTGGAATGAGGATTATGTGAACAAGGACGGAAGCAAGGGCGCGTACATGATCTATTACTGCACCTCTTCCACGTATATCCGTTCAGCGATCGGCTTCGCCGTTTCGCAGAACATCGAAGGGCCTTATATCTACGGCGATACCATTTTGTATTCCGGGTTCACCCTGAACGAACAGTATGACGCGAACAGCACCATCAACAAACAATGGACCCATACGAACCTCCAGTCGCTTATCGGCGAGGGTATACTGGACGGGGTCAATCCAAGCTGGTTCAATGCAGATGGCTCGTACATGAACAAAGTGTATACGAACGCCATTGACCCGAACCTGTTCTACGACAAGGACGGCAAGCTGTGGATGACTTACGGCTCGTGGTCGGGCGGCATCTTCATGCTGGAAATCGATCCAGTCAGCGGTGAACCGAAATTCCCGGGCAAGGATGGCACCACTTCCGATGGCCGGCTGGTCGACCGCTACTTCGGCACAAAGATTTCCGGCGGCAATTATAAATCCGGTGAAGGGCCGTATGTCGTCTATGACAAGAATACCGATTATTACTATCTGTATGTGACTTATGGGGGGCTTGCTTCGGACGGCGGCTATAACATGCGGCTGTTCCGTTCGGCGAATCCGGACGGACCCTATAAGGATGCTGCGGGACAAAATGCCGTGCTGGCCACCGACGGAGACCATTCCGCCATCGGCAATAAGCTGCTGGGGAACTTCCTGTTCAGCAATCTGAACGGTGAAGCGGATTTCCCGGCCTATGGTTATGTATCCTCCGGCCATAATTCGGTCTATTACGATGAGCAGCTGGGCAAGCTCTTCAATTTCTTCCATACCCGGTTCCCGGCGCGCGGAGAAACCCATGAGCTGCGGGTGCATCAAATGTTCATGAACGAGGAGGCCTGGCCGGTAGTTGCGCCGCACCGGTATTCCGGTGAAACGCTTGAAAAGGTTGAGCGCAGCGAGGTGACCGGAGCCTATCAGTTCGTAAACCACGGCAAGGATACCTCGGCGAAGATAAAATCTACAGTTGATGTGGAGCTGCTGGAAGACGGCACCATTGCCGGGTCGGCAACCGGAACCTGGGAGCTGAAGGATGACTATTACGTCGACCTGCTTATTGACGAAACGGATAACGGCAGTACAGTACAAAGACAGTACAAAGGCGTATTCGTGAAGCAGTGGGATTCGACCCGCAATGCGGGCGTGATGGCTTTCACTGCAATGTCGGATCAAGGCGCTGCGGTCTGGGGCAGCGCAATAGAGCGGCTTAGTGATGAACAGCTGGTTGCCAATGCTGCAGCAGGCCTCAGCCTTGGCGATACAAGCAAGGTCTATAAGGATCTTGAGCTGCCGACATCGGGTGTGCATAGCTCGGTAATTGCCTGGTCATCCTCCAATGAGGCCGTGGTTGGAGCGGATGGCAAGGTAACCCGCCCCGCCCCGGGCACGGGGAATGCGGCTGCCGAGCTGACGGCGACAATAACGCTTGGCGCAGCCACGGCAGCCAAAACCTTCACTGTGGTTGTGGTGGAGCTAAGCGGCAGCGTGCTGGAGGACGGATTGACAGCAGCCTATGATTTTGAAGGCAATCTTGCCGAAAGCGGGGAGCGCCTCGCCGCAGCAACGGTTACCGGCAATTTCATCAATAATACAGGTGGGGCAGTCACCTATGAGAACGGCGAAGACGGCCTGGCGGTTAAGCTGGACGGCAGCTCCGGTATCCGGTTGCCTGACGGGCTGATTAACGGCAGTGCCTATACGATCAGCATATGGCTGAATCCCGGGCAGCTTACGGCCTATACCCCTGCGTTCTTCGGTGCCCGGACCGGAACCAATTGGATCAGCCTGCTGCCTTACGGCAATGCGGGGGCAACCACACGGATGTGGTTCGGCAGCGACACCTGGCTTGACGCAGATGCGGGTCTGCAGATTCCAGCCGGACAGTGGTCGCATGTGGCCTTTACGTACGATGCCGGAACGGTCAAATTGTATATTGACGGTGTACTGAAATATACGGGAACGGGTTTTACCGATGTGTTCGCAGGACCGGACAGCATATTCGCCCTCGGCGTCAACTACTGGGATGTTCCTTATCAAGGCATGATCGATAAGTTCCGTGTATACGAGAAGGCGCTGGCTCCTGAAGTGGTCGGCTGGCTGGTAAACGGCGAGCCGGATGCCGATGTCAAGGTCGGTTCCATCACCTTTGCCGCTGCGGAGAAGAGTATAGCCGCAGGCAATACGTACGCACCCCAGGTCACGATTTCTCCGGCAAATGCCGGCAACCGCCTTCTGGCCTGGACCTCGAGCGGTCCGGAAGTGGCAGCGGTCGATGCGGCTTCCGGTGTGGTGACCGCGAAGGCTCCAGGTGCAGCGGTGATTACCGGGACCGCTACCGACGGCAGCGGTGTAAGTGCAAGCTATGCAGTGACGGTGACGGACGGCAAGGTGGCGCATTACGCTTTTGAAGGGGATTTGAAGGACTCGCTGCAGCTGGCTGGCGAAGGCCAAGCAACCGGTATGCTGATTACCAGCCCAACTGTGGGCAGCGTCACCTACGGCGAGGGGGTATCCGGGCAGGCTGCGCTGTTTGACGGCGCTTCCGGGATACGTCTCCCGGACGGACTGATTGACACTGATACTTACTCCGTAGCCTTGTGGCTGAATCCGGAGCAATTGACCAATTATACTACGGCCTTCTTCGGGGCCGGAACGAACAGCAGCTGGATCAGCTTCGTTCCGCAGAGCCCCTCGGACCTAACAATGCTGTGGGCCAACGCGGCATATGAAGCCGATGCGGGAATAAAGATTCCGGTAAATGAATGGTCGCATATTGCTTTTACGGTCGCCAACGGGACGGTTAAGGTGTACATCAACGGCGTGGAGAAATTCTCTGGCACGGGCTTCCCAAGCATATTTTCGAACAATACCGGGATTTTTACACTGGGCGTTAATTATTGGGATGCGCCATTCAAGGGTCTGATCGACGAGTTGAAAATATTCAGCAATGTGCTCACGCCGGAAGCCATAGCAGCTGAGTTCAATCTGGGCGGAAATTAAGCCTGGCTCAGAAGAAAGCACCGGCATTTCACCGAGGGGAGCGGGGACAAGAGGTTCAATGTCCTGCTCCCTTTTTCAAATTTATTTTTAGGCCGGACGCTATAGATTATCCTTCTATTTCTCTTTGAAGCGGATAACTCCTTTAATCAATTGTGAAATCCGGCAGCGCCTATTATGTATCCGGCTCCCATATTGAGGCGGCTCGGTCAACAGATCTGAAGAACTGGACCAAATTCACGAACAGCTGCATGATAACGCTAAACCTTAATGGTCAAATGAGTTAAAGCTTTGATTTCGCCCAAAGCTGGATGGCGGAGTTAAGTATCAGTAGCTTTAGGCAGAGCTCATATGCGTGCAAGCTGATTCATCTGCCAGGGTGATGTTGTTCTTGAGAACCTGTGGTGCTGTTTTGCAGGAGGAAGCGCGGAATTAGGGGGGAAACAAGCTAGCCATCGGGGGCAGGGGAGTGAAGTGGAATTAGTGAAACTAAATGGGCTGAAATGCTTGCGGTAGAAGGAATAGTGGAAAAAGTGAACTTAATTTAGGCGTATTCCCCTGAAAGGGGGAGAAACGGAGGAATTAAGTAACCTTTTTCCCACTAACGCTGGCGGAAATGGGGAGGGGGAGATTTAAGTTTCCTTTTTCCACTTGGGCTTCCCGCCGGGTCTCAGCAAGAGGTCTGGAGAGTCACTGACAACCTTAAGCCTGCAATTCAAAACGGCTGCGCTGCCAATGAAGGATGGCAAAGCCGTGTTGTTCAAAATATTAGAGTTTATATGTTTTACGCGGATTGAGCTTCACGGGGCCAGCGCGGCGCGCTTGCCTGATTTCCGGTTTACATCCGGCAGCAACGAAAGAAGCAATGAACGGCAAGCCAGCAGGTCTCCATTTTGGGGGCCTGCTGGTTTGTTTTTTAAAATACAGAATTTATAGGCTCGGCACACTAAATGATCCTACTATTTCTCGCTGAAACGGATACCGTCCTTTACAAGGACGGCGTAGCCGTTTCCGCTTGTGTTAAGCAAGCTCTACAGCCATTTCAACGCCCAGGCCTCCACATAGCTAAGCGCCTCGCCGAGCTCCTGTCCCTTGGCCGTCAAAGAATATTCCGTCCGCACCGGCCGCTCGGGAATCACCTCGCGGTTCAGCAAGCCGCACTCTTCCAGCTCCTTCAGGCGTTCATTCAGCACACGTTTGCTTAGATCGGGAATGATGGCGTTCAGTTCACTGAAACGCTTCGGGCCTTCATTCAATACGTGGATGATCAGGCTCACCCATTTCTTCCCGATGGTCTGATGGACATGCTCCACATTGGCCAGCAGCGGCTTGAAATCCTGCTTCATCGTTGTCCCCGCCTTGGTTTGTTATTTTAAATATCCTCCTAAATATATCACAGTGATTTATTTGTGAAAATAAAAACAAATCGTAATTGTCAAAATGAGGTTGACGAATAGATTCTGCAGTCGTATGATGTGTGTTATAAAGTTTGTGAGTAATAATAAGTAACCTTATAAATATTTGACAACAACGGGAGGAATGAAAGTGGAATCATCAACCTTTGTACTTTTTGGCGCAACCGGGGATTTGGCCAAACGGAAGATTTTCCCCGCATTATATAACCTGTTTGCCGATGGCAAGCTTTCCGGTCCTCTCTCGGTGATAGGTCTTGGCAGAAGAATGCTGACGAATGAAGCGTTCCAGGCTGGAGTACTGGATTCGCTGCACACCTTTTCCCGCGGGAAGGTGGAGGACTCGCCTGAATTGCAGAGCTTCCTTAAGTCTTTTGAATACAGCGTGCTTGATGTGGGACACCCTGAGGATTATGAGAAGCTGCTCGGGCATGTCCGGCGCCGTGAAGAAGAGCTTGGCCTTCCGCAGAACCGGATGTTCTATCTGTCGGTAGGACCGGAATTCTTCGGTGGGATAGCCGCCAATATCAATGCCAGCGGACTGGGGGATACCAGGGGCTGGAAGCGCCTGATCATTGAGAAGCCGTTCGGCACGGATCTGGAGTCGGCGCGGGTGCTGAATGACAGCCTGAACGCCGCTTTTACAGAAGACGAGATCTTCCGCATCGACCATTTCCTCGGCAAGCCGATGGTGCAGAACCTGGAGGTGCTGAAATATTCAAATCCGGTGCTGAGAGCCTTGTGGCAGAACCGCTACATTGCCAATGTACAGATTACCGCCAGCGAGACTGTGGGAGTGGAAGAGCGGGCAGGGTATTATGACAAGGCAGGTGCGCTGCGGGACATGTTCCAGAACCATATGCTCCAGCTGGTGATGATGATGGCGATGCAGCTGCCGAAGGGAAGCACACCGGAGGATGTCCGCAGCAAAAAACGCCATGTCATCCAATCCGTCCGTCCGCTCCTGAAAGATAATCTGGCGCAGAATGTCATTCGCGGCCAATACGCCGCCGGCGAAATGAAAGGCGCTCCGGCGGATGCCTATACCTCCGAGCCGGGAATTGATCCGTCCTCGCAGAACGAGACCTATATCGCTGCCCGTCTTTTTATCGATGATCCGCTTTGGGATGGCGTGCCTTTCTATATCCGGACCGGCAAACGCATGAAAGAGAAATCGACGCGAATTGTGATTGAGTTCAAAGAGCCCTTCAATGACTTGCATAATTTGAACAGGCTGAACCTTGATCCGAATCTGCTGATCATCGAAATCGGCCCCGGTGAAGGCATCTCGCTGCAGCTGAACACCAAAAATCCGCGCCAGCACGGGCAGCTGGAGCCAGTGAGCATCAAGCATGATTCCGCCAATCCGGATCTGCCGGAGGCCTATGAGAATCTCATTTATGATGCGCTGCTGGGCGATGCCACTTTCTTTGCCCACTGGGATGAAGTGGAATTATCCTGGCAGTGGGTGGAGCCCATCATTGAAGCAACGGCCGAGGGCAAGCTTCCGCTGCATTTGTATCCTGCAGGCTCCAACGGTCCGGCTGCCGCCGCCGAGCTGCTGGGCGATGCCCACTGGTGGCTGGATGATGATCCGGCATTTGCTGCGCAGAACGGTATTGCGGGCGGTGCCGCTGAGGATTCTGAGGCTGTTCGTCCGGGAGCGTAAGCATTTGCAGGCTAACATCATAAACGGAGGGGTTATTTATGAAAGTCGGTTTGATCGGATTAGGAAAAATGGGCGCCAATCTGGCCCTGAATTTGCTGGAGCATGGTCATGAGGTTGCAGCGTTTGATGTGAACCGGGATGCGGTAACGGAGCTTGAGTCCAAAGGAGCTTTGGGAGCGGGCAGCCTGGCCCAGCTCGCCTCCAAGCTGGAAGCACCGCGGATCGTCTGGATTATGGTGCCGCATGCTTTTGTCGATTCCGTAATTGCGGAGCTTGCTCCGCTGCTGTCGGAGGGCGATATTATTATTGAGGCCGGCAATTCGCATTACAAGGAGTCGGTCCGCCGTCATGAGGAGCTGGGCAAGCAGGGAATCTACTTCCTGGATGCAGGGACTTCCGGCGGGATGGAAGGGGCGCGCAACGGGGCCTGTTATATGGTTGGCGGCGATGAAGAGGCTTGGGCCGTTGCAGAGCCGATCTTCAGGGATACGTCCGTGGAGGACGGATATTTATATACCGGCAAATCCGGCAGCGGACACTTTCTGAAGATGGTCCATAACGGGATTGAATACGGGATGATGGCCGCAATCGGCGAGGGCTTCGAGGTGCTGGAGAAAAGCGGCTACGATTATAATTTTGAAGAAGTGGCCAAGGTATGGAATCACGGCTCGGTGATCCGCTCCTGGCTGATGGAGCTGGTGGAACGCGCCTTTTCCAAGGATGCCAAGCTGGACGAGATCAAGGGGATTATGCATTCCTCCGGGGAAGGCCGGTGGACGCTGGAGACTGCGTTTGATCTGCAGGCAGCAACTCCGGTCATCGCCATGTCGCTCCTGATGCGCTACCGTTCGCTGGAGACTGATACCTTCACAGGCAAGGTCGTTGCCGCCCTGCGGAATGAGTTCGGCGGTCATGCCGTCGAGGCGATAAAGTAATTTATATATTTAAAACTTGCGGGTTTCCTGGAGCTTTCTCTCTGATATACTATTAAGAAACAACTTCGACAACCAGAGAGAAGGGTGAATGCGAACATGTCCAGCTTATTGGAGATTTTGCACAAGGAAGTCGCACCGGCAGAAGGCTGTACGGAGCCGATAGCAGTTGCATATGCCGTCTCCTTGGCGGCGGAGCTTCTGGAGGAAGAAATTACAGCAATTCATTTGCTGCTCAGCGGGAATATTATCAAGAATGCAATGGGCGTGGGCATTCCCGGCACGGGTCAGACCGGCCTGCCCATCGCAGCGGCGCTTGGGGCGGTGGTTGGCCGTTCCCACAAAGAGCTGGAAATCCTGTCAGGACTGACGCTGGCCGAATTGAAGACAGCCAACGAGCTGCTTGACCGGGATCTGCTGGAGGTAGAGCTAAAGGACACTCCGGAGAAATTATATATCGAAGCCCGGGTGTACTCCCGGAACCATGAGGCAACAGCCATTATTGCCCGGGAGCATACCCATATAGACATGCTGGCCCTGGACGGGGAGCCCATTGCACCCCCGAAATCCAAGGCGGATTGCGGCAAGCCGGGGCTTTCCGATTCCGAAGCGTACGCGGGCTCAATCGACCGGATATTTGAGTTTATCTGTACCGCTCCTTTTGCAGACCTCAGCTTTCTGCTGGAAGGGGCGCGGATGAACAAGGCGATATCGGATGAGGGCTTGCGGGGCGATTACGGACTGCAGGTGGGGAAGAAGATGAGCCAGCAATCGGCGGTGAATTTGTTCGGCAATGATGTGGCGAGCCAGATTATTGCCGCAACGGCTGCTGCTTCCGACGCGCGGATGGATGGCAGCGCAATGCCGGTGATGACCACCGCAGGCAGCGGCAATCAGGGCATTGCCTGCACATTGCCCGTAATCGCCCTGGCGGAGCTGCTCGGCAAGGACGAGGAGATGCTGGTCCGGGCGCTTGCCCTGAGCAATCTGGTCACTGTGCATGTCAAGCATTACATCGGCCGTCTCTCTCCGCTGTGCGGTTCAGGAATTGCTGGCGGTGTAGGGGCGAACAGCGGCATCATTTATCTTATGGGCGGAAACCTAGCGCAAATCAAGCATGGTGTACAGAATACAATAGCTTCCTTGTCCGGCATGATCTGCGACGGCGCGAAATCAACCTGCGCCCTGAAAATCTCCACCTCGACCAATGCTGCCATCCAGGCAGCTACACTGGCGATGAACAACATTGCGCCTACCACCAAGGATGGCGTCATCTTCGATGAGGTGGAGGACACGATACGCAACATGGAGCGGCTGGTTCAGGAAGGGCTGGCGGCAACAGACACGACAATTCTGAATATCATGCTCTCCAAGAGCGGGGCAATGTAGCAGAATCGCCGGACCGCAATAACAGACAGCATTAACAAGGCCGCCGGCTCCCTGCACAGTAAGCAGCAGGGAGACCGGGCGGCCTTTTCAATACAGCACCTCTATATTTTCTTCGGCAAGCCGCTTCAGCCAGGATTCCGCCGGCTTGCGGTCCGTAATCAGCACATCGATGCTGCCAAGCTCCACCAGCCTCGTGAAGGCGGTTTTGTCAAACTTGGTGTGGTCGGCGAGCAGGACTACCTTCTCCGCCTGGCGCAGCATATACTTCTTCAGCTCACATTCAGGTTCGTTGGAATCAGTAATTCCCCGTTCCATATCTATGCCTTTGCAGCTGATGACTGCGGTGTCCACATTGTAGCGCTGAATGGTGTCATGGGCGACAGGCCCGACCAGAGACAGTGAACGGTGGCGCAGTGAACCGCCGGAGGAAATGATATTCATCCCGGAGCTCGCGAACTCATGCAGAATGTTAATCGAATTTGTAATGATCGTCAGGTTGTTTTTATTGCCCAGCAGCTTCAAAAATTCAAAAGAGGTGGAGCTGGGGTCTACCATCAGCGTATCTCCGTCATTAATAAGCTCCAGCGCCTTAAGCGCGATATTTCGTTTGATATCGGTGTTGATCGCGTTGCGTGTTACAAAGGGCAAATCCTCATTCGTGTGCCTGTTCAGCATTGCCCCGCCATAAGTGCGGCTCAGAATGCCGTCCTTCTCCAGCTTTTCCAAGTCTCTGCGGATCGTTTCTTCCGTCACCTCGAACATCCGGCTGAGATCAGAGACGAGAACCCTTTTATCCTGATGTACGAGATCAATAATTTTTTTGCGTCTTTCGGCTGCCAGCATATAATCACCTTTCCGGAGCAATATGGCTTAACTATAGACCTGGATATCTGTGTTTTGCAAGAAAATAAACGAAAACCACATCGTTTTTAATATTTTTCTTTGTAAAACAGACATTAAACAAATAAAAACAACACAATTAATATTTTATTTGTTGACAACAAAGATTTATGCGGCTACGATGAGAGTGTTAATGCTCTGATTGTAAGCGATACCTTTTTAGAGAGGCGCCAATGCCGGTCGGCTGTTTTTTTCTGCTCAGAGACCAGCCTGAGGTGCCGCAGCCGGCATAGAGCTTGAGGCTTGCGAAGAGGAACATTAATGTATGTAGCCGCAATAACAAATTGCCTGGGAGGCTGGTCAATCAATGAGCACTCATGTCTATTATGTTCCGTCCACCAACATTATGGGAAAAGGCTGTCTGAAGGATATTGGTCCTTATATTCAGGAATTGAAATTGAAGAAGGCGCTTGTGGTCACCGACAAGTTTCTGGTCAAGAGCGGCATCGCCGGCAAGCTGCTGGCTGTATTGGATGAGGCGGGCCTTAAATATGCGGTATATGATGAAGTCAAGCCGAACCCCACATGTAAAAATGTCCATGACGGCGTGGAGTTCCTGAACTTGCACGAATGCGACTATCTGATCTCCATAGGCGGAGGCTCGCCGCAGGATACGGCCAAGGCGATCGGAATTATCGCTACTAACGGCGGGCATATCAAGGAATATGAAGGCGTGCACAAATCCCGAAATAAATCTCTTCCAATTATAGCGGTCAATACTACCGCCGGCACCTCTGCCGAAGTCACCATCAACTATGTCATTACAGATGAAGAACGCAAAGTGAAGATGGTTATGGTCGATAAAAACAGCATCGCCACCATTTCGGTGAATGATCCCGAGCTGATGATTGACAAACCGGCCGCGCTTACGGCGGCAACCGGAATGGATGCGCTGACCCATGCCATCGAAGCCCTGGTTACACCGGGTGCTTATCCGGTAACGGACGCTACCGCCCTTGCTGCGGTGGAGCTGATCTTCGCAAATCTGGCCCGTACTGTGAAGAACGGCCATGATATTGAAGCCCGCGAGCAAATGGTCTATGCCATCTTCCTTGGCGGTCTGGCGTTCAACAATGCCGGGCTTGGCTATGTGCACGCAATGGCCCATCAGCTTGGCGGCGTGTACGATCTTCCGCACGGCGTCTGCAATGCGATGCTCCTGCCCTTTGTGGAAGAAGAGAACGCGAAGCATGTTCCGGAGAAATTCAGAAGCATTGCCAAGGCCATCGGCCTGCAGACCGAAGGCAAAAGCGATCAGGAATGTGCCGGATTCGTCATCGAATCAATCAAGGCACTATCCAAGGAAGTGGGCATCCCGTCCAGATTATCCGAGCTTGGCGTAGACGAGGTTGATCTTGACCTGCTTGCGGAGAACTCGATGAAGGACGCTTGCGCACCCGGCAATCCGTTCATTCCAACGAAGGAAGAGGTCATTGCCCTGTTCCGCAAAATTCTCTAGTTACAACCTTTCAAAGTAAGGAGAGCTTCTATGAACAGACATATCGCTGTCGATATCGGCGCTTCCAGCGGCCGGCTCGTGCTCGGGACGCTCAGGGACGGGAAGCTTGCCCTTGAGGAAATACACCGTTTCAGCAATGGCTTCACGGAGCGTGACGGCTCCTGCTTCTGGGATATTGATTATTTGTTCGACCAGATCATCAGCGGGCTGGGCAAGGCCAAAGCCCAAGGCATCACCGAGTGTACCCTTGGCATCGACACCTGGGCAGTCGATTATGTGCTCCTGGATGCGGAGGGGAACCGTATACAGGAGGTGTATGCCTACCGTGACCGCCGTACGGACGGGGTTATGGAGGAAGTGGCTAGTCTAATTCCGCCGGAGACCGTCTATGCCAAAACAGGGATTCAGCAATTAACCTTTAATACCTTATATCAGCTATACGCCCATGACCGGCAAGAGCTGGCTGAAGCCGATCAAATTCTGCTGGTGCCGGATTATCTCTACTATAAATTGGGCGGCCGGAAGATCAACGAGGCTACCAATGCTTCGACCACCCAATTGCTGAATTTGGAGACCGGCGATTTTGACTCTGAGCTGCTGGCACTTCTCCACTTGCGCAGAGAGCAGTTTGCCCCGCTGACAGTACCGGGAGAGAGCCTTGGATTCATTAAGGAGTCACTTGTGGCCAGGTATGATCTGCCTCAGTGCCGGCTGATCTGCGCCGCCACACATGATACAGCCTCTGCCGTGCTTGGTGTTCCTGTGCAGAGCGGCCGTACTTCGGCGTACATCAGCAGCGGCACGTGGTCGCTGCTGGGCGTGGAGCTTAGCCGGCCAATCAACAACCCGCAGGCAATGGCAGCCAATTATACGAACGAATGGGGAGCCTTCGGCACCTACCGCTTCCTCAAAAACATTATGGGGCTGTGGCTCATTCAGGAGGTCCGCAGATTGGACGGCGGCCGCTTCAGCTTTGCCGAGCTGGCCCGGCTGGCCGGGGAAGCCGAAGGCTTCCGCAGCCTGATTCCTTGCAATGGCGACCGCTTCCTTAATCCGGATAACATGATTGAAGAAATCCGCTCGGCCTGTGCGGAGAGCAGCCAGCCGGTTCCGCAAACGCCGGGACAGCTTGCCCGCTGTATTTTCGACAGCCTGGCCTTGTCCTACAGGAGTTATCTGCAGGAGCTGGAAGAGCTTACGGGAACGGCGGTGGAGGTGCTGCAAATCGTCGGCGGCGGAGCGAATAACGGGCTGCTGTGCCAGCTGACGGCCGATGTGATCGGCAGGGAGGTGCTGGCCGGGCCTACGGAAGCAACGGCGCTGGGAAATCTGGCGGTTCAGCTGATTCATGAGGGCAGCGTAGGCAATATCGCCGAAGCCAGGGAGATTATCGGCAACTCTTTTCCCATTGCAGCCTATAGCCCCTGCGCGGTTCCGGGGCTGCAAGAAGTGCTGGCCCGCTGGGAGGCGCTTCATGCGCCGGTTGCCGCTGGTGACAGTATATAACCTTGCGGCAGATTGATAGGCTGTGGGAGGCTAAGTGGATTTTCTACAACTAATTCGTTACAATCCGCGCTGCTGCGGGGTTTAGTGGGATTTTCTACACTTAAATTTAGCCAAATCCCGCCAGAAAGACCAATCCCGGCCGATTAGTTCTACTTTTTACCACTTAAGACGTTTTAGGTGGGCGAAAAACAATATTACGTCTACTTTTTCCACTTCCGTCTAGTTGAACTTGAGAAGTGCTAGAGTTTTCACGAAGTGAGTTTTGCACGAAGTGAATTCAGGGAGGATGCTCACAAAACTTTTAGGAGGTCACAGCATGGATCAGAGTATCATCAACAGCTATAACGAAGCCAAAAAATTATACGCCGCCCATGGAATCAACGTGGATGAAGTGCTTACGAGGCTGGCACAGATCAAAGTTTCTCTGCACTGCTGGCAAGGTGATGATGTGCAGGGATTCCTGTTCAAAGATAAGGAGCTCAGCGGGGGCATTGCTGTTACCGGCAGCTATCCGGGCCGGGCCGGAACGCCGGATGAGCTGCGCCGGGATCTGGAGAAGGCGCTGTCGCTGATTCCGGGCAAGCACAAAGTAAATCTGCATGCCATCTATGCCGACACGGACGAGCAGGTGGATCTGGATGAGCTTGCTCCGCGCCATTTTGCAGCTTGGGTCGATTGGGCCAATGCACAAGGGCTGGGCCTCGATTTCAATCCGACCTGCTTCTCCCATCCGAATGCAGCAGACGGCTTCACCCTGAGCCATGCCGACGAGAAGATCCGCAGCTTTTGGATCAAGCACTGCAAGGCTTCGCGCCGGATTGCCGAGTATTTTGGCCGCGAGCTGGGACAGCCCTGTGTGACGAATTTCTGGGTACCGGACGGGTACAAGGATACTCCGGTGGACCGTCTGGCGCCGCGCATGCGGCTGAAGGAATCCCTGGATGAAGTGTTCAGTGAAGAAATTGATCCGCAGTACAACATAGATGCGGTGGAGAGCAAGCTGTTCGGAATTGGCTCGGAGAGCTATGTGGTCGGGTCCCATGAGTTCTATATGGGCTATGGTCTGACCCGGGGCAAGACAATTTGCCTGGATGCCGGTCATTTCCATCCGACGGAAGTCATTTCCAATAAGCTGTCCTCGATTCTGATGTTCAGTGAGCAGCTGCTGCTGCATGTCAGCAGACCGGTGCGCTGGGACAGCGATCATGTGGTGACGATGGATGACGAACTGCTCGAAATCGCCCGCGAGCTCGTCCGCGGAGATCTGCTGGACCGCACGAATATCGGCCTGGACTTTTTTGACGGCAGCATCAATCACATCGCCGCATGGGTCATCGGCACACGCAATACCATCAAAGCGCTGCTGCGCGCCATGCTGGAGCCTGTGGCTGAGCTGCGAGCGATTGAACTGGCCGGGGATTATACCTCCCGTCTGGCTCTGGTGGAGGAATTCAAGTCCTATCCGTTCGGTGCGGTCTGGGATTACTACTGTGCTTCGCAGAATACGCCGGTACGGGAGCAGTGGCTGGCTGAAGTGAAAACCTACGAGCAGGAAGTGCTGTCTGCAAGATAAGGGGCTGGGCTGTTAAGGCCAGACCCAATAGGAAAATCTCAAAGTTGAGCTTGTAGAGCAATGCATATAAAGGAGAGAAAACATATGAGCACATCCTTAATTGAATCCCAAGGCTATATCGCCGGTGTTGAAGCGCCGTTTATCCAGGAAATGTCCGAAATCACCCATCATATGTGGTCGCTGGGCTGGGATGAGCTGAATGGCGGCAACGTGAGCTATCTGCTGGATGAGGAAGAAGTAGCGAAATATATTAACATCCGGCAGCCTTTGCGGACGATTAACCTGACCTTTCCTGTTCAAGAGCTTGCAGGTAAATATTTCATCGTCACTGGATCGGGTAAATATTTCCGCAATGTGATCAAAGATCCGGAAGCGAATCTCGGTGTGCTGCGTGTCAGTCACAGCGGTGAAAGTGTAGAAGTGCTGTGGGGTCTGCGGAACGGCGCAGTGCCGACCAGTGAGCTGGCTTCGCATTTTATGAGCCATATTGAACGCCTGAAGGTCGACCCGTCGCACCGTATTGTGCTGCATACCCATGCCACGAATGTCATCGCCATGACCTTTACCCATGATCTGGATGAGCTGAAATTCACCAAAACCCTGTGGGAAATGTGCACCGAATGCCTGGTGGTCTTTCCTGACGGCGTCGGCGTTATTCCTTGGATCGTTCCGGGCAGCAGTGAAATTGGCCGGGCGACCGCCGACAAAATGAAAGACTACCGCGTGGTCGTCTGGCCGCAGCATGGGATTTTTGTCACCGGAGCAACCATGGATGCTACGTTCGGACTGGTGGAAACGATTGAAAAAGCCGCGATTGTCTACAATCTGATCGGCGGCAGAGAAATCAAGCAGAAGATCACAGACCGGCAGCTGGCCGATCTGGCCGCGGCATTCCATGTAACGCCAAAAGCGGGGATATTGGAATTATAATTTGTATTGGAATCCGGATGGGTTAAGCTTCTTTTGAATCGAAAGCCGGGCATGGCGGGGAACTGCTGTGTCCGGCTTTTGCTTGCAGATTTGGATAGCTCTATGTGCTTTTGCTTACTGCAAGAGCGATAGTATGATTACAGAATCTAACCGAGAAAGCCCTCGCCTTCAGGCATGGGATGAATCGGCGTAGGACAAGGGCTGTCCACCGGACAGCTTAATTGTCCTGCATCTCCGCATGCTTTTGTTGCAGTTAAATAGTCTAACTGATACCATGATCATATGGGACAAGAGTATAGAAGAACGGCAGCAGCTGTATCGTTAATCAACTACCATTTTGTATTTTGTCCACGATACCGAAGAAAGGTATTAGTCAAACAAGTAGAAGCCCGATTTAATGAGCTTGTGTTGCAACTCTGCATAGATAACCATTGGCTCATTGTTGCAATGGAAGTCATGCCCGATCATGTGCATCTCCATTCACGGCAATACCGTCTCGTTTCCTGTCATGGCGGACGGAAAAGTACAGCGGCTCAGGGTCTTGACTTAGGCTTGAAGGTTCCCGCTGTCGTTGCCACATCAACAGGAAAAACCAGGTTTGTCGGCAACGGCAGACAAAATAAGTACATTCGCCGCAAATATAAAGAGCCTAGAAGAAAGATGGGGAAGCTCAAAAAGCTATCGGCTATCCGTAAACAGGAAAACAAAGAACATCACTATATGAAAGACCAAAACCACAACTAAATATATGCACTATCTTAGGATGGGCTGACGGCACAGCCCTGAACTTAGCAGTTGTCCAAACCAGAAATGGACTGCGGACGCACCAACTAGCTAAGAATCCCTCGGCTTTAGCCCTGTGGAATGTCAATTAAAGTAATTATATTATAAAATGGAGGCTGGATATGAATACCGATCGATTGTTTACCCCTTTTCAGGCTGGAAGCCTGTCTCTTAAGAACCGTATCGTGATGGCACCTATGACCCGGGTGAATTCGCCGGATGGCGTTCCCGGAAATGATGTCGCCGCGTACTACCGCCGCCGTGCTGAAGGTGGGGTCGGGCTGATCATTACAGAGGGAACAGCGATTAACCATCCTGCGGCGGTCAGCCACCAGAATATCCCGAATATCCATGGCGAAGCCTCGCTGAAGGGGTGGGCGCAGGTTGTTGAAGAAGTACATGCAGCCGGAGGCACAATCGTTCCTCAGCTCTGGCATGTCGGCATGGCCCGGACAATTGGCCAGCTGCCGAATGCAGATGCGCTGCCGGTCGGGCCGAGCGGACTGAATCTGGCCGGTGAGCAGGTTACGGAGCCTATGACCCGGCAGGAGATTGACGGGATTGTTGCCGCATTCGCGCAGGCAGCCGCCGATGCCCAGACTGCCGGCTTTGACGGGATTGAGCTGCACGGGGCGCATGGCTATTTGATTGACCAATTTTTCTGGGACAAAACCAACAAGCGCACCGATGAGTACGGCGGCGATCTGGAAGCGCGGACAACGTTTGCCGTCCAAATCATCGACGCCTGCCGCCGCGCAGTTGGACCGGATTTTCCGGTCATCCTCCGCTTCTCGCAGTGGAAGAGCGGGGACTATTCCGCCAGGCTGGCGCAGACACCGGACGAACTGGCACGGTTCCTCACTCCGCTCAGCAATGCGGGTGTAGATATCTTCCATTGCTCAACACGCCGCTTCTGGCTGCCGGAATTCGAAGGCTCCGAGCTGAACCTGGCCGGCTGGACGAAGAAAATCACCGGCAAGCCAACGATCACCGTGGGTTCCGTAGGTCTGAACAGCGAGTTCGTAACCGCAGTCACTGAGAAAAATGAAGAAGACAATCTCGAAAGGCTGCTGGAGAAGCTGGAAAAAGCGGAATTTGATCTTGTTGCCGTAGGCAGGGCACTCATTAGCGATCCGGCCTGGCCCGTCAAGCTGCAGAGCGGCAAAATCGACGAGATTATCGCCTTTACTTCCGAATCAACGAAGACATTCTATTAAATTGACAGTTGAAAGCTTTATTTTCAGCCGGTTCAGGCATAGTTAATTTGTTGCCGCATGAATCCGATACAGCCAGCTTTACAACATCCTCTGCACTAGGCCTGCGGGCCTTCCGGGGGATGTTTTTTTATGGAATCCCTCCGGAATTTATGCTGCCGATTTGCAAATTGACGGATGCAAAACGCCAGGCTTATAATGATTTATATAAGTATGATTTAATTAATATATATATTTATTACAGGAGATGAGGCAATGACTGAAAAGGAGCAGGTGCTGAAAATACATACGCAGCAGCGCGGAGCAGCACTTGGTGATTTATTCGGCATTTTCTTCGAGGATCTTAATCATGCGGCGGATGGAGGACTTTATGCGGAGCTGGTGCAGAACCGTTCCTTTGAATTTGATCCGGTCGACCATAAGAGCTATCATGCGCTGACGGCATGGGAGAAGATTGAACGCGGAGACGCCAGGGCAGAGATTACAATCGGGGATCATGATCCGCTTCACCCGCGCAATCCGCATTATGCGGTGCTTGACCTGCACAGTAGCGGGGGAAGTGCCGGGATTATGAATCTGGGCTTCAACAGCGGCATTCCGGTCAGAGCAGGTGAGAGCTATTTGTTCTCGGTATATGTCCGCTGCTTAGATGGTTCGGAGAAACCTTTGTCAATCACGCTTGAAGGTGTGGAGGGCAGCATTCATGCACAGAGCAGCATCGTGGCAAAGGGCTCCGAATGGACCCGGTATGAAGCAAGTCTTACGGCTGAGCGCACGGATTACAGCAGCCGTCTGGTAATCAGCGGCAACTGGAGCGGGAAGGTCTGTCTGGATATGGTATCGCTGTTTCCGGCCCAAACCTTTCTGGGGCGGCCGGGCGGCCTCCGCGAAGATATCGCCCTTCTGCTGGCCGGGCTGAAGCCGAAGTTCATGCGTTTTCCAGGGGGATGTCTTGTTCATGACGGGTCCTTGAACGCCGAAGACAGGGATTCCATGTACCGCTGGAAGAACACGCTGGGTGATGTGTCCGCAAGACCGGCAAGACGGAACAATTGGTCATACAATCAGACGCTGGGCCTGGGATACTACGAGTATTTTCAATTCTGCGAGGATATTGGGGCCAAGCCGATTCCGGTGCTGCCCGGCGGATATGACCCGCATCATAAGCGGATGGTTCCGCTGGATGAACTTGGACCGTGGATTGCAGATGCGCTCGACCTGATTGAATTTGCCGCAGGTGACGCCGGAACGGAATGGGGCGGCATTCGGGCCGGACTCGGACATCCGGAGCCGTTCGGCCTGGAGTATATCGGCATCGGCAATGAGGAGGTAGGTGAGCCGTTTTTTGAACGGTACGCTTATTTCCACAAGGCGATCAAGGAAAAGTATCCGCATATGAAGGTGATCAATTCCAGCGGTCCGTTTGCTGCCGGCGGTGAGTACGAACGGGGCTGGAGGTCAGCCAGGGAGCAGGGTTCAGATCTGGTGGACGAGCATTATTATCAGTCGCCGGCATGGTTTTTGGCCAATATTCACCGCTATAAAAACTTCAAGGCAGACGAACCCAAGGTTTTTCTGGGTGAATACGCATCTTGGGGCAACAAATATTACAACGCCTTAATTGAAGCGGCCTTCATGACCGGACTTGAGAACAATGCGCATGCGGTCGGACTGGCCTGCTATGCCCCTCTGCTGTGCAATGCCGATTACGCCAACTGGAAGCCGGACATGATCTGGTTCAATAATCATGAGGTGTATCCTACACCGAACTATTATGTGCAGAAGCTGTTCATGAATCATCATGGAGATCAGCTGCTGAAGGCCGAGGCCAGCGGATTTGCTGCCCCTGTGGCTCCTGCGGACACTCCGATTACCGGGAAAATTGCTATTGCCGCAGATGCGTCGTCCTTCAGGGTTTACGATATTGAGCTGGAGAATTCAGCCACGGGTGGGAAGCAGGGGTATCCGGAGCTGGACGCGATAATCTCTGCGCTGCCGGATGCCGAAGCGAGCGGTGTCAAACACACCCTGGAGCTGGGGGAAGGGGCCGGAGATCATTATATTATAAGATTGAAAGTGCTGAGAATTGCCGGAAGCAAAGGGTTCAAGCTGTATTTCGGCCGGCAGGATGAGCGGAATCAACTCTGGTGGGAGGTTGGCGGCTGGCAGAATCAGGATACGATGATCTGTTCCATGGTGGATGGCAGTGCCGCTGTTCTCACGCAGAGCATGTTCACCGTAGAGACGGATGAGGAATACAGTCTGGAGCTTGAAGTGTCGGGGCGGAACATCCGCGCTTCCATTAATGGCATCCTGGTCAATGAAGCTGAAGATCCGCTGGCTGCCATCGAGCCGCTCTATTATTCGGCAAGTGTTGAAGAGGCGAGCGGTGATATTATTCTGAAGGCTGTAAATGTACAGGAATCAGTTATCACTGCCAAGCTTGTGCTTGCTGATTGGCCCAGCTCCGGGATGGCGGTCCGGGTATATGAGCTGTCCGGGCACAGTCTGGATGCGGAGAACAGCTTCGAATTCCCGGCGCGTGTTGCGCCTGCAGAACGTCCGCTTGCTGTGGAAGGTAACAGCCTGAGTTATGAGTTTCCGCCGCATTCGGTGACGGTATTAAGAATGAGCCGCACAAGCAGCAATGGCTAAAGGCAGACAAATCAAAGTGTAAGGAGAATTCCGGTGAATGCACCTTTATACCGTGATCCGATTTATGATGGAGCGGCCGATCCGACCTTGATCTGGAACCGGTCCGCAGGGGAATGGTGGATGGTCTATACCAGCCGCCGGGCAGCAGCTGAAGGGCCTGGTGTGGCCTGGGTTCATGGAAGCGGCCTGGGCGTTGCCGCTTCCCGCGACGGCGGGGCAACCTGGGTCTACCGCGGTCAGCTTCCAGGCCTTGATTTCGAATGGGGGTGCAATACCTTCTGGGCCCCGGAGATTATCTGGCATGATGGCTTGTATCATATGTATGTAACTTATATCCAGGGGGTGCCTGACCGCTGGGAAGGCAATGACCGGCGCATCCTGCACTACACAAGCCCTGATCTGCTGGCCTGGGCTTATCAGTCGAAGCTTGCCCTCAGCTCGAACCGCGTGATCGACGCCTGTGTCTACCGGCTTCCGTCGGGCAGCTTCCGGATGTGGTACAAGGATGAAGCCGCGGGTTCTCTGACCTATGCTGCCGACAGTCCCAACCTGTACAGCTGGGAGGTTGTTGGTCCTGTCCTGACGCATCAGCCTCATGAAGGGCCGAATGTATTCGAATTCAAAGGGTACTACTGGATGGTTATTGATGAATGGCAGGGGCAGGGCGTATACCGCTCGGCCGATCTGGAATCATGGGAACGAAACGGAAGGATTCTGGATGCACCGGGCAGCCGGGCGGAGGATGGAACGATTGGCCTGCACGCCGATGTGGTTGTACAGGAGGATAAGGCATATATCTTTTACTTTACGCACCCGGAACGCACCGGCAGTCGGGAGCAGGAAGCCTCGGCGGGATCGCGCCGCTCCTCTATTCAGGCGGCCCGGCTGGATGTTGCGGACGGCAGGCTGATCTGCCGGAGGGATGAAGCCTTTGAGCTGAAGCTGATACCCGGATAGCATTCTATACCGAAGCAGTCCCTTTTGGGGCTGCTTTATTTTAGTTAAGGAAATTATGCTTCTCGTCAATTGTGGATAAGGCAGGTATGAAGTTAGGGGGAAATTATAATGCGTCTTAATCGTGCTGAATGGTGCTGAGTCTGCGGGTTCTATGTTTTGCAGGAGGAAGCGCGGAATAGAGCGGTTCCAACCGAGGCCGCTACTGGGGCAGGGACGTGATGGAACGCAAGGAGTTCATAGGGAACGAAAGCGAAGTGTAAAAAGTAACACTAATGGGCTGGAATTTTGGCTTGAACGGGCTTTAGTGGGATTTTGTACACTTCATGGAGGCCCACTCCCTTCATATGGCTGAATTCAGCCGAATTAGTTGTACTTTTTCCCACTAGGGATGATCCGGAATCCGAATGCGCTACCTTAGTGTTCCTTTTTACCATTAAGGCAGGCTTTTTTTTAAAAATATATAGAATTTATATGCTCGGCACACTCAATTATCCTTCTATTTCTCGCTGAAACGCCCCGTCCCTTATACGGCGTAGCCGTTTCTGCTTGTTAATGTTTCAGTTCATCTTATTTAGGTGCATTTCCCTGAAGGGGGGAGAAACGGATCGATTAGGTATCCTTTTTCCCACTAGCACCTTGAGAAAAAGCGGCTGGGGGAATATGAAGTGACCTTTTCCACATGGCTTCCCGCCTGGCTTCCGCAGCCAGCCTTACACCTGAAATGCAAACATCTGCGCTGCCCGGTCAAGGACGGCATAGCCGTTTTGTTCGGGTAGAACGCGCAGCGGCAACACCGTCTCTGCTTCAAGTTACCGGAATGGATGATTTATGCTATAATTTTTACTTGAGCATTACAATTCCAGCCCTGCACAAGCTGCAGAGCTTCATTCATAAAGGACGTGAAACAATGACAATGGGGAATAACTCACCGGACTTAAAATCCGGCAAGGGTGGTTCGAAGGATTACTCGAAGTATTTTGATTTTTCTGATGCCAAAGTCATCAGTGAAGAAGAAGGCAAAACAACCTACCGGATCAAGGGCCGCACCGTTCAAATCAACTCCAACCCGGATTACAAGGAAGGCAAGCGCCGGGGCAAGCAGGACATCGAGGTTATTGATTTCGGGAATGCGGAAACGAAGCAGATCATGGAAGAGTTCAGAGAGATTAACCGCAACAAGCAGCATTATTACTCGATTGCCACCTACGGCTGCCAGATGAACGAGCATGACACCGAAACGATGAAGGGGCTTCTGGAGCAAATGGGCTACCAGGGCACCGAGGACCGGAATGCAGCGGATATTATTCTGCTGAATACCTGTGCCATCCGTGAGAATGCTGAAGATAAGGTGTTCGGCGAGCTCGGCCACCTCAAGAACCTGAAGCTGGAGAAGCCGGGTCTGCTGCTCGGGGTTTGCGGCTGCATGTCCCAGGAGGAAGGCGTTGTCAACCGGATTATGTCCAAGCATGGGTTCGTGGATATGATCTTCGGCACCCACAACATTCACCGCCTGCCGCAGCTGGTCAAGGAAGCCTTGTTCAGCAAGGAGCTGGTTGTGGAAGTGTGGTCCAAGGAAGGGGACATTATCGAGAACCTGCCCAAAAAGCGGGAGGGCTTGCGCGCCTGGGTCAACATCATGTACGGCTGCGATAAATTCTGCACCTATTGCATTGTTCCGTTCACACGGGGCAAGGAGCGCAGCCGCCGTCCGGAAGATGTGATCGCCGAGATGCGGGATTTGGCCCGCCAGGGCTTCAAGGAAGTAACTCTGCTGGGGCAGAATGTAAATGCCTACGGCAAGGATTTTACCGATCTGGACTATACATTCGGGGACCTGATGGACGACATGCGCAAGATTGATATTCCGCGCATCCGCTTCATGACATCGCATCCCCGCGATTTTGACGATAGATTGATTGAAGTGCTCGGCAAAGGCGGCAATCTGACGGAGCATATCCATCTGCCGGTGCAGTCGGGAAGCACAGCCGTACTTAAGAAAATGAGCCGCAAATACAGCCGCGAAGCCTATCTGGAGCTTGTAAGCAAAATCAAGGCCAGCGTGCCGAACGCCGTGCTGACTACCGACATTATTGTCGGCTTCCCCGGCGAAACCGAGGAGCAGTTCGAGGATACGTTGTCGCTGGTGCGCGAAGTGGGCTATGATATGGCATATACCTTCATTTATTCTCCGCGCGAAGGGACGCCCGCAGCCTCGATGGAGGACAATGTGCCGCCGGAGGTCAAGAGTCAGCGCCTGCAGCGTCTGAATGATCTGATCAAGGAGCAGAGCCGGGTCAGCAATGACCGGATGCTTGGCGAGATTGTCGAGGTGCTGGTCGAAGGCGAGAGCAAAAATAATTCGAATGTCCTGTCCGGCCGCAGCCGCGCTAACAAGCTGGTGCATTTCGAAGGGCCGAAGGAGCTGATCGGCACCATGGTGCAGGTCAGAATCACCGATACGAAAACTTGGTACATTAAAGGGGATTGTGTGGCGGAAGCTGCGGCAATTCTATAATCATACAGGAATGGGGCGATGCCAGTGAGCCAGGAAGAAGCGCGTTTGAACGAATACGGCATGCAGAGCTACAATACCCGCGACCTTATCGTTCGGGAGGATATTATGGGCAAAGCCAAAGAGCTTGCCTCGCTTATCTCCACCAGCGAAGAGGTAAGGCATTTCCAGCAGGCCGAGCAGAAAATTCTGAATCATGAACGGGTGCAGGGCCTCATTGCGACGATTAAGAAGAAGCAGAAGGAGATCGTGGCGTTCGAAAGCTTCAAGAATCAGGAGATGGTTGCCAAAATCGAACGTGAAATTGAAGCTTTGCAGGATGAGATCGACGGGATTCCGGTAGTGAATGAGTTCCAGCAGAGCCAGAGCGACATCAACTATCTGCTGCAGCTTGTGATCTCTGTGATCCGGGATACCGTTTCGGAGAAAATAAATGTTGAAGCGGGTACCGAAGCTCCTCCTTCAACCTGCGGTGATTAAGTCAAGGACGAACCACATTTAAATAAGCTGCGGCAAAGGATGATTCATTGTGAGCGAGAACGGGGAACAAACCTATAATGTCAAAAAATACCGCACGCCGGACGGGGTTCCGGCTGACATCGTCATGTTTACGCTGACCAAACGCGAGCGCAAGACCGTCACCAAGACGCTTCCGCTGCGCGAGCTTAAGGTGATGCTGGTCAAACGCAAAAAATGGCCTTATGCCGGGATGTGGGCGCTGCCTGGCGGCTTTTGCCAGGAGGATGAATCGATCTACGATGCCGCGACCCGTGAGCTGAAGGAAGAAACCGGTGTGGACGGCGGACACCTGGAATATCTGGGCGTGTACAGCAAGCCCGGACGCGATCCGCGGGGCTGGATTATCAGCCATGCATTCTTTGCGCTGGTGGAGGAGTGGATGCTGGAGCAGAGACAGGCTTCCGATGACGCGGGAGAAGTAGGGCTGTTCACGCTTCAGGAGGCGCTTGAGGAGCTTGAGCTTGCTTTTGACCACCATGACATCATTACCGACGCCTATTTGCGGATTCAGCAGCAGATGCTGCAGACCACGATTGCCCGGCAGTTTCTGCCCCGCCATTTCACGCTCAGCGAGCTGTATCAGGTGATCCAGACGGTCGTTCCTGAATTCAAGGAGCCGAATTTTATCCGCAAAATCACTTCAACCCGCAGCCGCCAGGGTATATTAAAAGAAGTGAGGGATGAAGCCGGCAATCCGGTCAGCTCCAACCAGTACTCCCAGCGTCCGGCGCAGCTCTATATGTTCACGGACCATGAGCCTTTGTTATCGATCTATACTTAGCCTATCCGTTCGAAGCAAGTTTTGTATGAAGTGAATTCAGGCAAGCTTATGCTCACAAAACTCAGTCCATGCTTACGAAGCGAGTTTTGTACCAAATGAATTCGGGGAAGCTTATGCTACAAAACTTTCAGGAGGTAAACGGAAATGAGAGCATTGATCGTAATTGATTTTACCAATGATTTTGTGGACGGCAGTCTGCCTGTGGGGCAGCCCGGCATTGATATCGCACCCCGAATCAGTGAACTGACCCAGGCATTTGCAGACAATGGCGATTATGTCGTGATGGCGGTGGATCTGCACGAGGACAATGATCCCTATCATCCGGAGAGCAAGCTGTTCCCGCCGCATAATCTGCGGGGTACCGAAGGGCGCGGGCTTTATGGTAGCCTTAAGGACGTATACGAGCAGAATCAGGCTTCAATCTACTGGATGGACAAAACCCGCTACAGCGCCTTCAGCGGCACGGATCTTGCGCTGAAGCTCCGCGAACGCGGCATTACCGAGGTGCACCTGATCGGAGTCTGCACGGATATTTGTGTCCTGCATACGGCAGTGGATGCCTATAACATGGGCTTCAGCATTGTCGTTCACGAGGATGCCGTAGCCAGCTTCAATCCGGACGGGCATCTCTGGGCGCTGGGACATTTCCGCGGCAGCCTTGGAGCGGCCGTAGTTACAGCAGAATAACCGCTATTACACTCCAATAACCAGCGAAAAGCTAGGAGATGAGGATTTGAGGGACGAACTTGCTCTACATACAGATAAATATCAAATCAATATGATGTACGCCCATTGGATGAACGGAAGCCATAAACGACGGGCGGTGTTCGAAGCCTATTTCCGCCAGCTTCCGTTCGGCAACGGCTTTGCCGTGTTCGCCGGGCTGGAGCGTATCACCCAGTATATCGCCGAGCTGCGTTTTACGGAGGAGGACATCCGCTATCTGTCGGAGCAGGAGGAGAATTATGCGCCTGCGTTTCTGGCGGAGCTGCTGGAATTCCATTTTCAGGGCAGCTTGCACTCCATGAAAGAAGGTGCGCTGGTCTTCCCGGAGGAACCTCTGATCCGTGTCGAGGGCACGATCATGGAGGCGCAGCTCGTTGAGACGGCCATCCTGAACTTTATGAACTACCAGACTCTAATTGCTACCAAGGCTTCACGGATCAAGCAGGTGGCTCCGAAGGATACCTTGCTGGAATTCGGCACCCGGCGTGCGCAGGAAGCGGATGCGGCCGTTTGGGGCGCACGCGCGGCTTATGTCGGCGGCTTCCATGCGACCTCGAATATGCTGGCCGGCAAATTATTCGGCATTCCCACGAAGGGCACACACGCCCATTCCTGGGTGCAGAGCTTTGCCAGCGAGCAGGAGGCCTTCGATGCCTATGCCAAGGTGATGCCTGACGGCGTTACGCTGCTGGTGGATACCTTCGATACGCTGCGCAGCGGTGTGCCTCATGCAATCAATACCGCGAAGAAGCTGGAAGCGGCGGGCAAACGGATGAATGCGATCCGGCTGGACAGCGGCGACCTGGCCTATTTGTCCATTCAGGCGCGCAAAATGCTGGATGACGCAGGACTTCAATATGTGAAGATTGTAGCCTCCAATGATCTGGACGAGAACACGATTATGAACCTGAAATCCCAGGGGGCGGCAATCGATACGTGGGGAGTGGGCACACAGCTCATTACAGCCTCGGATCAGCCTTCCCTGGGCGGTGTATACAAGCTAGTCGAGATTGAATCGCCCACCGGTGAAATGGTGCCGACGATCAAGATTTCATCCAATCCCGAGAAGGTATCCACCCCGGGCAAGAAGGATGTCTTCCGGATTATCGGACCCAAGGGCAAGGCGCTGGCTGATTATATCAGCTTCCCGGACGAGGATGCGCCCCGGAGCGGTGCCCGCCTGAAGCTGTTTAATCCGCTGCATCCTTACCTGCAGAAATATGTGGAGGAGTACGAGGCTATGCCCATGCTGGAGCCCGTCTTCGTGAACGGGGTTCAGGTATACACGCTGCCGGGCTTGGATGAAATCCGCAGCTATCATCAGGCACAGCTTGACTTGTTCTGGCCGGAATATCTTCGCAAGCTGAACCCGGAAGTGTATCGTGTGAATCTCAGCGAGCGGCTATGGAACCGCAAGCAGCAGCTGATTGCCGAGCATATGCTGCCCGATCTGAATGATTGAGTGATTGAGTGATTTTCACAATGAACTCCAAGCCAAGGCCCTCAAGCGGCGGAAGACTGTCAAGACAGCGTCAAGCTGTTTTCCATGATTGTAATGCCCGGCGACCGGCCGATTTCATAGGACTGGCTGCATAATATAATTGATAAAGGCCCATCCGCAGAGGATGGGCTTTTGCATGGGAATTTTTTGAATCCGGCATTTCAATTACAGCAAAAAAAGACTGCGTCCAGGGAATGTGATATTTATCATGATTTCTGTGACAAATTTAACATCTTAATTTTTAATTAATTGCTAAATTAAGGCTACAAGCATCAGTGCTCCAGTCTTGATCAGCCAGACTTCACACAATATTCACAAAGTAATGTTTTTATGGCAGATTACCTTCTATTGAAGTAACGCCACACTGTCGTGTATAAAGAAATCGATTGAAATCCATAAAGAATTGTGATTCCAGTACGATGGAAAATGCAAGATTTGTCACTTCGCGACAGGCAAAATCAAGTTACAATTTTTGAAAAAGTCATATGGGATGTTATTCTACTTGACACTTAGAAAGGGGTTATGTCGGTGGTACAATTACCAATCGTTAACGATCTCGGATTTTTCGAGATTCGTCTGGAGTCCATTGGAGGCTTGGGCGCGAACCTGGCAGGCAAGATGCTCGCGGAAGCGGGAGTAGTCGGTGCGGGTCTGAACGGTGTAAGTTTCTCGTCTTACGGCTCGGAGAAGAAGGGGTCTGCCGTTAAGGCGCATATCCGCTTCTGCGATCTGAACACTCATATCCGCGATACGTCGCCGGTAGAACGCCCGCATGTAGTGGGTGTGTTCCATGAAGCGCTGGCCAAGACGGTCAACGTCACCAGCGGTATTCTTGAGCACAGTACGGTACTGGTGAATTCAGCCAAGACGCCGGAGGAACTGAAAGAGCTGTTGAAGATGAAGGCCGGAACCATTGCCGTGATCGATGCTACAAGCATTGCACTGAAAGAGAAGAACCGTGTAAACATGGCGATGCTGGGCGCGCTGTTCCGGCTCTGTCCATTCCTTGATACCGAAACCATGAAGGGTGTTATTGAGAAATCCCTGGGCAAGAAATATCCGCAGGCAGTACAGTCGGCCATTACGACATTTGACCGCGGCTATAATGAAGTGAAGTTTATGCAGTTTGAGCTGGCCCCAGGGGACAGCATGCCTGAATATGTCCGCTCCGATATGGGTGTGCTGGGTTACGACACACAGCCGATCGGCGGCACAATTATCGATCCCGGCGGCACCTTCCTGAAGAACCTGAGCATTTCGCGTTCCGGGATGATCCCGGTCTATGAGAACGAGTCATGCATCAACTGCGCGCAGTGCGATACCGTCTGTCCGGATCAGTGCTTTGTATGGGAGGAGCGGATTGACCGCAAGGGCCGTTCGCAAATGTTCCTGCAGGGCATCGACTATCAATATTGCAAGGGCTGCCTGAAATGTGTAGGCGCGTGCCCGACTTCGGCACTGTCAAGCCAGCGTGAGAAGGAAGGCTATGCAGACAGCCATTCGGCGCACCACCAATTTGATCTGGTTACACTGGCCTAATACGGGAAGAAGGGTGGAATGAATAATGGCAATCGATTATGAAAAAGAAATAGGCTCCGCCAAAGTGGAGCAGAAGTTTCTATATGAATCCGGTAATGAAATGGCGGCTTACGCCGCTCATCAGATCAACTATCATGTAATGGGTTATTTCCCAATCTCGCCTTCCACTGAGGTTGCCCAGTTTCTGGATACCATGAAAGCCAGCGGACAGCATGATATCATGCTTGTTCCTTCCGACGGCGAGCACAGCTCCGCCGGGATCTGCTACGGAGCATCCACTGCGGGCGGCCGCGTGTTCAACGCAACCAGCGCCCAGGGCTATATGTATATGCTGGAGCAATTGCCTGTACAAGCAGGTACGCGCATGCCCATGGTTATGAATCTGATCTGCCGTTCGATCTCCGGTCCGCTGAATATCCATGGCGACCATTCCGACTTATATTTTGCCCTGAATACAGGCTGGCCGATTCTGATGTGCCGTGATCCGCAGTCCGTCTATGACATGAACCTGATGGCCCTGAAGCTGGCTGAGCATGCCAAGGTCCGCCTTCCGGTTATGGTGGCATCTGACGGTTATTTCACGTCCCACCAGAAGCGCCGTGTGCAGGCTTTTGCCCACCGCGAGGATGTTCATAAGTTCGTAGGCGAGCAGCCGCCAGTCGGCTTCACAGACACGCTGGACCGCAATAACCCGGTTACCGTAGGCCCGTACATGAACGAACCGGATTATATCAATAACCGCTACCAGCAGTCTGTGGCCATGTACAATGCCGCTGAAGTATTTGAAGAAATCGCCCAGGAATTCTCCGAGCTGACCGGACGCCACTATCCGATGATTGAGCAGTACCGGATGGATGACGCCGATGTTGCCGTATTCCTGATGAATTCCGCTTCGGAAATCATCAAGGATGTGGTCGACCAGCTTCGTCTGCAAGGGATCAAAGCCGGAGCCATCTCCCCGAACATGATCCGTCCGTTCCCGCAGAAGCAAATTGCTGAAGCGCTCAAGAATGTGAAGGCTATTACGGTGGGTGACCGCGCGGATTCTGTCGGCGGACACGGCGGCAACATGGTCAACGAAATCAAAGCAGCATTGTTCACTTACGGCAACACCACCACTAAGGTCATCAGCCGCATCTATGGCCTGGGCGGCAAGGATTTCTATGCCGAAGACGGACATCATTTCTTCCAGCTGGCAATGGATGCTGTTGTTGCTGACCGTGTGGAAATTCCGTTTGATTACTACGGCCACAATCCGGGCACTCCGGAGAAAGCTCCTAAGCGCCTGTTGAAGCCGATGAATTTCGAATCGTTGAAGACGGGTCTCATTACCGTCAAGCAGGATGAAGAGACCGGCAGGCTCAGTGTGAAGGTTCCGCCGATCCGCAGCCTGATGAAGAAGCCAAGACGCATGTCTCCGGGACACGGCGCATGTCCGGGCTGCGGTATTTTCTCCGGACTGGAGCTGTTCTTCAAAGGAATTGAAGGGGACATTGTAGCGCTGTACCATACAGGCTGTGCGATGGTTACAACTACCGGCTATCCTTATTCCGCCCATAAATCGACGTTCATCCACAACCTGTTCCAGAACGGTGCAGCTACGCTGTCCGGTGTCGTGGAAATGTTCTGGGAACGCAAACGCCGCGGAGAGCTGGATGGACTTGGCCTGCAGGAAGACTTTACCTTTGTTATGGTTACTGGTGACGGGGGTATGGACATCGGTATGGGGCCGGCTATCGGAGCAGCCCTGCGCGGACACAAAATGATTATTGTCGAGTACGACAACGAAGGGTACATGAATACAGGCGCACAGCAATCGTATTCCACGCCGCTGGGACACCGTACCTCAACCTCCAGCATCGGCAAGACACAGCAGGGTAAAGTAACCCAGCATAAGGATACCGCGCAGATTATGGCGGCTACCAATATTCCTTACGTATTTACCGGCTGCGAGGCTTATCCGCAGGATATGCTCAAGAAGGCCGCCAAAGCCCAGTGGTACGCACAGAACGAAGGCCTGGTCTACGGCAAGATTCTGATTGCCTGCCCGCTCAACTGGATGACAGAAGACAAGGAAGGCACGAACATTGTGTCGCTGGCGGTAGAATCCTGCTTCTTCCCGCTCTATGAAGTAGAGCAGGGCACGACGACAATTACGTACAATCCGGAAGACAAGGACAAACGTGTTGAGGTCTCCGCATGGCTGAAGACAATGGGCAAAACCAAGCATCTGCTGAAGCCGGAGAACGAGCCTGCCCTGCATGCCTTCGAGGACGAAGTGCAGCGCCGCTGGAACCGTCTCAAAGCCAAACACGAGCATCCGGATTTGTAAGATCTATAGCATCTGTACTCATTCCTATATAAGACACGGGCCTGGCAGATTATCTGCCGGGCTTTTTTGAAAGATAAGAATTTATAAAAAGCTGATGGAACGCAAGGAAGAGATTCATAGGGGACTGAAGCGAAGTGTAAAAAGTAACACTAATAGGCTGGAATTTTGGATCTAACGGGCTTTAGTGGGATTTTGTACACTTCAAGGAGGCCCGTTCCCCCCATACGGCTGATTTCAGCCGGATTAGTTGTACTTTTTCCCACTAGGGATGATCCGGAATCCGAATGCGCTACTTTAGTTATCCTTTTTACCACTAAAATGGCTGCCCTTTTTATGAATGTTTCAAGTTCATTTTAATGCAGGCGTATTCCTCTGTAAGGGAGAGAAACGGATCGATTAGTGATTCTTTTCCCACTAACCCTTGCGAAAAAGCGGCTGGGGGAATATGAAGTGACCTTATCCACTTGGCTTCCCGCCTGGCTTCAGCAGCCAGCCTTACACCTGAATTGCAAAGAGCTGCGCTGCCCGGTCAAGGACGGCGCAGCTCTTTGCACTTATTGTTATTTTAAGAAATTATGAATTTCTTTTGCTATGGATAAGGTGTGTATAAATTGGGGGATAAGTTAAAATGCGTGGTAGTCTCGCTGCACCTGCGGGGTTAAATGGGCAGCGTCAAGAAGTTTGTGTAAAAGAGTAGAAGTACCTCCCCGGGTTACGTTAAATGTTTTGCAGGAGGAAGTGCGAAAGCAGGGGGGGTTAACCGAGATCACGAGGGCAGGGAAGTGGAGTAATTGAAGTGAAATTTGGCCACTTAAATGGACGGAAGAGTTTGCTTGCGAAAAGGGGTTGCGGGGAGAATGTGGTTCACTTTTTCCACTTGGGCAGAAAAAAATATTTATTAAAATACTTTTATAAAGTATTATAATAAGTGGGGTGAGCGGAAATGAATAACATTGTGGGCAATGCCCTGGTCATTAAAGAGGTAAATATCAACCTGGTGCGGCGTGTTCTGAGGGAGCGGAAACAAGCCACCAAACGGCAAATTGCCGAGGATACGGGACTCAGCATCGTTACAGCCGGTTCAGTGCTTGAAATGCTTGTCCGGCAGAACGAGGTGCTGGAGGCGGGGCAAATTGCCTCCAGCGGAGGGAGACCGGCCCAGCAGTATATATACAATGATGAGCATGCGCTGGCGCTGATTATGTTCCCTTTTGAAGAGCAGGGGGGAATCAGCATTCTCAATACGGTGGTTACACTCTCCGGACGCTGTCTGCATGAAGCCAGTACGCCTGTGCCGAAGGTTGATTTGGCCTGCTTCGAACACATCATTGATGAAGCGCTGAAGCAGTTTCCCGCTATAGAGGCTATCGGGTTCGGACTGCCCGGTGCAGAAGCGGATGGCAGGCTGGTGGTATCAGACTATGATGCCTTGCGCGGGGTTGCTGTGACGGAGCATTTCAGGCAGCGCTACATGAAGCGGATCATTATCGAAAACGATGTGAATGCTGCAGCAATCGGCCATTGCAGCAGAGCAGAGGCGGGACGGGAGGCTTCAGCCGTGTATTTATACTTTCCCGACCGCTTTCCGCCCGGGGCGGGAATTATTATTAACGGCAAGCTCCATAAAGGGAGAAGCGGCTTTGCCGGTGAAGTGGCCAACATTCCGCTGGGCATCTCCTGGCGGAGCAGTGAGTGGCAGTCTTCTCCGGCGAGGCTGACTGAGGCTGTTGCCAGGCTGACGGCAGCGGTCAGCAGTGTGCTGAACCCCGATGCAGTGGTGCTGTACGGAAGTTTTCTGCAGGAGGAATATCTGAGCGGCATTTCAGAACAATGTGCGGAGCTGCTGCTGCCGGATATGGTTCCGGACATCTTGCTTAGCAGGAGCTTTGCCGCAGATTACTTGAACGGCATGATCGTTTCTACGCTCGCAACATTGGAGACGGGACTGCAATTGACTAAATCTGACGGATAGGTGGCAGACATCGATGGCTACAATTTTTTTGATTATAATTTATTTGGCTTTTATCAGCCTCGGCTTGCCGGATTCGATGCTGGGAGCAGCCTGGCCGATGATGCGCCCGGATTATGGGGCTCCGGTGGATGCGGCGGGACTGCTCTCCATGATCGTTGTCGCAGGGACCATCGTCTCCAGCCTGGCAAGCGGTGCGGTGCTGCACAAGCTGGGCACGGGCAAGGTTACTTTTATCAGCGTGGCTGTGACGGCACTTGCATTGCTCGGCTTTGCTTATTCGCCTTCGATTTTTTGGCTGGCAGTACTTTGCCTGCCGCTCGGGCTAGGTGCAGGCTCCATTGATACCGGGCTGAACAATTATGTTGCCACCCATTACAAAGCCCATCACATGAGCTGGCTGCACTGCTTCTGGGGTGTTGGGGCGATGCTTGGACCGATTATTATGTCGCGTTATATTGCCGCCGGCGATTCCTGGCGTCAAGGATATTTGGCGGTCAGCCTGATTCAGTTTGCCTTGGTTGTGCTGCTGTTCGTTGCCCTGCCGCTCTGGAAGCGGGCGGAAGCAGCAGGCGGGAGGGCAGCAGCAACAGAAGTCCGGCAGGAAGTTATATCGCCGCAGGTTCCGGGAGCTGGAGTGCTGCGGATCAAGGGCGTGAAGCTGGCGATGATAACTTTTCTCTTTTACTGCGGGATTGAAGCCACACTTGGACTCTGGGGCAGCAGCTTCCTCGTTAATGTTAAGGAGCTGTCGGCGGCGACCGCTGCGGGCTGGGTGTCTCTCTATTACGGGGGGATTACCGCAGGAAGGCTGGTCACGGGTTTTGTTACCTTCCGTTTCAATAACCGCCAGCTGATCCGTACCGGCATTCTGGTCTCGCTGCTTGGCGCGCTGCTGCTGGTATTGCCGCTCCCGGCTGTGTATTCACTGATTGGCTTTATTCTGGTCGGGCTGGGCTCAGCACCCATTTTTCCTTGTATGCTGCATGAGACACCCGCGCGCTTCGGCAAGGAGCATTCCCAGAGAATTATGGGCTATCAGATGGCGATGGCGTATACCGGGGGCGCATTTCTGCCTCCATTGCTGGGCTGGATTGCCGCCCGCAGCTCCTTTGTGATTCTTCCGTTCATGCTTGTGGGATATATTGCTGTAATGCTGATAAGCTCGGAGAAGATTAACGCAGTGATGAACAAGCGGAAGGAAGAGGTGTCCATGTGATGCAAACAGTGGATTGGCAGAGCGGAATCTGGAGCAATGAGCCGGCTTCCGCTAAGGTTCAAGACGGGCTATTCGTTGTGGAAGCAGCGGAAGGCAGTGACTATTGGCAGAAAACGATGTACGGCTTTCAGCACGACAATGGGCATGCGCTGCTGGCTCCTTGGGAGGACCGTGAAGCGGTAGAAGTAAGCTTTTCCCTGCAGGGGTTTACAGAGCTGTATGACCAGGCGGGAATTATGCTGTGGTACAACAGCACGGTCTGGATCAAAGCCGGGATTGAGCTGAACGATGGTGTGCCGCATATCGGTGCGGTGGTGACGGACGGATATTCGGACTGGTCGTTGTCCCCTGTACCGGAGTGGGCCGGCGAGGTGGTCACGCTCCGGGCCTCGCGGCTGAATGATGCAGTAGTGATCAGGGCCAGAACAGAGACCCATCCATGGCGCACGATCCGGGTGGCCAGGTTTCCGTATGAGAAGGGGAAAAAGGCAGGTCCGTTTGTCTGCGCTCCTACCCGTGCCGGACTGGCAGTAACGTTCTCTCGCTGGGTGCACACGGCGCCCGATATAGATATCCACACAGACCCGCTTAAGGAGTAAAGCTGTCCGCCCCAGATCCGGAACTGCGGCAAATGCTCACAAAACCTTCACTATTTAAGGGATTGATCTTTGCGGATTCCTTAGGTATATTAATACAAAGTAAATCTATTGGTATTTGTTAATTTAGCCGAGCGGTTAACCGCAGGCCGGTATCAGTTTCCGCTGGAAGGGGACTGAGCCGGCCTTTTCTTTTCGCTAAAAATGTGAATAACATCACATGATTGCCGATGCTTCAACCAGAGTGAGCACACCAAGAGAATAGAGCATCTGCGAGATTGGGCCGACTGGACCACAATCCGGAGGCCAAGCCAAGCACCAGAAGAGGTGAGCGGTTTGGCCTCTTTGTGTATTTTCGAAAGAATAGGAGGGAATGCAGGTGAGCTGGAAGGTAGCTGTTGGCAGCTCCGATGGTTATGTGATCAATGAGCATTTTGGCAGATGCAGCCGCTTTTTAATCTATGAGATTGAGACGGACGGAACGTACAGCCAGATTGAGAACCGGAGCACTGAACGGAGAAGTGCGGGGCAAGGAGGCCATGACGCCAATCAGTTGCAGACAGCAGCAGAAGTGCTGGCCGATTGCGCCTTCGTGCTCGTCAGCCAGATCGGTCCGGGGGCGAGAGCGGTTTTGCACGACAGGGGAATACAGGCCATGGCTGTACAATCCCCGATAGAACAGGCGCTGGAGCGCCTGACCTCTTTTCTGCGTTCGGGCCGGGAATCCATTCTGAAGTAATGACTCATATCAGCAAAGGAGTGTCATCCATGACCAAAAAAATTAAGCAAATCGCAATTTACGGCAAAGGGGGCATCGGCAAATCGACCACAACCTCGAATATCAGCGCTGCCTTGTCGGTCGCCGGCTACAAGGTCATGCAGTTTGGCTGCGATCCGAAAAGCGATTCCACCAATACGCTGCGTGGCGGAGAATACATACCGACGGTGCTTGATACACTGCGGGACAATCATACCGTAAGAGCGCAGGATGTGATCTTTGAAGGCTTCAACGGCATTTACTGCGTGGAAGCGGGGGGACCGGCACCCGGGGTTGGCTGCGCAGGCCGGGGCATCATTACCTCGGTTTCCCTGCTGAAGCAGCAAAAGGTATTCGAGGAGCTGGATTTGGATTTTGTCATTTATGATGTGCTCGGCGACGTGGTCTGCGGCGGATTTGCGGTTCCGGTGCGGGAAGGCATTGCGGAGCATGTCTACACGGTAACCTCGGCGGATTTCATGGCTATCTATGCGGCGAACAATTTATTTAAAGGCATACAGAAATATTCTCAGGAAGGCGGCGCGCTGCTTGGCGGCGTAATTGCCAATTCGATCAATGCGCCTTATGCCAGGGACATTGTGGATGATTTTGTGAAGCGTACAGATACGCAGGTGGTGGAATATGTGCCGCGTTCCGTGACGGTAACGCAGAGCGAACTGCAGGGGAAGACAACGATTGAAGCAGCGCCGGATTCAGAGCAGGCGAAGGTGTACCGCAGATTGGCTCAAAAAATAGCCGATCATACCGTATCCAAGGTGCCGGCTCCGCTGGATACCCAGGAGCTGCGGCAGTGGGCGGCGGACTGGGGCAAGCAGCTGGTTGCACTGGAGTCTGGCCTGGCCGTTCCGACTGCTGCCGGGAGTGTGTAGCATGCAGGCACTGGAAGGAGTAGCCAAGCTGCAGAACCCTGAGCGGCATCCCTGCTATGACGAGCTGGCGCACGAGGTGTTCGCCAGAATGCACGTAGCGGTTGCACCGAAATGCAATATTAACTGCAATTACTGCAACATCAAATACGACTGTGTCAGCGAGAGCCGGCCGGGTGTGGTCAGCCGTGTGCTGTCTCCCGAAGAGGCCTACGCCAAAGTGCAGGATACACTTAGGGTTCTGCCGCAATTGACGGTGGTCGGCATTGCCGGACCGGGCGATCCGCTGGCGAATCCGGTGCAGACGTTTGAGACCTTCCGGCTGCTGTCCCGGGAAATGCCGGATTTACAGCTGTGCCTCAGCACCAACGGCCTGAAGCTTCCGGATTATGTGGAAGAGATTGTGGAATACGGCATACAGCATGTAACGGTTACGATGAATGCCGTAGATCCGGCGGTCGGAGGGCAAATCTATCATTCTATATATTACCGGGGCAAGGCGTACCGCGGAGAGGCCGGGGCAGAAATTCTGATCTCCCGCCAGCTGGAGGGAATCCGCGCAGTTGCGGCGCTCGGTATTAAGGTTAAAGTTAATTCCGTGCTGATTCCCGGCATTAACGACGAACATCTGGCGGAGGTAAGCCGGGTGGTGAAGGAAGCAGGAGGGTCCTCGCATAATATTATGCCGCTCATTATTTCACCGGGCAGCCGCTTCGAACGGGACGGCCGGCAGGCGCCGGACCCTGAGCTGACGCTGAGGGTTCAAGAAGAATCTGCGCGGGTGATGCCGGTTATGCGGCACTGCCGCCAATGCCGCGCCGATGCTGTAGGGCTTCTGGGTGAAGACCGCGGAGGCGATGTTCTGTCGGGCCTGCCGGTATACACCCTGGAAGAGCGGGAAAATGAGCTGCAGAGACTGGATAATAAGCTGCAGCTTCGCAGAGACCGGCGGCAATATGCTGCTCCCGGCAGCGGCGGAGTAAGAATTGCCGTTGCGACAAGAGGCGGAGGCAGGGTCAATCTGCATTTTGGCCATGCCGAAGAATTTCTGGTCTATGAGGTAGAGGGAGAAGCAGCACGGCTGCTGGGGGTCCGCAAGATTCAGGCATATTGCAATGGTACCGCCGCATGCGCCGGGGAGGATGAGGGGGCAGGCATTCTGAAGGAAACCATAGAGCTGCTGAGAGATTGCCAGATCCTGCTCTGTGCAGGCATTGGTACGGTTCCTCAGGAGGTGCTGCGCAAGGCGGATATTATGGCGGTTGTGACGAAGGATGAAATCGAATCCTCGCTGGTGAAATATGGACGTCTGCTGTCCTATTTTTCACCCGGGGCAGTTCCAAAATAATAAGCGAAAGTAGGATGGATATGACTGACAAAAAGCTGGGCTTCGATACGCTGAAGGTGCGGGCCGGTTACGACTCCCGGGAGCATAACTATGCGGTGGCTGTGCCAATCTATCAGACAGCTTCCTATGATTTGGGAAGTGTGGAGCGGGGCGAGAAGCTGTTCGGAATGGAAGAGGCCGGTTATTTGTACACCCGGATCGGCAATCCGACGGTGGCGGTACTGGAACAGCGTCTTGCCGCACTGGACAAGGGCACGGGAGCGGTAGCTGTAGCTTCCGGCATGGCGGCAGTAACTTATGCGCTGCTGAACCTGGCGGAAGGCGGCGGCCGGATTCTGACCACCCCGCGTCTCTATGGCGGAACGTTTGATGCGCTGCAGCATCTGTATCCGAAGTTCGGTGTCCATGTGGACTTTGTTGAAAATTCCGATGATCCGGAAGCTTTCCGGCGGTCGATAGGCCCGGACACAAAAGCTATTCTGATCGAGAGCATCAGCAATCCCAATTCCACGGTGCTCGACATTGAGGCGATTGCAGAGGCTGCGCATGACAACGGCATTCCGCTGGTGATTGACAATACATTTGGAACTCCCTATCTGTTCGATTCCTTTGCCAATGGTGCGGATATCGTAATTTATTCGGCCACCAAGGCGATTGGCGGCCATGGGACTACCCTCGGCGGAGTAATTCTGGAGAACGGGAAATTCGATTGGGCTAATGGCAAATTTCCGCATTTTGAGGAACCGCAATATCTGCTGCGGGAAGCAGAGAACGGCCGGGAGCGGAGCATTCTTGAGGTATTCCCGGAGGCCCCTTTTACAGCAAGAGTCCGTCTGAGCTACCTGGCGTATTTCGGTGCTTCGCTCGGCCCCTTTGATGCCTTTCTGCTGCTTCAGGGTACGGAGACGCTGTCGGAGCGGATTTCCAAGCAGGTGGCCAATGCCCTGCGTATTGTGGACTACCTGCAGCAGCACGACAGAGTGAGCTGGGTGAGCCATCCCGCTGCCGAGGGAAGCCCCTACAAGGCGCTGGCGGACAAATATTTCCCGAAGGGAGCCGGCTCGATCTTTACCTTCGGCTTCAAGGGCAGCGAGGAACAGAGCAGAACCTTCCTGAATGCGGTGGAGCTGTTCAGCTACCACGCCAATGTGGGGGATGCCAGATCGCTGATTATCAATTCCCCCAAAACCACGCACGGGGAGCTGAACCCCGAAGAACAGGCGGCAGCGGGGATAACGCCGGAAACTATCCGGCTCTCCATTGGTCTGGAGGACGCGGAAGACCTGATTCAGGATTTGGAGCAGGCCTTCGCCAAGGCCTTTGTAGAAACTCTGGTATGAGATTATTTCCCAATTGAGAAAGGAAGACTTGAATGAAGAACAAGAAAAAACTGCCGGCGGTTCTGCTGGTCACCGCAGCGCTTGTGGTCGTTACAGCCTGTGCCAATAATTCTGCCGAGAAACCGGATGCATCTAACAACCATAATCAGATGGCGAATGAATCGGCTGTTGCCGCGAATGCTCCGGCCGGGAATGCCCCGGACTCGAACGGCAGCCATGCCGCTCCGGCCGGCTATAAATACGGCAAGCTCAAAATTCAGGCACTGAGCGGAGCCGTCTGCGGAGCGCCGAGCTATGTGGCGTATGAGAAGGGCTTTTTTGCCGAAGAAGGTCTGGATGTGGAACTGGTCAGCGGCTCGATGGATGCGATGAAAACCGGGCTGACCACCGGCGAATTCACGGTGACCAACGGTGACTTTGTGTGGTTTACATCGATCCAGCAGGGACTTGACCTTAAGGTAATCGGCGGGCTGCATCACGGCTGCATCAAGCTGGTGGTTCCGCCCGGCTCGAGTATTAAAACGGCTGCCAATCTGAAGGGCAAAAGAATTGGCGTCGATGAAATCGGCGGTGTGCCGATGGCGGTCTCAAGCGTTGTGGTGACCAATGCCGGACTGGACCCGCAGAAGGATGTGCAGTGGCTCGCATATCCGCTGGATCAGCTGCAGGAAGGGGTTAAGAAGGGCGAGATCGACGTATATGCGGCCTGGGACCCGTTCGGCAAGCTGGCAGAGGTCAACGACGGTTACACCGTGCTGAGCGATATTTCAACCGATCATAACTTTGCCGGAAAAAGCTGCTGCTTCCTGTACGCCTCCGGCAAACAGATTAAGGAAGATCCGGAGCGTGTCGCCGCGATCGCCCGCGCTTACCAGAAAGCCACAGCCTGGATTGCCGAGCATCCTGAAGAAACAGCCCGGCTGGAAATTGAGAAAAAGTATGTGGCTACCGATGATGTGAAGCTCGTGACCGATCTTATCGAGAGCTACCATTTTAATTACACAACCGATGCTGCCCAGGAGGATATCCGCTATTTTGTACAGCAGTTCAGCAAAACGGGCTTTCTCAAAAAGGATACCGATCCCGAAGCGTTTCTGAAATCGGCTTATTATGATGTGTTTGGGGCGCAGCAATGAGTATTGTAGACCGGAATCTGGCGCTGGGCAGCCGCAGCCGTACCCGCAATAATGCAAGCTTTTCTGCCTGGCTGCGGGCCGGACTTCCCATCTTGTCTTTCGGTGCCGCCCTGGCCGCGAGTCTGGTGCTTCCAACCCGCCAGGAGGTAGAGCTTGCGCCTTACCGGATCGTTCTGCTGGCCTTCATCGGCTGTTTCGCGATCCGTATTTCCATTGGCAGACTGAGCAGCAAAAGATGGCAGAAGGTGCTCTATGGCGCCCCTTTTTATTCGGTGCTTGGCCTGACGCTGACGGTCTGGGACATACTGACGACGAAGCTTAATCTGCTCCCCCTGCCGTTCGTGCCGGGGCTGGCGCAGATTATTCAGGTGATGGTGGAGGATGCCAATACCCTGCTGCTCAGTACGGCGTATTCCCTGCGGCTGCTGGTTATCGGCTTTTTGATCGGCAGCTTCATCGGCATTGTGCTGGGTGTATTGATCGGCTGGTACCGCAAATGGAGCTACTGGATGTTTCCGGTGCTAAAAGTAATGGGTGTGGTCCCGGCGACGGCGCTGATTCCGATTGCGATGATCCTGGTACCCTCCAGCTTTTATGCCGGAGTGCTGCTGATCGTGATTGCCGTTTGTTTTCCGGTGGCATTCATGACAAGCGTGGGGATTGCCAATGTGCAGAATACGTATTTCGAAGCGGCGCGGACTCTGGGGGCTGACGAACGGTTTCTGATTTTCCGTGTGGCGATTCCCGGAGCGATGCCCTCCATCTTCAGCGGAATTTATACGGCTACAGGGATTTCCTTTGCAACCCTGGTGGTCTCCGAAATGATTGGAGCCAGAGCGGGACTCGGCTGGTATATCAACTGGGCCAAGGGCTGGTCCAATTACGCCAAGGTATATGCTTCGATCATTATTATGGCGGTAACCTTTTCAATCGTGATGGCGATTATTTTCCGGGTCAGGGACCGGGTATTGAAGTGGCAAAAGGGGCTGGTGAAATGAGTGAATTGCCGTCGCAGGCGGAGGGCGTCCGGGGGGCGGTGCAAATCCGGGGGGTGAGCCGGGTCTATGAAGAGGAATCCGGCCAGAAATTTGTGGCGCTGAAGGAGGTGGATCTTGATATCGCGGCGGGCTCCTTCGTCTCCTTCATCGGCCCCAGCGGCTGCGGAAAAACGACGCTGATGCGCCTGATTGCCGGTCTTGACGAATGCGCGGCCGGCGAGATTACCCTTGACGGAGCGCGCATTCACGGCACGCATTATGAACGGGGGTATGTGTTCCAGCAGGCCAACCTGTTCCCCTGGATGAGTATCCGCCAGAATATCGCTGCCGGGCTGAAGGCCCGGAAGATCTACCGGCAGCACCGCAAGAAGCCGGAGGAATATCTCGATATGGTTGGACTGCAGGGGTTCGGCAATGCATATCCGCATCAGGTGTCCGGCGGCATGGCACAGCGTGCCTCACTGGCCCGGGCGCTGATTAATGAGCCGAAGGTGCTGATGCTGGATGAGCCGCTGGGGGCGCTGGACGCTTTTACCCGGATGAATCTGCAGGATGAACTGCTCCGGCTGTGGAAGCTGCGCGGCACGACCATGATTCTGGTCACCCATGATGTTGACGAGGCCGTCTATCTCAGCGACCGGATCGTGGTGATGTCCTCAAGACCGGGACAGATCAAAGAGATTGCAGAGGTGGAAATGGCGCATCCGAGGGACCGGAACAGCCCGGAGTTTATTCAATTGCGTTCGAGAATTCTGGAAACCCTGCACTTTGCCGGCAGCGGCAAGAGCCTGGAGTATTACCTGTAGGCAAAGTGAATTGGAACAGCCCCCGCGGTTTCGGTCCGCGAGCTGCGCGGTGCAAGAGCATGAAGAACAGCTCTAATTTGGAAAATATCAGCTTCATAAGAGAGGACGTTGAAACATGAGGCAAATCGCTTTCTACGGTAAAGGCGGTATCGGTAAATCCACAACTTCCCAGAACACCTTGGCCCAGCTTGCAACCAAATTCAAACAAAGAATTATGATCGTGGGCTGTGACCCCAAGGCAGACTCCACACGCCTGATTCTGAACACCAAAGCCCAGAACTCCGTACTGCAGCTGGCGGCGGAACTGGGTTCCGTAGAGGATCTTGAACTCGAAGATGTGCTGCAGACCGGCTTCGGCGGCATCATCAATGTAGAGTGCGGCGGACCTGAACCGGGCGTAGGCTGCGCAGGGCGCGGGATCATTACAGCCATTAACTTCCTGGAGCAGGAAGGCGCTTATCAGGATCTGGACTTCGTATCCTATGACGTACTGGGCGACGTTGTATGCGGCGGTTTCGCAATGCCTATCCGCGAAGGCAAGGCGCAGGAGATTTACATCGTCTGCTCCGGTGAAATGATGGCGATGTACGCGGCCAACAACATCGCACGCGGTATCCTGAAATATGCCACAAGCGGCGGCGTGAGACTGGGCGGACTGATCTGCAACAGCCGTAACACTGACCGTGAAGATGAGCTGATTACGGAGCTTGCCCGCCGTCTGAACACGCAGATGATCCACTTTGTACCCCGCGATAACGTCGTTCAGCATGCAGAGCTGCGCAGAATGACAGTTGCCCAGTACAACCCTGCACATCAACAAGCCAAAGAATATGAAATCCTGGCTGAAAAAATCCTCAACAACAAAATGCTGAACATCCCTACTCCGATTTCCATGGAAGAGCTGGAAGAGCTGCTGATGGAATTCGGGATTATCGAAGATGAAGAAGCTGTACTCAAGAAGGAGAAGGCTTCCGGCCAATAAAGACGACCGATCATTATTTTGCCCAGTGGGCCAGGAAAGGGAGAAGAGAATGAGCAAAGTAAACTTGAACACCCCCGAGGTTCCGGTCCGCGAGCTGCGCCTGGGGTCGATTACCGGATTTGCCGGTACAGCGGCAGGGCTGGTAAGCTGCTCCAATAACGGCGGCATGAAGGACGGGTCGCGCTCGTTCAGCCAATGCATGGGCTGCAGCTCCGGCAATGCGTTCTGCCAATTGTCGATGATTACGGATGCGGCCATGGTCAACCATGCGCCCGTAGGCTGTGCCGGGGATTTCTTCGGCTTCAATTTCGTCTACCGTGTGGGCCAGATGGAGCGTGACCTGCCGCCTGTAATCGGCCGCTATTTCAATACGAATATCGAAGAGATGGATACGGTATTCGGCGGAGCCCGGAAGCTGGAAGCCACCATTAAGCTGGCATATGAGCGGGTTAAGCCGAATGCTATTTTTGTGACGACCTCCTGCGCTTCGGGCATTATCGGCGATGATGTCGAGAGTGTCACGAACAAAATGACCAAAGAGCTGGGTATTCCGGTGGTGACCTGCTTCTGCGAAGGCTTCAAATCCAAAATCTGGACCACCGGCTTCGATTCGGCCTATCATTCGATTGTCCGCAAAATCGTGAAGCCGCCGCAGAAGAAAACCAACAAGGTCAATATCATCAACTTCTGGGGCAGCGATGTCTTCTCCGGCCTGCTGAACAAGCTCGGCTATGAAGCGGATTATATTGTGCCGTTCTCGACTGTGGCCCAGCTTGAACGGATCTCTGAGGCTGCGGCGACGATCCAGATCTGCCCTACACTGGGCACTTATCTGGGCGCTGCCCTGGAGCAGGTCTACGGCGTTCCCGAGATCAAAGCACCGATTGCCTATGGTGTCGCCGGCACCGATGCCTGGATGCGCGAGCTTGGCCGGGTGCTGGACCGGGAGCAGGAGATCGAGGAGATCATTGCAGCGGAAAAAGCGGCCGTGCTGCCTCAGCTTGAAGCGTACCGGGCCAAGCTGGCAGGGACGACCTGCTATATCACCGCCGGATCAGCCCATGGCCACGCCTTGATCGCGCTGCTGCGCGAGCTGGGGATCGACGTGCAGGGCGCGGCGATTTTTCATCATGATCCGGTGTATGACAATGGCGATCCGGCAGCGGATATGCTGGATCATACAGTCAAAACCTATGGCGATGTTCTGAATTACAATGTCTGCAATAAGCAGGCCTATGAGCTGGCCAATATCCTGAACCGTGTCCGCCCCGATCTGATGATTGCCCGCCATGGCGGCATGACCCATTGGGGAGCCAAGCTGGGCATTCCGACACTGCTGATCGGAGACGAACATTTCAGCTGGGGCTATCAGGGGCTGCTGAACTATGCCGAGCGGATTCTGGAAACCCTGGATAACCGGGAGTTCGTGACGAACCTCGCCAAACACAGCACGATGCCTTACACCAATTGGTGGATGGAGCAGAACCCGTATACTTTCCTGGGAGGCAACGTTCATGTCGAAGCATATTGAGCAGCCGCGTTACTCCTGCGCCCTGGGTGTGCAGCAATCGGTGATTGCGATCCAGCGTGCGGTGCCGGTAGTCCATGCCGGTCCCGGCTGCAGCACGAAAATCCACGGCTTTCTCGGCCAGGGAGAGGGATATGCGGGCGGAAGCACCATTCCCTGCACGAATTCCAGTGAGGCGGAAATTGTGTTCGGCGGGGAAGGGAAGCTGCGGAGCGTCATTAACGGGGCTTTTAAAGTGATTGATGCCGATCTGTATGTGGTGCTTACCGGCTGCACCTCCGACATTGTGGGGGATGATGTGGGCCAGGTGACCCGGGAGTTTCAGGATTTGGGCAAGCCGGTGGTGTATGTGGAGACCGGAGGCTTCAAAAGCAACAACTATGTCAGCCATGATCTGGTCATCCAAGCCATTGTGAACCAGTATGTAGATAAGTATGCAGCGGATAAGAATGAAATCATTCCCGGATTGGTCAATGTTTTTGCTTCAGTTCCCTATCAGGACCCTTACTGGATCGGCAATCTGCAGGAGCTGAAGCGAATCCTTGCGGGCATTGGCCTGAAGCCTAATGTACTGTTCGGGCCGGAATCCGGCGGGGTGGAGGAATGGCTGACTGTCCCCAGAGCGGAGTTCAACATCGTAGTATCGGCATGGCCCGGACTGAAAAGCGCGGAGCTGCTGCGGACCAAATACGGGACCCCCTTTTATCAATTTCCCTATCTGCCTGTCGGAGGAATGGAAACCGGGCGTTTCCTGCGGGAGGTGGCGGATTTCAGCAGCGTGGACAGGGCGGCGGCAGAAGCCTTTATTCAGGCTGAGGAACGGAAGTTTTATGCCCATATTGAACGGACAGCGGATTTCATGCTGGAATTCCGTTACGGGCTGCCGCGTGTGTTCTACACGATGCTTGATGCAACCTATGCAGTCGGATTTGCCAAATATCTATTGAATGAGCTGGGTATTCTGCCTGCTGAAACGCAGTATGTCGTCGACAACACGCCGGAGGAATACCGTGCAAGTATAGTGGAGCAGTTCCGCAATATCTCTTCCAGACGCTCAGCCAAGGTCGAGTTTGTGGAAGACGGGGGAGCCATTCAGGAGGATATCCGGCAAAATAAACCGAAGCAGCGTGCGCTTCTCCTCGGCAGCGGCTGGGAGCGTGATCTCGCCTCCGAGCTTAGCGCCGATCTGCTGCCGGTGAGCGTGCCGGTCACCTACCGGCTGATTCTGAACTGCGGTTATGCCGGTTACAACGGGGGGCTGCGGCTGATCGAGGATATCTATGACCGGGTATTGAACACTTACCGCTGAAAGCTCGTAGGTTGATTTGGCAGCCTTATGCAGCCTGAACCAACAGCCCGCCGGTAAAATGGAAGCTTGAGGCTCTACGATTACAGGCCGTATAAAGAAGATAAGAGAACCAGCCGGCAGCAAGCCTGCATCACTGGTTCTCTTTCTTCAAGGTCTGGCAGGTATCCGGCAGGAAGCGGTTATCTTCTTTTGCTGCGCTGCATGCCGGATATATTGCAAATTTCATCTCTGATACTGTAGGTGTATATGTGCTGGGGAACTGGCACACAGTGATGGCGTCTGACGATCTCAACAGGATGAATCACCTGCACGATTTGCGGGTGATAATAATCTTCATATACGACCGATGGGGGATCTGTAACCGTTTCTGTTGGGCATTTTGGACAGTTTCTCATTTCATTCAGCTCCTTCGCCGTTGGACTTATGCCAGTATACGCACAGCACACCAGCCTGCTTGTTCATTTGTCCATCCGGCTGATAAATGGGCGCGGAGCTGTGCCGGGCTTACCCCCTGTCTAGGAACGCTTGTAAATCTCCCTCATGACATGCCTCAGCTCGGGAATGATCAGCCTCTCCATGGCGAGCTTAATCGCACCAGTAGAGCCGGGCATGGAGAAGACCGCCGTGCTGCCGATGGTGCCGGCAATCGCCCGGCTGAGAATCGCGGCGGAGCCGATGTCCTCAGTGAAGCTGAGGAGCCGGAAGATCTCTCCGAAGCCAGGCAGCGTTTTGTCCAGGAGTGAAGCCACCGCCTCATAAGTGGTATCACGGGGGGAGATTCCTGTGCCGCCGGTCAGCAGAACGGCTTCGATGCCGGAATGAACCGAGCTTTTATAGACCAGCTCGCGGATATCTTCATAATCATCCTTTACAATCGTACTGCCTGTGACCGCAAATCCTGCTTCTTCAAGCATGGTTCTGATCAACGCGCCTCCGGTATCGGTCTCCGGTGTACGGGTGTCCGAGACGGTTACGATATAACAGGCTACACTTTGGGGCGCCTCGCGCCGGTGTTCCTCTACGGATGACATGCGGGTTAGCTCCTTCATAATCGGATATATATTCCTCATGATAGGGGATGGCTGGGACAAAGACAAGCAAAAGGGCGGACTGAGCCGATGCCTTGCACCGCAACGGTACTTGTAGTACACTCGCTACCATAGCAGAATTTTGTGGGGAGAGATGGAACGTGGAACAGGCTTTGCCGGTTTATATCTTGTCGGGATTTCTCGGAAGCGGCAAAACAACATTGCTGCAGCGTCTTTTGGACCACTGGAAAGCCCAAGGGCTCAAGCCTGCGGTAGTCATGAATGAGCTGGGAGAGGTGAATCTGGACGGGCTGCTGGTTGAGCAGTCGGTGCCAATGGCGGAAATGCTCGGGGGCTGCATCTGCTGCTCCATCCGCGGCGATCTCAGCACCGAGCTGGCTACACTGATTAAGAAAGAGTCACCGGATGTGGTTGTCATTGAAGCTACCGGAGCAGCGAACCCGCTGGAGATCGTCGATGCGGTTACTGAAACCTCCCTGTATCAGCAGGTGGAGCTGAAGGGTCTGATCACCGTTGTGGATGCCGCTCACTTGAATGAGCTGTACCGTTCACAGCAAGGGGCGACATACCGGCTGATGCAGGAGCAGATCCGCTGCGCATCTGTGCTGATCCTGAACAAGACAGACCGCGTAACCGTGGAGGAAAAGGAAGAAACCGCTTTAATCCTGCGCAAATGGAATGCCTATGCCGAAATTCTGCCTGCGGTGCGTTGTGCACTGGAGCCGGATGAGCTCCTGGATAGTATTGGCGGTGTTCACACTGAGGGCCGCTTCGAGGATGACGGTGAGCCGCAGCTGGCGGAGGAACCGGCCGTGCCTGTTGATAAGGACGATGCAGCGGAAGGGACGGTGCATGCTTCCCATGACCATGTGATGGCTTATACCCACTATTTCAAACGTCCGGTGAACAGTGAGGAATTCGAGCAGTTCGTTAAGGAGCTGCCCCGGGATGTGTTCCGCGCGAAAGGGATTGTCACATTCAGTGATACCTCCGGCAGGTTTCTCTTTCAGTATGCATACAGGGAAGCGGATTTCATGAAAATCACCCCCCAGGGCGAAGTGCCGGATGTGGCGGTGTTCATCGGAGAGCATTTTGCTTCCCGGGAGCTGCGGACCAGACTGCTTCAATTGGAGAAGCGTCTTTTGGCAAGGCCGGCTGCTGTAAAAAGAAGCCTATAGCTGTACACTCCCTTTCAGGAGAGTGGTTCGTTCCTTTTCTTGCAGGTTAATACATAGGCATACACCCTATAAAAATTGCAGGAGGTAAAAGGCTATGACCCGAATTCAATATCAGGAGTGCATCGATGCTTGTATCAAAACCATGAACGCCTGTAACTATAGTTATGTCTCAAGCCTGAAAGAATATGATCTCGCTTCGCTCCGTGAGAGCATCAGACTGGACCGGGAGTGCGCGGATATTTGTTCCTTCGCCGTCCAGGCAATGACCCGTCAGAGTCCGTTCGTTGCGGGAATTCTCCGCCTGTGTGCGGAAATCTGCGAACGCTGTGCCGATGAGAGCAGCAAGCATGTACATACCCACTGCCAGGAATGTATTGATGACTGCCGCGCCACTGCGATTGCCTGCCGGTTGATCAGCGATGCGGTGGAGGTATACGCTTAAATCAATTTTTAATTCCCTTTAAAATATGCTCAAGCAGTATATTCCAAGGCCAGAGGCTCCGGCAGTCCATACTGTGGGGCTCTGGTTTTTTGTTTTTTTAAAAGATAAGAATTTATATGTTTCACGCTAAAAATTATCTTTATCTTTCTCGCTGTAACGGATACCGTCCTATAAGGACGGCGAAGCCGTTTCCACTTGTCGTTAATCATTTCTCTGGTTTAAGAGGGAATTGCAGGAGTTCCGGCGAATTAAGCTTTAGGAGGGGAAATAAGGTTACGGTCGCAGTATGACCCTTTCCGGAAGCAGCCTATTCAGGCATCCTGGGTATCCCAATAATATATAGAAAGAGGAACGGGAGGAACGATGAAGGATACACACGTACCGGAGAGTGAACAATCCAAAGAGCTGTTTGCTTATTTCGGTCTGGCCGTCTACTACTGCCAGGCATTGGAGCAGCAGTTGACCAATCTGCTGCTTCTTACGAAGCTGTCTCAGGGAGAAACGCCTACAGAAGCGGATCTTGCGGAACTGTATCAGCGCAAGCTCAGCAATTCACTCGGCCAGCTCATCAAAGAAATCCAGCATCACTTCCCTTTTTCGGAAGAAGAAACCAACCAGCTGCAGGCGGTATGGAAGCAGCGCAATCATATTGTCCATGATTACTTCAAGGAGCGTATTCAGGAAACCTTCACGCCGGCCGGCAGAGCGCAAATGATCCGTGAGCTGAAGCGTTTCAAGAACAAAGCCCGCAGGCTTGAGGTCAAGCTGCAGGGCTACTGCACCGAGATGTACAGCAAATTGGGGCTTGAAGAGGAAAATTTGCTTTGAATATGGAATGGAAGCTCGAATTCGGCACAGGCTTCCCCGGCGTAATATAAGCGTTGTGCGGCAAGGCTTCCCGCAGGGATTGAAGTCCGGTTACAGCCGGAGGCTGCTCTCCAGTCCCAGCAGTCCGTTATCTTCCGCAACTCCGGGAGCGAACCGGATCGACGATGCCCGCGTACATTCCGCGAGCGAACCTAAAGCTGCAGTAAGCGCGGGGATCATCTCCGCGCTTAAGCCTGTGTCAGGCTCCCACCACCAGCGCAGAATGTTCAGAACGCCGTTCTTCTTATCCATCACCGGCTCCATGCGTGCGATGAAACGGTCTCCGTAGAGCAGCGGGAGCACGTAATAGCCGTATTCCCGTTCTGCCGCAGGCTTGTATACCTCCCAGCGGTATGTGAAGCCGAATAGTTGCCGGATCAGCTCTCTGTCCCAGAGCAGGTTATCGAGCGGAGCCAGTACGGCGGCAAAATCAGCTCCGGCGCTGGCTCTTTCTTGATTAACGGTATCCCCGCGCCGCAATATTTCTTCCAGCACGGGAGCATCCGATGTGCGCATATACAGCGGAAGCTTCACGCCATCAACGCGAACCTCACAGAGGGAGCCGCTTAACAGCAGGCGCTCTATTGCCGCCGTCCGCTCCTTGCTCTTGAGGCCGGCGATACCCAGCCAGCCGTCGCCGGATTTGTTCCATTGCAGGCCGATGCTGCCGATCCGCCGCAGCACATACCAGTCCTGATGCTGTTCGGGCGTCACGTTGGGGTCCTCTGCAACGAGCAGATGCTCCGGCAGCAGCTTCGCAGTGAAATCATAGTAGCGCCGCGTGTGCACCCGGTGATGCACGGAAAGCTCACCCCAGAAATACATGCTCTCCATCGCCGCCCGTGACAGCCTCGCCGGAGCCCAGGCCCAATCAATCTTGTCCTTGCCCTCAAGATCCAGAGAGGAGAGCGGACCGCGCTGAATCAGCTTTCTTCTGACATGCGACACCATGGCCCCAAGGGCTTCATTCCCCTGGTAGCGTTCTGCCGCCATGGCTCTGCGCCGCTGAAAGTACGGCCAGTCCTCCGTGCAGTAGATCGACATATTCTTATCCCAGCCATCAATCAGCAGCCGGTCCTTGTACAGCAGCTCCGAGGCAAGCTGCGGAACGAAGCCGGGAATCCGCGCCTGAAGCACAAGCTCGTGATTATGTCCGGCAATGCTGAGCGGATCATACTGGATGCAGCCCACATGGCGGACATAATCGTAGACCGCCTCCTTGCCGCCGGGCAAGCCGCCGGAGACGAGCCGCTGATGCTGAAGCAGGAACAGCCGGGCTTGCTGCTTGCTGAGCGAATAAGTAATCATGATCTCCACTCCGATCGTATGTATTGTCCTCATTATACAGAACAAATGTTCTCTGCACAAGATTGTAAAAAGCCCCTGATGCCGTAAGGCTGCACCAGGGGCTGGCTTGCTGCGGTTGCACAGCGGGTTGCTGCAGATGCAGCAACCCTTCCGGGAGAAACTCCTGCCTGTGCAGGTTCATCCTTGCAGGACAGGCAGGTCCGAGAGGCTTCATCTGCGCATTTACACCGGTTTGGCCGACGGCTGAAGCGTTCCGGGCAGCTGGACGGGAGCGGGTGCCGCAAGCTCTGATCCGCTTCCGGCGCCGGCGCCGAGCTGGAGCTGATACATGCGGAAGTATCTTCCGCCAAGGGCCATCAGCTCATCATGGCTGCCGCGTTCCACAATCTCACCGCGGTGCAGCACCAGAATCTGGTCCGCGCTGCGGATTGTTGAGAGGCGGTGGGCTATGATGAAGGTGGTGCGGCCCTTCTTAAGCACCTCCAGCGCTTCCTGAATCAGACTTTCCGTTTCGGTGTCGATATTGGAGGTGGCTTCATCCAGAATCAGGATCGCCGGATCGAAGGACAGTGCTCTGGCGAAGGAAATCAGCTGGCGCTGGCCTGCCGACAGCGTGCTGCCCTTCTCCACAACAGGCTCATCGAAGCCCTTCGGCAGATGGGCCAGCAATTTGTCCGCACCAACCTCGCGCAGGGCCCGCTCCACACGTTCACGGGAAATCCGCCCGTCTCCCAGGCTGACGTTGGAAGCAATGGTGCCGGTGAAGAGGTAAGGGTCCTGCAGCACGATGCCCATGTGGCTGCGCAGCCACTGCTTCGGTATGCTTTTAACCTCCTGGCCGTCAATCGTGATGGTTCCGCGCTGCGGATCGTAGAAGCGGAACAGCAGATTGATGATCGAGCTCTTGCCGGAGCCGGTATGGCCGACGAGGGCCACGGTCTCGCCCGGGCGCGCTTGAAACGAGATGTCCTTCAGGACGAATTCTTTTTTGTAGGCAAAAGAGACATCCTTGAATACCACATTTCCCTTGTAGCGCGGCATCGTTCCATCAGTGACAGGTTCGCCCGGTTCATCCATCAGCGTAAAGACGCGCCCTGCAGACACCATAGAGCTGTCGAGGTTGGCTAACTGGTTGACCATCCCGGTAATCGGCTGGAACATCCGTCCGAGCACATCAACGAACGCATAGAGCACGCCCAGGGATACGAAGGTTGAGCCGCCCAGGCTGCCGAAGCCGAAATACCACAGCACCAGCACAAAGGAGAGACTGCGCAGCGAGTTCACCAGGTTATGGGAGGTGAAGGCGTTCAGATTCAGCATTTTATTCTGATATTTCAGATAGTCGTCATTCAGGTGCTCGAATTCCTCTGTACTCTGCTTTTGGCGGCGGAATATACGGATGATCGACATTCCCTGAATCGATTCATTGATAATGGCGTTGATCTCACTGAGGCGCGAGCGGATAATCGTGTTGTATTTGGTGGCGATTTTGCGGTACAGCACGATCCAGAGAACCAGAACCGGCACGATGAACAAGCTGACCAGGCCGAGCCGTACATCCAGCAGGAACAGGGCCGCGTAGACGCCGATAATATTGATGATCCCTGTGCTGAAGTTGGATAATACGGCAATGAACAGATCCTTGACCGCTTCTGTGTCATTTGTCACCCGGGATACCACCTTGCCCGCAGGCAGATTGTCAAAAAAGTGCACCGGCAGCCGCTGGATATGCGCATATACATCGGTCCGCAGCTTGCGGATAACCTGGTTGGCCGAGGATTGCAGCCAGTAGGTTTTGCCGAACTCTGCAAAGATGGAGATCACAAGGAATAGGGCGTACAAGCCCACCAGCTCATATATTCCGGGAAGCTCCGGCTTGTAAAAGGAAAACAGTTCGTCCGCCGACAGCCTCACGGCCGGGTAGACGGCTTCAGCATCTCCGCGCCGGATATGCAGCGCACCGTCCCGGTAGGTCCGTTCACCATCAGGCTGCGCGACCGGCCCGTTGATGAAATAAAAGCTTCTGCCCGATTGCAGCAGGCGGATTTCCTGGCCCTTGGCCTCATCCGGAGCAAAGCGGTCACCGCGCTTGTAGTAGGTATTGTTATATTCAGCCGCTTCCCCGGGCGAGGAGGTCTGGAAGTACGGCTTTTCGATAGCCAGCATGTGATTGTCGATCATGCTCTTGGCGATAAACGGCCCGGCGAGCTCGGCGGCCACGCCGATAGTAAGCAGCAGGAGGGCTGCGATAAACGTCTTTCTGGCAGTTAAAGCATACTGCAGCAGGCGTCTTCCTGTACTCTGTGTCAACGGTGACACCTCCTAAAGTTTTCTGAGCCTTACAACCTGAATCCGTTTTGTGCAAAATTGGCTTCGGATGCAAGGCGTTAAGGTTTGAGGGCTGTCTTACTTGGATATTTTTTAGTCATTAGTCAGATTGTTCTCCACCTGCTGGCGGTCGAACTGCTCGCGGTACCAGCCGTTCATGTCCAGCAGCTCCCGGTGCGTCCCGCGTTCGGTAATATGTCCGCCGTCCAGTACGACAATCAGATCGGCATGCTCGATGGCGGACAGGCGGTGGGTGGAGATTAATGTGGTTTTGCCAGCACGCTCCTCACGGATATTCTCAATAATCCGCGCTTCTGTGCGTGCGTCAACAGCGGACAGCGCATCATCCAGAATCAGAATATCGGGATTTGCGATAAAGGCTCTGGAGATCGAGACACGCTGCTTCTGTCCCCCGGAGAGGGACACGCCGCGTTCTCCGACCAGAGTATCCAGGCCGTCGGACAAGGTGCCCAGATCATTCTGGAATGCCGCTGCCGTGATGGCGTCCATAATGCGCTCATCGCTGGCCCCGTGATGTCCGAACTGGATATTTTCGCGCACCGATTTGGAGAACAGGATCTGTTCCTGCGGCACGTAGCCCATCCAGCTGTGCAGCTGGTCCAGCGCAATCTCTCCAATGGGCACATCCGAAATCAGGATCTCGCCTTGGCCGGCCGGGTATTCATGCAGCAGCTGCTTAAGCAGCGTTGATTTGCCGCTGCCGGTACGGCCGACTACACCGAGTGTCTGGCCCCGGGTGAGGGAGAGGCTGACCCCGCTAAGATTATCGATCGTCGAAGTAGGATAACGGAAGGTTACGTCCTTCAGCTCGATGGAGGCCGGATGCGCTACAGGAACCGGATGGGCGGCATCCTGCACATCCGGCTTCGAGTTCAGCGTTTCGTCGATCCGCTCCAGGGAAGCGCCGCCGCGCTGCATAATGTTGATCAGCTCGCCGATGGCGAACATCGGCCAGACGATCATCCCGAGATACATATTGAAGGAGACGAGGTCTCCAAGTGTAATCTGATTGCGGAATACAAGATAGATGCCGTAGGTAAGGGCAATAATGTAACTGAGTCCCACGCACAGCCGGATCGTTGGCTCGAAGAAGGAATCGACCTTCGCTACGGCCATGTTCTTGCGGTACACATCATCCGTAATGTTGCTGAAACGCTTCTCGTCATGCCGTTCCTGCACATAGGCGCGGATGACGCGGATACCGGATACCGACTCCAGCACCTGATCGTTCATATCGCCGAAGGCATCCTGGGCCAGGCTGTAGCGGTCATGAATCGCTTTGCCGTAGAAGATCATGGCGACCGCGATCAGCGGCAGCGGCAGCACGGCGGCAAGGGTCAGCTTCCAGCTGACCAGGAAGCCCATGGCGAGCAGTACCACGCTGAGAAAAATCGTCGAGTCAACGAGGGTAAGCATCCCGAAGCCCACGGTTGCCGAGACTGCCCGGATATCGTTGGTGGCGCGGGCCATCAGATCACCCGTACGGTTGCGCTCGAAGAACGAAGGGGTCATGGTCATGAGATGATTCATGAAGCGGGAGCGCAGGAGGCGCTCCACCAGGTTGGACCCGCCGAACAGCTTATGCATCCATATGTAGGTGATCCAATAGATAATCAGCAGCATGAGAACAATCATGCCGATGTATTTCATGAGTGAGCCTGCGGTGATCGAGCCGCTGACAATATCGTCAATGGCGTTGCCGAGCAGGCGGGGAGGCAGAAGCTCCAGAACCCCGGCTACAATCAATAAAATAAGTCCAATGGCATAACGTTTCTTTTCGCGGCGGAAAAACCAGCCGAGATTGCGTAGAACGGAGAACAAGGGAAATCCCTTCCTTTCGTGATGAAATGATTGTCGGCTAATTTGTATTATGGTCTTGACTCTGGAGCAGTAATGAAAGTGGCAACCGTTGCCGGCATACAAAAAGGCATACCATCCGATAACGGACGATATGCCTGTAATTTACATCAGCTATCATGTCCACGGTGCTGTGATGCAGCACGGAGACATGGAATTAACTCGCCAAACCTGAATTCAAGCGGTATGCGTAACACGCATGAGGCTTAGGAGGTTTCCACTGCCGGGGCTGCTTCGGTATTCAATTGTGTATGCGTGCCGACAATGGTTAAGAAATATACAGGTACAAGGTTAAACACCGCGCTCACCCCTTTCACTAATTTTGGTAATAACTTGAAGACGCTTCGTTATGTTCCGAGTTTATCACCCGGCCTGAAGAATTGTCAAATGTAATTTTGAACAAAGTGCGAATAAGCTGTAGAAGGGTATCCGCTAAAATGATTTGGAATATCGCTATAATTTCAGTATGATTAGAAGATACGGGAGGTGCTTAAAGAGATGAAAATGTTAATCAGCAAAGATGCCGCCGCCTGGTTTAAGCGGGAGCTTTCACTGCAGGATGGGGCATATATCCGTTTGTTTCCCCGCTACAGCTCTGCAGGGGGACTGCATCCCGGCTTCTCGCTGGGGATTGCCAATGAGCCGCCCGGCCGACCCGCTGTACAGACAGAGCAGTCGGGAATTGTTTTTTATATGGAGGAGCAGGATCTTTGGTATATGGAAGGCTATGGCCTGTCCATTGTGTATTTGGACGCCGAGGATGATATTGAGTATGTGTATGAGCCTGAGCCGGTAGCCGGCGGCGTGAAGGAATGAGCCGGCGGCAGACTGACAATTAAGAAGCCCTTGCCGTGAGGCAGGGCTTTTTTTGGAATATAAAAATTTATATGCTTGGCACACTCAATTATCCTTCTGTTACTCGCTGAAACACTCCGTCCCTTATAAGGACGGCAAAAGCCGTTTCCACTTGCGTAGGATATACAAAGGCTTTTGGAGTGGACGCTCCGCGAACGGACCGTTGTCCGGGTCGCTGTGCTCTCCAGATTTATTTCATTCCCCTTAGGAGCTGCGAGGAAATGAGTACCCGCTTTTGTTGACAAAAGCTCCACGGTTTTGGGAGTTTTGTCAACAATGTAGCGGTACTTTATTTCGTCGCAGTCTCTTAGCGGTGAAAATCCGGAGACCCGGGCGGCCGCTGCCGCTGTTCCGCGGGTCCGTCCGCTCCGCTGTTTAAGCGGGAGGCGGTTCTGTCATCTTTAAAAAACACAATAAAGAAACTTAATGTATAGGAATGGAACCGGCGAACCAGAACAAGCTGATGGAACGCAAGGAGGAGATTCATAGGGGACTGAAGCGAAGTGTAAAAAGTAACACTAATGGGCTGGAATTCTGGCTTGAACGGGCTTTAGTGGGATTTTGTATACTTAATAGAGGCCCACTTCCTCCATATGGCTGATTTCAGCCGGATTAGTTGTACTTTTTCCCACTAGGGATGTTCCAGGATCCGAATGCGGTGGATTAATTACCCTTTTTACTACTAAAACGGCTGCCCTTTGGATGAATGGTTCAAGTTCATCTTAATGTAGGCGTATTCCTCTGCAAGGGAGAGAAACGGATCGATTAGGGAACCTTTTTCCCGCTAACCCTTGCGAAAAAGCGGCTGGGGGAATACGAGGTGACTCCTTTTATACTTGGCTCCCCGCCTGGCTTCAGCAGCCAGCCTTACAACTGAAAGCAAACAGCTGCGCTGCCCGGTCAAGGACGGCGCAGCCGTTTCTGCTTGAAAGATAAAAATTTATCTGTTTTGGGGTCCCCGCAAAGTACCTGAGTCATCATCGAAGCCAAAGCCCCACTTTGCGGGGTTATTTTGTGTGCGGCCCGGCGGGACAAGCCCGCCAGAGCTGCGCCGGCATTAGTGCGAGCTGCGGAAGGGTTCTTCCTCCATGGCGAAATCAAAATCATCAATATCGTATACCTGAACAGGCACGCCGCCTTCAATGATGCGCTGGATCAGCTCGAATTGATCGGTGAGAATCGGCACCTTTTCCCGCTGGGAAGCAAGCAGCAGCTCTGTTTCAATCGGGTCGAACGTTTCTCCGTACGTTGCGTTGTCCACACTGTTGATAATGGTGATCTGAGCCTGGCCGCCCAGCAGAATGCCGGAGCTTTTGGCCCAGGGGACGTTCAGGCAGCGGTTGATCTTTTTGGAATTCAGCGGCTCCTCGAAATAAGCTATGAGTTCGCGAATTTTGAGCTTCACATGCTGGTCATCCTCTGCATGGCTCATGAGAGGCTCGTCACTGTCCCGCAGTTCGTATAATTCCATCACGGTGGTATAAGGCACTATATATTCCACGGGGCTCCGCGGAACGAGAAGCTGGCCGTATATCGCCATCATGACGGCTTCTGTCACAAATTGTCTGGACATCGTTATCCTCCTGAAGTTCGGGTACTGCTATCGTACTGGTTACGCCTGCAAGCATTATGTTTCGGTTATACAGCGGCGCTTTTGTTGGCAGTAGGTGGTATAGTACAGACTTATAGAGTTGAACGTGTGCTTATGGACTTAAAAATATAAAAACACTGTGGAGCGCAAATGTCAACAGTGCCCAATCAACACGGCGCTATCCTCTTCCGATCAGCAGAGACAGAATTCCTGCGGCGATAAGCGGCCCCACCGGAACGCCCTTGAAAAAAGCCACGCCCAGCACCGTCCCGATTAAGAGGCCGGCAACAATGGTGGGCTGGCTGCCCATCAGCACCGCTCCACGGCCCCCAAGATATGCGACAAGGATGCCGATGCCAATCGCGGCCAGCGATTTCCAGTGCAGGAAGGAGCGCCAGATCATATCCAGCGATATTTTGCCGCTGGCCAGCGGAGTCATTACGCCGATCGTCAGAATGATGATTCCGACCGTCAGCCCGTACTTCTCAAGCCATGGAAAAGTCTGCTGCAGGCCCAGCACACGCAGCAGCAGCAGAACGACCATGGCAATGGTTACGGGGGAGTTTCTGCTGATAATGCCCAGTGCGGCAAAACCGAGCAGCAGTAAAGAGGTAATATCCATAGTAGGCGGCACACTCCTTTTTCTCTATTGGGCTGTGGCTCTTAGGTTATGAATGATAGCGGCGTTTCATGAAGCTGACGGTTACTGGTCCAGCCGCCCGGATATGATATGGTCTGCAATCAGCTTGCCGTGTCCGCGTCCGGTTTCAATGAATACCTCGTTGGCGTTGCGTCCGGACGCAATTACACCGGCGATGTACAGTCCGGGCACATTGCTCTCCATGGTGGAAGGATTGAAGGCCGGTTTGTCTTGGGTCCCGCCCATCAGCACACCGGCGGACGAGAGCAGTGTCCTGCTGGGTCTGAAGCCGGTTAATGCCAGCACAAAATCATTATCCAGCTCAGTCGCTTTGCCGTCCTGCTTAGAGATAATCACCGAGCCGGGTGTGATTTCCGTCACCCTTGACTCCAGATGCAGAACAATTTTTTCTTTCAGCACCATGCTCTCGAAGATCGGGCGCACCCAGGGCTTGATATTCTGGGAGATACTCGCTCCTCGGTATACCATATCCACTTCGGCTCCCACGCGTACCAGCTCCAGCGCCGCATCCACTGCGGAATTGCTGCCGCCGATTACGGTAACCTTCATGCCGGTATATGGATGGGCCTCACCGAAGTAGTGGGTTACCTTGGGAAGCTCCTCGCCTGGAATCCCAATCAGGTTGGGCTGGTCGAAATAGCCTGTGGATATTACTACGTTTGCGGCCGTGCGGGTATGGTTTTCCCCGCGTTTGTTACGGGTATGTACGGCGAAGCCTCCGTCTCCAAGCGGCTCGACAGACAGGGCCTCCTCATAAGCGGCAATTTCCAGACCGTGCTGCTCGGCGGCGCGGCGGTAGTAGACAAGCGCCTCATGGCGGAACGGTTTGTCGTTGGGCGAGGTAAAGGGAACCTCGCCGATTTCCAGCAGGGCGGTTGTACTGAAAAACTGCATGTTGGTCGGGTAGAGATAAATGGAATGGACAATGAAATTTTTTTCGACAATCAGGCTGGACAACCCTTGGCGCCGGCATTCAATGGCAGCCGAAAGACCGCAGGGGCCGGCACCGATAATGATCACATCTTTCATTAAGCTTTGAGCCTCCCGGATAATACTTGCATTTTCTATAAAGCGTACCCCAAATTTAAAATTTTCGCCATTCTTCCCCGTTATTCGGGTGAAATCAACTTGCTCAGGTCCATTGAATGGTATATAATTAGATATATATCTAAATTACTCGCAATTATTTGATTTTCCGGATTCCGCTTGTATTTATAGGAGAGTGACCTTCATTGCAGCTTGAGAAAATTGTCAATTATCACAAAGCTTTGTCTGATCCAACCCGCTTGCGGATTCTGCTGCTGCTGTCCCAAGGGGAAGTTCACGGGCAGGCCTTGGCCGAAAAGCTGAATCTGTCCCAGCCCACCGTGACGCATCATGCCGCCAAACTGCGGGAAGCCGCACTGATTAAGGAGCGAAGAGACAAGAACACGGTCTATTTTATGCTTAATCCCGAATTTATCCAGGCAGGCTCGGAAGCTTCGCTGAAGTTTATTTTTGCTAAGGGGGTGGAAGATATGGAGCAGGCATCACCGGAAGCGGGCCTGAAGGATTCGGTGCTGCGCAATTTCTTCGCCAAAGACGGGCACTTGCGGCAAATTCCCGCACAGTACAAGAAGAAGCTGATCGCGCTGCAATATATAGTCGAGAAGCTGGAACCGGGTGTTGTCTATACGGAAAAAGAAATCAACGAATTCATCAAGCCGTTCCACGAAGACTGCGCCACCATTCGCCGCGAGTTCATTATGCATCAATTCATGTACCGGCAGAATGATAAATATGAACTGAACCCGCCGGAGATGTGGACGCATTGGGAAAATGTCAAATAATGGTCTTAAGAATAGGGATTTTCTGTGACAAAACAAAGGCAAGCTGATTAAATGTCTGATTAACGAATAAAATGGAATTGTAAGCGTTATCTGACAAATGCTTCGAAAGGAGACTTTCAGGATGATATTCAAGCGCGCCAAAAAAAATTCGCCACCTGTCGAATTCACAGTTACCTTGCCGCAGATCAAGCAGGCTGTAAGGCAATTTGAAGAAGATATGCCCGCTCCCATTAACCGGACCGCCCTGATTATGGAGGATAAGAGCATAGACCTTAGCCGGCTCAAACGTTATTTGGGCGGTGTGCCGCAGCAGAAATTCTACATGTCCCGCGAAACCTTTGAAATTTTTGAGGAAGCTGACAAGCTCGTGCCTTATTATCTGGATATGGTCCAATCGGCAGTAGATAATTACATCAGCGATACCGGCAAGCTTCCGCTTGTTGAGGATGCCTGGCTGCCAGAGGTGCATTACCGGCTGCTCGCCAGTGAACGGTATCTGAAGGAAACGCCGCCTTTTCCCCTGTATATTACCGAGGAAGAGATGATGCTAACGCATCGGCCGGAGCATTTTGAATAACGATCCATAATTCTGCAGACTGTTCAGCGTGAAGGAGCCAGGGCCTCTTTTACGGGAATGGTCTTTTCTTTGCGCAATCACCCATAGTACAATGAATTTCTAACTGGCCACGGAATGAAATTCAAGGTATAAGGGGAACTGGGAATGAAAAAAGTACAAGCCTTGCTGTTTGATCTGGATAACACGCTAATGGACCGCGACCATACCTTCCGCAGCTTCAGCAAGAAATTCGTGCAGGATTTTATGGGACATTTGGAGCCTGAAGAAGCGGAGCGCGTTGTGCGGGATATCATTGTCAGGGATGCGGACGGATACCGGGATAAAGACGGTTTTTTTGCTGAGTTGAGTGAGGTGCTGCCCTGGCGGCAGGCAGTATCTGCGGCCGATATCCGGGCTTATTACGACAAGACATATATCGGACATGGAGCGCCCATGAAGCATGCTGCGGAGACTCTGGAGTATTGCCGGGAGCGCGGATACACTCTGGGGCTGGTCACGAACGGCAAAAAGGATATCCAAGACGGCAAAATTGATCTGCTCCGGCTTCGCCATTACTTCAAGGCGGTTGTCATCTCCGGGGAAGCCGGAATCAGCAAGCCTGATCCGGATATTTACCGGCTGGCGCTTCGGCGTCTGGGCTTTGCCGCAGAAGAAACGCTGTTTATCGGGGATCATCCGGTGAATGATATATGGGGAGCGGCCAAGGCCGGAATGGAGACCATCTGGCTGAAACGCAATCATACTTGGGATGAGGGGCTGGATGCCCGTCCATGGAAAACGATTCACGAGCTGGATGAGCTGAAGACGATTTTATAACCGTTTGTAGATTGCAGGTTGACATTAGATTGCAGCTCCGTATATTATTACAGCATATTAGTTCGGAAGGAGACGATGTCTTATGACAGTTTATACGATGGTTTCGGTATCGGTTATTACTGCTCAGGATACGTGTCTTCCGGGAACAGCGGCTGCAGAGTAAGGAGTGCAGCTTAGCGGGTAAGCTCTATGTTGCCTTTTAGAGCCGCCGGAACCGTATCGGTTCCGGCGGCTTTTTGCGTGTGCCTGTTGCGGTGAATGTATTTGCTGCACCCGGGCCGCGCACGGAAAACCGGTCTCTCCAGTTCCAGGGGAAGCCGTACTTTTCGCTTTTACAGCGTTATCTTTGCCAGAAAAGGCATGGAGAGCTTTGTGAGACGCCGCCGGAAGGATTGATTCCGGCGGCTTTTTGTGTTCCGGGAAGTACGTGTTAAGCAAAGACTGACAGGTTTGGATGGGAAGATATTAAAAATTCAGGAGGCTTTAAATGACACTACAACAATATGGCTGGAATAAGAACTGGCAAAGCAAGTGGAATGAAAAGCTCACAGGGCATGAAGATAAGAATTACGTGCCGGGAAGAATCGTGGGCGACTTCGGCAGCAAGTACCGGGTAATGTCGGAAAACGGGGAGACCTGGGGCGAACTGGCAGGCAGGCTCAGGCATACCCTGGCATACTCCGGGGAATACCCGGCAATAGGCGACTGGGTAATTCTGGGCATGCAGGAGGGCGGAGCACATGCCGTGATCCATGGAGTCCTGCCCCGTCACAGTGTGATCTCGCGCAAGGTGGCGGGAAATACTCTGGAGGAGCAGATCGTTGCCTCCAACGTGGATACCTTGTTTCTGGTCAGCGCCTTAAATGATGACTTCAATGTGCGGAGGATGGAGAGGTACCTCATTATGGCTTGGAACAGCGGGGCGAATCCGGCCATTTTGTTAACCAAAGCCGATCTGTGTCCGGATGCGGAGGGGAAAATCGCTGAGATGGTGCGTGTGGCGCCCGGTGTACCCGTCCATGCGGTCAGCGCTTTGCTTGGCGATGGGCGGGACGAGCTGCTGCCGTATATTAGCCCGGGGCAGACCGTAGCTCTTACCGGCTCCTCGGGCTGCGGCAAGTCGACGATGGTCAACTGGCTGAGCGGTCAGAATCTCCAGCTTACCCGGGACGTAAGAGAGGGGGACAGCCGTGGACGGCATACCACAACACACCGGGAACTATTCCTCCTGCCGGATGGCGGGATCATCGTGGATACGCCGGGGATGCGGGAATTGCAGCTGTGGGAGGATGGAGGCGGACTTGATCTCGCCTTCGGAGATATCAGCAGGCTGGCAGCCGAATGCCGCTTCAGTGATTGCAGGCATGGGCATGAGGAAGGCTGCGCTGTACTTGAAGCAGTGGCGAGCGGTGCGCTGGAGGAGAAACGGCTGGTGAATTACCGCAAGACGCAGCGTGAGCTGCAGTACCAGAGCAGCAAGGAGGTGAAGCAAAAGCGGAAAACTGCCGCTGCGTCAACCAAGGCGGCAACTGCACGTACCCGGAATTCCGGCTGGCGCCGTGAGCTGGACGAATACTGATTGAATCAACATCAAGAGAGGGCCCCCACGCGCCATACGGCGAATGGGAGGCCCTCTCTTGCATGGTCCGCCCGAGGCTTATCAAGAAGCTGCCCGGCGGACTATATATAAATAAAAGTCCGGAAGATGCTGAAGGGGAGATGTCTGTAAAAAGTGCGGATATCTAAATAAGAACCGGACCTTTAACGCTGTCTCGTAAATTAGAACGATGCAGCAGCCGTTTTAGCCAATTGCAGGCCGTTGGCAATAATTTCAGCAGATTGCTGCGGGTTCTGGTTGTGTCCTTCGATAATTACCTGTGCAGTTTCCTTGAAGCCCCAGAAGTTGAGGTTGCCCATGATGAAGTTAACGGCCATCTCTGCACTTGCAGCTGGACCTTCGGAATAAACGCCGCCTCTGGCATTCAGCACAGCTGCTTTTTTGCCGGTAAGCAATCCTACAGGACCTTCCGCAGTGTATTTAAAAGTAGTACCTGCTTGGTTCAAGTAATCAATGTAAGTATGCAGTACAGCAGGAACGGTCATGTTCCACAGCGGGAATGCAAATACAACTTTGTCAGCGGCGAGGAATTGATCCAGATATTTCTTCACCAGAGCAGCGCCGGAAGCTTCTTCAGGGGTGGCTTCGAAGCCTTGAGCGGCCTTGTATATGCCTGTAATCAGGGTGTTGTCATAATATGGAAGGTTCTCAGCGAACAAATCCAGTTCAGTAATTGTATCCTGGGGATGGGTTTCCTTGTAGCTTGCCAGGAATTCGTTATACAGCTGGACGCTCACGGACTGATCTGCTGGACGGTTGTTTGCTTTAATAAAAAGGACATTTGACATTATGATTTCTCCTTAAGTATCTAATATTTATTAACTATACTTAATATAGCATTTAGTTATTTGTTTGTAAATATTCGTCGGATAAAATTTTTATTTTCACGACACCAAGGGTCTTTTATTTGCGCAAATACCATATCTCCAAAGGGATTGAAGCTTTTGCCGGGATGAGATCAAGATGTAGTGTTACAATGTTCGCACGCTTTATATTGCGTTTGCCGGCAGAGTTTGAGGCTTCCGGGACCCGGTTATATAGGTGTTACAAAGAGTCAGGAAATGATTTCCTCTCCGCCTGGCTGTATAAGAATCCACATTATAAAGGAGCGATTGACATGTCCATTGACCGGTTCATTATTAAAAAATTGGACAGCTGTCACGAAGAGCATACCCGGCGCAACCTAGTGAAGCTGTTCAAGCTGCGGATTCAGAAAGCGGAAAAGCAAGAGAACAGAACCCCTCATCGAATCAGCTAATGGCCCGCTGATCCCCAAAGGACAGTTGTCCCAACATATAGAGCAGAGCACCTTCCCTGAATTGAGGAATGTGCTTTTTTTCTGCGGGCATTTAAGGCAAGACATCAATTTGCCGGCAGCCCCGCAAAAAAATATCCCTCTATTTAATAGAGGGATAAAGCCAACGAATCATTTTCACTGTAACTGTGCAATATAGCTTCAGAGCCTTTAATTTCGATACTGATCAGAGAATTCAAGCATTTCTGCAGGGCACTTTTACCCTTTTGAATTTTGAGCTCCAGTGTGCTGTTGAGCAATCGAAGTACTTTTTGAGTGGGCTGTTTGGTTTCTGTAGTGAAGTACACAGGTACAAGCTTGTTCTGAAATGTGATGAGCATTCTCATTTGAAATCACCTCGCTACAAGTATTTCATGATATTGATCATACCCTTACTTTCTTAATTTTACCTTAAAATTAGCTTATGATAACATAAAGATTACAAGTTTTATAGCTTGAAGCCTTTTCCGGGAAGGAAACATTGATGTGGATAATAACAATGATAAGTTATATTTAGCGCATTTTCTGTTCCCTGAAGCATCGGGTGCCAAGGAAGTAAAGGATGTGCTGCAAAAGGGGGCCGAAGCAGAACGGATATGCCGGCTGAAGTTTAGCGAAGGGGAATACGTTCAGGATCTGTGCCTGCAGGTTCACAAGCAAAAAACCCTGGTAACCGGCTTAAAAGAAACAGAAGCCTTCAGCTATGAGCTGAAGACACCGGAAGAGATAAGGCGCGCCTGCTATTATTTGCTGAACTGCTTTCAGCTTGCACACAGCGTGCCTCCGGAGGTTCCTGCGCTGCTGATGTCAAGAAGCAAATATGAGGAGCTCCTGAGGAAATCGGGCTCCTATACTTTGTGTTTTTTGTCTGAATGCCTGACTGCGGAGACAGGAGATGAAGAGTTTTCACCACTTCTGGCCAAAGCAATGAAAAACCCCACAGCAGGAGGAGAGCTTAGACTATGCTCGCGGCATAATGAAGCATGGTCCTTTCAGCAGGCCTCATACATGGAGGATCACTCCGGCGGCTGGCTGGTGCGGGTCAGCTGCAGGGCTTCGGAAGACTGGATGGTTGCCGTGCCGCTGACCAGGCTGCAGCTTTGCTCCTCATTTTATAAATGGATGATGCAGCCGTCTGAGGTGTCTAATCCAGAATGACCGTTGAATAAGGCGGAAGCGTGAGGGTGCCCTGATTCAGAGACGCATTGCCCGGAATGCTCTTCAGAACCTGCGATTAAAGGTGGCTGCCGCTTCCTGGCTGTAAGGTAATGGCACTGCTGTGCCTGTCAGGTTGTGGGCCACCAGAATCTTCCGGCCGTCCAGCGCATGGGTCTACGGATGCCTTCGTCCGGCTTGACGCCAAGCATTCCAATCTCCCCACCATAATAAATAAAGGGATTTCCGGGCAGGGTCAGCAGCATTGACGCGGCCATTTTTGCATGCTGCGGATTGTCCTTAAAAAACCATAAATATCGTGCAAACGATGCACTTCATGTCAGTTAACCATTCTTTGGGCAGACGCATATGCTTTAAGCAAGGGCGAAGACCCGGGAGAAAGGGGAATGAAGGATGAATACCAGGAAAAAAATCTCACTGTCGCTCATGATCATCACTTTATGCTTTTCTGTGCTTGCCGGCTGTGGCGGAGATTCGGCTGCGGTGAAAGTGAAGATCGGTGAAGTCACCCGCTCGGTCTTTTATGCGCCTGAATATGTGGCCCTGTCACAGAATTTCTTCAAGGACGAAGGGCTGGAGGTGGAGCTGCAGACGATTCCGGGCGGTGACAAAACAATGACGGCTCTGCTCTCCGGAGCTATCGATGTGGCGCTTGTCGGATCGGAAACATCAATTTACGTGTACCAGCAGGGAGCCGATGATCCGGTGATCAATTTCGCCCAGCTGACTCAGCGGGACGGTACGTTCCTGTTCGCCCGCGAAGCGGATGCGGATTTCAAGTGGGACAAATTGAAGGCAAGCACTTTCCTCGGACAAAGAAAGGGCGGAATGCCGCAAATGGCCGGCGCATTTACCCTGCTGCAGAAAGGGATTGATGCGGATAAGGATCTTACCCTGATCCAGAATATTGACTTTGCCAATATTGCGGGGGCTTTTGCCTCGGGTACCGGGGATTATGTGCAGCTCTTTGAGCCTACGGCCTCCATTTTTGAACGCGAGAACCGCGGTGCGGTGGTGGCGTCTTTTGGAGTGGAAAGCGGCTATCTGCCCTACACGGTCTTCATGTCCAAACAAAGCTATATCAGCAAAAGCGGGGATACGGTGCAGAAATTCACCAATGCAGTCCAGCGCGCCCAGCTTTGGGTGAGGGAGCATAGCCCCGAGGAGATTGCCGATGCGATCCTGCCTTATTTCGAGAATACCGACCGGGACATTGTAGTCTCATCTGTCAAGCGCTACAAGGAGCAGGACACCTACGCAGCTAATCCGATCATAGACGATAAAGAGTGGAACAATCTGCTGGATGTCATGGACAATGCCGGCGAATTGAAGGAGCGCGTTCCGGCAGCCAGGATCGTCAACAACAGCTTTGCCGAAAAAGCCGAAGCCGGCGTGAAATGAGCGGATATCCGCGAGCGAAGCGGAGGCTTACAAAACTTAAAGCGTATGCTTCCGAAGCGAGTTTTATTGCGAAGAGATATCGTGGAGTGAGGCTCCATAAAACTTAAGCGTATGCTTCCGAAGCGAGTTTTGCACGAAGAAAATCACAGAAGCGGAGGCTTACAAAACTTTTAGGAGGGGCGATATGCTTCCCATTGTGCAGTTAAAGGAAGTGACGCATGCCTATCTGGGAGACCGCGAGGCGTCGCTTGCCATCGAAAACTTCAGCCTTAACGTGGAAGCGGGCGAGTTCGTCAGTCTGGTCGGTCCCAGCGGCTGCGGTAAAACGACGCTCCTGTCGATCATCGCGGGCCTGCTGCAGCCTTCACGCGGAGAGGTGTCCGTGAACGGACACGAGATCAGCGGCCCATCTCCTGAGGTGGGCTATATGCTGCAGCAGGATTATCTTTTTCCGTGGCGGACGATTCTCGATAATGCCCTGCTGGGGCTGGAGCTGACCGGCAGCCTGAATGAAGGCACGCGCAAGAAAACAGTGGAGCTGCTGGAGGAAATGGGGCTTGCCGGCAAAGAGCAGGCGTACCCGGCCCAATTGTCCGGAGGCATGCGCCAGCGGGTGGCGCTGGTGCGGACGCTGGCTACGGACCCGGGCCTGCTGCTGCTGGATGAGCCCTTCTCTGCGCTGGACTACCAGATCAAGCTTCAGCTTGAGGATTTGGTGTCGGAAACACTGCGCAGCCGCGGCACTACAGCCATTCTTGTTACGCATGATCTGTCCGAGGCCATTGCGGTCAGCAGCCGGGTGATCCTGCTGCAGCCGAATCCCGGGAAGATCCGCAAAATTTTTACCGTGCCCGATGTGATCCGGCGCACGCCCCCGCTGTATGCGCGGGACCTGCCGGGTTTCGCGGAGCTTTTTCATGAAGTGTGGAAGGAAATGGAGCTGGCAGGGAGGGATGGCTTGTGAAATCGGTAGAGCAAATTGAAATGGCAGCCTCCCGTGCAGTTTGGCTGGAGGAAAAGCATGGAGAGTACCAGAAGAAAAAACGGCACTGGCGCAGCCGGGTAACGGCGGTACGCGGCAGCCTGCTGGTGCTGTTCTTTGCTCTATGGGAAGCGGGAGTCCGGCTCGGCTGGATCGATGAGCTGCTGTTCAGCTATCCAAGCAAGGTCTTCCGGCAGATTTGGGGGGATATGGCCAGCGGCAGTTTGTGGCCTCATCTGGGCGTGACGGTCGGGGAAACGGTTGTCGGCTTCGTCCTGGGGACACTGCTGGGCACGCTGCTCGCCGTCATCATCTGGTGGTCGCCTTTTTTATCTGCTGTGCTTGATCCGTACATGGTGGTCTTTAACAGCATGCCGAAGGTGGCGCTGGGGCCGATTTTTATTGTGATGTTCGGTGCGGGCTTTACGGCGATTGTGGTTACGACACTGTCGATCACAGTGATTATTACAACGCTTGTGGTGTATAACAGCTTCTGCAGCGTAGATCCGAATCTGGTGAAGGTGGCAAGGTCGTTTGGAGCCACGCGGGTGCAGGAATTCAACAAGGTGATTCTGCCGTCGTCTTTTCCGGCAGTTGTCTCTACGCTGAAGGTAAATGTCGGTATGTCCTGGGTGGGGGTGATTGTCGGCGAGTTTTTGGTGGCCAAAACCGGCCTCGGGTATCTGATTATTTACGGCTTTCAGGTGTTCAATTTCACGCTTGTGATGTCCAGTCTGCTGATTATTGCCGCAGTGGCTACAGCCATGTATCAACTGGTGGTGTATGCCGAGAAGCTGCTGTTGTCGCGGCGGTGAAAAAGATGTCATATTGTGCAGCTCCGCAAAATCTTGTACCATGTCTATATCTTTACCTGAAATCTTTAGCCCGAATTTTAAGCCTGCGCTTCCGGGTGCGTTTCGAATGAGCCCCAAACGGAAAACGCTTGACTTACAAGCCTGCAAGGAGAGGTATTAACATGGGATTTCGAATTATCAAAACAGCGGCTGCGACACTGCTGTCCATTCTGCTGGCAGCCGCAGTGGGCATTCCCAATGCGCAAAGTGCGGGCCTGCTCGCAATTCTGGGTGTGGAAACCACACGCAAAAGGAGTCTCCGCACGATTACGGCGCGTTTCCTCGCATCGCTTGTGGGGCTCTTTTTTGGCTGTATTTTGTTTTTCTTCCTCGGGTTCCATTATTGGGTGCTGGGTCTGTACGTGCTGATCGGCTTCCCCATGATTGTGAAATCCGGCTACAAGGAGGGGATTGTCACCAGCTCTGTTATTGTATTCCGTGTTTTTGGACAAGCCGAGCTGTCGGTGCATGTTCTGCTGCAGCAGATTGAGCTGCTGTTCATCGGCCTCGGGTCGGCCGGACTGGTGAATCTGATCTATATGCCGCAGACCGGCGGCGTCATTGCTGCAATCCGCAAGGAGGTGGACGGCTATTTTTCGGTAATTTTTACGCAAATGGCGCACACGCTGCGTGATCCCGGATATATTTGGGACGGCAAAGAACTGATTGGTGCCAATCAGGCGGTGCAGCGGGGGCTTACGGCGGCTTCGAGGGAAATGGAGAACCATGTGATTCATCCGGATGAAGCCTGGAATGTCTATTTTTATATGCGCAAGGAACAGCTGGAATCCATCCAGAACATGATGCAGCTGCTCTCGCAGGTCTACCGCCAGCTGCCGCACGGGGACATGGTTGCGGATTTGTTCGACCAGCTGAGCAACGATGTACTTGCTGAAGAATATACGGGCCGGACGGAAAAGCTGCTGGATGAACTGGAGCAGGAATTTCAGGGAATGGAGCTGCCGGAGACCCGTGAAGAATTCGAGGTCCGTTCCGCCATTCTGCAATTATGCCGCGAGCTGTCACTGTATCTCAATATCGCCAAAAGGTATAAAATGCCGGTCGATATCATCCCTGTGAAACAGCCGATGCCGGCAAAAGGAAACTCTTCAAGCTAGAAAGAAAGGGTTGGGCGATATAAAAAGTAAGATTTTAGGTATTCACATTTTCGTGTGAAATAACGATAAGAGATATATGAACAAAAAGTGAGTGTTTAGTTTGCGCTGCATTCATTTAGCGTTCAGGAAACCTGGGTATCCTAAATTATCATAATGAATGGGGCGGCGTATATTCCAAATTACAGCAGCTAATTCACAAAGTGTGAATTCTGCACTGGCAGGTGAGGAAGATGAATAACAGCAACGAACAATATATCGGCAAACAGCTTACAGACAACCTCTTTAATCACAACGGTGTGTTTGTGCTGCCCGCAATGACGCTGCTCAGCTCGGAGCATATCCGGTTAATTACCCAGCATCGGATTATTCTCCAGCCTCATGACGTGATCCAGCTGGACAGTGCGGCTTTCTATCAACTGGCCGTGGATGAATGTACAGAGGCGATGGAGACTATATTTGAGCAGTTCCGCTATACCAAGAGCAAAAGGCTGCCCATGCTTGAGCTCAAGAATGAAGTCATTCCTTTTATCCAGCAGGTCAGCGAGAAGAATGATTTCTTCGGCATTTTGGCTGCGCTGCAGTCTAAAGATGATTATACATACAGGCATAATGTTGCTGTAGGCATACTGTCAACGCTTCTGGGCAAGTGGCTTAAGCTGGACGCGGAGGAGCTTGGGATGCTGACGATTGCCGCAACCCTTCATGACATCGGCAAAATCTTGATTCCGGCCGAGATTCTGACCAAGCCGGCTCCCCTGACGGACGAGGAGTTCGACATTATGAAGAAGCATACCACGCTCGGCTATGAAATGATCCGGGATACGGCAGGCACCACACATATGCAGGCACTGGTCGCCCTCCAGCATCACGAAAGAATGGACGGAAGCGGCTATCCGTTCGGGGTGCTGGGACACCGCATTACCGACTTCAGCAAAATCGTAGCCGTTGCGGATATTTTTCATGCGATGACCTCCGACCGCTTCTATCGTTCGGCTGCACCGCTCTACGAGGTTCTTACACAGATGGAGGACAGCTCATTCGGCAAGCTTGATCCCTATATTTGCAGCGTATTTATCAATAAGCTGATGCAGTCGATGATAGGCAACGATGTGCTGCTTACGGACGGGCGGACCGGCAAAATCATTATGATTCTGGCGCATGACCCGCTTCGTCCGCTGGTAAATATCGGCGAGGATTTCATTGATCTCAGCAAGAACAGAAGCCTGGGAATTGTACGTGTGATACCGCAATAGCTTGAATGACAATGCCCCCGCAGAGCATCTGCGGGGGTTTTTATGCAAATATTACGCCGGAATTTATATGCTTGGCACACTAAATGATCCTTCTATTACCCGCTGAAACACTCCGTCCCTTAGAAGGACGGCGAAGCCGTTTCCAATTGGGATATAAGACATATGTAAGCTTCGCCAGCTTGGACAAGCCGTTATTTTCTTGTGATGCGATTTAGCCGATGTACTCATATCCGGGCGAATTTCACAATAAAATGTACTATGACTCTTGTTAGAAAGCCCTTGGAGGGCTTACTCAAATTTATTTCTACTCTAACAATCAACAAATGCCCAGAACGTGCATACACTTGATAGTGAATGATTGTATGGAGGAGGTTCAAAGATGTCATTAAGCCATAAACGTCAAACAAGGGAGATCATTACGAAGGCAATTTGCGGCAAAGGTCGTAAGTTCTCTACAGCAACCCATACCGTGACTCCGCCACACCATCCGACGAGTATTCTGGGGGCTTGGATTATCAACCACCAGTACGAAGCGGTAGCCGCCGGGAACGGAATCGAAGTAATTGGTACTTACGATGTGAACATCTGGTACTCGTACGACAAAAACAAGCAGACCGAGGTAGCCAAGGAAACGGTCTCCTACGTGGAGCTTATTCCGCTGTCGTATCTGGATCCGAGACACCGCGCTTCCACGGTTGAGGTCTCTGCGGAGGCAACGCAGGAACCGAACTGTGTGGAAGCGGGCGTCTCTCCGGGCGGCGGCAGTGTGACGCTCCGCGTAGAACGGGAATTCGAGGCGGAGCTGGTGGCCGAGACCAAGGTCCGCGTGTATGTCAGCGATCAAAGCGACGATCCGGAAGACAAGGATTATGATTTTGATGGCGAAAGCTTCGATTACGATGATCTGGACCCTGACGCCCTGGACGATGAGCTGTAAGGAAGAGAATCGCCGCCGCCAACTGGATACCGGTGGGTTATAATCCATTATATGTAGTGGGGGCGGCGGCGAAGAGGGCGAATGCCCTCCTTTTTTATTTTATTTTATTTTATCGGTCTGCAGCGGCGTGCGGCAATCGGGCGGAAAGAGGCGGAGTTATGAATGAGGGGCTTCATACATACAGGCAATTATCGGCTGTCCAGCAGGAAGCCAGGCTGCGGCGCAGCGGGCTTGCGGCAGCGCTGGCACCGGCCGGCAGCTCTGATAGAGTTACATATGAAAGGGCTTCGGCTATCCGGCATTACAGCCAATATTATCGTGTCCGTATATTTAATCTGGCGGTGCTGGAGGTTCTGCCGCTGGGAGCTGGCGCAGCGATGCTGCCCGTTTCTTTGCCTCCAGCCCGCGCTGAGGGTGCGGACCGGAGAAGCGGAGCTGCTGGGGGAAATGGCTTGGAAGGCACAGGCGCAGGCATACGCGCTGAACCATGGGTGCGGAGCCAATCCGGAGAGCCTGAGGGGGAGGAGGAGGCCGCCGGAACCATCACGTATCCGGCCGAGGCATATCCCGGCGGCCGGGGGGCTGCAGGGATAATCCGGAACACTGCGGTGCGGGCGCTGTACAGTCTCGGTCTGGACAGCGGCGAGGTGCTGCTGAAGGCCATGGGGGGCCGCCGCTACAGGGTGGAGGAGGTCACTCCGCTTCCGCCAGCCTCCGGCGAGGCGCTGCCGGAGCCTTACCGCGCGGCCTCGCTGGCGCTGGCCCGCTCCCTGGCCCGGGAGCAGCCCGGCCGTCCCGGCCTGCTCCTGGGCATGGACCCGGAGTTCCTCCTGCTCCGGGAATCCACGGGCCGCGTCGTGCCGGCGTCGCGGTACCTGCCCACGGACGGCGTCGCCGGCTGCGACGCCGGGCCTCCGGGAACGCGCGGCGCGTTCCCGGTCGCCGAGCTGCGCCCTGCGCCGCGCGGGGAACCGCGCGCGCTGCTGGCGCAGCTGATGTCCGCCGCGCGCGAGGCGGACCGGCTCGTCACCGACCGCTCGCTGCGCTGGCGGGCGGGAGGCATGCCGCTGGCGGGCTGGGCCCTCGGCGGCCATCTGCACTTCAGCGGCGCGGTGCTGAGCGCGCCGCTCCTGCGCGCGCTCGACAACTACCTCGCGCTGCCGCTGCTGCTGCTGGAGGACGCCCGTGCGGCGGCACGGCGTCCGAGGTACGGGGTGCTCGGCGATTTCCGGCTTCAGCCGCACGGCGGCTTCGAATACCGGACCCTGCCGAGCTTCCTGGTGTCCCCGGTCATCGCCAAGGGAGCGGTCTTCCTGGCTCACCTGATTGTGAGCCGCTATGAAGACCTGACGCTGCGCCCGCTGGACCGGGAAGACCTGCATGCCGCCTACTACAGCGGCGGCAAGCCCCCGCTGCGCGCCGCGTTCCCGCCGCTTGCGGCGCAGCTTCGCGCCCTGCCCGGCTATGAGCAGGCCTCGCGCTATATAGAGCCGCTGTTCAGCTGCATTGCCGCTGAACAGACCTGGGATGAATCGCGCGACATCCGCGGGCTGTGGTGCGGCAAAAGGCAACGGTGAACGCTGCGTTAGGCACGCACCGCCTGCCGCTTAAATGTCTGGCCGGTCCTGTACTCCAGCCCCGGAGCTTACGGACAATCACATGTAGAGCATCGACCAGCAGCCGATATCCTGATATCCGAGCTTCCGGTAGATCAGGCCGGCCTGCGGATTGTCGTAGAACAGGCATAGGCTTTTGCCTTCCGCCAGCATATCGGCGCTTAGACGGGCGGCCACCCGGCCCGCCAGTCCCTGCCCCCTGTAAGCGGGATGTGTGGCTACGGCGATTATCATCGCCGACATTGAATTTTCCGCCGCTGTGGAGGCAGTGGAGATGACTTGGCCATTATGCTCCATATAATAGGTCCGTCCGGTGCCCGTCTCCAGCGTTTTTCGCAGGCTTTTGCGCGAAGCGTCCGCGCTGCTTGAGAATTCCGCAATTTGGTCGGTGAGCGAGCAGATGTCATCCACGTCCGCTGGCGTTGCTTTTTTTATGGCTTGCGCGGATGCTGCGGCTGAGAGCAGAGTGTCATTCGGCTCCCGCAGCTCTGCAAAATGCATATGCTTCTCTGTGCGGACGTTTAGATGCCGGGCCACAGCCTTCACCGCTTCCGCGGAGCCCGACACCGTTTCGAAGCCCCGGCTTGCCTTCATCAGCCCGGCAAATCCGGCCGCATCAAATGGACCGTCGGCATAAGGCAGGAAGCTCCCGTAAAACCGCAGTAAAACAGCTTTTAACCGGCCATCCCTCCCGCAAATCTCTCCCCAGAGCTCCATGAAGTCCTGTTCAAACCCAAAGTTCTCCACATCTCCGATAATATACAAATTCAATGCCGGGTCCTTGCGCAGCAGCGCCATCAGCGGCTCGCGGTCGGCCTCGCCCAGTTTGCGGATCATTCGGCCACTCCCCCTTGCTCTCTCAGTTTTCTAAAAGAGTGGTGATTTTGTCGCGGCCTACGGCCGGGTAGGGGTTTCTACCCGCTGTTTGGGCTCCCTATCGGCTCTCCGGACACTTTTTCACCACGCTTCTATTGTGTACACCAAATTATAATTTGCAGGCGTACCGGTGATTTTACTCCATTTGGACTTAAAAGCCTATAACTTCATTCCTTGCCAAGCAGCTATTCCCCATGTTTACCTCAGATTCACCGGTTGGAAGGACAATAAGGGATTCCGGCTGCGCAGCAGAGGCGCATGATGTAAAGTGCACGCACGGGGTGACCTTGCCGGGCAAGTTTCTGCTATAATAGAGAACAGTATGAAGTAGGCATGGAGGTTGACGATGGCAAATTATACGCCGATGATACAGCAATATTTAAAAGTGAAGGAGGGAGCAAAGGACGCATTCCTTTTCTTCCGTCTGGGCGATTTCTATGAAATGTTCTTTGAGGATGCGATCCTGGCCTCCAAGGAGCTTGAGATTACATTAACGGGCCGCGAGGGCGGAGGCGACGAGCGCATTCCCATGTGCGGAGTGCCTTACCATGCCGCAGAAGGATACATACAGCGCCTGATTGAGAAGGGCTACAAGGTCGCCATCTGCGAACAGCTGGATGATCCGGCCGTTACGAAAGGCATGGTCCGGCGCGACATTGTCCGCGTAGTGACTCCGGGCACGGTGATGGACGGCAAAATCATCTCCGACAAAAACAACAATTACCTCGTTTGCGTGACCGAGGAGGACGGGATGATGGCGCTCGCTGCCTGCGATTTGACCACGGGCGAGCTGTACGTTACTTCCGTGCTCTCGGGTGCCGAATGGCTGCGCGATGAGATAGGCATCTATGAGCCGGCCGAGATTATCGGGGATGCGGCGCTGCTGGACATGCTGCGGAGCGAGGCCCCGCTGCTCGCGAAGCCGGTCGTCTACACACCGTGGGAGAAACGCGAAGAGGAAATGGCCCGCCGCCAGTTCGGCGAGGCGGCTTGGGTGCGTCTGGAGAAGGAGCGCGGCCGGTGCCTGGCGCTGCTGATTTCCTATCTGAGCGAAACCCAGCGGCGCTCCCTCGGCCAGCTGAGCCAGATTTCGCCGTATGAGCCGGGCAACTATATGATCCTTGATCCGTTCACCCGGCGCAATCTGGAGCTGACCGAAACCGTGCGTGAGCGCTCCAAAAAAGGCTCGCTGCTCTGGCTGCTCGACCGCACCGAAACCTCGATGGGCGGCCGTCTGCTGCGCCGCAGAATCGACAAGCCGCTGCTGCAGCGCGCGCCGATTGAACGGCGGCTGGAGGCTGTCGATTATTTGTACAACCAGTTCATTGTGCGCGAGGATCTGCGCGGGGCACTGAAGGAAATTTACGATCTGGAGCGGCTGGTTGGACGGATTGCCTTCGGCAGCGCCAACGGACGGGACATGAATGCGCTGAAGCTGTCGCTGGCGCAGATTCCAGCACTGAAGGAAATGTGTCTGGCTTCCGGTTCGGCCACTCTCCGCGAGATTGGTGCCGCCATGGATGAATGCGCGGAGCTGCGCGAGGATATCGACCGGGCGATTGTTGAAGAGGCTCCGGTATCGGTGCGTGACGGAGGAATTATCCGGACAGGCTACCATGAGCGTCTGGATGAGCTGCGGGAGGCCAGCAGCAGCGGCAAACGCTGGATTGCGGAGCTGGAGGCGAAGGAACGCCGGGCGACAGGCATCAAATCCCTGAAGATCGGCTATAACAAAATCTTTGGCTATTATATTGAAATTACCCGTTCCAATCTTTCTTCCCTGCCGGAAGGACGCTATGAGCGCAAGCAGACGCTGGCGAACGCCGAGCGCTTCGTTACACCGGAGCTGAAGGAGAAGGAGGCTCTGATCCTGGAAGCCCAGGACAAGATGACCGATCTGGAGTACAGCCTGTTCATAGAGCTGCGCGACCGGATCAGCGCACAGATTCCCCGCCTCCAGGCGCTTGCCGAAAAAGTGGCGGAAATCGATGTGTACCAGTGTCTCGCGGCGGTCAGCGCCGAGCACCGTTTTGTGAAGCCGAAGCTGTCCGACGGCTATGATCTGCGGCTGGAGGGCGGACGCCACCCGGTTGTGGAGGCGGTGCTGAAGGACGCGGCCTTTATTGCCAACGGCAGCACGCTCAGTAAGGAGGAAGGCAATATTCTCCTGATTACCGGGCCCAACATGGCGGGAAAAAGCACCTATATGCGCCAGGTCGCCCTGATCTGCATCCTGGCCCAGATCGGCTGCTTCGTACCGGCCGGCAGCGCGGAGGTGCCGCTAATTGACCGCATCTTTACGCGGATCGGTGCGGCGGATGACCTTATCGGCGGACAGAGCACCTTCATGGTGGAAATGGCCGATATCCAGGTCATGACCGAAAAAGCCACAGCCCGCAGCCTGATCATCATCGACGAGCTTGGACGGGGCACCTCAACGAGCGAAGGAATGGCGATCGCACAGGCGGTGATCGAATATGTGCATGACACCATCGCCTGCAAAGCCCTGGTTTCGACGCATTTTCATGAGCTGGCCCATCTGGAGCAGAGCCTCGCGGGGCTGCGCAACTATTCGATGGCCGTTCAGGAAAGCGGCGACAAAGTAAACTTCCTGCGGAAGCTTGTCCCCGGGGCGGCAGACAGCAGCTACGGGATTTATTGCGCCCGGCTGGCAGGCCTGCCGGAAGGCATTATTGACCGCGCCTACGGGCTGCTGCAGAGCATTGAACAGGCGGCTCCTCCAGGCGCGGTTTCACTGAACTATGGCTCAGGCTATAATGAACATGCAGGGCAAGGCATCCAGGAGAGCCAGGCATTGCCTTTGCAGCCTGATGCGCCGGGAGGCCCGGGGGTTGCGGACGAAGCGGGTTCTTCTCCGGGCAGCGGCGGGACGGCTTCAGGCCGGACAGCCGCTGCTGTAGTTGGAGCAGCTCAGCTTGAAGCGGCAGCCGCGCTGGCTTCTTCCGCATTGGAAGAGGAGAATGAGGTTGTGCAGCTCTCCATCTTTGGGGAGGAAGAGCCGCGCAAGAGCCGCAAAGGCGGGACGGCGGCGCCAGTCAAAGACAACCCTGTGCTCAAGGAGCTGATTTCCGCCGTTCAGGGCGCAGATCTGATGAACATGACACCGCTGCAGGCAATGGGCCTGCTCAACGAGCTGAAGCAGAAGGCCAAGGAGCTTTAGCGGCTTGGCCAGGGAGTTTCAGCAGTTGGCCAAGCCGCTAGCCGCCGGTCAAGGAGTTTCAGCATTGGCGAATATTTTTACTGGCGCATTCAGATTCGTGTCCAGGTTTTTAGCTGTTTTTTATGCAACTAAAAGGTCCTGCTCGTACTCCGAAATGGATCTCATTGCATCCTACACTCATAATAAACAACAATTTTTTGTGAATCAGCGTTTTCGTTGTTTGAATCTCTACTAAATACATCTATAATAGCTTTGAATATAGAGCTAAAAAAGCTTTTTAACTTCAATGAATTCTCCCCGCAGCAAGCTGAGGGGGAATTAAACCCGTAGCGATTAAATACAGTAAACAGTAAATATATTAAATACAAATATCTGGTATCATATACTGACAGCACCCAGTAGCAGTGTTCAGTAAGCAGTAGAAGTAGCAGTAGCAGTAAGCAGTAGCAGTGGGCAGTAAGCAGTAGTGGTGGGCAGTAAGCGGTAGCAGTGGGCAGTAAGCAGTAGTGGTGGGCAGTAAGCAGTAGTGGTGGGCAGTAAGCGGTAGCAGTGGGCAGTAAGCAGTAGTGGTGGGCAGTAAGCGGTAGCAGTGGGCAGTAAGCAGTAGAAGAGCAGTAAGCAGTAGAAGTAGCAGTAAGCAGTAGAAGAGCAGTAAGCAGTAGAAGTAGCAGTAAGCAGTAGAAGAGCAGTAAGCAGTAGAAGTAGCAGTAAGCAGTAGAAGAGCAGTAAGCAGTAGAAGAGCAGTAAGCAGTAGAAGAGCAGTAAGCAGTAGCAGTAGCAGTAAGCAGTAGTGGTGGGCAGTAAGCGGTAGCAGTGGGCAGTAAGCAGTAGAAGAGCAGTAAGCAGTAGAAGTAGCAGTAAGCAGTAGCAGTGAGAAGTAGCAGTAGCAATAGCCGGTAATCAGCAACCCATACCGAGTAGCACTAGCCAGCAGCAACCGGTACCCTGTAGCGGTAGACACTCTGACAAGAAACTGGTGCTCTGACTAGTGCAGTGTTGCAGAAGTTCCTTCCCCATGTTACCAAGGGGCTAAAATAAAGCCAGATACTTGACCGGAAATAACGGCAGAAATGCCGTTGTTGGAGCCCGCATGGCCGGATTGCTCTGAAATAACGGTAGAAATGCCGTTGTTAGGAGCCCGCCAGGCTAGATTGCTCTGAAATAACGGCAGAAATGCCGTTGTTGGAGCCCGCATGGCCGGATTGCTCCGAAATAACGGTAGAAATGCCGTTGTTAGGAGCCCGCCAGGCTAGATTGCTCTGAAATAACGGCAGAAATGCCGTTTTTGAAGCCAACCAAGCCGGATTGCTCCGAAATAACGGCAATAATGCCGTTGTTGGAGCAGAGCAGGCGGCGGATAGTAGCTATAGCTTCGCCCAAATTCCTTTCCATGTTTGTTACCAAGGGGAAAGCCAAACGGTTCACACAGCAGAGGCACAAATTCTTCCAATGTCCCCTGAAAGGGCGCGTCTCCCATGGCTTTTGTGGTTAACAGGACAGGCGAATGGACCGAAGCACTTTTATTTACCTTTTGGCTCAGTAACTAAGTGCGGGGTGCGAACCTCACTTGGGTTTATGAACCGCGGATCGTGGCGGGCCTTCATCCTGTACTCTTGTGACAGGAGCAAAACATTGAATGATTTACCATCATGGAGAGGCATTTCTGCAGGTCCGACAGGTAGGTGTTCTTTTTTCGTCCTGCGGCTCGCGCTGATTTCCGGGTGTTTGTCGTCTACAGCCTGCCAAAGCCGGAACCAGCGTGGAAGGAAGACGGTGCAGCGCCTAAAAGGTACTTACATTGGTGATAGAGTCACTGCTTAAAACATGCCGTCTTGAAAATCATGGGGGCAGAGAGGGACAAGCCAAAACCTGATTGCTGCAGGGTTCATTGCTGACGATACCGCTGCACCAGGTCCTAAGTGGAAAAAGTAACACTAAATGAAGCTTTTCAGCCCCCTTGGCAGCATGAAGTGGAAAAAGTAACACTAATTCGATCAAATTAGCGATTAACCGCCGAAAATCCCCGAATTAGGTGTACAAAATCCCACTAATCCTGTTGTGGCATGAATCCCGGAGAATTAGGTGTACTAAATCCCACTAATCCTGTTGTGGCATGAATCCCGGAGAATTAGGTATACAAAATCCCGCTATTCCGTTCTGGCATGAATCCCGGAGAATTAGGTGTACAAAATCCCACTAATCCTGTTGTGGCATGAATCCCGGAGAATTAGGTGTACACAAAATCCACTTAGCATCTCTGTTTACGAAAGGCTGCGGCAGGGCTTCCGTAACTCAAGTCCGGGAAACGGTTCTCTTTGGCTCTTTAATCTGCGGGTCTGGCAGCCTTTATCCAGTAGTCATTTTTGAACTCCCGTACTTTGTGATAGACCACCTTGTTTCCTTTAGGACTCGATTAGCGGGGAAAGAACGTATGTGAAGTTCAACTAAGGAGTCTGTCCGACGGAATAAAATCGGCGAATATTTATGCAATAATGTCCAATCCATGCATTCAAAGACATGATTATTCAGTCATGCTGGAATAATTATTCGCGAAAAGTGTTTCGTCAGACAGACTCCTAGGCGTTCCGACATTAAAGGGCAGGCCATTTCTAATTTGTATTCTTTCAGTCCAGTCCAGGTCAATTCAGCCCAGTAAAGCCCAGTCGAGTTACAGTCCAGTTCCTTTAGTCTAATTCTTAAATCTGATTTTCAAGTCTAATTTTCAAGTCTAATTCTCAAGTCTAATTCTCAAGTCTAATTCTTAAATCTGATTTTCAAATCTAATTCTCACAGTCCATTTTTTACAGCCTGCATATACTGGAAATCCATTGTCTTCAGCAAGGCAATATAACCTAACCGCGAGGTGAAATGAACATGGCCAAAATTCATGTGCTCGACGAGCAAATTGCCAACCAGATCGCTGCCGGGGAAGTAGTGGAGCGGCCCGCTTCGGTCGTTAAGGAGCTTGTGGAGAACGCCATCGATGCCGGCAGCACCCGCATTGAAGTGTCGGTGGAGGAGGGCGGACTGCAGAGCATCCGGGTGAAGGACAACGGCTCGGGGATTGACCCCGAAGATTGCGAAATGGCCTTCTACCGCCATGCGACGAGCAAAATTCTGAACGGGAGGGATCTGTTTCAAATCACCAGCCTCGGCTTCCGCGGGGAAGCCTTGCCCAGTATCGCTTCAGTCTCCAAGCTGTCCTTGCTGACCTCAAGCAATGATGACGGCAAGGGCAGAGCGCTGGACATTGAAGGCGGCAAGCTGATCAGGAATGAGGACGGGCCGGCAGGCAGGGGCAGCGATCTTGCGGTGCGGGAATTATTTTACAACACGCCGGCAAGGCTGAAATATATGAAAAGCGTCCAGACCGAGCTGGGGCATATCTCCGACGCCATGTACCGGATGGCGCTGGCGCACCCGTCGATCTCCTTCACCCTGCATCATAACGGCAACCAACTGCTGCATACGCTCGGCAACGGGGATCTGCTGCAGGTCATTGCCGCTGTATATGGCACCTCTGCCGCCAAAGCGATGCTGCCGATTGCGGCGGAAGACCCGGATTACCGGATCACCGGCTATGTCAGCCGCCCGGAATGGACAAGATCGAACCGCAATGCGGTCACTACGATTGTTGGCGGGCGTTACATCCGCAGCAACGGGCTGAATGCGGCAATCATGCGGGCTTATCATACGCTGCTGCCGATTAACCGCTATCCGCTGCTGGTGCTGCAGCTTGAGATGCATCCCTCTCTTGTGGACGTCAACGTTCATCCGGCAAAGCTGGAGGTTCGCTTCAGCAAGGAGGCTGAGCTTTATGCCTTTGTTGAGCAGGAAATCCGCAAGGTGCTGCTTGGACAGACCCTCATTCCCCGGCCGGGCAAGGAGATGATCGGCGCCAAGGGCAGCAGTTCGTTTATTCAAGAGCAGTTTGCCTTTCCCAAAGGAGCGGTTCCGCCGCCCCCCCAGGAAGGTTCAGGCAGCCGGAGTGCGCAGGACTCCGCAGATCCGCGCAGCGGGCCTGCATCCGCGCCGGGCGGTGTAGAACCTGCCGGCGGGGAAAAGGATGGCAGCCGGCCCCGTTCCGAAGGCTCGCTCAACGGCCTGCGGCCACACGTGGCTGGTGCCCGGGAGGGCGGCAGCGCCGCGCCGCTGTCCGGCGGTTCTGCGGACGGAGCGGGCGCCCGTTATGACAACGGCTCCGGCGCGAGCTCCCAGGCACGGGAGACGGCGGCGGCTTACAGTGGTGGCAGCAGCCCGCAAGCTGTCGTCCGTCCGCGTGAGGATTCGGCGGGCAGCTACCGCCAGCCGGCTTCAGCCTATCCCGCGCGGGGACAGATGCCGTCAGCAGAGGAGCTGTATGCTCCTGCCGGCACTGAGGATGCCGGACTCCCTCAATTCCCGGAGCTGAACTACATCGGCCAGCACCATGGAACCTATATTATCGCCCAGAATGACAGCGGGCTGTATCTGATTGACCAGCATGCGGCGCATGAACGGGTGAACTACGAATATTATTATGAAAAATTCGGACGTCCCGAGGACGCCTCCCAGGAGCTGCTGCTGCCGATTACCCTGGAGTTTACGCCTTCAGAGAGCCGCCAGCTCAGCGAGCGGCTGCACTGGTTTCAGCAGGCTGGAGTGTATCTTGAGCATTTTGGCGGACAGACCTTCCTGGTCCGCTCCCTGCCATACTGGTTCCCGGAAGGGGATGAGAAGGCTGTCATTGAGGAGATGGCGGAATGGGTGCTGAGCGAGCGGTCGATCGACCTGGCGAAGCTGCGCGAGAAATCATCGATTCTCTGCTCCTGCAAGGCTTCCATTAAGGCTAACCAGAAGCTGACCGAGCATGAAGTGGAGTCGCTGCTCTCCCGCCTCGCCGCCTGCCGTCAGCCCTATACCTGCCCGCATGGACGGCCGATTGTGATATCCTTCTCCTCCTATGATTTGGAGAAGCTCTTCAAGCGTGTGATGTAATTGAAAATTGAGTTGTGAGCAGGAACGGAGGCAGCATGATTATAACTACGGGCTTTAACCCGGTGCCGGAGATTGCAATGCGGGCTGGGAGACTTGCAGAACGGACGGGAACGGGCTACGCGCCGAGAGGCAAGTTATCCATGGCCAAGATGGTCGAGCGATACGGAGACGGGGAGATTCTGGTAGTCCTCCAGGAGGCAGTACGGCTGATTACACCGGACATGCCGCCGCTGGAATTCCACCCCAGCATGGGCTTTGTCCGGGCCAAACGGATTATCCGGGGCGGGCATGATCCCATGCTGGAGGCAGCTGCAATGGCGCCGGGCGACAGTGTGCTGGACTGCACGGCAGGTCTCGGCAGCGATTCCCTGCTGTTTGCGGTGTACGGGGGCGGGCAATCCGTGGTCACTGCGCTTGAGAGCTCCCTGCCGCTGTATGCTCTGCTTCTTGAAGGCATGGGCCACTATACTTCCGGACAGGAGAGGGTCAACGAGGCGCTGCGCCGCGTGCGTGTGGTGCACAGCGACCATCTGGCTTACCTGCGGGAGCAGCCGGACGACAGTATCGATATCGTCTATTTTGACCCGATGTTCCGTGTGCCGTTGACAGATTCGGCGGCGATATCACCGCTGCGCCGGTTCGCGAATCCGGCTGCCTTGTCGCCGGAGAGCGTTCTTGAAGCGGTCAGAGTGGCCCGCAAAACCGTCCTTTTGAAAGAAAAAGCCTTGAGCGGCGAATTCTCCCGGCTTGGCTTTACCGAGCTGCTGCGGGCCAGCGCCAAAACATCGTACGGGGTGATATCCATTGATAACTGAGACAAAACGCAAGGTTCTGGTGCTGCTTGGCCCGACTGCAGTCGGTAAAACCCGGCTCAGCCTTGAACTTGCGGGAGCCTATAACGCAGAGATTATCTCCGGAGACTCGATGCAGGTCTACCGGGGGATGGATATCGGAACAGCCAAGATCACGCCTGGGGAAATGAAGGGAATCCCCCATCATCTGATCGACATCCATGATCCGCAGGAGCCTTATTCCGCAGCTGAATTTCAGGAGCAGGGCGCAGGGCTGATCGAAGAAATCAGCGGCAGGGGCAAGCTTCCTTTTATAGTAGGCGGAACGGGTCTCTACATCGAGTCGCTGTGCTACGGCTTCCGCTTCTCGGAAGCTGTGGCGGATGAAGCGTTCCGCAGCGAGCAGGATGCTTATGCAGAAGCATATGGAGCCGAAGCGCTGCATGCCCGGCTGGCTGCGGTGGACCCGGCAAGCGCAGCGCGGCTGCACCCCAATGACCGCCGGCGAATCATCCGTGCGCTGGAAATTCATCATCAGACGAAGGTCACGCTTTCAGCCTCCCATGAGGGTCAAAAGAAAGAGTCCCCTTATGAGCTGTGCCTGATCGGTTTGACAATGGACCGGAAAATACTATATAAACGTATTGAAGACCGAATTGATCAGATGCTGGCGGACGGACTCGTCGCTGAGGTAGAAGGACTGCTGCAACACGGCTACAGCAGAAGTCTTGTGTCCATGCAGGGGCTGGGCTACAAGGAAATTGCCGCTTATCTCGCGGGTGAAATGACGCTGGACGAAGCTGTGACGCTGCTCAAACGCGATACCCGCCGGTTTGCCAAAAGACAGTTGTCATGGTTTCGCCACATGAAGGAGATTCAGTGGATCGACGTCGACGAGAGACAAAACTTTTCAGAGAATTTTGCGAAAATACGTGCTATAATAACAGGAAAGTTTCTCTCAGGTCTAGAATATACTTCTGAACAATCTAATTGAACCATTGGGGGTACGTCATATGAACAAGTCCATTAACATCCAAGATACGTTCTTGAACCAACTGCGTAAAGAGAATATCCCTGCTACAGTATATTTGACCAACGGCTTTCAAATCCGGGGAATCATCAAAGCCTTCGACAACTTCACCATTGTCATCGACAGCGACGGACGCCAGCAGATGGTGTACAAGCATGCGATTTCCACCTTTACACCGCAGCGCAGCGTATCGCTCATGCAGGACAATGTAAGCGAAGAATAAGATTTTAGAGTCTCAAAGCGAAACCTTTTTGTTTATAAATCGTTTGAATAGAGAGTGCGAGAGAGCAACCTGCGAAGGTTGTTCTTTTCATTCGTGCACTCAACTACATGATATTTCCGAGAGGGAGTCAGGAGGCAACATGTCCAGAGACGAAATATCCAGGACGAACCGCAATAGAGACAGAGGAACAAGTGCATCGAATTCGAGTTCCAAGGGGAAGCCCAAGAAAAAGAAGAGATTTCTTACCAAGAAGCGTGTGCTGTGGACGCTGTTTTTTGCCACGGCGCTGGCGATTTTTTGCGCGATGGGCGGCTACCTGTTCATCATGCTGAACGGCCAGAAGCTGCTGAGTGAGAACCAGGACAAATTATCCGTTAATGAGACCACCAAGATTTATGACCGCAACGCGAATTTGATCGGCGAGCTGGCGCTGGAGAAGAGCGAGCCCGTGGAGCACAAGGATATTCCGCAACTGCTGATCGATGCCTTTGTGGCTACCGAGGATAAGCGCTTCTTTGAGCACAGCGGTGTCGATTTCTGGTCGATCGGCCGGGCGGCAGTGAAGGATATTGCGGCGCGCAGCATGGTGGAAGGCGGCAGTACGATTACCCAGCAGCTGGCGAAGAATATCTTCCTGACCCGGGACAAGACCTTCTTCCGCAAAGCGACTGAAGTATCTATTGCCGTAGCTTTGGAGAATGAGAACACCAAAGATGAGATTATCACGATGTATTTGAACCGCATCAACTTTGGCGGCACGATTTATGGAATCAAAGCGGCATCCATCCGTTATTTTGGCGAAGATGATCTCAACAAGCTGGAACTCTGGGAGATGGCCACTCTTGCCGCAATGCCGAAGGGGCCTTCCCGCTACAACCCGCTGCGCAACCCCGATCTCTCGAAGGAACGGCGCGGAGTGGTCCTCCAGCTGATGTATGAGCAGGGCTACATTACCAAGGAGCAGATGGACGAAGCCAAGGCGGTGGATTACAATTATAAGCCGCCGGAGAGCAAGCAGCGTTACCAGGCCTTTATTGATTATGCAATTGATGAGGCGGAAGAAAAGTTCGGCTTGTCCGAGGATGATCTGAATATCGGCGGATACAAAATCTATACGACCATGGACAAACATGCCCAGGAGACGGTGGAAAACGCCTTTGCCGACAGTGACAATTTTGAGAAGAGCGCCGACGATGAGCTGGTGCAGGGCTCGATGACGATCATCAACCAGGAGAATGGCAGTATTGTGGCGCTGCTCGGCGGACGCAATTATGAGAAAAAAGGCTACAGCCGCGTGGACGGCAGCCGCCGCTCGCCAGGTTCAGCCTTTAAACCGCTGGTTGCCTACGCGCCTGCGCTCGAGTCCGGGAAATTTACGAACGATTCCATGCTCAGCAATGAAAAGCAGTGCTTCGGCACCTACTGCCCGAACAATCTGCACGGCTATTCTAGAACGATCAGCATGACCGATGCCTTGACGAAGTCCGAGAATATTCCGGCCGTATGGCTGCTGAACGAAATTGGTGTGAATACCGGCTTCCAATTCGCCAAAAAGCTGGGGATTGATCTGAAGGATGAGGACAAAAACCTCTCGCTGGCGCTTGGAGGTATGAGCCAGGGCACGAATACGCTGGAAATGGCCCAGGCTTACAGCGCCTTTGCCAATGGCGGCGAGCTGCGCGAGGCTTATTCGATCAAATCGATCGTCAACAGCGGCGGAGACACCGTCTACAAAGCAAATACAAATGCTGAACGGGTCATGAGCGCGGATACCGCGTATCAAATGACTGAAATGATGCAGAATGTTGTAGAAGACGGCACCGGTAAAAAAGCCAAGATCAACCGTCCTGTAGCCGGCAAAACGGGTACAACGCAAAGCGGCTACGAGGGCATCAGCTCAAACCGTGATGTCTGGTTTGTCGGATACACGCCGGAATGGACCGCTGCAGTCTGGATGGGCTATGACAAGCCAAGCAAAACCCATCTGCTCAAGAACAGCAGCCCGCTGGCAGCGGCATTCTGGGGCAAGGTAATGGAGGAAGCGCTGGAGGGCGTGCCGGCCAGATCGTTCCCGCAGCCTGACGGCGCAAGCGAGCCGGAACCCACGGCAACGCCGGAAGCGGCGCAGCCTGTCAGCGGTCTGAACGCAGCCTATGATGCTGCGACGATGACGGTTAACCTGAGCTGGGAGCCTGCAGCAGCCGAAGGCGTGGAATACCGGATCTACCGCCGGGAGACCTCGGAAGCAGAGTTCAGCCCGCTGCTGAATACAGTCTCGGCCAGTGTCGGGGATATCAGCGCGATGCCTGGACTGGCCTATGAATATTATGTTACGGCTTATTATCCCGAATTGGATGTGGAGAGCGAGCCTTCCGCTGCCGTAACCGTTGAGGTTCAAGACGAGCCGCCGACACAGGAGCCGGAAGCGACGATTGATCCCAATCTTCCGACACCAACACCTGATAATGGCGGAGATAACGGCACCGGAGGCGGAAATAACGGCAACAATGGCGGAGGGAACAGCGGCCCCGGCAATTCCGGTCAGGGCAGTAGCCCGGGAACGCAGCCGGAGATGACGGCCCAGCCAACTCCTCCAGTGGTGGAACCTCCACCAGCTACTGAAGGTTCGGACAATGCAGGCAACGACAGCGGCGTTATCACCAGCCCCGAAGGGGATGCTGGGCCAGTGGAGGAAGTTGCTCCTCCGCTCTAACTCGAAAGGATTATTCCTCAATCATCATTTGATGTGAAGGGATAATCCTTTTTTTGAATAATTTTACATTTTAACAGAGATTCTTTTGAAATAAAAGGAAAAATATACCTGATCCAATGAAAATAAAGGACTATACTAATAGAAATTATTTAGGAAGGAGACAAAGCGTGCGCTACTCTACGGTGGAGTTAAAGAGTCATTTTAATAACATTGGCTTTAGCTATCCGGATATATATGGAAATTTTACGGGCTTCGGGTCGAGTTATCCCGGGGATCAGTTCCCTCACCGGGAGGACAACATAGTGAATGTCAAAGGCATTCCTTTTTTTTTATACAATGCCAAGGGCCGCAGCAATAATATTGAATTTGCGGGTCAGAGCGTCGAGGTCCTTCCGGATATGTATTCCGCTTTACACGTGCTGGGCTCTTCTGACAATGGTTCCTTTAGTGAATATCTAAAGTTTTATCTTAAGAAGAGTCCGGTTGGCCAGTACAAGCTTGAACTTAGCAATTGGGTTGCGGGAGTTCCTGCATACAATGAGCATGAGGCTTACCGGTGCAGTGCTTTATGTGCAGGCCAACAGGTGATTGAGACCGTAAAGCCCGTTTTATGGCTGCAATCTGTCCGCTTCCGGCAGCCCATAGTGTTCGATGAAATTTCTCTGCCGGATAATATGTGCATGCATCTTTTCTCTCTGACCTTTGAAGGGGCGGATGTTCATGATTGACATGGATATTAGACAAGATCCACTTCCCGGTGAGAACTGTTACATCATGGCTTTGAACAACATACTGGATCACCAGGGGTTTGCCAAGTTTCTGTCTGTTTGGAAAATGTGCGGCTTATTTTATGATCGAAATACGACTAATCGCATAGGAGCACTTAGTCCAAGGGATACTTCAATTCAGGAAGAATTACGCATTATTCACGGAATTGAGCTTAGCTTGCATGACAGCCGCGACGCTATAGAACTCATGGATAAGGTGATTCATCTGCTGGACGAGGATCAGCCGGTTATTGTATTCACGGATGCGTACGAACTGCCCTATCATATCAGCTACCGAAGAAATCATGTCAAGCATTGTCTTACCTTATTAAATTACTGCGACGGAGAATTTCAATTTCTGGATGATCATCATCAGGTAAAAGGTGAGATCCGCCTTGAAGTTCTGCAAGCGGCCGCCTGTCTTGACCATGAAAAGCTGCATAACCGGGGGGGCAGTTATAAGGCGCGATGGCTAAACTGCCGTGAGGCAAGCTCCCAAGTGGGAGAAAAGGCCTTTTTCGATGTGCTGCGGCATAATGTCCAATTGCTCAGTGGGCAGGAAGGCTTTCTCGCATATACGGGAGAATCACATGCGCTGAGTGGTCTGGATGCAATGGATGCCTTACTCTCCGATTTGGAAAGGGTACGTCAAACCCCGGCGGTAATCGACGATGAAGTCCTGTCCCAGATCCATCATTTCATTACGTTTGTGGCCAATAGCAGATATCTTTATTGTGAATTTTTGAAAGAGGGAATTCCATATAATAATGAGTTACATAAATTGATAGAAGCTTATACGGAAAGCGGACAAAGCTGGAAGGTTATTTCCAATATGGCATTAAAAACGATCTATGCAACGAACCGCAGCTTGCTGTTTGACCGGATGATGAATAAATTCCAGGAAGCGAGAGCGCATGAACTTGAAGCATTGAATATTGCTAAAGCAATGCTGTAGCACTGTAATCCAATGTAAATATGGATAATGCGTTACAATGCTCCAAAGGTATAGACTGTGCAGATGAAAAGCATAAAATGTTAATGGTAAATTAAAGAAAAAATAGAAAAATAAGAATGATTATTTCATCTGGAGGTGATATTCATGGAAGCTACTAGCTGGTAATCATACTTAACCCAGAACGGATCCGGTGCAACCTTGTTATAGTTTGTGCCGGATCTGCTTCTGAAGTGTAAAAAGCGGGTATGATGCTAAACTGAAATGTTGAAGGTGAATGTATGACTATCCAGGTGTCCGGGTTAACCAAAAAGTTCAAGGTGAAAATAAGAAGCAAAGGATTTATGAGACGGGTTCGATCCCTGCTCAGCCCGGAGTATCAGTGGGTAAATGCCGTGGACGATATAGATTTTGAGATCGATGACGGGGATATCGTCGGGTTCATTGGAAGGAATGGTGCCGGGAAGTCTACAACCATCAAAATGCTGTCCGGTATTTTGTATCCAACCTCCGGGAAGGCATGGGTGCAGGATATAGAGCCTTACAAGAACAAGAAGAGCAATGCTAAGAATATCGGTGTTGTTTTCGGCCAGCGCACACAGCTGTGGTGGGATATCCCGGTTATCGACACCTTTATCCTGTTCCAAAAGCTCTATAAAATCAGTGATGCTGATTTCAAGAAGAGGATGGATCTCTTTTGTCAAATTTTCAGTATGGACTCTTATATACATAAACCAGTTAGACAACTCAGTCTGGGTCAACGGATGTGTGCGGATTTATGCGCGGCTATGCTGCATAACCCGAAGGTTATTTTTCTGGATGAGCCTACCATTGGCTTGGATATTATCAACAAAGAGAACATGCGGAACTTCGTGAAATATATTAACAAAGAATTCAATACAACGTTTATCATCACCTCTCATGATCTGGTGGATATCGAGGACTTGTGCAATAAGGTCATGATTATTGAGAAGGGCAAACTGATTTATCAAGGCAATCTTGAGAAATTGAAGAAGGACTATAGTACTCAGGCAACCATCCTGTTTACCTGCCGCAATCTGTCCCCCGGCGGCATAGAAGCCGGTTTGCTGGGCGATACGGTGCAAATCAGCTGCACAAATGAACTCCTGACCGTGATCTATAATCCGCAGCTTCACCAGAAGGTCACGATTATCAGCGAGATCCTGAGCCATTTCGATGTGGTGGATATCTTGATTAAGGAAACCAGTCTGGAGGATATCATTAAGCAAATATATGTCACATAGCTTCAGATTTTGGAGGATACGGCGATGGCCTTTTACTTTTCGTTTTTTGTGAACACTTTCAAAGTGACCTTCTCTTATCGGAGCAACAGTATTTTGAAAATGATCAACCGGCTCATTTTCATGATTGTTCAGATTGAGATATGGAAGATTGTATACGGCTATGACTTTGCCAAAAAGATCTCTACCGATTATGGTTTGATCACATTGAACGATATGATTGCCTACACGGTAGTCAGCCATTTCATATTTATTGTGGTTCAGACGACCTCCCTGAAATCGGTGAACGACAAAATCAACAGCGGCGATATCGCTCTTTATCTAATCAGGCCTTACAGCTTTTTGACGTATACCTTTACCGAGACGGTTGCCGCTTCACTTGTTTCCTGTGTAATTCAGGGATTCCCGCTGTTGTTGTTCGGCATATTGTTTTTTCACCTGAGGGTGGATTCACTGGTAACACTCGTGTTTTTTCTCATGGCTTTGCTGGATGGGTTTGTTATCTTTTTTCTACTCAGTTTTCTCTGCAGTATTATTGCGTTCTGGGTAGTGCAAACCGGCCCCATTGATACGATCTTGAGCGGAATTATCAAAATTTTCTCGGGAGCATGGATTCCCCTCTGGTTCTTCTCGCCTTTTTTTCTAAAGCTTTCAGATGCGCTGCCCTTCAAAACGATTTATTTTGCTCCCTTATCGATATTTACCCGCAAGATGAGCAGTCTGGGAATAAGGGAGACCTTTATAACCCAGTGGGTTTGGATGGTGGTCTTGTTCATTCTGGTAAGGGCTGTTTGGTTCTTCGGCCAGAAGAAGCTGGTTGTGCAAGGAGGATAACATGAGTGAGCTTAAGCTGTATCTGCTTTTTATCAAAATTTATATGAAATCCAAGCTGGAGTACAAATTTGCCGTAGCCGTTGAAATTATAGCCAATATCATTAACATTGGGGGCTTTTATGTTTTTCTGACGGTCATTTTTTCTCAGGTCACCAATGTAAAGGGCTGGGGCTATTATGACATTCTATTTCTCGTAAGCTTGAATTGGCTGTGCAATGCCATCAGCGGTTTTTTCTTTTGGGCTCCCAGTGTGCGGCTTGGGGAAATGATTCGTACCGGCACATTTGATACATTGCTGGTGAGGCCGATTCATCCGCTGAAATTTTTTATTTATCGCCAGTTTCAATATACCTTTATAGGCAGGCTGCTCATCGCCGTATTTTTTTTGGGCTACAGTCTCGCTCATTTGAATCTGGAGTGGAATGTTCTGAAGATCCTGTTCTTCATACTGGTTATCATCAGCGGAGCTCTTATTCATGGGGCTTTGCTCATCATTATCAGCACTACCGGGTTCTGGGTGATCAACAATGAGGATATTGTAAATTTTATTGCATCGTATGACGGCATCCGAACGTTGATCGATTTTCCGCTCGCGGCGTTTACCCCGTTTATTCAGGTCGTCTTTACATATGTGCTGCCTTTTGCTTTTGTGAACTACTATCCGTCCGTCTATTTTTTGAACAAGCAAGAGGGAGGGTTTCTGCTGGGACCGTATTTACAATTCGGCAGCCCTGTCGCTGCTGTACTGCTGTGTGGAATGGCCATTCTGCTCTGGAATTTCGGACTTACCAAATACAACAGTGCGGGTGCATAACCCGTAACGGGAGCGGATCGCTTACGAATAAACTTAGGGAGATGGAGCATGTGAACGAAACCAAGCGTGTAACTTTTTCTAACCGTGTGACCGACGTCTGGGATTATCCGAAGCTGAGCACCTACAACAATCAGGTGGAAAAGGACCCTCATTATTTCGGCTTGTTGTCTGAAGCGAATCAATCATTTACCCGTGATATGAGGCTGTATATCCATGTGCCATTTTGCAAATCCTTTTGCTCATTTTGTCAATTCTATAAGGAGCCTTGCAATAATGACGCAATAATGCGCCAGTATGTGGAGTCTGTGGAAAAGGAGCTGGGGCTGTATGCGGATACCCGCTATGTATCGGAGGCTTACGTAAGTTCCATTTATTTTGGCGGAGGAGATCCGTCCTGTCTGAAATATGAATATTTCGAGCGGATCATGTCGGCCGTCAAGCATAACTTGCGAGTAGCAGAAGATGTATCAATTACGGTCGAGGGCAATATCTCTTCATTGCTCGATAAGAACAGGCTGGAACTGTATATAGAGCATAAGGTGTCCAGGATCAGCTTCGGCGTCCAGACCTTTGACGAGAATATACGTAAAAAACTGCTGTTGAAGCCGTCTCTAAAGGACATACATCATTTGGTTGAATTGTTCGACGAGATGCATTTTGCTAATTATACCTTTGACCTGATGTATAATTTGCCTGATCAGACCATGGACAGCTTAGCAGCCGATTTGGAGCAGGCGGTGTCGCTGAATCCTCATTACCTTGATTTTTTCAATCTGAACATCTATCCGAACACCCGGTTCTATAAGACCGTCTACGAAAAAAAGGTCTTCCAGCTCAAGCCCAGCAAAACCAATGAATACAACATGGTGAAGTATATCCGTGATTACATGAAAAGTGTCAGCTATAACCATGCCTGCTCCGTGACATATTCCAAAACCGAGCAGGAAGCCCATTTCGGGTTGAAGCGATTCCTGCAGGGCTCCGATATGCTGGGGATTGGTGCTTCTGCGCGGAGTTTTCTGTACAACAAGCCTTACCGGAATGTCTGCTCCGTAGATCAATACATCGGGATTCTCGGGGAGAACAGCCTTCCTGTAGAGACAGGCCTCAGTTTGCAGGAAGAGGAGATTGCCACCAGAAGATTTGTCCTATTCCCGACACTGCTCAAGATCAAGCTGGAAGACATTCCGGATCGCAGCGCTTTTCACGACAAAATTGAAATCTTAACCGCTTCAGGCTATCTGGAGAAAGCCGGAGAATATGTACAGTTGACGGATGAGGGGAAAAACTGGGTAGGCAACATCCAGAAATTTCTGTATGAGGATAAATGGAGACAAGCTGAGTTCTCCACTTTTCTGGCCTCTGTCAAGGCGGGCAAGAGCGCATATAATCAGGATTTCATGGGGGTAAGCAAACGGGCGGATCAGCTGGGGGAAGGGTGATTTCGCTATGAGTATGCCGCTGGAATGCGTGGTTATCGGCAACACCGAATTTAGTGTACAGGAACGCCTGCTCACATCTGATCCCATATCTCAAACCTGCTGCAGGCGGCAATATATCAGGTATCGCGGGCATTCCTTTTTTTATAATGAATGGTTCTCCTATCTCAAAGCGTCGCCCTTAGAGGAACATCTGAGCGGGTACAGCCCGGGGGATTTGACCATTAATGAAATCCCGTTTTATCCTGTTATCTTTTTGAGCAATTATTTATCGCAAAAAGGTCTGCGTACAGAGTGCGTCAATCATTTTGACAGTGGAAAAGAGCGGATTTCCAGACTGCTGGAGCAGGAGCCCAAGGTTATTGTCATCAGCATTGGAGCATCCTCCAATTCTCTCCCTCTTCTCAAAATCGTGAAATTTGTCCGCAGTCTGCAGCCGGATGTGAAAATCGTGGTAAGCGGCCAATATATCTATAACAAATGGGCAACGTCGGACTCGGAGGAATGGTATCAATCGATGCGTGTAATCGGTTCTGATTATTATGTCATCAACATCCCGGGCGAACGGGCAATCCATGAACTGGTCCGGGGACTTATAGACGGAACACCTGTAACAGGTCTCAAAAACATCTTTATCATGGATGGTGGGACCCCGCTGTTCAACGGCTTGGAGAGTATGGATTCGGAACTGGATTCTTATTGTATCGACTGGGATGCGATGGGAGGACAGATCTTGGGCTCAGTGGTCGCTATGAATACCAGTAAAGGCTGCCCGTACCGCTGTTCCTTTTGTAATTTTCCCATTAAAAATAAAGTTTTTCAGATGTCCTCTGTCGAAACGATTGAGCGACAATTAAGGCAGCTTGCGAAAATGGGTGTACAATTTATCATTTTTAATGATGACACATTTAATGTCCCGAACAAACGCTTTAAGGATCTGTGCAAAATGATGATTGAGAACCGGTTCAACTTCCAGTGGTTCTGTTACTTCAGGCTGAAGGAAACGGATGAAGAAACGATTATTTTGATGAAAGAGAGCGGCTGCAGGGGCGTGTTCCTGGGAATTGAGTCGGCAGATGACGGTATTCTGGAAAATATGAACAAGTTGGCAAGAAGGAAAGACTATGAGCGGGGACTGGACTTATTGAACAAGCACGGGATTATGAGCTTTGCTTTTTTTCTGGTGGGCTTCCCGGGGGAGACGGAAGAGACGGTACGCAGTACGGTGGAATTTATCGAAACAGCCGGAATTACTTTCTATACCGCTAATTTGTGGTACGCCGATTCCAGTACGCCGATATACAAAGACAAGACACGATATGGATTGACTGGAAAAGACTTTAACTGGAGCCATCTGACGATGGACAGCCGGCAAGCCTCGGTATGGACAGATCATTTGTTTTTGAATGTGAAAAAGGCCATATGGATACCCAATGAGAATTTCGGGTTTCAAGGGGTCCCCTATTTGATGAGCAAGGGTTATTCTATCGAGCAGATTACAGCATTGCTGCGGGATGCGGCTGTTCTGGTGAGCGGGAATCTGGTGAGCGGTGATGCCAATCCGGAAGCTGTGATTGAGGAAATGCGGCAAGTGCTGGGTGCGGTCACCCCTGTGGTGCAAGAGGAGATAAATTCATGAAGGTATACAACAATATTACGGAACTGATCGGCAATACGCCCATCGTGAGGCTTCAGAAGCTGGCACCGGAGATAACGGGGCGGATCTTTATGAAGCTGGAATTTCTTAACCCGGGAGGCAGCAGCAAGGACAGGGCTGCGCTTCAGATGATTCGCCATGCGGAGCAGTCAGGGCAACTGTTCCAGAATACGCTGATTATTGAAGCGACGAGCGGGAACCTGGGAATCTCGCTGGCTACCATCTGTGCGGCTCGCGGGTATCCGCTTAAGCTGGTTATTCCGGACACGATGAGCACAGAGAAAATCAAGCATATCAAGGCCTTGGGGGCCGAGGTTGTGCTGACTCCAGGCGTGTTTGGAATGACCAAGGCTTTTCAGGAGGCAGAACGCTTACATCGGGAGAATCCAGGCTCTTTTTTACCCAATCAGATTGCCAATCCGCAGAACCCTGCTGTTCACCGTGAGATCACGGCGATGGAAATATGGAATGATATGGAGGGACAGGTTGATATTCTGGTCGCAGGTGTGGGCAGCGGGGGCACGATAAGCGGAATCGCAGAGAAATTAAAGCAGCTGAATCCAAACATCATTATCGCTTGTGTGGAACCGGCCGGCTCGCCGGTCTTATCCGGTGGAAAGCCCGGCCCCCATAAATTGCAGGGGATCGGCCCAGGCTTTATCCCAATTAACACGCATACGGAACGCTTTGACCGTATCATGACTGTCAAAGACGAGGCAGCGATAGACATTACCCGGCGGCTGGCGAGGGAGGAAGGCTTGTTCGCAGGTATTTCTACCGGCGCTGCGGTCTCTGCTGCTAGGGAACTTGCGGAAGAATATCCGGGACGCAATATATTGGTCATTGCACCGGATGCGGGCGAACGGTATCTGAGTACAGAGTTGTTCAGTGAGTAAGTCAGGGAAGTCCGAATAAAAGTGGCAGTACCCAATGATCAAACGATGAGGGAGAGATGATTCATGGATATTACCCAAACAATAACTGACTATTTGAAAAATGAGCTTGCCGCTAGTGCTGAGCAGGTATGGAATGAGCATACCAACCTGCTCGCCAGCGGCATACTGGACTCGCTCACGATTGTAAGATTAATCGTATTTCTTGAAGAACAATTTCAAATCAGCCTAGACCACTATTTGGAGCTTAAACATTTCGAATCGATTTCCGCTATTGCGGCTGTGATTGACCGGGAGCTTGTCAAATAGAAGAACTGTAATTCACAGCAGATGGAAAGGAAGACTGTTATGAATCAGAGCCTGGTTGCCGAGCATAAGCGGTTATGCCAACAAATAGAAGAGTTTGCCCAAAGGGAGCTGAACGGTGGTGAAACGGCATTTTGCCGCCTGAAATGGGAGAAATGCGCCAACTTCGGTCTGTTGGCGATGTGTATTCCTGAAAAGGATGGGGGAATGTCCGAGTCAGCCATGGACTCGTTGATTACACACTATGCGCTTGGTTACGGTTGTATGGATAACGGGTTTACGTTCGCCGTCAATAATCATTTAATCATAGCGGAAGGGATATTCCCCAGAGCAGCCAATGCGGGGCAATGTGAAGATTATTCCCAAGGCTTCATAGACGGTTCATTAATTGCTTCTTACGCCATCACTGAGCCGGATCATGGCAGTGACTCTGCCGGTGTGACGATGCAGGCGCGGCTTGTCGGTAATCATTATGTGCTTGACGGCAGCAAGCTGTACATCTCCAATGCATCGATTGCGGATATCTTTGTTGTTGTGGCGAGAACAAGTGACGGTCCAAGCCGCTTGAACTCACTGTCCGCCTTTATTGTCCATAAGGATGACATTGGCGTGGAAGTGGGCAAGGAGATCAAGAAAATGGGCCTTATGGGCTGTCCGATGGGGGAACTGGTCCTTCGGGGCTGTATTCTGCCTAAGGAGCGGTTGTTGGGATCTGAAGGCGGCGGGATAATGATCGCCAATCTGGCTATGGAATGGGAACGCACATTCGTATTTGCAAGCCACCTGGGAACGATGCAGAAAATCATGGAGAATTGCATCACATATGTCAACTCCCGCAGGCAGTTCAATAAAACGATAGGCTCCTACCAATTAGTTTCAAGTAAAATCGTGCAGATGGGCATTTCTATTGAATTCGGCATGCTGCTGATGTCTAAAATTGGGGAATTACGGGACGCAGGCAAAAACACTTTTCGTGAGTCTGCAATGTTTAAATATCACATTGGCGAAGCATATGCCAAGACCAGTCTGGATGCGCTGCAGATTTTTGGAGCTTATGGCTACAGTGATGAAAGTGGAGTGGAAAGGCAGGTGCGTGATGCCTTGGCTGCTAGAATCTACTCCGGTACTTCGGAGATTCAACAGGATATCCTGGCAAAGCTCATGGGTATCCGTACGGATTCGTGAGAGGAGCTGTCACTACTATGAGAATGGTATCCCTGGTTCGTTTATCTACTGACCGGGTGCATGGAGAAGATGACAATTCCCCGAAGTCAAGGCAGGAATATAGCCTTTATCCCGTCAAGCTGGGAAAGCAAATGAAAAGCTCCCATCAGATCAAGTTTGATTGTTTCTCAATGGCTCCCCGCAAGCAGGCTGACTATCTGAGCGCATGCTATGAATATGGAGCGGATAACGTGTATCTACTGAATGATCAATGTTTTGCAGGCTCAGATACCTATGCCAGCTCGCTCATCCTGGCCAAAGCCATACAAACTCATGCTAGTCCCGCTCAGCTTATTGTGTGCTCTATGCAATCCGCTCAGGGAGAAACAGGTCATATGGCAAGCGCACTGGCAGTAAGACTTCAACTTCCTGCTGTGATCGGAGTAGTAGAAATTTGTGAGGTTGACGAGAAGCATATGGTCTGCATACAAAACCATGAATATTATGAAGAGAAGGTCAGTGTTCGCTTCCCGGCGGTGATCTCGCTTCACCGGGACTTTGTCTTCCATGAGCAGTGGAGTGAGATTACATTGTTTGACAGGAGAAATGCCAGGAAGAAGGTGATCCGGCAACTTAATCATGAGGATATCGGACTGCCTGCGGAAGCTTGCGGAATAAAGGGCTCTAAGACAAGAATGGTTGCCGGAAAAAATATGGCCATGAACAAAAATCATGAGACTTATGCCGGTTCCACTCTGGAGCAGTGCCGGAAGCTGCTGAACCTTATGGAATTGTAAGAGGAGGGGAGAAAATGCTGTATCCTAAGGCATGCTTCGTCTTTGACTCTCTTATGGATAGCCAGCCTGCCATGGACGCATTTATACAAATGGTTCAAGATGTGACGGGCAAGCTGCCCTCCAGTGACGAACCTGAGATTCATGTAATCATCCCCGCAACTATGGCTGAACAGCTATATTTTACGGTGAACAAGACGGGACCGTATACTGTCCATTCCATACTTGCCGGGACTGGCGGAGACATGTCGATATTTCATTATTGTGAGCAGGTTCTGGCCAGAATCCGGCGAATTGCTCCCCATTTTATTTATATGGTTTCCAGCACCCTGGGCAGGACGATGACCTCCTGGCTGGCTACGTCGATGGGTGCTGGTGTGATCGCCGGCGCTATTGATCTTGAATACGATCCGCTGTCCGGACATATGGTCTATACCCGCTCAACGAATAATGATACATTGCTGTCTACGATTACGTTTATGTCCTTTCCAGAGGTGGCCTCGATCCGGCCCAATAGCGCCGCTGCCAAGGGGGAAGAAAACAGGGGCTTAACTCAGCGAATGAGCTGTACCGTCTATCCGCCGGACAAGAGTGAGCTCGAAAATATTTTTATTTTATCTAGAACAAGGATTGAACAGCAACGGTTGAACAGCCGGATAATAGTGGGCGTGGGAAGGGGTGTTTCCAGTCCTGCCCTGATTAGTATTCGCAGGTTCACGGACAAAATGAACATTCCGCTACTTTGCACCAAGCCTCTTGTGGGGAGAGATGAATTCACTCAGGAGAAGCAAATTGGACAAAGCGGCGGTTCCATTCAGGCCGACTTATACATCGCTGTAGGCATATCGGGGGCTACACAGCATATGATCGGCACCTTGAATTGCCGTAAAATTATTGCCATCAACAATGATCCGGCAGCCCGCATCCACCAATATTCTGATATCAGCCTGATCAATGATGCCGAAGTGGTATTTGCTTCATTGCTTGAAATGTTATAGTCATTGAACTCTAATGGGGGTGGATAATTATGCAGCAGATTGTCTTTCATGCAGAACAAGTCATGGATGATGAGTTGCGGAGAATAGTCGGTTTTGCCAGTGAGGAGATTTTATCCATTCGATTTGTGGGCAAGCATATTCAGCTGACAGTTCAGGATGGAGCCGAAGTTCGGGTGCTCGATAATATTCACAAACTTGTAGATGCGTATAACAGGGTACCTTTTACAGAAGAAGAGGTGTTGTATGCCGAAACAAAGAAGAAGCAATTTTATTCGGAAGAAGAATTGTTAGCGTCAGACCTTATAAGCAGATGTGGTGAGGGACTAATCAGTTTGAATGGAGTGGCTGCGAGGCTGTATCAATTTCTGGACGAATGCTTCATCCGGTTGCTGGAGGGTTATCATCCGCAATTACGCAAATTTCCTGTCCTGCTTCCGCTTGAGACTTATGCGAGCACCAAATACTTGACCACTTCGCCTCAGTACGCCATGTTCTGCTGTTCGGTCAGAGAATCGATCCTTGAAGTGAACACACTGCAGAAGCATGTAGTTGAAGGAAATATCACCTCCCTGCTAACTCACCCTCAATATGCTTTTTCACCTTCGGCCTGTTTTCATCTGTATGAAGAGCTTAGAGGTTCAACGCTGCCGCAGAATTCGGTATATACCTTCAGGCAAAACGTGTTCCGCAACGAGGGGAGATTCAATTGGGGAGAACTGGAGAGACTTCGAGACTACACGGTCAGGGAAATCGTTTTTATTGGTGACGAGGACTATGTATATGGATTCAGGGAGGAACTGACCGGCAAGCTGCTGTCGCTCCTGCGGCAGTTAGGGTTGGATTATGAAATGAAGGTGGGCTCAGACCCCTTTATTATTCCGGAAATGCAAAAATACAAGGCACTCCAAACCCGCAGCAAGGTGAAATATGAATTGAAAGTAGCGAAGGGGCGGGCAACTGCGATTGCCTGTGCTTCTTTGAATTTGCATGGAGTATCTTTTGCGAATTCGTTTGGCTTTGAAGTTTTGGGAACGGAGCCTACAGTGTCAGGCTGCGTTGGTTTTGGATTGGAACGCTGGGTACTGGCGTTTCTCTCGCAATATGGCAATGATGTTGCTCATTGGCCAGACTTTGTGCAGCAAGGTCTTTTGTAATCACCTCTTTATCTCCTGAAAGAAGCCTTCCTTATTGCTGCCTCTCTACCTCTCCAGCTCCCCTATAAACCCCGGGGTAAATTTCCGTTTGATCTTTAAGGGATGTTTTGAGTGTATCCTGCAAATGTGTTAAGCTGAATACACCATTCTTGAGAGGGTCATTCATATGAAACGTAAATTCGGAGACCGGGCCAACTGGCGCCGGATTACGCGCCGCCATTTTGCCTGCCGCTATGTGGAGAGCCGGGAATTCACCGGATACATTACTTTGTATACTATTTATGGGCTGAAGGAACCGCTCTGGAAAAGCTACGGCAGGCATACATACCGCATTGCGGATAAAGGGTACTCATGGCTGCAGTATTTTCCCAAAAACAGCCACTATATCGTGACGGCTATGTTCGACGAACGGCAAAACATCGTGCAATGGTACATTGACACCTGCAAGGTTCAGGGAGTCACCGACCAGGGAGTTCCCTGGTTCGACGACTTGTATCTGGATGTTGTGGTGCTGTGGAACGGAGAAGTGTTTCTGCTCGATGAGGACGAGCTTGAGGAAGCGCTGGAGCGGGAGGATATTACGGACAGCGACTATAATTTGGCCTGGGCTACAGCGAGCAGTATTCTTCGCAGCATAGATGCTCATGCTTTTCCTTATTTCTCCCTTTCCTTGAAGCATCGTGCCGAATTGTTCCATCATGGAGAATTCAGGAGGAAATAACAAATGGATTGGTATGTCTATCAAAGAGGCTCATCCCCGATTCGCAAGGTATCCCGCAAAGGCCGCCGTTCCCGGCTGAAACGCAATCTGTTGATCGTTCTCGTCATTTGTGCAGCTGCCGGACTGCTCTGGTGTGCTGTCGCCCTGGGCCGCATCAGCAGTGGAGAAACGGCGAATCCGATGCAGGAAGCGGATGCGGGCATCATTCTCGGCATGTCAATGTGGGGCGAAGAACCCAGTCCCGGTCTCAAGGAACGGCTTGACTATGGGCTGGGGCTCTACCGGGAGGGAAAGTTCACGCGCTTTATTGTGTCCGGCGGTCTGGATCAAGCGGACTATAAGTATACCGAGGCGGAAGGAATGAAGAACTATCTGGTGGGGCAGGGGGTGCCGGAGACTTCTATACTGATTGAGGATAAATCTACCAGCACTTATGAGAATCTCCTGTTCAGCCAAAAGATCATGCAATCGGAAGGATTGACAACAGCAGTCATAATCACGCATACATTCCACGGACAGCGGTCACTTGAAATCGCCCGGGAGCTGGATTACACCAGGCCCCAGCTGGGGCTGACGGATTCACAGGTGATGTCGATGTTCAAGTATAAATCCCGTGAGATTCTGGCTTATACGAAATGGAAGGTACAGCAGCTTTTTCTGTAAAAAAACAGGCCCGGCGCAGCCTTCAGTTATCCGCAACCCCTAATTTGTCCGGAAGTTCCTGAAACTGCTAATAAGACCTCATGAACCGGAATAGACTTGATATATAATTATAATATAAGAAAAAGTCAGCCCTGGATAATGAGGTGAACAAGGTGAACGGACGCGTAGCTGCGGCAAGCGGACGGGAGGAAGGCAGACCGTCACGCCAAATCAACATTGTACTGAGGAATCAGGAAACGCCAGCGATCACCCACGCGGCTGCAGACAGTCTTGCCCAGGGTGCCCCGCCCAAAAGCAGCGGGCGCAGCGAATTGTTTCAGGAGCTCAGCCGGGAGCTGGACGCTTTGGTGGGCCTGGATAATATTAAGGAGCTGGTGTTCGAAATATATGCACTGCTGCAGATCGCCCAGATGCGCAGCGATGCGGGGCTTGCCAGCGGCAGCCAGGCCTATCATATGGTTTTCAAGGGCAATCCGGGAACCGGCAAGACTACGGTGGCCAGAATTGTCGCCAAGCTGTTTCAGCGGATGGGTGTTCTGACCAAAGGCCATCTGATTGAAGTGGAACGGGCTGATCTTGTTGGCGAATATATCGGCCATACGGCCCAGAAGACAAGAGATTTGGTGAAAAAGGCGCTCGGAGGCATTCTTTTTATTGATGAGGCCTACAGTCTTGCCCGTGGCGGAGACAAGGATTTTGGCAAAGAGGCAATTGACACGCTTGTCAAATCCATGGAGGATCACCGCAGTCAATTCGTACTGATTCTGGCCGGATATTCCGGTGAAATCGATTATTTTCTGATGAGCAATCCCGGTCTTCCCTCCCGGTTCCCCATCCAGGTGGAATTTCCCGACTACACCATAGACCAGCTGCTGCAGATTGCTGAGCTGATGGCCAAAGAACGCGATTATATTCTGATGCCCCAGGCCATACTCAAACTAAAGCAGCATCTGCTGCTGGAGAAGACGGAGAGTCTTCATGCCTTCAGCAATGCGCGCTATGTGCGCAACTCTATAGAAAAAGCGGTGCGTTCCCAAGCGGTCCGCCTGCTCAATCAATATGAGAGCAGCAGCCCGGGCAAGCAGGAGCTGATGACTCTGCGCACAGAAGATTTCAAACTGTAGGGCAAATTCACCACGGATGATACACATCTTATGTGTACAAGGACAAGGAGCATGTAATTCATGGCAATAACCACCCACGATACAGAAACAGAGATACAGGACCGGGCAGTCTTGGTGAGTCTGGTTACGGACAAAATCAAGCGCACGGGCATTGAGCCCGAGCTGTCTCTTCAGGAGCTGGTTCAGCTGGCCGAGACCGCCGGAGTGGAGGTGCTGGATGTTCTGCGCCAGAACAAGGAGACGCCCGATTCCAAGTGGTTCATCGGCAAGGGCAAGGTAGAAGAGCTGCGGATGGCCGCTGACGGCCTGGGTGCCAATACGGCTATCTTTGACCAGGAGCTTTCGGGAGCTCAGGTACGGAACCTTGAGGAGGCTCTGGACCTGAAGATTATTGACCGTACCCAGCTGATTCTGGACATTTTCGCCGGGCGGGCCAAAACGCGTGAGGGCATTATTCAGGTTGAGCTGGCACAGCTCTCCTATTTGCTGCCGCGTTTGTCCGGCCATGGCAAGAATCTGTCCAGGCTCGGCGGCGGCATCGGAACCAGAGGCCCGGGGGAGAGCAAGCTGGAGACCGACCGCCGCCATATCCGCGACCGGATTACCGAGCTGAAGCGCCAACTGGATGAAGTGGTCAAAACGCGTGAGCTGCACCGGGAACGCCGCCGCAAAAGCGGTGCCGTGCAGGTCGCGCTGGTCGGCTATACCAATGCCGGCAAGTCTACGCTGCTGAAGCAGCTTACCGATGCGGATGTCTACATCGAGAACCAGCTGTTCGCCACACTGGATCCAACGTCGCGTGTGCTGCAGCTTCCCGGGGGGAAGGAGGTAGTTCTGACTGACACCGTAGGGTTCATTCAGAACCTGCCGCATGATCTGGTGGCCTCTTTCCGTGCGACCCTTGAGGAAGTCAATGAAGCCAACCTGGTGCTGCACGTGGTGGATGCCTCCTCTCCCATGAGAGAGGAGCAGATGGATGTAGTGCAATCCATCCTGCAGGATCTGGGCGCTGCCGGGAAGCCGCAAATTGTGCTCTTCAACAAAACAGACATCTGCCAGCCGGAGCAGCTGCAAATGCTGCCTGCGGGTCCGGGGTATCTGAAGATCAGCGCCTTTAATTCTGAAGACCTGACCCGGATCACCGAGACCATCGCCGACGAGCTGGCCGGAGATACACTGACCTTCCGCATTCCCGGAGACCGCGGGGATCTGTCTTCGCTGCTCTACCGCGTAGGGGAAGTGCTTGAACAGAAATATGATGAGAATGACGTGTTATACAACGTCCGTCTGAATAAAGAGGATTACGGGAAATGGAGCTATAAGCTTGCGGAGTACGTGGAGCAGGAGTAGAACAGACACGGTGAAACTTAAGTTATTACTTCGGAAACGGCGGAGGTCCAGCCGTTTCTTCTTGATGGTCTGATTAATGCAACTATGTAAAGCATGTTATGAATTCGGGAATCAATCTGCGTGTTCCTGACTTCTTATGACAAGTAAATGTAATATAAGGGAGACAAGGGGAATGGCAGTTTTTGCAGAGGATATTCTACAGGCGGCAGAGGCCGCGGAGCTTGAGATTGAGAGTGCGGTCAAATCGCTTGAAGGAATTGTGGATCATAACCAGTGGAAGGTGATTGAAGCCTTTCAGCGGCAGCAGGTCAGTGATTTTCATTTTGCCGGCTCTACAGGATATGCCTATAACGACCGGGGCCGGGAAGTGCTGGATCTGGTCTACGCCGAGGTGTTCGGGGCGGAAGCGGCGCTGGTGCGGCCCCATTTCGCTTCGGGCACACATACCATATCTACCGCACTGTTTGGGGTGCTGCGCCCTGGAGATGAGCTGCTGTACATTACAGGGCGCCCGTATGATACGCTGCATAAGGTTGTCGGCAAACCAGGTGACGGGACAGGCTCGCTGGCCGATTTCGGAATTGGCTACCGTGAAACTGCTTTAACGGCCGATGGGAAGGTGGATTGGGATGAAGTGGCTCTGGCGATCGGCGAAAAGACCAAAGTGATCGGCATTCAGCGCTCGCGCGGCTATGATTGGCGTTCTTCCTTCACAGTTGCTGAAATTGGCGAAATGGTAGCCAGAGTCAAATCCTTGAAACAGGATATCATTGTTTTTGTGGATAATTGCTACGGCGAATTTACGGAAAAGCTGGAGCCGCCGCAGGCGGGCGCCGATCTCATAGCGGGCTCGCTGATTAAAAATCCCGGCGGCGGAATTGCCGAAACCGGCGGCTATATCTGCGGCCGCCAGGACCTTGTAGAGCTGGCTGCATACCGGCTTACAGCGCCGGGCATCGGCGGCGAAGTAGGCGCCATGCTGGGGACGGCGCGCGGTCTCTACCAGGGGCTTTTTATGGCCCCGCATACGGTCGGGCAGGCGCTTAAAGGCAGCATCTTTGCGGCTGCCGTGTTTCAGCGCTGCGGCTTTGCGACCAAGCCGGCCTGGGATGGGCCGCGTACGGATCTGATTCAGGCGGTTGCTTTTGACGGTCCGGAGCATCTGATTGCCTTTGTGCAGGGCATACAGCGCGCAGCGGCTGTGGACAGCCATGTCGTTCCGGAGCCTTGGGACATGCCCGGCTATGAGCATCCTGTCATTATGGCGGCAGGTACGTTCATCCAGGGGGGCAGCCTGGAGTTATCGGCAGATGCTCCCCTCCGTGCGCCATATATTGGCTATATGCAAGGCGGATTAACGTATTCCCATGTGAAATACGGCGTTTTGATGGCGTTGCAGAGCATGAGAGACCGTAAATTACTGTAAAATTTATAATATTTGGATTTACATAATGTACCAATTGCGGTATGCTTGATTCATTGTTTGAGCGGAAGTGCGAATCCCCTACCCGCACCAGGCAGGGAATTTCATTAACTCATTTGAAAGAAGGGATATGATGGCAACTCAGCAACCAGGCTTTTTTTATGGAGGGGGCTTTAGCATATTGTTCTTTTTGATATGGCTGGTTTGTGCTGGACTGGGGATTTACGCTTTTGTCTTGCTGGTTAAGCTTGCCCGCAGAGGGATTGTGGCGCTGGATTTATATAATTATGCAAAAAATCTTGAAATCCGCGAACGCTACGAGTCGGCCAACCAAAAAGCTGACCTGTGATCGGCCTCATACGAAGCCTTTAGGGTTATTTCACATACTCTGTCGCAAATCCGCCCACCGGCTTTGACCGGTGGGCGGATTTGTGTCCTAAGGCCCTGCCCTCATTGTCCCATACAGGTCCAACTTTTGCTTGTGGAGTGAGCTCTGTGATATACTTCGGAGGTCATGTTATGTTTTAGCTTACACTCACTTCACTCGGATTCTTAAGGCAACATAAAATGTTGTGAGAATATCTTACACACCATTGACACGCCAAATAAGGAAATGTACAATGAGATGAGAAAAAGATCATTGGAAGGTTGGATGAGTCATGGGTGATGAAATCCGCAGAAATATGGCTTTATTTCCTATAGGAATCGTAATGAAGCTGACAGATTTATCTGCAAGGCAAATTCGTTATTATGAGCAGCACAGCCTGATTGTGCCCGCGCGTACATCCGGCAACCAGCGTTTGTTTTCGTTTAATGATGTAGAACGCCTATTGGAAATCAAAGCATTGATCGAGAAGGGTGTTAACATTGCCGGCATCAAGCAAGTGATGAACCCCGTCTCGAAGGAATCCGAAGAAGCTACGGTCATTACCCCTGATACAGAGGTTAGGCGTAGAGAGTTGTCCGATTCACAGCTGCACCGTTTATTGAAGCAGGAACTGGTTTCCGGTAAAAGACCGGGACAAGTGTCTCTCATTCAAGGCGAGCTATCCCGGTTTTTTAATAAATAATACAAAGAGATTTGAAAGGGAGAGGGTAAAGTGAGCTTCTCAAAAGAGGATATCCTGCGTATCGCCAAGGATGAAAACGTCCGTTTTATTCGCCTGCAATTTACCGACCTGCTCGGTACAATTAAGAATGTGGAAATTCCCGTCAGCCAGCTGGAGAAAGCGCTGGACAACAAAATGATGTTTGATGGCTCATCTATTGAAGGTTATGTGCGTATCGAAGAATCTGACATGTACCTCTACCCTGATCTCAGCACCTGGGTTATTTTCCCATGGTTTTCGGACAATCGGGTTGCGCGGCTGATTTGTGATGTGTACATGCCTGACGGAACGCCTTTTGCCGGCGACCCGCGCGGTATTCTCAAGCGCTGCCTGAAGGAAGCCGAAGAAATGGGCTTTACGGCTATGAATGTTGGGCCGGAGCCGGAGTTCTTCCTGTTCAGAACCGACGAGAAGGGCAATCCTACGACTGAGCTGAACGATCAGGGTGGATATTTTGATTTGGCGCCGATGGATCTTGGGGAGAACTGCCGCCGCGAAATCGTATTGACTCTGGAAGAAATGGGCTTCGAGATTGAAGCCTCTCACCATGAAGTGGCTTACGGCCAGCATGAGATTGATTTCAAGTATGCCGATGCCATCAAGGCTGCCGACCAAATTCAAACCTTTAAGCTCGTCGTGAAGACGGTTGCCCGCCAGCACGGCCTGCATGCTACTTTTATGCCCAAGCCTTTATTTGGCATGAACGGATCTGGAATGCACGCTCACCAATCCCTGTTCAATGGCAATGAAAATGTATTCTATGACGAAAACGACCCGCTTGGCCTGAGTAAAACTGCACGGTATTACATGGCAGGCATTTTGAAGCACGCACGTGCTTTTGCAGCCATTACGAACCCGACTGTGAACTCCTACAAACGACTCGTGCCCGGTTATGAAGCCCCCTGCTATGTAGCTTGGTCTGCCAGCAACCGCAGCCCAATGATCCGCATCCCGGCTTCCAGAGGACTCAGCACACGCATCGAAGTCCGAAATCCGGACCCTGCAGCTAACCCGTATCTGGCACTTGCTGTAATGTTGAAGGCAGGTCTTGACGGCATCAAACGCCAGCTGGATCTTCCGGCTCCAATTGACCGCAACATTTATGTGATGTCCGAGGAAGAACGGATTGAAGAAGGCATCCCAAGCCTGCCGGCCGATCTGAAGGAAGCTTTAAGCGAGATGATCCGCAGCTATGTCATTACCGATGCCCTCGGCGAGCATGCACTGGCCCACTTCTACGAGCTGAAAGAGATTGAATGGGATATCTACCGCACACAAGTCCATGAGTGGGAAAGAGATCAGTACATGACGCTTTACTAGGATGAAGCAGCCCTTGACGCTCTGAGCGTTAGGGGCTTTTCTTTATGTGGGCGTGGAAATAGTGGGAGACCCTTAAGTTAACGGTGCCCACAAAATGCCCACAAATAATAGCGGGTGCTATTCGAGGATAGATTTCATGTGGGCTTCATACTTCTCCATGCTGCTCTCTTCAATCTTTTTGGAAACATGGGAATAGACATCCGCTGTAATTCTCATGCTGTATAATCAGTAAATTCTAAGAATGAGGGTGATTCTAATGGATTACGATTTAAGCGATTTAGAAAATGATCTTTCCATTGGAAGAGAAATAGAATTTACATTTGAGAATGAAAGATACTCAATAAGTAGAATTAGCACAGGATTTTCATTTACCAGATTCTACGAAGCATCTACTGTGCAAAATTATACTGACCATACTGAGTTGCTAAGGAATGCAAAAATTGGTGATGAATTATTAGCTGATACTGATTTTTACAGCCATTGTACCAGTGATAGCAGGCACGCAGGCGCTGATGTCGTATAGCGCGGTTGCTATTGTGGCAGGTAGACATAAATACAGGATGTAAAAACCATACATCCCTATATATGGAATAAAATGAGTGGAGTTTGATCATTTCTTTTTTATCCCAGACAAAGAATATATTACTGCTTGTTTACAGAACATATGTTTGTGTATAATGCAAACAAACGTTCCTATTCTTTTGGGGGGAAGCTCTAATGAAGGTGAAAAACGGCCAGACCATCGAAATTGTGTATCAGGATAAGACCGGCAAGATTACCCAGCGCAAAATAGAGATCTTGGGCATACGTGAAGACCGAATCAGAGCAACCTGCCTGACAACGGGCTCGCCGCGTGTATTTCTGATCGCGAATATTCTCGCCTGGCAGCCTGTGCATGGGAAGAAATACGCCTAAGCTTAAATTGAAGTGCGTAAGACACCGGGCAGATCACAATTACTTTGAATGAGCCTGCCATCACCAGTATTGATTTTCAGGAAAATAAGCTGTTTGGCTCGTTTACATATTGTTCCATGCCGCTGTATACTACCTATATACTGAAATTTGTCTTGTCTGATACAGCCGTGGATTTTCGAATGAAGAACTGGGGGAGATCATTGAGCATGAACCTGCTGCCGGGAGCTTTTTTAATTAGTGGATTGGGACTGATGATTTGGCTGGCTGTTGTGGTAATATGTATTTATATGTTTATACTGTTTGTCAAACTTGCCCGCAGAGGCATCACCGCTTTGGATTTATACATATATGCCAAAAACCGTGAGATTCGCGAGCGGTACGAAACAGCATACAAGGAGGGGCCGTTATGAAATCTACATATAAAGTTCTGACAAGCGATGCCGATTTGTTCACTGCGGCTCTTGCTCAAGAGAAGGTATATGTCGTCCAGCTGATCGAAGGAAGACCGCATGTTATCGCGGACTATGCCGGACCTGTGCAAAGATGGACGCCGGATGATGTGCTTGTAGCAGGAATGTGCTACAGCCGTGACGGATTTGAGTTTAGGGTCCGTGTGCCGAAGAAGCAGGGATAACGGACAGGTCCCGCGGCCATTCCCAAAGATTGAACGCTCGCAGATAAAGGTAAATCGCATCCGGTGTCGAAATGATAGAGTGGAGGTGGTTTATTGTGAGCGGAGTTCACTATGAGCTTCAATACGTGAATGGTCAAATTGAGGAGCTGGATTCCACATTCAAGACGGCTGAGGAAGCGCGGTCTTATCTGAAATCCAGCGGACTTACTGAATGGATTATGGCGGGCGGCAAGCATATTAACCCTGCAAATGTGATTTCGGTTAAGGTCAAGGAAGCATAAATCGTGTCTGTGAGCTGCTGAGAAGCGGCTCTTTTGCTGTAACTGCATTGCAGGAGTGACGATCCGGGAAGCGCTGCGGCTATCCGGCCGCTCCGGCAGTATCTTGCTTAAATGGAAGGTGACGAAAGTGGAAGAGAATCTGCGGCAGCGTGTGGGCTTGCCGAAGCGGCTGGCAACCGGCGGCGCCCAAATACAACCTGCAGCACACACGGATTCGGAAGGGATAACAGTGCTTACTGTCTCCAGGCAAGATGTAGAGAAGGGGCGGCTGGAGAATTATCTTCGTGAGTTCAACAAATACGAGAAGAAGAGGCTGCGCGGTAAGGTTACACTGATATTTGATGGCTATGAGCAGGACCCCAGAGAAATATATCAGATCCGTGAGATTACCCATTGGGTGGACCGCCTGTTGAAGAATGTTCCCTATCTGTTCTACTTTTTAAGCCGGGAGAACTACAGCATGCGGATTGCCTTCTTTTGCTTATCGGAGGTCGTGGGGCGTTCGGGAGCAGAAGTGTCTATTACCAAGGAACAGGGCCGCAGACTGATCGAAAAGGTGGCCAAAAGCGCAGTAGTATATGCCAGAAAGCTGAAGGAAAGCGAGGAGGTTCAGCTCGCGCTTGCCGAAGGGATTCTGGATGAGCTTGGATATGGGCAGACGCTGCACTGAAATTGAAGTGCCTCCGGGATTGTGTTCTGCAGGGTGCGGTGAGGTTCACCGGGAGGCACATTGTCCTGCTAATGCTTCCTAGGTCAGCACTTAACTGGTTACAGGAAGTTGAAAGCAGTAATTTGATCAGCAAATACAATGAGCTGCTTATATTCAGTTTCAGTTCCGTTGCTGGTGAACGGACGCACAGTCACATTATCCAGAACAACAAAATTGTAGTTGAAGGTCTTTTCCGGATGCTCTGAACTCAAGTAGGAGATATATTCATCGACAATGACATCGTCCATCAGCGACTTGAGATTGAATACATCCTCTTTGCTGCCGGAGTTCGTGGCTACATTTCCCTGAATGCTGCCGAAGGCAGTAAGCAGATTGACTTTGCGTTCCCCATGGTTGTTATTCAATAGAAGGTTGGAGAGCTTGTCCAGGGCATCGACCTTGAAATCGATGTGGGTTCTTATTTTTGACTGATTCAAGCCAGGCACTTCCTTTCAAGATTTAATCTTCCAATATACATGTTTCGACATATAACTGCAGATTCCCTGTTTGTGTGCAAAATAAATGCTTGAAGGTGAAGGACACCCTGCGGGACGTTGGCCAACGTCCCCGCAGGGTGTCCTTTATATAATTTATAGGTTTCAAAGCAATACTCTGTATCGCCGCTTCAGAAGCGGAGACTCTTTTAAAGGTCGGCGAAGTTGTTTCTGCTCGTGTTATTCCCTTATGGTCACCCGGGTTCCGACAGGAATAGCTGCTGCGAGGAACCGCACATCCTCGTTGTACATACGGATACAGCCATGGGAGACCATTTTACCGATGGAGGAAGGATCATTGGTTCCGTGAATCCCATAATGGGGCTTGGAGAGGCCCAACCAGAAGGCGCCAAAGGGTCCCCCGGGATTAGGCTGTTTGTTGATAATGGTATATTCTCCAACCGGAGAGACGGTTAACATTTTTCCTATTCCAACAGGGAAGCCTCTAAGAACAGTATCATTGTCAAGCAGATACAGCATCCGTTGCGACAGATCAATGATGATTCGATAATTGGGCATTGTTATCAGCACTCCTTTACGATCAGGATATGAGCGGAAGGCGGTGAGAGTTCTGGGAATTTGCGCTTCAGGAATGGAAGGGAACGAATGTTCTTGTTTGCGAAATCAGGCATAAGAGAACGGGAACAATAAGGGAGGAAACTGCGGAAGATGGAGCCAGACACGAAAGAAAACGAAAAAGACTGCACCGCTTAGCAGCGGAACAGTCTTCATGGGGGGGATATTAGTGAATATCGCGGAATAGTCCGATAACTCTGCCCAAAATAGTGACACGATTCAGACGCAGAGGCTCGTAAGCCGGATTCTCCGGCTGCAGGCGGATATGGTCTCGTTCCTTGTAAAAGGTCTTGACGGTGGCTTCATCCTCTTCGGTCATGGCAACGACGATATCGCCGTTGTCCGCAGTCTGCTGCTGGCGGACAATCACATAATCGCCATTCATAATACCTGCGTCTATCATACTGTCACCTAGAACAGAAAGCATGAACACTTTGTTATCTCCTACATAATGAGCAGGCAATGGAAAATAATCCTCAATATTCTCTGTTGCTGTAATCGGCACCCCGGCGGTAACCTTTCCAACGACTGGGATGCGTGTAACGGTCTGAACGAACTGATGGACATTCTCGGAATCTTCCTGTCCCAGCAATTCTATTGCACGCGGTTTGGTCGGATCGCGGCGGATAAGCCCTTTCTTCTCCAGCCGGTCCAGGTGGCCATGCACCGTGGAGCTGGAAGCCAGGCCTACAGCTTCGCCGATTTCCCGGACGGAAGGCGGATACCCCTTGCTGCGGACTTCGTTACGAATAAATTCCAGGATCGCCAGTTGACGACTTGAAATCTTTGACATCGGAATCAACCCCATATACTATGTTTGGGAAAATTATAACATAGAACTTCCGTTCGTACAAACATAAGTTCTAAAACCGTTGGAAATGATAGCCTATAGCAGAAGAATTGCTTGTTAAAGATCATAAAAAGCGATTTGAAAACGGAGGGAACAATTGTTCGAAAAAAGTATTGATCAAAACACATGTTCGTGTTATATTATTTCCGAAAGTAAGAACAAGTGTTTGGAGGTCGGTTAATATGTTAAGGTACAGCACATACCGCAGTATTTACGATGAGGTTCCCGAATCCCGTACACCCAGAGATGGTTCTGCCCCAACGGATAAACTGGATATTAACAAGCTTATTATGCCTTTAATTGCAACGTTGAGAGTATTGCTCCGTAAGGGCAATATTGTGAAGCTGTCCTTGATTCTACTGTTGGTTATTTCCGGCTTTACGGTGGTAGGCAATGTTTTTGCCGGTTCTTTATCTTTAATCAACCAGGAGAAGCGGGTCGTCGTGGAACGCGGGGATACCCTTTGGAGCATAGCAATCAAGAACAAACCGGCTGATATGAGAACGGCTGTATATATAGAAGGAATCAAACGGACAAGCGGTCTGGAGGGCAGCGATATCAAGGCCGGAGATGTGCTGACTTTGCCGATCTATTAACTCTTGCTTAGAACCTTTCGATGGATGCCAAGAGCTTTCAGGGAGCAGACCTTGACAAGCTCTTTTTCTCATGGCACAGTTAGAATGAATTTATAGGGGAGGGAACGCTTTGAATATTGATGAATTGGTCGCCCGCATCAACGAATTGGCGCGCAAGCAGAAGAATGACGGCCTGAATGAAGAGGAGCTCGCAGAAAGAGCCAAGCTTCGTGAAATTTATCTGGGCAATATCCGCAGCAACTTCCGGGCCCAGCTCAATACCATTGAAATTGTGGATAAATAAGAGCTTGAACAAGGCAACAAGGCAGCAGTTCATTGTGCTCTGTTCCTTTTCATAGATATTACAGAATGACTAGGGGGAACTGACATGGCCCGTTCTTGGGAAAGAATGGTTCAACGCAACACACAGCAAATCAACAAGCAGCGAAAGAAGCAAGGGAAGGAATCCATCTATGCTTCAGCCAGTTCGGCTGCTGCAAAGAACAGTGATGTTTTTAAAGGCCGGAACATTGTGTTTCCCGTATTGTTATTGCTTCTTGGCATTATGTTCTGGGTTGTTGGCTCCATAGATGAAGCCAAGGGCAGCGGCATCCTGGCCAACTGGCTGGGGGTTGTGCTGTATTTTCTGCTCGCGGCACTGCTGTTTTTCCGCCGTCCTTATTTGAAGGTTGAACGTGCCAGACTTTCCACCATCAAATATAACCGTGAGCGCTGGCTGCCGGCAGCCGATATTGAGAAGATCACCGTTACGCGCGGCACAGTCTCCATCAAGTATAAAGGCAAGCGCACACAGTGGGTATTCTCCAGACTGTTCAACCGCTATGACATTCAGGCTATGAGTGCGCGGCTGGAGCAGTTCGCCAAACAGAATCATGTTGAATTAGTGAACGAATAGAAGGATATAGTCCAGCATAGGGAGAGGGAGAACCATCAATGCCGATTTCCGCCGTACTCTTTGACCTTGATGACACATTGCTCTGGGATGAACGGAGCGTAGAAGAAGCATTCCGTTATGCAAGTGAAGCAGCGGGTGATTTGGTTAACCCCAAGGAACTGGAAGCAGCCGTCCGCAGGGAAGCAAGAAGTCTGTATGAATCATATGAGACGTTTCCATTCACCAAATTGATTGGGATCAATCCTTTTGAAGCGCTGTGGGGGGATTTCACGGCCGGTGAACAGCCGGAATTCCGCCAAATGGAGCAGCTTGCTCCCGTCTACCGCAAGGAATCCTGGCGACGCGGACTGGCAGCATTGGGGGTGGAGGATGAAGCGCTGGCCGAAACGCTGGCCTCCAAATTTGCCGCAGAACGCCGCAGCCGTCCATATATGTATGAAGAGACCCTGCATGTGCTGGATGAACTGAAGGGGAAAGTCAAACTGCTGCTGCTGACTAACGGCTGCCCTGCATTGCAGCAGGAGAAGCTGGATGGGGTGCCGGAGCTGATTCCTTATTTTGACCACGTTGTCATTTCGGGGAACTTCGGCAAGGGCAAACCGGATAAGGAAATCTTCAGACATGCCATGGGTCTGCTGGATATCTCTCCGGAGGAAGGGATTATGGTTGGAGACAAGCTGACAACCGATATCCTTGGAGGTCTCGCTGCAGGCCTGACTACCGTATGGATTAACCGGACCGGCAAAGCATCCGATCCTGAGATCACACCGGATTATCAGATAGGGCACCTCAGTGAGCTGCTTCCACTTGTGAAATCTTTATAGCAAATTTTCTAAGAAGCCGTTATCCCCAATTTGGGATGCCGGCTTTTTTGTTGTTTAGGAAATTATGAATTACTTTTGCTGTGGATAAGGTGTGTATAAAGTTGGGGGTAAGTTGAAGATGTGGTCATCGTGCTGAACCTGCGGGTTGTGCTTTGCTGGAGGAACAGCGGAATTTGAGGAGCTAACCGGAACCGCGGGGTGGGGAAGTGAAATACAATGAAGCGAAGTGGAATTAGTGAACTTAAATGGACAGAAAAGCTGGCGGCAGAGGCAATAGTGGGAAAAAGTAAAATTAATTTCAGTGTATTTCCCTGTAGAGGGTAGAATCGGATGAATTAGGTATCCTTTTTCCCACTAACGCTTGCGAAGAAGGGTATTTAGGAAGAATGAAGTTCACTTTTTCCACTTGGGCTTGCCGCCGGCCGGTCCCGGCAGCCAACCTTGAATTTGAAATCTCAAACGGCTGCGCTGGCCAGTCAAGGACGGCATAGCCGTTTTGTTCTTTAAAAGATAATAATTTATATGTTTCACGCTAAAAATTAGCCTTCTCTTTCTCGCAGAAACGGATACCGTCCTTATAAGGACGGCGTAGCCGTTTCTGCTTGTTGCAAGCTCCAATGTTTAATTGCTGCTGTGTATATGACCAATCTCACGAAATGGCGGGGAAAATGAGGTTTACTGCTGATAATATGAATATAATGTGTATAATAGAAAAAGAATGCTTCACAAGATGTCAGTATCATAATGAAACCTACCATTTACCCGGGAGGACTACAAATGATAAACCATAGGAAGCTGGCTGCGTTTTGTTCGATAATCATTGCCGCGTCTATTGCGGGCTGTTCAGAAAGTAGGGAGGCAGAAAACGGTCTGCATACTGCGGCAAATATGTCTATGCAGCCGATCCAAGTTGAACTGGACTGGAGCCCCGGGCAGGTTTCTGCAGGCCAGCAGGTGACCTTTGAAGCATTGGTTACTCAGGACGGCGAACCCGTCGATGATGCGAAAGAGGTCCTTTTTGAGATCGTCAATGACAATAATAAAAGCCGGAAGTTTGAGTTCAGGGGGAAATCCGCAGGGGATGGTACATATCGGGCTGAAGGAAGGATAGACGGCGAAGGGGAATACACTGTGACTTCCCATGTAACTGCGCGGACACAGCATTCTATGCCCAGCAAGAAGCTTGTGGTGCAGCCTTAATACTGCAGAATCCATGGCGGCAGACGCCGACGGCATTACGGACAATGCAGAGTGGAAAGGAAGGCTTTTCGAAATCCTTTTATTCTGCTAAACTTACTCTAACGTTTTACTGGGGGGATAGAAGGTGGCTAAATTCACACTTGCTGAGAGCTTACAGCAGCGCATACTGATTCTAGACGGAGCAATGGGTACGATGATTCAACAGGTGCCGCTTACCGGTGAGGATTTTGGCGGGGAAGAGCTTGACGGCTGCAATGAAATGCTGGTGCTTACCCGGCCTGACGTTATACAGAGTATCCATGAAAAGTATCTGGAAGCCGGTGCAGATTTAATTGAGACCAATACTTTTGGTGCAACCTCAGTGGTGCTGGCCGAATATGATATTCCGCAGCGGGCGCGCGAGATTAATCTTGAAGCTGCCCGGCTGGCCCGGAATGCCGTGGACAAATATGATACCCCTGACCGTCCCCGCTATGTTATCGGGGCCATGGGGCCAACGACAAAGACGCTCTCAGTTACTGGCGGAGTTACCTTCCTGGAACTTGTGAGGAGCTATGAGGAGCAGGCGGTGGCGTTGATCGACGGCAAGGTGGATGCCTTGCTGCTCGAGACCTCCCAGGATACATTGAATGTGAAGGCCGGGAGCATCGGAATCCGCAATGCTTTTGAACAGACTGGCATTACGCTGCCGGTAATGATTTCGGGAACCATCGAGCCTATGGGAACCACGCTCGCCGGTCAGAACATTGAAGCCTTTTACATTTCCCTGGAGCATCTGAAGCCGATTTCGATCGGCCTGAACTGTGCCACCGGACCGGAGTTTATGCGTGATCATATCCGCTCGCTGTCGGCAATTTCCTCAGCGGCAGTGAGCTGCTATCCGAATGCCGGACTGCCGGACGAGAACGGCAATTACCATGAGTCGCCGGATTCGCTTGCCCGCAAGCTTGCCGGCTTCGCGGAGAAAGGCTGGCTCAATATCGCCGGAGGCTGCTGCGGAACCACACCGGACCATATTCGGGCAATGGCCGAGGCGCTTGCAGAATATCCGCCGCGCGGACTGGAAGGGCAGCACCCGCCGGCACTCTCCGGTATAGAGCCCATATATATTGAAAGTGACAACCGTCCGTACATGGTGGGCGAGCGTACCAATGTGCTCGGCTCGCGCAAGTTCAAGCGCCTGATTACGGAGGGCAAATACGAAGAAGCTTCGGAAATTGCCCGGGCGCAGGTGAAGAGCGGAGCGCAGGTAATCGACGTGTGTGTGCAGGACCCTGACCGTGATGAGACCGAGGATATCAAGAAATTTCTGGAGCTGGTGGTCAAGAAGGTAAAAGTTCCACTCATGATTGATACCACCGATCCCAAGGTCATTGATCTGGCGCTGCAGTACTGCCAGGGCAAAGCGATTATTAACTCCATTAATCTTGAAGACGGCGAAGAAAAGTTCGAGCAGGTCACTCCGCTCATCCATAAATACGGCGCTGCGATTGTAGTGGGTACCATTGACGAGTCGGGACAGGCTATAAAAGCTGTGGACAAGCTGGAAGTCGCCAAACGTTCCTATGAGCTGCTGGTCAGGAAATATGGTCTGGAACCTGAGGACCTGATTTTTGATACGCTTGTGTTTCCTGTAGGCACCGGGGACGAGCAGTATATCGGTTCCGCCAAGGAGACCATTGACGGAATCCGGCTGATCAAGGAAGCCCTCCCGGCTGTGCACACGATTCTGGGCATCAGCAATGTTTCTTTCGGACTGCCCGAAGCTGGACGCGAGGTGCTTAATTCGGTGTTCCTCTATGAGTGCACCAAGGCCGGACTGGATTATGCGATTGTGAATACAGAAAAGGTGGAGCGCTATGCTTCCATTCCTGAAGAAGAACGCTTTCTGGCTGAGCAGCTGATCTATAATACGAATGATGATACGTTGTCCGCCTTTGTAGCCGCTTTTCGCGGCAAGAAGGTGGAGAAGAAAGAGAAAATCTCCAGCCTTTCGCTGGAAGAGCGTCTGGCTTCCTATGTGGTTGAAGGGACGAAGGAAGGTTTGATTCCCGATCTGAACGAGGCCTTAACCAAGTCGGGGCCGCTGGAGATTATCAACGGCCCGCTGATGGCGGGAATGTCCGAGGTAGGCCGGCTGTTCAACAACAATGAACTGATTGTTGCTGAAGTGCTGCAAAGCGCTGAAGTGATGAAGGCGTCAGTCGGCCACCTGGAGCAGTTCATGCAGAAGGACGAGACTTCGGTGAAGGGCAGGATCATGCTGGCTACGGTTAAGGGCGATGTGCACGATATCGGCAAAAACCTGGTGGAGATCATCCTCTCCAATAATGGTTACGAGATAGTCAATCTGGGTATAAAAGTACCACCGGAGAATATTATCGAAGCATTCCGGCGCGAAAAAGCCGATGCGATCGGCCTGTCGGGCCTGCTTGTGAAATCGGCACAGCAGATGGTGCTGACCGCGCAGGACCTGCGGACAGCGGGTATCGATGTGCCGATTATGGTAGGGGGCGCGGCATTGACGCGCAAATTTACCAAGACGCGTATCCGGCCGGAATATGATGGGCTGGTGCTCTATGCCAAGGACGCCATGGACGGTCTGGATATAGCCAACCGGCTGATGAATCCGGAGGAACGGAGCAAGATCGAAGAAGAGGTGCGCCTCGAAGCGGAGGCGGCTGTAGCCGTGGCTCCGCAGCAGGAGCTTCCGGTGCTGACAAGGGCGGTCCGTTCCGGGATTTCGGCGGATGCGCCGGTTTTTACACCCCCCGATCTGGAGCGGCATGTCCTGCGCAGCTACCCGCTGGGGCATATCATTCCTTATGTGAATATGCAGATGCTCCTCGGCCATCATCTGGGCCTGCGCGGTTCAGTGGAAGCCCAGCTTGCCGCCGGTGATCCGCGCACAGTAGAGCTGAAGGATACGGTGGATGATATTCTGCATCATGCTATGCTGGAGGGCACCATTACTCCACATGCGATGTATCAATTTTTCCCGGCCCAGTCCAGCGGCAATGATATTGTGATCTATGATCCGCAGGATACAGCCAAGGTTCTTCATACCTTCACGTTCCCGCGGCAGAATGTTGAGCCTTACCTGTGTCTGGCTGACTTTCTGAAATCCGTTGACAGCGGGATTATGGATTATGTCGGATTCCTGGTGGTTACCGCCGGTCACGGGGTCCGCGAAATGTCGGCTGAGCTGAAGGATAAGGGCGACTATCTGCGCTCCCATGCTTTGCAGGCAGTGGCGCTGGAGGTGGCCGAGGGACTGGCCGAGCGGGTTCATCACATGATGCGGGATACCTGGGGCTTTCCGGACCCGGCAGATATGACCATGAAGCAAAGACACGGTGCGCGCTACCAGGGAATTCGCGTTTCCTTTGGCTATCCGGCTTGCCCGGATCTGGAGGATCAAGGCCCCCTGTTTAAGCTCCTTTCGCCCGAGGACATTGGCGTTGAGCTTACCGAAGGCTTCATGATGGAGCCGGAGGCATCGGTATCGGCTATGGTGTTCGCGCATCCTGAAGCACAGTATTTTAATGTGGAGAAGCAGTAACCCTCCTATTCCCATACAATCAGTCTGTAGGGGCCAGTACCCCATCACAGCGGAACCTCCCGTAACCGGGAGGTTTTTTGCTGGAGCTGTGCGCCTGTTCAAAAGATGATTTTTTGCTCCAAAAAGGGTAAAATTCTCTGCATGAGATTCTGCAGCAGATTCTGCAGTGCAGAATTAAAAGCTTCCCGAAGAATGAAGAGAGGAGGAGCACAATGGAAATATACTTTTTGGGTACAAATGCCGGGGTGCCTACGCTGCAGCGGAACGTTACCTCTGTTGCTCTGCGCCTCCTGGAGGAGCGGCGCAGCTTCTGGATGTTCGACTGCGGAGAAGGCACGCAGCACCAGGTTCTCCGTTCCCCGCTGCGGCTGGGCAAGCTGGAGAAGCTGTTCATCACCCATTTGCATGGTGACCACCTGTTCGGACTGCCGGGCTTATTGTCCAGCCGCGGCTACCAGGGAGGCACGGGTCCGCTTACAGTCTATGGCCCGCCCGGCCTCAAAGCCTATCTGGAAATCTCCCTGTCAGCCAGCCAGTCGCGGATTCCTTATCCTTTGGAGATTGTGGAGCACAGCGGCGGGCTTGTCTTCGAGGATGACAGCTTTAAGGTTGAGGCAGCGCTGCTGGAGCACCGGATTGACAGCTACGGCTACCGGGTGACGGAGAAAGACAGTCCGGGGAATCTGAATACGGAGCTGCTGCACAGCTATGGCCTGAAGCCGGGGCCGCTATATGGCAGATTGAAAAAGGGTCAGGATGTAATGACCGGGGATGGCCTTCTGATCCGTGCTGCGGAGGTGGTCAATGCTCCGAAAAGAGGCCGTATCGTGACCGTTCTGGGAGATACAAGGCCTTGCAAGGGCGCCTTGCCGCTTGCGCAGGATGCGGATCTGATTATCCATGAGGCAACCTTTGGCCATGATCTGAAGGATATGGCTTACCAGTATCATCACAGCACAGCCCGCCAGGCCGCTGAGCTGGCGCGTGAAGCAGGCGGGCGGGAGCTGCTGCTGACGCATTTCAGCTCCCGCTACACTACACAGGAAGAGCTGCTTCCGCTGCTTGCGGAAGCGCAGGCCATCTTTCCGCAGACGCTGCTGGCCGAGGAATTTTGCACCTTTCCGGTGTACCGGAGAGCCCCGGAAATTGCCCCTGAAAAGTGAATTATTTTCCGGGAAAGCGCAGGAAATGACAGTGCTGTGCCAAAAAAAGCCTGATGGGCCGCGGGTTCGCTAGCTTTCGACGAAGTGTGTTGAATTTAAACGATTAGCTGGCTTAAAAATTAACGAAGCACTGGAGAAAATGGCGAAAAATTAAGCCTTCTCTGCCTCTGGAACTGGATAATGGCTCATCCGGAAACCAATGCGAGACTTATGGGTTTCTGCAGAGCAAGCAAAGAAATTAAAAAACTTAACAAGGTTTATTATTAATGTAATTAATTATATTTGAGCGAAAAAGGAAGGTCAGCGATGAACAATATTGGAGGGCTACTGATCGATCTGGACGGAACATTATACCATGGCGGCCGGATGATACCCGGGGCAGATCTCCTTATCGCCGCTCTGCGCAAGGCGGGAATTCCGTATATGTTCGTAACGAACAATTCCTCGCGGACCCCTGCCAGTGTGGCGGCGCATCTGCGCGGAATGGGCATTGAAGCGGAGCCGGATGAGGTCTGCACCTCTTCTCTGGCAGCAGCCCGTTATATCGCAGAGGAATCACCGGAAGCAACCGTGGCGATACTTGGAGAAGAAGGGCTGATTCAGGCCTGCAGCGAAGCGGGGCTTACCTTGGTGGCCGAAGCTCCGGATTACGTAGTGCAGGGGATTGACCGGTCTTTTACATATGATTCGCTGGCACGGGCTTCGCGCTGGGTCCGCGAGGGTGCGAAGTTCGTGCTCACGAACCCCGATCTGATGCTGCCCGCCGATGACGGCGTAATCCCTGGAGCAGGCTCGCTCGGAGCAGCGATCGAAGCGGCCAGCGGTATTCCGCCGGTGGTCATTGGCAAGCCTGAAGCCCATCTCATTGCTTACGCCGCATCGCTGCTGGGGATTAAGCCGGGTGAGGCGGTTGTGGTCGGGGATAATATGCGTACGGATATTTCCGCAGGGGTACGGGCGGGCTGCCGGACCATCCTGGTGCTGACCGGTTTGACTACAAGGGACAACCTGGAGGACTATCAGCGCCTCACCGGAGTCACTCCCGATGAAATTTGTGAGGATTTAGCTGAACTTATGGGGATGCTCGGTGTATAATGTCAAAGGTGTGCTTACTGCTTACTATGATACTTACGAAGGGACGATGCAAATATGCCGGAATTGCCGGAAATGGAGAATTACAGAAAGCTGCTCAGCCAGCATCTTATAAACGCTCCGATTACAGGTGTGACCGTAAACCGGGAGAAAACCATCAACATGAAGAGCGGGGACTTCGCCGAAGGTCTTCTCGGGGCACGCATTGTATTTGTGGAGCGCCGCGCCAAGCATATCCTGTTCCATCTCCACGATGGCCGCAGGCTGCTGCTGCATTTAATGCTTGGCGGACTGATGTTCTACGGTACGGAGGAAGAGCGGCCTGACCGGTCTACACAGGTCGAACTGGCGTTCGGAGATCATATCCTGTATTTCATGGGGCTTCGCCTGGGATACCTGCACCTGCTGTCCGTGAAGGAGAGCGAGGCGGCAATGGGCAAGCTGGGTCCTGAGCTGCTGGACCGGCGCATGACACCTGAGCGTTTCGCGGCATTGCTCAAAGGGCGGCGCGGCGCGCTGAAGAGCCTGCTGGTGAACCAGCATGTGATGGCCGGGATCGGCAACTGCTATGCGGATGAAATTGCCTTTGAAGCCAGATTGCTGCCGACAACGCTGGTGCAGAATCTTACACCGGAAGCGGTAACGCGCCTGTACGACAGCGTGCGCAAGGTGCTTACGGAAGCAACAGAAATCGGCGGTTATATGGAAATGCCGTTCATGACCGGAGATACGGTTACCGGTTCTTATAATGACAGGTGCAAAGTATACGACCGTGAGGGTGAACCCTGCCTGCGCGGAGGGGGAACGATTGTCAAAAAAGAGCTGTCCGGCCGCAAGGTGTTTTATTGCCCGGATTGCCAGCATGGCGAATAGCCCCAAAATCGGGGCGCATGTCAGCATTCGCGGCGGTTACGGGCAGGCTGCCCGGTTCGCCTGGGAGAGCGGTGCGGCATGCTTTCAATATTTTCCGAAGAATCCGCGCAGCTTGCGCCTGAAGCCGCTGGACCGGCGGGATGCGGAGAGCTGCGCCGCCTATTGCCGGGAGAAGGGGATGGTATCCATTGCCCATACCCCGTATCCGACTAATCTGGCGGCAGGCAGTGATGGTGCGGCCTCCAGATCGGTAATGGTGGCATCGCTGCTTAATGATCTGGAGATTGCCGAAGCCTGCGGTTCGCTGGGCATCGTGGTTCATTTTGGACATTTTGCCGGCCTGGAGCCGTTACAAGGCTATCAAAATATTATACAATGTATAAATGATACCCTGAGAGACTGGAGCGGAGCGGCCAAGCTCCTGATCGAAAACCAGGCAGGCAACCACGGAAGCGAAGGCATGACCCTGGAAGAGCTGGTCAAAATCCGTGAACTGAGCCGTTATCCGGAGAAAATCGGGTTTTGTCTGGATACCTGCCATGCGTTCGCCGCCGGGATCTGGAATCCGCAGCACACGGAGGAATTTCTCCGGCGGGGCCATGAGCTGGGCTACTGGCCGCATCTGAAAGCCGTTCATCTGAACGATTCCTTGCATGCATTCGGCTTGCGCCGGGACAGGCATGCGCCAATCGGCAGGGGCTGCATCGGTGCCGAGGGCTTGCGGAGTCTGCTGCTTGCGGAGCCTTGCCGCCTTGCGGCCGTTGCCATGGAGACAGAGAAGGGAACGGACGGGACCCACCGGCAGGAAATTGCCACAGTACGCGAATGGTATGAAGCGGAGGCGCAGCCATGATCAATTTATATATGGACGATTACCGGAAACACCCCCCGGGCTTTACTCTGGCCCGGTCCACGGAGGAATGCCTTCTTCTGCTGCGTGAATGTGAGGTCTGCGTTCTGTCATTGGACTATGACATGGGACCTGAGGATTTCAGCGGCGGCGAAGTTGCGAGACGTATCGTGCTGGAAGGGCTGTTCCCGCACGAAATCTATCTGCATACCTCCAGTCTGCAGGGACGCAGGGAGATGTATGAAATCTTGTATCCTGCGGTCCCCGGGGAGGTTCTGCTCCATAATGGCCCGCTGGACCCGGCCAGACTCCTGGAGCTTGCGGGCGGAGCGTGCAGCCGATGAAGGAGATGGATCAGCGGGAGCTTCTGGAGGTGCTGGAGCGGGAGGGCGAACCGCTGGCCGTGTTTTTGTATACTCCGCTGTGCGGAACCTGCAAGGCTGCCCGGCGGATGCTGGAGGTGGCGGAGCATCTGCTGCCGGAGAAGCTGCTGCTCGCAGCCGGAAATGTGAACATGCTGCCCGTCTTAGTGAATTCCTACCAAATCTCCAGTGTGCCTGCACTGCTGGTTGCCCCGGCGGACCGCAGCAAAGCTCCGGCTGTTTATTATTCCATGGGCTCTGTGGAGCGGGTGCTGGACTACATAAGGAGTGTGACCTCATAATGATATCTTTACAACATCTGTCCCTGCGCAGAGAGCAGAGTCTGATTCTGGATGATGTCTCGCTCGAAATGAAGCAAGGCGAAAACTGGGTAATTCTGGGCCGCAACGGCTCAGGCAAAACCACCCTGCTGGAAATGATGACCGGCTATTTGTTTCCGAGCAAAGGCTCTGTAGAGGTGCTTGGCTACAAATACGGCCAGTGCGATCTGCGCGAGGTGCGCAAGGAGATCGGCTATATCGGCCCTTCCCTGATGGAAAAGCTGTCGCTGACCGATCCTGTATGGGAGGTTGTCGCTACCGGTGCATATGCTTATCTGCGTTTCTATCAGGATATTCCGCGTGCCGTGCATGAGCAGGCGGTCCGGCTGCTGGAGGATATGAATCTCGGCGGGATGGCCTACCATCCGTTCGGCACGCTGTCCCAGGGGGAACGCAAAAAGGCGATGCTGGCGCGTTGTCTGATGGCCGAGCCAAAGCTCCTGATTCTGGATGAGCCCTGTGCCGGGCTTGATCTGTACGAGCGCGAGAAGATGCTGGCGGAGATTGACAAGCTGAAGCAGAGAGACGTATCCGTAGTTTATGTTACGCATCATGTGGAAGAAATCGTGCCGCTCTTTACGCATGTGGCGCTGATCAAGGGCGGCAAGCTGGCAGGCTCCGGTCCCAAAGAGGAAATTTTAACAAAAGAAATGATCTTGGCCGCTTACGATATTCCTGCTGATATTGAATGGGATAGCGGCCGTCCCTGGATCAAAATAAGACCTGGAGGCACAACTCTTTGAACGATTCTATTGCTGCAACTCCCCGGCAGACCCCTGCTCCGGAAGAAAAAATACATTCGCGGTATATATGCACCGCCAACCACGGCTTTGCCCCTTATGCCCAGGAGGAGCTCCGCCGTCTGTTCGGCGCGGTGAAGAGCACGGTGCTGCTGCCGGGGGAAATCTTCCTGGCGACGCTGGAAGCGGAGCCTGAAGAGGTATCGCGTGTGCTGGCCGGGAATCCGCCGATTTTCTTGCGGCATATCCTGCCTGTGCAGTTCCAGGACCAGGGCGATATGTCGGCGCTGGAACGTCTGGCCGTTTACCTGAGCCGCCGCAGTGAGCTGGAAGGCGAGAAGGCGGTGCTGCATGTCCGCAAGGGCGGCAGCTCCTTCTGGACGGACAGCCCGGGCGAGCTGCGCGAATGGCTGCAGGAGCGGCTGCAGAATCTGGGAGCGGAGTTCACTGTGCAGGAACCGGCCTGGGTCATTTCGGTCTATGCCGATGGCGGGGCGCTGTATGCGGGAGTATCCCGCCCGGAGGACAGCCTGTCGGGCTGGAACGGCGGCATGATCCGCTTCCGCAAAGAAGACGGGCAGATATCGCGGGCCAAGTTCAAGCTGATGGAAGCGGAAAAAGAATTTGCGATTCCGTTCCGCAGCTTCCGGAATGCGGTGGATATCGGCGCGTCTCCGGGCGGCTGGACCTCATTTCTGCTGGAGCGGGGGCTCAAGGTGACAGCCGTTGACCCGGCGCTGATGCACGAGTCGCTCCGCAAGAACCCGGCGCTGAAGATCCTGCGCAAAAATGCCGGAGAAGTAAAATTCCCGGACAATGAATTTGACTTGCTGGTCTGTGACATGAGCTGGAGCCCCAAGCTGATGGCGAAGCTGGTTACCGGGTTATTGCACAGCCTGACGCCCGGTGGAACGGCGGTTGTCACTGTGAAGCTGATGCACAAGAAGCCGCTCGCGGTAATCAAGGAAATTATCGCCATGTTCGAGAAAGAGCGGATGCAGCTTCAGCGGGCCAAGCAGCTGTTCCATAACCGTGATGAAATTACACTTTATATGATTAAATATTAAAACGGATCGTTCACCCAAAGGGAAAGCATCCCGTTGTCCGCGCAGCCGGCTTTATGCCGTTTTCATGCGCTGATAACGGAGGCTTTCCCTATTTTATTGACCAGATAACGAGGAACTGGAGGAGATAACCGTGATTTTTGAATCTAGGCTGAAGGCCGGAGAAGTACTCGGGAACAGATACAGAATTGCCGGAATGATCGGAACAGGGGGCATGAGCCATGTTTTTCTCGCAGAGGATTTGCGCCTGCCGGGAAAACGCTGGGCCGTAAAGGAGAGTATCAGCAAAGAAGGCGGACACGGGGATTTCCGGGCGGAGGCCGGGCTGCTGATCTCCCTAAGCCATCCGCTGCTGCCGCGGGTGGTCGATTTCTTTCCGCCGGACCGGGAAGGCTACTGTTATCTTGTAATGGATTATATCGAGGGAGTGACGTTAAGCGAGCACCTCATGTCCAATCCCGGGCCGCTGCCCGCAATACACATTATCCGGTATGCGAAGCAGCTGCTTAAGGTGCTGGAGTATTTGCATGGTCACCATCCGCCGATTGTTCACCGGGATATGAAGCCCGGAAATATTATGCTGACAGGCCCTGATGAGCTGATGCTGATTGATTTTGGCATTGCGCGCAGGCTGGGCAAGGACGACACCGAGAAGCTGGGGACGGCCGGCTTTGCGGCTCCAGAGCAGTATGGGCGAGGACCAAGCGGGCCTGCCGCGGATTTGTACGGATTGGGGGCACTGCTGCTGTACATGGCTACCGGAGGCCAATTCAGCCGCTGGCAGCCGGGGCTGGAGGGAAAGCTGCGCCTCCAATTGCCGGACTCTCTAATCCCGGTAATCCGGCGCCTGCTGCGCCAGCATCCCGAAGAGAGATATCCCGGCGCGGAAGCTGTTCTTGCTGCTCTGGAGCCGATCGAAGCCGAAGCAGGGAAGGCGACCGGGAAAAGAATTCTGCGCAGCAAGCCTGCACCCGTCCGCCCGCAACAGGCAGCCCATGTGGTCGCTCTCCTTGGTGTAGCGCCCGGCCTGGGCACAACGCATACCTCTTTGGCGGCAAGCAGCTGCCTGTCCAGATTCGGTACTGCCGCCTGGGTAGATTTCAACCCGGCTTCGACAGTGTATGAACGAATTGGGAATATGCTGGAAATTCCGGAGGAAGGCGGAAGGCACGAGGGTGCCGCTGCGCCCTTGGTATGGAAGGGGGTGCACTTCTATAAAAGGCCGCCGGGGGGCGATATCAGCTCTTTGCTCAGCGGCGCGTACAGCTTCGTGGTCCTCGATTTGGGCACAGCAGACTATGAGGGGGCGCTTGAGGAATTTGCGGCGAGCGCAATACCGCTGCTCGTGGCTTCAGGTGCGGATTGGCGCCTGGAGGAAACACTGCGCTGGCTGGCCGGCAGCGGGAGGACTCCCCAGCCGCATTGGCGGATCTGCCTGCCGCTTTCCGCCCGGTCTGCTGCCGGCCTGCTGGAATCCGCTTTGGGAGGCATGAAGGTACACGGCTTGCCGTACCAGCCGGACCCTTTTCAGCATAAAGGCCGGCTGGGTGAGACACTTGAACGTCTGCTCAAAGAGCAATGTCCGGGACGCATATTTACGAAACGCGGTGGAATATTTCAGAAAAAACCATGATCTTTCTGATTTATTTGGCCGATAAAGCTTTTTCCGGGCAAACTCCTGTTTCAGTGTGGCGCTTACATGTGCTAGAATAAATCGTTGCATGTTGGTTTGAAGGAATATGGGCCTCATTTAAAATATAGACAGGAGCTTACGGAGAATTTATGAGTTTACTTACTGTAGAAGACGTTTCCCACAACTTTGGAGATCGGCAGCTGTTCAAGAATGTATCGTTCCGGCTGCTTGCCGGTGAGCATGTTGGACTGGTAGGGGCGAATGGCGTCGGGAAGTCGACTCTGATGAATATTTTGACCGGCAAACTGCTTAAGGACAGCGGCAAGGTGGAGTGGACGCCTAAGGTCCGCTACGGCTATCTCGACCAGCATACGATGCTTACTCCCGGCAAAACCGTGCGCGATGTCCTGAAGGATGCCTTCCTGCCGCTGCTTGAGCTGGAGATGGAAATGATGGCCATCACTGAGAAAATGGGTGAGGCAGCTCCTGGTGAGCTTGAGGTGCTGCTGGAGCAGATGGGCGAAATCCAGGAACAGCTGGATATCGGCGATTTCTATCTGATCGATGTGAAGGTAGAGGAGATGGGCAACGGCCTGGGTCTGTCGGCAATCGGCCTGGACCGTGATGTGGCATCATTAAGCGGGGGCCAGCGCACGAAGGTTCTGCTGGCGAAGCTGCTGCTGGAGAAGCCCAATGTTCTGCTGATCGATGAGCCCACCAACTATCTGGATGTGGAGCATATCGACTGGCTGACGGGCTATCTGAAGCAATATCCGTATGCGTTCATTCTGATTTCCCATGATAGCGAATTTATGAATAAAGTCGTGGATGTCGTGTATCATCTGGAATTTGCCAGGCTGACCCGTTATACGGCCAACTATGAGAAGTTCCTCCACATGGCCGACATGAACAAGAATCAGCATATTGAAGCCTATGAGAAGCAGCGGGAATTTATCAAAAAGCAGGAAGACTTCATTCAGCGCAATAAGGCGCGGTATTCCACTTCCGGCCGGGCAAAGAGCCGCGAGAAGCAGCTTGACCGCCTGGAGCGGATTGACCGTCCGGAGGAAGCTGCCAAGCCGGCGTTCTCCTTCAAGGAGAGCCGGGCCAGCGGCAAGACGGTATTTGAAGGCATTGACTTCGAAATCGGCTACGGACGCCCGCTGCTGCCCAAGCTGAATGTGACGATTGAACGCGGTGAGAAGATTGCCATTGTCGGCTGCAACGGGGTGGGTAAATCCACACTGCTGAAGACGATTCTGGGCGTGATTCCTGCCTACAGCGGCACAACATATCTCGGCGATTTCCTTAATTCCGCATACTTCCAGCAGGAGGTTAAGGCGGCAAATCTTACGCCGATTGATGACGTATGGAATGAGTTCTCCAGTCTCAGCCAGCATGAGGTGCGTGCCCATCTGGCCCGCTGCGGCCTGAAGAATGAGCATATTACCCGTCCGCTGAACATGCTGAGCGGAGGCGAACAGGCCAAGGTGCGCCTGTGCAAGCTGATGATGCGCGAGAGCAATTGGCTCCTGTTCGATGAACCTACGAACCACTTGGATGCAGTTGCCAAGGCAGAATTAAAACGGGCACTGCAGGAGTACAAAGGTACGATTCTGCTTGTTTCCCACGAACCGGATTTTTATGAGGATTGGGTTACCAAGATTTGGAATGTTGAGCAGTGGTCGGCGCAATCAGTATAAGCTGAAGCTGGAGGCGAACAGCCCGGGCGGCTTCTCTCCGGCTTTTAAATATATGGGGGGCCTTGTTATGAGCCATACGGAACAGGAAAAAGATATTGCCGAACAGGAGCGCGGGCGGGACGGCCGCTATTCGCGACAGGTACGGTTCACTCCCTTTGGTGCGGAGGGGCAGGCGGGGCTTGCCCGCTCGGCCGTGCTGATCATCGGAGCGGGCGCTCTGGGTACAGGAATTGCCGAGACACTGGCCCGCTGCGGAGTAGGGCGGATTGTTCTGGCGGACCGCGACTATGTGGAGTGGAGCAATCTGCAGCGCCAGCAGCTGTATACGGAAGAGGATGCCCGGCAGCGCATCCCCAAAGCGGCAGCAGCCAAGGCGAGGCTTGAGCAGATCAACTCGGAAATTACGATTGAGGCCCAGGTGCTGGATGTGCGCGCCGAGGAGCTGGAGAGCCTGCTTCAAGGTGTGGATCTGATTATGGATGGAACGGATAATTTCGACATCCGGCTGATCATCAATGATATGGCTCAAAAGCACGGCATTCCCTGGATTTACGGCGCTTGTGTCGGAAGCTATGGCATAACCTACACGATCCTGCCGGGAGAAACGCCATGCCTGAACTGTCTCCTGGGTGCGGTGCCGCTTGGCGGCGATACCTGTGACACGGCCGGCATCCTTCCGCAGGCAGTACAGCTGGTTACGGCCAACGGCACAGCGGAGGCGCTGAAGCTGCTTGGCGGACACCGTGAGCAGCTTCGGAACAAGCTGCTGTCGTTCGATGTATGGCGCAACGAACATCAGGAGATCGGCGTCAAGGCCGCGAAAAAGGATAGCTGTCCTTCCTGCGGCTGTCATCCGGTTTATCCTTATCTGACTGCGGCGAACACCGAACGCAGCGATGTGCTGTGCGGCAGGGATACGGTGCAGATCCGGCCGGCGCTCCGCCAAAAGCTGAATCTGAAGGACACGGCAGCCCGCCTTGCAAGCCTCGGCAGCGGTACGGTTGAGAGCAATCCTTATCTGGTGTCCTTTACCGAGGAGCCGTACCGGCTGGTCATTTTTGGGGATGGACGGGCTTTGATTCATGGAACCAGTGATATTGCTGCCGCGCGCAGCTTTTATCACCGGTATTTCGGATAGCGAGGGGGAATATTGAAATGCGAAACGGTGCAATCAGACATATGGCGATCTTTACTTTGAAGCATCCGCAAGGCTCACCGGAAACAGAGAGCTTTCTTAAAGACGGAGAGAAGATTCTCAGTGCCATACCGGTAGTGGCTGGCTTTGAGGTGCTGCGCCAGGTAAGTGCCAAATGCGAGTTTAGTTACGGCTTCTCTATGGAGTTTGAGAACCGGGAAGCCTATGATACCTACAACGCGCATCCCGATCATCAGCGGTTTGTCCGGGAACGCTGGGAAACCGAGGTTCTAAACTTTCATGAAATCGACTTTATGAAATAAAATCGCACAATATTCAGGACAAAGAGGCCATTCCGGAGAATGGTCTCTTTGCTTTGCGGGAAATCTAAGGATCATCTGCAGCAGTGCTGCTGCAAGGCTGATATGATGCGGGGGATAACAGTGAATGAGAAATGAGACCATTGCCTGGTTTGTGCCCGCGCAGCCCGCCGATGTCCGTGTCGGCCCGGAAGAGGGGCGCGAGAGGGAGGAACGCTTGAATCTGGCAGAGGCGCTGCAGGAGATGGGCCTGCAAACAGCAATGAGCGAAGATCTCGAGGATCTTCGCTCATTGCTGTCCAGAGTGGAACCCGTACTGCTGCTCACAGAACTGAATAGGGCGGCAGAGTGGGCCGGATGGGGTATAATTTCGGATCTGAGGGAGCGGGGGAGTGTTCTTCCTGTAATGGTTATTTCAAATGGAGCGTTTGGCGAGGAGGCGGTAGCGGTTTTTAAGGCAGGTGGCAACGAGTATATGGTGAAGCCTGTACATATCGGTGAGTTCAAATGCAGAGTCGATAATTTATTGAGACTTACAGGCCGCCGCCGCGGCCTTTCGTCCCGGCTGAAGGTGGATGGTCTGATCCTTGATCCAACCCGCCGGCTGGTAAGCCGGGATGGCATAGAGCTGAAAATGACGCCCAAAGAGTTTGACCTGCTCTATTATCTGGCTGAAAATCTGGGGGACGTCTGTCCCCGTGATGAAATTCTGAAGCAGGTTTGGGGCTATCATTTTCATGCAGACACCAATGTGGTTGATGTGTATATCAGACATCTCCGCTTAAAAGTGGACAAAGGCCACAAGAATAAGCTGATTCATACGGTGCGTGGAACCGGATATGTACTGCGGGCGCCGGAAGGGGCGCCGCATGCTGACACCATACTCTGAACAAAGCCAACCAATTTTTGTTTTTTGCAAATGAATGGGATTAGTCCAGTGCTGTTACAGTACGCGGCGTGCTTTCAGATAGGTTTTTTTCCAATTGCCGGAGTTCAAGTCGGAGATGGTTACACCGGGTGAACCGTAAGTGTGAAGAATTTTGCCATTTCCGGCGTAGACGGCTACATGGGTCACATTAGAGCCCGTAGCTCTGCTGCCGCTGGAGAAGAACACCAAGTCGCCCACCTTCAGGTTCGCTTTGGATACGGAGGTGCCTACTTTGGATTGTGCCACAGAGGTACGGGGCAGATCTATGCCGTATTTAGCAAAAATGAATTTTGTGAACGAGGAGCAGTCAAAGGATTTGGAGGAAGAAGCGGAAGCGCCGAACTCGTAACGCACACCCAAATATTTTTTCCCGAAGTTCACAATGCTTTGACCTGTCTCGGAGGACACAGTTGCGGCAGCAACGGGTGCTGTGCCGGCTCCTGTTGCCATGAGGGTGCCCAGGCCAATCGTGGTGCACATGCCCACTACAATTGCTTGTTTGAACCATTGGTGTTTCTTCATTTTGTATTACCTCCCAATTAATATCTGAATCTCTATTCTCTTGCCTGTTCGTAGTATAGCAGGTTATGAATCACCTAAATTTTGGAGCAGAGGCGTCAAATCCAGGCCGGGCAAGAGATGGAAGCGTTTTATTAAAATCTCATTAAAAGTTACAAAATATTAATATTTAGGTGACGCGCGCAAAGAAAAAAGCCGGAAACCCTTGTGCGGCAAGAGGTTTACCGGCTTTACACTTTTGAAACAAAAGTTACAGTGATGTCTCCAAATCCATATGTATCAGTCCTTGCTTTGGATAATCAGAAGCAGTCCGCTCTCTATGGAGACGGTGCCGCGGTCAGCAGTCAGCATGTTGCTTACTCCAAGAGATTGCCCCAGCTTCAGTGTGGCGCCTGTCAGCGGATATTGAAAGCCTTCAATCGTAATTCCGGTGACCTCCGGTGTCAATGGAAGCAGGGAGACATAAGTGTAACCCATTCCATGGATCTCAGTCTGGGAGCCGGTCAGGGTGATATAGTTGTGCGAATCCATCACCGAGCAGCGTACTTGGCGCTGCAGTGCTCTTGTCATCATTTGAATACTGGCGAGGGTATGGTCGATCCTTGTTCCCGTCACACCCAGGAGCAGAATCGATTCCGGCTGGGTGCCCAGTGCGAGATCCAGCGCCATTTCACTGTCAGTTAAATCCTTGTTTACGGGATCACAGGCAATGGTGTTTTTACTTCCCGCTTCGATTTGCCGGAGGGCTTCCGGAGTGACGGAATCGAAATCGCCTACAGCGATATCCGGCATAACCCCGTGCGAAATGAGAAATAAAGCTCCCCGGTCAGCCCCGATTACAAAATCCTCTTCATCTAATAGAGATAAATACTCCGCCGACAGATCTCCTCCGGCAAAGATAACAACCCGTTTGGTTGGCATGGGGCAACCTCCTTATTAGTGACGGCATAGTTAGTTTTCCTGACCAAGTATAATGCAGATCGAAAAGTTGTACAATTGTCCCTGACCGCGCTAAAATAAATAAAGTACGTTAATGTACAGAATTATAAGTAAAACTATGCTGGAGGTGAGAAGAATCGTTAACGTGCTGTTTGTATGTCTGGGTAATATTTGCCGTTCGCCGATGGCGGAGGCTGTTCTTCGCCACAAGATTCTTGAGCGGGGGCTGACGGAACAGGTTGCTGTCGATTCTGCAGGCACCGGAGACTGGCATGTGGGCAAAGGGCCGCATGAAGGAACCCGGCGTATTCTGGATGCGCAAGGCATCAGCTATGAGCACATGAAGGCGCGTCTTGTAAGCAGCGGCGATTTCAAGGCATTTGATTATATCCTCTGCATGGACCAGTCCAATGGCGAGAATGTGCGGAGGGTTCCGGGCGGAGAGAATGCAAAGCTGTTGTTCTTCATGGATTTATTGCCCGAGGAGGAGCTGAGGGAAGTGCCGGACCCTTATTTTACCGGTAATTTCGAGCAGGTTTACACCCTGATCAACGCGGGCTGTGATGTGCTGCTGAACCGGATTATCAAGGAAAAGCTCTAACGTCTCATGCCTGTAAAAGGCCTCTGCGGGCTGGGTTGCCGTCCTTGTATATTAAGGACGGGCACCTTAGGAGCCCATCCTATAATGAAAGCGTAAACACTTAAACATGATACATATGTTCGCAGGATGTTCACTTTTTTGTCTTTCAAAGCTGTTTTATTTGTTTAAGAAATAGAGTAGCGATTCTGGAAGCTCCTTTTGCCAGAATCCCCAGAGATGGCGGCCGTCCTTCTCGCGGTAGGAAACGGTAGCCCCACGTGACTCCAGCAATGCCCTGGTCTCCCGGTTCATCTGAACGAAATCGTAGACACCGGTATCGGTCTTATACTCGGTCTCCTGCAGTCCCACCACCATGTTGATGTCCAGCCAGGAAAGGTCCTCTTCCTGGGCGAGGATTTCGCGTGTCTGCGGATAATAAGCGCCGGAAAGACTAAGCACGCGACTGAAGAGGGCGGGATAGGCCAGCGCGAGATGCAAGGATACGCTGCCGCCCAGTGAATCGCCGGCGATGATCCGTTCTTCCGGCGTACGGAGAACCGGATAATTATGTTCAATGTAGGGAATAATCTCTTCGGCGAAGCATGAAAGGTACTGCTTGAAGCGGCTGCCGAAGGGAGCGTACTCCTGTGTCCGCACAGCCGCATTTACTTCGACTCCAACAATAATGAACGGTTCGATATCCTGCTCCAGAATCAGCTGTCCGGCAAGGGTGGCAATCCGGCCGAAGTTGAAGAATTCTTCCCCGTCCTGGCAGTAGACCACAGGGTAGCTAAGCACCTCATTGTAACCGGGAGGGAGATAAATACGGAGCTTGCGCTCTTCCTTGAGATGCTCGCTCCATAAGGTTTGTTTCACAATTGTACGTTTCAGAAAAACAGGTTCACTCATAGCTGAATCGTCACCTTTCTTGTCGAATTTTGCATTAGCCTCGGGGTTGCGTTAAAATTACCCAAGCGGTAGATGTGTTAAATATCATTTACTTGCCAAATAATCGTCTATCTGTTATAGGAAAATAAACTACCTGTTATACATACAAAATTTATGGAAACATAAATTTTATGCGTATTTCTTTGACGAAACAGATAAAACAGGTGTATAATAATTCTATAACAGAGGACACTGATATTCAAATTTTTTTATTGAGGTGAAGATGATGACTAAAGTTCCTTACGAAGTGTACACAGAGGATGTGGAGGCCCTTTCGGTGCTTTCCCCCGATGGAGAAGTTATCAATAAGGATAAGATGCCAGACCTTACTGACGATCAGCTGAAAGAAATTATGTATCGTATGGTATTTACCCGGACCTGGGATGACCGTGCCGTCAACCTGGGCCGCCAAGGCCGCCTGGGTTTCTATGCGCCGGTATCCGGCCAGGAAGCTACAATGGTAGGCAGTGAGTTCGCTCTGCAGAAAGAAGATTTTGTATGCCCGGGCTACCGTGATATTCCACAGCTGGTGTGGCACGGACTTCCATTATACCAGGCTTTCCTATATTCGCGCGGCCATCAGCATGGCGGACAGATTCCCGAGGGTGTAAATGTGCTGATGCCCCAGATCATTATCGGTGCGCAAATCCTGCATGCCACAGGCATCGCAATGGGCTTCCAGCTGAAGAAGCAGCAGAATGTCGCAATTACCTACACCGGTGACGGCGGCTCTTCCGAAGGCGACTTTTACGAAGGCATGAACTTTGCAGGCCGCTTCAAGCTGCCGGTGATCTTCTTCGTACAGAATAACGGCTATGCCATTACAACACCGTTTGCGAAGCAGACGGCTTCCAAATCAATCGCCCACAAAGCGGTTGCCGCAGGTATTCCCGGCGTCAAGATCGACGGCATGGACGTTTTTGCAGTCATTTCTGCGGTGCAGGAGGCTGCCGAGCGCGCCCGCAAAGGCGAAGGTGCTACGCTGATTGAAGCTGTAACCTATCGTTTCCGTCCGCATTCCCTTTCCGATGACGCCAGCAAATACCGTTCCAAGGAAGAAGAAGGCCAGTGGAACGAGAAGGACCCGATTGCCCGTCTTGCCAAGTACTTGGAGAAGAAGGGCCTGTGGACCGAAGAGGACACGCTGCGTGTCAGAGAAGAAGCGAAGGCAACTGTAAATGAACAGATCAAAAAAGCAGAGCAGACCGAAAAAATGACCATTCCCGGCTTGATCGACAGCATGTACGAGGTAACTCCGAAGCATCTGGAAGAACAAAAAGCCGATTTTGAATAAGGGGGATATCAGGCAATGGCACAAATGAATATGAAAGAAGCAATCCGTGACGCAATGCGCGTTGAACTGAACCGTGACCCGGGCGTTCTGATCTTCGGGGAAGACGTTGGTAATGTGGGGGGCGTTTTCCGTGTAACGGAAGGCCTGCAGAAGGAATTTGGCGAGGAACGCGTATTTGATACCCCGCTGGCTGAATCCGCAATCGGCGGGCTGGCTTTTGGTCTGGGTGTACAGGGCTTCCGTCCAATCGCTGAAATCCAGTTCGTCGGCTTTATCTTTGAAGCGCTTGATCAAATCGTCGTTCAGGCTGCACGCCTGCGCTGGCGTTCCGGGGGCAGATTCAATGCTCCTGTAGTGTTCCGCACACCATTTGGCGGCGGCGTCAAAGCTGCCGAGCTTCATACAGACTCCTTGGAAGGGCTGATTGCCCAAAGTCCGGGGATCAAGGTTGTCATTCCTTCCAATCCATACGATGCCAAGGGACTGCTGATCGCCTCGATCCGTGACAATGACCCTGTCTTCTTCATGGAGCACTTGAACCTCTATCATGCATTCCGCGCGGAAGTGCCGGAAGGTGAATATACCGTTGAGCTGGGCAAGGCAAACGTGGTCCGTGAAGGCTCTGACGTCTCGATCATTACTTACGGTCTGATGGTACATACTGCTACCAAAGCGGCCGATCAGCTTGAGAAGGACGGCATCAAGGCCGAAATTATCGACCTGCGTACGGTTAGCCCGATCGACATCGACACCATTGTCGCTTCCGTCAAGAAGACGAACCGCGCCATTGTGGTTCAGGAAGCGCAGAAGAGTTCCGGTGTGGCCGCAGAGGTTATTGCACAAATTAACGAAAAAGCAATTCTCCATCTCGAAGCTCCTGTGCTTCGTGTTGCGGGTCCTGATACCATCTATCCTTTTGCGCAAATCGAGGATTCATGGATTCCTACCCCTGCACGCGTAATTGCAGCAGTAAAGAAAGTTATGGAATTCTAAAACCTATTCATTATCCTCGGGCCAGTGCTCCCGGAACAGTTACTGTTTGCTGCTGTTTCTGGAAGCACATGCATACAAAATTTTTAGGAGGTTTTCAAGGTGGCTAAATTTGAATACCGGTTCCCTGAGCTGGGCGAAGGTCTGCATGAAGGCGAAATTATCAAAATGCATATCAAAGCCGGCGACAAAGTGACCGATGACGATATTGTTATGGAAGTTCAGAACGACAAGGCGGTAGTTGAGGTGCCTTGTCCGGTTAACGGCACGGTGCTGGAAGTCTTCACAAAAGACGGACAGGTCTGCCGGGTGGGCGAAGTTGTGGCAATTATCGATGCGGAAGGCGACGTTCCTGAACAAGAGCCTGCGCCTGAAGCTCATGGTTCCCAGGAAGCGGATGCGGCCAAGGGAAGCGCAGATACAACTTCTTCGCCTGCAGCTTCAAGCCCTGCAGATGCGAAAGAAGGCGGAGCGGCGCCTGAGGCAGTTCCGGCTCCTGACCGTGACGTGCTGGCTACTCCAAGCGTACGCAAATTTGCCCGTGACCAGAGCGTGGACATTTCCAAGGTGAACGGAACCGGCAAAAACGGCAAAATCACGCATGAAGATGTTGAAGCCTTCCTGAGCGGAGGCTCTGCGGCGGCGGCGCCTGCGGCAGCCGAAGCAGCTCCTAAGGCAGAAGCAAAAGCAGCCGCACCGGCAGCGGCTTCCGGCAACGTCAGCTTGGAAGAAGAACGCGTACCGTTCAAAGGTATCCGCAAGGCGATTGCCAACGCAATGGTTAAATCGGCTTATACTGCGCCTCATGTCACCATTATGGACGAAGTGGACGTTACTGAGCTGGTGGCGTTCCGTGCCCGCATGAAGCCGGTGGCCGAGAAGAAGGGCGTGAAGGTTACTTATCTTCCGTTTATCGTCAAAGCATTGGTTGCGGCTTCCCGTCAATTCCCTGCGCTTAATGCCATGATTGACGAAGAAACCAATGAAATTGTCTACAAAAAATACTACAACATCGGTATTGCCACAGATACGGACAACGGTCTGATCGTCCCTGTCATCAAAGACGCTGACCGCAAGAGCATCTGGATGATTGCAAGCAGCATCAGCGACCTGGCTCTGCGCGGACGCGACGGCAAGCTGGCTTCGAACGAAATGAAGGGCAGCACGATTTCCATCAGCAACATCGGTTCCGCCGGGGGCATGTTCTTCACTCCGATCATCAACTTCCCTGAAGTGGCGATCCTCGGTACCGGGCGCATCACCGAGAAGCCGGTTGTGAAGAACGGTGAAATCGTGGCAGCTCCGGTAATGGCTCTGTCCCTGAGCTTTGACCACCGCATCATCGATGGCGCAACAGCGCAGAACTTTATGAACTATATCAAAACACTGCTTGCCAATCCTGATATGTTAGTTATGGAGGTGTAATAAATGGTAGTCGGAGACGCTTCAATCGAAATTGACACATTGGTAATTGGTGCAGGTCCCGGCGGGTATGTGGCAGCAATTCGTGCCGCCCAGCTCGGCCAAAAGGTCCTGATCGTGGATAAATCGGAACTCGGCGGCGTGTGCCTGAACCGCGGCTGTATTCCTTCCAAAGCGCTGATCTCTGCAGCCCATCAATATGAGGCGGCACAGCACGGCGAAGTTTTCGGAGTTACCGCCGAGAACGTCAAAGTGGACTGGGCCAAAACACAGGAGTTCAAAAACGGCGTGGTCAAAAGAATGACTACCGGCGTAACCAGTTTGATGAAGGGCAACAAGATCGAAGTATTCAGCGGTGAAGCCATGTTCATCAGCACAAACGAAGCCCGTTTGTTCAACGAGCACGAATCCCCGCGCTACAAGTTCAATAACTGCATTATCGCTACGGGTTCGCGCCCGATTGAACTGAAGCCCTTCCCGTTCGGCGGGCGCATTCTGTCCTCGACTGAAGCGCTTGATCTGCCGGAAATTCCGAAGAGCATGATCGTAATCGGCGGCGGCTACATCGGTGCTGAGCTTGGTCAGATGTACTCCAAATTTGGTACTAAAGTTACAATTATTGAAGGTCTGGACACCGTTCTGCCCGGCTTTGATAAGGACATGACCCGTCTGGTTGCCAAGAATATGGCAAAGACCGGCATCGAGATCGTAACCAATGCCAAAGCTGAGAGTGCGGTTCAGAACGACAAGGAAGTTACCGTGAAATATTCTGTCGGCGGAGAGTCCAAGGAAGTTACTGCGGATTACCTGCTGGTTACGGTTGGCCGTCGTCCGAACACGGACGGCGAGCTGGGTCTGGATCTGATCGGTGTTGAGCTGGACGACCGCGGACTGATCAAGGTTGACCACCAGGGCCGCACCAGCGTTCCCAACATTTTTGCGATTGGTGATATTGTTCCTGGTCTGGCTCTGGCCCACAAAGCCTCCTATGAAGGCAAAATTGCCGCAGAAGCCATCTCGGGACACAAATCCGTCGTGGACTACAAGGTGATTCCGGCTGTCGTGTTCACAGATCCTGAATGCTCCAGTGTAGGCCTGACCGAGAAGGAAGCCAAGGACAAAGGCTATACTGTGAAGAGCGGCAAATTCCCGTTCGCCGGCAACGGCCGCGCAGTTTCCTTGAACAGTCCTGAAGGCTTCATCAAGATTGTAGCCAACAGCGATAACAATCTGGTGCTCGGCGCGCAAATCGTGGGGATTGAAGCATCCAACCTGATCGCCGAGCTGGGGCTGGCGATTGAAATGGGCGCAACGCTCGAAGATATCGCACTGACGATCCACGCGCATCCAACTCTTGGCGAAATCGTCATGGAAGCTGCAGAACTGGTAGAAGGCCATCCGATTCACGTAATGAAATAATTAAATACGTAATGATCCGCAATATAGGGCGGGAACGCATCTGCGTTCCCGCCTTTCTTTTTAAATATAAGAAATTAAATGTCCGGAATGATAGCACCTCCCGTTTCCAATATTGATTTACCTCTAAAAATAATTTATGTGAAAAAAATCACATAATTTCGTCAATAATTGTTCATGAAAGCGCTTTAATAAATCATTTTTTTGTTTTTTTTTCATGCTATGATAAAAGAGTAAATTGATTCCATAATCCAATGCTTAAAGGGGGAATTCGAATTGGCCGTTAAAAATGAGGCGATTCAAATGAAGAAACCTACAGCGGAAGAGTACACACAAACTTTGATTGACAAGGCGAAGAAGGCTTACCAGGAATTCATGGCTCTTGATCAGGAACAGATAGACCGTATTGTTCAAGCGATGGCGTTGGCAGGGCTGGATAAGCATATGTATCTTTCAAAGCTGGCTGTTGAGGAAACAAAGCGGGGGGTATACGAAGATAAAATTATTAAAAACATTTTTGCAACTGAATACATCCATAATTACATCAAAAATGATAAAACTGTAGGGGTTATAGAAGATAACCAATACGACAGCTTCCAGAAAATTGCCGAACCGGTTGGAATTATTATGGGCATAACGCCCGTCACCAACCCAACCTCCACCACGCTTTTCAAATCGCTGATTTCGATCAAGACCCGCAACCCGATTATTTTCGGTTTTCACCCTTCAGCGCAGAAATGCAGCAGTGAAGCAGCGAGAATTGTGGCTGAAGCAGCTGTCAAGGCGGGAGCGCCGGCGAACTGCATACAGTGGATTGAAGATCCGTCGATGGACAAAACAAATGCACTGATGAACCATCCCGATGTTGCGCTTATTCTGGCGACCGGAGGCTCGGCAATGGTTAAAGCGGCGTACAGCTGCGGCAAGCCTGCGCTTGGCGTTGGCCCTGGCAACGTTCCCTGCTTTATTGAGAAGAGCGCCAATCTCGATCAGGCAATTACTGATCTAGTTCTCTCCAAAACCTTTGACAATGGCATGATCTGCGCCTCCGAGCAGGCGGTGATAATAGAGGAACCGATCTATGAGCAGGCGAAAAAACGCTTGATCAAACATGGCTGCTACTTTGTAAACAACGAGGAAGCCGCCAAATTGACATCAGGTGCTATGAATGTTGAGAAATGTGCCGTCAATCCCGCAATCGTCGGTCAATCCGCAGTGAAGATTGCTGAAATGTGCGGGATACAGGTACCGGCCGGAACAAAAATTCTGATTGCCGAAGTTGAGGGTGTAGGGACTAAATATCCGCTGTCCGCAGAGAAATTAAGCCCTGTTCTGGCTTGCTACAAGGTGAAAAATGCCGCTCAGGGAATTGAACTCGCTGCAAAGATCGTCGAGTTTGGCGGTATGGGCCACAGCTCCGTTATTCACTCCAACAATGACTCAGTCATCCGCAATTTTGCCGACCGGCTGCAAACCGGCCGCATTATCGTCAATTCTCCTTCAAGCCAGGGGGCTATCGGAGATATTTACAATACCAATCTTCCTTCACTCACTCTGGGCTGCGGCTCCTATGGACGCAACTCGACCTCCTCCAACGTTTCTGCAGTAAACCTTATTAATGTCAAAAGAGTAGCGCATCGTACAGTGAATATGCAATGGTTCAAGGTTCCGGCAAAGGTGTATTTTGAAAAAGGATCGACTCAGTACCTTGCTGTTATGCCGGACATCAGCCGGGTGGCTATTGTCACCGACCCCATGATGGTCAAACTGGGCTACGTTGAAAGGGTGGAGCATTATCTTCGCCAGCGCAATCGTCCGGTAGCGATTAAAGTATTCTCGGAGGTTGAGCCTGATCCGTCCACAACCACGGTTGACAAAGGCACTTCAATGATGAATGAGTTTAAGCCGGACTGCATCATTGCCCTGGGCGGCGGTTCGCCGATGGATGCGGCCAAAGCGATGTGGCTGTTCTATGAATATCCGGATACGGACTTCAATGACTTGAAGCAAAAGTTTCTGGATATCCGCAAACGGACCTACAAATATCCGAGTCTGGGACTGAAAGCAAAGTTTGTAGCCATTCCGACAACTTCGGGTACTGGATCGGAAGTTACGCCGTTCGCTGTAATCACGGACAAAACTACGGGTAACAATACAAAATATCCACTTGCTGATTATGAACTGACGCCTGATGTCGCCATTATTGATCCGGAATTTGTATACAGTCTGCCAAAGTCCGCTGTAGCGGACACAGGCATGGATGTGTTGACCCATGGCATTGAAGCCTACGTTTCGGTTATGGCAAGCGACTATTCGGATGGGCTGGCCATCAAGGCCATTCAATTGGTATTCCAGAATATTGAGAAGTCTGCTCTTGAAGGCGACAGGGTTGCCCGTGAGAAAATGCACAATGCTTCCACGCTTGCGGGAATGGCTTTTGCCAATGCGTTCCTGGGCATCAACCACAGCCTTGCACATAAATGGGGCGGACAGTATCACACCGCACACGGCCGCACCAACGCCATTTTAATGCCCCATGTCATTCGCTACAATGCAAAGGCTCCTACTAAATTTGCATCGTTTCCGAAGTACAGCCATTTTGTAGCCGACCAGCGTTACGCGGAAATTGCCCGTATATTGGGATTGCCTGCGAGTACAACCGAGGAAGGCGTAACAAGCCTGATTAATGCGATCCGCGGGTTAAACAAAAAACTGGGCATCGAAGAATCCTTTCAGCAATTGGGCTTTGATGCTGCGGACTTCGAATCCCGTGTGGATTATTTGGCTGACCGCGCCTTTGAAGATCAGTGTACAACGGCCAATCCCAAGCTGCCGCTGGTCACGGAACTGGCGGATGTTTACCGCAATGCATTCTACGGAAAATTTGAAAACTGAGCCTTGGAAGGCATAAATTCACAGGCAGGCTATGGATAAAAACGCAGACTGGCGGTTCCCCGATCACGGGGAACCGCCGTTTTGCTGTCAGCAACGGCAATTCCCCGCAATCCATTCGCCGAAGGGCATATGCTTCAGGAGTTTGGGAAGTTACAAGGCCATCATGTTCATGGTAAACTGATAGCATAAATTAAAGAAATGTGGGGGATGAACGTTGCGAAATTATTTAGAGCTACTTCAGGATATCCTGGACCATGGCGCCTCAAAAAGCGACCGGACAGGAACCGGGACATTATCCGTTTTTGGACGTCAGCTCCGGTTCGATCTGGCTGAAGGCTTCCCGCTGGTAACCACCAAGCGCATCCATCTGAAATCGGTTGTCCATGAGCTTCTCTGGTTTCTGAAGGGGGACACGAATATTTCCTATCTGAAGGAGCATGGAGTCTCGATCTGGGATGAATGGGCTGACGACAAGGGTGAGCTTGGACCGGTGTACGGCTCGCAATGGCGTGCCTGGGAGAGCGCGGATGGACGCCATATCGACCAGATCGCCGCCGTCATTGAATCGATCAAGAACAACCCTGATTCCCGCCGCCATATTGTAAGCGCATGGAATGTGGGGGAAATAGAACAGATGAAGCTGCCGCCCTGCCATTTTGTCTTTCAGTTCTATGTGGCAAACGGCAAGCTGTCCTGCATGCTGACGATGCGCTCGGTGGATACGTTCTTGGGATTGCCGTTTAACATTGCCAGCTATGCGCTTCTGACGCATATGGTTGCCCAGCAGACCGGGCTGGAGGTGGGAGAGTTCATCTGGTCAGGGGGAGATGTGCACATTTATACAAATCACCTGGAACAGGTGGCCACCCAGCTGGCCAGAGAGCCATATGCATTGCCGAAGCTTGTGATCCGCAGGCTCCCGGAGAGCATATTTGACTATACCTTTGAGGATTTCGAGTTTGCCGGTTATGTCCATCATCCGGGGATCAAAGCTCCGGTTGCCATATAGCCCTTTCCGTGAAGGGCGCAGATCCTAAGTAAAGGAGGAGATACCTGTGAGCATTAGCATGATTTGGGCCATGGCCGCAAATAATGTAATCGGCAAGGATAATGATATGCCCTGGCATCTGCCGCGCGATTTTGACTATTTCAAATCCCAGACGCTCGGGAAGAGGATGCTGATGGGGCGCAAGACCTGGGAATCCCTTGGCAGCAAGCCGTTAAAAGGCAGGACAAGCATCGTTTTGACACGGGATCGCAGCTTTGCTCCGGAGGGGGCCGAAGTTGTGCATTCGTTGGAGGAAGCACTGGCTGCAGGCAGTAAGGGGGATGAGCTGATGGTTATTGGCGGTGCGGAGATCTACAAGATGATGCTGCCGTATGCCGGCAAGCTGATGGTAACCCGGATTGAACAAGACATTGAAGGAGATACAAAGTTTCCTGAGGTCAACTGGGGCGAGTGGAGAGAAATTTCCAGCATTCAAGGCATCCGCGATGAAAAGAATCCGTATGATTACCGATTCTTCGTTTACGAACGTTCGGTTTGAAGAAAAAGCGCTTTCTCTGACACAACATGTGAAATAGTACAAATAATCAGCAAATTAGTCCATTACAGTGCGAAAGTAATGGATGCTACTATAATTATTAAAATTAGAAATGCTAAACGTTTAGGTAATATAGAATGTGCAGGTACTTTATTGCGCTGAAAAACATAGGGATGCCGCAATATGCTACAATGTACTATACATCACCAAGAAGAGATCGGATGGGGGAATCGTAAATATGTCTACACCTACTGGATTTATGGAGTATAAGCGCCAGCTCCCAGGTGATCGTGATCCTGAGCAGCGTGTTAAGGACTGGGAAGAGTTCCACCAGCATCTGACCGAGGACGAGCTTCGGACCCAGGGCGCGCGCTGCATGGATTGCGGAACACCCTACTGCCATACCGGCATTGATATGAGCGGCGGCACCTCGGGTTGTCCGGTCCACAATCTGATTCCGGAATGGAACAATCTGGTGTACCGTGGATTGTGGAAGGAAGCGCTGGAGCGGCTGCACAAGACGAACAATTTTCCCGAATTCACCGGCAGCATCTGTCCTGCGCCATGTGAAGGCTCCTGTACCGTCGGCCTGATCGGACAGCCGGTTACGATCAAGACCATTGAGCTGGCGATAATCGATAAAGGCTTCGAGGAAGGCTGGGTCGTGCCGAATCCTCCTGGGAAGCGTACAGGTAAAACGGTTGCCATCGTAGGCTCCGGACCCGCCGGGCTCGCCGCTGCGGCACAGCTTAACAAAGCCGGGCATACCGTAACGGTATTCGAGCGCAGCGACCGTATTGGAGGGCTGCTGACCTATGGCATTCCAACGATGAAGCTGGACAAACGGGTGGTTCAGCGCCGGGTGGATCTGCTGGCTGCCGAAGGAGTGAACTTTGTGGTGAACACAGAGATCGGCAAGGATATCCCCGCCCAGCAGCTGGTCGATGAATATGACGCAGTGGTGCTGTGCGGCGGCGCGACCAAGGCCCGCCGTTTCAATGTGGAGGGCAGCGAGCTGAAGGGCGTCATGTACGCGATGGATTACCTGAACGCAACAATCAAAAGCTATCTCAATTCGAATCTGGAAGATGGGAACTATGTGTCTGCTGCCGGCAAGGATGTGATTGTGCTTGGCGGCGGCGATACCGGCTCCGACTGTGTAGCCACCTCGCTGCGTCATGGCTGCAGCAGCATCACCCAGTTCGGCACGCATGAAAAGGCTCCGCTGACGCGTGATCCGATCGCTAACCCTTGGCCGCAATTTCCGAATGTCTACACCCTGGATTATGCACAGCAGGAAGCCAAGGCGGTATTCGGTGACGATCCGCGTGAATTCTCCATCATGACCACCAAGTTCGTCGGTGACGAAGAAGGCAATCTCAAGGAGCTTCACACCGTGCAAATCCGCCGGATGGTTGATGAAACCGGCCGCAAGATTTATCAGCCGGTGCCGGGCACTGAGGCGGTATATCCCGCTCAGCTCGCGCTGATTGCCATTGGCTTCGATGGGCCGGAACAGGATATTATCGAAGAGCTGCAGCTTGAGACGGACCGCCGCAGCAATGTAAAGGCCCGTTATGGCAAGTTCAATACAAATGTTGACAAAGTATTCGCTGCCGGTGATATGCGCCGGGGCCAGAGTCTTGTGGTATGGGCAATTAATGAAGGACGCGAAGCCGCCCGTGAAGTGGATAAATATCTGATGGGCTCAACGGTATTGGTATAAGAATTGTACTTGACGCGAACCCTGAGAATCGGCTAAAGTTAGAAGCATTCTTCATAGCAAAAAGCGATTTTGACCAAGGATTTATGCTATCCAGAGCCGTCGGAACAGAGAAGGGATTCACCGGCTGAAAGGTCCCTCAGAACGGAATTAGCATATCCTGCCTTGGAAGCTGCAGCACCATGCTGCCGGAATCGGCCGTTATCCGAATTGAGGACTGCCAGGCTTGTCCCGGCGGTTGAACCAGGGTGGTAACACGACACATTCGTCCCTGACGGATGTGTCTTTTTTGCGTTAACATCAGGGACTGGAAATTCACTTTATTCACAGAAAGAGAGGCTGATTAGCATGCGTCAAAGTAATTTGTTGGGAACAACCCTTCGGGAAGCGCCTGCGGAAGCGGAAACCATAAATCACCAGCTGCTGCTGCGTGCCGGATATATCCGCCAGCTGGCGGCTGGAATTTATACTTATCTGCCCCTGGGGCGCCGGGTGCTGCGCAAGCTTGAGAATATCGTGCGTGAGGAAATGGATGCTGCCGGTGCGCAGGAGATACTGATGCCTTCCATGCAGCCCGCAGAGCTCTGGAAGGAATCGGAGCGGTACGGCATTTACGGTAAAGAGTTAATGAAGCTGAGCGACCGTCACGAACGTGAATTTGTGCTGGGGCCGACACATGAAGAGGTGGTTACATCCCTTATACGGGGCGAAATCAGCTCTTACCGGAAGCTGCCGGTTACCGTCTACCAGATTCAGACTAAATTCCGCGATGAACGCCGTCCCCGTTCCGGGTTGATGCGCGGCAGAGAGTTCTTGATGAAGGATGCATATTCCTTTGACACCGGCTGGGAAGGGCTGGATGAGACGTATGCAAGGATGCATGAGGCGTACCGGCAGATTTTTGAACGCTGCGGCCTGGCCTACCGTGCGGTGCAGGCGGATGCGGGCGCCATAGGGGCAGAAGGGGAAACCCGCGAATTCATGGCCCTGTCGGGGATTGGTGAGGATACGGTTGCTGTATGCTCTGTCTGCGGCTATGCCGCCAATCTGGAGCTGGCCGAGGTTTACGCCGGGGAGGACGCTGTGCGGGATATCAGTAATCTGCCTGCCGCAGAGAAGTTCCACACTCCCGGTATCCGCACAATTGCCCAATTGGAGCAGGAGCTGCACATTGCACCGGAGCAGGTGATCAAAACGCTGATCTATGAAGGCGGCGGCAAAACCTTTGCTGTACTCGTTCGCGGGGATCATGAGGTTAATGAAGTCAAGGTGCGGAACTATATCGGTGCCAGCGGGATTGCTCTGGCCGGTTATGAGGCCGTGCAGGCCCAGGCAGGAGTCGGGAGCGGTTATGTTGGACCGGTCGGACTGTCGCTAGCTGTGCTGGCGGACAGGGCAGTCGCGGCAATGACGCAAGGGATAACCGGAGCCGGAGAACGGGATTACCACCTGAGCGGCGTGGTTCCCGGCCGGGATTTCAGCCTTGCGCATGTGGCGGATTTCCGCACAGCGGCGGAAGGGGAGACCTGCCCTTCTTGCGGGCAAGGTGTGCTGCATTTTCACCAGGGGATTGAAATCGGACACATCTTCAAGCTGGGAACGAAATACAGCGAGAAGCTGGGCGCCTCATTTCTGGATGCCGCGGGCCGGAGCAAGCCGATCATTATGGGCTGCTACGGCATCGGGATTTCGCGGCTGCTGGCTGCGGTGGCTGAGCAGCATTACGATGAACAGGGGCTTATCTGGCCGGCCGCGCTGGCGCCCTACAAGGTGCACATCCTGCTGATGTCAACCAAGGATGAGGTGCAGAAGGCTGCGGCTGAAGCGCTGTATGAGCAGCTGGCCAAGCTGGGGATCGAGGTCTTGCTGGACGACCGGGATGAACGGGCGGGAGTAAAGTTCAAGGATTCCAGTCTGCTGGGCATACCGGTGGCCATTGTCGTCGGCAAGGCTGCGGCATTGCATCAGGTTGAATATGTAGACCGGAGATGCAGCAGCAAGGAGGTTATCGGCATTGCTGAAGCGGTATCCCGTGCCGCTTCCGGACAGAGTTAACGGCTTCGTAAAGATTCCGGCGGATACGTTAAAAAGTGGCCGAGTTAATGTTATAATAGAATACTGGACGTAATTTGGAAGAATGAGGCTAAGGAGCGAATCTTTTTGAAGACACTTATTATTGCGGAAAAACCGGATATGGGGCGGAATATCGCCGCCGCAATAGAACCGAAGGCCAAAAACTACCGTTCTTATCTGGAAGGCGAGCAGTATATCATTACTTGGGCCATCGGGCATTTGATTGGCTTGGCCGAGCCGGAAGCGTATGATTCGAAGTATAAGAAATGGAATATTAACGATCTGCCGATTATTCCGGAAGAATTCAAGCTGGTGCCGAATGCGCGCACCCTCGACCAGCTGAAGGTAATTGGCGAACTGGCGAAGCGCAGCGACCTGCTGGTGAATTCCTGCGATGCCGGGCGCGAGGGACAGCATATCTTTTCGCTGATTCAGCGGCATCTGAAGCTTAGCCAGCCGGTGAAGCGGCTGTGGATCTCCGACTTGACCCCGGAAACGATCCGCAAGGGATTTCAGGAGCTGAAGGACGGATCAGAGTACGAGAATCTCACCAAGGCAGCCAAAGCACGCAGTGAGGCGGATTGGCTGATCGGTATGAACGGCTCGCGCGCTTTTACCACCAAGCATAATGTGCTGCTGTCGGTTGGCCGGGTGCAGACGCCGGTGCTTGCACTGATCTATGACCGGCAGAAGACCATCGAGGCCTTTTCCTCGCTGAAGTTTTTTGAAGTCGAGGGACATTTTGCCCAGCGTGATATGACCTACAAAGGCATGTGGCAGGGAGAACGGATGACCGATGGCGCCAAGGCTGAAGCAATTGCTGCCAAGGTCAAGGGCAAGCCGGCTCGGATTGCGTCCTACGAGGTCAAGGAAACGAAGGAATATCCGAACAAGCTGTATGACCTGACGCTGCTGCAGCGTGAGGCCAACGGCAAGCATGCTTTTTCGGCCAAAAAAACGCTTGATCTCGCCCAGGCGCTCTACGAAAAGCATAAGGTGATTTCCTATCCGCGGACGAATTCCAACTATGTCACCGAACAGAACATTCCGGAAATGCACAAATCGCTCTCTGCGCTGCAGGGAACGGCCTATGACGAGTGGGTGAAGGGTGCAAACCGGAATCTGGTGCACAAGGGGAATAAATTCATCTGCAACCCCTCCAAGGTCGAGGACCACCATGCCATACTGCCGACGAACCGCAGGGCATCCGGCCTTAGCGCCGATGAGGCCAAGCTCTACGATCTGATCGTCCGCCGTTTCCTCTCGCAGTTCTATCCGGCTGCCGAGTATAAGGTGCATACCGTGATTACGGAAGCAGAAGGCGAAAGCTTCAAAACTACGGTCAAAGAGCTGCTGAGCCTGGGCTGGAAGGTCATCTACGGCGATCAGAAAAAGGACAGGGCGAAGCCTTCCAGGGGCAAAGGCAAGGAGGACGAGGAGGACGAGGAGATTGAGGTGAGCGAGCCTTTCTCTACAGATCCGAATGCCGGAGTGCATTGCAGCGATGCCATTGTCAAAGAGAAGGACACCCAGCCGCCGAAGCACTATACCGAGGGAACCCTGCTGAAAGCGATGGAGAGTGCAGGCAAGCAGATTGAAGATGAAGAGCTGCGCGACGCCATGAAGGATTCCGGACTGGGCACGCCGGCTACCCGGGCAGCTACCATTGAACGGCTTAAGAATGTCGGCTATGTGGAAATGCAGGGCAAAAAAATCTCCATCACCCAGAAGGGCCGCACGGCGGTTGAGCTGATCCGGGGCGCGGGTGTTGAACTGCTGACCTCCCCGGAAATGACCGGACAGTGGGAGCGCCGGCTGAATGAAATTGCCAGAGGTACGGCTGCAGACAGCCAGTTCATGGCGAATGTGAAACGTTTTGCTTCCATGATTGTGGACAAGGTCCGGGTGCAGTCCCGTGCGGATAAAGCCTCCTTTGAAGGGGAGACGCCTTCGGTCCGCACCGGAGCCGGGAGCCGGAGCGCTGCCGCCGGCCCCCGCAAAGCTTCCGGCAAGCCGGCGGCAGCGCGCAAGCGCAGCGGGGAATCCGTAAGCGGCGCTTCCGCAGCGCCTTCACGGGGCAGGCAGGCGGCTGCAGAAGGCGCTGCGGACGCCGGACCCAGAATTATCGGAGCCTGCCCGCGTCCGGGCTGCGGCGGAAGGATTTTTATGGGACGCAAGGGCTATGGCTGCTCCCATTACAAGGAAGGCTGCAAGTTCGTGATCTGGAAGGAAACGCATGGACGGAAGCTTACCGATGCCCAAGTGAAGGCACTGATTGAGAAGGGGCGGACCGGCAAGCTGAAGCTTACTGCGGAGGACGGCTCCCCCCTGGAGGGGAAGCTGGTGCTGAACAACATGGATACCGGACAGCTGGTTATCGAGTAAGCTCGGCGAAGAGCCTGCAGACCGCCCGGCTAACCTTAAGACATGCAAGAAGAGGATGCGCTCCGGCCCTATGATTCATGGCTGCTGCGCATCCTCTTTATTGGTTTTTATGCTGGAATTATTGATTAACCGCAGGCCTTTATCTGGCTTCAGCCAGCCCGGATTCGATCGCAGCGGCCAGACCCTCGTAGGAAGAGTCAGGGAGCAGCACGCCGTCAACCATAAACTTGGGTGTGCCGTTCACACCATAGGAGCCGGCGATTTTGAAGTCTTCCTTAACGTCATACATATAGGTCTGATTCTTAAGATCCTGCTCGAACTTGGTGTAATCGATGCCGCTAATGTTGTCTTTCACAAATTTCAGGATGAATTTCTGGGTCGCCCAAATCTTGCTCTCGTCGCCTTGGTTCTCATATAGTTTATGCACATACTCCCAGAACTTCTCATTGCTCTGGTTGTAGATGGCTTCCCCGGCGCTGGCGGCAAGATAGGAATCCCGGTCGAGAAAGGCGAAATTCATGAAATAGAACTGTACTTTGCCGGTATCCACGTAGTCCTTGATGAAGGTGTCCATATAAGCTGCGGTCCATTTCTTGCAGGCGGGGCATTTGAAATCGGCGAATTCGATGACCTTCACCTTGGCCTCTTCGCTGCCCAGACGCGGCTGCTTCTCGTACTTCAGTCCGTCAACAACGATGGTACCCTTCACATCCGTGTAGTTCGGCAGATTGGCGAGCTCGGCAGCTTCACTGCTCTTGTCCTTTGTAGTGATGAAGATCAGAATCCCGGCCAGCAGAATGACCACGACCCCAAGCAGCATCGGCAATAATCGTCTGTTGTTCGCTGAGGGCTTTGGGTTTGCTTTTTTGTTCATTGCTAACCTCCTGCGTGATATGAAAATCTACTCGAATAGTATAATCACACCAGCAGCAGGCTGCATATGCCATTTGTAACAAGGGGCCGAGAAGCGCATCAGCCGTGGTTCTTGAACAGAGCGGCAGAGCGGATGACCGGCGGAACCTCGCTGATGGAGGAGATGGTCTGGACGGATTGCTGCATCTCGCGCTGCAGCTCAATCAGATTGTACAGCCATTCATTCTGCTGCTTCAGATAGATGCTGTTAATGCCCGCAGTCAAGGCGGGAAGCACATCCGTACGCAGGGAATTGCCGATCATCCAGGTGCTTTTGCGGTCAAAGCTGTGCGTGTTCAAAATAGTTTCCAGCGCTTCCACATTTTTGTGCTGGCGGATATAAATCCGGTCATCAAAATAAGCGTCGAGCTTCATCTGCTCTATTTTGCGCTTCTGGATGGTATCGTCTCCTCCGGTATAGAGGTAGAGGGCATGGCCGTCCTGCTTCAGCGTATCCAGTGTCTCCACCATGCCGGGGTAAGCTTCAACCTCCTGGTCATAGACGCTCATTCCGAGCTTCATCAGCTGCTGTTCCTGATAAGGGTCGGCGGGATGGTTATATTTGATGCAAAAGAAACGGTAGGTGGCGATGAGCGATTTCGGGAAATTATCACTGGCAAGGCCGCTTGTGCTTACGGTATGCACATCAATTTCCACCTGCTTGCTGCGGAAATCTGCAGTTGTCGCGCCATATTCACCGAACCACTCTGACATCAGCTCAAAATATTGCCCCAGAATGAGGTCAAAATATTTGTTGCAGTGCACCAGGGTGTCGTCCAGATCAAAAATTACTTGCTGTGTCAAATATTTCATAACGCTCACTCCTAAAAGTTTTGAGAGCATCGCTCCAGGATCAGCATCGTTCAAAACTGGCTCCGGAAGCACAGGCTTAGTGTTTATTATAAACGAATATAGGACTCAAGGAACATTTGGAGTTCCGAAGCCCCGTCCGGGCGGATGCTGTAGCGCTCTGTTCCTTCCCCCCGCAGATGCACACGCAGCAATCCGGCAACGCGCAGGATGAGCAGGTGATGCATCAGCATTTCCCTGGACTGGCTAAGCTCCGACTGCATCTCCCACATCGTTTTGGGCTCATGCGCGATGAAGCGCAGCATGCGCAGCCGGGTCGGATCGGAGAGTGCTTTGGTTAAGCGGAGCAGCACAGTAGGCGGTTCTTCTTCGCTGTCCTGAGGCACATCCACCGGATACTGCACGAGCATCATTTTTTTATAGAAGCAATAGGTGTTGATCGGACGGTTGTGGACGGTGGGCAGCAGTACAATGGTTTCCAGCTCCGGAATGTCCTCGATGACAATTCCGCCGGAGGCATATTCAATCAGGGCCACGATATCCATTTTGCTCTCCAGCATTTTTTTCTCCGAGGCATTCTCGATCATCAGCGGCAGCATTTTCTGCTCGGTATGGCGGAAATATTGAGTGTACCACAGGCGCAGGAGCGGTGTGTATCCGTACTTGATCCTGGCGCATTCCTCCATCGTGAAATGATGGAAGAATGGCCGGGTGCGCTCGAAGCAGTCCTCCAGCGAGGAGGACTCCAGCTCATCCAGGAACTGTGTGACCTTGGAAGCCGCTCCCCGGCTGTACGCCCAGGCATACAGCACATCATAGTCTTCGAAGGGCCACTCGGCAGCCTGGCGCAAGGCGGAAATCTGCTGCGGCACAAGCCGGCCGTCAATCTCATGAATCCAGTCGTGTCCAATGTCCAGATTGGAAATCCATTTTCTAGTTACATATAACATAAAACTGTCCAGCAGTTCGTATACCGGCGAGACATCAATTTCTAATTGATAGTTCATGAAGCTGGCACCCCCAGGAAATCGGTCACTTTTACTATTATCTCTTGTTTTGAAGAAGGTTGTCCACTATAATGTTCGGTGTTTGCCAAGACGCCGGCAGTAGCCGTAGCCATAGGATTATGACAGGAGGATTATCTGTGCCAGACCGTCACGCTGCATCCGTGAACCGGAGCAGTACACTCAGCTATTTCATTCTTATTGCAGTGATTATTGCGGCGGGACTCAGTCAAGGCCTGCTGCTTCCGGTATTATCCATTCTGCTGGAGCAACAAGGGGTCTCCTCTTCACTCAATGGCCTGAATGCCGCCGCACTATATGTAGGCTCCTTCGCCATGACGCTGGCGGCCGAACGGATTCTCGGCGCAATCGGCTTCAAAAAACTGGTTGCGGCAGGCATCAGCCTTGTGCTGGTGTCGCTAATTTTATTTCCGCTGCTGCCAGGTGTCAAGGCCTGGTTCTTGCTGCGCCTGCTGGTCGGGGTGGGGGATTCGGCCATTAATTACGCCGCCCAGCTCTGGGTGCTGTTAATGACGCCAGCTGCGCACCGTGGCCGCAATCTCTCGCTGTATGGCATGTCCTACGGGCTGGGCTTCAGCCTGGGGCCGCTCGGCATAAGTCTGCTGCGGTTCGGTCTGGCATCGCCTTTTGCAGCCATAGCCCTGCTCTTTTCGCTTGTTCTGATACTTGTGGCGCTGAAGCTGCCGGACTCTCATCCGGACAAGGCGGAGCATGGGGAGGGGCAAGCCCGCCGCTTCGCCCGCAGCTACAGTCTTGCGTGGTATGCGCTGATACCGGCTCTTTTATACGGATATATGGAAGCGAGCCTGAACAGCAATTTCCCGGTCTATGGACTGCGCATCGGCTTCACCACCAATCAGATTGCCGCATTATTGCCTTTTGCCGGCATTGGGGGACTGCTGCTGCAGCTGCCTCTGGGCATGTGGAGCGACCGCTATGGCCGGAAGAAGATTCTAATATTCAGCGGAGCGGGCGGGGGCTTGGCGTTTGCGCTTCTGCCGCTGGCGGCAGCGGGTGGGCTGGTAGGCTCCTTCTTCTCGCTGGGACTCAGTTATGCTGCGGATATCCTGCCCGGAAATCTGCTGCCTGCCGCAAACGTAGTTTCATCTTTTCATTACAGCCTCGGGAGCATCATCGGTCCGGGGATCGGGGGCTTGCTGCTGCAATTCGGCTGGGGCGGCGGTGTTTTTGCCCTTCTGGGCGCTTTGTATATTTTGTTCGGCCTGGCCGGGTTATTATTCTCGCCACGGCAGCCGATTTGAGGTAAGATAAGAACGAGTGCTCGCATGGAATTTGATCCCGCTTTCAGAGTACACTATAGAGAAGAGATGAAGACAGGGAGAGGCTGAACTATGATTACAGTTGAACATTTGGCCAAAGCAGTTGGCGAAGACAAGCTTCCGGTGCTGCAGGACATTGGCTTTCAATTAGAAGCAGGTGAGCTTGTGGTGCTGCTGGGAGCCAGCGGCAGCGGCAAGTCAACATTGCTGCGGTGTCTGGCGCTCAAGGAGAAATGGGACCGGGGCAACTTCCGGGTAGATGGAACCGATATTATGAAAAGCGTCTTCGCCGGCAAACGCAAAATCAGCCGCGAATGGGCATACCTGGAACAGAATGCGGAGCTGAATCCGAATCGTACTGCGCTGAAGAATGTCCTGATCGGCCAATCCTCGCAGACGCCCTTGTGGCGGATGGTCACCGGCATGGTTCGTTCAGATGATTATATGGGCGCAATGGACGAGCTTGACCTCCTGGGTCTGCTCGATAAGGCCAAGATGAAGACCAGCCAGTTAAGCGGCGGGGAGCGCCAGCGTGTGGCGATTGCCCGTGCATTGGTGCATGGTGCCAAGGTTATACTGGCTGATGAGCCAGTCACCGGCCTGGATCCCAAAACAGCGGAGAACGTGCTGGAGACGCTGCGCAAGCTGTGCGAGGAAAAGGGGCTTACAGTGATTACGGTGATCCCCATCGAGCTGGCGGAGCGGTATGCCACGCGGATCTGGGTGCTGGAAGACGGCAGAATCAAGCACGATGTGAAGGGACGCCGCCTGACCTCTCAGGAGCGTTCCCATCTGTAACGGAACAAGAACCATGCAACCGGGAAAGAGTGATAAAGTTGAATAGACAAGTACTGAAGCGTCTGGCGGCGGTATCACTGTCCCTGTCCGTGCTCTCGGGCTGCACCTTCATCAGTGATCCTGTTTCGCGGATGAAGGAGCCGCAGCTGTCGGCGGACAAGGCGTCACTGCTGACAGCAATCAATTCCTTGAAGCCTGCCAGTTCCACGCTGATCCGTCCGGCGAATGATGATGACAGCTCCATCTTTACCGAGGATCTGGATAAGGACGGCGTCGTGGAGACGCTCGTTTTCTATCTGACGAAGAATGAAACGGTGCAGATACACGGCATGATTTTGGAGAAGCAGGAAGAGGAATGGGTCAAGAAGCTTGTGTTTGACGGCAACGGGACAGAACTGGATTCTGTGGATATTAAGGATGTGACCGGTGACGGCAAGCTGGATATCATTGCAGGCTACTCGCGCGGCGAAGAAAAAGGCATGGTGGTGTACCAGTATTCGGACGGAGTCCTGGAGGAAGTGCTGACGCAGCCATATACCCAATATCTGCTGGGGGATCTGAACGAGGATGGCATTCCGGACATCACTGTCGTGAATTTCAAGCGCAATGAATTTGCCACAATTACAACCTATCAGTATAGTGATGGATTCAAGGTGCTGGATGAGCTGGACGATCTGGACCCGTATTTTAATAATTATTACAGTATTGTCTCAGGAAAGGTAGCCGAGCACAAAGAAGGTATCATTCTGGATGCGGCGGTAGATTCCCGTTCAGCCTATACGACTGTGGTTGTGATGGATAACAATAAGCTTCGTGTGGCTGTTCCTGGGGATGCCCGGACCTTCAAGGAACGGAAGATTATCAGTGAGGACATCGACGGCGACGGGATTATTGAGGTCGGGCTGCTGGAACGGCCCCAAGGCTGGGAGTATTTTGATCCGCAGACAATACCTTATTTCAATTCCTACTACAAATGGGACGGGAAGAATGGACTTGTCTTCTCCGACCAGCAGTATCGTGATCCGTCGGACCGCTTTATTATTAATTTTTCACCGGAATGGTATGAGAAGGTAACGGTCGACACCAAATCCGTTCAGGATAAATACCTGCGCTTCATTATGTCGGATACCGGAGAGACGGTGGCCGAGGTGTCCTTCTTTTCTCCTGCGGAGTGGGACCGGGTGAAGAATTCCGGCTGGGAGCTGCTTGGGAGCGATCTGGACAAAATTATCGGCTACCGGGGAGACCTGGAACAAAGCACAAGCGGGGGAGACAGCAACAAGATCACCTCGCCTATTGAAAGGAAGGGAATTGATGAGTAAGGTACTGATCCTGGAGGATGAAGAATCCATCCGGAGTTTTATTGTAATCAATCTCAAGCGCAACGGCTTTGAGGTGCTGGAGGCGGCAGATGGAAATGAAGCGCTGCACAAGCTGACAACGGTGCCCGATATTGATATTGCACTGCTGGATGTAATGGTTCCGGGCATTGACGGGTTTGAGGTGTGCAGACGGATCAGGGAGACCAATGAGCGGCTGGGGATTATTTTTCTGACCGCGAAGGTGCAGGAGCAGGACAAGGTCTATGCGCTTTCGGTAGGGGCGGATGACCATGTAAGCAAGCCGTTCAGCCCTACAGAGCTGATCGCCCGCATCCAGTCCCTGCTGCGCCGGGTCAATGTGCACCGCGAGCAGTCCGCCAAGGTTTCTTTTCATTCCGGGCCGTTTACGCTCGATCTGATTTCCAAGCAGTTCAAACGCAGCGGAGAGGCTATTGAGCTGACGCCAACCGAATTCTCACTGGTGCAATTTTTCCTGGAAATGGAGAATACACCGCTTAGCCGTGATTCACTGCTCGATCATGTCTGGGGCAAGGAGTATATGGGAGATCCCAAAATTGTGGATGTGAACATCCGCCGGCTGCGCCAAAAGATCGAAAATAATCCGTCGGAACCGGAGTATCTCCAGACTGTATGGGGTCATGGCTATAAGTGGAAAGGCCAAGGACAATGATTAAAAAGGGGATGCGCAGACAGATTGTACTGCACTATATTTTTGTCGTTTTTGTGGCGCTTCTCCTCATTGAGGTTATATTCCTGCTGGCGATCCGGACGTATTATTACGACAGTGTCTACAGTAAAATCACAACGCATATCGGAACGGCAGAGGATTTCCTGAAATATGAGATTTCAGGGGAGCGCTCGCCCAACCAGCTCCAGAAGCTGCTCGACTTCTTTCAGATGGACCATACCGAGCTGCAGGTGCTGACCCTGGACGGCAATATGCTGATCAGCTCCACCGGCTTTCAGCCGGACCGGACGATCACTACGAGTGATGTTCCGGAGGCGGTAGGCGGAGGTGTCGGCCGATGGGTTGGCCGGCAGCCGGGCACGAACGAAAGTGTCATGGCTGTGTCCAAAATGATGCATATCAACGGACGCGAGACCTATGTTATCCGGTACATTACCTCTATGGAGAGAATTGACAGTGATTTGCTGAACCTGACGCTGGTATCCATCGGGATTGGCGCGGCGGTTATGGCTATTGTGGTTCTGTTCAGCTTTGGACTGGCCAATTCCATTGTGAAGCCGCTGAACAATATCACAGCCGTCTCGGCCCAGATGGCCAGAGGGAAGTTCACCGCGCGCATCAAAGGCGATTATAAATATGAAATCGGCGATTTGGCCTCCACGCTGAATTATATGGCGGATGAAATTATCCGCAGCAACCAGATCAAGGATGATTTCATTTCCTCTATCTCCCATGAGCTGCGGACACCGCTCACCAGTATCAAGGGCTGGAGCGAAACGCTCATTTCCGGCGGCTATGATCCGGAGGAAACCAAGCTGGGCATGGGCATCATCTCCAAGGAGAGCGACCGCCTGATCGGGCTGGTGGAAGAGATTCTGGACTTCTCCAAGCTGCAGCAGAATGAGATGAAGCTATCCATGGGCCGTGTGGATACCAAAGTCCTTTTGCAGGAAACGATCCTGAATATTTGGGCCAAAGCGGAGAAGAAACGGATTCATCTGCTTCTGGAATGCGAGGAGACGATCTATATCAAGGCTGATGCCAACCGGCTGAAGCAGGTGTTTCTCAACCTGGTGGACAACGCAGTGAAGTTCTCTTCCGAGGATTCGAGTATCGTCCTGTCCGCACACCGCTTGCCGGCCAGTGAAATGGCCGTAATTGTGCGTGACAGCGGCATCGGCATCAGCGAGGCGCATCTTGCCAGAGTACGCGACAGGTTCTTCCAGGTTGACGCGCTGAACGGAGGTACGGGTCTGGGACTTGCAATTTCACAGCAAATTGTGGAGCTTCACGGAGGCAGGCTGGAAATGGACAGCGAGCTTGGCAGGGGAACGCAGGTAACCGTGATCTTGCCTATTACAGCTGAGCTTCCTCCAGCGGCTCCAGAGGCCGGGAAACTGCTCTAGACCCATTCCCAGAAAGTTACAACGGGACCAGGGACAAAATAATAAGAGAGGCGGCAGCCGTCACAGACAGCTGCCGCCTCTCTTATTTATATATGATTCACGCTATAAATTATCCTTCAACTTCTCGCTGAAACGGAAGCCTTTAAGAAGGAAGCCCTTCTGCACGCATGCGGCCGGTTTTCTCGTAGACCTCCTGCAGCAGACGGGAGGGCTGGGTCTTGATGACCGGTTTGGCGGCGACAATCTCATGCGGACCCACGACAACGATATTGTCGGAACTGCCTTTGATTACAGCACCGTCTTTGATTACGGCTCCTTCGCCGATAATGGCATTCTCAATCATAACGCCGCGGCCAATTCTCACTCCAGGCATAATGACGCTCTGTTTGACCAGACTCAGCTTGCCGACCTCCACACCTCCGAAGACTACTGAACGCTGCAGGCTGCCTTCCAGCAGGCAGGATTCATTCACAAGGCTGTCAGCGGCCGGGAGCTGAAGGCGGGGTTTATGCGCGGCAGGCTTCAACCGGCGGGCCCGGCTGTACATCGGCCAGCGGGAGTTGTCGAGCTTGAAGCCATTGTCGTCATGCAGCAGGTCCATATGAGCTTCCCACAAGCTGTCAACTGTACCCACATCTCTCCAGTAGCCCTTGAAACGGTAGGCGAAGAGTTCCTCGTTGCCGTCCAGCATGGCTGGGATGACATCCTTTCCGAAATCATGGCTGGAGGCCGGATTTGCCGCATCCAGCAGCAGGTGCTCCTTGAGGTATTTCCACTCGAACAAATAAATTCCCATGGACGCAAGATTGCTCTTGGGAACCTTTGGTTTTTCGGCAAACTCGGAGATTTTAAGGTCTTCATTCACGTTCATCACGCCAAAGCGGCTGGCCTCATCCCAAGGGACCTCCATCACTGAAATGGTGGCTTTGGCCGCTTTGCCCACATGATAATCGAGCATTTTACGGTAATTCATATGGTAAATATGATCCGCCGACAGAATAAGAACATGCTCGGGGCTGTGGCTGTCAATGAATTCAATATTTTTATAAATAGCATCGGCTGTTCCTGTGTAGCTGTCTCTGCCTTCAACGCCGGAAGGAAGCAGCTTCACGCCTTTATCCGCCGTAGTGTGGAGCCCCCATGGCTCACCGGCGCCAATATGATTGTGCAAGGAATTGGCTTCATACTGTGTCAATACTCCTACCGTATCAATATCGGAATTCACACAATTGCTGAGGGGAAAATCAACGATTCTATACTGTCCGCCGAAAGGGACTGCAGGCTTAGCCATGGTGGTAGTCAGGGGAGCCAGTCTGCGGCCTTCCCCACCTGCCAAAAGCATGGCGATACATTCTTTTTTACTCATTTGTTATCCCTCCCATTTTTTTGTCAATGCTTGTAATATACACGCAGAGCAAGCACTTGAAACGCATAGGTGAAATATATTGCCGTGGTTTTGCAAAAATTACATTAATTATTTTCTTTATTCCTTTTACTCCCGGAATTCTAACCGAAATCATTTTCAAAACCTGAACATTCGGGTAATGTTAAAGGTGCACCCTATATAAAAAGGTGGTGATGATTTGGCCGAAATACAAGCAACAGTAAACCTCCCGTCAGCTGATGATATTTATCTTTTCCATGAGGGCACGAATTATCGCAGCTATACGATGCTGGGCGCGCACATTGCCGCTGAAGAAGGAATACCGGGCGTCCGCTTTACCGTGTGGGCTCCTCATGCGACATATGTAGGACTGGCTGGTAATCATAACGGCTGGGATGGAACTGAAGACGTGGACTCGTTATATAAGATACCCGATTCAGGATTTTGGAGTCGTTTTTTTCCGGGGTTGACAGCGGGAACTTTTTACAAATACAGGATCGCGGGCCCGGACGGCTCGACCTTCCTCAAAGCAGACCCCTACGCTTTCAAGGCGGAGGTGCGTCCGGCTACGGCTTCGATTGTTGCTGATCTGGGAGGATACTCCTGGGGAGATGCGGCTTGGCGCCGGAGAAGCAAGGCTCCTTACAGCGCGCCGATGAACATTTATGAAATGCATTTTGGGACCTGGCGGCAGAAGGAAGACGGAGAATTATACACTTATCGGGAGATGAGTGAGCTGCTGATTCCATATTTGGCGGAAATGAGCTATACCCACGTAGAGTTTATGCCGCTGGCAGAGCATCCTTATGATTTGTCCTGGGGCTACCAGGGCACGGGTTATTTTGCGGCGACCAGCCGCTACGGGGAACCGCAGGAGCTGATGTTTCTGATCGACCGGCTTCATCAGGCAGGCATCGGCGTGCTGCTGGACTGGGTTCCGGCTCATTTTGCCAAGGATGCCCATGGCCTCCGGATGTTCGACGGTTCGCCGCTGTATGAATATGCCGATCCGCTGCTGGCGGAGAAGCCGGGATGGGGAACGCTTTCCTTTGACTTCAGCAAACCGGAAGTCTCTTCCTTCTTAATCTCCAACGCACTGTTTTGGTTCGAAATGTATCATATTGACGGGATGCGTGTGGATGCGGTTACCAGCATGCTCCGGCTTGATTTTGAGAAGAAGGAGCACCAGTACCGCAGAAATGCAAACGGGGGGATGGAGAATTTGGAAGCCATCCGCTTTGTGCAGCGCCTCAACAAGACGATATTCCAGTATTACCCCAAAGCCTTGATGATGGCAGAGGAGTCCAGCGCCTGGCCGGGGGTTACTGCTCCTGTGCATGAGGGAGGGCTTGGTTTCAATTACAAATGGAATATGGGCTGGATGAACGACACATTGGGCTACATAGAACATGATTTCGGGGCCAGGCCCTATCATCATAATTTGTTGACCTTCCCCATCTGCTACGCCTATGCGGAGAATTATACCCTTCCGCTGTCCCATGACGAGGTGGTGCACGGCAAGAAGTCGCTGCTGGACAAAATGCCCGGCACCTATGAGCAGAAATTCGCAGGTCTGCGCCTGCTTCTGGGTTATCACATCAGCCATCCCGGCAAAAAGCTGCTCTTCATGGGCGGGGAATTCGGCCAGTTCATCGAGTGGAAGGATCAGGACCAGCTCGACTGGCTGCTGCTCGGTTATGAGAGCCACCGCCGCATGCTGGCCTTTACCGCAGCCCTCAACAAGCTCTACCTGAACGAAAAGGCGCTGTGGGAGCTGGATCACGATTTGGAAGGCTATCAATGGATTGATGCAGACGACAGCGGCCAGAGCATAGTTTCGTATATCCGCCGGGGCAAAAAAGCGGCCGATACCCTGCTGATTATTATGAACTTCCAACCGGTGGAGCGGCAATTGTACCGGATTGGAGTTCCCCGGCCAGGGACGTATAAAGAACTGTTCAGTTCGGAAAGTACGGAATACGGAGGCTCCGGTATGCATAATACTCCGATGAAGAGCACCAGGACAGAATGGCACAACCAGTTGAACAGCATCGAATTGACCATTCCGCCGCTTAGCTTCCTGGTACTCAAGAAATCAGGCCGCAGGGCAGTGAAATGACCTTGGGAGCATAGCCCATACACTTAAGGGGGATATTGAGATATGAAGGTTTTGTTTGCCGCAGCCGAAGCTCATCCGTTTGTCAAAACCGGCGGGCTGGCCGATGTTATTGGAGCTTTGCCCAAAGCGCTGAAAGGCGCAGGAGTGGATGTGCGGGTCATTTTGCCAAAGTACAAGGGAATTCCGGAGAAGTTTGTCTCCCAAATGGAGCATGTCGCAGTGCTGACCGTGCCGATCGGCTGGCGCAATCAATATTGCGGCATTGAACGGATCGTTTATGACGGCATTCCGGTATATTTTATCGATAATGAATATTATTTTGGGCGGGACGGCATTTATGGCTACATGGATGATGGAGAGCGCTTTGCCTTTTTCAACCGCGCAGTGCTGGAATGCCTGGAGACCATCGGTTTCCAGCCTGATGTGCTGCATTGCCATGACTGGCATGCCGCGGTAATTCCGCTGCTGCTGCAGGGACACTACCGCCATAATCCGTTTTACAGCAATATCCGCACGGTGTTTACGATTCATAATCTGCTGTATCAGGGGGTATTCCCTTATTCGGTGCTTGGAGAGCTGCTGGGTCTGAATGACAGCTATTTCCCCGGCGTGGAGTATTACGGCAACGTGAACTTTATGAAGGGCGGCATTGTCTACAGTGATCACATCACTACCGTCAGCCCGACCTATTCTGAAGAAATCCGCACGGCCTATTACGGCTACGGACTGGAAGGATTGCTCTCCTCACGTGCGGACAGCCTGAGCGGAATCGTCAACGGGATCGATACCAAGCTCTATAATCCGGCCAGCGATCCGCAAATTTACACCCGCTACCGCTCCAACTTGGCCAAAAAAGCCGAAAATAAGCTGGCCTTGCAGCAGGAGCTAAGTCTGCCCGTGGCGCCATATATTCCAATGGTTGCCATGGTTACGCGCCTGGTTGACTCCAAGGGCCTGGATTTATTGACACGCGTGCTGGATGAGCTGCTCTATTATGATGACATCCAGTTTGTGCTGCTGGGCACCGGCGATGAAGTCTACGAGCGCTGGTTCCGCGAGGCGCAATGGCGTTACCCGACTAAGCTGTCTTCACAAATCCTGTTCAATGACGGGCTGTCCCGCAAAATTTATGCAGCCAGCGACCTGTTCCTGATGCCGTCCAAATTCGAGCCCTGCGGTATCGGCCAACTTCTGGCTCTGCGCTACGGCAGTATTCCGGTAGTCCGTGAGACGGGAGGGCTTAACGATACTGTACATGCCTACAATGAAGAGACCGGAGAGGGCAATGGCTTCACCTTCAAAGATTACAACGCCCATGATATGATGTACACGCTCCGCCGGGCCGTTTCCTTTTATCACAAGCCGGAACACTGGAAAAAGATTTCCAAGAACGCTTTTGCCGGAGATTACAGCTGGAACGTATCTGCGCAGCAGTACATCGACATTTATAATCATATTGCACAATTGTGATTGCACAACAGGAGACATTTCTTAAAGTCATGGAGATTTACGGACAATTCAGAAAGGCGGATGCCAGAATGAACCGGATCAGTCTGATTACTCTGGGCGTAAGGGATATGAGCCGCTCTCTGCAATTTTATAGGGACGGCTTGGGGTTTGAAACCAGCGTAAGCGAGGAGAGCCCGGGCATAGTTTTTTTTAATACTGCCGGAACCAAGCTTGCCTTATATCCTCTTGAAGGCCTGGCGGAGGACATTAATGACAAAGAACCGCCGACAGGAAGCGGCTTCTCCGGCATTACGCTCGCGCATAACACCAAATCACAGAACGAAGTGAATGAAATCATGAAGAGGGCTGAACAGGCAGGGGGAACCATCATTAAACAGCCGCAAAAAGTGTTTTGGGGGGGATATAGCGGATATTTCTCAGATCCTGACGGGTATTACTGGGAGGTTGCATATTCGGAGGACTGGAAGTTTGACAGCAATGACATGCTGATTATCGGATAGCGGCATATAAGAGTGAGTACATAATATTGCAAAAAAAAAAACCAGCCGGACACTTCATTCGTGTATGACTGGTTTATTCATAAAATATGGATTAATCCAAATACCTGCTGAGAATCCGGTAACCATACGGATCAAGCGAAATATGCATCATTCCATCCTTCGGTGCAACGGGATCTCCGGTCAGCGCATCCTGCCAATCATCCGTTTCCATCGGATGGCTGAGGGTACGGGGCTCCGGCGAGTTGTTCATCCACACGGTAAAATGAATCACATCATCCGAGCGCTCATAGACGATGCACGGGTCATTCTCGCAAGCCTGCAGAAGGCGGAAGCGGCCTTCGCGCAGCGCCTTGTTTTCTTTGCGCAGGGCGATCATCATCCGGTAGAAGTCATACAGCTCGCGGTCCTGCTTGTCTTCATCCCATTCCATGCACTTGCGGCAGTCGGGATCTTCATTGCCGGTAAGGCCGATTTCGTCGCCATAATAGATGCAGGGAGTGCCCATGAAAGTGAACAGAAAAACAACCGCCAGCTTGAGCCTGCGTTTATCCTCGCCGACAACGGTTAAGAGCCGGGGGGTATCATGGCTGCCCAGCAAATTGAAGACTACTTCGTTCGTCTGCTGCGGATACCGCATCAGGAGGGCGCCGATCCGGTGGCCGAAGGTAATGCCGTCCATGCCCCCGTTGAAGAATTCCAGTACCGTGCCGGAAAAAGGATAATTCATCACGGAATCGAACTGGTCTCCCAGCAGCCAGTTCAACGAGTCGCTCCATACCTCGCCGACAATGTATGCTTCCGGGTTGGCAGCTTTGACCACCTTGCGGAAATCGCGCCAGAAATGGTGGTCGACCTCATTCGCCACATCCAGACGCCAGCCGTCCACCTTGATTTCCTTGATCCAGTATTCGGCTACCTCCAGGAGGTAGGATTTGACCTCATGATTGGCAGTGTTGAACTTCGGCATATTGCCAAAAAAACCGAAAGTGTCATACGTTGGAATACCGTCGACGATTTCGGCCGGAAAGGAGTTCATGTGAAACCAGTCTTTGTATACCGAATACTCGCCCTTCTCCAGCACATCCTGAAACGGCGGGAACTTGTCGCTGCAATGGTTGAACACGGCGTCCAGCATGACGCGGATTCCTCTTCTGTGGCATTCCTCGACAACGGTTTTGAGCAGCTCATTATCCCCGAAATGGGGATCGACCTTTTTATAATCGACAATATCGTATTTATGATTGGAAGGCGAGACGAACAGGGGCGTGAAGTAAATCGCATTGATCCCCAGTTCCTGCAGATCGTCCAAATGGTCCAGCACCCCTTGCAGGTCGCCTCCAAAAAAATTATCCAGCTTAGGCGTTCCGCCCCATTCCTCCGTACCCACCGGATCATTGGAAGGATCGCCATTGGCGAACCGTTCAGTCATGATCTGGTAAAACACCGCATCCTTGGCCCAATTGGGAACCTGAAACAGATCGATTTGGTGTATGTAGGGGAACTCGTAGAAGTGATTGGGCGCGGGCGGACATTCCGCGCGGATGCCATTATCCAGCAGATATACACTTTCGCTGCCTTTGCTCACACGGAAGGTGTAGCTGAGGCGTTTATATTTGGGCCGGACCGCGGCTTCCCAGTAATCGAACTTGTCGTCCGACGCCGCTTTCTCCATCATGATATCGTAGGATGTATCTTTCCAGTTGTATTTGTCCCCGGTGAGTGCTACTACACAGTCCACATCATCCCTTTTGGTGCGAACACGCAGATGTATAGTCTTTGCATCGTAGGCATAGGCCCACTTGTCACGCGGAACATGGTACATAGCTTCCAAAAGCATGATTGCACCTCCTAAAAGTTTTGTGAGCTTTCACACCCTGAAATGGCTTCGTACAAAACTCGCTTCGAAAGCACAGGCTTAAGTTTTGTGAGCTCATTAGCAAGTTAATACCACCCGTAGAGACCTCATGAACCAATTCCGTTGTTCCGGGAGCTGGTGGAGATAGTACCTAGTATATACTTGTTTTAATAGAATGTGCAAAATGAGCCGGGAAACCTCAGCTGCGCCCTATAGCTTCCTAATGCTTACTTAACAAGCTTTGTCACAAAATTGTCTTTGCATATTCATGCGCAGTGATTTATAATAAATCGGTCAATGGGACAACTGGAGAATTGAAAGAGAATAGGGGAGATATACACAGATGAACAAATGGGGTAAACTTTCTCTTGGAATGCTGCTTGCGGCAGGACTTATGGCCGGCTGCGGCAACAATAACACAGACAATAATGCTGCTGCTGACAGCGGCGCAAATGCAGGAGCCGAAGCTGCTGCCAAGACGCTTGTACTGGGAACAAGCGCGGATTTTCCGCCGTATGAGTTCCACCAAGTAGTGGACGGCAAAGATACCATCGTTGGCTTCGACATCGACATTGCCAAGGATATCGCAGCCGACATGGGCGCCGTGCTGGTCATCAAGGATTTGTCCTTCGACTCCCTGCTGAACGAGCTGTCGAGCGGCAGAGTCGATATGGTAATTTCCGGTCTTAGCCCAAACCCTGAGCGTGCAGAAGCGGTAGGATTGTCCGATATTTACTATAAAGCGGAGCAAGCGGTTGTTGTGCGTGAAGCTGACAAGGATAAGTTTGCGACCATGGATTCCCTGAAAGGAATCAAGCTGGGGGTGCAGACCGGATCGATTCAAGAAGATATCGCCAAGGGCATTGAAGGCGCTCAGCTGACCTCCTTGAGCAAAATTTCCGAAATCGTGATGCAGCTGCAATCCAACCGTGTGGATGCTTCCATTATGGAAGGACCTGTAGCCAAAGCCTTCGTGAAGAATGTGGAGGGGCTTGCCATTACGGATGCCAAACCGGAGGCAGAAGATGACGGTTATGTTATCGGCGTCAAGAAGGGCAATGACGAATTGCTGGATCAAATAAATACAACGCTGAAGCGCCTGGATTCGGAAGGCAAAATTGACGAGTACGTTGCGGCGGCCAGCGAGCTTGCCGAGAAGTAACAGCTTTCGTTCCTTTCTCTTAACGTTAAGCAGACAGATCCCCCTTGCAGGGAAGGAATATTATGAAGGCTTGATATGAAAATGGCGGTGATCCGCTGTTTTCTATTTTTTTGCAGATGGGAGGTTATGCCGACAATGGGGCTTTTCGATATTGCTTACGAGTACCGCAATTTTTTTCTGTCCGGCTTGAAGTACACGTTGCTGCTGGCAGTGCTGGGGGTATTCTTCGGATTTGTGCTCGGGATTGTAGTTTCCCTGCTGCGCATGTCCAAATGGCGTATTCTGCGTTTTATCGCCACAGCCTGGGTGGAATTTCTGCGCGGCACGCCAATGCTGGTCCAGCTGTTCCTGATCCATTACGGGCTGCCTGAATTCGGCATTAAGTTTTCACCGATTCAATCGGGAGCGATCACACTGACCATTAACAGCTCTGCATATTTGGCGGAGATCTTCCGTGCCGGGATACAGGGCGTGGACCGTGGCCAGGTGGAGGCGGCGCGCTCGCTGGGGATGCGGCAAGGAATGACGATGCGTTATATTGTTCTGCCGCAGGCGATCAAGAATGTGCTGCCCGCCTTCGGCAATGAGTTCATCACCATTATTAAAGAGTCCTCCATTGTATCGATGATTGGAGTAGCGGATTTGCTGTTCGAGGCGAGATCCGTCACCTCCATCACCTATCAGGGACTCAATCCCTTGCTGGTAATCGCTGTTATGTACTTTATTCTGACATTTACGTTGTCTAAGATCCTTGGTTTATTGGAAAGGAGGCTGAATACGGATGATCGCCGTTAACAACCTGCAAAAAAGCTTCGGCAAGCTGGAAATTCTGAAGGGCATTGACCTGCAGATTCAAAAAGGGGAGGTTGTGGTTGTCATCGGCCCCAGCGGCTCGGGCAAAAGCACCTTTTTGCGCTGTCTGAATCTGCTGGAACAGCCTACAGGCGGTGAAATCAGCTTCGAGGGCCAGTCCATTACGGGCAAAAAGCATGATATTAACGTGACCCGGGAAAAAATGGGCATGGTTTTCCAGCAGTTCAATCTGTTTCCGCACAAAACCGTGCTCCAGAATATCATGCTGGCTCCGCTGAAAGTCAGAAAGCAGCAGCCATCCGAAGCGGAGAAAATCGCCATGGAGCTGCTCCGCACCGTAGGCCTGGAAGACAAGCGGGATGCCTATCCGGCCCAGCTCTCCGGCGGGCAGAAGCAACGGATTGCCATCGCACGCGCACTTGCCATGCAGCCGCATGTGATGCTGTTCGATGAGCCAACCTCGGCGCTGGATCCGGAAATGGTCGGCGAAGTACTGGAGGTTATGAAGAAGCTGGCCGAAGACGGCATGACAATGGTGATCGTCACCCATGAAATGGGCTTTGCCCGTGAAGTGGGCGACCGCATCCTGTTTATGGACGGCGGCGTGATTGTCGAAGAAGGCGCACCGTCCCAGGTATTCGGCAATCCGAGGCATGCCCGTACCAAGGATTTCTTAAGCAAGGTCCTATAAAGCAGCCCCAGACGGCCCTGAATCTTCCTTCAGCGGCCGTTTTGCTTTTGGCTGGAGGTGAATTGGGTGATATAGTATATAAATGGCCAATCAACTTGAAAAGGAGTACATACAGATGAGAGATGATCTTTGCCGGATTGGCATCATTGATATTGGTTCCAACTCCATTCGTCTTGTGATTTATGATACGACGACGGAAGGAGGCTACAAAATCATCAAGGAGTGCAAATACTCTGCTCGTCTGAGCGAGAAAATCACCAAGGACGGCAGACTGGAGCGGAAGGACATGGATACGATTGTGCCTGTCCTGCATCAGTTCAAGGAAATTTGCAGCGCCTTTGAGGTCGATAAAATCCGTGCCGGAGCCACTGCAGCCATCCGCAATGCGGCGAATTCACCGGAGATTATCTCCTACCTTTCGGAGGCATCGGAGATTCCTATTGAAGTGGTCAGCGGCCATCAGGAGGCCTACTTTGGATTTTTGGGCGTCATCAACGCCTTTGATGTCCAGGACGGATTTGTTATTGATATTGGCGGCGGGAGTACGGAGATTACCCTGTTCCGGGGACGGCGCTACCAGCACAGCATTTCCTTCCCGTTCGGTGCCGTAAATACGAATCTGATGTTCAGCCACCATGGCAATTGGAACGGAGACCAGGTACGGAAGCTTCAGGCTTATGTAACGGGGAGGCTGGTGGAGCATGACTGGCTGAGCAGCGCACCGGGGCTGCCGCTCTACGGACTTGGCGGAACACTCCGTTCGCTGGGGAAGCTGGACCAGAAGACCCGTGATTATTCACTTCCGAATTCACACGGCTATATACTGTCCAGTCCAACCATCGATCATTTTATGGAGACCTTGCCGGCCATTCCGTATGAGAAGCGCAAGGATTTGGACGGGCTGTCCAAGAGCCGGGGGGATATCATCGTCTCCGGACTGATTATTTTTCACACGGTATATCTGTATATTGGTGCCTGTCAGGCGGTTATCAGCGGGGAGGGCCTGCGGGAAGGCATGCTGCATGATCTGCTTGAGCCCGAGCAGCCGGTGCGTGAGAGTGCGCTGGAATTCAGTCTTAACACAATCATCCGTTTTGATATCCGCACCTCGAAGCGGCATTTGGACCACATATACAAGCTGGCCCGCAGTCTCTTTGACGCGTTTGGCGGGGAAGGGGACCGGGAGGAGCAGAGGATGCTGATTTATGTCTCGATCATGCTGCATCGAACCGGCACCAATATCAACTATTATCAATCCAAGCGGCATACGCGGTACTGGCTGATGAATTCACCGATCCGCGGGCTGACACACCGCCAGCTGATACTTGGGGCATTGATCGCCTCCTACAGCACAAAAAGCCGGAAGCAGAAATTGTCCCTGATCCACAAGGACATTTTGCTGGCTTCCGACGAGGAATGGATTCATAAGCTCGGCACGCTGGTGCAGCTGAGCATTGCTCTGGACAGTACCGAGATAGGCATTGTAAGCGGACTGAATGCCCGCCTGCACGGCAATACGCTTGATCTGGAGCTGCAGGGTGCAGGGGAGCTGCTGATCGGCCTGGAGGATATTGAGAATGCACTCAAAGCCTTCAGGAATGTTTGGGGGCTGAAGGTAAAACTCGGCTTCCCTTCCAGCGCGTAACATCCATAGCGGCGAACTGGCTCCGGAACGGGGCCTTTTTGTCGTCTGCACGCTCGTAATATCCGTTCGGCTGCAGGAAGCTGGATTTCACATTATCCTTAAGCGTAATGTCGAGAATCTTGACAATCTGATTGCGGATTTCGCTGTCCTTCACGGGGCACATCAATTCAATGCGCCGGGTCAAATTGCGCGTCATCCAGTCGGCACTGGACAGGTAGACTTCCGGATTGCCGCCGTTCTCGAAGTAGTAGATCCGGGAATGCTCCAGGAAGCGGTCTACAATGCTCCGCACGGTGATCCGTTCGCTTAACCCTTCGATGCCCGGACGCAGGCAGCAGACTCCGCGCACAATGAGATCAATCGATACCCCGGCCTGGGCGGCGCTGTAGAGATTGTCAATGACCTCCTGATTGGAAAGGGAGTTCATTTTGGCGATAATCCGGGAGGGACGACCGGCGGCGGCATGCTCGGCTTCGCGCAGAATCAGCTTTTGCAGCGAAAGGCTCATGTTTGTCGGCGCAACGATGAAAGAATTCCAATCATAGCTGGCCGAATAGCCTGTCATTTGGTTGAACAGCTCGGAAGCATCCAGGCCGATCTCGCTGTTCGCGGTGAACAGGCTGAGGTCGGTGTAGGCCTTGGCAGTGCTGTCATTGTAATTGCCCGTTCCGACATGCACATAACGGCGCAGCTCAAGGCCCTCCTGGCGGACAATCAGCGTGATCTTGGCATGGGTTTTGAGGCCAACCAGACCATACACCACATGGCAGCCGGACTGCTCCAGCTTGCGCGCCCAGGCGATATTGCGCTCCTCGTCGAAGCGTGCCTTCAGCTCCACAACCACGGTGACCTGCTTGCCGGATTCAGCGGCATGGGCCAGCGCCGTAATCAGCGGAGAATTGCCGCTGACGCGGTACAGCGTCATTTTGATTGCCATGACCTGCTCATCCTCGGAGGCTTGAATGATGAAGTCGGCCATCGCATCAAAGGATTCATAGGGATGGTAGACCAGCACATCGCGTTCGCGCAGCACCTCGAAGAAATCCTCGTTCTCATCAAATTCCGCCGGATACAGCGGTTCAATCGGCACATCATGCAGATAGCTGAAGCCCTTCAGGCTGCCGGCGAAGCCGCGCAGGAAACCGAGATCGAGCGGCCCGTCAATCTCGAAGACGAAATCCTCCAGCTCGAATTCGGCCTGCAGCTGCTCCAGCGCATAGGGATGAATGCCTTTTTGCACTTCAAGACGGGCGGGAACGCCCCGCCGCCGTTTGCGCAGCTCTTTTTCAATCTCCTCAAGCAGATCCTCCGCACCTTCCTCGTCAATCGTCAGGTCGGAATTGCGTGTTAAGCGGAATTCGCTTACGGCTACGGGATCATAGCCGCTGAACAGGGTCTGGATATGATGGCGGATAACATCCTCTATGAATACAAACTGCCGTTTTTTGCTGTTGGAGCGGTGGGGAAGGGGAATGCATCTGGGCAGGTTGGAAGGAATCTGCAGAATCGCAAAATAAGGCTCATCCTCCAGGCTGTCCTTGCGGGTCAGCACGACGGCAAGATAGATGAATTGGCTGTGCACCAGCGGAAACGGACGGCTCTGGTCTACGGCCATCGGTGTCAGGACCGGGAAAATGATGTCCCGGTAATATTGTTCAATCGAGAGCTCCTGCGCCTGGGTCAGATCCTCATAATTCACAAATACGATGCCTTCCTTGTGCAGATTGCGTGAGATATCGCGGAATGTCCGGTATTGATCGGCAATAATCTTGCTGACCCGCTTGATGAGACGCTTATAAAGGCCGGAAGGGGTATATCCGGTGAAATCCTTTTTCGTATAGCCCGCCCGGATCTGATCCTGTATCCCCGCCACGCGCACGCTGATGAATTCATCCAGATTGCTGGACACAATCGCCAGGAACTTGGCCCGCTCCATCAGCGGATTATCCGGGTCCTGCGCCTCCTGTAGCACGCGCCGGTTAAATTCGATCCAGCTTAAATCCCGGTTCAGATACGCCGTTGCCGGGCTGGTATGGATGTTCTTTTTTTCTTCTGCGTTCACGTTCATGGACCCTCCAAATGCTTCATGTCTTTGTCATCTTCTATCATTCTACTATTTGCCAACCCGAGAAATGTTAACTCTGTGTAAAATTTGTGCGGAATTTATCTGTAAATGCTGCAAAAAAATGAACTTTTCGGCCCTTTTTTTTTAAAATATAAGAATTTTATATGCTTTTCACATAAATTATCCTTCTATTTCTCGTTGAAACACTCCGTCCCTTATAAGGACGGCGCAGCCGTTTCTGCTGTTGTATGTATTCTCCGCTTCAATAAAAGCGCTTCAAAACGCTAATTCTTTCAGTTTGGTAACAATTTCATAGGCATTGGTTACAAAATTGTGATATATTCATAACTGTGGTTTTACAAACCCGTCAGGGCAAATACAGGATACATACGTCCGGAGTTACATTGAAGCAATAAGACCGGGATTTTCCTGCAGTCGGATTGCGCTATTAATGAAGGAGGAAATTATGAAAATCAAATTTGGAGCTCTTGCAGCACTCGCAGCAGCCTTAGGAATCAGTGCATTGGTGCAAGCAGCACCCGTTCAGGCGGACAGTGTACATATCGCGGGAGATACTACTACCTATTATACCCTGTCCAACCATTATGGCATCAGCATGGATGAAATTATGAATGCCAACCCCAATATTGCCGCCAATAACATTTATCCGGGACTGAAGCTCGCTATTCCGGGTAACGTCAAGACTCAGACAGCAGCTGCGGCCAAAGCTTCGGCAACAGTATCCGCCTTGAGTGTAGAACCGCAGGCCAATACTGTTCAGGCCTGGGGCAAAGAATACAGCTACGGCAAAGTATTGCAGGTCAAAGCCTCCGCTTATTCCTCGGCAGGCAGCGAGAACGGCAAATGGGGCGCGGTCGACTATTTCGGCAATCCCCTCAAGCTGGGCACGATCGCTGTTGATCCCAGTGTGATACCGCTCGGCACCAGGGTATTGGTTACAGGGTATTCGCATCCAGGCCTTCCCAAGCAGGCATTCCTGGCTACCGCAACCGATATCGGCAGTGCCATCAAAGGGAACCGCATTGATATCTTTATTCCGGGCAGCCAAAGCTTTGTGGCGGATTTCGGTTATCAATATGTGCATCTGTACGTGATTGAATAGGTTTAAGACTCAAAAGGAAACGAAGCATGCCGGAGCACGGCAAGCCTCATTTCCTTTTTTTTTGCGCCTTCAAAGGCTGTGCCTGTCTTACTTTTCTTGGCTAACCTGAAGCATTTGCGGGACGGTTACAAAAGTGTAACCGCGTTTGCGCATAATGCTGATCACTTCGGGCAGCGCCTGGATTGTTCCGCGTAAATTGCTGCCGCGGCCCCCGCCGCCGTGCTGGAGAATGATTGCCCCCTTGCCTGCATGGGCAACGATATTGTTGCGCACCTGAGCTTTGGACAGCCCCTTCCAATCAAGAGAATCCACGTTCCAGTTCACCAGCTTGTAGCCGTGGGCTTTGGCCCATTTAAGCTGCTGCTCGCTGATGTCTCCATAGGGCGGGCGGATCAGCCGGGGCTTATAGCCGGCCGTTGCATCAATGATATTTTCCGTGCGTATGATCTGTGTCCGGAATGCCTTTACGCTGATCTTCCCGAACTCCGGATGGCTATAGGAATGATTGCCGACAGCGTGACCCTCTCTGATAATGCGTGCTACAAGATCAGGGTGCTTCTCTGCCCGGCTGCCAACAATAAAAAAGGTGGCTTTGACATGATGCTTGCGGAGAACGTCGAGAATCTGCGGTGTGAATCTCGGGTCCGGCACATCATCAAATGTGAGGGCGATCCGTTTAAGGCGGGGCCCTTGTGTCTTAATCGTTTCGGGATATTTGCGCAGCAGTTGGCTGAGTGTAAGGGCTTTGGCCCGTTTTTGGGAACGGGCAGCCGCTTGGGAAGAGGAGCCCGCAGGGATCGACGGGTCGGCTTTGGGGTCTGAGGCGGCTTTCCGGGTATCATTCAGCCTGGGGAACGTCCCCGGAACTTCCGGAGAAGCAGCGGCCGACTCTCCTATGGAAGCCGGGCTGAGCAGAATCAATAAAACAATCGCCAATAGGAGCGTTTTTTGGCTCCTCTGCAGACATTTCATCAAAGCACGCCTCCTTTTATTGACTGCACAGCTGAATATGTTCTTGACAGATGAGGATTCATAGACTTAATGCCATTCATTTATCCTTCTGTTGCCTAATCTTGTTATCCCCTTGCACAGGCAATATTATGCTTAATCCCCATTTCGCCGATTAGGATTTATCGGGGCGGAAAATACGTGTATACTAGGGCATGTATTCAAACTCTATTCATGCCGAGGTTGGAATACATGCCGGTTAAAAACGGGAAGTTTCCCGGCCAAATAATACACGGAATAACAGAAAGGAAGAATGGAAATGCCGGATTTATTTGCACCCTATGAGTTAAAGGCCTTGTCTCTGAAAAATCGGATTGTAATGCCCCCCATGTGCCAATATGCAGTCGCCAGTCAGGATGGCACACCCAATGATTGGCATTTCGTCCATTATGTCAGCCGTGCTGTAGGCGGCACCGGATTAATTATTGTGGAAATGACCGGCGTTCATCCGGATGGAAGAATCACGAATGCAGATACCGGAATCTGGAGTGACGAACATATTGAAGCCTACCGCCGGCTGACCGGTGCGGTACATGCCGGAGGCGCTAAGATTGCCGTACAGCTCGGCCATGCCGGACGCAAGGCGCTGGATGCCGAACCGCCGGTTGCGCCTTCGGCGATTCCGTTCGACGCCAACTCCAAAACTCCGCAGGCACTCGGCAAGGAAGGGATTGCCGAACTGATTGCTGCTTACCGTGAAGGGGCGCGCCGGGCGGTGGAGGCAGGCTTTGATACCGTAGAGCTTCACGGAGCGCACGGGTACCTGATTCACCAGTTCCATTCGCCATTGACCAATATCAGGGATGATGAGTATGGCGCCGATCCGGTCCTGTTTGGGGAGCAGGTTGTGGAGGCCGTCCGCGGTGTGCTTCCGGCTGAAATGCCGCTGCTTATGAGAGTATCAGCCAAGGAATACGTTGAAGGCGGTTATGATGAAGCTTATGCCCTGGAATTCTGCCGGCGCTACAAAGCTGCCGGAGTAGACATGTTCCATGTGTCCTCGGGCGGCGAAGGACCCATTGGCTCGAATGGAGGTCCTAATGCAGGACCGGCATACCAGGTTGATCTTGCGGAGTATATCCGCAGCGGCCTGCAGGTTCCCGTCATTGCCGTTGGACGGCTGGAATCGTATGGGGAGGCGCAGTCCATTGTCACTGAGGAGAAGGCGGAGCTGGTTGCTGTGGGCAGAGGAATGCTCAGCGATCCTTATTGGGCGCTGCATGCGGAGGAAGCGCTTGGCGGGGTGGACAGGCAGAATGTCCCGAAGGCATATGAACGCGGAGTTTGGAAGCGGAAATAGGCACCTGCAAATGTGAACTTTATCACAGATTTTAAGTTCCTTCTAAGGCATGGTTAATAAGATAAAATTTGAAGGAGCTTGATAACGTGGCGACGGTGATTAGTAACGAGCGGCTGGCAGATGGAGTGTATCACCTTCGGGTTGAAGGGAATTACGGGGGTACAATGGGGCAATTCTACATGTTGCGGGCATGGGGAGCCTTTCCGTTGCTGTCCAGACCGCTAAGCATACATCAAGTGAACGGCGACGGCGTTGAATTTCTGTATCATGTGGTGGGTGAAGGGACGAAGATTCTGGCTGGTCTGGAGCCGGGAGCTTCTCTGGAGCTTGAAGGGCCTTTCGGCAGCGGCTTTCCGGCTGTGGAAGGCAAGGTGGCTCTGGTAGGCGGAGGAATTGGAATCGCTCCGCTGTATTATTGTGCACAGGAGCTTCCTGGCAGCGATATTTATCTGGGCTTCAGCCGTGAAGCTTTCCGCACAGAGGCATTTCGTCCTCTGGCCGCCGAACTGACAGTAAATGTGGGGGGGCTGGTACTCGACAGCGTCGATTTCACCAGCTATGACCATATTTTTGTGTGCGGGCCGCATCCGATGCTGAAGGCCGCGCAGCTGAAAGGCATAGCCGCCGAGACGGCCGGCAAAAGACCGGATGTATACCTGTCTCTGGAGAACCGCATGGCCTGTGGAATCGGCGCCTGTCTTGTGTGCAGCGTCTCCTGCCGTGACGGACAGCGCAAGGCTTGCGCGGACGGTCCGGTATTCCTGGCGGAAGAGGTGGTCTTCCATGACTGATATGACTGCAAATATAGCGGGTGTGCACTTCAAGAACCCGATTATCATGGCCTCCGGGACCTTCGGTTTTGGCCGTGAATACGGCAAGCTGTATGATGTATCCCTGCTCGGGGGCATCTCCGGCAAAGGCCTTACCCTTCATGCCAAGGCAGGCAATCCCGGTGTGCGCGTCTATGAGACGGCCTCCGGCATGCTGAACAGCGTAGGGCTGGAGAACCCGGGGGTTGAAGCATTCCTTGCCAGGGAGCTTCCTTTTTGGGAGACACTGGATACCGCCCGTTTGGTGAATCTGGGCGGCAACACACTGCCTGATTATGTGTTGGGTGCGGAACTGATCCAGCGTGATGCCGATGCGCGGAGCGCTGCAGGCAAGCCTGCGGTGGATATGATTGAACTGAACATTTCCTGTCCCAACGTCAAGGAGGGAGGCATCGCCTTCGGGGTCAAGACACCGGCGGCGCAGGAGGTAGTGCGTGCCGTAAGAGCCGCAACCAAACTGCCGCTCGCTGTGAAGCTGTCGCCGAACGCCGAGGATATCGCGGGCATGGCTGAAATGTGCCAGGAGGAAGGCGCCGATGCGATTTCGCTGATCAATACGATCTCGGGAATGAAAATCGATGTCCGCCGCCGCCGCAGCGTATTCAACAATCTGTATGCCGGATTGTCCGGGCCGGCGATCAAGCCGGTGGCGCTGCGGATGGTGCATCAGGTAGCGAAGCGGGTATCCATTCCGGTGATCGGCATGGGCGGAATTACCTCGGCTACAGATATCATTGAATTTATTATGGCCGGTGCAACGGTCATTCAGGTAGGTACCTATAACTTTATGAATCTGCGCGCCGGCAGCACGCTCGTTCAAGAGCTGCAGCAGTTCATGACCGAAGAGAACATCTCTTCACTGGATGAAATCCGCGGCATCCTCTAAAATATTGCATGTTATTGAAGGCAGGGTCTTCACTTCGTGGGATTTCTTCGTGTTCCATGGTTAATATAATGGGAAAGGGGAGAAATTCATGACTTCTCCAAATCTGCACCCCGATGATATTGAACTGTCTGCCATAGACGTGGGCCGTGACCTGCTGCTGCTGATTACCGGGGGTGTCCGCCACATTGGAGCCGCCAGCACCGCTTATGTGGAGGAAGGGAACGTCAAGGTATTAACATCGGCAGTCCCCCATCACAAGGAGCATACGATCAGCGAGTCTGTTTCCGCCCGGGCGGCTGCCGCACTTGACCGGACTGTTACCGTGGTTATGGGCATCCACTACGACAATCTGAGCAAGGAAGGCATCGCACAGGTGGTAGAAATCGTGAACCGCAAAGTGGATCAATATTTATTTGGGCAAAATTTGAAACGATAATGGCTCTCCCTGCGTAAAAGATAACAACTGAGCATTTCACTTTTATTTTGGAGGAATGAACCATGTCTATATTTAAAAGATTGCGCGATCTGACCATGTCGAACGTGAACGCGATTATCGACAAGGCAGAAGACCCGATCAAAATGACAGACCAATACATTCGTGACATGACTGAGGATCTGGAGGATGCCGAAAAGGCCGTAGCTGCCCAGATTGCCATCGAGAAAAAATTCAAGCAGCTCCACGAAGAACAGGAAGCGCTTGTCAACAAACGCAACCAGCAGGCGCATGCTGCCGCTCAGGCCGGGAATGCCGATCTGGCACGCCGTGCCCTCGAGGAGAAGAAAGCCGCTGAAGCGAAGCTGGTGGAATATAAAGCAAGCTTTGATCAGAACAAGGCTTCGGCTGACAATCTGCGCGGGAAGCTGGAGGAAATGCGCAAACAGCTGACGCAGATGAAGAACAAGCGTGAAACGCTGGTTGCGCGCTACAATGCAGCCAAGGCGCAAACCGAAATCAACAAAGCAATGAGCGGGTTCAGCTCCGATTCGGCTTCTGCAGGACTGAAGCGCATGGAAGACAAGATGCTGCAGGCGGAAGCCCAGGCTGAGGCCAGCAATGAAATGAGCTCCGGCAACAAAGCGCTGGATGATGAATTCGAGAAGCTGGGCAAGGACCAGGCTGTGGAAGACGAGCTGGCCGCGCTGATGAAGCAATACGGCAAACAATAACATATTGGCACAGGCCGCCCTTCAGGCTGGTGTCCACAGGCGAAGGGGAGACAGAAAGCGTTTCTTCTTCGCCTTCTCTATGCTGCCGCCAAAGGCAGGCAAACTGATAATCGGGGGCTAAACAATGGATTTCCATATTCTGGTGTCCATGGTGGTATGGACGTTAAGCGGCTCGGTACTGCTATGCGTGCTGATGTACGTGGATTCGCTCTTTACCCGTTACAACGATTTGGAAGAAATCAAAGCAGGCAATATGGCGGTTACCACGCGATTCGTGCTTAAGCTGCTGGCACAGGGCTATATTCTATCGTCCTCCATTGCCTCATCGAACAGTTTGGGAGATGCGCTTGTAATCTCCATAGCTTCTTTTGTCCTTTTATTTTTCCTGGAAAAAGCAGTCCGTCTGTTCCTGGCCGCCTGGGCGAAGCTGGACCTTGACCACGGCACCCGGTTGGGGAAAATAGGCTATGGTCTGCTGGCCGGCACACTGCATGTGACCGGTGCTCTGATATTAGCGGCTTTTATAAAAGGCTAGAGCTTCGTTTCATCATAACCCTGGTTACCGGGATACCTCTTGCAGGATGCCTTCGCTTTTTATGAGCGCGGGCATTTATTTTTTTCCCTAGACAGGCTGCCATGTTAAAATGGTGCCTGTATGGACGGCGGAGCAGCGCCAGCAGGCTAACAATAACAATACGAACAGAAGAGGTCGGATACATATGAACTCCAGAAAAGAAGCAGCAAGCTCCAAATTTCATCGTAAAGCGCTCCAGGTTAAGGAAGCCCAGGCGCGGATGATTAAATATGCGCAGGTGCTTAATCCGGAAGAGGTGCCGCTTAATCAGAGTGCAGGGCGTTATTTAGCTGAGCCTGTGTATGCGCCGCATCCGTTCCCCGTTTTTAATCGTTCAGGGATGGACGGGTATGCGCTTATTGCCGCGGATACCGGGGAGATTGCGGAAGGAGGCCTGGTCTGGCTGGACATCGTGGATGACATTCCTTGCGGTGCCGTTTCCGCAGTCGATATCCGGAGCGGCACGGCTGCAAGGATTATGACCGGAGCCCAGGTGCCGGATGGTGCGGATACAGTGGTTATGCTGGAAGCCACGGAGCGCAGGGAAGAAGGCGGGATAGCCCAGGTAGGTATCCGTAAACCGCAGAAGGCCGGCAGCAATATCACCAGGAGGGGCTTCGAGCTTAAGGAAGGGGAGCTGGTGCTGCCGGCCGGCACAATGATTACAGCTGGAGATATCGCGGTTCTGGCGGCTTTTGGGATTCCTTGGGTTAAAGTAGTCCGCAGACCCAAGGTAGGTATATTTGCGACCGGAACCGAACTGCTGGAGGTGGACCAGCCGCTCGCTCCCGGAAAAATCCGCAACAGCAATTCCCCCATGCTGGAAGCGCTGGTGCGCGAGAGCGGCGGGGAGCCGGTTATGCTCGGGGCGATTGTGGACGATATTGAACTGGCGCGGGGGAAGGTGCAGATGGCGCTGGAGAGCTATGATCTGGTGATCACCACCGGTGGAGTGTCCGTCGGCGATTATGACATTATGGGTGATTTGATCCGCGAGAACAGCGGGGACATGCTGTTCAACAAGGTGACGATGCGTCCCGGAAGCGTGACAACGGCTGCCGTGCGGGGGGGCAAGCTCCTGCTGGCCTTATCAGGCAATCCCGGAGCCTGTTTTGTCGGATTTTATTTGTTCGCCCGGCCTGTCATCACACAGATGCAGGGAGACATTAAGCCATTCCTGCCGGAATGGACGGCGGTGCTCGGGGCGGATTATTCCAGAGTAAATAACTACACCCGGTTTGTCCGTTCCCGGCTCGGGATTCAAGAGGGCCGCCTGTATGCTTATCCGGCTGCTATTGATGAATCCTCTGTAATGGTAACGATCAAGGACAGTGACTGCCTGCTTGTGATTCCTCCGGGAAAACGGGGCATGTCAGCCGGAGATTCTGTGAAGGTGCTCAAATTGCCGGGGGAAATCCGGGGCTAGCAGGAAGCCGGACCATGGAAAAGGCAGGAGAAGCGGAAATGAGGCGGCAAGCGATGAAGAGGCGGAAGAATGCGAGCGGATGCAGAACAGGGATTTACAGAGGCCGTAAAAGGCTGGAGAGAGTAAACAGGGCGGATAATCACAACCGGGGCCGGAAATTCATCCCTGGGACTAGTCATACAGTAGGCAGCGCGGAGCAATCCCAAGAGATGCTTGCTGCCGGTAGGGGCAATACCCGGCCTGCTGTATGCCAGATTATCGGTTATAAGAACAGCGGTAAAACAACACTGATCTGCGAATTAATCCGGCAATTGCGGAAGAAGGGCTGCACAGTTGCGGTCATTAAGCATGATGGCCATAATTTTGACATGGATCATGAGGGAACAGATACCTGGAAGCAGCGGCAGGCGGGGGCTTCGGCAGTTGCCATCACGAGCGACGCACGGACCTCGGTCATTCAGGAGCGGACAAGCAGCCTGCCCGGGCTGCTTGAAGCTTTTGCAGACTACGACTATGTGCTGGTGGAAGGGTTCAAGCAGGAACAATACCCCAAAATCGTGCTGATCCGCCAGGCAGAGGATATCGCACTGCTTGGAGAAGCGAGCCGTATAGCGGCAATGGCCCTCTGGGGTCCGATGCAGGCTTCGGCATGCTTGCCGCAGGCCTCTGGCATCGGCCGGTTTGACATCAGCGACAGCGCAGGAATGGCCAACCTTTTGTGGCAGAAACGATCTTATTTTCAAAATTTCAACATATGAAAAATTCATAATAGAAAACAAGTAATGGCATAGACCCATACATTGCGATACATCTTTTGTAAACCCTGTCACAAAGAACAGCGGCTCCCTCTCCCGCCGAAGGAGGGACCAGCCGCTGTTTTGCTAAAAGCCTATTACCAGGCAGTCCAATGTCCGGGGCGTTCCAGTCCAGCAGGAAGCTTGGTTAAGGCATCGCCCTTCGCGGCATTGAGCTGTGATTGGGTCAGAAAAAGTGTGCCCGTAAGGTCGGCGCCGCACAGATTCGTGTCGCGGAAATCAGCGCCGGTCAGATCGGCCCCTCTCAGGTCGGCCCCGCTAAGGTCAGCGGCAATCAGATAAGCTCCCCGCAGGCTGACACAGCGCAAATCGGCTTTTTTAAGCTTTGCTCCGATGAGGTCGGCGCCCCGCCCGTAGCTTTTGGGATGCTTGGGCGCATGGGTAAGCTTATGCCGCTCAGCGTCGCGTGCCAGCTCGCTGGTCCGCAGCAGCAGCACATTGATCTCTGCACGGTAAGCGGGGATATCCACCTGCAGAATTGCTTCTGCCGGAAGCAGAGTCAGCCGTTCCGTCTGCTCCAGTGCTGTACGGAGCCGGCTATGGACCGGCTGGGCAGACGGCAGAGCCAACGCTTCGGCCAGATAGCGCAGCAGCTCATGCAGATGGCGCATGACCGGGAAGACCTCGAACATTTGAGCAGCCGTCTGCGGAGCCTCCCGCCAGTCCCGGCCGGCAAAGGTGCTATGGGAAACCCTGGGGCCTGCACCGAAGCATTCATATACAGTACAGCCCCGGAATCCTGCAGCTCTAAGCCCGGTATGGATACCGCAGCGGAAGTCGTTCCGCAGACTGGGACAAGGCTGGCCGGCGTTTTTGTCAATGGCAAAGTCCGCTGAAGCGGCAAAGGGCAGCGCGGCACAGCATAGACCGAAGCAGTTCTCACAGTTGGACTGCAAATCGGTGTGGCCCGGATCGGGTGAAGCAGATAATGGTTCATATGGGTGAGACATTTAATGCCATGAACTCCCTCCGTGACGGGTATTCAGCTCTCCGAGACGCCGCTCAATCGCCTCAGACATTGTTTTGTCCGTAAGATGGGCATAGACTTCGGTTGTTTCCGTTGAAGCGTGTCCAAGCTGTTCCTTCGTTTTGTAGATGTCATTTTGCAGATAATAGTCTGTGGCAAAAGAGTGGCGCAGCTTATGAACCGTCAGATACGGCTTGCCGAACCGTTTGGCGTATTTGATAATCATTTCCTGGATCGCCCGTTTGGTCATCCGCTTGCCTTCATGGCTGCCGTTCGGCAGGGAGATGAACAGCGCCTTTTCTCTCTTGGGCGTCTTATAGCGTGACTGGCGCAGGTCCAGATAAAGGAAAAGGCCATCCTTGGCCTGCTCCCGGAAGTAGACCGGGGTCTTGAACGTTTCATCGTTATTCCCCTTGCGGTAGACATACAGCAGCTTATTGTTCACATCCAGGTCATCCACATTGAGGTTAACCACTTCAGAGACGCGCAGGCCGGAATTCAGAATGAGGCTGGCAATGCAGGCATCCCGTTCACGGTTGAGCTGAAACGAATAATAGGCTTGCTTGTTCGCTTCAACATCGCGCCCATAGCCTTCATAAATGTATCCTACGAACTCCAGCAGCTCCTCATCCTCCAGAATTTTGCCTTTGAGTTTGGCGGCAGTGTCCTTCGGCTTGTGAATGCGCTTGATCTCGACCTTGGCCATGATGTTGCGCTTGAGCAGTGGATAAAAGTTCTCGTCCTCGGCAATCTGGCTTAGATAGTGAAAAAGAGACCGCAGCGCAGAGAGCTTGCGGGAAACGGTGACTTTTGTATTCGTTCCCTCGGCTCGCGTGGTCAGATGAAGGCGGTAACCGACAATGCTGTCCATATGCAGAGTCTCCAGATCAAGTAAAGTGATCTCCGCCAGGCCCGCGGCTTGCGTGAGTCCCTCTGCACGCAGCCAGCCGAAGAATGATTCATAGTCGCGGATGTATTCCAGCAGGGTGGAGGGGGAGAGATCAGGGCGCTTATAGTCAATGAACTGCTGCACGAACCAGGGCATAAGCAGCACTTTTCGGTCAAGATTTTTACGGTCGCTGTTTTTTTGAATGCTCAATGTCTTCTTCACCTGCCTTCGGGTTGCTGTTGTTTTTTGGACGTGTCTTTCTATTTTATCATGTTTTATGGCCTTTGGCGGAAATTCGCCGCCGCACAAGTGGGCTTGCCTTGCTCCTGAAGGCACAAAGTTATAGAATGTGTAATAAAAGTGAATCACAGAGGTGACCCCATGGAACTTGGAATCGAGCTGGTTCCCAAAGAGCAGCGCCATATAATCAGCAAGCTGATGCAGTTTTATTTATATGACTTCACCCGTTATCTGGAGCTTGAGGTGGAGCGGGACGGTGCGTTTCCGCCTTATCCCGGCCTGGAGGCTTACTGGAACAGCGGCAACAATAAATTTGCCTACTTATTTACGGCGGACGACAGGATTGCCGGTTTTGCACTCGTGGACAGGCTGCTTCGCAGTACGGAGGGGCAGTTCTACATGACAGAATTTTTTGTGATGAAAAAGTACCGCCGCAGCGGAGTAGGCACATGGGCTGCACACCGGCTGTTCGACATGTTTCCCGGAGACTGGAAGGTATCGCAGATCCGGGCCAACACCCCTGCCCGCAATTTCTGGCACCGCGTGATCGGCGCCTATACAGGCGGTGAGTTCCAAGAGCGCTTCAATCCCAAGCAGGGAAATCCCAGTCAATATTTCAGTACATTAAGTATTAACGGGATTAACAAATAAATTTCCCTGACAGGCCGAAGCAGCAAGGCTATTGTTCATCGGGGTGGGTTCACTGCCAAGGAGCAGGACTATTCCGCAGAAATTCGAACCAATGACAAACAGCGTGAAGCGCTCCTGCCTTGTTTGCGGTATGTCTTTTTTCTATCCATGTGTGGATGCAGCTTCACGTTTTCTTGCTGATTTGAAGTAAGTGTGCTATTATTTGCACATTAATTACGATTGAAGGAGTCAGCGCAGCAGATGGCGGAATTGAAACGTTTTGGTTACGGAATACAGGCATTGGTGGTTCTGGCTTCAAGCCCGGGACAATACTCCAGCGCCGAAATCGCCGAGCAGATCCATTGCGAGCCTACGGCGCTGCGGAAGATTCTGTCCCGGCTTACGGATGCTGGCTATATTGAAGTGCGGCAGGGCAGAGGGGGAGGCTACACGCTGGCAAAAGCTCCTGCGGATATCACATTATCCGATGTATACGGTGCGCTGCATGACGAGAGCCCGGTCTGGGACCGGATGCTGGATACGACAGGCAATCATCTGTTTGGCCATAAGGTGCGGATGTCCTTTGAACAGATTATGAATGATATTCACATTCAGGTGGATCAGGTGCTGATGTCTTATACGGTAGCTGATTTAATAGAATGAATGCTCTGACATCAAAAGAAACAGGATATCTGCAGCTGAAAATGTGCGGAATAATGCACAAATTTTAGATTTTAAAATGATTGGGAGGAACGGATGTGAACATTCACTGGTACGGCCAATCCGCATTCCAAATTACATCACAGCAGGGAACGGTCATTCTGATTGATCCCTACGGGAAATTTCTGGGCTACCGGATGCCTAAGATCAAGGCGGATATTGTCGCTGTCACGCATGATCACAAGGATCATAACCAGATTCAGTTTGCCGAAGGCGATTATGAGCTGGTGAATCAGGCACGGCATTACAGCATAAAAGGAGTGGAGATACAGGGTGTTGCCACTTTTCATGATAACGTTCAAGGAACCAAGAGAGGCGGCAATATCGTATATGTCATCACTGTAGACGGTCTGCGGATCTGCCATGCAGGCGATCTTGGGCATGTTCTTACAGCAGAGCAGATCAGGCAGATAGGTACAGTGGATATTCTTATGCTCCCGGTTGGAGGGGGAATGACGATGAACGGAGAGACGGCCTCCCAAGTCATGAAGCAGCTGCAGCCTGCGATAGCCATACCCATGCATTACCGCACCAAGGCGCTGGGACTCCTCGGCAGGTTGCTTTTTGACAAGGAGGATAAATTCTTGCAAGCTGCAGGCCACCCTGTTAACGTAATAAAAGACTTGATGATTTCCAAGGAGACGTTAAATAAGTATCAAGGCGTGCTGACTCTGCAATACTAATCGCTGATGATATGCCAGAAAAGAGGATTTGCTATGACAAGATCTGCACAAGCACCGCGCAGTTCCTATTCTTTTCCAATTACATTGCTGACTGCCTTGGCCGGCGGGGGCGCGTTCATGCTGCTTGGTTTGCCGCTTCCCTGGCTGCTGGGCCCGATGATCGCCACACTGGTTGCCTCGAACCTTCTGAAGAACTATTACGCCTGGCCGGGACAGGTGCGAAATGCCGGAATGATCATTGTCGGCTATACAATCGGGCTTTCGCTTACCCGCTCGGCACTTAAAGAGATGGCCCATCAGCTTCCTTCCATGGTGCTAATGACAACTCTTTTATTGCTGTTCTGTGCGGGAATTGCTGCAATTGTATCCAAAATATCGGGAAGCAACTACAGAACGATCCTGCTTGGCAGCATTCCGGGCGGGCTGACGCAAATGCTCATGCTGGCAGAAGAAACCGAGGACATTAACATTACGGTGGTCACCGTTATCCAGGTTGTGCGGCTGATGATGATCATTATCTGTGTGCCTCTGTTAATCTATAGTCCGCTGTTCGGAAACCTCCCGGGTTCAGAATCCGCAGGGATATTGGCAGCCGGTACCGCTTCAGCTTGGAACGCACTTTTTCCCAATATTATTTATTTTGCTGCTGCCTGTACGGTTTGCGGAATCCTCGGTCAAAAGATTAATTTCCCGACTGCCTATCTCCTGGGCCCGGCGCTCATAACAGCCATACTCCAGCTTAGCGGTCTGCAAGGGCCAATTCTGCCAGGAGCAATAACCAGTGCGGCCCAACTGATGATCGGGGTGTTCGTCGGGCTGCTGCTTGATCCGCGCAAGCTGAACAACAAGCTGCTGACCTTATCTCTGGCGCTCGGAAGCGGCATTGTCCTGATTGCGGGATCGTATGGGCTGGGTTTATTGTTTGCCTATTATGAAGCCGTGTCCGGTTCTACGGCACTCCTGAGTCTTGCACCGGGGGGCATGGACCAGATGAGCCTGATTGCCCATGAAGTGGGGGCGGATCTGCCGACAGTGGCCGGTTATCAGCTGTTCCGGACATTTTTCATCTTCTTTGCCGTTCCGCCGCTGTACAAGCTGATTTTTAGGGAGAAGAAAAGCCGGCCTTCGGCAGTTGGATGACGTAGTTTTTATTATGTTAACTTATATAAGCTGAGTTATATTCTGCAGGGGATGCGAAAATCTTCTTTTCCTGATAAGAGGCTGCTTCAAGTGTACAGCTTGCAATCAGGTTGTTTTAGACCTATGAACTGAAGCTGGATTCCTGTTCATATCTATAATATGGCAGGCTGAATACAAATTGTGCCTGAAGAGGCCCGATTATGGATGGATGCTTCAAGCTTCTGCTTCGTTTTCCCCCTCTGCCGACAGCGGGGTTACCCAGACCTTGTAGAGTATACCTTCACCGGTAATATCATAATCCGCATGCACCTGAAATGGGGAGCCTGCAATCGTATTCAGCCGTATCCGCTCAAATACAAGAACATGGGCCAGCATCCAGTTCGCCGTTTTGTAGCCGGTATAAAGATGTCCAATCTCGTTGTACGGACCGCTCGTTATCCATTCAAAGGCTTCATGCAGACTGTCAACCTCCATGGATTCTGTGTGCCAGACTATGTTGTCTGGTGCTTGTAAATGCAGCCGGCGGGGGAGGACAGGATCGCTAGGAGCTGGATTGTGTATGGATTCCACGTAACTTATCTGAGATACCTCGTTATTGTTGTCATCATCTTTCATGATAGACCAACCCCCCCAACCATTATTTACCTTAATTATAGCAAAAAGACCGTTCAAAATCAGGAATACACCTTGAAATTGAATTAATTAGAAGCAGTAACAACCGACAGGGAACGTTAGTTCCCGTTTCGGGTAATGGTCATGCAAATTTAGGTCATCAAACCCCTATTAATCTTATTTCATTATATGAAAAATTCATAATAGAAGCTAAAACTCTTCCACCTTCCCTGCTTCCATACAGCAAAAACATCCTATCACCCTCCTTTGAAACTCTTCAAAAGCAGAAAAAGGATGGGGTGCACGGCTCTCACACCAGTTAAATGAGATGATGGAGCCGGAGCCGCCTTGGAAGTTTGAATAACATATTATATATTATGTTAACTATTTCACTGAAGGGAATGAGGACCCGGCAGTTTGCATCCTGTATTACCTTGCTTTTATACAAAAACCCGCCCAGCACTTCGTCTGTGACGGGTTTTAAAATATTGTGGAATCAAGCGCCGGACGAGGTGATAGCTGCTTCTGAACGCTCCCTGGCGTTGAGTCGTTTGTGTGCGGCAATAAGGAAAGGGAGGCCCAGTGCTGTGCTTAAGGCCAGCGGCACAAATACAGCCGGGCCATTCGTGGCGCCAAATTGATCCAGCAGCAGACCGCCGAGAATGGGCGCCATCACGTTGCCGAGGTTATTGAAGCCTATTGTGCCGAAATACGTGCCTTTCCATTCAGGCTTGGCGATCCGGTCAATCAGCATATCCATCATGGTGAACAGCAGCACCTCGCCGATGGTGAACAGCACTACACTGAACATCAGCAGCGCCGCCCCGCCCGCCAGGCCGAACAGGAGCAGACTTAGCGCCACGCAAATATTCCCGAGAATTAACGGAACAAGCGGCGGGAATTTGCTGGCTGTACGGACAATGGGATATTGCACAACCAGCACTGTTACTGCGTTAAGGGACAGCATATAGGAAAAAACTTGTCCGCCATTCGAAAAATGGCTGTTGACCGCCAAATACTGAGCCAGCGTGGAGCTGAAATGTCCGTAGCCCAGCACGCAGAAGATGGTACCCAGCAGCACCGGCAGAAACACACGGTCACGTCCGGTGACCGCCAGCGCTTCACGCAGCCGGGGAGCTCTGGCTTCTGAACGGACGGGCAGGCTGGCCCGGTGAACAGAGAATTGCATGAACAGTACGAGTCCATAAGCAATATATACGATGCCGGCGATCAGGAACGGGAAGGTGGACTGGGCCGAGCCCAGCTGAAGCCCGATAATAGGACCAAAAACCACACCCAGATTGACCGCAGCGTAGCGTAAATTGAAGACCAGCAGCTTGTGATCCGGTGGTGTGATATCCGATAGCAGGGCGCGCGAGGTTGGCTCGAATACGGCGCGGCACAGCCCATTCAGCGTATTTACCAGGAAGAACACCCAGAGATGCTGCGCGGACGAAAAGCCGAAGAAGACGCAGGCCCAGCCGAACACGGAGACCAGCATGACGATTTTACGCCCGAAGATATCGGAAATATAGCCGCCGTAGAAGCTGATCAGCACGCCTGCCAATGAACTGACGGCCACCGTAAGGCCGGTTTGCGAGTGCGAAGCGCCAAGAACTTGTGTCAAATAAATGGATAAAAACGGGATGCTCATTGAGGTCACCAGACGGCCGAACATGGTGCCGATGATAATGGTCCAGGCCAAGGGATGAATTTGCCGCAGATGCTGTTTCATGTGATCGTGGATCTCCTAATCTGATTGCCGAATTTGTAATGTCTAGCGATGCCGTACTATATTTTACGGGTATATGACGCAGCCGTGTCTGCTTGTGTATAATTGTACAGATAAAAGGGGGAAATAAAAGTGTAAGCTTTCCCCCCTCTCTTTCACCTTTAAAGGAGCAATAAATATGGACAATAACGTCGTGCATTTTCTGCGGCTGGCAGCAGCCCTTAATACGCCTTTCAGAATTCATGAACCGCTTCCGGTGACCATAGATATGCTGGCTTCGGTATTGTGCTGTACTCCCCGCAATGTGAAGTTCATCCTGCGCAAGCTGGAAGAGAAGAGCTTCATTCAGTGGCAGCCGGGGCGGGGGCGGGGACATAAGTCGGAGATGGCCTTTTTGCGGAGCGTGGAAGAGGTGCTGGAGGAGCAGCTTCAGGAACTGACCGGCAAGGGGAAAATCAAACAGGGAATCGAGCTGATCGGTCTGCCGGAGGTGAACGGCGCTCTTCAGGAGCGCCTGCTGTCGCTGTTGAACAAGCAAATGGGCTACCGCAGTGAAGAGGAATCCGCCACAGGACTTGATATTCTCCGCATCACAAGCAACCGGCGCATGGAGAAGCTGGACCCGGCTTCAGTTTATACGGCCTTCGAATCCTATCTGATTGGACAGATATGCAGCACACTCGTAATCTATGATGCGCACAGCAGAAGCTTTTTGCCGGGGCTTGCCCACATGTGGGAGACCAACCCGGAGCATACCAGCTATATCTTTTATCTGCGCAAGGGCGTGCGCTTTCATCACGGCAGGCTGCTAAATTCAAGAGACGTGAAGGAAACGCTCCAGCGGCTGACGGATCTGCAAAGTCCGGCCTTGGGGCATTACCGGGATATTGTGCGGATACAGCTTCAGGGGGATCACCGCCTCCGTATAGATCTGGCCCGTCCCAATCTGTTTTTCCTGCATTTGTTCAGCTGTGTGCATATGTCCATACTCCCTTACGATGTGGATTTCGCTCATGGACCAGTTGGAACCGGTCCTTACCGGCTGCTGGATTACAATGAGAATGTGCTGGTGCTGTCGGCGTTCGACGAATATTATGCCATACGTCCGCTGCTCGACCGGGTTGAAATCTGGTATGTGCCGGAGCTTGGCTACAGTGACCGTACGTATCAGCTGCCGGACGCGGAACTGGGCGGGGCGGATTCCGGGGAGTGTGCCAACCATAGCATTGACTATCCTGCACTGGGCTGCAGGTATATAATGCTGAATTTCCACCGGGAGGGGCGGCAGCATCACCCGGTATTCCGGCAGGTGCTGCGGATGCTGTACGATCCGGAAGCGCTGGCCAGCGAACTGGGAGGTCACCGCATCACGCCTGCCGGCAGCTTTCTGCCATGGAGAAGCCGCCGCAAAATCTGGAGCCGGCCCTCGCTTGAGGAAGCGGAGGGGCTGCTGCAATCCAGCGGGTATCAGGGAGAAGAGCTCACGCTCGCGTATGCCTCACGAAGGGAAGAGGAGCGGGAGGAAGCGGAATGGCTCCAGCGCCGCGGAGCACGAATCGGCTTGAACCTGCGTCTTGCTCCCTATTCGGATTTCAGGCTGGAGGAATTTCTGCGGCAAGACGATCTGCTGCTCGCGGAGGAGGTGCTGGAGGACGATTGGCAATGGGGAATGATTAACTATTTCGTCAACCCGTCCAATCGCTTCTATTCCCTGCTGGAGCAGAGCCAGAGGGAGAAGATTTCAGAGCAGCTGAAGGGTTTTGCCGAACTGCCGGAGGAAGGCAGAAGTCAGCTGTTAGAGCAGACAGAAGAGCTAGTGCGGGACCATTGCTGGTTGCTGTACGGCTGCCATTTGAATAAAAGAGCGCAGCTCAATCAGAGCCTCTTCGGTCTTCATACCGGCTCGTTTGGTTTTCTCGATATCTCCAGGCTGTGGATCAAAACTTTGCGTAAAACGGGAGCGGGAGCTGGCATGTCCGCTTCTGACTCGATACAATAAAGCCTAAGGACCAATATACTCCAAGGGGCTGAGATTAGATGACCAATGCACAACCGGGAATCAGCACATTTCTGATGTTTGAGGGCCAGGCGGAAGAGGCCATGAACTTCTATGTCTCATTGTTTGAGCACTCCGAGGTAATAAGCATTCAGCGTTATGGAGCAGGCGAAGCGGGGGCCGAGGGAACGGTAATGCAAGCGGCCTTTACGATCAAGGGAGCTTCCTTCATGTGTATTGACAGTTATGTGAAGCACGGATTTTCCTTCACACCGGCCATCTCACTGTATGTAAATTGCGCGGACGAAGCAGAGCTTGATGCCGTCTATGAACAACTCTCGCAGGGCGGAAATGTTCTGATGCCCTTGGGCGAATATCCGTTCAGCCGCAAATTCGGCTGGGTTGCGGACCGCTATGGCGTAACCTGGCAGCTGAATTTGCCCAATCCGGAGTGAAAAACATGCAAGGGGAGTGCTGTGAAAACGGCATTCCCCTTTTTTGCTGCGGTCATGTACAGTCAGTCATATTTACCAAAGTGATCCGTTCAATTCACTTGCTTGCCGTCGCATTTTTTGCAGACCGCAAGCTTTTCGCCGGTGAGCCCTTTGCCAAAATACAACAGCTTGATGCGCGTACTTCCGCAGATCGGGCATGTGCCTCTGCCCCTGGACGGAATCCGCCATAATGCTTTGCCTCGTTTGTTCTTAGACATACCCATTTCCACCTTCACTCTTGATAACTTATCTTATGTTCAGGAAGAAGGGTGGGTGCCCGGCGGTGGCCCCAAAAAAACAGCGTATAACATAAATTATACGCTGTTTGGACTGGAAACGATTTTTAATAGCAGGCAGCATATTTTGGGCTACTAAAAAAGAGTATTAATAGAGTATTGAAAAGGAATTTAATGTTTAATAACTTTAATTTACCATATCATTGAATTTCATCTTGCTGGCCAAAATATTTGAAATTAAGTTCCGCTGCATCATGCTATAATAATTCAAAAACAAGTAGGTGGATTCGTTGACGTTTAGCAGCTCCAAAGGAAGCTGGAGATCGGATAAGCTCTCGCAGCTGGGTTCCTCGATTTTTGCGGAGGTGGCAGCATGGAAAGGGGAATCGGCGAAGTCCGGACTGGATGTGATCGATCTTGGCATCGGCAGCCCGGACCAGGCGCCCCATCCGGAAATTCGGCAGGTTCTAAGTGAAGCGGCGCTTCGGGAAGATAGTTACTCTTATCCATCCTCCAAGGGAAGTGCGGAATTCCGCAAGCAGGCGGCAGCCTGGATGGATCAGAGGTTCGGCGTTACGGTAACTGCGGATGATGAAGTGGTTGCACTGATGGGCTCGCAGGATGGATTGGCACATGTGGCGCTTGCCGTCTGCAATCCGGGCGATTTGGCCATCGTGCCTGATCCGGGTTACCCGGTTTATTCCGGTTCGCTTGCGATAGCAGGCGTGCAGTCCTGGACGCTTCCTCTGCTGGAGCAGAACGACTTTATTCCCGATTTGGATAGTATTCCGGATGAGATATGGGATAAGGCTGTATTTATTCTGCTTAGCTTTCCCGGCAATCCCATATCTGCCACTGTGGATCTTGCCTATATGGAGAAATTGACCGGGCTGGCCCGCAAATGGAATGTGCTGGTTATTCACGATTTGGCCTACTCGGAAATGGGCTTTGACGGTTATAAGCCGGTGAGTATTTTGCAGGTGCCTGGAGCATTGGATACTGCTGTTGAATTTCATTCCTTCTCCAAAAGTTTCAATATGGCCGGCTGCCGTATCGGCTTCATGACTGGTAACCGGCAAGCGGTCGGCGCACTTCGCGAATTCAAGAGCAATGTAGACTATGGTGTGTTTAAGCCGATTCAGGAAGCGGCTGTTGTTGCGCTTAAGCTGGCAATGCGTTCAGGAGCGGATCAAGTGGCTCCCCTGTATGAACGTCGCCGGAATGTGTTCATTGAGGCGCTGGCCCGGCAAGGCTGGATTGTTCCGAGTCCCAAGGCAACGATGTTCATTTGGGCTCCGTTGCCTGCCGAATACGCAAGGGGAGGTGAACCAGGGGCTTCCCGGGAATTTGCCCGTGAACTTCTGCTGCACACAGGCGTAGCAGTCATACCTGGTGATGCGTTTGGTTCGCAGGGAGAAGGCTTCGTCAGAATCGCTCTGGTAGAAAGCGAAGAGCGGTTGCTTGAAGCAGCAAGGAGAATAGGCGAGTATCTGCGCGGCAGCTTGTCTTGAATAAAGTCTAGTTGCTTCCGATGGAACATTAGACCGAATCCCTGCCTATCCGGCAGGGATTATTGCCGAGCTGGATTGCACTTTCTGCAATAGAACTGCATGGTGCGGCGTTGAATCTCCATTCTGCTGTATTTGGCGCAATTGATTTCTGGGATTTTGAGCGCCAAGGTGATTATCGGGGAATCTGCTGTAGAGAGTACAATAGAATCGTCTTCCTGCTTGAGCTGGAGGTCCGGTTATGCCAAATAAGATTTTCCTCGTGATTGAAAGTTGACATAATCAATATTACGTTAACTATAATTCAAATCTGCCAGCCCAGGGTAATAAAAGAGCAACTATAGTTTGCATAGGAGGCGTGATTTATGGGATTCAACCTCGGTGGATTAGGAAGTATAGGAGATATTGTCAACAAAATTAAAGAAGGCGGTGTCGGCGAGCTGCTGCAAAAGCTTCCATTAGATCAGCTGCCGCTGGACCAGCTGCTCTCCAGTCCTTTTCTGCAGAAATTTACCCCTTTTGAGTCGATTAGGGATTTCCTGCAAAGCGGAGGATTCTCTGCTTCCACAGCGGAGGAACTGAAGTCACTGCCGCAGGACAAGCTTAATGAGCACGTGAGCAAAACAACTTCCTTCAGCTCGCTTAAGGACATGCTGGTCAAAGCGGCAGAGTTCTACGCCCAGCGGAAATAGCCATCCATTTGAATTGTGGGCTAGGCAGCTCCCATGAAATGCCCCTTGAGTGAACTGCAGATTCAACAGACGTTCATTTCTTGCCGGCAGGCAGTGAATTTTTCCCTTTTACGCACAAACAGGCCCGCACCGGAGAAATATCCAATGCGGGTCTGTTGGTCTGAACTATTGGCGAAGCCAGCTGGTGGCCAGCAGCAGCGCTCCTTTTTTGGCGTTGGTCTCAGCAAGGGCATTCAGCATCACAAAGTCATGGATAATTCCCTGGAAACGGACTGCGGTTACAGATACTCCGGCTTCACGCAGCTTATTGGCATAAGCTTCCCCTTCGTCACGGAGGACATCGGCTTCACCGGTAATGATCAGCGCTTCCGGAAGTCCGCTGAGCTGCTCCAGACTGGCACGAAGTGGAGAGGCCGTAATCTGGGCGCGATCCTCTTCGCTCGTTGTATACTGATCCCAGAACCACTTCATACCGGTCCGCTGCAGGAAGTAGCCTTCGGCAAAGAGATGGTAGGATTCAGTATCAAAAGCAGCATCCGTAACCGGATAGAACAGCAGCTGCTTGGAAATTGCCGGACCGCTGCGCTCCTTGGCCATCAGGGTGACCGCTGCGGTCATGTTCCCGCCCACACTGTCTCCGGCGACGGTTATTTTGCCTGTATCCAGGCCATATTCAGGCCCATGCTCGGCAATCCAGGTCAGCACCGCATAAATTTCTTCAATGGCAGTTGGGTATTTGGCTTCCGGAGAGAGGCTGTATTCAGGGAACACGACTGCGGCTCCAGCGCCTGCGGCCAGTTCGCGGATCAGCCGGTCATGGGTATGGCTGTTGCCGAAGACCCAACCCGCACCATGGATATATAAAATGGCAGGCAGAACTTCACCTGTAGTATTCACAGGACGGATAATGCGTACCGGAACCTTGCCGCCCGGTCCGCCGGGTACAACGAGATCCTGAATATCCGCCTCCGGTTTCGGGATTTCACTGGCTTGAACTGTGTTTACCGTTTCGCGTCCTTTTTCAGGTCCCAAGTCAGGCAGAAATGGAGGTTCGGCATTGTCATCGGCAAATTTTCGCGCCGCAGCTTCGAGAATGATTTTATTATCTTTGGGCATGGTCAATCGTCTCCTTCTTGCTCATTTGGGCAGGCTCTTTTCATTCATAACCAACTTTGCCGTTGCTGAAACTTCCAGAAGATCACTCTGCCCATATCCACTCAAATTGCGCTTGAGCTGCAGCAACCTTTTACCGGAAAACCCGTCTTAGAGATGAGGTGAGTATACTGATAAAATATTTCAGCTTCATGGCTGTCTTGTTAATGGGCTCGCTGCTCGCTGCCTGCGCTGCAAAGCCGTCGGAGGAACATCCCTTAGCGCCTGTTGGGGAAGCAAAGGGGGCGGCGACGGAATTCGCGGATAAAATCGAGTCACCGCAAAGTCCTCCGGCGGATCAAGGACCGCAGGCTGCCAAACAAGCTGCATCACCGGAGGGACAACCCCCGCTGCCTTCAGTACAAACCGGCAGCACCACGATACCTGCGGTTCAGAGCAGTTATTGCTGGGATACGCTCGGTTGCGGTGATTACGTGGGGGGTAAGGCGTTGTTAAATGGTACGGCGCCGGCAGTCATTAATCCGGGGGATCGGGTAAGCATTGCACTTGATTATGAGCCGTTGCCGTCAAAGGTATCTGTATCGGAAATCAGGGAGGATAACGTATACGTTCCGGTTGACTTATTGAATGGGGCCTTTGAAGCGCCTAAGAAAAAAGGTGTATATTACTATCTCTATGAGGCCACTTGGCTTACGGAGGATGGCAAATATACATTGAATCAGACATCGGCTGTTTTTGCCGCAGAGGTGAAGTGAAGGCAGATAAAAAAACAGGCCGCAGGACCCCGGAGACAAGGGGAGCTGCGGCCTGTTTGCTCGTGCCGGAGATTTGTTATAGTTTTTTAAAGCGCCTTTTGCTTAACCTCCTGCGGCTCGCCAGGGGCCGGCTCCTGATGAGCATTCTTGCGGCTGGCTGCGGTATGCACGATCAGGAAAAACAGAGCCGTGATCAGGAGCGGATAACCGATTGCCCAGCCGGTAAAAGGAAACACAGCCGCTGTAGCGGCAAAGGAGATCCAACTGATCGCAACGCCAAGCCGGCTCCCCTTCAGGAGCCGTATTCCTGCTGCACAGCCTCCGATATATGTTAATATGAAGGTCGCATTAGGAAATTGAATCAGTGTTGTAATTGACAGCAGGCCGCTGCCGTACAGAAACAGTACGGCGGCAAAACATATGAGCAGAAAGCCAATGGCTCCGGTTGGCGTCTGATAACGGCTGGACAAGCGGCTCATCCATTTCGGGGCATACCCCTGCCGGGCCAGTGCATATGCTACCCGGGAAGCGGCCCCGGCATAGGCAATGATTGTTGCTGTACAGATGAACAGTCCGGTCAGGCCGGCGATGAATCCGCCCCATGAGCCCAGCGGCTGGCTGATGATCCAGACCAGGGAGGAATCCGCTCCCCCGCGAAGATAGCTTTGTGTCCCGACTGTGGCGAGAGCAGACAGGAAGTACAGAATGCCGACAATAATGGCAGCGACGGCAACGCCCTTAACCGCTGCCCGCTGCGGGTCCTTGAATTCCTCGGATAGATGGGATACGGCTTCCCAGCCGATAAAGCACCAGAACAGAATCGCCGCCGCCTGCAGGGCGCTCATCCAGCCGTGCGGGGCAAAAGGTGTGAAATGCACAGCTTCCATCCGGGGGAGAGCTGCGGCAAAGGAAAAGACCAATACGGCGACGATTGCGATTACAACAGCAATCTGTACTTTTCCGGCCATCTGCATTCCAATCCAGTTCGTCACCAGACCAACTCCGAGCATGGCCGCGGCCATGGCGATTCTGGCGTTATCCCCCCAGCCCATGGCAGCCGACATATATCCGGCTCCGGTCAATGCGGCGACCGGCCCCCCAACCGGGACCGACATCAGGAAGAACCAGCCGGCCAGCGCTCCGGCCCTGGGGCCAAAAGCCAGTGTGACAAAGTGGGAGACACCGCCGGCATTCGGGTATTTGGCAGACAGCAGGCCCATGGACAGAGCCAAAGGGAGAATCAGCAGCGTCATAAATCCCCAGGCGAGAAGGGAGGCGGGACCGGCTATCTCTGCGGCAAGACCGGGAACAATCAGCACTCCTGAACCAAGTACGGCGCCAATATACAGGGCAATGGCCTGCGGCATTCCGATATTGCGTTGTAGAGAGTTCATTTTTTTCATGATTAAGATGGCCCGCTTTCCTTGTATTTAAGTATAGAGTATCAGATAATAGATCCATTGGAAAAACGGAATTATTAAATGGCATCCATTCGAAAAACCGATGGATAGACCGGAAGCACGAAGGAGGAGGGCGTCGATGGAATCCCGCCATCTGTTCACGTTCCTGGTTGTGGCGGAAACCGGCAGCTTCACACGTGCAGCCCGGAAGCTCGATTATGCACAGTCAAGTATAACTGCCCAGATTCAGGCGCTTGAGGCAGAGCTGGGGCAGCCGCTGTTTGACCGGATCAGCAAAAAAATCCTGCTCACGGATGCCGGACGCCGCCTGCTCCCGTATGCCCAGGAGATTTCCCGGATGCACACCATGGCTGAGGTTGCACTGCGTTCAGAAACCGGATTGTCCGGAGTACTGCGGATAGGGGCACCGGAATCACTGGCTGCTTTTCGGCTGCCGGGCATTATCAAGGAATTCCGCGGGCGGTATCCCCAGGTGCAAATTACCCTGAAGCCGGGGGCTTGCTGGGAGTTAACCGAATTTGTCCGCACCGGGGAGCTGGATTTGGTGTTTCTGCTCCAACCGGAGACAGAGTACAAGGAGTTGCATACGGAGACGCTTATTCATGAAGCCATGACACTGGTTGCACCGCTGGGCCATCCGCTTCTGGAGCTTGCTGAGGTCTTGCCGCATCATTTAAAAGATGAAACCATTCTGCATACGGAAACCGGCTGCACCTACCGGATCTTGTTCGAGCGCCACTTGAACAGCCATGGCGTGTTCCCCGATCCGAAGCTGGAATTCTGGAGTATTGAAGCAATCAAGCAATGTGTAATGGCCGGACTGGGAATCTCCTTCCTGCCGCTGATTACCGTGCGAAATGAGCTGGCCGAAGGCAAGCTGGCCCGGCTCCATTGGAATGACGATTCCCAGCGGGTGGCTACACAAATCGCGTACCACAACAAAAAATGGAAGTCCCCTGCACTTGCCGAGTTCCTGTCCACTGTACAGAAGCATGCGTCAGGATGGAGAAGCGGGGAGACGGACACTGAGAAAAGAAGCCTTTTATCCACCTGATTCTATGAAGCTATTCTATGGTACAATAAACATCCATGCCGCTTTTTCGCGCACATAGACGAAGAAATTTAAGGAATAAATTGTTATAAACACAGGAAGGGAGATAGGACATGAACCAATGGGAGCCTGACTATGAAGAGGAGCTGGATGCCTTTCTGATCTGGATGAAGGATGCCGGCTATACCCCATATACACAGAAGTCCTATCTTTCCGATGTGCGGGAGTTCCTGGCCGGTCTGAACGGAAAGAAGCTGGAGACCGTTAAGAAGCTGCATATCGTCTCCTATTTAACCTCTGTCCGTGAACGGGGGGTCAGCGATTCCACGCGTAACCGCAAGCATGCCTCGGTGAATTGCCTGTTCAAGGCGCTGATAGAGCTGGAACTGCTGACTGCGAATCCTGCAGCGGGAATCAAGAAGTCCAAGACCGAAAAGAACCGTGAGCCCGTCTATCTGGAAGAACAGGAGCTGCAGCGTTTTTTGTCAGCTGTAGAGGGCAAATACAGGAGCCGGAATCTGGCGGTTTTTCTGCTCATGTCCTATATGGGGCTGCGGGTAGGGGAGGTCCACACCCTAAATTTAAGCGATTACCATACAGAGCGCCGGATGCTGCGCGTATTCGGAAAGGGCCGTAAATGGCGGAACGTTCCGGTGCCTGCAGAGCTGGCCCCTTTTCTGGAGCAGGCGTTGGCCGACCGGCTGGAGCCTTGGCGCAGCAAGGAGGAGGCTATGTTCATTTCGCAAAAAGGACGGAGGCTCTCGATCCGCGGGATCCAGGGGATCGCCGCCAACACCTTCCGCCGTTATCAGAATGACGTTCCTGCCGCCCGCCGCCGTCCTTACTCCAGTCACAAGCTTCGCCATTCCTTTGCCACCATGCTGCTGCGCAAGGGAACGGATTTGCGGACGGTCCAGGAGCTGCTGGGCCATTCATCTATTCAAACGACTACTGTATATACGCATATTACCAGCCGGGAGAAGGAAGAAGCCATGTCCAGACTGCAGATCAGCATGCCGCCTGTTCCGGTCCATTATGAAATGTGAGTTCGAGCCGAAGCTTGCCGCAAGATGGATGATGAATACGCAGCGCTTATGGAATCCGGCGAGCATCGGACATGACTTATTTCATTGGCAGACCTGACGATTCATGTTATATTTATTGAGTTCAGAAGCTCCGTCCTTTCAGTAGTGGGGGTTATTCTCCATAACCGGAAGGGCGTTTTCTTTTGTAATTCGGGTCCACAGTACGCAAAAAAGACTATCTCTGCCTCTTCGCGAGGTGGAAATAGTCTGTCATGGCACAGCGTGAGTCTACAGCTCCAGCCTGGAGATTTCACCCTTCAGCTTTTCTGCGGATTGCCGGAACAGGGCTTGCTCCTCTTCACTGAGCGGCAGGTCCAGTACTTCGCGTACGCCGGAGCGGTCAACCACACATGGGGCGCCCAGGAAAACATCGGACACTCCATTATAGTTGTTAAGCAGAGTGGAGACATTCAGCACAGCACCTTCATTGTGCAGAATCGAGACCACAATCCGGTCCAGCGCCAGCGCGATCGCATAGGAGGTTGAGCCCTTGGCATCTATGATTTCGTAGGCTGCATTTTTGGTATCCTCGAAGATTTCCTTGCGTTCTGCTTCGTCAAAGCCGAGATCAATCCCCGCAACATTGGCCAGACTCCAGACCGGCAGCTCGGAGTCGCCATGCTCACCGATAATCTGTCCGTGAATGCTGCGCGGATCGATTTCTTTGTGCAGGCCGATCAGGTAACGGAATCTCGCACTGTCGAGTACGGTTCCTGAACCGATGACGCGTCTGCGGTCGAAGCCGCTGATCTTCAGAGTGGCATAAGCCAGAATGTCGACCGGATTTGTCGCGATCAGCAGAATGGCATGCTGGTTGTATTTGGTTATTTTTTGAATGATGTCTTTAAAAATCGAGATGTTCTTGCGCAGCAGATCGATCCGGGTCTCACCCGGCTTTTGGGAGGCGCCGGCGGTCACAATGATAATATCTGCTTCGCGGCAATCTTCATAGGTTCCTGCCCAGAGCTTCACACCACCGACGAAGGGCATGCCATGGTTCATATCGAGCGCTTCACCCAGCGCCTTCTGATGGTTGACATCAATTAGAACCAGCTCCTGCATGCGTCTGCGCAGCAGCAAGGTATAGGCAGTGGTAGTGCCGACTGCACCGGTGCCGATTACTACGACACGATTCGGTTTGAATGGGGGGGCCATTGCTACATCTCCTCCTGAAATTTTGAATTTTTTGTGTCCAATCTTATCCATCATAATCGCTAAGGTTAGTGTTTTCAAGCGGCTTGCTTTTAATCCATTACCCAATAATGGACAAGCCAACAAGGATTTTGGAAGACAGGGGGCATGAATGTTTAGTATTTCCACGTTTCTTGTATTTATAGGACTCATTATTTACTTATATAGAAGACAGGGGAGAATTTACGTATGGAATTATTCCGCAAGAAGCCTTTGACCGCTCCGGTCAGTGCCGAAGGAGACAAGCTCAGCAAGACACTGGGTGCATTTGATCTGACCACGCTGGGTGTAGGGGCGATCATCGGCACCGGAATATTTGTAATGACGGGAGTGGCGGCTGCAGAGCATGCAGGCCCGGCGCTTGTACTCTCATTTGTGCTGGCTGGCTTTGCCTGTGTGCTGTCGGCTCTTTGCTATTCGGAGTTTGCCTCCACACTTCCGGTATCCGGCAGCGCCTATGCTTACAGCTATGTGGCTTTTGGTGAACTTTTGGCCTGGATTCTGGGCTGGGATCTGGTGCTGGAGTACGGGGTTGCGGCGGCGGCGGTGAGCAGCGGATGGTCGGGCTATTTCCAGGGTCTTCTCGAAGGCTTTGGCCTGCATTTGCCCACAGCGCTCTCCGGAGCGTATAATGCGGACAAGGGAACGTTTATCAATCTGCCCGCCGTTATCATTATTTTGCTGATTTCCTACCTGCTGACCCGGGGAGTCAAGGAAACGGCCCGTTTCAATGCGATCATGGTCGTGATCAAGCTGTCGGTCGTTGTGCTGTTTATTGTTACCGGTTTATTCTATGTGAAGCCGGAGAATTGGACGCCGTTTATGCCGTTTGGTTTTCATGGCGTAGTTAATGGTGCAGCTACTGTATTTTTTGCCTATATCGGCTTTGACGCCCTATCCACCGCAGCGGAAGAAGTGAAGCGTCCGCAGCGTGATCTGCCGATTGGAATTATTTCCTCTCTGGCAATTTGCACGGTGCTCTATATTGCGGTCTCCCTTGTGCTCACCGGAATTGTTCCTTACCAGAGCCTGAATGTCAGCGATCCGGTTTCTTTCGCGCTGCGTTTTGTGGATCAGAATATGATTGCCGGACTTATCTCAGTAGGTGCTATTGCCGGGATGACTACTGTTCTGCTTGTTATGCTGTTTGGCCAGACGCGTCTGCTGTTCGCGATTTCACGGGACGGGCTTCTGCCGCGAGCCTTGTCCAAGGTTAGTGCGAAGACGCACACCCCTGTGCGCAGCACCTGGATGGTGGGCGGCGTTATTGCCGTGCTTACCGGCTTTGTTCCGCTGGACCGGCTCGCCAACCTGACCAGCATCGGCACACTGTTCGCCTTTCTTGTCGTTTCTCTCGGAGTAATTGTACTCCGCTATACCCATCCGACTCTCAAAAGAGGCTTTAAAGTGCCGTGGGTTCCTTTTATCCCTTTGTTAAGTGCGGCGGCCTGCAGCTATTTGATGTATAATCTGGGTAGAGCGACCTGGATTGGCTTCGTCATTTGGCTGATCATCGGCTTGCTTATTTATGGTTTATACGGCTATAGGAGCAGTAAGCTTAACCATTACAAATAATTTTTTGAGGAAGAGGAGAGAGCTTTGTCATTCAGAAAAACAGGGTTCAAGGTTCTGGGAGCTGTATTCACCATACTCCTGAGCCTGCTTATACTTTCGGCTTGCTCTTCTCCTCCTCCGGAGCCTTCCCAGCCCCCGCAGCCGACGGAAGCGCCGGAAGAGGGGCAGACCATTACGCTGATTACCCCGGATGCCCAGAATGTCGATAACGAAAATGCCCCAAAATACCAGATTCAGACCCGGTTGACGGATTTCAGGCTGTTGAATAATGCCATAGGGCTTGCCTGGGGTGTAACCAAGAATGAACTGCGGATCTACATGACGAAGAATAACGGCAAGACCTGGAGCAACATCTCTCCGTCAGCGAATGTCCAGTTTTTGTCCAACCCAGTGTATGGCAAGGATATATTCTTCACCGATCCCGATAACGGCTGGATTATCCGGAGCGCCTCGGGACTCACGGAAACGGTTGTGCTGCGCACGACGGATGGGGGAAGCAGCTGGAAAATTTCTTCTTTTCCTGATGCGAATACGATTTCATCGATCTATTTCAACTCCCCTTCGCATGGCTGGCTGATGACCTCCTGGGATGCAAAAGCCGCCAAGGAGAGCAAAGCGCTGTATGCAACCAGTGACGGCGGAGCTACCTGGAATCTGGTCATGCAGAATGAGCAGTATAATCCGAATCTGCCGAATAACTCAGTTCCTATATCCGGAATGATTACGGGAATGGTGTTCAAGGACTTAACGCATGGCTTTGTAACGCTGCAAACCGGCGCATTGCCCAAAATCTACATGACCAAAGACGCTGCGGCTACCTGGAGCTCCGGTCAGGAATTTCTCGTCAATGAACAATTTGAAGGCTGTGACCGTGTCATCACGGGAGAACCTGATTTTTTTGACAAAGTGAGCCTGAACGGGTGGATGTCTGTAGGCTGCCAAAAGGATAAGGAAGGCAGCATTGCCTATAATGGCTACTTCACAGCCAACGGGGGGGAGAACTGGAAATTTGTCTCCTTTGGACTGGGGTCCCAGACAGGGATTAACCGCCACATCCCGCCTGCCTTTCTGAACTCGCAGCTTGGCTGGACCCTGAAGCAGGATGTACTGTACCGGACAACAAATCAGGGCAAGACCTGGACTGCTCTTCCAGCCAGCGGTGTGCTGCAATCCAAGCTTGTGGAATATCCGGAGATTGTGAAGCTGCAGTTCGTCACCAGTGAGGTAGGCTGGCTGCTGATCGAGAAAAAGGAAGACCGCAAATCCATTCTGCTGCAGACCACAAACGGAGGTTTAACCTGGCGTGTAATGTAAGAGAATGTGTTAGGGATGAGGCTGCCGCTGAGGCAGCCTTTTATTTTTCGCTGAATGGATACAGCCCTTAGAAACAGGACCGCCAAGCCGGTTCAGCGGATTAATCTGAATATAAGGAAAAATCTTATTTAAAATTCTCTTTAAAAATGTGAAAAAAATCACATGACAAACGAATAATCCTGTGATATATTTAACACATAGAGAACAAGTTCATTATTTCACAAACTTTCATCCCGAATAGGAGAGATTATAATGAAAACTTTCGAAACGGATTATGTAACCAGAAACCTTCTGCAGCTGTGCTACAACTGTGATGACGCATACCTCTGTGAAACTGAAGAACAATGCAAGGCATGCTGGGCGGACAATGGAATGCTTCCTGAAGAAACGGACGAAACTAAGCAATTATTGGATCTCGTACATGCGTAATTGAACCGCTGGAGGGACATTAATAACGAAGGCCACAGCTGACCTCTGACAAGAGTGGGCAGGGTGGTCTTTTTGCAATTATACTCCACTTAGAAATAATGTTTTTGCAATGCTTTATGGAACAGCCGGGGCATATACATATACAGAAGCCTGTTTCTTGCTGGAAGCAGGATAAATGAAAATAAGGGGGAATGGGAATGGGTCCGGATCCATCTTGGATGTTTGATCTGACGGGGACGGTAATACCGATCTTTCTCGCCGTGGTGATTGGCATTGTCGCTGTATCTGCAGGCAGGGGGCTGCTGCAGTGGAGCCGGAACAACAGCTCGCCCATGCTGACCATCCCTGCCCGCATCGTCAGCAAACGAAGTGAGGTCCGGCAGCAGCAGCTGCAGGATGAGAGCCATAACAGCCGCACCAGCACAACCTACTATTTGACCTATGAGTCGGATCATGGAGCGCGGATGGAGTTCAAAGTGGACGGCAATGAATATGGCATGAGTGCCGAAGGAGACAGAGGGATACTGACTTACCAGGGGACCAGATACCACGGCTTTCAGCGGCAGCCCCACTACTCTACGGCAGAATAGAACAATATAATGGTATTTACAATATAGCGGCGTATCCTGTACAATCCCCTTGTTTCCTGTCAGCGGAGCAAGGGGATATTTGTATTGTGTGAAATCCACCCAATTATAGGAGTGATCTGAACATGAAATATCTGCACAGAACAGTCATTGTAACCGGCGCAGGCCAGGGCATCGGCAGGGCAATCGCAAAAGCCTATGCGGCCGAGGGCGCGAATGTCGTTATTGCCGAGCTGGATGAAGCGACCGGACGCAAGACGGCGGCGGAAATCTGCCGTGAAGGCGGAACGGCTGAATTTTACGCCTGTGATGTCAGCAAGGAACAACAGGTCATCGCAATGACTGCTTTTACAGCCAAAACCTACGGAACGGTAGACATTCTGATTAATAATGCCGGTATTGCCAACCCGCACACACAGCCATTATACGAGCTGTCTGTAGAGGCCTGGGACCGGGTGATGAACACCAATGCCCGCGGTGTGTTCCTGGCTACACGTGAAGCGGCGAAGATTATGCGGAATAATCCCGCAGGCGGGGCAGTGGTCAATCTTTCCTCTACGCGGGCAATGATGTCAGAGCCCAATACAGAAGCCTATGCGGCCTCCAAGGGTGCCATATCAGCACTTACCCATGCCATGGCGGTAACACTCGGCGAAGACGGGATCACGGTAAACTGCATCTGCCCGGGCTGGATTGAAACGGGTGACTATGCAGAGTTAAGGGAAATCGACCATTCCCAGCATCCGTCAGGAAGGGTAGGCAAGCCGGAGGATATCGCCAGAGCTTGCCTATATCTGACTTCAGCGGATAACAATTTCGTCACCGGGGCCCAGCTTGTAGTCGATGGCGGCATGACACGTAAAATGATCTACGAGCCGTAAGCGGGTTTTACAGAAAATGGGCGGAAGTTGGGAATGGACTGTCACCTCTTGGGCGAATGCACATACAATACAGCGAGCAGTTGAGAAATGTGTAGGCTAAGGAGGAGAAAATGTGGCCGTAATTAAAGCAAACTCGGAGGATGTAAGAGTGCTTGCACGGCTGATGCGGGCGGAAGCCGAGGAGGATGGGGAATTAGGCATGCTGATGGTCGGCAATGTGGGCGTCAACCGGATCCTTGGCAACTGCCTGGACTTCAATGATATCCGCAGTGTGAATGATATGGTATTCCAAAGCCCGGGCGGCTTCGAAGCACCGCAGAAGGGTTATTTCTACCAGCGCGCCCGGGAATCCGATATCCGCTTGGCAAGACGCGCCATTGCGGGGGAAAGAACATGGCCGGCCTCCAATGCGCTCTGGTTCTTCCGTCCGGTCGGAGAATGCCCGGGCACCTGGTACAACCAGCAGAATACCGGCCGCTTCAAAGCGCATTGCTTCTTTACTCCCACCAGCAGCGATTGTCCTGCAGTGTACTAGATCCTTCGGGTTAAGCGGATGCGGATGCAGCCGGAGAAAGCCTGCTGCCCCGCTTCCGCAGCTTACTTGAAGCTCTTCACTAAGTGCAGGCAATGCCTCTTTAGCGACATTTAGCTTGGGAACAAGCCGCATTTTTGCCTTAGGCCGTCCAAGCAGCGTGGCAGACCAATTATTTAGGAGGTTATCAGCAGATGATAGTTCAACCTTACCGCCCCGTTACGTATACGATTGGCAGCAATCCTTCAGGTGCGATGAGCAACATGAATAATATGAACAATGTGAACAGCATGAATAACATGAACGGGATGCACAGCATGAGTCCGATGGGAATGGGCAACATGGGAACCATGGGGGTCATGGGCGGAATGCCTCCCCAGGTCAACAGCGGCAGCCCCATGACTCCAGCCGGGGGAGTAATGACCACCACTGCGCCAGTGTTTGAGCAATCATACATCGAAAACATTTTCCGGCTGAATCTCGGCAAAGTCGGTACCTTTTACTTCACATACGAGAACAATAAGGATTGGAATGCCAAGGTCTACACTGGAGTGCTGGAAGCTGCCGGCCGCGACCACCTCATTATCAGCGACAAGGCCAGCGGACAACGCATTGTGCTGCTGATGGTGAATTTTGATTATGCCACCTTCGACGAGCCGCTGGCATATCAATATCCCGGCTCGATCGGCAATCCGCCGACCACACGCAACTGCCGTTAATATATGAACAGTTATCCATAGTGCAAATAGAAACGGCACACTGCCTTGGCTTAAGGCGGCTGCCGTTTCTTGGCGTCTGAGGCTTTCCTGTCAAATGCTCCTGGCATTGGACAATCAGCGTGGAGCATATGGGTTATATAAACCCTTCAAAGGCGGAGGAATGCGCCATGCTTCATAATCAGGAATTTAAAATTTACATTATAACCACTGGAGATATTGTAAGTTTCTTTGTAATGGAAATTATTATCGGGACCATGACATACTCTCTGGCTATGAAGCTTTTTCATAATGTGCTCCTGGCAAGCGCAGGCGGATGGGTTGGCACAGAGACGATCAAACAATTGAAGGCCGCTGTGAAAATGCTGCTGAAGTAAGGCACCAAGACGGTTGAGCTGCCGCCAGGAAGCTTTTGTCTGAGCCGATAAAACAAAATAACCCCACAAAGTGGAGCCTTGGCTTCGATGATTTACTCAGGTACTTTGCGGGGACCCCAAAACATATAAATTCTTATCTTTCAAAAAAACCGCCATGATGGCGGTTTTATATAAATATAAGACACCCATGCCGCTGCACGGCACCACGGAGGAATGAAATTCACAAGCCGTTATTTCAGGGGAAACTTAATGTATATGAATGGAACCGGCGAACCTGAAAAAGCTGATGGAACGCAAGGAGATTCATAGGGAACGGAAGCGAAGTGGAAAAAGTAACACTAATGGGCTGGAATTCTGGCTTTAACGGGCTTTAGTGGGATTTTGTACACTTCATGGAGGCCCGCTCCCCCATACGGCTGATTTCAGCCGGATTAGTTGTACTTTTTCCCACTAGGGATGATCCAGGAGCCGAATATGTTGGATTAGTTATACTTTTTCCCACTAAAATGGCTGCCCTTTAAATGAATGCTTCAAGTTCATCTTAATGCAGGCGTATCCTCTGCAGGGGAGAGAAACGGATCGATTAGGGTTCCTTTTTCCCGCTAACCCTTGCGAAAAAGCGGCTGGGGGGATACGAGGTGATTCCTTTTATACTTGGCTTCCCGCCTGGCTTCAGCAGCCGGCTTTACACTTGAAATGCAAACAGCTGCGCTGCCCGGTCAAGGACGGCGCAGCCGTTTCTGCTTGTTTATTTCAAAAAATTATCCGAATAAACCGTGAAGGGAAAAGCATTAAACAAAGAGATAGGGGACGCTGAATATGATAATCATTGCGCCAATTCCTATTGTTATTTTTCCGGCGAATTTTATATATCCCATCCGCATATCACCGGGTTCACCATCGTTGCCTATCCGTTTAAACCACCACAGCCCCTTTTCCAATTTTACGCAATTAAACTAGGATAGTTGCAGGGGGCATTTCATATCCAGAATGCCGCCGGAGGTGCTGAGGTTGACGGAAAGGGGGCTTAAGATTTAACCTTATCCTTATATAGAGTAAACAAAAGATCATTTTTTACCCTTGTTCGCACCTGTTTTTATACACCGAGTAATATTATAATAATGTGTATATTTATATCCGTGATTTAAGTACAGGAGATGAAAGCATTGGGAAATTGATTCGGAAAGGAATTGTTGCTGCTGCACAAGCCGACATTTTGAACAAACGAAGGAGGTGGGCCTATCCGCCTGAATCGTGGAGACGGTGGATAGGAGTATAAATTGAGCGACCCTTTACCCGGTATATTACATGTAGGTCTTATTATTTTGCTGGTGCTGTTTAATGGCTTTTTTGTTTCGGTTGAATATGCGATGGTGAAGGTACGCAGCGGCCGCATTGATTCCCTGATTGAGGAAGGCAGCAAACGAGCAGCGGCAGCAAGTAATATCGTACACAATCTGGATGGCTATCTGTCCGCCTGCCAGCTTGGCATCACCCTTGCTTCACTGGCACTGGGCTGGTTGGGTGAACCTGCTATCGCAACGATTGTGGGGCCGATTGTAACAAGCCTAGGATTTGGCGAAACCTCGGTTTATGTAATTTCGCTGATTATTGCTTTCATGTTCATCACAGTTCTGCATATTGTGCTCGGAGAGCTTGCTCCCAAGACGATTGCCGTGAACAAAGCCGAAGCGGTACTTCTGCTAACCGCGGGTGCAATGAATATTTTTTACCGGATCATGTATCCTTTTATCTGGATCGTCAAAGGTCTGGCCAGCGGGCTGCTGCGGATTTTCCGCTTATCGCCTGCTTCAGAGCTGGCGACGGCTCACACGGAGGAAGAAATCCGCATCATTATGCAGGAGAGCAACAAAAGCGGACTTATTGACAACACCGAAATGACCCTGGTAGACAATATTTTTGAATTTGCCGACACCATGGCCCGTGAGATCATGATTCCGCGTACTGAAATGATCTGTCTCAACAATCATCTTACCCTTGAAGAAAACATGGAGGCTGCATTTGACGGCATGCGGACGCGCTACCCGGTCTGTGAAGGCGACAAGGACCATATTCTCGGTTTTATCCACATTAAGGATCTGATCCGGGACAATGCGCCCAATTACAATGAACTGATACGTCCTATTCTTACGGTTCCGGAGTCGATTCAGATTAGCGCTTTGCTCAAGGTGATGCAGCGGGCGAAGACGCAAATTGCGATTCTGATCGATGAATACGGCGGTACCTCAGGCATGGTTACGCTCGAAGATATTATGGAGGAGATCGTCGGGGAAATTCAGGACGAATTCGACGAAGAGCGTCCAGGGGTAGAGAAGCTGGGGGAGGATGAATTCTCCATTGACGGCCTGATGCTGATCGAGGAGATCAACGACCGGCTTGGGCTGAACATGGAGACGGATGACTATGATACCATCGGCGGCTGGCTGTACTCCAAGCTTGAGGTCAATCCCCCGCAAAAAGGCCAAACGGTTGAATTTGACAATCATTTATTCATGGTGGAGGAGACCGATAATAAACGGATATCCCGCATCAAAGTCATAAAGGTGCAGTTTCTGACCGAAGAGGCCGGAGCTTAATAAAAGCATGGCAGGTGTTCGAAGACATGGCGTCAAGACTGGCGCTGTGTCTTTTTTTAAAAGATAAGAATTCATATGTTTCACGCTATACATTAGCCTTATCTTTCTCGCTGAAACGGATACCGTCCTTATAAGGACGGCGAAGCCGTTTCCGCTTGGAAGATAAGAATTTATATGTTTTGGGGTCCCCGCAGAGTACCTGAGTCATCATCGAAGCAAGGCCCCACTTTGTGGGGTTATTTTATGCAGCATAAATGAAGCTGGATTTGGGGATTCGAGTCGTTTCATGACGGGTAAAAGGAGTGTATCCCGCTACATCAAATTCATAGGAGCAGAAAGGAGAGGGGCCGATGACCGATCATTCATTTTACAATGATTTGCTGGTCCTCTTTTCTATTGTAATAGCATGGTTATCCTGTTTCATAGCTTTGGATCTGTCCGAGCGGATTGTGCTTCCAAAAGGAGTGCATCTTTTATCCTTATCAGCTCTACTGCGCTGGGCATAGGGTTGTGGAGTATGCATTTTATCAGCATGCGGGCAATGATGCCGCAAAGCAATGTATCCTATTACCTTCCGCTGCTGCTGTTTTCGCTATTTGTGCCTATTGCTGCTTCCTACGTGCTCTTTATGCTCTTTAATAACTCCCGTACGCGCAATAAGACGACCCTTGGGTTGGGCGGCTTGCTCTTCATCTGCGGCATTCTGGTCATGCATTACAGCGGGATGCTGGCGACTCAATACACGGCGGCCTTTGAGCAAAGCATACTGTCGATATTCGGTTCCTTTATACTTTCGCTGGCGATTCCTGCGGTTACCGCTTCTTACGACTCCAGTTGGGTTGAGAAGCCCTACAATATGTTTTCCGGCCGGAAAATACTGCTTATTCTTGTTCTTGCCGCAGTGCTGTCGGGAACGAATTATATAGCTATGGCCGGAGCTTCCTATGCTAATGCGGCGTCGGCCGTCTACACAGGCAGAACCCCGCTGCTGAATGATTCGCTGCTGGGGATGATCCTTGCCTGTACCTTCCTGCTGGTGGCGGCGGTTGTGCTTGGCCTTATGTACAGAGACCGGAAGCGGGTGCTCTTCTCCGCCCAGTTCAATGAGCAGCGGTACACGGCCCTATTCGAGTTCAGTCCGGATATGGTGGTATGTATCGATCCTCTGCGCCAAAAAGTCATCAGCGCCAATCCCTCGCTCCGCCGGACGACAGGCTACGGCCGGGAGGAACTGAGTGACTATAAAAAAGTATTAAGCACTGCTCGGGACGAAAAGACGCTTACAGCAGCAATTAAGCGGGCGGCGGAAGGACACTCCGGAAAGCTGGAGCTGACCGTCAGAACCAAAAGCGGGGACAGGCTGATTTGCAGCACCACTGTTTTTCCCTTGGTGAATAACAGAGAAAATTACGTCTATATTGTCGCTGAAGACATCACCACTTTGGCTGAACAGCAGCAGGAGCTTCTTATAGCCAAAAATGCCGCCGAAAGCGCTGACCGGATGAAAAGCGAATTCCTGGCCACGATGAGCCACGAGATCCGGACTCCGCTTAACGGCATCATTGGCATTAACCAGCTGCTTGCTGAGGAAATCACTGTCCCGGAGCTTCTCGAATTGCTGAAGCTGCAAAATACAAGCAGCCTTGCGCTCTTAAGTGTCATGAACGATGTGCTCGACATTTCCCGGCTTGAAGCGGAGAACATGCTGCTGTTGAAAGCCCCCTTCGAGCTTCCTGTGCTGATGCGGGAGTGCATGAATCTGTTCACGGTTGCTGCGAGTCAAAAAGGGCTGACGATGACCCTTGAGCTGGACCCGTCCATTCCTGAAGAACTGATCGGGGACAGTGCGCGCCTCCGCCAGATTCTGGTTAATTTGATTGGAAATGCTGTCAAATTTACTCATGAAGGGGGAGTAGCGGTGTCCGTTGAGACGTGCAGTGCGGAAGGTGCATCACCTGGACTCCTGTTCCATGTGAGGGACACCGGGACCGGGATCGCGCCGGAGAAGCTGCAGCGTCTGTATCAGCCCTTTTTCCAGGTGGATGCTTCCCATAACCGCAGATATCCCGGCACAGGGCTGGGACTGGCCATCTGCAGGAAGCTCGTTGAGCTTATGGAGGGCAGCATATGGTCGGAGAATGCCGAAGGCGGGGGGACGGTGTTCAGTTTTAAGATTCCGCTGCAGCCTATGGAGGCAACCTCCCGGGAGAAGCACTTGATGGAGCCGGGTATCCGGAAGAAGCGGGAGAAGACGGAAGCGGGTTGAACCAAGGTTTGCCAAGCAGAGAGTTTTAATTATATAATTTTAAAGGATATAGTTTCATCATCGTCCTGTTGGGACAGAAAGGAACTCTCTTTTGAGCAAATCTAAAAAAAACAAAGTCATGGTTCCCCAAGTAAGCAAGGCGGAGAAACGCAGGGCTGAGCTGGAGCAGCAGAAGCAGAAAACGAGGATTCTGATCATTAGCACCATAGCAATTGTAGTGATTATTTTTGTCGGACTTTTTATGCTTGCATCCAAGGATTCTGCTTCAACGGCAGGTTCAGGCAAACCGGTCGATTTCAATTACAGCGGGCTGCCAAGACTCGGCAAAGAAGATGCTCCGGTAAAAATCGTCGAATTCGGTGATTTTAAATGTCCGGCGTGCTCCAGCTTTGCAAGTGTTATCAAGCCGCAGCTGGCCCAGGAGTATGTGAATCAGGACAAGGCTGCCTTGTACTTCGTGAATATGGCTTTTATCGGCCCGGATTCCGAAACGGCTTCGCTGGCCGCATTGTCTGTCTATCATCAGAACAGCGATGCTTTCTGGACCTACTACGATGCTCTCTATGCCAATCAGGGGGATGAGAACGCAGAGTGGGCCACAGAGGATTTTCTGGTGAGCCTGGCGCAGAAGGAAGAGCTTCCTATTGATTTTGACCTTTTACGCAAGGATATCCAGGAACGCACCTATGAAAATGAGCTGCAAACCGACACCCAGCTTGCCGAAGATACCGGTGTCACTTCTACGCCTACTCTGTTTATCAACGGGTACAAAGTGGATGAGCCATTCAATATGGAGGCCATTGACGCTCAGATTAAGTCCGCTTCCGAAGCAGTGAGCGCCGAGTGATGAGGTTCTCTACTTTCTGCAGACGCCACTGTCTCTACCTGGCCTGGTTTGTGTCCGTTATTGCTGTAGCAGGAAGCTTGTATTTGAGTGAAGTTTTGAAGTACGAGCCCTGCAAGCTATGCTGGTTCCAGCGTATTTTCATGTATCCGCAGCTGATACTGCTGGGCATTGCCACATACCGGAATGACAAAAAGATTATTCCCTATGTGCTTCCCCTAAGCCTGATTGGAGGCTGCATCTCTCTGTATCATTATGCCGAGCAGAAGATTCCCGCCCTCAGCAAGGTACTTCCATGCACGGTTGGCGTTCCCTGCAACAAGGATTATTTGAATTATTTCGGATTCATTACCATCCCTTTGCTGGCGTTGATTGCCTTTGCTCTAATCGCGATTTTGCTCTGGACCGGCCGTAAGGAAGACACTGTAGAGTAGGGAATGCCACAGCAGAATTTAGAGGGCAATCCATTTCCGGAATTTCTGACACAAATATGAATCAAACCCTGAAAAGACACGTGATAAAGGGATAATCGCAGAGAATGAAAGAGCCGGATATCCCTTATCGTACGTTTGCGTTAATTGGATGGTTTTCATTCTTTTTTCATTTTTTTCACCGCTTTACGGAAGGCGCATTGTAGACTAATATTAGTCCTTGTGAGAAGTTGAATATGCGCTGAATTTTCCGTAAGGAAAAACGGGGGAACCAACTTGGCCTAAGCGCCAACGGGGTGAATCGGGAACGGCCTGCAAGGCTGCAACCGTAGGGCTACCACAGCCCGAATCCGCCAGCTAACCTCGTAAGCAATGGTGGGAGAATGACGATGCGTGAGCATGCGGATCATTTCCGTATGCTTATTTTTGTGCCTGCATTTATGAAATCCACCAATGAAAACGGCGCACGGTACTTCCGTTTCAACTCACAAAGAGAGGAACTGTTACAACAATGGTAAGCAAGGTAAAACGACTATTGATCGGGCGTCCGATGAAGTCGAACGAACTCGATCATGAAAAGTTATCCAAGGTGAAAGCACTGGCTGTCCTGTCATCTGATGCGCTCTCGTCTGTAGCCTACGGAACAGAACAAATCCTGATTGTGCTGGTGGCCGCGGGCTTTACCGCCATCTGGTACTCATTGCCAATCGCATTAGCCGTATTGGGCCTGCTGGCTATTTTGATTTTATCCTACCGGCAGACTATCTTTGCTTATCCGCAGGGCGGAGGCGCGTACATTGTTGCCAAAAGCAATCTTGGCATTCCTACCGGACTTCTCGCAGGAGGGTCGCTGCTGGTGGATTACATTTTGACCGTTGCGGTCAGTGCCTCGGCGGGTACAGATGCCATTACTTCTGCTTTTCCAAGTCTTCATGACCACAGTGTGCTTATCGCCGTAACCGTCATTCTGCTCCTGACCATTGTCAATCTGCGGGGCGTTACGGAATCTGCTTCTTTCATAGCTATTCCCGTGTATCTGTTCGTGGTATCCATCTTTGTACTGATTCTTGCGGGGTTATTCAAGTATGCAACCGGCGGAGCGCATGCCAATGTTCCCGAGCTCGGGGCGGCCGTCTCCAATGTCAGTCTGTTTTTGCTGCTTAAGGCTTTCAGCTCCGGCTGTTCGGCCCTGACAGGAGTAGAGGCTGTATCGAATGCTATTCCAAACTTCAGGGCGCCTGCGGAGAAAAATGCTGCCAAAACCTTGATGATGATGGGACTGATCCTGGGTATTATGTTCACCGGAATCACCCTTCTTGCTTACTGGTACGGAGTTACGCCGGATGAAAAGGCTACGGTTGTGTCCCAGATTGCCGAATCTACTTTTGGCCGCGGCGGTTTGTACTTTTTCATACAAGGGATCACAGCTGTCATTCTGTTCCTGGCAGCCAATACGGCCTACTCGGCGTTCCCGCTGCTGGCCTTTATGTTCGCCAAAGACAAGTATCTGCCCCATGCCTTTATGGTCCGTGGAGACCGCCTGGGCTTCTCGAACGGCATTATCTTTCTCGGTGTGTTGTCGGCTGTACTGGTTGCTGCCTTTCACGGAAATACCGAGGGCCTGATCCCTTTGTATGCGGTGGGGGTATTTATTCCTTTTACACTGTCCCAGCTTGGCATGATGGTGCACTGGTTCAAGACCAGGCCCAAAGGCTGGCAGAATAAATTCGCGGTTAACACTGTAGGTATGCTGACCACGCTGACCATTACTCTTATCTTCATTATCACGAAGTTCTCCAGTGTCTGGATGGCCTTTATTTTCCTGCCGGTTGTAATGTTCGTGTTCCACCGGATACACCGCCATTATCTCAACACTGCCGATCAGCTGCGCATTTGTCCGGCAACGGATAAGCCCTGCATCAAGGGAAGCACGGTGGTCGTTCCTGTATCTGGGGTAACCCGGGCCGTTCTGCATTCCATCAGCTATGCCAAATCCTTGACGGATAATGTGGTGGCGGTGTACGTTGGCTTTGATGAAGAAGAAATTAATAAAATAGAGCAAAGATGGGAGGAATGGAATCCGGGGGTCCGCCTGATTGTGCTCCGTTCCCGTTACCGCAGCATTATCCGTCCGCTCGTCAAATTTATAGATACGGTGGAATGGAAGACCGCTTCGACTGACCATATTACAGTGCTTATTCCACAGTTTATTACCAGGCACTGGTGGCAGGCGGTCCTGCATAATCAGACCAGCCTGTTCATCCGTTCTTATCTGATGAATCAAAAAGATATCGTCGTTGCCACGGTACCTTATCATTTGCACAAATAGACAGATGGCTGTCATATATTGGCTGTTCCCGCAGACGCTGGGGGCGGCCTTTTTTTCTTTCATTAGAGAACTTAACAGAAAGCCAACCCTGCTAATAATAATTATGTTGACACGGAGAATGAGAATCAATATCATTTAATGAAGTGAGGCGAAGGCGCACAAGGCCTTTGACCAATATAGATTGTACACACACAGGAGGGGTACTAATGATTTCGTTTAACCTGAAGAGATCCGGCCGCATGAAGCTGGCCTCAATCGCGCTTTTGACCCTGACGCTTATATTGTCCGCTTGCGGCAATAACAACAGCGCCAACTCCAATGGAGGGGCGGCTAACGCACCGGCAGCTTCAGCTGATGCTACAGAAGCGCCTGCGGCAACTGAAGCGCCGGCAGTTGAAAAAACAGTAACGGATGCTATGGGGCATGAGGTGACTGTTCCGGCTAATCCGCAGCGCGTGCTGGCATCGTATATGGAGGATTATCTGGTGGCGCTTGGGGTAACTCCGGTAGCCCAATGGTCTGTGACTAACGGAGTTCAGGATTATCTGTCCGATGAATTGAAGGATGTTCCTACGATTAGCTATGATCTTCCGCTTGAGGCTGTAACCAGCTTTGCACCGGATTTTCATATCGTTCAGTCGGAAGCCCTTGTGCAGAACGGCCTCTATGACCAGTTGAACAAAATTGCCCCTACGTATGTGCTGGGCGACGAGATCAGCAAAGACTGGCGGAAGTCCCTGCTCAAAATTGGCGAACTGTTGAACAAGAGTGCAGAAGCCGAGCAGGCAATTGCTGCTTACGATCAAAAAGCCGCCGATGCCAAAGCAAAAATCTCCGGTATCATTGGAGATGAATCCGTAGCGATTCTGTGGCTTGTTCAAAAGAACTTCTATATTGTGGACGAAACACGCAGCAGCGGTGCTGTGCTGTACGGCGACCTTGGTCTGAAGCTGCCTAATCTCGTTACAGAGATTCCTGCCGCTTCCAGAGCAACCTGGAACCCGATCTCTCTGGAGAAGCTGGCTGAGCTGACTGCAGATCATATCTTCCTGGTCAACAGCGACAAAACAGAAGGCTTGGAAATTCTGGAAGGTCCGATCTGGAAGGGCATTCCCGCCGTCAAAGCAGGCAATGTGCATGAGTTTGATGCCAGCCATAGCTGGCTGTACAGCGGAGCCATAGCCAATTCCAAAACCATAGACGATGTCTTAAGCAGTCTTGTGAAATAAAAAAGTCCTGAAAGCCCGGGTGAAAAAACACTGCCGGGCACATGGAAGGTGCAGGCCGTTGTATCCCGGGATACGCGGTGCTGCACCTTTTTTCAGAAAATTGAATGCTTGTACATCAATCATAGATTTGCGATAATGAGAATGATAGTTGTTATCATTTGAATAGTCAGTAATTATTCTGGTAAGGGGACGACTTATGGTCACATCCACACACTCAACAGCTCCCACCGGCCCGGCAGGGGAGAAGCAGTTGAAAACCCGGCCTGCAGCAGCTGTTGTCATTTTGATTGCGGGGCTTGGAGTCATTATTCTCGGTCTGGCGCTTTCCGTTTCGGTGGGGGCGGCGGATATCCGCTTGGCTTCCGTATGGAAGGCTGTGTTCCATTTCAACCCCGAGCTGCCCCAGCATCAGGTGATCCGGGAGCTGCGGATTCCCCGTGCATTGGCTGGAGCTATTGTAGGCGCATGCTTTGCTGTGGCCGGTGCGATCATGCAGGGCATGACACGCAATCCGCTGGCGGATTCCGGTCTGCTGGGACTTAATGCGGGGGCAGGCGTGGGCTTGGCTTTGGCTTTTGCCTTTGCGCCCTCGCTTTCCTTCATGTATATCATGCTCTATTGCTTCATTGGAGCCGCAGCAGCGTCCATACTGGTCTTCGGGATTGGTTCACTGTCCCATAGCGGTCTGACCCCTCTGCGGTTGACTCTTGCCGGAGCCGCCGTTAGCGCATTGCTGCTGGCGCTCAGCCAGGGCATTGCAATTCTGTTCCATCTCTCGCAAGACATCGCTTTTTGGATGGCGGGAGGGATCGGCGGTACGAGCTGGACACAGCTGCGGATCTTGTTTCCTTGGGTTGCGGCAGCTCTTGTAGGATCATTGCTGCTCTCACGCTCCATCACCCTGCTCAGCTTGGGCCGGGATGTGGCGGCAGGCCTTGGGCAAAGGACCCGGCTGGTACAAACCTCCGGCATCCTTATTGTTGTAATTCTTGCCGGAGCAGCAGTATCCACGGTCGGACCTATCGCTTTTGTCGGGTTAATCATTCCCCATGTTACCCGTTTTCTGGTCGGGGTAGATTACCGCTGGATTATTCCTTGCTCTGCGGTGCTTGGCAGTGTGCTGATTGTTTTTGCCGACATTGCCGCCAGGATGATCAACGCACCTTATGAGACCCCGCTGGGCGCTTTGATTGCGGTAATCGGTGTGCCTTTCTTCATCTATTTGGCCAGCAAGCGCAAGGGAGGACTGGCATGAGCCGAAGCCTGCAGTCTGCCGCCCCGAAAAAGCGCCGAAGCCGTGAGGCCACCATATTATCTCTGCTGGCGGTTCTTATAGCTGCGATGTTCATCATCAGCATGAATACCGGGCTTATCCGATTGTCTCCACTTGAAGTCTTACATACTCTGCTGGGAGAAGGCAGCCCGCAGCAAAAGCTGATTCTCTTTGATTTCCGCCTGCCGCGGATCGTTATTTCCCTGCTCGTCGGGGCGGGATTTGCCGTTGCAGGCTGCATCCTGCAGAGTCTGTCGCGCAATGCGCTGGCGGAGCCTTCAACACTTGGCATCAATGCCGGAGCAGGCTTTGCCGTACTTATCTTCATTTCCTTCGTCCCGGCAACTGCAGCAGCCCCAATCTTTATGCTGCCGCTGCTGGCGCTGGCCGGGGCCGCACTTACTGCAACGCTGATTTATTTTCTGGCTTACCGCCGAGAGGATGGTCTGTCGCCGACACGGTTGATTCTTATCGGAATTGCCGTCGGTGCAGGAATTTATGCGTTTCAGCTGATCTTGGCCCTGCGGCTTGATCCGCAGAATTATCAATTTGTAGCCACCTGGCTGGCCGGAAAGATCTGGGGCGGCGACTGGCGCTTTGTATTGGCGCTGCTGCCCTGGATTGCGATCCTGCTGCCGTTCGCCTTCTATAAGGCAAGAGTCCTTAATGTTCTGAACCTTGGAGACGAGACGCCTGCGGGTCTGGGCATGCCGGTGGAGCGGGAACGCATTCTGCTTTTGGCTGCCGCAGTTGCGTTGGCCGGCTCCTGTGTCGCCGTTAGCGGCGGCATCGGCTTTGTGGGACTGATCGCCCCGCATCTGGCCCGCCGGATCGTGGGTCCAAGGCATCAGATCCTGCTGCCCGCCTGCGCTTTGGTTGGCGCGCTGCTGCTGCTGACCGCCGATACGGTCGGCCGCTGGATTCTCCAGCCCTCCGAGATTCCGACAGGAATTGTGGTAGCGATCATAGGCGCACCATACTTTCTATATCTGCTGGCCAGATCCAAGGCCTGATATCCGCAGGATTGCGAAGCGATTTCTATAGGAGCAAAAGCTCCATAAAACTTAAGCAAATGCTTTCGAAGCGAGTTTTATTGCGAAGTAATATCTAGGGGAGCAAAAGCTCCATAAAACTTTTAAGGAGTGAAAATTATGTCGGAACGCTTGAACACAGAACAGTTAAGCATTGGGTATGCTGAAGCGGTGATTGTCAAGGGGCTGAACCTGTCTCTTCCGACGGGGAAAATCACAGCGCTTGTCGGAGCCAACGGTTCCGGGAAATCCACCATTCTCAAGACCATGGCGCGGATCATGAAGCCTAAGAGCGGCAGTGTAATGCTCGACGGCAAGTCGATCCACAACCTGTCCACCAAGGAGGTAGCACGGCAGCTGGCAATTCTGCCGCAGAATCCCACCGCTCCTGATGGGCTCACTGTATCCGAACTGGTCGGCTATGGACGGTATCCGCATCAGAAGGGCTTTGGTACGCTTACTCCGGAAGACCGCAGCATTATCGCGAATGCGATTGCCGTGACGGGGATGGAGGAATTCCACGACCGCGCGATTGATCGTCTGTCAGGGGGCCAGCGCCAGCGGGCCTGGATTGCGATGGCCCTGGCTCAGCAGACTGATATTCTGTTCTTGGACGAGCCTACGACTTTTCTCGACATGGCTCACCAGCTGGAGGTTCTCCAGCTCCTGCAGAAGCTGAATCAGGAGGAGGGACGCACGATTATTATGGTGGTGCATGATTTGAACCATGCCTCCCGTTATGCGCAGCATATGGTGGCAATCAAATCCGGAACTGTAATCAGCGAAGGCTCTCCGGTTGAGGTTATGACGCCTGTTGTGCTGCGTGAGGTATTCGGCATTGAAGCGGATATTGTGCCTGATCCGCGCACGGGCGTGCCTCTCTGCCTGCCTTATGAATTGGCGGCTTACAAAGCTGTAGGGATGTAGGGGGAGAGCGGCATGAATGAGGCGTTGACCCAAGAGCTGATCAGCAAGTTTGATCTTCATCCTGCCCCGCCTGCGGAGGCGCTCCATTCTTTTAAGGCAACGGAGCTTGTTCAAGAAGAGGGGGCGCGTACCTTCATCGCCTGCTACCGTCCTCTGATGAAGGCGCTGGACGACAAAGCGGCCGGAGCATATTTCGGCAGTTATTTCTCGAGTGTGGCGCTTGCAGTGCAATATTCAATCTCCGTCTATTCATCAGTCCCGGCAATCAGCCTGTCTAATCTGACAGTTCATCTCATTCCGGCGGACGGGTATTGCCGGATTGCATTTTCGCTGCAGGACTGGAACATCCAGGCAGCTCCTGCGGAAGAGTCGCGGGAGTCTTGGCGCAATGAAATACTTGCCGGCTTCTACAGTGATACCGCTGCGCCGCTGCTGTGCAGCATGTCGGAGGCCAGCGGCCTCAGCCTGGGGGAAATATGGGGACAGCTGCCGACCAAATTCAATTATTATATCGAGCTGTTCACGGCGGGACTTCAGAATTCCAAGCTGTTATACACTTTGCAGGAGGATTACAGTTACCTCAAGGATGGTCTGCCGGCAGAGGTTTTCGGGCTGAAGCGGAACCCTTTTCTGGTTAAAGTGCGCAGGATAGAAGCGCTGGCCGATCCGGAACAGACCGTGCAGATTCGAAACCGCTGCTGCATGTACTACCGAACTGAAGGCGGAAGCTACTGTTACACCTGTCCCCGCTTGAAAGAGGAAGAACGGGTAATCCGGCGGGTGGAATTCCGCAAGAAGGCGGCCTCCGCCCAAGGATAGGTTATATCCGTCAAATCTGACTCATAATGTTTATATAAACAGCAGACAGCAGGCTCCCGTCATTGACAAGGGAGCCTGTTCGTTGTTAAAGTTGTGATTACTTTTAATAGTGTCAAAGGAGCAGAGAGGATGAATATCAGCAAAATACATGAGGATCTGCAGCAGCTGGTCACAGCTGGAGCAGTGAAGCGCGATGAGGTGCTGGAGAGCCATGTGTTCACCCGGATGGGAGGCCAGGCCGATATCCTGGCGGAGCCTGCGACGTATGAGGAAGTTCAGGCCATTGTTACATATGCCCGCGTAAATGAAATTCCGTTGACTGTTCTGGGTAACGGCTCAAATGTTATTATTCGCGACGGAGGCATCCGCGGAATTGTCCTCCAGACCTCTGATTTAAGTGAAATGGGGCTAAGAGGCGATCTGCTCTATGCCCAGTGCGGCGCAAAGATTATTGATGTTTCCAGGTTTGCCCTTGAGAAGCGGCTTGCAGGGCTTGAGTTCGCCTGCGGGATTCCGGGGACTGTAGGCGGAGCGCTGTACATGAACGCCGGTGCATACGGCGGAGAGGTCAAGGATGTGCTGCAAAGCGCGCTTGCGATCAGCAAAGCCGGGCAGCTGGTGACGCTGCAGGGCGAGGAGCTGGAGTGGGGCTACCGCAAAAGCATCTTCGCCAGCGGGGCGTTCATTGTGCTGGAAGCCAGGTTTCTCCTGCAGCCGGGTGATCCCGCGGCAATCAAAGCCGCAATGGATGAATTGACCCGCCAGCGTGAATCCAAGCAGCCGCTGGAGTATCCGTCCTGCGGTAGTGTCTTCAAGCGGCCTCCAGGGAGATTTGCCGGGCAGCTGATTCAGGAAAGCGGGCTTCAGGGGACAAGAATCGGCGGAGCGGAAGTCTCCCGCAAGCATGCAGGGTTTATTGTGAATGCGGATCATGCGACCGCCAAGGACTACATCGGTCTGATTCATCATGTCCAGGCTGCGGTAAAGGATAAGTTCGGCGTGGAGCTGGAGACGGAAGTCGAGATTATCGGCGAAGAATGAACGGAAACAGGACGCAGTCCAATAGGCGGCGTCCTTTTTTTTGAAAAATATAAAAATCTTTATGCTCCACGCTATAAATTATCCTTCTATTTATCGCAGAAAGCTTCAGGCGATAAATAACTTCTCATCAATCCCCGTGATATTACGTATTATTGGACTTATTCAGCTGGTGGAGATGGAATATTTCGCTCGCTCCGTCCGCAGTTCAACCTTGCTGTCATCGACTGCATCCAGGTGAAGCCCGCTGACGGCAATCTCATAATTCTGCTGAGGAAGGGGCACAAGCTCGCCGTCTCTGTTCAGAGTACTGCCAGAGCCGCGCAAGATCAGCGCACTGTCCAGATATTCATCAATAACATCATCGGCATTGCGGTAATCCACCGTGTCCAGAGTAAAGTGAACGGTATCTAGGTCGTTCATCTCCTGCTTGTCAATTACAATCGTTTCATTCGCTTGGGCGGTCAGCCAATCCATAAGCCTCTGTACACTTTGATCCATCAGATGATCCCATCCTTATCTATGGAGATTATTAATTTTAAGTTACCCCTTTCTTCGAATTTGAATCCATAGTTCTGCCACAGCTTCACTTGCCGGGAACCAGGAAGGGATGGAGAATTGGCGAATGTTAAGGAGAGAGAACTGTCAGGAATGTTCCTTCACAACCAAGAATAAGCTTGAGCAGGGCCAAATCAATTCATGAAGGTGGTTGAGCCATTGATTCAGCTTATGGAGGTTTCTAAATTTTTCAAGGAAAAGCGGGCGGTAGACCGGTTGTCTTTTACGGTGGACAGGGGCGAGGTATTTGGCTTTCTCGGTCCCAACGGTGCGGGGAAGACAACCGCGATGCGTATGATGACCGGACTGCTTCAACCCAGTGACGGCGAGATTTTAATTAATGGTATGAATATTTTGCATCATAAAAAGAAAATCCATTCCCAAGTCGGAGTTGTGTTTGAGCTTCCCAACCTCTACATGGGCAGCTCGATCCGCAGCAATCTGGAGCTGTTCGCCAAGCTGTACAGCGTTTCCCTGTCCCGCATTGATGAAGTGCTGGATAGTCTCCAACTGGCGGAGAGTCAGAAATCCAAGGCGGGCAGTCTGTCAAAGGGCTGGAAGCAGCGGGTGCTGATCGCAAGAAGTCTGCTGCATCAGCCGCAGGTGCTGTTTCTGGATGAGCCTACCAGTGGCCTTGATCCCAACTCGGCAGTCTTAATCAGGGATTATATCCGAAGAATCCAAGCGGAGGGCACGACGATTGTTCTTACAACCCACGATATGCACGAGGCTGAAGAATTAAGCGACCGTGTCGGGATCATGCATGCAGGAAGACTGGTTGCACTTGATTCTCCGCAGAGCTTGAAGCAGGCCTATGGCAAAGACGAGTTTACGGCGGAATACTGGAATGAGAACCGGGTGATCACCGAAAGCTGGCCTGTGGCAGAAGAGTCCACCAAGGATCATATTTATGGCCTGCTGGCAAGCGGCCGGATGATCAGCCTGCACAGCCGGGAAGCCACGCTGGCCGATGTCTTTGCGGCTTTGACGGGAAGTGAGCTGAGTTGAAGCTGGCTCTGAAGCTGATGCGACATGAGGCGAGGGATATGCTCGGCAATCCTTCCTTTCTTATCCTTCTACTGCTGCCGATATTTATGTCCAAGGTTATCATTGCTGTTATGGACAGAAGCGGTCTTAATTTCATGCTTTTGTCCACATGGATATTGTTTGCCCAGGTGATGGTTGGAATCATGGTGACCGGGCCCGGACTAATTGAAGAACGGGAGAGCAAAACCTTTGATGCGCTGCTTGTCTCCCCGCTTGGCAGAGGTCAGATTATTGCGGCTAAAGGAGCGGCGGTGCTGTTATTTTCCGTGCTTTCGCAAATAATAGTGTATCTGCTTAACCAGGGGCTCAATATGAGCTTTATAGTTTTATTGCCTTATATGCTGGCAGGGGGCCTTATTTTTGTACAAACCGGCATGATTATCGGATTGAAGGTCAGCTCATCCCAAAATGGTGCCGCTGTAAGCTCTGCGGTGATGATTGTTTTTTTTCTGGCCGCTTCCTTATATCTGGCGCTTCCGCCCTGGACGTACCCGTTGTTTGCCATTTTGCCTAGTATTGAAGTCGTCGGGAATCTGGACAGTATCCTGAATGGCGAGGGGCCGCTTTTAATTGAAAGCCTTCTAATGCTGCTGTGGATGGGGATTCTAGCGTTCTGGATTTGGAGGACGGGAAAAGAGTAGCGCCGCTTTGCCTGCCGGCTGATTGCAACGTGGTTAGGGGTATCTTCATCAGCAATCAGCGGATCGACAACGGCGCTGATTGCCTCTTTTGCCGGAGGCGGGATTATCTCTATGGTGTCCTCCAGCATGATGCCGGAGGCTTATGAGGACGGCGGACCGCTGACCGGACTTGTCGCCGCGCTGGGTATGCTCTGTTCACTGATTCTGGATCACCTGTGAGGGTTGTCACCGACCGCCGGACATGGTATAGTTCAATTCGCAAGTAACAATGAATTTAAGAAGAATCTGCGCCTGAGGCGCAGGAGAGGTTCGCAAACTCCCTCTATAAAAAACTAAGACCGCAATTGCATACAAAGTCCTTGAAATCCAAAAGGCCTGGGAAGGATAGGCAACGCCTGTGCTTATTTCCCGTTATGCTGTGCGCAAAAAGACAGCGCCTGCCAGTCACTCACTTACGTCCGTTCATCAAGGAGCGGAAAGGCGTATCTTCTTAGTAGAGCCAAGTTTTCGAAACTCGTTCTTCTTTCCAGTTCCGGCGGGCAGCCGGGGGAAAAGAGAGGGGTTTTTTGTCATGTCAGAAGGCAGATTGAAAGAGGAAATGCGGGAGGTTACCCTGCTGGGCAACCAAGGCACCGTATATAAATTCGGCTATGACCCGGATATCCTTGAGGTGTTCGACAACAAGCACCCGGGCCGTGATTATTTTGTCAAGTTCAACTGTCCCGAGTTCACCAGCCTGTGTCCCGTTACCGGCCAGCCGGATTTCGGCGCAATGTACATCTCATACATTCCTGGGCAAAAAATGGTTGAGTCCAAGTCACTGAAGCTCTACCTGTTCAGCTTCCGCAATCATGGGGATTTCCATGAAGACTGCGTGAACATTATTATTAATGATCTGATCTCCCTGATGGAGCCCCGCTATATCGAGGTCTGGGGCAAGTTCACCCCGCGCGGCGGCATTTCCATCGATCCTTACTGCAACTGGGGGCGTCCGGGAACCAAATATGAAGCGATGGCCGAGCACCGGCTGATCAATCATGACCTGTATCCTGAGAAAGTGGACAACCGTTAATCTGAGGGCAAGGGAGAGGAGACAGCAGCTATGAACAAAAAGGCATTAGTCGTATTCAGCGGCGGACAGGACAGCACCACCTGCCTGGTGTGGGCATTGCAGCAATTTGAAGAGGTGCAAGCGGTAACCTTCAATTATAATCAGCGCCATGCTGCGGAAATTGAGGTCGCCAGGGAAATCGCCGGGAAATTCAATGTGAAGCAGCATATTCTCGATTTGGGCCTGCTGAACCAGCTGGCGCCAAACGCCTTGACCCGTAATGATATTGAGATTGCCGCGGGTGAAGGGGAGGAGCTGCCGAGCACGTTCGTAGATGGCCGCAATCTGCTGTTTCTTTCTTTTGCAGCGATTCTTGCCAAGCAGCTTGGATATTCCAATATCATTACCGGGGTATGCCAGACTGATTTCAGCGGATACCCGGACTGCCGGGATGTATTCGTGAAGTCGCTGAATGTTACGCTTAATCTGTCGATGGATTATGAGTTCGTCATTCACACACCGCTGATGTGGCTGGATAAAAAAGAAACCTGGAAGCTGGCTGACGAGCTGGGCAGCTTCGAATATATCCGCGAGCATACGCTGACCTGCTATAACGGAATTATCGGCAGCGGCTGCGGCACCTGTCCGGCTTGTCAGCTGCGGCAGCGGGGACTTGCGCAGTATGAAGCGGAAAGAAATGAGGTCGGTTCCTGATGCTGGGCGAGGTATCCGTCTGTAAAATATTTACTTTTGACTCTGCACATCAGCTGGTGGGGCACAAGGGGAAGTGCAGCAACCTGCACGGCCACACCTACAAGCTTGAGGTGGTGCTGAAGGGCAAGCCGCTGGTAGAGGAGGGGCATTCTGACGAAGGGTTTGTGGTTGATTTCAGCGACCTCAAGGCAACGGTGCAGGAGAGTTTGGTGGATCACCTGGATCATGCTTTTCTCGCTATGGGCAATGAACCGGTATTGGAAACCTTGGTGGTTACCGGCTCCAAGGTAGCGCTGCTATCCTTCCGTACAACGGTCGAGAACCTGTCGGCCTATATTGCCTATAAGCTGAAACAGGCGTCGCTGCCGCTGTATTCTGTCAAGCTGTGGGAAACGCCGACCTCCTGGGCGGAGGTGCTGGCTGCGGACATTCCTGACACGGGGCCAGCCTATCGCCTGCATGGGGGCTGTGATTGTGAGTAAGCTGCCGGTCATTGAGATGTTCGGCCCGACGATCCAGGGAGAAGGTGCGGTTATCGGCGTCAAAACGATGTTCGTCCGCACCTACGGCTGCGACTACCGCTGCGGCTGGTGTGATTCCGCATTTACCTGGGACGGCTCGGCGAAGGATAAGGTGAGGATGCTTGCGCCGGAGGAAATTATGGCTGAGCTTAATGCGCTGGCCGGAGACAATTTCGGCTGTGTGACAATTTCGGGGGGGAACCCGGCGTTGATTGGTGAAGGCATGGGCACATTCATCCGGATGCTTCACGAACGCGGCATCCAGGCCGCCATCGAAACGCAGGGCAGCCGCTGGCAGGACTGGTTCTATGATGTGGATGTTCTGACGGTCAGCCCCAAGCCGCCAAGCTCCGGGATGAAGACCAATTGGGAGATGCTTGATGGCATCATGGACAAGATGAAGACGCAGGGCAGCTCTGCGCACAGCCTGAAGGTTGTGGTGTTTGACGATGAGGATTATCAGTATGCGAAAAGCATCCACAGGCGGTATCCCGATGTACCGCTCTATCTGCAGCCGGGCAATGAGAATGTTACGGAAGAGGGCGATATCTCGGCCCGCCTGCTTGGACGGCTGGAATGGCTGTTCAAGCAGGTCATCGCCGATCCCGGGATGAACAAGGCGCGGGTGCTCCCGCAGCTGCATGCACTCATTTGGCATAATAAGCGCGGGAAGTAGTACGACGTCCCGTAAGTTCTTTCCCCGCTTTTAGAGTCTTAAAAGTGGGGTGATTTTGTCGTGGCCTACGGCAGGCTTCTGCATTTGCAGGAGTCCTTTTTTTCGCGCTATACTGCTTGGGCATTACTGTTCCGGCCCAATCAAACGGGCATCATTTGATTTCCATAAAATATCTTTAATGGAGGAACATCTTTACATTGCTCGTGTATTACGTGTGATGAATTATATACTCGGGAGGAAACCGCGATGGAAAACGGGTATTATGCAGGTTGGGGGACGTTGGCGTTAATTAATGCCGGATTGGCGCAAGGAAAGAATAGAAGCGGGCTTAACTGGTTTCTGCTGTCACTGCTGTTAGGACCGGTTGCGACCTTTATTTTGGTCATCTCCGACAAAAAACAATAAGAAACCCGGGCCTCTCCGCTTGCACTTCTGGTATAATCGGTACCGTAGATAGAGCAGTCCGCCAGTGAAATTTCGAGGGTGAAGGGAGAGTGTTACAGTGGCAGACCAGTCAACGGCTTTAGTAATTATCGATGTGCAAGAGGCGATGTTCTCATACCCCGGTATGAAGCTGCATGATGAAGAGGGGGTGACGGGCAGAATTGTATCTCTGCTGCATAAAGCCCGCTCGTCAGGTACACCTGTTGTATATATTCAGCATACAGAGGACGAAGAATATACCAGAGGCACTCCGACGTGGGAGATCAGCAGCCATGCCGCTCCCCGGGAAGGTGAACTGATTGTCGAGAAGCCAACCTGGGACGCCTTTCACCGGACACGGCTGCATGATGAGCTCCAGCGCCTCGGCATCACCGATCTGGTGATCTGCGGTATGCAAAGCGAGTTCTGTGTGGATACCACCTGCAGGCGCGCTTACAGCTTGGGCTACAACAGTGTGCTGGTTGAGGATGCGCATAGCACATTTGACAATGCCGGTCTCAGCGGGGCTGAGATTGTAAGGCATCATAATTCGGTTCTGGGCGGAAGAGTTGTACGGCTGCGGAAGGAGCAAGAGGTGGTATTCTAATGGAGTCCTCTGCCAAAGCAGCCATGAAGCCGGTCCGTCGTTCTCCGATGAGGCTTTTTGCCGGGAAGCGTTACTATACCTGAAAAAGATAGGGTCAATGGTTAGTGAAGCGGAAGAAGTGTTTGATCCGACGGATATTATTTACACACCGGCTGCTGATCAGCAGAGCGGAGCATGGATTCCTGCCATATAGGGGAGTTCATGCTTTTTATTTGTATTCTGAATGAAGACAGCTAATGGAATTTTAATTATTTTCATGAAAAAGCTGCAAATTCCCCCGTTCTGCGTTAAATTAACATAGTGAGTTTTTTTCAAGCTGAAAGGATGCAAAGCTGTGAATTTAAAAAAACCGCCCGTTCCCGTCCCGGTCCTGATGCTGATCGGAATCGTGGCCATCTCATTTTCTGCCATATTTATTAAATGGTCGGCTGCTCCGGCTTCGGTTCAGGGCATGTACCGGCTGCTGTTCACTTCGCTGCTGATGCTGCCGTTTGCCCGTCCATACAGCGGAGCGGCTTTTGCCCTGCGCCGCAAAGACTGGCTGCTGCTGGGAGTCTCCGGCGTCATGCTGGCGCTGCATTTTCTGCTGTGGATGGGCTCGCTGAAGTATACCTCTGTTGCCAGCTCGACGATGATTATGGCGCTGGAGCCGGTATTTATTATGCTTGGTGCCTACATACTGTATAAGGAACGAAGCACTGCAGCCGCCATGCTGGGCCTTGCCATTGCCATATTCGGCGTCGCTTTTATCGGCTGGGGCGATATCGGCCTCTCTTCGGATAACCTGAAGGGTGACCTGCTGTCCATCGGGGGAACGGCAGCGGTTGCCGCCCATTTGCTGATTGGACAGAAGCTGGTCGCACGTATGCCATCGTATCTTTACAGCCTGATCGTATTTATCTCGGCGGCTCTGGTGTTTGCCATTTATAATCTGGCGGCAGGCATTCCTTTCTTTGCATATCCGCCGCGGGAGTGGGGAATCTTTGTTCTGCTCGCCGTCGTTCCCACAGTATTCGGGCATATCCTGTTTAACTGGCTGCTGCAGTATGCCTCGGCGACTACTGTCTCCATGAATATTCTGGGCGAGCCTGTGGGCGCGAGCATTTTGGCCTTTCTGCTGCTGGGCGAGCAGCTGACCGGGCTGCAATGGGCCGGCGGTGTGCTGGTAATGGGCGGACTGGCTGTATACTTATATGCAGGAAGCAAAAAGGCATTGAAGGTCAAAGAATCCCTTCCGGGGGCATCTTGAGAGCACTATCATAGAAGACAAAGGGGTTCTATCGCATGAATGAACATGAACAAGCTCCAAACCCGGGCGACCAGGATGAAACACGGGGCATCATCCCTTCCAGTGAAGAACTCTGGAACGAGGATACCTACACGGCCTGGACTGCCCGCTTCGGCAGTCCGGAAGAGGCGGCGGCGAAGCTCGGGAAAGATCCTGCGGCGAAGCTGTATCCGCTGTTGAATTATCTCGGTGAGGTCCGGGGCAAAAAAATAATAAATCTCATGGGCTCGAACGGCATGAAGGCTGTAGCGCTTGGACTGCTGGGGGCAGAGGTGAGTGTGGCTGATTTCTCGGAAGCCAACGCCCGCTATGCTGGCGAGCTTGCGGAAGCGGCAGGGGTTCCCCTGGCCTATACAGTATCGGATGTGCTTAAGCTGCCCGAGGCACTGCTGGATGGCTCGCATGATATTGTGTTTGCCGAGATGGGGATTGTGCATTATTTTACGGATCTTGCTCCTTTTATGGATATCGTGTACCGGCTGCTTGGTCCAGGCGGCAGATTTGTGCTGCGGGATTTCCACCCGGTCACAACGAAGCTGATTTCCTCCAAAGGATCGACCGCCAAGGTCCGCAGGCACAAGGTGAGCGGGGATTATTTTGACACATCGCTGGAAGAAAAACAGGTATCCTATTCCAAGTATTTGCCTTCACCCGGCGAACCGGAGGGAACGGAAAAGCAGAGTGCTGTCTACTGGCGGCGCTGGACGCTGGGGGAGATTGTGACAGCGGCAGCGGGCAGCGGGCTGGTAATCCGCGAACTGGCTGAGGAGCCGAATCTATCCTCGGAGGTATATGACAAAGGAATTCCCAAAACCTTCGCCCTGGTGGCTGAGAAAAGGTAGCCTTCTCCCGCTGAAACGGAAGCCTTCGCTTTACGAGGCAGGCGCTTCTTTTTAATATAAGAAGAATCTAGAAGGCTTCCTCTTCCTTAGGAGGGGCTGCCAGCTCTGCAAAAGCACGCTGCAAAGGAGTCAATGCATAGTCCTTCCGCCAGGCCAGCACGAATTCGCCGTGCTCCGGCTGAACTCCCGGCAGCGGTGCATAGCACAATCCTCCGGAAGCCACCTCTGCCTCGATCCCTGCCTTGGAGAGCAGCCCCGCACCCCCGCCTTCACGAATCATTCCTTTTATCGCCTCCGGTGAGCTTAGCATTGCATGCCCCCACACCCTGACACCGTTGAGCTGTGCCCATTCCTCAGCGATTCCGCGCAGAAAGGAAGCCGGCTCATGCTGAATCCATGGCTCCAGAACAACCTGCTCCGGTGAGAAATCCTTAATATCCGCAAAGGGATGTCCCGGCGCAAAGACTAAAACCGCTTCATTGCGGGCGATGGTAAGAGTAGTCAAGGAACTGTCCTGCCCTTCAGCAGTATGCATTACCGCCATTTGTATTTCTCTGCCTCTCAGGCGTTCGCGAATCAAGGCCTCTGGCTGCACAGACAGTGAAATGTCCAGCCCTGGATGCCGGCGGATGAATTGCGAGACCATTTTTGGCAGAAGATAAGTACCTGGTACAAAGCCCGCTTCCAGCTCCAGATGACCGGAAGAGAGAGAGGCGTACTGCTTAATGCTGCGCTCGGCTTCAGCCGTTAGGGCAACAATTCTGGAGGCGTACTGATAAAGCGTCCGTCCGGCATCGGTCAGCAGCACCCGTCCGCTGCGGTATTGAAAAAGGGGAGTTCCCAGCTCGCTTTCCAGGCTTTTCATATGAAAAGATACCGTAGGCTGCTTTAAGCCCATTTCGGCGGCTACATCCGTAACCTTTTTGTATTTTTCAATCAGGACAACAATCTGAAGCTTAACAATGTTCATAGTGTACCTCCGGCAAAATAGCGCTGCATTAATTAATGTTAATCTAATTATAGATTATATCTATTGAATTATATAATTTCTATTATGTTTTTTATCTTCCGCTTTACAAACTTAATACTTTTCCCTGACGAACGGGCTCTAGAATAAGAAGAGTCAGATGTGACACGGACATTATCTGATGCTTCCAAAGTGAGTTTTGTACGAAGAAGATAATATGCAGCAGACACTCACAAAACATAGCAGATGCGCTCGCGGATTACGCGAAGAGGCGGACGCTATACAAAACACTCAGGAGGAGACAAAAAAATGCAATTTAGAAAAACGTGGGTCATGGCTCTGGCATTAACAAGTGTAGTAGCACTTTCGGCATGCGGCAACAACAACGGTGGAAACAATGCAGCAACCAATAACGGGGGAAATAATGCAGCTGCCACAAATGCACCTACAGAAACAAGCAGCGGCGCAGATTTAAGCGGATCTATTCTGGCATCAGGCTCTACGGCGCTGCAGCCGCTGGTTGAGCAGGCGGCTGAGAAGTTCATGGAAGCGAACCCTGGCGTGGACATTCAGGTTCAGGGCGGCGGAAGCGGCACCGGCCTTACCCAGGTTGCTGAGAAGCAAGTGGATATCGGCAACTCCGATGTATTTGCAGAAGAAAAGCTGAAGGATGCCGATGCAGCAAAAGCAGAAGCGCTCGTAGACCATCAGGTGGCGGTTGTAGCGATTGCAGCAGTTGCTCATCCGGATGCAGGCGTGGATACATTGACCAAGCAACAGCTTGTTGACATCTTCACCGGCAAAATAACGAACTGGAGCGAAGTAGGCGGTGCAGACCAAAAGATCCAGATCATCAACCGTCCAAGCAGCTCCGGTACACGTGCTACCTTTGAAAGCTTCGCGCTTGAAACCAAAACAGAAGACCTGCAGGGCTCGATCCAGGAAGATTCCTCCGGTACGGTTAAGAAAATGATTGGCGAAACACCGGGAGCGATTGGTTATCTGGCTCTGTCCTACCTGGATGACACAGTTAAAACGTTGAACTATGAAGGCGTTGAGCCATCCGTAGACAACGTAATCTCCGGTAATTATCCGGTATGGGCTTACGAGCACATGTACACTAACGGCGAACCAACCGGTGCTTTACAAGCATTCCTCGACTACATCTTGACTGATGAAGTGCAAACAGGCGATGTAGTGGAACTGGGGTACATTCCGGCTTCGCAAATGCAGGTTTCCCGCGATGTGGCCGGTACAGTAACGCCTAAGTAATTCCTTCCCGAAATTTAAGGATATCATCCATTAGAACTTCATGTGATTAAGAGGCGGATTTCTTCTGCCTCTCTTTTCACTTTAGAAAGAGGGAGCATCTTGAGGGCAAAACCGAAAAAAACAAAGATCGAAAAACATCATATAGAAGATTTTATAGGACGGGCTTATATGTCCTTTTGTGTACTGCTATTGATAGTCATCATTATATCGATGGTGTATTTTGTAGCGTCCAAGGGTATTTCCACCTTCATCAGCGGAGATGTAAAAGTGTCGGATTTCCTGTTCGGCACCAAATGGTCGCCGGAAGCAGATTCACCGTCCTATGGAGCATTCCCGTTTATCGCCGGTTCATTCCTGGTTACGCTGCTTGCCGCATTGATTGCAAGTCCGCTCAGCCTGTGCGCCGCACTGTTCATGACAGAGATTGTTCCGGGCTGGGGCAAAAAGCTGCTGCAGCCGGTCATTGAGCTGTTGTCAGGTATTCCATCGGTCGTATACGGCTTTGTGGGCCTGAGCGTCATTGTTCCTTTTCTGCGCAACACGTTCCCTGGTCAGGGTATCGGGGTTGCTGCAGGCGCGCTTGTCCTGTCGGTCATGATCCTGCCGACGATTACAAGCGTGGCTGCAGACGCGCTGGCTTCATTGCCGCAAAGCCAGAAAGAATCCTCCTTTGCGCTCGGTGCCACCCGGTGGCAGACAATTGCCCGGGTGATTCTCCCGACTACATTCCCGGCAATTATGACAGGGGTGGTGCTGGGGATGGCCCGCGCATTCGGCGAGGCCCTTGCTGTGCAAATGGTTATCGGGAATGCGCCTTTCGTCCCGCGGTCGCTCTTTGAATCCGCTTCGACCCTGACCAGTGTAATTACACTGAGCATGGGCAATACAACGATGGGCTCACCGCAAAATAACGCGCTGTGGAGCATGGCGCTGGTTCTTATGCTGATGACATTTGTCTTTGTCCTCCTCGTAAGAATGCTTGAAGGGAGAAATAAAATTTGAAGCCAAGAACCGCAGACAAAATCGCCACAGCACTGATTGTTTTTTTCGCATTACTGATTGTAGCCATCCTGGTGGGATTGCTTGGATACATTCTGATCCGCGGCCTGAACCACGTCAGCTGGGATTTCTTAACTTCGGCACCGCAAAAGATCCGTACGGGCGGAGGTGTCGGGCCTCAGCTGTTCAACTCCATCTATCTGCTGGTGCTGACACTTATCATTACAGTGCCGCTTGGCCTCGGTGCCGGAATCTTCATGGCGGAATATGCCCGCCCCGGCAAGCTGACCAACTTCATCCGTCTGATCGTGGAGGTATTGTCTTCTTTTCCTTCGATCGTTGTCGGCTTGTTCGGTCTCCTGCTCATAGTCAACACCTTTAATCTTGGCTTCTCCCTGGTTTCCGGCGCATTGGCGCTGACCTTCTTCAATCTGCCGCTGATGGTGCGGATAACGGAGCAGGCCTTCCGCACAGTGCCGAACCAGCAGAAGGAGGCAGGGTTTGCCCTTGGGTTATCCAAGTGGAAGATTGTCACCAATGTTCTGCTTCCGGTTGCATTGCCGACCATTATTACCGGAACCATCCTGTCAGCGGGCCGTGTCTTCGGGGAAGCGGCCGCGCTGATGTTCACGGCGGGCATGAGCAGCCCGCGACTGGATTTCAGCAACTGGAATCCGTCCAGCCCGACTTCACCGCTGAATCCTTTCCGTCCGGCAGAAACGCTGGCTGTGCACATCTGGAAGATCAACAGTGAAGGCCTGGCACCGGATGCGGCTCAGATTGCAGCAGGTGCTTCGGCTGTACTCGTCCTTACAGTGCTGATCTTCAATTTGGCGGCGCGCTACTTCGGACGGATGATTTACCGCAAGCTTACGGCTTCCAAAAGAATGAGCTGACAGCAAGCATAGATGGATCAATAGGAGGAATATGAGATGGGTATAGCGGAACCAGTGGTGCGCGAGTCCTTCCAGACCGAGGATTTGAGTATATTTTACGGCACATATGAGGCAGTGAAGGGGATTAGCCTTCCCTTTGCCCGGAATACAGTTACAGCGCTTATCGGCCCTTCGGGCTGCGGCAAATCGACCTTTCTCCGTTCGCTGAATCGGATGAATGATGAGATCTCCGGATCGACAACGAAGGGAAGCATCTGGATCGACGGCGTGGATATCAATGCACCCGGCACGGATGTCATCAAGCTTCGTCAAAAAATCGGCATGGTCTGGCAGAAGCCAAACCCGTTCTATAAATCCATTTACGAGAATATTGCGTTTGGCCCGAAATATCATGGCATCAAAGGCAAAAAGGCGCTGGATGAAATTGTGGAGAGCAGCCTGCGGCGCGCCGCCCTGTGGGATGAAGTCAAGGACCGCCTGAAGGATTCGGCATTGGCCTTGTCCGGCGGACAGCAGCAGCGTCTTTGCATTGCCCGTGCTTTATCGGTCAATCCGCAGATATTGCTGCTGGATGAACCGGCTTCGGCGCTGGACCCGGTCTCAACGGGTAAAGTAGAGGAACTGATCAAGGAGCTGAAGGAAGAGCTGCGGATCGTTATTGTTACCCATAACATGCAGCAGGCAGCGCGAATCTCCGACTATACCGCTTATTTTTACCTCGGGTCGCTTGTTGAATATGATAAGACGGAGAAGGTTTTCAGCAATCCTGACAATCAGATGACCCAGGAATATATTATGGGCCGCTTCGGTTGAGTAATTATTGCTCCGGAACAGGTACAGCCCCTCGATTGAGAGGAGGCTATACCTGTTTTTTTTAAAGATAAGAATTTATATGTTTCACGCTATACATTAGCCTTCTCTTTCTCGCTGAAACGGATACCGTCCTTATCAGGACGGCGAAGCCGTTTCTGCTTGATTCTGAACACGCTTTAACCTGGTGAAACGTTTGGACATCCTACACGGCCTGGCGTAACACGAAAAAGAACGCACTAATAACCAGTACAGTTAAAATGAAAGCAAAACCGGTAGTTCCGCTGACAAGCCCTTTACTATCAATAAGAAAGCCGGTACATACAGGCAATAAGGCAGCCGGAATATATCCTCCCAAATTTAAAACAGCATTCGCCTCCGCTCTGCGATGCTCAGGGACATGAACGCCGATGAGCGTCAATCCGCCTAATTGGCCAAGTCCTTGACCCATACCTGCAAAAATGGCCGCCATGAAGAAACACATTGCCGACGAGAGGGCAACAGCTGCAACAAGACCTGCCATGGATAGAATAGTGGCAGTCATACTGACGATGAAAATCGTACGGACAGGCAGCTTGTTCAGGACAAATTGAATTCCTGTGGCTGTCAGGAACATGACACAGGCTGTAGTGCCTGCTACCAATGGGCTAGTTACATGAAGAAGTTTTGAGAGCAGGGAAGGCCCAAGGGACAATACAAAAGATGTTGCAGTAATGCCCGGTGCAAAAGCGGCAATGCCTAGAGCAAGATGCAGACGATTGGCTGAAGGGACGCCGGGCCAATGCAGATTCCATTTATTCTGATCATGCAAATCTGTGTTTCTTTGGGGCAGTGTCCATACAACAAAACATGCGCTGATCAAGAATACAGCCTGAATCAAGAACAGAGGGACGACAGGACGTAACAAAACGCTGGTCAGAATGCCTGAGAGCAGCGGACCGAGGCCTGCACCGAGTACCATGGACACCGATGCTGCAAGGGAGGCCGTTTGCTTCAGCTTCGTTCCGCCCACATCGGCAACAGAGGCCATACCGGCTGAAACAATGACACCGACAGCAATCCCAGATAGGAAACGGGCTGCCAGAAGGGCAAGGACGGAATGTGCATTTGCAAACAGCACACAAGCCATAATAGCCGCTGTGATTCCCGGAAATAAAACCGGCTTGCGTCCATAACGGTCGGACAGTTGACCCGCAAACAGAAGCGTAAGGAGCAGCCCGGCAATATAGGAAGCAAATATTAATGTGAGCGTGCTGTTGGAGAAGTTGATTTCCTGCTGCCAATATACATAAAGCGGGGTTGCCGAATTGGAAAGGATAAAGACGGCAGTAATCATCCAGGCAGTAAGCCATACACGCTTGGAGGAAATGCGTTTCTTTATGAGAGTTGTACGCGTGGTTTGAGTCTTATCCATAGCCGTGACAGCTCCTTTCTTCACCTATCGCTGAGTTGTCTTCTATCATAGAATATGTTTCAATATAACTGAAATACAAATAATTCATGATAGGAATAACCAAATGGTTATGATGTGGTCAAGCATATGAACATCAATCAACTCGAAGTATTTATTAAGGTCGCGGAAAAGATGAATGTAACGGAGGCTGCCAAAGCGCTGTTTATTTCTCAGCCTGCAGTCAGTAAGGCCTTGAAAAACCTGGAGAGCTTTTTACAGATCAAGCTGTTTATTCGGGACAAGCAGAATGGCCTGGCACTTACCGATGTGGGACAAGAAATGCTGATTCTGGCAAGGGAAATGAAGGAGCTTGAAAGCAAAATGCTCCAGCTCGCCTGTCAGGAGAACAAGCTCTTGCGCGGTAAGGTGAGAATCGGATCATTCCCGGCAGCCTCGGCGAACTTGTTGCCGGATGCGATTGGTTTATTCCGTACCCAATATCCGCAGGTTACGATTGAACTGATGGAAGGAACCTCCAATCAAATTAAGCAGTGGGTTGACGACCGGTCGGTGGAAATCGGGATTGTTGCGTCTCCTTTTGAGCCTTTCGATTTTAAAATCGTGGCGCATGACAGTATGGCAGCCATTTTGCCGGAGAATCATCCTTTACAATTAGAGAGGGAGGTAAGCCTGGAAGATTACAGGAATGAGCTTATATTTTGCAAAGGCGGGCATGAAGCAGTTGTTTTAAACACATTGGAAGAAAAGGGCATACCCTTTCATGAGAATCTGACTGTCCAAACAGCCGAAACCTTAATTCATATGGTTCAAAAACATCTGGGGATCGGCATTATATCCCGTTTCTCGCTTTCTTCTGTTACGCATCATTTGATGATCAAAGAAATTGTGCCTCGAATCACCCGGGATATCGGACTTGTCGCAAATTCCTTTACTGAATTGACGCCGGCAGGCAAACAGTTTCTAAATATCATGGGCCAATTGTATGGCGCCGTCCTGCCGCAAGATTTTGAATTCCGCACTTGATAAACTAATTATATTAGTTTATATTATAACTAATATCATTAGTTTTGGAGGGGGTCGCATGAGATTGACTCGGGAAGGCCATTTGCTGCAGCTCACCTGGATGCCCAGATTATTTCCCGTTAATTGCTACCTGGTTGAAGAAGCGGATGGATTGACGTTGATAGATGCTGCTCTGCCATTCAGCGTGCAAGGAATTTTTAGATACGGCGGCAAAGTTGAATAAACCGGTTAACCGCATTGTGCTGACACATGCCCACGGCGATCATGTTGGAGCACTGGATGAACTGAAGAAGCGGCTTCCGGCAGCTAGGGTGTATATTTCCGAACGGGATTCCGCCTTACTTAGGGGAGACCGTTCCTTGAGGGCTGACGAGCCGCAAACGCCGATTAAGGGCAGTGTTCCGGCCAGGATTGCTACGGTGCCGGATATCCTGGTGCGGGAAGGCGATGCTATCGGCTCTTTAACAGCCATCGCGACTCCCGGCCATACGCCGGGTTCGATGTCCTTTCTTGATGTGCGTACCGGAGCGCTTGTTGTCGGAGATGCTTTTCAGACCTTCCGCGGAACTGCTGTATCGGGGACAGTCATACCCTTATTTCCCTTTCCCGCTATGGCAACATGGAATAAAACGCGGGCACTGGAGAGCGCGCTCAAGCTGATCCGGGTTTCGCCCAAGCTGCTTGCGGCAGGACACGGCAATCTGCTGAAGGCTCCCGGCGAACAAATGAAATATGCAATTCACCAAGCAGAAGCACTGCTGAAGAAAGTAGGGAGCTGAATGTCTCCAAGAGCCGGATTGGATACACATGCCTTAGTGTTGGCAGCTGTGGAAATTGCTGATGAGCAGGGAATAGAGGCGGTAACCCTGGCTGCGCTCGCAGCCAAGCTGGGTGTGCGTTCCCCGTCGTTGTATAATTACATTAACGGTCTTCAGGGGCTGCGCTCATTGCTTGCCGTTCACGGCCTGGAATTGCTGCATACGGCAATGTCTGACGCTTCGGAGGGACTCAAGAGAGATGAAGCTGTTCACGCCATGGGACAGGCTTACATTGATTTTGCCAGGGAACACCCCGGACTGTATGAAACTACGCTGCGGGCGCCGGAGGCAGGGAATTTGGAACTGGAGAAGATAAGCGGCCGGGTGCTGTCTTTGATTATTGAAGTGCTGTCCGGCTATGGGCTGGGTGCAGAGGGCGAGCTGCATGCCGTCCGGGGGCTGCGCAGCCTGCTGCACGGATTCGCTGCCCTGGAGAACAAGAGGGCCTTCGGGATGCCGCTGGAGACGGACATCAGCTTGACCCGGCTGATCAGCACGTTCATTGCCGGTATCGACAAAATGGGTTCAAGCTCAGGAGATCAGCCGTAAGCGCTTTCTATAAAATATATATGATAGGGCAGCCTCTTCACAGCATGGGGGCCAGGTATGCAATCAGAAAATACAGAAAACCAAACAGCAGCATGATATAAGCCGTATACTTAATCGCATTGGAAGCAACAATGCTTGAGTCGGTAGGGGCTTTCGCTTCTGTACGTTCCGGCTCCACAGGGTCCATATCGTGGGTCAATGATTCCTTCATCGGGATAACCTCCTTGGAAATAGAATCCTTAATTGTATTGTGACATATTTGTGAATTAAATTCAACAATATTGTGAATTATATTTGAACAAAACTTCAAAATTGGGTTTTTTACTAGGTTGAATATAGTGAAGCAGTCCAAAAAAACACCCTGCAGCCTCTTTTGCAAGAGAATCTGCAGGGTGCTTTGCATACGCATAAGATTTGTCAAGACTTCAAGAGATTACAATCAAGCCCAGTCTCCGTTGCGGAAAATAGGTTCGGCAAGGCCGTCATCCGTGATTCCGTCGATATTCATTTCCGGTGATCCCATCATGAAATCCACATGTGTCAGGCTCTGGTTCATCCCGCGTGCTGCAAGCTCTTCCTTGGTCATCGAAGTGCCTTGCTGCAAGGTAAAAGCGTATGCTGCTCCCAGAGCCAGGTGGCAGGAGGCATTTTCATCGAAGAGGGTAGTGTAATACAGTATGCCGCTTTCCGAGATGGGAGAATGGTAGGGCACAAGGGCAACTTCGCCAAAATAAGCGGAGCCTTCATCCATCGCCAGCAGCGACGAGAGCGCTTCCTGTCCTGCCTCGGCTGTATAGTCTGTAACTTTCCCGTTTTCCAGTGTAAGGCTGAACCGGTCTATGATTTTGCCGCTGTAGCTGAGCGGCTTCGTGCTGCTGACCTTGCCGTTCGCTCCGGTTTTAAGCGGTGCGGTAAACACCTCTTCTGTCGGAATATTAGCCAGAAAAGGCACTCCGCGTCCGTTCACGGCGCCCGCCTGGCACCAAATGTGGCCTTCAGGCAGCTCAACCGTGAGATCTGTACCAGGCGCGGTATAGTGGAGCTTGCGGTATTTTTTGGCATTGAGAGCATCACAGCGCTGCTTCAACCCCCCCAGATGCAGGCGCCAGGCTTCAACCGGATGCTCCTGGTCTGCTCTGACCGCCTTGAAGATGGCATCCCACAGCAGGCCAACCTGCTGCTCAGGCGGGGCGTCCGGGAATACCTTGGCCGCCCAGACAGGGGAAGGGTAAGCCACAATGCTCCAGCTGGCATGGTTGCCCATCAGCAGTTCACGGTAAGATGCCATAGCCTTGCCGGCGGTCCGCTGATTGTCGGCAATACGCAGGGGATCTATTCCTTTCAGCAGATCCGGATTTGCTGAAACAATGGAAAGGAACGCCGCTCCGTTCCGGGCCAGATCCTCCAGCTCATCCGCTTGCCATTTCGGCGGTTCCAGGAAGCTTTCGGACGGCGCCAATTCATAGCGTGCCCGTGTGACGAGCTCATCGGTATAATTGACTTTGACCAGTTTGGCACCCGCTTCATAGGCTTGACGGACAACCAGCCGCACCAGCTCTGCACAAGAAATGTCTGCGTTGACCACCAGCGTCTGCCCAGGCTGAATGTTAATTCCTATTTTTACTGTCAGCAATGCGTAATTCTCCAGCTTTTGCTCATAACTCAGCATCGGTTACACTCCTTTCAATATCTCCTGTTCTGCTTTAAAACGCCCAGTTCCCCTTCAGAAATACTGGCTCACGTGTACCGTCGTTGGCAATGCCGTAAATATCCATCTCCGGTGAGCCGATCATAAAATCGACGTGGGCAACACTTGTGTTCAGGCCGCGGGCAATCAGCTCCTCCTTGCTCATATCCTTGCCGCCTTCAAGACAGAAGGCATAGGCTGTGCCAATAGCCAGATGATTGGAGGCATTCTCATCGAACAGAGTATTGAAATACAGGATACCCGATTCGGAGATTGGTGATTTATGCGGAACAAGCGCAACCTCGCCGAGATATTTTGCCCCTTCATCCAGTCCAATAAGATATTCAAGCGCTTCCTGGCCTTGCTCGGCATGGACGCTGATGATCCGGCCCTGCTCAAAGGTAATCGAGAAGTTATCGATTATATTGCCTCCATAGCTGAGCGGCTTCGTGCTCCGGACGGTCCCGTTGACACCGGTCTTGAGCGGAGCAGTGAATACTTCTTCCGTTGGCATGTTGGCGACAAAAGAATGACCCTGGGCATTGATGCTGTCTCCCTGTGCCCACAGATGGCCTGCGGGCAGCTCGATGGTAAGGTCTGTGCCCGGTGCTATGTAATGAAGACTTTTATATTTTTTGGCGTTCAGGACATCGGCTTTTTGTTCAAGGGTATCCAAATGCTCCTGCCAGGCCGCTACCGGGTCTCCACGGTCCAGACGCACTGTGTGGAAAATCGCTTCCCAGAGCTTATCTACGCGCTCTTCCGCCGGAACGTCCGGGAATACTTTATCCGCCCATGCCTGTGAAGGAATAGCCACAATGCTCCAGCTGACCTTGTCGGACATTTGATACTCGCGGTATTTGGTCAGAGCGGCTCCGCGGGTTTTCTGGAAGTTCGCAATCCGCTCGGGATCAATGCCTTTGAGCGCATCCGGGTCCTCGGCGATGACATGGAGAAAGGCTGCGCCATTCTCGGCGAACTCGGTCAGCTCTCCGGCGAACCAGGTAGGCGCCTTTGTGAATACTTCCGGTGCGGCGTGCTCGAATTGCTGGCGTGTAATGAACTCGTCGCTCCAGTTGACCTTGACCTGGCTTGCGCCGATGGCATAGGCCTTGGCTGTAATGAGACGTACGAATTCCGCTGCCGAGACTGGCGCGCTCACGACCAGGATTTGTCCAGGCTGAATGTTAACACCAATTTGAACCGCCAAATCCGCATATTTACTAAGCTGGGCTTCCAGTTTGGTCATTGCGATTTCCTCCATTTACTGATAATTTAGTCTTTTATAGAACGGAGCTTGAGAGTGTTCTTCTCCATTTTCAAGTTCATATAGTATTAAATTATTAACCGCCGGATGAAAAAAGTCAATCAGTGTAGAGGGGGAAGGAATTGCGCCCATATCATGATATACTAAATCGTAGTCAGGATGAGATGGAAGAAGGAAGGAAAGAGCATGAACGTGGAAATTATAAGGGCAGAAATGAAACGCGAAGAAGATAGAAGCTACATCGGGAGAACGGTCTTCACACTTGAAAATCACGGCTCCCCCTATGAAATCACATTCTTCAGCAAACGCGGCACTGAATGGGATTACAGCCTGAGCTTTGCCGCCGAGCCGGGAAGCGAGGAGCAGTTCCTGGAAACCGATGCCTTGCTTGAAAATGATGATGATGTCTATAATCTGCTGCTGGATGCGGCACTGGATACCCAGGAGCTTCCGGAGGAGGCTGAGGAAGAGTAAAACAAACGCGACCGCTGTCGGCATAATTGCCGAAAAGGGTCGCATTTGTTTCTACCCGATTGTGATATTGCCTTCGGGGTAGCGGTAAAGCTCCTTGCTGTTCTTGGGCTTGAGCGCATAAGCCAGCGTCAGCGGACCTATCCGCCCGACGAACATCAGGATAATCACAAGTGCCTTGCCCATCGTTGTAAGCTCAGGTGTGAGCCCCATGGTGATGCCTGAGGTGCCGAAGGCGGAGACGGCTTCAAAGAGCACGGTCAGGAAGTCGGCGCTTTCGGTCACAGACAGCAGCATCGTGGCAGAGACAACGAGCATGAGTGAGAGCAGGGTCATGGTGATTGCCCTGTATACATTTTCTTTGGAAATCCGGTGGCGGAACATGACGATGTCCTCTCTGCCCCGGATCTTGGCGTAAGCTGTACTGGCCAGAATCGCGAAGGTGGTGATTTTGATTCCCCCGCCGGTAGAACCGGGGGCCGCGCCGATGAACATGAGCAGGATCATCAGGAACTGGGTGGATTCGCGCAGCAGCGGAATCTCGATGGTCGTAACACCGCCGGAGCGCGGAGTAATTGCCTGCAGGAAGGAAGCCATGATTTTGCCGCCGGCATGCAGCGGCTTCAGAGTGGAATTCAGCTCCAGCCAGAAAAAGACCGCTGCCCCGCCCAGAATCAGGACAGCCGATGTCGAAAGCACGACTTTGGAATGCAGGGTCAGCCGTTTGCGCTTGGGATAGTCAATCACATCGGACAGGACGATAAAACCGATCCCGCCCAGAAATATAAGCAGCATGGAGGTGATATTCACAATGGGATCTTCGGCATACCGTGTAAGGCCGCTGAAGGGGCCGTGGATATCTCCAAAAAGATCAAAACCTGCATTATTAAAGATTGAGATGCTATGGAACAAACCATAATACATCGCTTTGCCAAATGGCATATCCAGTGTAAATCTGGCCGCGAGAAGTATGGCTCCGCTGAGCTGGATGACCAGTGAATAGAGCAGCACCCGCTGAATCAGCCGGACAATCCCCTGCATTGAATTCTGGTTCATGGACTCCTGCAGCAGCAGCCGTTCCTTCAGTGAGATCCGTTTGTTAAGCACCAGTGTAATCAAGGTTGCCATGGTTACGAATCCCAGGCCTCCGAACTGGAACAGTACCAGCAGCACGATTTGTCCGAATACGGTGAGCTGCGTCCCGGTGTCAATCACGGCAAGACCTGTAACACAGGTTGCTGAAGTCGCCATGAACAAAGCGTCAATGAAGGAAATTCTCTCCCCGGTGGATGCCGCAGGCAGGCATAGCAGGAGTGCTCCTGCGGCGATCAGCAGTATAAATCCAAGCGACAATATTTTGGGCGGTGTCAGTCTTTGCTGCCCGAAGGGTACGATAGCCAAATTTCATTCTCCTGACGTCTGAAGATAATCTGACAAGATTATACCATATCTTCATATCCGTCCACTAAAGGGGCAGGGAAATGACATATTTTATCGAAATGGTTAAGTGGTTCAATTATTTTGGAGTTTCATAGAGGAGGCATACTGGCTGTGACAAGTCCGATTCTGAATCAGATTGGTGCTGTTTTCATTCCGGTGAGTGATATTGAAAGGTCGAAAAATTGGTATTGCAGCTTGCTGGGACTTCCCCAGGACGGCGAAGTGCTGTTTGGACATCTTTACGTTATTCCTATGCAAGGCCCGGGCATTGTGCTGGACAGCAGGATTTTCACAGTCGAGGCTGTGCTGAAGGTTCCTTCTTTCCAACTGAACACTGAGGATATTGGCGCCGCCTATGATTTTGTCAAAGAATCGGGAGCAGAGCTGCTGACCGACATTGAGCATGATCACTGGTTCAACTTCAAGGACCCGGACGGGAATGTATTGATGGTCTGCCGAAAAGAAACCGAATTATAATTAACTTCATTAATTATTTATGGAATTAATAAATCTGTAAAAGCCAAACGGCGCTCCGCAATGGGAGCGCCGTTTGGCAATATTCATGGACGTATAATTATTGCGGCTCCGGGGCCGGATCTTCAGTTCCCGGCTGGGCTATTTCAATCTCCACCTTGCGGATGCGGTGACGGTTCATTTCCAGGACAGTCAGCGTCACATGCTCTTGAGTGATACTTTTGCCCACCGCAGGCTCTTCCAGATGGCTGTACAGCCATCCTCCGATCGTGGTCACCTCATCGTCGTGCAGATCGAGACCCGTCAGCTCCTTAATCTCCAGGACAGAGACATTGCCGTCAAATAAATAATGGAAATCGCTCAGTTTTTCGATATTGCGGCGTTCGTCCCCATCGAATTCATCCCGGATTTCCCCGACAATCTCTTCAAGGATGTCCTCGATGGTAATCAGGCCGGAGGTTCCGCCATATTCATCCAGCAGCAGGGCGATATGCACACGCTCTTTCTGCATACGGGTCAGCAGTGTTTTGACCGGAGTGACCTCAGAAACAGTCAGGATCGGCAGAATCAGGCTTTTGAAATCAAAATCCGGATTGTTGTCGTACTGCAGGTAGAGCTGTTTGGTGTTGATCATCCCGATGATATTGTCTTTACTGCCGTCAGCCACAGGGAAGCGGGTGTACTGCTCCTTGCGGATGATTTCAAAATTCTCTTTCAAAGTATGGTTGGTGAAGAGGCAAACCATGTCCGTCCGCGGCACCATAATCTCTTTGGCCAGCATTTCATCGAAGGTAAAGATACGGTTCACATATCCATATTCAGCTTTGTTGATTTTGCCGCTCTCATAGCTCTCGGAGAGGATCAGACGAATCTCGTCTTCGCTATGCGCATCGCCATGCTCGCTCGCGGGCTTCATCCCGAACAAGCTGACCAGCAGGTTGGCGGAACCGTTCATCAGCCATATCAGAGGGTATAAAATTTTGTAGAACCAAATAATCAGCGGTGAGGTAATTTGACCGATTTTTTCCGGAATATTGATAGCGGCTGTCTTTGGAGCAAGCTCGCCGACTACGACATGCAGGAATGTGGCAATAATGAATGCCAGAGCAAATGCAATGGGCTCACTGACACTGTGGCTGATATCCGCCAGATCGAATAACGGCATCAGAAGCTGCTCAAACGCAGGCTCTGCCAACGCCCCGATCCCCAGTGCTGTAATTGTGATCCCGAGCTGGCAGGCGGACAGATAGCCGTCAAGGTTGGCAGCAACCCGCTGCACCGCCAGGGCATTCTTCTTGCCGTCAAGCACCATTTGGCTTACCTGGCTGCCTCTCAGCCGTACCACTGCAAATTCCGTCGCTACAAAAAATGCCGTTAAAACGATCAAAATTGCCACAAGCGTCAAACTAAGTCCTATACCCATATAATCTTTACCATCCCTCTCGTCGTTAAAATAGGTTATACTCATATTATGAGTTCATGTGAACTCATTGTACGAACTTTTCCGGAGAAAATCAAATGGCGAAGGGGTGCCATATATGGAAGCTTTTACACTCAGCCGGATTGAGATGTCCCAGCTGCTGCTGTCCCTGAAAGGAGCTGTGGAACGGAAGCCGCTGCATATCCTGCAGGACGCGTGGTCCAAATTTCATCCTGAAGAGGCGGAGAGGGGCGCTTCGCTCCCGGCTTTTCTATCCACGGAGATTCCTCCCATCCTGCAAAAGCTTATCAAAGGCGGCAGCGTAAAAGGGCTGTCACTCGGAGAAATCGCCACACTGGGCCACCTGATTGAGTATTCTACATTATCTTCCACTTCTATGCAGAACTGGGTAAAACGCGACTTCAAGGAATATCTGGGCTCGCCCAGGGAGGGCAAAAAATATTCGTTCAACCAGGCCGCGCTTTTATTTATGATCGATGATCTGAAGGCCTCGCTGGACTTTGAGAGTATCCGGCATCTGTTCCGGATGCTCTTCCTGGCGCCGGAGCGCGACGATGACGATTTGGTGGAACCGGCGCAGCTGTATCTCGCCTATGCGGAGCTGTTCGAAGAGATTAAAAACAGTCCAGTGACGCCAGTCCTGGGCATTGCCGACCGGAGTGCGCAGCAGGCTTATTCCACGAAGGCGGACAAGGTGCTTAAGGTTTCACTGGGAAATATGATGCTGCGGTTGAATCATTTGACCAAATCCCAGCGGCATGCCGTGCGGAATATGCTGATGATTGCCGCCATCTCTGTGCAGACCTGCTATTTTCAGGCATTGGCCCGGCAATACTGCAATGCAGCGTTATTCCTTGATTTTTGAACACGGCAAACATAGAATGTGTATGTGAACAAGGAATTAAAACCATGTTGATTAGCCGGAGTCAGGGAAGAGGTGCAAAAGGATGAATAATATGTCGCTGCTGCAGAATCCTAAGCAAAGAAAGCTGCTGTTCAGTGCAGGCCTGAGCTGGATGTTTGACGCGATGGATGTGGGAATGATTTCTTTTGTGGTTGCGGCGCTCGCCAAGGAATGGAGCCTCGGACCGGAAAAAATCGGATATTTGACCAGCATTAACTCGATAGGCATGGCGGTGGGTGCAGCCGCGGCAGGCATTCTTGCCGACCGTTTTGGCCGCAAATCGGTGCTGCTGTGGACATTGCTGATCTTCTCGCTGGCCAGCGGGTTATCGGCTTTTGCCGCCGGGTACGCCATGCTCTGTGTATTGCGCTTTATAGCCGGCTTTGGTCTTGGCGGAGAGCTGCCTGTAGCCTCGACTCTGGTCTCGGAGAGTATGCCTGTCAAGGAAAGGGGCCGGGCGGTTGTGCTGCTGGAAAGCTTCTGGGCGGTGGGCTGGATCCTCTCGGCGCTGATCGCTTATTTTGTCATTCCGGATTACGGCTGGAGAGTAGCCTTTGCCATCGGCGCGGTTCCTGCACTCTATGCGCTGTACTTGCGGCGGGCCATAGATGATTCTCCCCGCTTTGCGGAGATCAAGAAGAACGCACCCGTACCCTTGCGCAGCCGTATTGCCACGGTCTGGTCCGCGGAATACCGCCGTTCGACGGTTATGCTCTGGATCTTATGGTTTACGGTGGTCTTTTCCTATTACGGCATGTTTCTGTGGCTGCCTACGGTCATGGTCATCAAGGGCTTCAGTCTCGTCAAAAGCTTTGAGTATGTGCTGATTATGACGCTGGCACAGCTCCCGGGCTACTTCACGGCCGCTTATTTCATCGAGAAATTCGGCCGCAAATTTGTGCTTGTCATTTATCTGCTGCTCACTGCGGTCAGTGCCGCCTGGTTCGGGAATTCAACCACCGAGGGCATGCTGATGGCTGCCGGAATCTGCCTGTCGTTTTTTAATCTTGGCGCTTGGGGCGGCATGTATGCCTATACACCGGAGCTTTATCCCACCGCCATTCGCTCAACGGGGGCAGGCCTTGCGACTTCCTTTGGCCGGATTGGCGGGATTATCGCACCTACGCTGGTAGGCGTTATGGTCGGCAATGAGATCGGGATCGGATCAATCTTCATGCTGTTTTTTGTGACGATTATTATCGGCGCTCTGGCCGTGCTCTTCCTGGGCAAGGAAACGAAAGGGCTTGAGGTGGGCTAGGGGACCAATCTTCAATGACATGCTTGATGTTCGTCCGTCAGGAATGCTAATATTAGTAGTAAGATGCAGACAGCTTTTTATATTACCAGGAGAACACAAACGGTTCCTTCACTTCTGTGAACAGGACCGTTTTTTCGTAAGAACGGAATCGGGGTGAGATACTTGAGCAGAGACGGGAAGCAGCTGCATTTCACGGAGCTGGTGTGGGAGAGCACAGAGCAGAATCTTCCGATTCCTCCGCGCGATCCGGCAGAGGCCGGGGTTCCCAAGCTTCCAACGGCCAAACCAAAGAAGAAGGCTCCGAAGGAAGCTGCCGTACAGCTTCAGCTATGGGACATGGAGGAGACACAGGAGCCGGCAACGACAACGGAGAGCCAGTTTGTGGCGCGGGCACGAGAGCTTGCGGATCACAAGGAACCGGCGGCGCTGTTCGTTCCGTTCAAGAGCTATTGGCCGACCTATGGGCATATGACGGGGGCGCAGGGCAGATGGTATTTCTTCTGGCGGGATGAAGTCAGACAGGGCAGGTATCCGAAGACGGATCTGTCTTATATCTTTTTGCATGTCTACGAGCTGATTAACGGTGTGGGCTGGGACGAGCCCCGGGAGGGATACCGGCAGCTGAATTTGTTGTGGGAAGCTTACCGGGATCAGTACAAAAGGCTGGATCAGTATCTTGGAGGGTGGATTGCGGATTTCTCGTTCGTGCATCATTTGGAGATTCCGCTATCGGACATTGCCGCCCGCTCACGCGGTCTTGCCGGTGATCTGGCTGAGCTTGAGCTGATGCGCTGCCTGTCTGCTGCGCCGGAGCAGCTGTCCTTTGAAGTCCTGACCGTGATGTCGGATTATGATATAAGCAAATCCAAATTCTATACAGGTGAAGGCCAAGCGGCAGCGGAACGTTATATCCCGCAGGTGGTTGCGCTGATTGACGCTTACGTGGCCCGCAAGCATGGCTTGAATCTGATTGGAATGTTCCAGCCGGGTCCGGCGGTGGTCCGGGAGCGGTACCTGTTCCGCAGTGCCGTGTATGATATCTCTTTGTACGGTTATTCCGTACTCGTGCCTGTAGTGCGGATCAGCAAATCGCCCCCGCTGCGCAGTCTGATCACCCGGCTGTTCCGGCTGACGGAAAATAAGCTCCGTGCGCTGGTGGGCTACCGGGGCAGACTGAAGGATGTTAAGGTTGATGCCGATATGGATGAGCTGGTCACCCGTTTCCTGCAGCGCGAATTCCGCAAGGCAGAGCAGAAGGAAAAGGGGCCGGCGGTTGTCATCGATGACAGGAAGCTGCAGCAGCTCCAGAGCGATTCCGAAGTCGTGCGCACGCTGCTCACGGTTGAAGAGACTGAGGAGCTTGAGGAACGGCGGATGGCGGAAGAGGACTCAGCCGGGCGCACCCGGATTCCGGCAAAGGCGGGGCATGGAGATCAAGCGGCTGATCCAGCCGTGGCTGAGGCGGATTCGGAGCCGGCAGCCGGGGGCTCAAAAGCGGCTGGGGCCGCACATGCCGTTGACAGCGCTCCGGCGCACTGGCAGCAATTCGCCGCCGCGCTGACTCCGCTTGAGCGGGCTGTAGTCCAAGCTCTTGCCGAAGGCAAAGGAAGTGCAGCGGTTCAGGAGCTGGCTGCAGCCGGTGGAACGATGGCAGAGCTGCTGTTCGACGGAATCAACGAGACTGCCATGGATCTGCTGGGGGATTTGCTGATCGACGAAGAACAGCTGAACGAGGAATTTGTGCCGATGCTGCAATACTTGGGTGGGGTGAATGATCGATGAGTGAACTTAGAATACCGAAACGGATGACCACTGCGCTTGTGAACTCACTGACTGCGGGTGTGGTGCCGCGTATCGGTCTGGAGCATATTGCCGTTGGCCGCAGACCCGAGGTTGAAGCCATTCTCCGGGATATGGAAAATATTGCAGAAGGCGGTGCCGCCTTCAAGCTGATTACCGGCAAATTCGGCAGCGGCAAAAGCTTCCTGCTGCAGATTATCCGCAACTACGCCATGGACCGGGACTTTATCGTGGCGGATGCCGACCTGTCTCCGGAGCGCAGGCTGGTTGGAACCAGGGGGCAGGGCCTCGCCACCTACCGTGAGCTGATGAGCCGCCTCTCCACGCGCACACGTCCCGATGGCGGAGCGCTGGAGATCATACTCCAGAAGTGGATTGTTACCCTACAGCAGGCGGTAATGCAGGAGAAGGGCTATGGCCCGGACGCTCCGCAGCTTGGTGAAGAGGTCGAACAGAGGATTTATACGGTGGCTTCAGAAATGCGCGGGCTTGTACACGGATTTGATTTTGCCAAAGTACTGGCGGCTTATTGGAACGGCCATAAGCTTGCCGATGATGGGCTGAAGCAGGACTCCCTGCGCTGGCTGCGCGGCGAGTTCGCTACCCGTACCGAGGCGCGGAAGGCGCTTGGCGTAGGTGTTATCATCGACGATGACAACTGGTATGACTATATGAAGCTGTGGGCTGAGTTCGCAGGCAGCATTGGCTATAAGGGGCTGCTGCTGTTCATTGATGAAGGTGTGAATCTGTATAAGATCGTAAGCAGCATCTCGCGCCAGAGCAACTACGAGAAGCTGCTGACCATGTTCAACGATACTATGCAGGGCAAGGCGGAGCGCCTCGGCATCTTCATTGGGGGGACACCGCAATTCGTCGAAGACAGCCGCCGCGGGCTGTTCAGCTATGAAGCGCTGCGGTCGCGGCTGGTAGCCGGACGTTATGCCGGGGCGGGGCTGAACAATTATACCGGGCCGATTATTGCGCTGGATATGCTGTCCCATGAGGAAATCCTGGTGCTGCTGCAGAAGCTGCGGGATATTCATGCCCTTCATTATGGCTATGAAGCAAGACTGACCCAGGAGCAGCTTGTACATTTCATGGAAGAGGCCGCAGGGCGGTTGGGTGCGGATGAGCTGCTCACCCCGCGTGAGGTTGTGCGCGATTTCATGGATCTGCTGCATACCCTGCACCAGCATCCGGAAATATCGTTCGAGAAGCTCGTAGGCGAGCGGCCCGGCAGGCCTGCCGGGTCCGAGACGAACGAGCTGGATGGATTTCTGGCGGAGTTTGACCTATGAGCGACAACCCGTTTTACAGGCTGGCTCCATTTATTAAAGAGTTCATCTATAAGAACCGCTGGGAGACGCTGCGTGAAGCCCAGGTGGATGCCTGCCGTGTGCTGCTTCATACGCCGAATCATCTGCTGATTGCTTCCGGGACGGCTTCGGGCAAGACAGAAGCGGCTTTCTTTCCGGCGCTTACCCAGTTATATGAAGATCCATCCGCCTCCGTGGGCATTCTCTATATTGCACCGCTTAAGGCGCTGATCAATGACCAGTTCACCCGGCTGAATGACTTGCTGCGCGAAGGGAATATTCCGGTCTGGCATTGGCATGGCGATGTGCCGCAGGCAGACAAAACGAAGCTGATGCAGAACCCTTCCGGTGTGCTGCAGATTACCCCGGAATCGCTGGAGGGTCTGCTGATGAACCGCCCGAACGCCATTCCGGCGCTGTTCCACGATCTTCGCTTCATTATAGTTGATGAGGTGCATGCCTTCATGGGGGCGGACCGCGGCATTCAGGTGCTGAGCCAGCTGGCGCGGATCTCGCGCATGGCCGGCTGCCGCCCGCGCCGGATCGGGCTGTCCGCCACACTGAGCGATTATGCCTCCGTTACGGAGTGGCTGGCCGCGGGCACCCGCGAGAGCGTGGAGGTCTCCGCGCCCCAGGGAGGGCGCAAGCTGCGCCTCAGCGTGGAGCATTTTTCTTTTCCGGATGCGCGGGACGAAGTGCAGGCCGAGCAGCTGGAGCGGGCGCGCCAGGCGTATTATGGCTTCATTTATGACCATACGCATCTGAAGAAAGCGCTCATCTTCACCAACAGCCGTACGGATGCCGAGGAGGCGATCCTGGAGATGCGGAGAACCGCTGCCAAGCGCGGCGAGCGCGATGTGTTCCATGTGCATCACGGAAGCATTTCCGCGATGCTTCGTGAAGAGACGGAGGCTGCGCTCCGTCAGGGTCCCGGCCCGGCGGTGGCAGCGGCCACGCTGACGCTGGAGCTGGGCATTGACCTTGGCGAGCTGGAGCGCGTGCTGCAGCTCGGTGCGCCGTACAGCTGCGCGAGCTTCGTGCAGCGGCTGGGGCGCTCCGGGCGGCGCGGCGATGCCGCCTCGGAGATGATCTTCGTCACGCCGGAGGAGGAGGACGAGGAAGCCCAGCTCCCCGCGCGGATGCCGTGGACGCTGCTGCGGGCCATCGCGGTCATCGAGCTGTATGTGCGCGAGAAATGGGTCGAGCCGCTGGTCGTGCGCCGGCTTCCGGCGGGGCTGCTGTACCATCAGACCATGAGCATTCTGAAGAGCATGGGGGAAGCGGAGCCGGAGGAGCTGAAGGCGGCAGTGCTGGGCCTGCCGTCCTTCCAGCAGATCGAGCCGGCGGATTATGATGCTTTTATGGAATACATGATCGGCATGGGCCATATCGAGACCCTGGAGGAAGGCAGCCTGCTCATCGGTCTGGCGGGGGAGAAGATCGTCAATAACTTCCGCTTCTATGCGGTATTCAAAGACGATGAGGAGCATGTGGTATATAACGGCACAGAGGAAATCGGTTCGATTACCACAGTGCCGCCTCCGGGGTATTGCTTCACCCTGGCCGGCAGGCTGTGGAAGGTGGAAGAGGTCGACAACCGCCACAAGGCGGTATATGTCAAAGGCTCGCGAGGCAAGGTAGACACCTTGTGGCTTGGCGCGGGCGGAGATGTGCACACCCGTATTATGGCAAAGATCCGTGAAGTGCTGGGGGCTACGTCACTGTACCCTTACCTGGCGCCGAGCGCGGCGGCAAGATTGGAGCGGGCCCGCCGTCTGGCCAGGGAGAGCGGACTGCTTACGCATTCCGTGCTTCCGGCAGGCGGAGATTCCATGTTCATCCTGCCGTGGGCGGGCAGCAGGCAATTCCGGACGCTGGAGCGGCTGCTGAAGAATAACCTGAAGGGACCGCTGGGACTCCGCTCAGTCGTGCCGATGGAGCCTTATTATATGGTGGTCGCCGGGAAGGCGGATGCGCAGACGCTGGAGCAGGAGATCATCGCCGAGGCGGGCGCGGCTTCCAACCCGATCGCTCTCCTGGGTCCCGATGAAGCGCCGTACCTCGGCAAATACGACGAATTCATTCCCCACGAGCTGCTGCGCAAAGCTTTTTCCCTCGACGGGCTGGATGTTCCGGGGCTGGTAGAGGTGCTGAAGCAGTGGAACAGGACAGAATACTAAGAAAACTAAACCCTGAGACTCCCGCTGCCCAATGCCGGGGTCTTTTTTTGCTGTTCAGGAAATTATGTAATATATCTAGAAAAAACAAACCTTATTTCTGTAGTTCCCACCTTGTTGGAAGCGCTTAAGCAGAAGATAATTAACCTATCACGAACACAGGGGGCATCGTTAATGGTCAACAGAAAAATGAAAACGACATTCACCGTCGCACTAACCGCAGCAATGGCATTAAGCGTAGCGGCATGCGGCAATTCGAACGGCAACAGCAAGAACAACGCGGCATCCAACGCAGCACCGGGCAGCACCAACAGCGGGGCAGCAGCGGGCACCACCAATAGTGACAAGAAGGTCACGATCACCTTCCAGAACATCTATCCGGACCCCTCCACGCCTTCGTACAAAATGGTGCACGAGCTGAAAGACCAGTACGAGAAGGAGCATCCTAACGTAACGATTGAACTGGATACTTTGAACACCGACCAGCAAAAAGTAAAACTGAAAACACAAGCAGCCTCCAAAGAAGTCCCGGACATCACGATTGTTAATCCGGCCGCACAAATGAAACCGTTTGTGGATGCCGGATTGTTCGCTCCGCTCAACGACATGCTGGATCAAAACGGGTTGAAGGATACTTACCAGGCAGGTCTGCTGGATTACTACAGCTTTGACGGCAATGTATACGCTTTACCGGACGGCAACAACATTGAGGTTGTGTACTACAACAAAGATTTGTTCGCTCAGGCTGGAATTGAGAACATACCGACAACCTTTGATGAATTGCTTCAGGATGTAAAGCTCCTCAAAGATAAGGGCATTACCCCGCTGGCAATCGGTGAAAAGGACTCCTGGACAGGCTCCTTCCTGTTCATGAACATTCTGCTCCGCACCAATGGCGGCCCCGGCTTCCTGCAAGATGTTGTGGACGGCAAGAAAACCTTTGAGGATCCTGCCTTTACTGAAGCGGTAGATGCCTTCCAGCAGCTGGTTGCCGCCGGCGCATTCCCTGACGGCGCCACTTCCATCGATGCCAATGCCGGCGGGAACATCTTCAAATCCGGCAAAGCAGCGATGTGGGTAATCGGTACATGGGAAACAGGAGCCATTGACGCTTCTTCCGTAGCCGGCAAAGTTGGAGCCTTCCAATTCCCTACCGTGAACGGCAAAGGCGATCCAAATGAATTCATGCTTGCACCGGGCAGCGCGTTTGCGGTATCCGCGAACAGCGAGCACCTGCAGGAAACCAAAGATTTCCTCAACTTCTTCGCCTCGAATTATCCGCAAAAGCAATTTGAGCTGAAGAACGCAGTAGGTCTGGGACAAAAAGTAGACGGCGACCTGAAAGCAGCCGGCTACTCTGATCTGGCCATCACGGTTGCCGGTCTGTTCAACCAAGTCAAAGGCGGCGACCTGGCATTCGATAACACGATGAATCCGGCAACGGCGCAGGTTCACCTGAGCAGCATCCAAAACCTGTTCGTGCAAAAAATGGATTCCGCCGCAGTAGCCAAGGAACATCAAACTGCATTTGAAGCCAATAAATAAGTAATTAATTGAAGCACAGTTTCTCTAATCGATGCGAAGCGGCTGACCAAGGCTTCTTCGCATCGAATTTATAAAGAAGCCCCGGAGTGTAAATAGACAAAGAATCTGCTTGTTTAGGAGGCGGGAAAGATGAAAGTACTTAAGGTGCCAGCACGCACAATAGCCGTCTTCGTATTGCCATGTCTGCTCTTGTATGTGTGCCTTGTGTTCATCCCCATACTGGTTTCATTGTATACTGGCTTGCTGAAGTGGGACGGCCTCTCTTCTGCGCAATTTATCGGATTCGGCAATTTTAAGGATATGTTCTTCAATGATCCGGTGTTTTGGCCGTCTGTTAGAAGAACTCTGCTCTACGCTGTAGCTTCCATGCTGGAAATTCCTCTTTGCCTGGGCATGGCCATTCTGCTTAACCGTTATGTAAGAAGGGGAAACACACTGGTGTCGATCTACTTCACACCGGTTATTCTGTCAGTCGTAATTATTGGACAACTGTGGAAGACAATCTATAACCCGGCTTCCATGGGCGGCATGCTCAACGGTGTTCTGATTTCACTGGGACTGGACAGCTGGACACACAACTGGCTGACCGAGCCTAAGATTGCCATGTTTGCCCTTTATCTTGTATCCCTATGGCAGTTCTTCGGTTATCATCTGCTGATTCAGTATACAGGCGTACAGAACATTCCGGATGAGCTTTATGAAGCGGCAAAAATCGACGGGGCGGATGGTTTCAAGGCGGATCGCTACATTACACTTCCGCTGATCGTTCCGATCTTCAAAATATCGATTGTACTGGCATTTATCGGCTCCCTGCAGGCCTTCGATCTGGTCATGGTTATGACTGGAGGCGGTCCGGCACATGCTACCGATGTAATTTCCACACATATGTACAACAGCTCGTTTATGTCCTTCAAATATGGCTATGGCAGTGCGATTGCCACTTTCCTGGTTGTGGTCTGCCTGGTCTTCACCGGATTCATCAATACCATCTTTAATAAACTCGAGAGAAAATTCAATTAGGAAAGGAGTGCGCGATCATGCGAAAATTCAAAAAAGGAATCGTGTATCTTCTTTTTGCAATTCCTGTGGTGACCCAACTGTATCCGCTGCTCTGGCTGGTGCTGTATTCCCTGAAGACCAATGAAGAGATTATGGACGGCAGCTTCTTTTCCTTCCCTAAGTCCTTTCAATGGCATAACTACAGCGAGGCCTATACGTCAGGGAGCTATTTGAAGTATTTGTCCAACAGTGTGTTCGTTACAGCCATTACGATGATTTGCGTTATCGTGCTGGCGGCAATGGTTGCCTACGCCATCTCGCGGTTCCGCTGGAAGTATGCCAACGTCGTAATGACCATCTTCCTGATGGGGATGATGATTCCGATGCAGGCGACGCTGCTGCCGCTGATGATTATTTTCAAAAACATCCATATTCTTAACACGCACCTGTCGCTGATCCTGCCTTACATTGCGTTCTCTACGCCGATTGCCGTGTTTATTCTTTCCGGGTTCATGAGGGATATTCCCCATGAAATCGAGGAATCGGCATTCATCGACGGAGCGAGTGTATACCGGATTTTCCGCAGTATTATTCTTCCGGTTTCGGTTCCGCCCGTCATGACTGTATGCATTCTGACCTTTATCAACATTTGGAACGAGTACATTTTGGCGGCAACCTTTATTTCATCCGAGAGATTAAAAACCCTGCCATTCGGAGTATACACCTTCGTCAGCCAATATTCGGTCAATTATGGCAACATCGGGGCATTCCTGGTTATGGGCGCGCTGCCGGTGATCCTGATCTACTTCTTCCTGTCCAACAAGATTACCAAGGGCATGGTGGCAGGAGCGGTCAAAGGCTAATCAACGTTGCAAATGAAATTACGATGGAATTATAATAAGGAACGGCAGGACAAGGTGTTGAAAGGAGAGAGTCCTATGAAGAGCGGCTTTCATTCCATCCATCATCGGTTGTTCTTGCTGTTTCTTTTTTGCATGTCCAGTATTCTGCTTATTGTCAGCTTGCTGTACTATAACAGGACTACGGTTCAACTGCATGAGAAGATCAGTGATTTGTCGGAAAAGAATGTCGCCCAGACGGCCGGACTGTTCAGTCTGCTGTATAAAGGGTATGATGCGCTGTCCAAATCACTCAGCAATAACTTCGAGATGATTCGCTTGATCAATGAAACAACGGATGAGCCGGCGGTAGCTTATATCAATGAACAGACCATCACCAACATTATCGGCTCGATTTTTTATTCACGGGATGATCTGGTGGGAATCCATGTCATCACGGACAAAGGCAAGATTTATAATTACGGCAACTACATGAACGTGGTTGACCCGGATTACCAAAATGAGGATTGGTATAATCAGCTGCAGGCATCTTCCGGAAAAATGGTCTGGCTGGGTGTGTATCAGCGTTCGCTGATCGATCAGGTGGAGGACAGTCCGGTATTTGCTTTTGGCCGGCAAATTTATGACCTCAATGAGCACAAGCCAATCGGCATTGTCCTCTACGAGACGAATCCCCAGCCTGTTCTGGACGCTCTGGAAAATCTCAAGCTGGGCGCGCACAGCCAGGTGTATCTCATGTCGGAGGACGGGCGGTTTGTCACTTCGGCAACCGATCCTGCTCCAGTAGCGGATAATCTGCCTTCCTTGAAAAATTTCGAGAATAAGATTGTCAATCAGGAAGCGAACCGTCTGGTTGTGGCCTCCAGGCTTTCGTTTTCAGGCTGGTGGGTCATGAGCATTACTCCGGACAAGGATCTCAACGTGGAACTGAACGAGATGAAGCGATACCTGCTGATTGTCATCTCGATCCTGATCATTGTTTCTACATTAATCGCTTCCATTGTGTCGCAGACGATTTCCTCTCCGCTGAAGAAGCTGATCCGCGAGATGAGGCAGGTGGAGATCGGGAATTTCCGGGGAATGGTCAATGTATCCTCCTATCAGGAGATCAATATCCTCGTGGCCTCTTTTAACCGGATGGTCCGGCGGATCGAGGAACTTATCGAACGGGTGAAGCTGTCTTCCGTCAGCGAAAAAAATGCCGAGCTGCATGCGCTGCAGTCTCAGGTCAACCCGCATTTCCTCTACAATACGCTGGATATGATCTACTGGATGCTGGATGAGGAGGGGAATGAGCAATTGGGCGAGCTGGTGCTCTCCCTGTCATCCATGTTCCGCTACAGCAGCCAGTGGGAGGATGCCGCGGAGGTTACGCTGCGCGAGGAGCTGGAGCAGATCGGCCATTATCTGAAGATCATTTCCATCCGCTTGGAGGGAAGACTGCAGATTGTCACCGATATCGACGAGCGCTGGCTGAATATCCGCGTTCCGAAGATGACAGTCCAGCCTGTCATTGAGAATGCCGTCAAGCATGGACTTGAATCCCTCAGCCGCCAAGGGATCCTGAAGGTGTACACACGCGAAGAGGATTCCTTTCTTAAATTGATCGTTGAAGACAATGGAAACGGGATGTCTGCCGGGCAGCTGGAGCGTCTGCTTCAGTCGCTGAACGGGAACAGTCCCAAGGAAGGCGGAAAGGGCGGGATCGGGCTGCAAAATCTGCACCGCCGCCTGCAGCATATGTTCGGAGAGGAATACGGCCTGCGGATTCAGAGCTTCCCGGGAGAAGGGACACAGGTTGCCATTGTGCTGCCGATTAGGGTGGAAGGAGAAATCATTACGTGAATATTCTTGTAGCCGATGATGAACGGGTAATCCGCGAAGGCATCAAACGCACCATCAGGCAGATCAGTCCGGATCATCAGGTATTTATGGCGGCCAAGGCGGAAGAAGCGGTCAAGATTATGGAAGAGCAGCGAATCCACATTGTGCTGACCGATATTTTGATGCCCGGGATGAGCGGCCTGGAATTTATGAAGATCTCCAAACGCCGCTATCCCTATGTGAAGTGGGTGGTGATCTCGGCGCACAGTGAATTCTCATATGCCCAGGAAGCGGTCCGTCTCGGGGCAAGGGATTATCTGCTCAAGCCAATAGGCAAAAACAAGCTGCTGGAAATTATTAATAACCTGGCCGCTGAAATTGAAAAGGACAACGACATTTCCAAGCAGGGGGAGAGACTGAAAACGAGTCTGCGGTTTCTGCGGGAAGGAGTCTTCCAGCGTCTGGCGTCCGGCCTTAATATCGGCAATCTGGATATTGAGCCTTTCGTTGAAGATTATAAGCATTTCTATATGGTTATGGTGCAGCTTGCTGCCGGGGACAGAAGCATACGGCTGGAGCATTTCATTGTCGAGAATGTGCTGTCTGAACTGATCGAGCTGCACGGACGCGGTTTTGTCGTCAGCTATGACCGCCATAGCCTGCTGGGACTCATTACCCTCCGGGACGATGCCGGTATCCAGCAGTTTCAGGATGAGGTCAAAGACCATCTTACACACTATTTAAAAATCCCTTTTCAAATGATTCACTCTGGCCTCAGCTATGATTTCAGCACGGTCCCGCAGATTGTCAAGCGGATGAGAGAAGCGTCTGCCTCACAAGCGCTGGAGCTTGAGCCCATGAAGGGGAGCGGGGAGAAAGCGATAGATGTAGCCTTGCATTACATCAAGGAGCATTTCTATGAAGACCTCTCATTGGAGAAAATGGCTTCTGTCGTGTTCCTGAATCCGGCGTATTTCAGCCAGCTGTTCAAGCAAAAGACAGGGCAGGGCTACAAGGAATATGTGACCTCGCTGCGTCTGGAGCAGGCCAAGCTGCTGCTGCTTAATCCCAAGCTGAAGCTGGCTGAGATCGCCGAACGGGTGGGTTATCAGGATATGAAGCATTTCACGCAGATGTTCCGCAAGCGGTACCGGTTGACCCCCACCGAATACCGGCAGCAGCAGAACATCAATCTCCTGATGAGCAAAGGAACCCCGCCGGAATAATATCCGGCCGGTACAATAAAAAAAGGAAGCGGATGCCGATTCTCGAAACCGGTGTCAGCTTCCTTTTTCCAAAATATAGAATTTATATGCTCGGCACACTAAATTATCCTTCTATTTCTCGCTGAAACACGCCGCCCTTTACAAGGACGGCGTAGCCGTTTCTGCTTGTTATTGCTGCGTTCATAAGCCCTGCTCTGCCGGATGATTAAATGTTGTTGAAGTTGCTGAAGGTATTATAGCCTCCGTCATATTCGTTGAAGAAAATTACAGCAACGACGATGAGCACAATAATAACGGCATAGATAATTGTTCCGACAATTCCGCAGACCAGTCCGGCAATTGCCATTCCTCTGCCTTGCTCGTAACGGTTGCGGATCTCTTTAAGTGAAATCGCGGAAAGGATAATGGCAATAATTCCGAACAATAGGCCGATATAGGGAGTTATGACTGACAGAATTCCCAGCACGAGGGCGGCAATGGACTTGCCGTTTGTCCGGGCTGTAGGGGGTGGCGGGCTGTAGTACTCCTGATTTCCAAACGGCGGGGGTTGATAACTCATGTAATAAGCTCCTTTAAAGGTTTTGTGAGCTTTTGCTCCAATGATATTTTGCGAACAAAATGGGCTGCATAAGGTATTGGCTTCGTTTTTGCCAGCCGTGCTCTAGAGTATTATATAATATTTTCCAACCGTTGATGCGCTAATTTCAAATCTATGAATATGCATAGGATTTTGTCAAAGAATGGGCTGCACTTTCGCTCAGTTGGCGATATTAGTGCAGCCTGTTCATTAATCAGGTCTCATTTTTGGTAACACCATTTAAGCTTGGGACATAGTCGGCAGCTTTGTCGCCTTTCAGCATTTGAGGCACCTCGGTGAGATGATCGTGATTCTGCTGATTATTTTTCTTGTCTGCACGGTTGTTGGCCCGGTCGTTCTTGGGATCGGCGCTGTTTTTGGGCATAACGTTCACCTCCATCTCTGGAGCTTAGTATGAGAAGGCGGGTTGTATTTTATCCCGGGAATTGAAAGAACCGCTTGTATGCAGAGCGGGCATGGTTCAGCCTGTAATCTCCCGGTTGACAGATGCTGCTATAATATATTTACCTAAAATAAAGCTTTGCTGCCGCCACAGCATAAGTGAACGGAGGAACCTTAACCTATGTCACTGCCTGCCATATCCGCTGCAGCCTCTTCTAAAAGCGGAATCCCGCGCGGACTTATTCTTCTTCTGGCCACAACCTCAGGGCTTGCCGTGGCGAATCTGTACTACAACCAGCCGTTGCTGGCTGATATTGGCCGTTCGTTCGGGGTTTCCTCGAATGCGGTCGGTTATGTCTCCATGTTCACACAAATCGGCTATGCGCTCGGGATGCTGTTGTTTGTCCCTCTGGGGGATATCCGTGAGCGGAGGACATTAATATCTGTGCTGCTGGTAGCCGTAGCCTTGTCACTGGTTGGCTTTGCCGCCTCGCAAAGTCTGCCGTGGATGTACATCGCCAGCTTCGCTGTCGGCATCACCACAGTCGTGCCGCAAATTATCGTGCCTTTCTCGGCCCAGCTGGCGCTGCCGGAGGAACGAGGCAAGGTCATCGGCACGGTGATGAGCGGTCTCTTGTTCGGCATCCTGCTGGCCCGCACAGTGTCAGGGGTTATTGGTGACCTTTGGGGCTGGAGAGCCATGTACTGGATTGCTGCCGTTCTGATGCTGCTGTTATCCTTCATGCTCTACCGGCTGCTGCCGGAAACGAAGCCCGAGACCTCGGCCTCTTATACGGATCTGCTCAAATCCATGGGAGTGCTGGTCCGGAAGTATTCCACATTGCGTGAGGCCTCGCTGATCGGCGCCTGCATGTTCGGCGCCTTCAGTGTGTTCTGGACCTCCCTGGCCTTCTTTCTGGAAGGGCCTCCTTACGGATACAGCAGTGCGATTGCCGGATTATTCGGGCTGATTGGTGTAGCGGGAGCGGCTGGTGCTCCGGTTATCGGAAGGCTGGCCGACAGGATCGCTCCGAAGAGGATTATCGGCCTGCTGATTCTGCTGACGCTGATCTCCTACGGTTTATTCGGACTCTCCGGGCTGTCGATCTGGGCGCTGATCGCTGGAGTCATTGTCCTGGATTTGGGTGTACAGGGAACACAGGTCAGCAACCAGGCGCGGATTTACGCCCTGGAGCCTGCGGCGCGAAGCCGGATCAACACAGTGTTCATGGTCAGTTCCTTCGCCGGAGGTGCTGCGGGTTCCACGCTGGGCAGCTATGCTTGGGAGCACTGGGGCTGGAGTGGAGTCTGCTGGACCGGAGGAAGTCTGGCCGCGGCAGCGCTGACCATCTGGGGAATATACCGGGTGCGGATAGAGAAATAATAAAGGAAGGTGAAGAGCATCGCTGAAAAAACCAAAGTTGTTGAATTGGTTCCCTATGATCCTGTGTGGAAAGCTGAATTCGGCAGGCTTCGGGATTGGCTGCTTGAAATCATGGGAGACCTTATTATCGCCGCTGAACATGTCGGCAGCACCTCTGTTGAGGGCTTGTCGGCCAAACCCATCATCGATATAGATCTCGTGATGGAGAGCTATGCGGTTTTGCCGGAGATCATTGACAGGTTGGGACAATATGGTTATGAACATCAAGGCAACCTGGGAATAGAGGGCAGGGAAGCATTCAGGCGGGAGCAGGAAGACGGCTTCATGAAGTATCATTTGTACGTATGTCCCAAGGACGGCAAAGGGTATTTGGAGCATATTGCATTGCGCGACTATCTGCGTGCCCACCCGGAGGCGTGTCAGGAATATGAGGGAGTGAAGCTGAAGCTGGCCGGACAATTCCTTTATGATATTGATGCCTATTGCAAGGGGAAGACGGCGGTTATCCATTCGATTTTGCGGGAGGCCGGCTATCCGATCAACGAATAATTAGAGTCCCCTGCGGAAAATGTATAGTTATCATAAGGCTTCTAAATCGGATTTTTGTGGAATATATTGAAGTTACTTGCATGTATGTAATTTGGATGGTAAATTATAAATATAAGGTTGGGATTCAATTTGAACCCAACAGTCACCTCAACTAACTGAAGATGTAAGGCGAAGAGGAGCATTTCCCCCGATGCTCCTTTTTGCTATGTACTGATTGGGATGATGGGTTTCGCATAGAAAGTGCTCATGTTACATGTACTCAGGTCTATTAATCAAGTGGAAACGGCTTCGCTGTCCTTATAAGGACGGTATCCGTGTCAGCGAGAAAGATAAGGCTAATCTATAGCGTGAAACATATACATTCTTATCTTTGAACAAAAAGCGAAGCTTTTAAATATCAAAAGCTTCGCTTTTTGTGGAGCTTTTTCACTTCAACGGCTTCAATGCCTTGATTTCATCTTCAGTAAGGCCTGAAGCTTCAGCTATAACTGAAAGATCAACATTTAGAGCAAGCAGCTTTCTTGCCACTTCATTTTTGGCCTCAGCCTTTCCTTCAGCCTTTCCTTCAGCCTTTCCTTCAGCCTTTCCTTCAGCCTTTCCTTCAGCTTTCCCTTCAGCTTTCCCTTGAGCACGTCCCCGTATGGCTGCTATCTCTGCCGCTTCGTACATGGAAGCTTCGTCATGCAGATACTTCTGCCGGTCTTCATACTGTCGGCGGGCTTCCTCGTTCTGACTTAAAAACTCCAAAGTATCCATAGCCTTCTTTAATACAGGTTCATTCATCGTCAGCACCTCCCACTTCGATTGATCTGCCCCCTTCAGGAACAGCAGCCAATTCACCAGCCCCCCTTTTTCGAGGGAGACAGCTTGTTCATCCAGCTTAGGAAGCTCCAGAAAGTGAATTTCAATGTCATCTATCAGCTCTATTGCAGTGCGGTCTTCCCTCAGATGAAAAACGCTATGATACAAATCGTTCGGCAGAAAAGCATAGTTCAGAATGTTAATAGTTACGCATCTTTTAAGTTTGCTGTAAGACTGGCCTTCCTGCAACTGACCTGAGTATTGCTTACTCCAATAAAATAATGTCCTCTTTTCAGTGTCATATTTATTAAACAGCTGCATTTCTACATTGACGATCTCGCCCTCTGTCGTTCTGGCCCGAATATCCAGTATAGACTGTTTATCTCGTGGGGAATCTTTCTCGGTGTATGGGTTCAGAAGAATAATCTCACTTAGCGATGGCTTCCCAGCTTCAGCAAACGTACGATTTAGAAAGGCAAGCAGTACATCGCGGTTCTCTTCACTACCAAATATGCGTTTGAACAGAAAATCATTTCTTGGGTTAAGCAGCTCCATGAATCCTCAACTCCGTTTCAATCTTTATTATATCATTATCAATCTTTGCTGTGTAATCCAAACGTCAATTACGGTACTATCCATAAATTAATAATCCTTTAGGGAACGCGCGGTAGACTTAGCCTGTGACAGTGTGGCGCGAAGGGATTCGTTTGATATTTTAGTAGCGGTACAGGAGCTGGGCATAGACCGGCAGTCACAGTCTATTCCTGCCGCAGAACCGAACGGTATTCACTGGGTGACATGCCGCTGAATTTGCGGAACTGCCTGGAGAAGTACAGCGCATCATTGAAGCCGACTGAAGAAGCCACCTGATCAATGGTAAGGGGGCCGCCAAGCAGGCCTTTGGCTTTGTCCATCCGCATCTTCAGCAGATACTGCTTGGGGGACAGGCCAGTTTTTTGTTTGAAGACTTTGGAGAGGTGGGCACGGTGGTAGCCGAGTGTGGCGGCCATATGATCAATGCTGATCTGCTGATGGAACTGCAGCGAAATCCAGCGGATCGCCTGGTCAATCTGCCGGTCGATGATGTCCGGCATTTCTTTGGGCCTGGCTGGCAGGAGCGCCAGGTTGTCCCGGCCAAAATGGTGCAGCAGAAGCCTCGTCCATCCGGAGGCCTCCAGACTCTCCAGACGCGGATAAGCGGATTGCTGGAAGCATAGACGGATCCGTTCGTACAAGCTGTGGAGCTCCAGGGTATTCCCGGATTGCAGGAGCGGCCGTTCCTTGGTAATGCCAATATTGGAGAGCAGTGAGGTTACCGCTGTGCCTTGCAGCGCTACCCAGGCATAATGCCAGGGATTATGAGCATCCGCCTGGTAGCTGAAGAGCGAGCCCGGAAAGATTACGAAGGTATCGCCGCTCCGGCAACGCTGGGTAACGGTGCTGCTCTGAAAGCTGCCTTCTCCGCTAAGAACGGTATGGATCAGGTAATAATCATGGACGGAAGGTCCAATTTTGTGGCCGGGATAAGGTCTGCCTTCACCGCTGAACAGCACGGCAAGATCCTGCTCCTCTGGAAGCAGGTTAAAGCCGGCGGTAAAATCGTAGTGCTCGGGATTCATATACATGCCACCTTTGTTTTGAAATATAAGGTTGTACAGGGTGCATTGGGACATATTAGTGTCAGGCTACAACAGATTGACTATAAATGCAACAATAATCCATATAGCACTTGTGTTTCTCCATATTCAATGAGGGCGCTCTCATCTATATTGGTTATAGAAGAGTTCGACTAATGAGGAGGGGGGATTTTTATGTCCAAAGTTACATTTATCGGAGCAGGCAGCACGGTTTTTGCCAAGAATGTTCTTGGCGATTGCATGGGTACGGAGGCTTTGCAGGGGTTTGAGCTTGCGTTGTTTGACATTGATCTGCAGCGGCTGGAGGATTCCGGCAGCATGCTGAAGAATATCAGGGCCAGCAGCGGCAGCACCTGTGTTGTAAAGACCTATACCGACCGCAAGGAAGCGCTTCGCGGCGCCAAATATGTGATCAATGCAATCCAGGTGGGCGGGTATGATCCCTGTACGATTACAGATTTTGAAATACCCAAGAAATATGGCCTGCGGCAGACGATTGCGGATACAGCGGGCATTGGCGGCATTTTCCGCAACCTGCGCACGATCCCGGTCATGCTGGATTTTGCCGCAGACATCCGTGAGGTATGTCCGGACGCCCTGTTCCTGAACTATACCAACCCGATGGCTGTGCTGACGAATGTAATGAACATGTATGGCGGGGTGCAGACTGTTGGATTGTGCCACAGCGTGCAGCAGTGTATTCCCGGTTTATTGGGATCTCTGGGGTTGGAGCAGAGCGGTGTACAGGCAAAGATAGCGGGCATTAACCACATGGCCTGGCTGCTGGAGGTTACGAAGGACGGGGAGGACCTGTATCCGGAAATTAAACGCCGGGCCGCGGAGAAGCAAAAAGAGCCGCATAGTGATATGGTGAGGTTCGAAATGATGCTGAAGTTCGGATACTACATTACGGAGTCATCTGAGCATAACGCAGAATATCATCCCTATTTCATTAAACGCGGCTACCCGGAGCTAATCGAACGCTTTCAGATTCCGGTGGACGAATACCCCCGCCGCTGTGTGGAGCAAATTGAGAAGTGGCAGCAGATGCGCGGGGAACTGGTTAATAACAAAGCGCTGCACCATGAACGCTCGCATGAATACGCCTCGTATATTCTGGAAGCGGTCGAAACCAATGTGCCCTTCAAGATCGGCGGCAACGTGATGAACACCGGACTGATCACCAATCTCCCGCGGGAAGCCTGTGTAGAAGTGCCTTGTCTCGTGGATGCCAGCGGTGTGACCCCAACCTATGTGGGTGATCTGCCGCCGCAATGCGCTGCACTGAACCGCACGAACATCAACACTCAGCTGCTGACCATAGAAGCGGCAATAACCGGCAAAAAGGAGCATATCTATCACGCGGCCCTGCTTGATCCGCATACGGCTGCCGAGCTGTCGATGGATGATATTGTTGCGATGTGCGACGAACTGATCACGGCCCATGGCAGTTGGCTGCCGCAGTACACATAACGGCTGAACCGCCCGTCTGTTGAAAGTGAAGAAAGCCTGAGCAATCAGGCTTTCTAGAAAAAATAATTTATATGTTTTGGGGTCCCGGCAAAGTACCTGAGTGATCATCGAAGCCAAGGCCCCACTACCCTGGAAATAACTTTACGGATGAGGATAAGCGCTTAAAGGCCGCAAGAAATTAAACGCAACAAAATCCACCCCCATTTCCATCCTCTGTGGTGCCGCGTCAGCGGCATGGATGGCTTTGTGGGGGGATTTAGCGTTGCCGAAGGCCATCCGTTATGAACCTGTCTGAAACCGGCCTGGGTTGTCTGGCCTTTCGTCCAAACCGTAAGGCTGCTGCTGCATACATATATAGAAGAATATTGCTGAAACGGTTAGAGGCCGGTTCGGTGTGTCATAAGGAGGTGGGCTTTGGTGATAGTTGAGAAAAGCATGCTGGCTCCGGGAACCTCTTTTGCCACAGCGTATTATGTCATCAGCAGCCGGGAGCCGGGTCCTGTATTTATGATCGTCTCCGGCATTCATGGCAATGAGCCGGCCAGTATCCGCGCGGCCAAAGAGCTGGCCGGGAAGTTTGCCCGCGAGGAGCTGTTTCTCCGCAGGGGCCGGCTGATTATCCTCCCGCTGGCGAATCAGAAGGCCTACCGCAAGCGCCGCAGAGGAGTTCCTGACCTCAACCGAACGTTTCCCCGGAGCGCCGGAAGCCGGGCGGGCCACCCGCTTGCAGCCTCTGTCTTCGCATTGGCGCAGCGCTATAAGCCCAACTGGTATCTGGATCTGCATGAGGCCAACGGATTGTCGCAAATCAACCGCAGGCGGGTGGGGCAGACGCTGATTATCAGTCAGGGCAGCCGGGCCGGTTCCTTGGCGAAGCGAATTGTCAAACGGATGAACCAGTCCATCCTGCTGCCCTCACATCACTTCAATATCCACCTGCGTGAGCGTTCCGGCACCTCCCGGATGGCAGCTGAACGGATACTTGGTGCAAGGGCGGTTACCGTCGAGACCTGCTGGAGCCTGAGCTTCGCGGTACGCGTACGTTACCAGCAGGACATCGTAAGACATTTCTTGAGATCGGCCGGGCTAATCGGATGAATGCAGGCAAATCCGCAAAAAACAGGCATAACCCGTCATTCCATGCGGATTATGCCTGTTCACCGTGCAGCTTGATAGAAGCCTGCCATCAAAAGGAAAATACACTGCCGTAGGTTCCTTTGTAGACCGGTGCTCCGAAGGCTTTTACCCAGTCCTGGTAGTGCCGTGCGGAGCTGCCGCTTTTGACGATAACATAGTCGGGACGGTCAAAGCTCACAATGTCCGGAAGGTATTCGGAGAAGGCGTACATGGAACGCTCGAATGCGGTCCAGCCCATCGCACCTACAGAGTCTTTGGTGATAAAAGGGTCCTGCCGGCCGTCACAGAGCACCTCTGCGCCGCGGTACATTACATAGCCGGATGAGCCGTAGCTGGAGAGCACCTTCGGTCTTGTGCCTGGCTCCGTATGGTTCAGAACATAGTTCATTTCTTCCACAGGATACGCCCTGGCGTTGATTACCGGCGGAACGGTAAAGTTATAGCCTATATTTAAGGCTAAGCCGACAGCCAGCGCAAGCATCAGCCCGCCCCGTCCCAGCCGCAAGGAACTGCTGCGGAAGATCGGAGCTGCTTCGAAGAAAGCTCCTGCGAAATAAGGGATGAACAGCCACATGAACAAATTCTGCTTGAAGTTAGATACACCCAGATAGAGAATGCCGGCCATCAGAAAGAAACGGAAGGGCTTCTTTTGCAGCGAGAAGGGCAGGGTTACGGCAAAAAACAGCAGCAGCAGCAGAATCGGCAGATTTTCCATCCGGCTGAACTGGATCGGCTGCCACTCGTTGATCAGCATATTGAAGCTTTTGCGGGTCACGGTAAAGATAAACAGCAGGCTTTTCAGTCCGCCCGGATTCAGCAGCCCGGATATCCAGACCAGTACAAATACAGCGGCCCGCCGTATGGTAAGCTTCCTCTCAAGCAGTGATTCCAATCCGGCCATGCCTGTAAACACGGCAATTACCAGCCACACCCCGGTGTGAATATTGGCTACAGCACAGGAGAGCAGGATCATCGCAGCAGCATATTTAAAGCTTGTCTTCAGCTGGAACTCACGCAAATAGACGAAGAACCATACAATCATCCAGGCGGAGATCATCTGCGGCCGGCCTTTAAAATAGTTGTAGTAAATCCAGCCGGTAATCAGCAGCACAAAAGGCAGCAGCAGCGGATGGCCCTCCTGGAGGCCCAGCTCTTTGCGTGAAACGCGGCCAAGCCGAAGCAGCCCCATAATCAGGCAGAACAGGCATACGGCGGTCAACAGGTAGATTCCCGGCCACCCGAATGTCTGATATAAGGGAGCGATGAGAAGCTGAAAGCCGAATTCATGCGGAATATAAGGCAGCTTGTCGCCGTAAAAGGTATGGATGGCATGATGCAGCACAGTGCGGCGGGCGATCATGTAGCGGCCAAGCTCAATATGCCAGAACGTGTCCGGATCATTATAAGAATATTTGGGCATGAGCAGCAACATAAAGACGGTAATTAATGCTCCATAGCCGAGCTTGAACCATTTAGTGCGCACTGGAACGGGTAACCCCCTTTTACATCTACATATAATCGAGATTGGCAATGAACAGTTAAAAGCTCGAATGGTGAAGCTCTCAAGTTTACCTTTTCCCATAAAGCTGCGCGGGAATACCTCTTGTTTACAGCCGCCGTTGAAAAAGGAGAATCTTGACAATGAAATAAATAATGTATATATTACACATATACAATAAATACAATAGTTACAGAGAAGGTGCTGATATGGCAACATGAACATTTTGATATCGAGTACCTCCGGTGAACCGATTTACGCCCAGATCGCACGGCAGGTACGCCAGCTGATCCTGCAGGGTGAACTTCTCTCCGGCACGCCGCTGCCGTCGATCCGCCTGCTGGCCAAAGAGCTGCAGATCAGTGTCATTACAACCAAACGCGCTTACGAGGAGCTGGAGCGTGAGGGGCTGATTAACTCTATAGTCGGCAAGGGGTCATTCGTATCCGGCGCGGATCAGGAGTATATCCGGGAGCAGCGGCTGCGGATTATGGAGGGGAAGCTGAAGGGAATTATCGACGAGAGCAGGCTTTTGGGCATGGAATACAAGGAGCTTGCGGAAATGCTGAAGCTGCTCTGTGAGGAGGAAAAAGAATGAGTGAGGTCATTAAGCTGGAAGGCTTATGCAAAAGCTACAGCCATTTTGAGCTTCGAAATATCACACTGGGCATCAATGAAGGGTATATTACAGGGCTGATCGGGCCGAATGGGGCGGGCAAAACCAGCCTGATCAAAATGATCATGGGCATGGTCTATCCGGACCGGGGCGGAATTCAATTGTTTGGGCAGAACCGCCCGCTGCATCAGGCGGCGGACAAGGACCGGATCGGCTATGTATCGGACGAAAATATTTATTACGAGCATCTTAAGGTTAAAGATATGAAAAGGGTCATCGCCCCGTTCTACAGCCGCTGGGATGAAAATACATACCTGAAATACCAGGAGCTGTTCAAGCTTCCGCCGGGCAAGAAGATCAGGGATTTGTCCAAAGGAATGAAAATCAAGTTCTCGCTTGCAATTGCCCTGTCGCATGGTGCGGATCTTCTGATTATGGATGAGCCGACGTCGGGGCTGGACCCCGTCTTCCGCAGGGAGCTGCTTGAGCTGCTCAGCGAGCACATTCAGGACGAGAAGAAGTCGATTCTATTCTCCACGCATAACACCACCGATCTGGACCGGATTGCGGATTACATTGTTTTCCTCAATGACGGGCGGATTGTATTCAACGAGATGAAGGAGACGCTTGCGGAGCAGTATCTGCTGGTCAAAGGCGGAAAGGAGCTGCTCGACCAGGATGTGCGGCGCTTGTTTCTGCACATCCGTGAGAGTGGAGTGGGTTTTGAAGGACTGATCGGCAACCGGACGGAGGGCGAACGCTACTTCAAGAATGCCGCGATCTGCGAGACTCCTACGCTGGAAGAGATCATGTATTTTACTGTAAAAGGAAGTGAAGCGCATGTATAGCTCCTTCTATCTGATCCGCAAGGACTTCATTCTGGTGCGCAAGTTTCTGCTGCTGATGAACGCCTGCACACTGGATGTACAGCACAATAATCAGCGGTTGCTGGTCACGCTTCCGCTCCCCCGGCATCAGCTGGTGCTGGCTAAATATTTGAGCCTGTTCCCTTATGTAATCATCAGTTTGATCTGCACACTGCTTCTTTATCTAACCGGGCAGTCCGCTGAGCCTATTGCCTGGAGAGAATTGTCGCTTGTCATTGCCGGCTTCCCGATTATTGCCGGACTGTATTTGCCGCTCTACTTTTGGCTGGGGCAAAAGGGGATGCAGGTGGTTAACATGCTCTTCATGATGCTGATCATGTTCGGCTTCACCGCAATGTCCAGCCTGGCGAAGCAGTTTCCGGTGCTCTTCGAATGGGTCCACTCGGGAACCGCGGACAATATTCTGTTGCTGGCTATCGCCTGCGTCGCCTATCTATTCCTGCTCTACTGCTCTTATCTGATTTCGCTGCGGATTTTCACCAGGAAAGACATCTAGTCTCTAACAAGCTCACGAATCGCCTCTGGAATTTGTCAGAGGTCTTTTTTTTGTCACAATTTTTCTGCGGGAAAATCATTTACAGTATGCCCCCGGGGGGGATATATTTATGAGAACAGTTCTCATTATAACGAAAAGGGAGTAGAGAGGTATGGGCGAAATCATGCTTGAGAAAGAGACCAAGGGTGCCTCATGGAAGGCTGTATGGGACAAGAACGGCGGAATTCTGATTGCCGGCGCCTGTCTGGTGCTGATTGGGCTGGCCTGGAGTCTGGAGCGGAGCGGGCAAGGGGCCTTGTCGATTGTTTTGTTCGTCCTGGCCTATGCCGCCGGCGGGTACCGCAAGGCTTGGGAAGGCCTGACGACGCTTGTTAAGGAGAAGGATCTCGATGTCGATCTTCTTATGGTCGTTGCGGCTATAGGTGCGGCAAGCATTGGCTATTGGCTGGACGGCGCTGTGCTGATCTTCATCTTCTGTCTGAGCGGTGCGCTGGAGGATTACTCCATGGAGAAGACCAACCAGGACATCGCGGCGATCCTGAAGTACCGGCCGGAAGAAGCAGTGCGGCTGAAGGATGGTTCGGAAGAGCGGGTCAAAGCCTCCGAGCTGCAAAAAGGCGATCTCGTGCTGGTGCGCCCAGGCGAACGGATTCCCTGCGACGGGACGATTGTCGAAGGCAGCTCTGCAGTCGATCAGGCCACCATTACCGGGGAGGCGATCCCGGTGGATAAAACGCTGAACGATTCTGTTTTTGCCGGAACGATGAACGGCCAAGGCGCCCTGCGGGTACTGGTGGACAAGGGCTCGGAGGACACACTGCTCTCACGGATTATCCATATGGTGCAGGAGGCCAAGAATGAGCTGCCGCCGAGCCAGCTTTTTGTGGAACGGTTTGAAGGCATTTATGCCAAAAGTGTGGTTGGTCTCGCGTTGCTGTTAATGATACTCCCGCCCTATCTGTTTAACTGGACCTGGGAGGCTACGATCTACCGGGCAATGATTTTCCTCGTTGTGGCTTCCCCTTGTGCGCTTGTTTCCTCCATTATGCCCGCGGTTCTCTCGGGAATTTCCAACGCTGCCCGCAAAGGCGTCCTGTTCAAGGGGGGAGTCCATCTGGAGCAGATCGGGAATGTGGGCACCGTGGTTTTTGACAAAACCGGAACCCTGACCGAAGGCAGACCAAAGGTGACGGATGTCCTTCCGGCGCCTGGCCTTACAGAAGTGGAGCTGCTGCGGCTTGCGGCATCGCTGGAACAGCTGTCCCGGCACCCGATTGCAAGAGCGGTAGTAGACCGAGCCGAAGCACAGGGGCTCACCCTGGAGCCGGCGGCTGCCATGCAGGCGGTAACCGGGATGGGTGTCAGCGGCCTGGTGAACGGCAAGGCCTGCCGTCTTGGCAAACGGGGGCTTGTGCTGGAGGCCGTGCTGAATGAAGCACCGCTTTCTGTGGCGGAAGCTCTGGAGAGGGAAGGCAAGACGGTCGTTTTCGTGGAGATAGAAGGGCGTTATGCGGGAATTCTGGCTGTTCAGGATACGCTGCGGCCGAACGCGGCAGAAGCGGTTAGGCAGCTGCAAGCATTGCATAAACGGGTGGTCATGCTTACGGGGGATGCCCGGCCTACTGCGGAGGCTATTGCCGGACAAGCCGGAATAGAAGAGATCTATGCGGAGATGCTGCCGGACGGGAAGCTGGAGGTGATCCGCAGGCTGACAGCGAAGTACGGCAAGGTTGCAATGGTCGGAGACGGTGTAAACGATGCTCCCGCGCTCGCGGCTTCTTCCGTGGGGATTGCCATGGGAGCGGCCGGAAGCGATGTTGCACTGGAGACGGCCAACGTTGTCCTGATGACCGATGATATCTCCAAGATTCCCTTTGCCATCTCCCTTGGAAGCAGAACCGGCAGGGTGGTTAAGCAAAACATTACGTTTGCCCTTGCCGTCATTCTGCTGCTGGTGGTGTCCAACTTCGCGGGCGGCATCAATTTGCCTTTGGGTGTGGTGAGTCACGAAGGGAGTACGCTGGCCGTGATTCTGAGCGGCTTGCGGCTGCTCAGGTAGGCTCATTTGTCTCTGTGAATCTATTCTTGCTATAATACCTCTAGCAAGGTAATCTAAGAAGTCACAACATAAGCCGGGGTGTAGCTATGGTTCAGGAAGCAGGCGAGCATATTCATGACGAGGATTACGAGCATAAGTACCGCAAGCAAATTGTCAACCGGCTGGCCCGTATTGAAGGCCATGTCCGGGCCGTCAAGGAAATGACTGCCGAAGACCGTGATTGCTCGGAGGTTCTGCTGCAAATTGCCGCCATTCAGAAAGCGCTGGACAAAGCGGCAAAGCTGCTGCTGAAGGACCATCTGGAGAATTGCGTAGTCAAAGCAGTGCATCACGGCAATCAGGACAAGGTGCTGGAGGATCTCAACAAGGCACTCGACAATTATATACGCTAGTTTTTCCATTCCCTTAGCGGTGCAAATCCGGAGACCAGGGCCCGCGCAGCCGGAAGTTATACTTATGGTTGGCAGGGGCACCTTTATCAAGGTTGGGCTTACCTGTTCCTTTCCATCTCATCAATATAATTCTTGGCATCGGCCAGAGACAGATTCCGTGCTTCGCGAATCACTTTAATGGCCTGGATTTTCTTGCCCTCGGCCAGGAGCAGGTGGAGCCTCCGCTCCAAATCCGGCGCAATCTCCATGTTCTGTACATACAGCGGTGTCGGAGCATTCCCCCCTGGCCTGATGAAGCCTCCGCCCGTCGCTGAACGGCTGTCCATCCGTTCCAGCTGTGACTGCAGTTCGTTGACACGCTTATTGAGGCTGATCACCCTGAGCATAAACAGCAATGAGAGCGCCAATGCAGCGGCTGAGATCCAGTCTGTGTTTTCCAAGGATATGCCCCCCTAATATGTGTGGTGTAATTCACTACTTCTCAATACCCGTCATACCAGGCAATGAACACTCATAAGCGTTTAAAGGCTTCACGATATAAATTTTGAATGACAAGCGGAAACGGCTACGGGGTGTTTCAGCGAGAAATAAAAGGATCATTTAGCGTGCAAAGCATAAATTTCTATATTTGAAAATGGGGGCAGGAATATGATTACTCCACAAACGCTTGAAGAGTATTATGTTAGGATCGGCCGGCTGAAGCAGCGGTATTTGCAGGAGCGTTTTGAGGCTGATCTGCCCAAGTTTGGCTCTCACGAAGAGGCGGCCGGCTGGTTCCGCGGCCTGTTTGGGGACAACTTCATCTTCATTGAAGAAATGGATGCCGCAAACTCCGAGAAATACTATCTTTATGACATTATTCATGACAAGGAGCTATGGGAGCGCCGGCAAAAGGATTTGCAGGAAAAGGGCACAGCAAACGGGCTTGGTATGCTTCTCTGTACCCAGAGGGTGGATATTTATGAGGATGGCTCTGTGCATCTGGCATTTTAACCGAAATCGTTTCTGAAAAGTCTGCATGGTTGCTGCAGGCTTTTTTGTTTTTTTCAAAGCATAAACATTCATTGACAGTTCAGGAGACTGTAGATGATAATTTAATAGATTCATTGGGAATATGCTGGAAATTTCCCGCTACAAATTTTTGAGGAGGCGGACATGGAAGCAACCTACGATCTGTTTACCATCAAGACGCAGTGTATGACTTTTTTTAACTACGCTTATCTCGGAATCGACAAGACCTCCCGCAAAGCTTTTGTTGTTGATCCATCCTGGGATGTATCGCAGCTGATCCGGATTTTGGAGCAGCATGGGGCTACCCTTGAGGCTGTGCTGCTGACCCATTCTCATTTTGACCATACCAATATGGTGAAAAAGCTGGAATTGCTCTATCATCCCACCGTCTATATCTCCAAAACGGAGGCTGAATACTACAAGTACCGCTGCAACCGGCTCAGAACCGTCGAAGACATGGACCGGATACGCATCGGCGACACCCGGATTACTTGTCTGCTCACCCCGGGTCATACGATGGGCAGTGTCTGCTACTGGGGAGAAGATCATCTGTTCTCCGGGGATACGGTTTTTATCGAAGGCTGCGGACTGTGCGACAGCGAGGGCGGCTCGGCAGAGGATATGTATCACAGCATTCACCGGCTGATCCGGCTGATCCCTGCCGGTGCCCGGGTATTTCCGGGCCATTCCTTCGGCGACCCTCCCGGCAAGGAAATGAGCTATCTGTATCAAAAAAATCTGTATTTCCAAATTGATGACATCAACCACTTCGTGAAATACAGGAACAGAAAAACCAATTCCAAAGTATTTAATTTTAAATAATCACTCCTTGGGAAGAAGAATAGGGGCAGGAAAATGTTATATACAACCTTCGCAAGACAGCACGGGCAGTTTCTCTCCAAGTATGTACAAAAAGCGGATTTTCAGCTGGAAGGCGCGGAAGACCGCTACGGGTTGAATATCAGTGTGGTTACCTTGCCGCCGGAGGATGGTCCTTTGGATTATCTGAGCAAGGCTGAGAAGGACCAGTATTACAGCTTCAAATATCCAAGAAGGCGGAACAGTTACATACTCGGCAAGCTGGCTGCCAAAATGGCGGTTGCGGGTGAACATGATGATTTGGCCGGAATTCAGGTGGATCACGGGATTCTGTGCCAGCCGATCGTGGCCGGAAGGACCCGGGGGATTACCATCACCCATTGTGATGATTTGGGAGCAGCGATTGATTACGATCCACGGCTGCTGCTTGGCGTTGACATGGAGCTTGTGGATGAAAAGGCTATGGATGCCTTAAGAAGAATCACGTCCAAGGAAGAGGAAGGGCTTATTCATGGCTTGGGGCCGGAGCCTGCTTTTCTGACCCTGCTCTGGACGGCCAAGGAAGCGATGTCCAAAGTGATTCAGACAGGCTTTACCGTTCCTACCGAGCTGTTCGAGATCAAATCGTGTGTACGCGGAGAGCAGGGAGTTATCAGCCAGTTCACTAATTTCCCGCAATTCAAGGCGTTATCCATCCTGCGTGAGAAATATGTGTTCACCGTGGTGCTCCCCGGGAAAGCCATGACCGAGATGTCGGAAATCCGTCTGCTGAATGGTTTGCGGCAGCTGCTTCTGCCAATTTAACCTGCGGCCAAGCCATTGAATCGAAGTGTTAACGAAGCCAAATCTGGAGGCTGTAAGAGGTGAGCGAATTGTTCAAGATCATGATCGTCGAGGATGATATCAGAATCAGGACGCTGATGACGGATATCCTGCGCAAGTACGGCTATGAAGTGGCGGAGGTTGCCGATTTTTTGCAGGTGGAAAAGATCTTCGAGCAGGAAGCCCCGCATCTTGTGCTGCTTGACCTGAATTTGCCGTACTATGACGGCTTCTACTATTGCCGTGTATTCCGCAGAAAAACCACGGTGCCGATCATTGTGATCTCCGCCAGAGATGAAGAGTCCAGCCAGGTGCTCAGCATGGAGCTGGGTGCGGATGACTATATCGTCAAGCCGCTGAATATCCAGGTGCTGCTGGCGAAGATTATGGCGATTCTGCGCCGGAATTACGGTGAGTATGCAGGCAAGCAGGTGCCGGAACCGGAGCCGCTGCCGATTCATCTGGATGAGCGCAATTTCAGAATGTCCCATAATGGAGCTACAGAAGAACTAAGCAAGAATGAATATAAGCTCCTGAAGAAGCTGCTGGAGAAAAGGGATACGATTGTCACCAGGGAAGAGCTGCTGGAGGAGCTGTGGGACGATGTGCACTTCGTCGTGGACAATACGCTTACCGTGAATGTCACCCGGGTCAAAAGCAAGCTGGCCAATCTCGGCTTTCAGGATGTCATCAAGGTCAAAAGAGGCGTGGGCTATATTTTGGATTCGGCTATGATCGGAGGGGGCCGCAAGTGACTATCAAGCTGTTACGGGATTTTCTGCGCGATCAATTTGCATTTACCCTTGTCTATTTCATCAGCCACATCCTGGTGAGCGTATACTGCAATTATTTTATCAGCAGCAATATCCAGCTCACTTACCTGTTTAGCATCTATTTCTATGTTTTTATCCTATTTATGTGCTTCCGCTTCATCAGATACGTCTCCGTGAACCGGGAGATCCAGAGATTGACAGAGAATATCGAGATTGAAGAAAAAGGCTTTTCGTGTGAGCAGCAGGCTGTGATCACTCTGATTCACGGGATACACCGCAGCTATCAGGACCAAATCTATGAAGTGAAATCCCAGGCCGATAACACCCATAAGTTTATCTCGCAATGGATACATAATCTGAAAACCCCCCTTTCGGTCATTGACCTCATTCTGCAGAGTTACAAAATGAATCCTGAAGGCCATGCCCCGGCACTTACGCATATCGAGGAAGAGAAGAATGCCATTCTGAGCATGCTGAACCAGATGCTGAAGTTCTTCCGCCTGGAGCATTTCACCAGGGACTATAATCCGGAGCGTGTCAATCTGCTGGAATCGCTCAGAAGCCTGATCAACAGCAAACGGAACCAATATATCTACAACAATGTCTACCCGATGATCGAGTGTGCGGACGAGAGCGTGCTCGTGATGACGGACAGCAAATGGAATACGGCGATGCTGGAGCAGATCGTCTCCAATGCAATCAAATACTCGGATGCGGGTGAAAAGGCCAAGCCGGTCCATTTCCACATTGAGCAGTGCGGCGACCAGGTTGTGTTGTCCATCCGGGATGAAGGCATCGGCATCGAACAAGCGGACCTGCAGCGGGTGTTCCAGCCCTTTTTTACCGGCAAAAATGGCCGGACCCACCATCAGGCAACAGGCATCGGCCTGTATGTCTGCTCGGAAATTGCCAGAAAGCTGGGCCACCGCCTCACCATCTCCTCCGAAGTCAATCAGGGCACAGAGGTCCGGATTTCCTACCTTTCAAAATTGAAAGACAGCGTAACCTAAATGAATGGATACCGCCCTCCGGGATTTATTACAATGAAGCTGTATAAAAGATAACACAATCCGGGTATTGGGCATCCATACCGCCCGGGTTAAGGAGATGAGAACGTGAGCGCAGTATTGGAAGTCAAAGGGGTCAAAAAGGTCTACGGGGTGCAAAATGGTGAACATTCCACAGTGGCGCTGGATTCCGTCAGCTTCAACGTGGAGAAGGGGGATTTCATCGGCATTATGGGTCCCTCCGGCAGCGGCAAAACCACATTGCTGAATATCTTGAGCGGCATCGGCAAGCCAAGCTACGGCGAGGTTTATATCGGAGGCAAGAATATCACCGCTCTGGATAAAAATGAAATGGCGCTTTTCCGCAGGCAGCATCTCGGCTTTGTCTTCCAGGAATTCAATCTCATGGACAGCCTCACGCTGAAGGAAAATGTCATGCTGCCCATGATCCTCGATAAGAAGGATAAAGAACTGATGGAGTCCAGAAGCGAAGAAATCATGAAGCTGCTCGGCATCGACGAGATTGCCGGGAAATATCCCTACAACATTTCCGGCGGCCAGCAGCAGAGGGCAGCGGTCAGCCGGGCGCTTGTCAATGACCCGGATATTGTTTTCGCCGACGAGCCGACGGGCAACCTGGATTCCAAGTCCTCTAATGCGGTAATGAAATGCATGGAGAAGATGAACCGGGAAAAGGGCAGCACCATCCTGATGGTTACGCATGATGCCTTCGCGGCAAGCTTCTGCAAAAAAATCATCTTCATCAAGGATGGAGCGATCTGCATGGAGATTGTCAGCAGCGGGGTCCGCAAGGAGTTCTTTGATCAAATCTTCGATTGTCTGGCGATCATCGGAGGGGAACACAGTTGACCTTTAGAGATGTGACGATTAAAAATTTCAAACAGAATGTGCGGAATTTCTATTCCTATTTCCTCTGCAGCGCCTTTGCGATCACGATTTTTTTCCTGTATACCTCCTTGCTGTTCAATAACAGCATCCGGAAGGGGGGGACGGAGGATGTGATCCGGATTGTGCTGATGCTGAGTCTGGCTGCCCTTACGCTTTTCTCGGTGTTCTTCATCAACTATGCGCATTCTTCCTTTATCAAGGCGAGAAGCAAGGAATTCGCCATCTTTATGTCGCTGGGGATGAATAAGAATGATCTGCAGAAGATTATCCTGATGGAGAATCTGGCGATCAGTGTCTCCTCGCTCATTGCCGGCATGGTCACGGGCATGGTCTTTTCCCGGCTGTTCCAAAATGTGGCGATTGATCTGCTGGATTTGCAAGGGGTCGCGTTTTCTCTCAGTGCCGCCAGCTTTGCGGTAACAGCGGCTGCATTCACCATGATCTTCATCGTCTCACAGCTGATTTCCAGTGTGAAGGTGGGCAGGCTGGATATTGCGGAGCTGATGAAGGATTCCCGCAGGCAGGATAATCCGGTGAAGAAGAACGAAACCATGCTGGGGCTCGCGGGTGCGGGACTGGTCATTGCATCAATCCTCTTTTTGGCAGTGATCTCCAATTACGAGAGCCTGCATACCAACCCGTTAATGATCATTACCTACATTCTGATGAGCTTCACCGGTATGTATATGGTCATCTCCCACCTGGGGAACACATTGATCAGCTTCCTGAAAGACAAGGAATTCTACTACCGCTACATCCTCACCATCACTGAGATTAATCACAAATTCAATCAGAACAAGCGGATTATGTTCATTCTGAGTATTCTAAGCGGCATGACCATTTTCCTTGTTGCGTCACCGTTTTCGCTGCTGCAGCTGTCCGGGAGCATTGCGGAGCGGAACAAATATGATATCGAGTACATTTCGGTGGCAGGCATCCACACGCTGGAGAGCGCACAACTGGAGCAACTGATGAAGCAGTCCCCCGAGCCGCTGAAGTCGATCCGGGAAACCGGCTTTCTGAACCTGAGGATGAACCTGGAAGGCGACAAATATGATGTTCTGAAGACCAAGCCGGTCCTGGCGCAGGACGTGTACAACTCGCTCACAGGGGAGAAGGTAACCGTAGGAGCAGGGGAAGCCCTTAATATCATTACGGCCTGGGAGCCGGGTACTCATGGTATTGATCCAGGCGAAGACATTCAGTTCACGGATGGCACGTACACCTTCAATTACCAAGTGAAAGCTTCCTACCACGGCACTTGGTTTGCATCAGCGGGCGCTTATCCGTCAAGCTCAGGCATCGTCGTCAGCAATGAGGATTACCGGGATATGGAGTCCAAGGTGAACGCGAGTGCGGCCGGTATACATTACGGGATGGATTTTACCGCCTGGAAGGGTACGGAAGGGACCGTTCAGAAGCTGAAGGATGCACTGCAGGCCACAGACAAGGATGGAAGCGGCGGGCTGTTTGCGGTAGCCTCCAAAGCTGATACCTATAAAGAGCTGAAAAAGAACTACTCGCTCTTTGTATTCGTCACTTCTCTCGTCGGTGTGCTGTTCTTCGTAGCGGGCGGGATGGTGCTCTACTTCAAGCAATATACCGAAATCGGGAATGCCACTGTCTTTTTCCGCAAGCTGTACAAGATTGGAATCAGTGACAAGGAAATCCGGGCGGTAGTGTCCGCTGAGCTGCTGATTACCTTCTTTGTGCCGCTGCTGCTGGGGAGCATCTTCGGTTACTGCTTCATCTATCTGGTCACCCATGTCATGAGCGGCTCCGACATTCTCGGCGAATTCATGAAGAACACAACGATTGTGGTCGCGGTCTATTTCTTGTTCCAGCTCAGCTTCTACTTCATTACCAAGCATAAGTACAGCCAGGAGGTTGTGCGCAAGCTGACGAAAGCGGCTTAAGGCGCAGTAAGCAAATAATAAGTGCAAAATACTAGGCGGCCTGCGAGGGTTGCCTCTTTTTTTTAAAATATATGAATTTATATGCTTTGCACACTAAATGATGATTTTAGAAAAACGGGTTTGTTGACATGGAAAAGCAATAATGATATAAATGACTAAGTCATCTATATTGAATCAAGTTATCGATCGATTTGTTAAAAAACAGAATTTTCTGTTCATTAAGAAAGAGGGAGCGAACATGAACATTAAGAAAAAGTCACACTCTGCATCAAAAAAAATCCTTTGGGGAATCGGAGCCATTCTTGTTTCTTCAGCAGCGGTACTATTAATTGTAATAAATAAATTGAACAATTATGCAGATCCATGGCATAAGAAAGTCACTGAAGCAGGTATTGAGGAAAAAACTGCGCAGGTTGGTCAAGTCAATTTCAATTATGCTGAGGGACCGGATAACGGACCGGCATTACTGTTACTAAACGCCCAGCATATGGACTGGTACAGTTACAGCCGGGTATTGCCGGAGCTGTCTGCCAAATTCCATGTGTTCGCCGTGGACTACCCGGGTCACGGAAAAACTGCCTATCCGGATGATTACTTCCTGAATGCCAATCAGATCGGCAGCGATCTGGCTAGCTTTATTGAAACGGTGATTAAAGAACCGGTGTTTGTGACCGGAAATTCATCAGGCGGACTTCTAACGGCCTGGCTGGCTGCCAATAAACCGGAACTGGTTAAAGCCATTGTTCTGGAAGATCCGCCCTTGTTTTCAGCCGAGTATCCCAGAGTTCAAAAAACGGTTGCTTACCGATCCTTTACGACTGCCAACAATTTTATCGGGGAAGGAGAAGACGATTTTCTGCTTTACTGGCTGGACAGCAATTCCGCGTTTTTCGAGAAAAATGTGGGTAAATTTTCGCTGCCTATGATTAAAACAGCTGTTAAAAGCTACCGGAATGCAAATCCGGGTAAGGCAGTCGAAATTTCTTTTCTCCCGGATACTGTCCGCCTGATGCTTAGAGGCTTTGATTACTATGATCCGCGTTTCGGTGCAGGATTCTATGATGGAAGCTGGAATGCCGGCTTTGACCATGCTGAAGCCCTTCAAAAAATAACCTGTCCCACCTTGCTGCTGCACGCAAATTACGAAATTCGTGAAGACGGTGAACTAAACGGTGCCATGGATCAGGAGGATGCCGACCGGGTGGTTTCGTTAATCCCCAATGCGGAGTATAAGAAAGTGGACGCTGCACATGTTACCCATATTGATCAACCGGAGCAGTTTAATCAGAATGTTGAAGACTTCTTTTTAGGGGAATAGAGGGAGTATATTATGGAAAATGAAAAAATAATCAGAGCCTTTGGAATTCTTAACCGTACCTTTGTCAGTTTTATTTCAAAATCTCTTTCGGCCAAGGATCTGTCCTACTCGGACAGCATTTTCTTGGTTAATATAGGTGACAATGAGGGCACTACCCAAGAAGAATTAGCTCATTTTTTAGCGATCGACAAGGCTGCCATTGCACGGTCCGTGAAAAATATGGAGGGAAAAGGGTACGTAAGAACCGGACGCTCCAAGGCTGACAAAAGGGCCAAAGAGCTCTACCTATCGGAATCCGGTAAAGAGCTGTACCAATATATGCAGCTTTTAAACCATCAATGGATTAATCAGCTTCTGGGAGATCTGGACCCGGATGAAATTAAGAAATTCAATCAGACCATTGACCTGATAAGCAGCAGGGCCAAAAGCTTATAGCAATTGGCGAATTCATCATTTTCTTAACTATATGTTGGTTCATTTGTCCGGAGCTGATACTTGACAGCTGATGCTGAAATGCACATAATGGAATAGAATGATCGTTCTAGTGGACGATATTTTTTTAACCGGAATTAGAATGACCGTTCGATCTAATTATACGAGGAGGTTTTATTATGGAGAAGAAAACTATCTTTATCACAGGAACGAGCACCGGACTGGGCAAGCTGACAGCGATTCATTTTGCCAAGCTGGGCTGGAATGTTGCAGCAACCATGCGTACGCCGGAGAAAGAGCAGGAGCTTCAGCACTATGAAAATGTGAAGCTGTTCAAGCTGGACGTGACCCGTGTGGAGCAGGTTCAATCCGCAGCAGATCAGGCGATAGCGGCTTTCGGCAAAATCGATGTGGTTGTCAACAATGCGGGAATGGGGACTTACGGTCCGCTGGAGCTTGCTGAAGAAAAGGATATCGACTGGCAGTTTGCTGTAAATACGCGCGGACCGATTAACATTATTCGTAAGTTCGTCCCTCACTTCAGAGCCAACGGCGGGGGCATGTTCATCAACATCAGCTCATTAATGGGGGTGGCAACCGTTTTACCGCTGGGTTCCCTGTATAATATGTCCAAGTTTGCGCTGGAAGGCCTGATTGAGGGGCTGTATTACGAGCTGAAGCCACAGAATATTGAACTAAGGCTTATTGAGCAGGGCGGGTCTGAAGGCAATAACTTCTTGAATAATATTGTGTGGAACAAAGATGAAAATATCACGGTTTACGATGAGCTGATAGACAAGGTATCTGGCATGATGCAGCACACAGACGGCAGCCGGCTCGATGATCCGCAGATGATTGTCGATGCAATTGCCGCGCTGGCAACAGGAGAGAGCAACAGGTTCCGGACCGTAATCGGAGAAGCCGGAAATGGTCTGCTTGCACTGCGGAATTCCGTTCCCATCGAGCAATATTTGGAGACGATGACGCAGAACTATCAGTAAGCTCCTTGACATGCTGTATGGTCTTGCCTTAAATTAGAATGAATATTCTGTCTAACGAATTATTCATTTCTTGATAGGGGGTAAGCCTTGTGTTCGACAAATATAACAAGGTACAGCAAGCGGTTCTGGAGACTACCCTGGCACTGATCATCGAGAAGGAGCTTCAGGCAACCTCCATGTCCTTGATTGCCAGAAAATCCGGCATATCCACCGGAAGCATTTATCATTACTTCGAGAGCAAGGAAGCCATTGTCAATGAGCTTTACAAAGGAATTGTCAGCTTCAACGGTCAGGCCGTCCTGGAAGGATTCTTCACAGATGAGCCGATTCGTATGCGGCTGGAGCGGGCGTGGGAAAATCTGATCCGCCTGTCTCTGAAGTACCCGCAAGGCTTCCAGTTCATCGAGCAGTATTCTTTTTCTCCATATATCTATGATGAGGTTAAAAAAGCTGCTTATGTGAATGGCTGGTGCACACCGCTGGAGAAGGTATACCAGGAGGCCGTTGAAGCGAAGCTGTTCCGGGAAATGGAGCCTAAATTCATGGTTCAAATGCATTATGGATCAATTGTATATGCCGTCAAAGGCTCATTGAACCATTATCTGACGATGGATGAGGAGGCCATTCGGGGGCTGCTGGATTCATGCTGGCAGAGCTTCAGTATATGACAACAAGACAACAGGCCAGTGATCAGAAATGATCACTGGCCTGTTCATTTAGCTTTTAATACACTTCAACCGCATTATACGCTTTGGTCACAGCCGTGACCTGAGGTGAGCCTGCCCCAAACAGTTCTGTTGCCGACTGGATGACTGCTGTGCGCGCGGCCGAGAAGTTAGAGGAAGTTGTAAGATAATAGACCAGTGCATTGTAATAGATTTGAACGGCGTCCTCGCGGCCGATTCCTGTAACGGAAACACCATTGAATGTGCCGCCCTGAGCCGCCAGGTAAAACGCCTTGTTGTTGATGCCGCTGTTCGTATGCACACCGCCGTAATCGCTGGTGCCGGTATAACGGCTGCTGTATTTGTCCGGCTGCCCGTAGAGCGTTGGATTGGCCAGTGAGCGCAGGGCATCACCCGCAATAGCCGGTGTATAGATATCATCCCCTACCAGCCAGTTATCGCCTTCAATGGAATTCCCGATAATGTCGGAGAAGGATTCATTCAGTGCTCCCGGTTCGCCGTAGTATTCAAGATTGGCTGTGTGCTCGGTCACTCCATGTGTAAGCTCGTGTCCCACAACATCCAAGTCCCCGGATAACTGGGTAAAGGTCACCCCGTCGCCATCACCGAAGACGATCTGCGCTCCATTCCAGAAAGCATTATTGTAAGAGGTGTAATAGTGGACGGTCGAGCGGATCTGCAGTCCGTTGTTGTCGAGGCTGTTCCGGCCAAAATGCTGGAGGTAGTAATCGTAGGTTCTTTCCGCATAGGTATGGGCATCCACTCCGGCTTTGTCCGTCCAGACATTGGTGCTGCTGGTTAGCAGCGTTCCCGGAAGGCTGGTACGGTTCCTGGCCGTATAAGTAACAATGCCGTTGCCGCGTGTGTTGTCGTACAGCTGGTAGGTGGAGCCGGAGAGCCGGGTCTCGAAGGTTTTTGTATCACCGTTAACCCCTGTCCCTGTGCCCGTCAGATGCTCCAGAATATTATATTTGAACAACACACTTCCGTCTTCGGCAGAAATGAAGTAGCGTATCCGCAGCGGCTCCGGTTCGAGCACATTCACTTCTGTTTTATAGGTTAATTTGGGCTCTCCGGCAACGATAAAATAATATAAATCCGCTGCAGGCGTAACTTGGGCCTCGCCAAGCGGGCCGTAATCCTGTGTTGCATCCTTTAAGGCAGCGGAGATGGCTTCTGCTCCGGAAAGGGTCTTAAGCTGAACCAGGGGTTGGGGGAGGGTCTGGTAGACATCTTCAACCACACTTCCGAGCAGTGAGGTGACATTGCCGCTTTTGTCGATGTGCAGAGTTTGGTCCGCTCCATATACCGGAATTCCGGAAATATATTGGCTTAATCGGTAGTGCTGGCTGCCTGTTTTGCTGTTTACCTTTTGTTCCGTAATTTGAAATTTCCCGCGGATATTATCTTTCGAAGATAAATGCAGGCTGCCTTTAACGCTTTCCAGATAAGCATATACCTTATCCTCGGAACCGCCTCCCGCCGGCGCTTTCCATGACTGGCCCGTAATCGAAATAGGGGAAGCTCCCGTGAACAGCTCCGGGGATTTACCGCGCCCATTGTTCTCGGCTGCCGTACCTGCGGATGCGAATGATCCTAATGCTAAGAGGCCTGCAAGAAGGGATGCTAAACTCTTTTTCATAAATATTACTCCTCCGATCCAAATGGTTGGAATTAACCTGTGCCGAGTTCCTGCAGACATTCTTTATCTGGCCTGTACTCAAGCTGCGATCTAGGATGTAAAAGAAAGAGCAGACACAACCCCTTTCCTGAAACTTATAATTACATTCGAATAAGTAATGCGGAAATATAGAAAATAATGTAATTATAGTATTTTTATTATATTTACAGAACTGGTATTCAACTGTGACTATAATCATAATTAATGAAATTAAATTAAAAAATGATAATAATAGAATATATATTCATATTTAATTGAACGTTAGAAGGGCGAAGTGTATGATGTACATATAATTAGAATTCTAACTATTGTAAAAGGAGTTATCCGCATGCCGAAGCGAATTTCGAACACGCCTTTCTCAGATCTGATCCGGGAAATTGGGTTAAAAAAGAAGAAGGAGGCCGATGAGAGACTGGCCGAGCTGGGCATGAATGCCCAACAGGGGCAGATGATCGGCTATATTGCAGAGCATCAGGATAAAGGCTTGATCCAGAAGGATCTGGCGGAGCATTTTAACCGCAAGGAGGCCAGCATCACCAGCATGCTGCAGGGATTGGAGAAAAAGGGATACATCAGGCGGGTAATCCCCAAAGAAAATGAGCGGCAGAAAAAAATATACCTGCTGGAAAAAGCTGCGGTTCTGGTCGAAGAATTCAATGGTATTTTTATGGAAGTGGAAAAAAGCATTACCGGTGGCCTTACGGAGGAAGAAGCGGAGACACTGATGAAATTATTGATTAAGGTGAATTCGGATCTATAGCAGCAGCATAAACAACACTTGAAATATCTTTAAATGTTCAACTGTTTTGGCATATGCTGCCATTCGGATGAATAGTATATTTACATCTATTCCTTCCAGGTTTTTAATAACATCCTATGGAAATTTAATGGAAGGCGTCGGCGGGAATCATTTCATTTTAAAAAAACTCCTTATAGTAGAAGTCTTGTTAGTTCCCTAAAACTAACAAGACTTCTACAAAGGAGTTTTTATTTTAATTAGTACAAGTATGGATTGAGAAATGCTAATTTTAAGAAGTTTATGCAGGCGCGTAAACTTTTCCGGTAATATTGACTGGACCCGTTAGGGTAATATCTCCCTCGAGATCCTCCGGGTTTGAGGCATACACTTGAAATGCATGAAATCCTACGGGTACATCCGTAAGAATGGTCTGGAATGTTGTAGTCATTTCAAGCGGTTCATCTTCACCGTTTGAAATGGACTCTTGCACAGTACTGCCAACAACGGCTCCATCAAAAAAGATTTGAAGGAAGAGCTTGGGCTGATCTGGCGGTGTAGCAAAAACGTTAGTCACCTGCCAGCCTACTGTAGTAGTGATTTCTAAAAAGTTGGTTGCAGTGGGATTGGAAATACCAAATTGCAAGATCAATGCTGGTGTTGCATTAATTGGAATAACAACTCCATTGACCAGGTTTGTCTGGACGCTTCTGCCGAATTCAACTAAGGTGTGTGCCATATGTTCACCTCCACGTATTTTATAAAACATCATATGGCTTATTTTATTTTATGCTAGTGACAATATCCCATTATCTCAAATTTACAAGGAGAGAAGAAAATGAAAATTCTTTTTATTACTTCAGGCTTTAGAGCCGTTTATTACTTTTTTGAACAAAGTGTAGTAAAAGCATTTCAGAATGCAGGCCACTGCTGTGAACCTTTTACAGTAAATAAAGGTCTAAATGCATTACAACTTATGAAACAATCTATGCAGCCGGATCTTATTTTGGCAATGGCCGGATTGAAAATCTCCAAGCCTATCCTGGAATTCATAAAACAAACAAAAGTAAAATCGGCTATTTGGATGACGGAAGATCCTTATTATATAGATTGGACCATTCCGCTTATCACTTATTTTGACTGCATTTTTACCATTGATCAAGCGGCATTGGAACAATATAAAAAACTTGGGCATCCACATGTTTATCATCTTCCGCTGGGAACAGATCCGGAAATGTTTCATTCCACACCAGTCTCTGAAGAGTTCACAAGTGATATTTGTTTAGTAGGCGTGCCCTACAGTAATCGAATTGAGCTTATTGAATTCTTGTTACAGAGAACAGATTATGAAATTCAAGTAGTTGGGAGAGGGTGGGGGAAGCATAATAATGAATGGATAAAAAATTTAAATCGGGATATTCATTTAGTGAATGCCTGGGTAAATCCCGAAACAGTTGTGAATTATTATAATGGTTCTAAAATTGTTCTAAATATCCACCGTCCTTCCGATGAGAAATACAATAAAAACCGCACGGGTATTATTGCCAAAAGCATCAACAATCGTACCTTTGATGCTGCCGGCTGTGAAGCATTTCAACTTATTGATTCTAAAGAAGAGCTGCTAAATCATTTTGAGGAAGGGAAAGAAATTATTTCTTTCCAGGATAAGAATGATTTACTTGAGAAGGTTCATTATTATATTGCGCACGACGAAGCACGCAAACAAATTGCTGTACAGGCAAGAAAACGCGTTTTGACTTCGCACACCTTTCAACAGCGAATCGATCATTTGTTAATGAAGGTTCAAGCCATAATATGAAACCACGCCGTCCTGCATTCTACGCTTTGTTTAAAAATTTAGTCTTATATCCTATTACGTTTTGATTATCAAGACATATTATAGCAAGTAAACAAAATTAGGGGGGGTTATATTGCCAAAGGTATCCATACTAATGACCAGTTACAATAAACCGGCATATATCACAAAGTCCATTCAATCCATTTTAGATCAGACTTTTACAGACTTTGAGCTCTTCTTGATGGATGATAATTCGAATTCAGAAACAATGAAAGTCATTGAGCCATTTTTAAATGATAAAAGAATCAAATTTTATCAGAGTAATATTCAAACCATGAACGAAAGAGTTGAGAAGGTTAGATATGCCGCTCTAATAAATGAAGCCTTGTTAAAAGCGTCGGGTGAGTATATCTCATATGCAACTGATGATAACTGTTATAGAGAAACTAGACTAGAAAAAATGGTGGATTATTTAGAGATCAATCCCAGTGTCATGATTGTCTATTCGGCCTCATTAGTCAATTACCTGAATGAAAAGAATGAGATAACGAGAAAACAATTAAGGCCTGCAAAGAAAATTGTCCCGGTGGCCCCTTGCCAAATCGATCATTGCTCCGTCATGCACAGAAGCTCCGTTCTCCCTGTCATCAGAGAAAAATTCGGCTCATTCTGGGATGAAAATCCCGAATTTTATAGAATCGGGGATGCCAGATTTTTTTGGCGTTTAAATCAATTCTGGGATTTCTATCCGATAGAGAATATTTTAGATGATAACTATATAACAGAATTATCCATTCATTACCAACTGCAGCAAGAAGAAAAGAGTGAATTTATACAAATGCTGCCGCCTCAGAGAACCTGTAAAGAGCTTAGAGAAGATCTAAAAGCAATGAAACAAAAATAAAGGATCTGCCAATATGCATATAACAGGGAGGGATAAAGCGGGTGTCTGTCTATCTGTCAAATTACTGGTCTCTTTATAGTGAATTCATCAATGTGTTAAAGGATTTAAAATATAAAGACATACCCATTGCCCTGATGACGAATTTCTATCAACAAATTAATGATGAACTTAGCAGCGAAATGGAGCATAAAGATTTTGAGATGAAATTGAACGATTCAGGTATTAAGGCACAAAACGAGATTCAGCCTTTTTTTGAAAGGATGGTAGCACCTTTTAAGCGGCCATTTAAGACAAATGTAGAGGGAAAGATATTAATCAATCAAGACTACACAAGGATTTCGGAGAAAACACTAAGCGATCATTTTAGTGGAGATCAAACGATGATTTTGTCACGTTCCAGAACATCTGAAATTTTTGGGATTCCAAATGTATGTATTGGAGGCTTTAAGAGCGACACAAGACATGCGTCAGAAGAGCTGATCAGAATAGCAGCTTCAATTTTAGCCAAATACGAAGGACATCCCGCTTTTAGCAATCCCTTTTTTAGCCAAACCTTCATTAAGCGGATTCCCGGTATTGTAGATGCCATAGAAACAGTTTCTAATCTTTATGATCAAATTCCAATAAGTGCTGTATTGATAGGTACGACCGAGGATGTGGTCAGCCGGTCCCTTGCGGTCGTTGGAGCTGTGAAAGGAATTCCCAGCATTTGTTTGCAGCATGGGATTTTAATGGGGGAAGAAGCATTTATCCCTGTTTTCTCAAGCCATGTTGGGATATATGGAGAATATGAAAAATCATGGTATTTGGCAAGAGGACTTGAAGAAAAACGAATCGCCGTAATCGGTCACCCCCGGTATGATGAAATCTTTACTTCTGCACGGCTGCCCAATCTTACTTTTATTGAGGAACACGGCCTTGACCCAAATAAAATTACGTTATTGCTTGCTACAGGGCCTAGATTAGATGCAGATAAGATACAAATGCTAATCACTGGGCTGGCTGCTAATGAGAAATTTCAATTAATCATAAAACCTCATCCTTGGGAGCTTTCAAAAAGGCTGATTTCAATCTATACGGATTTGGAAGAGAAATATAAATCTGTCCGTGTTATCAAAGATAAAAAAGCAGACACACGTGAGCTGATTTTTAATTCAGATGGTGTCATCGCTTCACTTTCTACCGTTGCATTGGAATCCTTTTTATTTAATAAGCCCGTTTTTGTCTTTCATTTCATTCATGCAAATCGTGAATACGATTATTATAATTCCCTTGAGAGTTATATCCAGAACGAGCCAGCAGAATTGATAAAAACAGTCTCTCACTATTTTGCAAGTGAACAAGAGAAATTAAATTATGAAAATGTGAAAAACAAGTTTTTACTGTCCTCATATAAAATAGAACATTCTGGCGGCGAGCTTTCAAATTTGATTAACCGGTTAATCAATGAAAGACCTGAATAAATGAAAAAGGGAGTGTTTCAAATCATGAGCGAAGATAAACTGGCAATCCATGGTGGAGCTCCCGTACGTGGTCGCTATTTGCCTTATGGAAGACAAGTAATTGATGAGGAGGATATCAAATCGGTTATCAAGGTGCTGCAAAGTGATTTCATAACGACTGGTCCTGCCATTGAACAATTTGAAGCTGATATTGCAAGGTTCACAGGAGCGAAGTATGCTGTGGCCTTTTCAAGCGGAACAGCAGCATTACATGGTGCCTGCTTTGCTGCCGGAATTGGCGAGGGGGATGAGGTTATTACAACACCAATGACCTTTGCCGCCTCAGCCAACTGTGTCTTATACCAGGGAGGACAACCCGTATTCGTCGATATCGATCCGCTAACGTATAACCTGGACCCAACATTAATAAAACAGAACATAACAGAAAAAACAAAAGCAATTATTCCGGTTCATTTTACAGGCCAGCCGGCTGAGCTTGATGAAATCATAAAAATCGCCCGGGAAAAAAAACTGGTTGTGATTGAAGATGCTGCACATGCGCTTGGTGCAAAATATAAGAATAGAAGTATTGGTTCAATTGGTGATATGACGATGTTTAGCTTTCATCCAGTGAAACATATAACAACGGGTGAAGGTGGAATGATTACTACAAATAATGAAAAATTTTATGAGAAATTGCTGCAATTCCGGACACATGGAATCACAAGGAATCAGGGTCTATTAAGGAAAAACGACGGACCCTGGTATTATGAAATGCAATTCCTCGGGTTTAACTACCGGATAACAGATATTCAAGTATCACTGGGCATATCACAGTTAAAAAAAATTGACGGTTTTATCGAAAAGCGCAAGCAACTGGCTGAATTCTATACAAAGGAACTGGGCCCGATAGAAGAAATTATTCTCCCGCATCAGCTTTCACATGTTGATTCGAGTTGGCATCTATATGTTTTAAGACTTCAGCTCTCAAAGCTTACTGCCGGCAGGAAAGAGATCTTTCAAGCCCTGCAAAAAGAAAATATCGGTGTAAATGTCCACTATATCCCGGTCTATCTTCACCCGTATTACGAAAGCTTAGGCTTTCAAAAGGGAATTTGTCCGGTCGCTGAAAGCTGTTATGAAGAATTTATCACACTCCCTTTATTTGCGGGGATGGATCATCGCGATGTGATGGATGTTGTTGATGCTGTGAAGAAGGTGATAAGCCATTATTCCAATAAATAAAGAAGGGAGTGCTCAAGGTGGCAAAAGTGAAGGTCATTGCTGAGATTGCTAATGCGCATTTGGGTGACCCCGCCCGGCTCGCAGAATTGATTATTGCCGCCGCAGATAGTGGTGCAGATGCTGTGAAATTTCAATGGTTCAGATACGACAGTATAGCTGCACCGGACTTTATTTACTATCAAGATTATATTGATTTGTCTATCGACAAGAAAATATGGGCCGATTCTTTAAAACTTGCGAAAGGCTTGGGCTTAGAGGTGTGGGTGGACATTTACGATGAATGGGGGGTTGGGGTATTAGCTGAATTTGAAAATTTCGTTGACGGTTTAAAAGTACCAACAACAGTATTACAGTCCAATACATTAATTCAAGCTTTAAAAAAGTTTGAAAAACCAATATTAATTGGCGTGGGCGGTTGGTTTGAGGAAGAAATTGATAAACAGCTAGCCTATATTAAAAATAACTTTAGGGGTCCAATCATTTTAATCCATGGTTTTCAAGGATACCCTACGCGAACAGAAGATTCAAATCTAAGACGTCTCGCTTACTTAAAACAAAGATATCAATTGGAGGTTGGATTTGCCGATCACGAAGATGCCGACAATGAAATGGCTGTAGACCTGCCTGTCTACGCCTATTTATTGGGGGCAGGAATTATTGAGAAGCATATTACAATTCATCGTTCGAGTAAAGGGACTGATTACTATTCAGCACTAGAACCGCACGAATTTAGAGTAATGGTTGAAAAGCTGCGCAGAGCAGAGGTTGTATTTGGCAGCCTGGAAATAAAAGAATCAGAACGAAAGTATCTTGAGGATTCTTCTTTAAAAATAGTTTCCAGAAAAGGTATTAACCCGGGAGAGATAATTACAGATGAAAAAATAATATATAAACGCTCTTCCGTACCGGATGCATTTATGGCACAAAAGGCCTCAGAACTATTCCCGCTTATCGCAAAATCAGTTATTCCCGCTGATACCCCAATCACCCGCGAAATGGTCAAGAAACCCAAGGTTTGCATTGCAGTTATTTGCAGATTGAAATCAACAAGGCTTCGGCAAAAGGCTTTGCTTCCTATAAATGGTGTTCCTTCAATTGAAAGATGTCTAATCAATTGTTTGGCAGTCCCTAATTGTCATCAAGTAATCCTGGCAACCTCTGACCTTCCTGAGGATCAACCGCTCACGGCCTTCACTTTGGATAATAAGGTGAAGATAGTAACTGGAGATCCAATAAATGTTGCCAAAAGAATGCTTAGAGCTGCTGAAGAAACAAATGCAGATATTGTTGTTCGTGTCACAGGCGACGATCCTTTTGTTTCACCGGAAATTCTTGCCTTTTTAATAGATCATCATTTAAAAAGCGGAGCCGATTTTACCTATGCAAAGGAATCTACAATGGGTACTGTTGGCGATGTAATTACAGTTGAAGCGCTTAGAAGACTATTGCAATTGTTGCAGCATTCAGAAAACCTCATTTATACAGAATATCTGTCTTTTTATTTTTTCAATAATCCAACACTTTTCAATGTGGATTCTATCGTTATTCCGAATAAATGGGTTTTCCCGGATTGGAGACTAACGCTGGATGAACCTAAGGATTTAGAATTATTTGAGAAAATATATAAAGATTTAGATGTTGGAAAAAGGCCGCTTTATTTTGAAGAATTAAAGTCCTTTTTGTTGAATCATCCGGAGTTGATTGAAATTAATAAGGGAATCAAAGTGAAATGGCTGGATGATATATCACTAATTAACGAGTTGAATCAAGCCACAAGATTATATAACCCTGAAAGCTTGTGAGGTTTTTCGGATGAAAAGGTTATCCAGACTTATGCTGGGGACGGCACAATTAGGCGGGAATTATGGTATTGCTAATGCGGCAGGTATTCCGTCCATGCAAAAAAGCTGCGAACTAATTAAATATGCCGTTTCCTCAGGTATCGGTTATTTTGACACAGCACCGGGATATGGTGAAAGTGAGAAAATTATTGGGGATTGTTTAAACAAATTACATTTGAATAGCAGGCCTGTTATTGTGACAAAGCTGCCCTCTGTACAGAGATTAGGATTCCAAACTGAAGAAGAACGAAAAAACGTTGTGTATTCTTCAATAATTTCTTCTCTGAAAAATTTAAGGCTTTCTGCTTTAGAGATGTGTCTTTTGCATGATCCTCTGGATATGAACTACCAAAATGGCGAGATCATTAAAATCCTTAGTGATCTTAAGCAAAGACAAATTATCCATAAAATTGGTGTTTCCGTATATGATCCACAAGATATTGAGATGTATTTGAACTTGGGCTGTTTTGATAGTATTCAAATGCCCATTAATTTGTTTGACCAAAGATGGATACGGGAGGGAATGCTTGAAAAACTATCTGAAAAAGGAATAGAAGTATTCGCACGGAGCATCTATCTTCAAGGATTATTAGTAATGGAACCGGAGAAGCTTCCTGAAAAGCTTAAGCAAGCAAAAAAACCATTGGAACGCTTATCAGAATACAGCAAAGAAACAGGGATATCCATCAAGGAACTTTCCTTTTTGTTTGTAAGGGAGCTTCCAGGTGTATCCAAAATCATCATTGGGTGTGAGACGATCGATCAACTAAAGGAAAATCTCGCGATGATGGAATTACCGCCTTTGAGACAAGAAACGATTAAAGAGATTCATCAATTATTTATGGATATGCCTATAAACATTATTGATCCCAGGAGGTGGAAATAAAATGGAATCTGCAATTAGCGGGATTTTTAATCTGCAGGGCAAAACAGCGGTAGTGACAGGCGGTGCGGGTTATTTAGGAAAAGCGATATCAGAAGGTCTTGCCGAGGCTGGTGCTAATGTCTATATTGTAAGTTCGGATGAAGTGAAGTGTATGGATTTGGCGGAAAGGATTTCCAATGAAACCACATCCAAATGCTTCGGGAAATTTATCGATATTAGAAAAGAAGCATCAATCAAAAAATGTTTTCAGGAAATTTTTGAGGCTACCGGGAGTATTGATATTTTAATTAATAATGCAGCATTCAGTTCGCCAGGAAATTTCGTCACAATGAGTGAAGAGGTTTGGTTAGAAGGCCTGGATGGAACGATTAATGGAACTTATAGATGTACTAAAGCTGTACTGCCTTACATGATGGATCAAAAAAATGGTTCCATCATTAATGTGTCTTCCATGTATGGCCTAGTCTCTCCAAACCCTGAGGTCTATGGCGGCAGCGGGATGGATAATCCGGCTAATTACGGAGCAGGTAAAGCGGCAATTAATCAATTTACCCGTTATGTTGCCTGCCACTTCGGTAAATATGGGATTAGAGCAAATACCGTATCACCTGGACCATTTCCAAATCAATCTGTTCAAGCGGATACAAATTTCATTAAACATCTTGAAGAGAAAAACCCTTTAGGCAGGATCGGTAAACCTGAAGATTTAAAAGGAATCATGGTTTTTCTTGCATCGGCTGCTTCGGGTTATTTAACAGGTGAAAATATTTCTGTCGACGGTGGCTGGACCGCATGGTAAAAGCGGGACTTGGAAAATGAATATAATCTTTCGAGTAGATTCTTCCTACGAAATGGGTACTGGTCATGTCATGCGTTGTCTGACACTTGCCAATGAACTTGAAAAAGAGAAAGCGAAAGTCTCGTTCATTTGCCGTGATTTACCCGGGAATTTAATAAATTATATTACGGATAAAGGCTATCCCGTTTTTTTGCTGCCTTTCCAAACTGACCGGACGAATGCATCCTGGTTACAGGTGGATTGGCAAACAGATGCGATGGAAACAGCACAGATACTTATTAAATCTCCGCCTGTTGACTGCTTGATCATTGACCATTATGGAATCGATCAGAGATGGGAGACCTTCATAGAAGAGAATGTGAAGAAGATTGTTGTGATTGATGACTTGGCTAACCGGCCACATCGATGCAGCATTGTATTAGATCAAAATTGTTCGGATGCTGAGGACCGCTATAAGGATTTAGTTCCAAAAAACTGCGTGAAATTAGTAGGAACCCGTTATGCCATATTCCGTCCAGAATTTCGATTAGCTAAAAAGCAGCTAGCTGACCGTGATGGAAGAATCAACCGGATTCTTGTATTTTTTGGCGGCACAGATCCGACCCATGAAACCTTGAAAACCTTGCAAGCATTTCAGAATTGGAGCGATTTCCCAACTTCCGGGATGCTCGTGGATGTCGTTGTAGGTGAAATGAATCAAGACAGGGGTAGTATTCAACAGATGTGCGGACGTATGCCAGGGGTAACTTATCATTGCCAGATTGATTATATGGCCGCGTTGATGGGGAAGGCCGACCTGTCCATCGGAGCGGGCGGAAGCGCGACCTGGGAGCGATGCTATCTGGGCTTGCCTTCACTTTTAATTATAACTGCGGATAACCAAATGGAAATAACAAAACTGGTGCATGAGAGAGGGGCTGCTTGCTGCTTAGGGGTCAGTGCTGAAGTAACGGCGAAAAGGATTGGGAACGGAATAAGCACAATGCTTGCCAACCCGTTACTGGTGAAAGAGATGTCTGAAAAAGCCCTTGAGCTTATGGGAGAGGATAAATTCAATGACGTGATAAAGATGATTATGGGAGGGGAAAATGGCACACATTAACGACTATAAACTGGAAAATCCAGGTCAAAAAGAATTAATGCTTGTACTGGAATGGCGTAATGCAGATCATATACGTCCTTTTATGAATCATGGTGAATTCATCCCGTTAGAAGATCATTACCGGTGGTTTGAGTCCATGGAAAAAGATGCGAGCAAACTGGTGAAATTGTGTTTTTATAAAGAAAAGCCAATTGGTTTAGTTAACTTTTCACAAATCGATCCCAAGAATAAAACTTGTGAATGGGGCTTGTATATTGGGGATCAAGCCTGTCCGCGGGGGTCCGGGACGATCATGGGGATACTGGCGCTGGACTTGATGTTTAGACATATGCGGAAGGTATGTGCGCAAATACTGGATTTCAACAGCCGGAGCCTGTCCTATCACCACAAACTGGGATTTATTGAAGAAGGCCGGCTGGTCCGGCATATCCGCAAAAATAACCATTACGCCGATGTGGTGCTGATGAGTCTATTCAAGGAACCCTGGGAGCAGCAAAGCGAACGGCTGAAAGAGGAGGTCAGGAACGCACATGAAGGAGATCACCATCGGCAACAAACGCATAGGTAAGGGCCAGCCGCCCTTTATCATCGCGGAAATGTCAGGGAACCATAATCAGTCGCTGGACCGGGCGCTGGACATCGTCAAGGCGGCGGCAAGAGCCGGAGCGCATGCATTTAAAATTCAAACATATACTCCGGAAACGATGACACTTAATATCCAGCATGGAGATTTTAGGATTGAATCAAATGGGCTGTGGAAAGGAAAGTCTCTATTTGAACTCTATCATGAGGCGTATACACCCTGGGAATGGCATCAGACGATCTTTGAATGCTGCAAGAAATTAGGGATGATTCCTTTTAGTACACCGTTTGATGAAACATCGCTTGAATTTTTAGAAACCCTTGATGCTGCTTGCTACAAAATTGCCTCCTTCGAAAATAATGATATCCCTTTATTAAGAAAGGTTGCGTCAAAAGGAAAGCCGATGATTGTTTCAACAGGGATGGCTTCACTTGGTGAAATTGAAAATTTAGTAAAAACAATTTCGGATGCAGGCTGCGATGAACTCATTTTATTGAAATGCACGAGCAGTTACCCTGCGTCACCCGAAAGCTCGAATCTAAATACGATTCCTTATTTAAGAGCTTTGTTTGATTGTCAGGTAGGCTTATCAGACCATACCTTGGGAATTGGAGCAGCAGTTGCGGGTGTAGCCCTTGGCAGTACAGTAATTGAAAAGCATTTTACACTTAACCGAGATGAAGGTGGAGTTGATTCTGCTTTTTCCCTGGAGCCTGATGAATTTGCTTCACTCGTGAAAGAGACTGATGCTGCTTGGAAGTCATTGGGCGGGGTTTCAATCGGTCCAACAAAGGAAGAAGAAAATTCACTTCAATTCAGGCGGTCGATTTATGTTTCTAAGGATATAAAGGCCGGCGAAGTGCTGACAACGAAAAATTTAAGCGTGATTCGTCCGGGATTTGGCTTGGACCCAAAATACTATGATCTACTTTTAGGAAAGCCAAGTAAAAGAGATCTAAAAAAGGGTACTCCATTGAGTTGGGAGCAGTTATTGTAACACCCCCCGGCTCCGAAAGCTCTGCAAATCGCATACAGTTTCTGTGAAAAACAAACCCAGTACCCGGTCCAGCCCGCAGTACTGGGTTTGTGATATTGTATCAGCGGGGAGTATTAATATTACGTAAAATAATAATTTGACGAATAATTAATAATAAGCTATATTTGTTACACGGAGGTTCGTACATATGGATAAGCAAATGAAAATGCACTACATGCAACGGATTGATGAAAAGCTGTCTGATTTACCCTGGTATGTTACAGAATTTATCGATAGCAAAAAACGCAAGCTGTCTCCAACGACACTTCTTAATTACTGCCATGATTACATTATTTTTTTCGATTGGCTTATTGCTGAGAATCAAGCTGCATCGAGTCGGAAAGAAATAAACTTAGAAACGCTGGAGCTATTAACTATCCGTGAGGTGGAAAACTTCTTGTCATTCCTGGATTATCAGCTTGGAAACAAGAAACTTACAATAAACCGCAAATTGTCCTCGCTAAAATCTTTGTTTGATTACCTTCAGAACAAGGCGGAAACAAGCGATCTGAAGCCTTATATTCAACGAAATGTAATGGCCAAAATGGACTTGAATGCCGTCAAGGAAAGCCAGGAAACCATAGCGAACCGCATTGAAGGAAAAATTCTTAGAGAAGATGATTTTGAAGCGTTCAGACAATTCGTGGCCCATGATTTTGGAGAAATGCATAAGGAGAACAAACGGATCTTTACGTTTCATCGCTTCAATCGCGAGCGTGATACGGCGATCGTTTCGCTGATATTGGGTTCAGGGCTTAGATTGTCCGAGGTTGCGGGCATTAATATGGATGATTTAGATATGAATAAAGCTTTAGTCCGAGTGATCCGTAAAGGTGATAAAGAACAATACGTTTACTTTAGCAAACAGGCTTTAATGGATTTAGAAAGTTATCTGCAGATCAGAGAAGCAAGATATTTACCAGAAAAAAACGAAAGCTTTTTATTCATTGCAGCTCCTGTTGGCCGTAAAGGAAAAAGCCGGCGTTTGACTGGTCGCTCGATTGAAAAGCTGATTGAAAAATATGCCGCTTCCTTTGGGAAACCTTCTTTAACAGTACATTCACTTAGACACTCGTTTGCAACGCGATACCATTTGGAAAACAACGATGTACCAAGGTTAAAGAATCAGTTAGGGCATTCATCTATACAAACAACTATGATATATACACACTTAACAGATGAAGAGATGCGTAATGCTGTAAATAACATGGATCGATAAAACCGCGGTGCTTCGCGGTTTTTCTGATACATATGCACAAAATCCGTATTTTATTCAAATGTGGCCGATTAGAATTTTATGCCGTCACTCAACTCTGTTTCAGCCCCCCAAATTCCCAGCTTGTTGGAAATCACATTGAGTAATGTGGATTTTCCGCTACCGTTATTGCCATACAACACAGTAATTCGATCAAACAAAAACACCTCTCCCGCCAAATGCTTAAAGACATAATCAGGGTATATGTTGGGATTTCGATCCGTATAATCAGAAAGCTTAAAGCTTCTCAAATAAATCATTGCAACACTCCTTCTGCCTTTCTTATATTTTTAATTCTATTTTACCTAAATTATCCACATCCGGCTGCAATTTGTTCCGCAGAACATACAGCATAATGGCACCAACTAGGAACGCGACGGCATCCGAAATGACGAGCGACCAGACTACCCCGTGGAAGCCGTTCAACCGATTGGCGATAAAGAGCACAGGAATCAGAGTAATTCCTTGGATAACTGACATAATAAACGCGGCGGTCCCTTGTGCTGTTGCCTGGAAGATCCCCGTAAACAATGCAGTCATTCCTGTAATAAACAGGGATAAGAACGTCACATGCAGAATGTAGCTGCCCATTTCAATTAATTGCGGGTCATCCGTAAATAAACCAATTAAGTGGTCGGAAATCAGATAGACGATAACGCCGAACACGGCTGCTAACGCCACAATTGTTTTAATCGTGAATTGAATGGTATGCTTCATGCGCAATTTATTCGCTGTAAAAGAGAACGCAATGAGCGGTACGACTCCCTCGCTTAAGCCCATCAGAATTAACTCGGGGAATTGCAATAAACGTGACGATATTCCAAACCCCGCCACAGCCTGCTCCCCATACTCGACCAAGAAACGGTTAAAAATGAGCGACATTGCCCCCATGAAGATACTCATAATAAAGACGGGAACGCCAATTTTGAATACATTGCTCAGAATGTCCTTGGTAGCCTTAAACCTTTTGATGGAGATCGTTAAGAATTTGCTCTTATATCCTATATGAAAGGCGTAGAATGCACTCGCAACCAGGTTAGAAATGACCGTAGCAGACGCAACGCCGATCACGTCCCAATGGAAGACGAAGATGACTAGCACATCGAGAATAATATTCACGACAACACTTAGAAGCATGCCGGTCATCGAGGTAATTGCTGCACCCTCCGAGCGCACGATATTCTCCAGGGTGAAGAATAATACGACGAATGGTGAACCAATAAGCATCATTGTGACATAGTCCTTTGTAAATCCAAAGGAGTCAGGCGTCGCCCCCAGCCCATGAACGATTGAATCGATGAGCGGGAGGCCAACGGCCATTGCGATAAGACCGAGAACCAGACTGCTGTAAAAGGCGAATGAAGACACATGCCTTACATCATCAACTTTTTTCTCTCCCAGCAAACGGGAGATGAATGCACTGCTGCCGACGCCAATCAGGTTGCCTAGCGCCATAATGACCGCGAATAACGGCAAGGTCAGTGCGAGTGCGGTTAACATGGCAGTGTTGCCCAGTGTGCCAAGGAAAAGGGCATTCAAGATGGAATATACGACACTCATTGATGTGCCTAGCATCATCGGGACAGCGAAGTGAGCTACGGCTTTTGCGACAGGTGCTTTTTCAAAGTAATGGAGGTTTTCTGCATCCATGCGGGTCACCACTTTCTTTATTTATATATTTTTAGTTTTCAAATTAACTTAGAATTCTAACTATTGACTTAAAAAGGCGCAATAAAATAAGGGCGCTGCTTAACGGCTTGTGGAAAGGCAGCACCCCTGCTGCTTGTTGTAAATGCTCTATTTACTTATCGTCCGGCTTATCGTCCGGGTCATGTGAGTTGTCCGGCGACGAATTTCTTCCATCTCTTGAAGGCCAGCCGAAACCATGCATCCCTCTGCCATGCCCTTCCCCGCCTCCAGGGAACCTTCCGCTAAAGCGTCCATCCCCAGAATTCCCCCACATTCTTTGCATCTGTTCGCGCATTGACATTAGTCTGTCAAATTCCTCTGCGCCAATCCGCTCCTTTGCGGCTTCCATCCAAATGGCCATTTCATCACGTCCTACGTCCGTTCCAAGTTCTTCCTCCAAAGCTGTAATGACGCGGACCAGGTACTCCCCGAAGCTAACCTGCTCTTCTGGCGATAGGCTGGAAAATATGCTGCCGCTGCCGATGTCGTGTTCCTCTTCCTCCCGTCCTTTTGGCGTCAGGTAAATCAATATGATTCGTTTGTCTGTTTCTGAAGGCTTGCGGGTGATGTATCCGGCTTTCTCCAGTTTGGCAAGCAATTCATTGAGGGAGGATACCCGGATGTCCAGCATATAGGATAAATCCTTTGTGCTGATCCCGTCTTTCATCCGGAGAAACGCCAGTATCCTGCCCTGCCCGCGTGACGTATCGGCCATAGGTCCAACGGCGGCATGGGTTTTCAAGTGATGTCTCTGCAGCAGCCATTGCAGTTTCGCGAGTTTTTCGTACAGTTCATTACTCATGTTCATAATGAAGCCTCCTTAATATGGATTGGATTAATTTATTTACGGTACCTGTTGATTATTAATATAACGGTACCTGTTGTATTTGTCAAAGGTTTTTTTACAGGTACCGTTAACATATTATCCGCGGTTTCCTTAAAAGAAAAAAGCCGCTAACTTAGCGACTTTTACCGAGACTCTGTGTCTTGTTCCACCGACATTAACAAATTATATTGACAGGCACCCGCTTATGGGCATCAAGATCGCAGTCCAACTTATAAATCCTCCAAGGTAAGCGCCCTTGTGTGCGCAATAGCCTCCCATTTCCGCTGCTTTTTTAGAAGACTGACAACATTAATTGGAAGCCAGCTTAATAAGAATAACATAAAAAAGCTAATTGCTCTGCAGAGTCCCCGGATTGTTTTTCTATTACTTGTATAAGTCACAAAAACAGCCAGTATACTGCATAACACTAATCCCAAAAACAAACCGAATGACAGAAACTGCGGCTGGTCCGTGAAGGAGGGCATAAAGAATTTACATCCCATAAGAACAGCTTGGCCCAACAATGCAGCTAAAGATAAAATGAAAATAACAGGACTCAAATAGGTCATTGCCAGATCAAAGCAAGCGGCACTGCGTTTATGAACAGCCTGTGAAAGCAAATCCCTGAGATAATATTTCGAGCTGTCAAAATTGCCCGTACTCCAACGTCTGCGCTGTTTCCATGATTGCTCAAATGTAAGAGGCTGCTCATCGTACACAATCGCATCGGACACATAATGCACTCTCTCTCCTGCAAGCACACATTGCGCGCTGAACTCATAATCCTCTGTAATTGTTCTTGTGTTCCATCCGCCAATTCTTTCAAGAAAAGCGGTTGTTACCATGAATCCGGTTCCCGTTATGAAACTTGAAAGCTTCAGAGCCTCTCTGCTGGCGTTGTAAAAACGGTCGATGATCCAAAAATAAATAGAAAAACTTGAAGCAATATCACTGTCAGTGGGATTCTTGCTGTCTTTAAAGCCTTGGGCGATGTGAGCGCCTGACAGCTTGGCATTATTCATTTTTTGCAAAAAATCTGAATGCACGATGTTGTCGGCATCAAAAACGCAGATGGCATCGTACTTCTTTTCGTTCAAACACCTCTTCACAAACTGGGACAGAACATCTCCTTTGGATCGTATTTCTCCAACCGGGTCAAAAATTTGTGCACCGCATGAAACGGCAAGCTCGCGGGTGTTATCGGTACAATTGTTAGGCGCTACAAAAATATCATACAAATCGGCAGGGTAATTCTGCTGCTGCAAGCTAAGGACCAGGTTTTCAATTACATCCGCTTCATTGCGGGCCGCTATCACCAGTGCGAATCGAGTGACAGGTGGCATTGTTTTTGTTTTTGTTTTTTTCTTCACCTCTCCTATCAGAGCAAGAGATATAAAATACGCTCCATATAAGCTTGTCAGCACGCCAATCCACTCAATCCAATGCTGTAACTGTATGATCATCGATGTTGAATCGTTCATTTATTTTCCCCCTTATGACGGGATTTCGGCGCAGTACCGGCCGGCAGCATCCACAAATCCCCTATCCGGTAATCCAGCTTATTGCACCAGACAAACCGGTACTGTATAAAAAAAGAGCACCCGGCTTGCACAGGATCAGGATGATGATAAATTTATGCAACTTCATCCCGCTGACACCAGCAAGCATGCACAGAAGATCATCCGGTGCTCCAGGCAGGAATATCCCTAAAGCAAACAGCTTCTCAAACCAGGCACTCTTGTCCAGCCAGCCAATATATTTCTGATAGATTCTGCCCGGTGTGATCTTTCGGATAAACGGTTTACCAAGTTGTCTGGACAGAAGGAACGCAATCACGGAACCCATGACAATGCCGGCATAGTTATAGAGGAAACCGTAAGCTGCCCCGAAAAGAAGCACTCCGTATGCGCAACTGATTCCACCAGGAAGAATGGGCAATACCACCTGAATAATTTGAATCAGGATGAATACCAGCGGTCCCCAAAAACCGGTCTGATCCATAAGCGTACGCAACGTTTCAAAAGAAGTGAACAGCCCCGCTTTGTATCCGTAAATGCAAAGCGCAATTATTCCCGGCAGGCCAGCAGTGGACAGGACGTTGACATTATTTTTAAAATGAATTTTTTTAAACATATGATCTGCCCGCTCTTTCCTCCCCCTTCAAGCGCATGATAATGATGTACAGTCAAATTATAAGAAAAGATTTAAAAGCTAAACCTTGTAGAATCCGAAAGAATTTCTAAAGAATGCATAACCGGCTCCTAACAGGTGTTTCAGCGAGAAATCGAAGAATCATTTAGTGTGCCAGGCATATAAATGCTTATATTTTTAAAAAGGCAGCGATTCTCTGTTATCGAGAATCGCTGCCTATCGTTTTTGGTCGCTGTTGCCCGTTTCTAAGTAAATTGTGCGGCTGCAAGTAAATTATTCTTGCTTTTTCTTCCATTCTACAATTGCTTTGAACAAGTCTCCGTCCAGCTCGATCCGGAAGCTTCCTCCCTGCAGTTCGACCAGATTCTTCACGATAGCCAGTCCCAGGCCCGAGCCTTCGGTGTGGCGTGACTTATCCCCGCGGACAAACCGCTCCATAATCTCGTCGGGAGTGAAATCAAGCTCCGAGCCGGAGACATTCTTAAATACGATTCTCACCTCTGTCTCCCTGTTCTCCACCTCAATATAGGCCCGGGAACCGGGAGACGCATATTTAATAATGTTTGTATAAAGATTTTCGAAAATGCGGAATGTTTTTTCGCTGTCCAGTGGAACGATTACCTTGTCTACCGGCAGCTGAAACCGGAGTTGAACACGGGAATCGGCGATTTGCTCGCTCAATTCAACCTGCACCTGCTTAATCAATTCAACCAAATCGACATCTATCAGATTCAGGCTAATATTACTGGTTGACGTCCGGGTGAATTCGAATAAATCTTCAATGAGCCGCTTCAGCCGCTGGGATTTGTTATTCAGGATGTCTACATACATGCGTTTTTCCTCATCCGAGACCTGCTCATCCTGCAGCAGGCCCACGTAAGTAATGATGGCTGTAACAGGTGTCTTCAAATCATGGGATACATTGGTTATCAAATCACTTTTCATTTTTTGACTTTTTATTTCCTCGTCCACAGCCCGTTTAAAGCCATCCTGGATTTTCCCCAGTTGTTCCTTCAATGGATTGAACAACCCTAAATCCCTGTTGATTGAAATCTCCAGATTTTTCTCCGCCATTTGCTGTGTGGCTTTGAAGAGAACGGCATAGTTGGTTCTTATATTGTTCATATACTTTCTTAGAGAATAGAACACGAAGAGGGAATAGGGAATCAGCAGGACAATTCCTAATAACCAAGTACTGCAAATCATTGCGAGGATTGCAAAATGAATCGCCAAAGTTTTGGCCAGCATTTTGTTGTAGGGATCTGACAGACTAAACGCTTTTAAAGAAACGATATGGCTCTGTACCATATTCATCATCCACCCGGACCATTTGCCGAGCAGCATATGTTCCCGGAAATAACGCTTTGCTCCTGTTTGAACGATTTGCAGTATCGATAAAGCTCCAAAATGCCAAATGGTTAAGATAACAAACCAGACTGATCCAATGAAGATTTGCGATAACGCCGTTTCCGATAGAGGTAAAATCCCCCTGCTTATTTCCCTGTACCAGATCAGGAGAGACGAGACAGTCCCGTCTGTAGCCCGAAAATTGCCCCGCGCGATTTCATCTGACCATTGCAGGAAGACATCATAGAAGAATACGGTTCCCGTCAATCCGATAATCCATATTTCCAAGGGGACTTTTGCCGCCCAGCCTCCAATTGCATACCAGCTTCTTCGAAACAGCAGCAAGGCCATAAGCGTTACACAGCCAACTGACAGCTGATAGACCATGCTGAATCCTGCTTCATTGAAGCTTTTGCTCTGAATGGAGGATACGCTGCTCTGGCTTGCGTAGAACTGCTCTTGCTTGGAGGCATAAACAACGGTGAAATCCAGTGGAGGAGCGATTTGAGCGATATATTGCCGCTGAGCCCCTTTTTCCTCGGCAAAAATCGTGTTATTCATTTCCAAGAGCAGCAGAGCATTTTGCTTCGACTCGTCCATTCCGTGCCATACAGGGATCTCCATTGTTCCGTCCGGCTGATACGTAATGACCGTATAGAAAGAATAAGTTCCGTTAAGCTGGACAGATTCCTGCGGATGATCTGCCAGCTCAATCAGCGACTGTTGAAGACTGTTGGTTGCCATCTTCCCCGTTTTATGATCAATCGCCAGATATTCGAGGTTGTAGTTTTTGAAGGTATTCTGAAAAAAATCCTGCTGCCAGTTATCTATAACCTCATTGAATCTGGAAATGAAATCTTCGACGTAATCGGATCTGTTGTCGCCGCTGTTTAAAGATTTTGGGAGAAACGCGTCCGAAGGCAGCAGGCCGTCTTCGCTATTCTGCCGTAAAATATCCCAGGATAAAGAATAATTCGCCTGGAACATCTTTTTCAAAAACTCGTCTTTCTGATGGTCTATAGCGCCAGAATCAGGATGTGCCTGCTGCTGCTCCAGGACCTCCGCTTTCTTCAATATCTCCGGATATGAAGCAACCGCTACTATCGACATGACTGCGATCAGCAAAAAGCGGAACATTCTGCCCGCCAGTCTGCTGCTGTTATTGTTTTTCAATTTTATATCCAACCCCCCAAAGAACCTTAAGATATTTCGGATTTTTCGGGTTAATCTCTATCTTTTCGCGGATATTCCGGATGTGGACCATAATCGTTTCTGTAGAGACTGCACGTTCATTCCAGACTCTCTCATAGATTTCCTCAGCAGGGTAGACCCGTCCCGGACTCTTGATCAAGAGCGCCAGGATTTTAAATTCAAGCGGGGTGAGCTTAACCGGATTACCGTCCAAGCTTACCTGCACTGAATCCTCGTTCAGCTCCAATCCGCCGATGGTATGAATATTCTCCTCATTTTTTGCAGTCAAAAAAGATAAGTATTTGGAATAACGGCGCAACTGCGAATTAACCCTCGCCAATAGCTCCATTGGAGCAAAGGGTTTGGTGATGTAATCGTCCGCTCCGATATTAAGGCCAGTGACTTTGTCTATTTCCTCCGATTTGGCAGTCAGAAAAATGACCGGGAAATCATAGGATTCCCTCAGCTTCATGGTCATTGTAACTCCATCCATCTCTGGCATCATAATATCGACAATCGCCAGATGAATCTCCTCTTTGGCAATGCAGGCCAGCCCCTCATATCCATTGGAGGCCTTGAATACCACATAACCCTGATTTTTTAAATAGATGCTTACACCCTCAAGAATTTCTTTGTCGTCTTCGACAATCAGCACGTGATAAGTCATGTCCATCCCCTTCTTTTTTAAACGATAAGACTTCACTTTTTACAGTTATGCTGGAAAAGGGTAAGGGGATGGCATACTTATCCCACCTCTTCCAGAGCCGAAGCACCCGGCTGTAATGAAAAGACACGCACACTACTTCCTTTTGCGCGGTTTCCGCCAGTTTGAACAGCAATTTCTTAGGACAATGAATGGGACCCGTTGGTCCGTCCAGAGCACCCGCCAATATTCCTTCGTCCTTGCCGATCCGCTGTAAAGCTTCTAAAAAATGGCGTATCCGTAACCCATCCGGCATCCGGACGGCCTCCGCCCCATAAACCTTCAACAGGCCTTCGATATAGCTGCCTCTTGCGTCTGTAGTAATGATAACCTTGATTCCTTTGAATTGCCCAGACAATTTTCTGAGCAGCAGCTGCATCGTTAAGCTGTCTCCGTGCCAAAAGCCGACTATAATATTATTCTGAAAATGTTCTTGATTCTGTACATCAAACAGGCTTGTTATGGCCACAAACCCTAAATAATGTGTCAGTATTTTGGAAATTACATGAACTAGCCTTGGGCAACCCATAGAACTCCCTGCCTTTCATTGCCCAAAACCTTCTGATACCCGTACTCAGCTGTTTTAGCAACGCTCGAATGAAGATAAAGCACAGCTTCTTTACGGGCTTCATCTGACATTTTTTTTCGTATATTGCTGTCCCCCAATAATTTCTCCAGATGGGATACCCATAGGAGAACATCATTTTCGGTTACAAAGCCATGCTCGCCATTTTCAACAATGTCGCTGACACCGCTGCCTTTCACCGCAAGGACAGGCAATCCTGCCGCCATAGCTTCCAACAGAACGATTCCTTGGGTCTCTGACTGCGATGCAAAGAGAAAGATACTGCAAGCTTGATAAAAGTTGCGGATTTCATTATGAGGGATGCTTCCAATAAATTCAAGATTGTCCTGCAGCCCAAGCTTAACAGCTTCTCTTTCCAGTTCAGCTTTGGCAGAACCGTCGCCAATAACTAAAAGCCGGAAGCAATCCCCTTTGTTCGCTTTCAATTGCTTCAGACCTTCGAGAATAAAATTAATATTTTTCTCCTTCTCCAGCCGGGATACTGTACAGAAGAGATATTTACCGGGTCTGCCGTATTGTACCCTGATTCTTTCAACCTCGTCGGCATTATATTGAAAGTCATATTCCGTAAGTCCGGTAGGCAATATCTCTATATCCGTTACGGTCCCATGCTCCTGAAGGAAATCCTTCATGCCGGGAGTCGGAGTGAAGACAAGATCACACCGGTTGGTGAAGAACCGATTATGCTGCAATACCAGCTTCCGGCATACCGAGAACACTTTGGCGCAAATGGACCGCACTGCTTTCAACCTGCTCCCGGTGCCGAGCTTCTGCAGCCTGTCAAGCATACCGATATAATGTAGATATTCCTCATACCGGGTATGAAAGGTGTACACTACCGGGAGGTTATACCTGCGCGCCAGACGCTGCGCCAATTGACCCATCAGCATCGGATGATGTACATGGATCAGATCAAACTCAAGAACGCAAAAGAAGGTTTCAATCGACAGATCAAAAATGTCAGGAACCACGATACCGCCTTTCAGTCTCTTTTTTCTGGAACGGTACCGTATAACAAAAGCTTCATCCTGCTCCGTCCCGTATCTGGGAGCAAACACATATACAGTATGCCCCAACTGCCGCAATCCTTGAGCAAGCCGTTCAATGGAAATAGGCACACCTCCTAAGAATGGCTTGTAATTATTGGTGAACATAGCGATTCGCATACAATCATTCCTCCTTGTTGACTACTGGCTCCATGGATTCTCCCCACTGTCCTTTGTTCATCCATGATAAAAGAAGGAACTAAAATTCCACTGCGGTTAAACCGAAAGATTTTCTAAAGAAACAAGATAAAATTCGAATTCCTTGTGATCCTGCTCGAATGATGTCCATGAACGATTGGACGGGCTTGAGCTTGTGTCCCGGAAACTCAAATCCCCACTGCCGCCAAGTTATTGGCCCATGCCGGGCGCACAACAAAGAACCCGCGCTGGGCGCGGGTTCTCATAAGATTCACTTAATTCACTGAACGGTTACAATATTTCGATATACCCTTCCGTTCCATGCACGCGAATTCGTTGTCCATCTATTATCAGTTTGGTAGCATTCTCCACTCCGACAACTGCCGGCAAGCCATATTCACGTGCAATCACTGCTCCATGGGTCATCAGTCCGCCAACCTCGGTGACCAGGCCTTTTATGGATACGAACAATGGGGTCCAGCTAGGGTCGGTAAAGGAGGTGACTAATATATCGCCATATTCCAGATCAGCAGCTTCCATGTTTAAGATGACACGTGCCCGTCCCTCTATTACTCCGGAAGAAACAGCCAGGCCCGCAATCGCTTCGGCTGGGAGATTTTCTCGCTTGTACTCACCCGCAATGATCTCACCGTCAGACGTGATAACACGCGGAGGAGATAGTTTTTCATATAATTTGTACTCGTCTTTACGTGTGCTGATGATCTGGTACTCCAGTTTATTGCTGCGTACGGCTTCGCGGAGCTCTTCAAAGGTGAGATAGTAGATATCTTCTTTTTCCTGAATGACGCCCGCTTGTACGAGTTGTTCGCCTTCTTTCAGTAAAGACTGTTTATAAACGAAGTAGCGATTTACCATGCCGTATTTTGGATATTCCCTAAACCCGCTAAAATTCCTGATCAGGCCGATCCTCCGTTTTGTGTCTTTGACTTTTTGTTCACCATCCGGCAATTGCTTCAACCGTTCCAATAACTCTTGTTCTTTTTTCATAGCTTCCTGCCGCCCTTGCTCAAATTTGCGGGTGCCGGCATCAGGCGCAAAGTTTTTGATATTACTGAGAAGCATGGGGATAAGTATAATTGGCCTTTCGCTCCAACGGGTTCTGGTAATATCGATTTCTCCGGCACATCGCATTCCGTATTTATCCAGATATGCACAGATAGCGTCCCGGGTTTCCTGCCCACCATCAAACTTAGCCAGTTCATCCAAATAGTTATCATCTGTTGTATGCTGTAAATAATCTATGACTTCCGGATAAGGACGAATCACGTCTGCGACATCCAGCAGCGCCAGCCCCATTTCCGAAGTAATATTGTTCTCTACAGATTGAGACAGCGTGTCTGCTGCGTTAGTTTCTCCAAGCCACTCGTTCATTTTTTCATTGATCCATGATGATGCATCCATTGCCGCCGTAATCACATCCAGGCTTTGCGGGTCAAAGAGAATCTTCTTTAATTGCGGGATATCTTCCAGAATAAAATCAAATAAATCCGGGCCTGTTTTCGTTTGGATGTTTTGTTGCAACTCTGCTACCGATGCTTGACTGCTCTTCATCAAAACAGGAACAATTGCCGGATCGGCTCCGGTTTGTGCTTGACCCGAAGACAATATACCTTTATTGCTTTCAACGGGACTCAGTGCTTTCCTGTCATCTGGTGAGGATTTTATAAAATCCCCCCGCTCTACGATGGTCATGAGTGCGTCTTTGATAAGCGGATCGGATTTTCCCAAGGCATCTATGACCATTTTTCCGCTGGCAGGAGAAGCCAAATGTGGTGTGACATCAACAAACAGCCTTCCGCCGGCGATACGCATGGGAGCAGAAGTCGTTAACAGGTAAAAAGACAATCCTAAGGGCTTCATAGGGTCGGTCATCATTTGTTGATGACTGACAGATACATAGACGCGATTTTCTTGATCCTTCGATTCAGGGATCGGGTATAGAGTAGTGATTGGCCGGCTCTGCACAACATAAAAGGTATCGCGGGCCAAACACCATTCAATGTCCTGGGGGGAACCAAAATAAGCTTCGATCTGTCTTCCGATGCGTGCCAGTTGTAAAATTTGTTGTTCAGTAAGTGTTTGAGCCTTTTGCTGATTGGGATCGATCTTCCTGATCTCTGTTCCGCCTTCTTTTAGTCCATAGACGGCCAATTTTTTGGCTGCTATCCTCTTATCGACGATTTGCCCTTCCTGTACCCTATAACAATCGGCAGATACCAAGCCGGAGACCAGCGCTTCTCCCAGTCCAAAACTGGCATCGATGGATAGCAGCTTTCGGTTAGAGGTCACCGGATCAGCGGTAAATAAAATCCCTGAAGCCTGCGGAAAAACCATTCTTTGAACGATAACGGATAAATAAACCTGACGGTGGTCAAATCCGTTATGCATCCGGTAGATTACCGCGCGGTCCGTAAATAGCGAAGCCCAACACTTGCTGATATGCTGCAAGATTGCTTCCCTGCCGATAATATTTAAATAGGTGTCTTGTTGACCGGCAAAAGAGGCATGCGGCAAATCTTCAGCTGTCGCACTGGAGCGCACTGCAAAGCCAAGTTCCTCGCCAAACCGGGAGAGATAGTGAGTAACTGCTCTCACCACACCGGAAGGAATTTCTGCGTCCATAATGATTTGCCGAATCTTCTTGCTGATTTCACCAACCTGCTCTCGATCTTCAGCTTTCAGCAAGGTTAGCCGGTCCAACAAAGCATAATACATTTCGTTGTGCTCAAGGGCTTTTTGATATCCCGCTGTTGTAACACAAAATCCTTCCGGCACTTGTATTCCTTCGATTTTTGATAACTCCCCTAAATGCAGCCCTTTTCCGCCAACGAGCAAAAGCTGCGTATTGTCCAATTCCTGAAAACCGAGAACCAAAGAGCTCATTCAATATCTCCCCTAACCATTAAATTAAGTAGAACCGGCTACGCCGTCCTTATAAAGGACGGGGTGTTTCAGCGAGAAATAGAAGGATTATTTAGTGTGCCAAGCCTATAAAGTCTTATCTTTAAAAAAAACATTTGACAAGAGCTTAGCGGCATGGTACATTTAAAATATAAAATGTGATATTTTTGTAAACTAAAGATTACAAAGTCGTGAACCGATTATATCATCGTGTCCGTTTATATGCAATATAAAAGAACCTGATAAAACTATCCAGGTTCTTTTTGCTTTTCCGCAATAGGTGTCTCTTCCCTCAAGCTTAAAAAAAGAAAAGCCCGGAATCCGGACTTTTCGTAATTTGTATCTTCTGCCGGGCGCCTGACCAGGCTATTTACGTACTGTTACTATCATCTTCTCCGTTCTGGTTTCACCCGCCGGGTTGCGTAACACCACCTCGTATTCATAGGTTCCTGGAGCCTTATCAGAGATTGCCGTCACCGCCGACTGTGCGCCGGGCGTATGCGGCTGCAGAGATTGTGAGTCTACCAGGACTCCATTTTCGTAAAGCTCATATTCGGCAGCATTGGTACCCCACCACAGATTCATACTGACATTAAAGCTGCCGTCTCCATCCCAGTTGTCGTTTGACAATACCGCTTGCCCCGGGGAGGCATCTGTGACGACTACAGTCAGCGGCACGCTCGTGGCCGTACCCAGTGCATTGATCAGTTCACCAGTATAGACATACGTACCGTTCCGCTTGCCGGCAATGCCGATCTGTACGGACTGGGCGGCCGGAGACTGGTCTGTCAAAGGCACTTCTGTGAGCAACTCGCCGTTCTCATACAGCTTGAACCGGGTGCCGTTATTGCCCCACCAGAGATTCATCGTGATGGTGTAATCTCCGTCTCTCAGCCCGGTATCATGACCGTTATTATCGGACAGCACAGGAGTGCCGGGAGCGCTGCCCGCGAGCGGGGTCGCCTGGCTGATCCATGCAGCCCACTTATGCAGCACATCCGCTTGGTCCGCCGTAAAGATCTGATCTCTGACGGCATCGACATCATTGCTGTAGGCCTCAAGGAGCTGGCGTGCCTTCGCACCTTCATGGGCAATCGCCGCCTGTTCCGCCTGCAGCAGCTTGCCGGCGAGCTGCTCGGCAATTGCCCCGGCGCCCGGATCTTCCGATTCACCCGCAAAGCCGCGCGTCAGCCTAGCCAGACTTGCGAAGTTAGCGGTAATTCCAAAACTGAAGTCTACGCTCGCTTCCCGGCCCGCTAAGTCGGAGACCGCAGCGGTTACTTCATGCCGGCCGGGCTCCAACGTATAAGCCGGAGTATTCAGCAGCACGCCGCTTGATTCCGCCACGCCGGACAGCGTGTCAGAAGCCGTATAGGTGATCTCTACCCGCTCATCAATCGTATATTCCGTGTGGCCCTGGATGTCGATGGCCGGAGGCGCTAGATCGATCGGCACGGAAAGCGACTGCCCGGTCTCCTTGTTGCCGTCCAGGTCGACGCTCCAGTAAGTCACGGTGTGCTTGCCCTCATCATTTAAAGCCAGATTCGTGCCGCTCAGAATCTCACCGCCATCAACCTGATAGTAGGTCGCGTCTACTCCGGGATGTTCATCGGTTGCAGTAAACGTCACTTCTACCGCCGAAGTATACCACCCGTTCTGTGATTCTCCTTCCACTGCCGCGGTCGTATGCGGCGCTTGGTGGTCCGAAGGCTCCTCTTCCAGTGTAACAAAAGCAGAAAGCGGAATATTCAGCTCTTGCACAAGCCGTGCCACCATCTCGGATACCTTGACCGCACCGTTCATCTGAAGATGTGTATTATCCTCGGTTGTACCTACCCACATGAAAATAGATTTAGTGCCTTCAGGCCCAAGCTCCTGGAAATATTCCCAGCTGGCCTGATTCAGATCAATTAATAAGGTTCCGGTTTCCTGTGCGGTCTCCTTCATTGCCTGCACATATTCCGGGAAGCTCTTGTTCAATATCTCTCCGGTAAAATCGCGTCTGTTCACAGGCGTGACCAGTACCGGAATTGCGCCCCTCTGCACAGTGCCGTTAATGTAATCTTTCAGATATACCTTGAATTCCTCCGGCGTAAGATAACGTTCAGGACGGGAGGGCGTGGAATCATTATGAGACCACTGCATGAACAGATAATCCCCCTCGTGAATGCCCAGCAGAATATCGTTGAGATATCCGCCTACAAGGAAGGTTTTGCTGCTTAACCCGCTGACCGCCCGGTTATCGATACTGATCTCATCCGGATCGAAGTACCCTTTAAGCGTTTCGCCCCATCCGGCTTGCGGACGATAGCTTTCCGCATAATTGGCCACCGTGGAATCGCTTGCCAGATAAATAACCGGCTGATGCCCTGCACCGTTGTCAGGCAGACGCTCGATCTTCAGTGCATTGATCTTCGGTGTGCTGCCCGGGAAGGTAAAGTCAAAGATACCGTCAATAAGGGCAATGTCATACGAAACTTCAGTAAACTCGCCAGAAGGTACGGCGGTAACCGGCAATTTTGGCATTTGTTCCACAACAGCGCCTGCATTGGTTGATTCTTGCGCATCGCCAATGGTCATTGTTACCCGGTAATTAGCCGGCTCCATTTCCACGAGGAAGGAGGTGCCGTTCACACGCGTGAAATCTTCCTTCAGGTGATCCCCGGTTTCCCGGTTCTCGTCCTGGACCAGAGCGGTATCGGCGAAGCCATAACCGTTTCCTTCCACATAAGCTCTCTTGGCGTCTACCTTCGTGTAGCCTTCAGCTGCAATTCCGGAGCCGAAATCGAATTTGTACCCGCTAATCCCGCCTGCCGGTTCGCTTGTCAGCGAATCCCTCGCGACCGTCAGCATGTTAAAGGCATGATCGACCCGGGCCTGTGTCGCTTCTGTACCGATGACCGCCTCCGCAGCCGCCAAGGCTCTATTCAGCACCGCTGCGGAGGCTTCCGTATAAGCTGACAGATCCAATGCTTTCACCTCATTATGCAATGCTATCAGCGCCGTCTGATCGCCTGCAGCCGGCGGAAGCTTTGTACCTTCGAGCTTCACATTGTCGATCTGGGTGGTCCAGTCCAGTGTGCCGCCGCCGCTTTTTCTCGTTCCCAAGAGCCGGATACCCCTTACGTTATTGGTGTAGACTCCGGGACTCATTGGAATATCCCCGATCGTCTGCGTGATACTTGGGTCAGCCAGACTCGTCAATGTCAAATCGATTCTTTTCTCGGCAAAGTTAATATTGGCATTCACATTGACCCATTCGTTTTTCCGGATGCTTGTGGCGGTGCCGCCATCAGGTACAGCTGTAGTGCCGGTTCCGTAATCAGCTGTATACGGGCCGACAAAATAATGGATTTTTGTATTTGGATCTGTGGAGCCGGTTTTTGTTAACAGAGTGAAAATGATATTCTCGTTCGCATCCTGGAGCGACAGATGTCCTTCGGACGGGGCCGCGCCTACATTGCCGGACTGCCAGTCGAAATTAACATTGACGATGTCGCCGTTCACCGCGTCGAACAAACGGAACACCTTCGCACGGTTACCGGAGCCGGAACCGGCAACGGACAGCACCTTGTTCCCGTTCTGCTCTACGACAGTTCCCGCCATCTGTCCGGCGATACCTGTGGCATTCACCATTGAATACTGTGCGGCGGCAGGATCGCCCTCAAAGTTCTCCTCATAGACCTGGAGCTCCGGTTCCGGCTCAGGCTCCGAAATGTCCGGGTCAATGACATACGGCGAAATGCTTAGATCCATATCTTTCACAGCTCCTGCAACCAATGAGGCAATGATCTGCGCGCCGTAGCTGCTGAAATGCGTATTATCGCCCACACCATCCGGGTATTTCGGATATTCGCCCGGGTTGGCGTACAGGAAGATTTTCTCCGTAGCGCTCAGACCGACCTGATCATAATAAGCGATGCTTAGCGTGCTCAAATCAATCAGCGGCACGTTCAGCTCTTCCGCCGCTTCTTTGGCCGCCTTCACGTATTCCGGGAAGCTTACATTAAATTCCTGGGTGGTTGTATTGAAATCTCTGCGCCCTACCGGAGTAAGCAGCACCGGTGTTGCGCCGCGCTGTCTCGCGCCGTTCACATAACGGGCCAAGTAGGTTTTATAATCCTCCGGAGACGCATAGCGGTCCGGAATTCCTATGCTGGCATCATTATGGCCGAAGGAAATAAAGAAGAAGTCCCCCGGCTTGATCCGCTGCAATATCGAATCCAGACGGCCGTCAGCCATAAACGATTTGCTGCTTCTGCCGCCGATCGAATCGTTCTGGACCACTACGCCATTTGAGAAGTAGCGTCCGAATTGCTGGCCCCAGCCTTCCTGCGGAGCCTGCGCCGCACTGTAAGACTGCATCGTCGAATCGCCGGCCATATATATCGTTGTTCCGGTTCCCTGCACTTTCTCCGGGTACCTCGCAATGATGATTTCCTGCACATCAATGGCCGTGCCGGAGAAGATGAACTCCAGCTGCCCGTCTACCAGCGCAACGTCATAGGAATATTCCAGGGGGTCTCCCGCGTTCACGCGGGTCACGGCCAGCTTCTGAACGAATTCGGACTTGACGCCTACGTTCGAGTCATGGGCAGCATCCCCCAGTCTGAGCGTTACTTTGTAATTGGCATTGGGCAGATCAACTAAGAATTTGGCGTTCTCCGGCAGAGAAACCTGGCTTGCGCCTGCCGCAATGCCGCTTGTATTCTCGAAGCCGTATCCCGCAGCCTGTGCATAAAGGGTATCCTGCACGTCGGTTGTGCCGGCTGCCGGAGCCGTGCCGAAATCAAAGTGATAGACCTCTTCAGGCGATTCTTCTGCTCCGGTAAGAGTTAGATTCGCTTTAGGAAAATCCGTCGCTTCCGCCCCGAGATAAAATCCGGTATGGGGAGGCTGGTTGTAGCTTACATTTTGCCAGGCTACGCCCAGCCGGTATACCGGATCCTGCATCAGCGCGGGAATCCGGTAGCCCGTTGGGATTGTCGTCGTATAGAGTCTGTATTCCGTGCTGTCTTCGCTTCTGAGCAGAATTTCCTCGCGCCAATCTCCCAGTATATCCGCCTGGATGGCCGGACTTCCTTTGGTGTAATTATTGGTCAAGGCGCCCGTTGCCCGGAAGATCTCCTTCAGCTGCTTATTCTCGTAATCCCACTTGTAAATGAGCGGAATTCCTGTCCCGGTGCTGTTGTCCCAATCGTGATCGAACAGCTCACGCTCAAGGTCTCCATCCCACCAAACCGCAAAATTGGCGCTTTTCGGCGCTTCGTTCTGTTCATAAATGGCTTCTCCGCTGGCTGCATATACGCGGGTCAAGGGTTCCATTTGTCCGTCGACTATCGTGGAGGCCCAGGATTCGTATCCCGGATAATTCGGATCAATATCAGCGGACATTCCGCGGCCGGTATCTCTGCCTGTATTCTCACCCCAGAGGATTTCACCTGTAGCGGCATCGCGCATCTCAAGCCCGTATGCAGCACCCGAGTGTTCATGCACGCTGACGACCTGGTAACCGGCGCGATTCGGATCGAGCTTGCCGGCGTGCATAGCGTCGCCATGGCCGAGTCCGGTGCTGTAGAGCAGGGTTCCGTCGTCGTCAATCGCAAGTGCGCCGTACATGATTTCATCTTTACCGTCAGCGTCAGCATCAAGCACGCTTAAATTATGATTGCCTTGTCCTTCATATTGCGCTCCGGCTTCGTTAGTGTCGAATGTCCAACGCTTCACCAGTTCGCCGCCTGCATAGTCGTAAGCGGCGAGCACGGTACGCGTGTAGTAGCCGCGGGCCATAACTACGCTTGGCTTCACGCCATCCAAATAGGCAACGGCGCCCAAAAAGCGGTCTACACGGTTGCCGTATCCGTCGCCCCATGCGCTTACATCGCCTCTTGGCGGGTCGTAAGGGACGGTAGACACGGCTGCTCCGGTTTCACCGTCAAACAGCGTCAGATATTCAGCCCCCGACAGGATATATCCGCTTTCGTTGCGGTAATCCTTGGTGCCGTCGCCGATCACATTACCTTGTCCGTCCTTCGTGCCATCCGCCGTTTTGACGACGACCTCGGCTTTGCCGTTACCGTCCAGATCATACACCATCAGCTGTGTATAATGCGCTCCGGCGCGGATGTTGACGCCCATGTCGATCCGCCAGAGACTGGTGCCGTCCAGCTCAATGGCATCGATATAGACATTTCCGGTATAGCCTGCCTGGGAATTATCCTTCGAGTTGCTCGGGCTCCACAAGAAAACGATTTCATAATTGCCGTCCCCATCCAAATCCGCCACGGAAGCATCTCCGGCATAGTAGGAATACGTGCCGCCGTCCTTGGTGCGGCCGTCGGCCGGTTTATTCAGCGGAACGGGCAAATAGTCGTTATGCCACACCGATGCCGTCTCCGGCTGCATTTCTTCCTTACCGCCGATAACAGTGGAAATCTGATACCGGGAACTGTCCGCGCCAGTTGCATCCACATAATTTGTAGAGTCGCTGATGGGAGCCGAATTTACTTTATATCCGTTTTTGTATACATTGAAAGCGATATCATTTGTATCCGTATTCAAATACCGCCAGCTTAAAAAGACCCCGTTACCGGTCAGTACCGCGACTAATCCACGGTTCAGATACTCGGCCTGACGGGCGGGGAGATTGTCCGCTGACTCTGCATTAGCCGGAGATGGCGGGACGGCAAGCGGAATTACTATCAGAAATGATAAAAAGATTGCAAGCATTGATTTCTTGATGGAAATCATTTTTACACCCATGTACTTAAATCCTCCTATTCATCTAAAATCTGAATAAAACACAACGGTGCCACATCAATCCCATGAGCTTCAACTTGGGAGGATCACCCCCTTTCACGTGTCTTCCATATTGAACGGTTAAACTTTGTCTCCAAATATGCACAAGTGTATCAAATGCTGGGAATAGATTCTTCGCAAAAAAACGCACTTTAGGCCTAAAATCGACTTTTTATTTTTGGGCTTAATTAAAATAGACGCTGTTTTATTCGTAACAAAATAACCCCACAAAGCGGGGCCTTGGCTTCGATGATGACTCAGGTACTTTGCGGGGACCCCAAAACATAAATTCTTCTCATGAACAAAACGGCTATGCCGTCCTTGACTGGCCAGCGCAGCCGTTTGAGATTTCAAATTCAAGGTTGGCTGCCGGGACCGGCCGGCGGCAAGCCCAAGTGGAAAAAGTGAACTTCATTCTTCCTAAATACCCTTCATCGCAAGCGTTAGTGGGAAAAAGGATACCTAATTCATCCGATTCTACCCTCTACAGGGAAATACACTGAAATTAATTTTACTTTTTCCCACTATTGCCTCTGCCGCCAGCTTTTCTGTCCATTTAAGTTCACTAATTCCACTTCGCTTCATTGTACTTCACTTCCCCACCCCGCGGTTCCGGTTAGCTCCTCAAATTCCGCTGTTCCTCCTGCAAAGCGCAACCCGCAGGTTCAGCACGATGACCACATCTTCAACTTACCCCCAACTTTATACACACCTTATCCACAGCAAAAGCAATTCATAATTTCCTAAACAATAAAAAAAGACACCCGCGGGTGTCCTGGTGCCCATTCTATTCGCTTTCTTTCATTGTGCCTTCATCCGAAAGAGCTTCAGATCCGGTAAGCCCTTGCAGCCAGCCTTAGCGGGAAAAAGGAACACTAAGGTAGCGCATTCGGATTCCGGATGATCCTTAGTGGGAAAAAGTACAACTAATCCGGCTGAAATCAGCCTATAGATTAATTATCTGTTGCTCTCTATCGCCTGAGGGGAAGCAAACGGCCGATGATCTCCAGCTCTCCGCCAATTTCGGATTGGATGGTTTCAAGCTTGCCCTCTGCCGCTGAGAAAATCACTGCCGTCGACGGACCTCCCGAGGCATTCAGCTTCTCCGTGATCCCTGGTATTGCCTGAAAGCTGCAGCCGTTCAGCTCAGCCAGAAGTTCTGCCTCATACCCGGCCCCCTTAGAGCCGACCGGATGAATCTCATGCACCTCAGGCGAGGCTGCAAGTGACTGCAGCTGCCGGATGCTGCATAGTCTTGCCCCTTGTTCCAATACTGCGCTCCCGACCAGCGGTTCCCCCAGCATAACTACACAATCTCCGGCAAGCGACCGCATCAGCTTCAGCCGTTCCTCATCGGTTTCCCCGATAACGGTAATCCCTACGCCGGTCTGGCATGTGTTGAAATTGTCCTCTGTACTGCCATTCAAATGAGCCTCCGTAAGTCCGGCTTCGTCCAACAGTTTTTGTATCCCGCGGATAATTCCGCTCCCTGTCGGATACTTCTCCACAGCCAACGTATCCACTACGGTAAGAATGTCCGCCCCTATGGACAGAACTTCCATCACCGCAACCCGGGCTGTATAATAGCCGACGATATCCGGCGGAGTCTGCACTGCATCCATCGGCTTATTCCCGATACTTGCGCTGGAGTCACAGCCAATGACCAGCAAGCGGCTTCCCGCTCTTCGCACCAAGGTTAAATCGCGAATTTTTTGCACTGACGGTTTCATTATTGCAATCCCCCGAACCATTTATTGAACGCCCCTTAACCGCTGCGGAACAGCTTCCCGCTAACGTTACCTTCGTTCTATTTTAATATTCTCCTTTAATAACAAAAAATGAACCGCGGATGGTTCCCGCCAGCTTAGACTTCTGCCTTGCAAACTTAAACTTTCCTTCCAACTCTTTTGGCACCTCCATCCCCTCGGAAAGCTTAAAGCCAACGGCCCGCTTCTTAGGATCATCAATCGTATACATGACGTTGAGCGCAAGCCCGTCTTCATAGAAGACGTAGGAAAATTGGATATTTTCCACTTGAAAACGCGACGTTTCCAAAGGCTTGGCCGAAAACTCAATATCACGCTCTTCTTTCAAAATCCGGTTCACATAATCAAGGGTCTCCTGGCTTTCGCTGGCTGGTACAACCGTAAATTCATGCTTGTATTTGTTCATAAAGTAACGGGCTTCATTAGCACGCAAGCCGGCAAGCGCTTCTGCTGCGGGTGAAGACTCTAGGCCAACCGCAGACACATTTTTAAAATCAACGGTATAGGACATGCCCATCTCTCCTTGTACTTTTTATTTCCTTACCACAGGAATCCACATTTCACCAACAATCAACCCGTTCCGCTGCCCCATCTCAACTGAAGTATTTGGCCCCCCGACATAGGCAACATTCTTTGCATCCGGCAAGGCTTGGCCAAAGGCAATACCGGCCAGCTTATTGTTCAATTCGTCAGCCGTCTGCGCTTCCCCCTTAACAACCAGGTATTCTCCCTTAGGAAATTGGATCACTCTGGCTTCCTCTGGAGCCGTTGCCCCGGTCATGACGCCGGCATAATGCATCATCTTGTGGTTCACGGCTTCGTTCACGGCAAAAATATAGTTATTCGCTGCTATGCCTTTTAAATAATCAAGCCGGCCATCTTTGCTGACAGCCTGCCAAAAATCTGCCTTTTCCTTGTTTATCCGCCCATAGTCGTTGTAATCACTCTTCAGCTCCGTTCCTAAACCGATCACAGTAAAGCTGTCTTTTTGTTCGAGGGTATAATCCGCCATATTCAAAACCTTCCTCTTTGGTTAGATTATCAAATGATTTGTCTTCTTCACTTGATGAGTATATGATAGCCTTAAAATATGTCAAAAAATGATACTGTTTAGGAGTCCCGATGAAAAAAGTTGAACGGATTAATATCATCATGCGCTATATCAACAACCGCTCCCGCTTTACAATTGCTGAAATCATGCGGGAATTCAATATCTCCCGTTCGACCGCTATTCGAGATATCCGGGAAATCGAAGCCATGGGGATGCCGCTTGTGGCTGAAGTCGGGAGGGACGGGGGCTATTTTGTCATGCATAACTCGGTCCTTCCTGTTGTCCGCTTTACCGTGAATGAGGTCAAAGCACTGTTTATTGCCTTTATGGCCACCAGAAATCAACAGCTCCCCTATCTAAAGAGCCGGCAGTCTTTAACCGAAAAATTACTGAGCCTCATCTCACAAAACCAGCAGGATGACCTTTTTTCATTAAATCAAATCTTGCTGTTTGAAGGGACCAATCCGAGCAATCCCGACCTGCTTGATCTTTCAGACCTCCCTCATCCCATGCTGGAAAAACTGATTCAAATTCTGCTTGTGGACAGCTATTTATTGATAACCCTCGAAGAAGAGAAGGTAATCAAGTCTTATCCAATTTATCTTCTGCACCTTTATCGGGAAAAAAGCCTCTGGCTGATTGAGGGCTTTGACTTAAGGGAGGAAAAGAAGCAGCTGTATCCTGTTGACCTGCTTACCGATGTCATACCCTGCCCGGCGAAAAAAAGATTAAGCCGGAAAAAGATCCTGGAAAAACTGAGCAAGCAGGAGGAAGCAATCAACCTGATCCTTGAGCTTGGTCCAAAAGCGATTGCCCAGTTTAAAAAATACCATCCTTTAAAAGCTTCACTTTCCTACACAAATCCTTACCAGACCACAGCCTTATTAAAGACTTTTATCCATGTTGATAAGCCCGAAGAAGTGGCCGAAATAACCGATTGGCTACTTTTTCTGGGCAGGGATATTAAGGTCAGGGAAATGCCGGAAGAAATTTTGACAGGCTTACAACAAAGATTACGCTTATTTTGCCCATAATTGGCGGCAGGTTATTCCCGTTCCCGTACCTCAGAGATAATTATTGCAGCGGCTCCCGAATGCGCAAACAGAGGCAGCCGCGGACAATAAAAGTCCCGGACTGCCTCTGTTAATTGAACTGTCTCCTGCTTAATTGTGTTACCATTGAGCGTTGTCCCTGTTGGTATTAATGACTTCAAGAAAACGGTCCGGAAAATTGGTGTACACTCCATCCACCCCCCAAAGATAGGCTTTATCCATGTTGACTTGGTAATTCACCGTATAAGGCATCACCTTAAGTCCAGAATTCTTCACCTGCGCCACATAAGCTGAAGTGATTCCCTGAAAGTTTGGACTGATTCCCGCTGCGTATGATTTCACGTCCGCCAGGTATGATTCCGAGACTCTCGATGCGGCATAATTATTCCATACGAGCTGATATAACGGAATAGCCGGATTGATTTGGTGAAACTTACGCAAGCTGGCTGCACTAAATGAATGAATGGCTACCTCTTTTTCCAAATCATATTTCGTAATATATTCGTTTATTAAGGATTCAATATTATTGTTTGGAGTAGAATCCTTGATTTCAAGAATATATTTGATATTTTTGCCAAAAGTATCAAACACCTGCTCAAGTGTGGGAATTGTAATGCCTGCATAGCTCTCCCTGGCAAACATCGGATACGCCTTGTTGAACCATGACCCTGCGTCAAGCCGAGTAATCTGCTCTAAGGTCATGTTTTTAACATATCCTTTTCCATTGGTTGTGCGATTAACGCTCTCATCATGAATCACGACAGGAATATGATCCATGGTTAAGTGGATGTCCAGCTCAATGAAATCCGCCTTCATACCGATTGCCAGTTCGAAAGCCGGCAGTGTGTTCTCAGGAGCATATCCTGAAGCGCCGCGGTGGGCAATCGTATAGACATTACCCGCAGGATCAATTAATTCTTTGACCTTAACCCGAATCCATGGGGAATAAGCATACAGTGTTGCAGACAAGAAAATAAACAATAAAACATGTACTCCGGTAAAATAAGCTTTATGTCTGTAGATTTTCATCATTGAGCTGTCCTCTTTTTCTATATCTCATCCTTTATTGGCGTAAATCTTATATTAACAGTAAGGCTGATTGAATTCCACAGTTTTCAGCAATGGCTCCCCTTTGCTCTGTATTGTTGTTCAAGGCCTAAAGGGGGTAATACTCGGTGAAGGCCGCTTCAGTTAAGCGATGATGAGCTCAAGGCGAACCACAGGAGAGCCTCCAAACGCGGTACGAATGTTGCCGAATTAGATGTATCCATGCTGGATGCTGTTGTGCGGCTTATCCGCCTGCTGGATAAACCGGCCGTCAAGACCAGTCATATTGATGAGGCGATCAAGGCACTCTCGGTCACGCTGACCGACGAAGAAGCAGAACAGTTGGAAGCGTCGTATCCCCCTCGTGCCGATCCGGTGGTTAAAGTTCGTTACGGCACTATACAACCGCTCCAAAAGCGCTTAATATTTTCTATAGCGAACCGCTTTAGTTTATTAAGAAGGAGACATAGGTGACAATGCTGGAGCCAAACCTAACCAACCAATTGAAAAAAACGCTGAGGGCAAGTATCGGCAGCAGGGAAATCGCCGGTGCAAACTTCATGGTGATCAAGGACGGCAACGAAGTTTTTTATCATGAAGACGGCTGGGCCGATCTTGAGTCTGGGCGCCCTGTTGCAAGGGATTCGATTTTCCGTTTGTATTCGATGACGAAGCCGGTTACCGCCACGGCCGTTATGATGCTGCTGGAGCGTGGGGATATCGATTTGTTCGATCCGGTAAGCCACTATATCCCGGGCTTCAAAAACCAGCAGGTTGAGAGAAACGGCGGGCTGGTACCGGTCAGCCGGGAAGTCAATATTCAGGATTTGCTCAACATGACATCTGGGCTGGTGTATGGCGGAACCGACAAGGCCGGGCAGCACACAGAGGCCTTATTCCAGGAGCTGGGCAGCCGTCTATACGGTGAAAACCCAATGGGCACCATGGAATTCGCCAACCGTTTGGGACAAGGTCCTCTTTCGTTCGAGCCGGGATCATACTGGCAGTACGGAACGTCGGCGGATGTCCTTGGAGCAATTGTGGAAGCGGTTAGCGGCATGCGGTATGGTGAATTTTTGAAGAAGGAAATCTTTGAGCCGCTGGAAATGAAAGATACCGGTTTCTGGCTGCCTGAAGAAAAAAGAGCCCGCCTGGCGAAAACCTATCAGGATGACGGCGAAGGCGGCTTGAAGCTGTACGCAGAAAGCCATCTGGGCATCAGCCATCAGCTGGACCGCAATCCGGCATTCGAGTCGGGCGGAGCGGGCCTTGCGTCCACGATTGACGATGCCGCCAAATTTACGACGATGCTGATGAAGCAAGGCAGCTTAAACGGTCATCAATTGCTGCAGCCCAGAACGGTTCAGTATTTAACATCGCCTTCCTTAACCGCTTGGCAGCAAAAGGGCTTCGATACGTGGCATACCTTGAGCGGACATACCTACGGCAACCTGATGCGCATCCTGAACGACACCGGGAAAGCCGGGATTATCGGCGGCAAAGGCGAATACGGCTGGGACGGCTGGCTTGGGGCGTACTTCTGCAACAGTCCTCAAGACGGTCTGACCATACTATTTATGATCCAGAAAAAAGATGCCGGTACGATGGCGATTACCCGCAAGCTGCGCAATATTGTATTCAGCTCCTTGCAGGCGGCACAATAAAAGGAAATATCGTATATCAGAATACTCGCTAAACGGAACTGACAAAAGCAGCCCGCCCTTTGCCGGGGATGGACTGCTTTTGTTGTCATCACACGAATTTAATCTTCAGTCAGTTGGCCATATTCGGCAATATAGCCACAGCGCTACCGTTTTTCTGCCCCAAATTAACCTGCCGGATCTTCTCCGGCGCCACTTTCGGCTTCCGGTCCTCGGTCAGCAGGCCGTTCACCTCATGCTGCACGTCCGTAAGCTGCGTATAACAGTAGCCGGAAATAAACGGAATTGCTGTAATTGCCCCGGTTATACTGCCGAACCGCTCCAGGAAAGCTTCCTCGGTATCCACCTGATTGCCGTAACCCCAGCCCTGTCCGCTTTTGAAGGCAATGCCTCCAAACTCGCTGATGATAATCGGTTGTCCTTTGTAGCTGTAGCCTTGGGCGAACGCAAACTTCCATTCGTTATAAGTACCGCTGCTGCCCGTAATCGAGTGCTTATCCTTGTAGGTTTCGTACAAATCCTCGCCCCGCTCCACATAATCGTGAAGGGTCAAAATATCGGAAACCGTATGCTCCCATCCGTCATTGGTGATGACCGGTCGATATGGATCGATGGATTTGGTCAAATGATAAATGCCTTCCGTGAACCTTTGCTGCCGGATTTCATGGATAATATTTTGAATACCCCAGGATTCGTTAAAAGGCACCCAGGTGATAATGCAGGGATGATTGTACTGCTGCTGCACGGCCTCCAGCCATTCCTTGGTAAACCGCTCTACGGCCTCATCGTTAAATTCATAAGCGGCCGCCATTTCGGACCAGACCAGCATGCCTTTGACATCGCACCAGTACAGGAACCGGGCGTCTTCGATCTTCATATGCTTGCGCAAGCCGTTGTAGCCCATCCCGGCGATTGCCTCGATATCTTCTATCAGCGCGTCCTCGGACGGAGGCGTCAAATGACTTTCGGGCCAGTAGCCCTGATCCAGGATCAGTCTTTGGTAAAGGGGAATATTGTTCAGCAGGATTTGGCCGCCCTTGATCGAGATTTTACGCATGCCGAAATAAGAGCCGACCCTATCGATCTCCCGTTCTCCTTCGTACAGCACAAATTCCGCGTCAAACAGATTCGGATTGCCCGGCGACCACAGGTTTTGCAGCCATGGGCCGTTGATGCCGCTCATCATGCCGGTTTCCACGGTCAGCGAGGCTCTGTCCACCGAAAGGCTCAGCTTTCTTACCGTTTCGTCCTTAAATGTAATTTCCGTCTCCAGCCGGAGATCCTTTTTGTCTTTCGTACCGTGCATGCTGAAATCAAACCGGATCATCTGGCGGTCGATGTCCGGCGTCATTTTCACCTTGTCCAGGCGGGTTTCATGGACATGCTCGAGCCAAACGCTTTTCCAAATGCCTGTCGTCTGCACATAAAACGAATCATGATTGCGGCCGGCCCAGCGCTGCTTCCCCCGGGGCTGAAGACAGCTGTCGCTGTCTTCCACCTTCAGCACGATTTCATTTTCGTCCTCTTGCATAAGCAGGCCGGTAATATCAAAGGAAAACCGGGCGTACGCCCCTTCATGCTCCCCCGCAAAGCTGCCGTTCACCCAGCAGGCCGCTTTATAATCCACGCCTTCGAAATGCAGCATCGTCCGCTTCCCTTCCGCCTCCGGAGAAAGCGTCAGTTTTCTGCGGTACCAGATCTGCGGATGGAATTTCTCCTCGCCGATCCCGCTCGCCACAGTCTCATAGGTAAATGGAACGTTTATTTTTTGCGCGGCCGGAAAATGGTCCATAAAGCGCTCCGCATCGCCGGCTTTGGCATCATCGAAGCTGAAATCCCACTCCCCGTTAAGATCCAGCCAATGGCTGCGCACAAATTGGGGCCGCGGATAGTTTTTTATATAAAATTTCGTAGCTGCTGCTGGCACTTTGGCACCTATCCTCTCTCATTACTGAAATATTATCTGTATTTCTTATCACAGATTACTATCTTGTTCATTAAAAGAAAATGATTTATCCTATTTAATGACTGATCTATAATCTTTTCGGGGAGTGGAGCTTGTTTGATACAGCTTAAGAGATGCGGCTATAACGTGATTCATCCGGAGGGCTTCACCGTTGATCGCCCGGGAGGCTCCGGCGATTATGTTTTTGTGTTTTTCCGGAGCAAAATGGAGCTTCAAATCCGATCACAAACGGTGATGGCTGAACCTAACACATTTATTATTTATAACAAAAACAGCCCGTATTTCTACCGGGATGCTGAACAGCCGCTGATTCATGATTGGTTCCATTTTGATATGGAGGCTGCGGATGCTTTTTTTGATCGGCTGAACCTTCCTTTGGATACCTTAATCAAGGCATATGACCCCTTCTATATCTCCAGAAAAGTGAACGATATTCATTGGGAGAATCTGCAAAACGGAACCTTCCGCAATGAAATTACCGATTATACCATTCGTTGCCTTTTTATGAAGCTTAGCGATATCCGAAATCATGTGGAGTCCCGTAATCAAGTCAGTAAATACTATGATCAGTTCCTGAACCTGCGGAATGAGGTTTTCAACGCTCCTTCGACTTGGTATACAGTAGAAGCTTTGGCGGATAAGCTGAATATGAGCCGTTCCTATTTTCAGCATATGTACAAACAAATCTTTGGGATATCAGTAATAAACGACATCATCCTCAACAGACTGGGATATGCCTCATATTTACTGAAGAACACCCCGTATGCGATAAGCCAGGTTTCCGGCATTTGCGGGTATGAGAACGATGTGCATTTTATGCGGCAGTTTAAAAAGTTCGTAGGCTTAACCCCGAGTGAATACAGAGGAAGGTCTGATGTTGAAAGTTAGTGTAGACAAAGTCTCCTATTGAACAAGAGCCAGCTTGCGGGAGGTTTTCCGGTACGTTGTGGGCGACATCCCTTTTTTAGCTGTAAATTGTTTAATGAAGTAGGTGTCATACTCAAATCCGGTGGAATGTGCAATTTCATTCAGGTTCATATCTGTATGCGTTAAAAGCTCCCCCGCAACCTTCAGACGGTGCGAAAGCAAGTAGCCAACGGCTGTATTTCCGCATCGCTCCCGGAACAGCTTATTGAGGGATACGCGATTCAAACGGGCGCAATTCGTTAAATCTTTCAACGCAATCCTGTTGGGATAATTAGTGTGTATATAATCCATTACCAGATCAACAGGTGAATGCTCTCTATCACGGTTCAAATCCTCAAGCAGCCCTAACATTTGGATCAGGTATTTTTTTATTCTGCACACCCATAGTTCATCACTTTGGGCATACACCTCTGTTCCAAGCACAAAAAACCATTCCAATAAAATTGGAAATGCTTTTTCGGTTACACGGGGTACCCCTGAATTTAAATGATCACCTTGAAAAAGTGAAAGACCCGTTTGTATTCTCGGATTGGCGGGAAAGTAATCCTCTGGACCAGAAAGAGTGACAGTGTTAAGGAAATCCGGATGAAAGCTGAAGGATTGTGCAGCTACGTCATTCATCTCAATTATCTGTATCTCAGCATCTTCAGCCAAGCAAAGCACACCGGGGGCAGCGATAGCTATTGGCCGTGCATTTAATGTGCCGCTGATGCTCCCGGACGTAACAAACAGCAGAGTATAACGTTCCGGATAGGGAAGAATATTAAAATCCTCCACTGCTGCAAATTCAATGTGAACCGTGCGTTTTTTATATCGGTCAATTTGCGGCATCGTCGTCACCTGTCCAATAGTATAGTCAAATGCTTCATTTATAACAGTGTATCACACAAAATCAAGAGATATAATAACGATGTGCTACGGGAAGGAGAGTCCATTATGACTGTTGAACGTTTTCAAATCCAGGTATCTGATGAAGTGCTTGACGACCTGAAATACAGGCTGGATCACGTCCGCTGGCCCGGCCAATTGCAAGACTCCGGTTGGGAAAGAGGTACGGAATTAGGTTATTTGCAATCGCTTGTTTCGTATTGGCGGGACGATTTTGACTGGCGTGCACAAGAAGCCGAATTGAACCGCTTCTCCCAGTTTCGCAGTACGGTTGACGGAATAGCTGTACACTTCGTGCATGAGCGCGGCACAGGGCCTAATCCCATCCCCCTGATTCTTACCCACGGCTGGCCGGACAGTTACTTGCGTTACCGGAAGATTATCCCTCTGCTTACTGATCCCGCTTCTTATGGCGGTGACCCTGAGGACTCCTTCGATGTCATTGTCCCTTCACTGCCCGGGTTTGGCTTCTCCGGCCGTCCTGGCCACAGTGGAATCAACAATTCACGTGTTTCCGGAATATGGGCTAAGCTCATGACCGAAGAACTCGGCTACAGCAGGTTTGCTGCCGCAGGCGGGGATATGGGCTCAGGTGTTACAAGATATCTTGCAGCAAGCCATCCCGAACTGCTCATAGGAATCCATCTGACCGACATCGGCATCATCAGAGATCTGCTGGCTTCACAAGCTCAGGCAGAGCTTTCGGAAGAAGAGCTGCGATACAAGCAGCAGGCTCAGGAGTGGATTTCCCTTGAAGGCGCCTATATGTCCATTCAATCGACCAAGCCGCAGACGCTTAGCTTTGGACTATCCGATTCACCCGTAGGGCTGGCTGCCTGGCTGGTTGAGAAATTCCGTTCATGGAGCGATTGCAGCGGTGATCTGGAGCTTAGATTTAGCAAAAACGAGCTGCTCACCAATATTATGATCTATTGGGTCACCAACACGATTGGATCATCGGCGCATATGTATTATGAGAATACGCATTCCTTGCCTTCACTCGGCCGCATAGAGGTACCGGCAGGCATTGCGCTTTTCCCGGCAGATATCCTGCTGCCGCCCAGAACATGGGCTGAGCGCAGCCTGAATATAACCCGCTGGACTTCAATGCCCCGCGGTGGACATTTTACCGCCATGGAAGAACCGGAGCTGCTGGCCGAGGACATCCGCGCCTTCTACAGACCTTTTCGGACCTCAAGATCAGAGCAGCTGTAGGGCTTTCAGCAAGGCGTGTTCACTTGATTTGGCGCCTTCCCGTGAATAATGGGCATCCGGATATATCGGCGACAGATGATGGTACCCTGGATAGACATGCAGCTCTGCCGGGACACCGTCAAAAACCAGCTGTTTTACGAATAGCAGCGCTTCATCGATGAATAAATCAACGGTACCTATATTCATATACACAGGCGGCAACCCGGCCAGTGATGCTGCACGCGCTGGCACATAATACTCACTTTCCGCCTCCCGGCCGGGCTCATGCCCCAATACTGCTTTCCAGCCAAAATAATTGCTTGGCCGGGTCCAGATAAACTCTCCGGCATACGGGTGATCCGGCGTTATGCTTGTCCGGTCATCCAGCATAGGTCTCAATAGTCTAAGATGATGGACCGTGAATTCCCTCTGATCACGAATGTATAATGCCAGCCCGGCTGCTAATCCGCCGCCGGCGCTTCCGCCCGCGAGGGCAATCCTCTGTATATCTATCCCCAGTTCCTCTGCATGCTCAATACACCATTTTAGGCCGGAATAGCAGTCTTGCAGCTGACTGGGCTGAACATGCTCGGGAGCCAAGCCGTAGTACACAGATACGCAGCAAAAACTATGCTGTGCAGCAAGTGACGCATTAGCCGGACGATCAACGACTGGACTGCCCAGGACCATTCCGCCCCCGTGAATCCAATAATATAGAGGCAGCTTATTATATTCCGCTTGTTTTGGCCTAATGATTTCAATGCGAATATCCGGACCGCCAAAGTAACTTGGCACCCTCTGTTCCTCTAATACAACCGGGAAGATCTGCGTTACATCGGTCTGCGGCATCATTTGCGTCTGATTCTTACGCGATTCCATAAGTGCCGTTTCGGTAAGATCAGTTGTTGGTATTACATCGAGTACACCGATGATTTCTTGATCAATCAGATGTCTGCTTCTGCTTGCTGGCTCACCCATACCATAATCCCCTCATTTTCTTGGTTTTCCGTACCACCTTATTCTAAAAGATACAGGGAGCTTCGAACATGAAAACAATGATTTAGAATCATTGTCGGCATAAAACAAAAAACACTGATGAAGAATCTTCACCAGTGCCGTCTTTACTTTTTGTGCGAATATACAATTTTCTTAATGGTGTCGGCGGAGAGGAAATATTCCTTTGCCAGCCACTCGATACTAATGCCGCTATGAAAAGCATCTCTGATGCGCTCATTCCGCTGATCCAGCAGCCGTCTTCCTCCGCTCAGGCTTCCCCAATTCTTATAATCCGCCTCCAGCTTGGGAATATACAGTGTTTCTCCTTGGATATATTTTTGAATTTCCAGGATTAGCTTTTCGGGTAGAACTTTTGCTGCATTCCTGTATTTCAAGCTTGCCCGCCGATTCCAGAGAAGGTGTCTGCTTTCCTGAAGAACAATTATGCCAATCTCAGAGGAACCGCCGCCAGCGGCAACAAGAACTGGGGCGTGCTGTTCGCGCATAGCGCGGACTTGATTGCGGACCGGTACAACGTGCCGGTTATCGGAAAATTCGAGCTATCGGGTACCTTTGGCGATGTGGAACGGATTAAACAGGAGGTGAGCCGGGTTGCGGCATATTGAACTGAACAACATGCTAATGAAGCGGGACGAGAGCGGCTTCTTCCAACTGGACAAAGATCTTGAGGCGGTAGCCGAATTTATGCGGGATGTGGAGCGGCGGAGCCTGGTTTTTGCGGACACCAAAGCTAAGGTTGATTACATGATCGAACAGGACTATTACGAGAACTTCTATGCGCAATACAGCACGGCGGAGATTGAGGAAATCTACAGGATTACCCATGCGTATAACTTCAGCTTCCCCTCTTATATGGCCGCCTCGAAGTTCTATACGGATTACGCTGTAAAAAGCAATGACCGCAAGCAATATCTGGAGCATTTCCCGGACCGTGTAGCGGCAGTCGCCCTTCACCTGGGCCGCGGCAACGCCGGTACTGCCGGGTTGCTTGCCCGTTCAATGATGGAGCAGCGTCTGCAGCCGGCTACCCCTACCTTCCTGAATGCAGGTAAGAGCCGGCGCGGGGAGCTGGTCTCCTGCTTCCTTATCGAGATGGACGACTCGCTGAATTCCATCAACTACGTGCTCAATACCTGCATGCAGCTGTCGAAGATCGGCGGCGGTGTGGCAGTCAACCTACGATCAAGGGTGTCGAGGGCGCGGCCAAGGGGATTATGCCTGTGCTCAAGCTCATGGAGGACGGCTTTTCCTATGCGGATCAGATGGGCCAGCGCAAAGGCTCGGGAGCAGCTTACTATAATATTTTTGGCTGGGATGTTCTGGAATTCCTTGACAGCAAGAAAATCAATGCCGATGAGAAAACAAGACTCAAGACCCTCTCCATCGGCCTGATCATTCCGAACCGCTTCTATAAGCTCGCGAAGGATAATGAACCGCTGCATGTATTTGCCCCTTACAGTGTGTACAGGGCCTATGGCACGCATCTCGACGATATGGACCTGGACGACATGTACGACAAGCTGCTGGCTGATCCGCGTGTCAAGAAGAAGAAGGCCATGGGCGCACGGGATATGCTGACCAAAATTGCCATGATCCAGCTGGAATCCGGCTATCCTTATATCATGAACAAGAGCAATGCCAATGCGGCCCATGTCCTGAAAAACGTCGGACAGATCAAGATGTCCAACCTGTGTACGGAAATCTTCCAGCTGCAGGAAACCTCGGAGATTGGCGACTATGGCCAAGAAGACGTAATCCGCCGCGACGTAAGCTGCAATCTGGCCTCTCTGAATATTGTCAACGTGATGGAGCACGGCAAGCTCCGTGAATCGGTGCATGAGGGCATGCTTGCACTTACCGCTGTCAGCGATATGACCAGCGTCTCCAATGCCCCGGGCGTAGCGAAGGCTAACAACGAGATGCACTCTGTCGGCCTCGGTGCCATGAATCTGCACGGCTATCTCGCGAAGAACAACATTGCTTATGAAAGCGAACAGGCCCGCGACTTCGCACGGACCTTCTTCATGACCATGAACTTCCACTCGCTGGAGAAAAGCATGGAGATTGCCGCTGCAACCGGCCGCTCTTTCCATGGCTTCGAGGCATCCGACTATGCCTCCGGAGCTTATTTTGAGCGTTATCTGACTACGGATTACCGCCCGGTTACACCAAGAGTGCAGGCATTGTTCGGTGATATGTTTATCCCCTCCCCTGCTGACTGGGAACAGCTCCGGGATGCAGTAAAAGAGAGCGGCCTGTACCATGCTTACCGCCTGGCGATTGCGCCGACGGCCAGCATTTCCTATATCCAGAATGCCACTTCGAGCGTGATGCCGATTGTCGAGCAGATTGAGACCCGGACCTATGCCAATTCAACCACTTACTATCCGATGCCGTACCTGCGGCCGGACAATGTGTTTTTCTATAAATCGGCTTACCAGATGGACCAGTTCAAGGTCATAGACCTGATCGCGGAGATTCAGCCCCATATCGACCAGGGCATCTCGGCCGTTCTGCATGTCAACAGTGATGTATCCACCCGGGAGCTGGCCCGTTCCTACCTGTATGCGGCGCATAAAGGACTGAAGTCGCTGTATTACACCCGGACCAAAAAGCTGTCCGTCGAGGAATGCCTCACCTGCTCGATCTAAATGGAAGGCTGGAGCCGCAAAAAAGGAGACTGCACGATTATGAGCGCTATTCAAGCTGTGAACTGGAACCGTCCCGACGATGACTTCTCTTTGATGTTCTGGAATCAGAATATTATGCAGTTCTGGACGGATGATGAAATCCCGTTATCCGATGACAAAATGTCCTGGCTCACGCTCAGTGAGCAGGAAAAGGACTCTTATATGAAAGTACTGGGCGGCCTGACGCTGCTGGATACAATTCAGGGCGGAGTAGGCATGCCGCAGATTATGGAGCATGTGGAAGGCCTTCAGCGCAAGGCTGTGCTGGGCTTCATGGGCATGATGGAACAGATTCACGCCAAGTCGTACAGCAGCATCTTCACCACTCTGGCCTCCACAGAGGAGATAGACAGTGTATTCCGCTGGGTGGAAGAAAATCCGTTCCTGCAATTCAAGGCGGAGACCATCTCACAATATTACAAAAGCATAGAGTCGCCCGGGGATCTGTACCTCGCCATGGCAGCCTCCGTGCTGCTGGAGAGCTACTTGTTCTACAGCGGCTTCTTCTATCCGCTCTATCTGGCCGGTCAGGGCAAAATGACCTGCAGCGGCGAGATTATCGACCTTATTTTGCGGGATGAGAGCATTCACGGGGTTTATGTAGGTGTGCTGGCACAGGAGATCTTTGACGGACTCCCGGAAGACGGGCAGCGCGACCTGCACCAGACGCTGGTGGGATTGCTCCGCCTGCTGCATGAGAATGAAGAGCGCTATACGGAGCAGATTTATGCTTCCATCGGGCTGGTGGACGAGGTCAAGACCTTCCTCAGATACAACGCCAACAAAGCGATGATGAATCTGGGCCATGACCCCCTGTTCGACGAGGAAGAGATTAACCCGATTGTCCAGAACGGCATCAGCACCCACACCAAGCAGCATGATTTCTTCTCCAAGAAAGGCAACGGATATATCCGGGCGCTTAACGTGGAACCGCTGAAGGATGAGGATTTCCAATTTTAACGATACTTGAATTTCTTTTATTGTGGATAAGGTGCAAGCTGGAGCTAACGGGATAGCTGGGGTAGGAAAGTGGAGTAAAATGAAGTGAAGTGGAATTAGTAAACCTAAATGGACGGAAAAGCTGACGGTAGAAGAAATAGTGGGAAAAAGCAGACTTCATTGAAGCCTATTCCCCTGAAAGAGAGAGAATCAGATAAATTAGGGGTCCTTTTTCCCACTAACGTTTGCGAAAAAGGGATGTGGAGAGAATTAAGTTCACTTTTTCCACTTGGGCTTAGACCCCGACATCAAAAAAGGTATCCTCCAAGATGTATTTCGATCCGTTAGTCTTGCAATGCCCGTTAATACAGAAAAACGGCAGCCGTAAATCTGGCTGCCGTTTTTTCCTGTTCATTTAAGTTGCCGTATAGCTCACTCGGAGGGATTGATAATAGCCAGAACCTGATGATCCTCCCACACGCCGTTGATCTTCACGTTGCTCCTGGCGATACCTTCTTTGTGGAATCCCGCATTCTCAAGCACACGGATAGATCCGGGATTCCTGGGAGAGGCCTCGCCTGTGATCCGGTGAAACTTCAGCACCTCGAAGGCATAGCGTACCGCCTGCTTCACAGCCTCCGTCATATAGCCTTTGCCGTTATAATCCCGGTCCAGGCTGTAGCCGATCATACAGCTCTGAAGCGGCCCGCGCTTCACAAAGGTCAGTCCTATATTGCCGATAATCCGGTCATCTTCCTTGCGGCAGATCACGAATTCATATTTCAGGTCCTCTGCCCTGTCGGCTCTCCCTTTAATAATCCTTTGGAGCTGCTGCTCTTCTGTGTAGAACGCCTCATCCGGACTGCTTGGAGAAAATTTCTCAAAAAAATCCTGATTGCGCTTAAGCATTATTGTCAATTCTTTGGCGTCCGCTTCCTCCGGGAACCGGATGTACACCTGCGGCTCTAACATCTGCACCATCCCCGCAAACTGATAGTTTTAGATGATTATATCACAGGGCGGCCGGTTCAAGCTCCGTTTCTGGTGTTGGCACATGTACGGATTGGATGAATTCCCGCACCTTTTCGGTAAACAGCTTCGCATGCGTAATGTTGGGCAAATGTCCGGCAGCCGGAATCTCCACAGCTCTGAATGTGAAAATGCGTTCATGCAGGAAACATGGGCGGGTTAACGCCTATGTATTATTGGAGGAATACATTTGCCAACTACAGTTTCCCATATTTTGCCCTTTCGTGCCAGTCAATCAATGCGCTGGAGGCAGCCATGGGGACATGGAGGGATTTTAACCAACAGTGAAGCCTTCTCCAGGGTTCCCCTTACCTGGCATTGCATGGAGGACGCCGGGGTTATGCTTCTGCGATCTCAGGCCGGGAGGCTTTGAGCAGAATTCTCCGGGCAGGCACAACACGGCCTCCGGAATCTCTTCGGAGCCCCTGCACCCTGAATTTAACCAATGCTGCGGTTACGCTGATGTAGCTGGAAGCCTCAATGTTCTGAACTCCGCGGCTGCCCAGCAGCTCCAGCAGCCATCCCGCGCTTGCCCGCGGCTGCAACAAATTCTTTGGAGGCGGTGCCGCGGCCCATGGCTCCAGCCCAATAAGCATATTTCAGCTTGTAATCCTCTTTAAATTCAGCACTGCCCAATTGGTCGGCTTGAAGGGTCTGGGCAGCTTGGGGCAAGGAAGAGAACGCATGGCTATCGGCAGGTGCCGGGTTGAGGCTCAGCTTCAACCGGAGCTTGAACGGCAGCCTTTATCCCAACGCTTGGCTCTGCGTGCAGGTCGATGAATTCCGGCTCGGCGACAACCAAAGACTCCGAATCCCGCTGAATGGTTTTCACCAGTCCATTAAGCACATGGCCGGGGCCGACCTGCTTAAATTCCATCTCGCCTTTTCCCATCAGGAAGCGGATGCTTTCCGTCCACTTATGCTCAGGGTCTTCCAGCACAGCCGCTTCAGGGAATAGCCCGGAATGTCATCTGCGGTCTTGACATATTCCCTGAAGCTCTCGAACAAATCCTCTCCCATGCCCTTGTATTGGGAGCCTTGACCGGGGAAAAGGTACGTTGTCATTCAGTCACCTCTTAGTCTAAATTCTGGACAGCATTAACGTCTTCTTCAGTTTCTCTATGTTCAGTCCCTCTCGGTTGTACGGTGTTAATATCATGTGCTGCTGTGACGCCGAATCTTGTGCAAGGTTATACTTGACCATCGTAGCAAGCGTGCCGGACGGGCCGGCATCAATGTATACATGCGGGGCCGTCTGTTCCAGGCCGGATATGGCTTCGCGGAAAAGAATCGGATATCTGATGACATTCCAGAAGTAAGCATCCGGCAGCCGGGAGATTTCTTTTCCGTACAGGCTGGATATAAAACGTAAGCGAGGCGGCCGGCAATGGATTGAGTCCAAATACTTTTTGTATTGGGGACCAATCCCGTCCAGCATTGCAGAATGAAAAGCATACTGGACCGGCAGCTTCACCGAGAGGATAGAGCTCCGGTTCAATTCCTGAACCGCTTTATCCAGAGCTTCTGTACTGCCCGAGATGACAAAATGCATGCTGTAGTTTTCCGAAACCAGGCTGCAATTTTTATGAATCAGCGGAATTTGCCCAAATAATGCGGGATCACCGAGAACAGCGAGCATCCCCCCTTGTGCGCAGCCCTCTTCGAGATATTGAACCTGAGCGGCAAGCATATCCACGGCCTGCTCGACCGAGATTATTCCCGCGACCGCGGCGGCGGCGAACTCACCCAGGCTTGTGCCAAGCACGTAATCAGGAACGATTCCCTCGTCCATTAAAGTACGCGCAAGGGCGTATTCCACCATGAAGATCGAAAGATGGGTTACCGGTAATTGATCAAATACTTCATTGACCTTCCGGCCGGCGTTGTAGAGCTGATGCAGCGGGCTGAAGCCCATTTGCCCTTCAATCCGCTCATCAAGCATGATCATGCAGCTTCTGAATCTGGAATTCCCCTGAAATAAAGGGCTGCCCATCTGGTAATATTGGGAGCCTTGCCCCGAAAACAGGAATACAGTAGACGGCTTCACGTTTCCTCCTCCAAATCTGTCTGTTGCTTGCTTATTTAAAGCTGAAAATATTTTTCTGGTTCGGTCTCATGCGAAAGTCCACAAAATGATTCCGCTTATAAATCTGAAAATAAATATTCTCCTCTTTGAGGCTGCCCAGAGTGTGCCCCGTGCCTTTGCCGAACGAATGCCCCGGGTACACTTTCACGTAATCAGGCACATAGCTCTTGATCATTTGAATGCTGTCATACATATCCGATGGCGATCCTCCCGGGCAATTGCAGATGCCGCATCCCTCAGTAAATACCGTGTCCCCGGAGAACATACTGTCATGCAGCAGGTAACAGGCACTTCCTGCCGTATGCCCCGGAGTCAAAAGGCATTCTATGACTGTATCCCCAATTCTGATGCGGTCTTTGTGTCCGAAACCGGTAAGATTGGGACTCTGGTAGTGATAATAATTGATTTCAATGTCAGACATATAGACCTTGGGCTGATACAAATTGACCAAAGGCTGGACTAAATTCACATGGTCTTCATGGGAATGCGTCAATAGGATCGCAGATACTTCAACGCCGATACGCTCCAGCAGCTCCGTGAATTTACGGATTTCCCAAGCAGGGTCCACGATCGCCGCCGTTCCGGTTGCCCGGTCAACAATGACGTAGCTGTAATTGAGAAAATGAAAAAAGCCCGTCTTGAGCTCATAAATCTCGCAGCTGTTATTCAAACTAATCTTCCCCCTGTCTTCCATCGCCTTTAACTGCTCACGTTCCATCGGGTCAATAAAGTTAGTACAGTGACGGGAGTTTACACGAAAATGCTTAAAGCCTGCTTTACAAAAAAAAAGAAATGGCTGGCCCCGGTTAGCCAGAATGGCTTAACAAGACCTGCGCATTTCTCTCCAAGGAATAAACGATGTTAAAAATCAAGCTTCCGATATAACTGTAAATAATTTACATATTTTAGGGCGGTTCATCACCACTCACGCTTTGAAATACACGCCTAATGGAGCATTATGTACTTTAAAATTGTGCTAACGTGCCGAAACAGCGATTAGTCAATTGTAAAGATTGAACGTACGTCTATAACTGATTTTCACGAATATCGAATAGATTCTATATATGTGTATATATTAAATATTTTATGTTATTTGCATTATGACCTAAATCACATTTAATGGTATTTGTGTTGTAAATTATGATATTTTTAATGTATTCTATATTATCATGTATTTTCCTCGTTTATTGTAATGTTTTGTAAAATTTCAGCTCACCCACTTGAATTAATGTGAAATTTTGATATATTTCATATTAAGCAGTATTAATCTTAATAAATCCCATTTGTTATATATTTATAGGCATTGGATTTGACCGAAGCATTGTACAGCCACAGCAATAGCACCAAGAGCCGCTTTTACCTTTTTCTTGAGACAGATAGTGTTAAAAAAGCTGCAAAGCCCACTATAAATTTATTGAGGTGTAGAGAATGGTCAATTGGTATGCCTTGTTTGTGGAAAATGGGAAAGAAGATCTGGTCCAGAAGCATCTGCATTTGAAGTTTGATCAGTGTGCCTTGCGGACCCTCGTTCCCAAAAGAAAAATTACAGAAAAAAAAGAAGGCATAGTCAATCATGTGATGAAGCAAATGTTTCCGGGATATATTTTTATTCAAACGGAAATGAACAGTGTCATATATAATGACATAAAGAGTACACTGCGGATCTACAAGCTGCTCAACATCGGGAACTTCTATGAGAGGAAAGAAACCCATTTCTCCAGCATAGCCCTTGAGGAAATGGATGTGATCCTGAAGCTGACCGGGTCTGAAGGCTATATTGATTATTCCACCGTACATATAGACAAGGACTCCAAGGTCACGGTCATATCCGGTCCGCTTAAAGGCTTGGAGGGCATTATTAAAAAAATTGACAGACATAAAAACAGGGCGAAAATTGTAATTAATCTGCTGAGGCAAAATCTGACTGTGGATGTCGGCATAGAAGTCCTGCGTCCAGAATGAACTATCTATTCAAAAAATGCTCCGTGGAAACTCTCCTTTGAGTTTTTCAACTCCCATTCGCCCGTACATCCATCATCAGCTGTGTTTCAGCATACCGGCGGGAAGTGCATGGAAAAAATTATTGAGGCAACCGGTTAGGCGCATTGAAGACTCCGGGTTCATCAAGTTGAAGTCTTTTCTTTAAAAAATAAGAATTTATCCTAATTTCGAAAGTAAGTATCCACAAATCATCTAAAAAGCTCTACACGAAGGGATTTCTTGCTAATAACAGCTTGCACCCAAGATGGTGAAGGAAAAAGAGGGGTTATCCCTTGTCCGATCTGGATGGGTTCAATTCACTTTCAAAATTCAGGTTTATATGTTTCACGCTATCAATTAGCCTTATCTTTCTCGCTGGAACGGATACCGTCCTTATAAGGACGGCGCAGCCGGTTTCTTCTTAAAAGATCAGAATTTATATGTTTTGGGGTCCCCGCAAAGTACCTGAGTCATCATCGAAGCCAAGGCCCCGCTTTGTGGGGTTATTTTGCGTAGAATATACGTAGGCTTCTGGAGTGGACGCTCTGCGAACGGAGCATTGTCTGGGTCGCTGTGCTCTCCAGATTTATTTCATTCCCCTTAAGAGCTGCGAGGAAATGAGTACCCGCTTTTGTTGACAAAAGCTCCACGGTTTTGGGAGTTTTGTCAACAATTTAGCTGTACTTTATTTCGTCGCAGTCTCTTAGCGGTGAAAATCCGGAGACCCGGGCGGCCGCTGCCGCTGTTCCGCGGGTCCGTCCGCTCCGCTGTTTAAGCGGGAGGCGGTTCTGTAATCTTTAATTAACACCATAAAGAAACCTAATGTATAGGAATGGAACCGGAGAACCTGAACAAGCGGATGGAACGCAAGGAGGAGATTCATAGGGAACGGAAGCGAAGTGTAAAAAGTAACACTAATGGGCTGGAATTCTGGCTTGAACGGGCTTTAGTGGGATTTTGTACACTTAATGGAGGCCATCTCCCTCCCTACGGCTGATTTCAGCCGGATTAGTTGTACTTTTTCCCACTAGGGATGATCCAATATCCGAATGCGCTACCTTAGTGTTACTTTTTACCACTAAAATGGCTGCCCTTTTTATTAATGGTTCAAGTTCAGCTTAAATTAGGCGTATTTCTCGGTAAGGGAGAGAAACCATTTCAAAGAAATGAGCGCGGCAATTCTCCCGAACGCATCTTGGAGCAAATGTGCCGGACATTTATATGACGCTGCATGAATCGAGCAGGAGGCTACCCATTAGTTGAATAGCCGAACTCTCACACCGCCGTGCATACCGTTCGGTACACGGCGGTTCAACTGTTTGAGTGCAATTGACGTAGACGCTCGTACTGGGCAAGGAAGTCATATACCATGCCTGTGCGAGCTTTTCGTTTGTTACAGAGCGGTGCAGTACTGCGCTACCGGCCATGCGCCAGTATCCCCGCCTTGTATTTCCCCAATGATACGCCTGCCACTCCGGTGTCCCTAGCTTTCGCAGGTTCTGTACCTTCGTCCTCGGCTTCTTCCATTGCTTCCAGATGTACATGCGCATTCGTCTTCGCAACCATTCATTCCAGCTTTGCAGGATTCGCTTCTTGTCTGCTACATAGAAATAGCACGATCCATCCGTGTATATAGACCTTCACGTTCTCCATCACCTGCCGCGCCTTCCTGTCCTGGCTTCGACTGGTTAGCTCCTTCTTCAGTTTCTTCTTTGCCTTGGACAGCGATTGGCGGTGTACGCGCACGTATACGCTTCCCGGATGCTTTGCAGGAGTTCCTCTCTGTTTTCACGCAGCCACGGCAACGCTGCAAGGGCGGTCATCTCATCGATTCCGGGCGCTCCGTGGTTGCGTTTGACCTGTTTGTACACCCGGTTCAGATTGTCTCTGTCCAGGATTCGTTCCATCAGATCGATTGCACCGTCTCTTTCTTTTCCTTCCCGAGCTTCGATGCTCCGCGCTCCGGCATACCCTTCGCGTTCCACGCGATCTCTCTGCCGGCAGCCCTTCCGGTATTCTGCTTTCATCGCATCGATTCTCCTTTCCGTCTGTACTCAAGACTTACGGTTGTTCAGTCCTTCCGCTTGCCGCGACAGCGGCAAGCGGACTATGGTGTCTGCTGACTTCTCACCGCAAGCTTTACTCCATATTCCGGATTTTTTTCCCCGCTCCACGTCTGTGAGACCTCCCCGGGTCAGAGCGATAGCTTTCCCCTCATCCATCTGCGACATTTACATGATGAGATTAGGGCAGTATTGGACTTTGCTCTGTGCAGCAAGCTCGTCCGTCTCATCCTGCCTCTATGTGATTTCTGTTCGTCAGACCGGGGGGTTGCCTCCGGCTTCCTTCAGATTCCTCCTCACGGCGGACACCCTTGCCCTTGGCTAACAGTTCCTACTGCCAAGCCTGCAGCGGACTTGCACCGCCTAGTTATCGCCCATGCCGGGCGCACTGCAAATAAGCCTTGTTCATACGGCAGGCTGCCGTGTGAACAAGGCTTATGCTTTTAATCGCGGTCAATACTCGTCTATTGAATTAACTGAAGCAGCTCTGCTGCGCTCGCTTGGTACTGTGGCGTGAATTCCCTGGATAGCATATAATTCGCCAGACTGGACAGGAATTGTCTTCCTTCCGGTGTTTCCCCTGCTTTGTCCGCATCCAGGGCGCATACCATCAGGTTGCCGGGGCCGACCTTACACTCCAGGAGGAAGCCCAGCTTATGATTGCGTTCAAAGTTGTCAATTGTCTGCACTAGGGGATTCCATTCCTGGTCCGTTCCGTCCAGTATGAGCGATTTCGAGTGCTGAACAATACTCCACCACGGGTAGGTGGAATATTCTTCGCAAGGAAAGTCCCGGAATACAGGATGGCTATTGTTGATCAGAAGCCCCATGGTACCCACAGGTACCGGCCGGTTCATACTCTCGGAAATGGAGCGGAACATTGGATAACACCAGAAATCGGTACAATAAAATCCCTCTACGGCGTTGTGAAGGGACTCCGGTTTCGGCATAAGCAGCACATTTTCACCTTGCGCCAGCAGCGCAAGCGCCTCTTCGGAGAGCTGCTCGAACACGTGGATTCCCTCAAGCAGACTGCCCTTCATCTCCGGATAAATCCACAGGTCGTAGGTCTTGCGGATATCCGTGCCCTCGATCCACAGGGAGAATACAGCTTTTTGCATCCGCTCGACAGCAGGAAGCTCAAGGGTCACCTGGCAGATATCAATGTAATTCGTCCCTGCCGGGAATAAGGCTTCGGCGCCTCCTTCAGCCAGCTTATCTCCGTCTGTGGCCAGCTCCCAGTGAAGCCCGAGGCTGCCCGGCGTTCCGCTCCGGTACCAGCACAGCTCGACGCGGGCGCTGAACTGTTCACCGGAGGTATAGTTGTACTTCGGAAATCTCGCCATCAGAACGGCATCACTGCAGAAGGTGCGCCATTCCTCAGGCGTTATCATCCCCTTGGAATCCATAAAGGCATCGAGAATACCGACTAACGCTGTACCCTGTCCGCTGAAATCCTGCAGATCGAGCAGCTGGAAGCCGGCAAGCCTCCGGGAACGGAAGGCCGCCTCCAGCTCCTCTTTGTAGCAGGCTACGGCGAGCTGACCCGAGCACGCAAAGTATTTGGCAGCCAGGTGGCCCAGTCCTTTACTCTCCAGCCGTTCCCGGAAGATTTTGAAATTCCCGGCTTTGAGCGGGCCGGAGTATTTGCTGATTTCTTCATAATTGGGATAGGTCGCATACTGCCCTATCTCATGAGAGACAACCGGAATCCTTGGAATCCATTCCCCGGATGCGCCGCCGAGCTGCACCGTCTTGGCTTCAGTACCGTACTGGATCTGGATCGTACCTCCAGTCTCTGCGGCTGCATCTTCCCCGCTTCGCAGATCCGGAGGAACGATCTGACCGTCATAATCCTTCATTGTTCCCGGCAAATCAGTCTGGACATGCCCCAGAGGTGCGTCGCACATTGCATAGGAGCCCCTGAACAAGCGGTCTCTGGAAAAGCGCACTCCGCTAAAGAAATCGTCATGCTCCAGGATTTCCGGAACAAATTGGTGGTTATTGGAGCCTTGCGTGTACAGATGTCTGTTGTCGAATGCTTTGTAATCCTTCAAAATCGCATCAATCCTGGTTCTGCTGCCCCATAGCTCGTTGCCGAGCGACATCATCACGAAGGATGGATGATTGCCGAACGACTGCAGAATCGCATAGCCCTCGCTGATCAGATAATCCTGCTCCGCCTGATTGTGGCCCCCGTCGGTTGGTTCCGTAATCGTTCCCCAGAACGGAAGCTCCGGCTGCATGTAAATACCCAGCATGTCTGCAGCGGCAAAGGCCGCTTCCGGCGGACAGCAGGTGTGGAAACGGTAATGATTGATGCCGTAGGATTTGGAAATCCCCAGGATTCGCAGCCATTCCTCTACCCCGGTCGGCGCATATCCGGTCAATGGGAAAATCAAACCGTCATGCTTGCCGCGAAGAAAGGTCTTCTCTCCATTGATCGTAAATTTGTCGCCGTCCGTTTGGAAGGCCCTTAGGCCGAAGATCAGCTCGTGCCGGTCGGCGGCTCTGCCTTCCCTATCCTTCAGAATGATGCTTATGTTGTAAAGATTAGGTGCGGCTTCGCTCCAGAGCAGCGCATCCGCACCCAATTCGTAGACGATGGAAAACTCGCCTGGAGACACTTCGAACTCCTGCTCGGGCACAGAGTGTGCCGTCAGACTATTGAAGCTGGCGGCTGCAACAGCAAGGGGGGCAGCAACCGCTCCGGTGAGGGCTGCCGTGATTTTGACGGAGCGGCCGGGCAGATCCGGGTCCAGACGGATTCCGCTCAAATACGATGTGCCGTAAAACTGCAGCTCCATGCGTCCGGTAATTCCGTTCCAGTTAGTCTGGGTATCCGGCGAAGTCAGATGTCCGCCCTTGGTCGGATAGCCGGTATTGTCAACCCGGATGGTAATCGTCTGGGTGCCTGCCCGCAGATGGCCGGTCAATTCGTAAATATGGGGGGTGTTCAGACTGTCCCGGCTGCCAATCTCTTCATCGTTCAGCCAGAGTGTCGTCAGCCGTGTTCGTTCCAGGTATAGAAAACATGTCTTTCCGGCAAGCTCATCCGGAATAACGATCTCCTTCGAATACCAGGCCTGTCCCTCGAACAGATATTCATCCGTTAGGGCACCGACTGCAATCTCCTCATTCTTGGTTCCCTTGCGGGCATACGACGTTGTGCCCGGCAAGGAAATGACCTCTGAAAAAGGCAGCTGCCGTCCCTGCTTCTCCTTGTCCAGCTGCAACTTCCACTCGCCTTCAAGGCTGATCTTTGTCTGCAACAATCTCACTCCTGTCATAGTCTCTCTAAGTCTAAAAGCGCTTTTGGAATGCAAGCGTTTTCTCTGAATTATACTCCATCCCACTTTGTTAGTACAGGAATATCCTAACAAAAGCAACATTTCCGAATTTAGTTATCTAAAAAACGTTCAATCAAGCACCGCCCAATAATAGTTATTGATATGATATCAGAAAGCATGGTGGTTCTCGCATGGCAAAAGTAGATCGAAGAATACTCAAGACCCAGGAAGCCCTGAAAAAGGCTATTATTGATCTGATGGCCGAGAAAAATTTCGATGATATTACGGTACAGGATCTTTCGGACAGGGCAAATGTTAGCCGGGGTACCATCTATCTTCATTACATGGACAAATACGAAGAGTTCAGGAATGAGGTGAATGTAACGATCGGCAAAAACCGCGGATTAGCGGATTAAATGAAGAGATTGTCATTAGTTTTGTTGCATCGGCGTATGTGGGGGTAGTGGAATGGTGGTTCATGAATAATAAGCCGGTGCCACATCATGTTTTGGCTGAGCAGCTCGGTACGCTTATAGAGAGGGTTGTATAATTCAGCTTCCATTGTCCCTCTCTATTCATAAGGTTTCCTAAGCAGCTAATGGACATCGGAACCAAATACAAGCTTGGCCGACTGCTTGGCCTGTTCAACCACACTCATGACCCTGCCGCTGTGCTCCAGCATTTCATTGGCCTTGTCCAGATCCTGCTCTCTGATCATTCGCTCAAATTCAACGAACTCGTCAAACATGCGATGCGGATGGTCTTTATGATCCACTCGGATTGGCGCTGCTTTATTGGGAGAGTATTCAAAATAGTCGCATACATTTGCCGGGCTTGGCATGCGTATATACCCCTTGTTGCCTTGTATGTTCATATTGCTTGGGGCTGTGCTGTCCTTCGAGCCAATGCAGACACACTTGAAATCGCCGTAATCAAGCATCAGTATTCCTGAAGTATCAATTCCACGCTCCATATTCGCATAGTACTCTACCTTCCAGGGACTCCCGAAGAAACCGACCACCAAATGAATATTATATAAATTAATATCCATCAAGGCTCCACCGGACATTCCAGGGCTGAAGGCAGGCAGGCTTTCTCCTGCCTGGAAGGCTTCGTACCGCGAGGAATACTGGGAATAGTTGCACTCCACGATTTTAATCTCGCCAAGCTTAGGCAGGAAGTCCTTCATCGCTGCAACATTTTTCAAATATTGATTCGAAATGGCTTCCGCCAATACCCGCTTTTTTAGCCGGGCCAGTTCCTTGAGTTCAAGAAATTCAGTCAAATTGGAAGTGAACGGCTTCTCGCAGATGACATGCTTGCCCCTGAGCAAGGCTGCTTTTGCATAGGAATGGTGCAGGTGGTTGGGCAGCCCGATATAGACAGTGTCCACTTCCTCATTCAGCAGCATTTCGCTGTAATCCGAGTAGATCCGGGAAATCCTGTATTCATTTTGAAGAGCGAGCAATTTCTCCCTGTGGCCGGGTCTGGAACAGATGGCCTGCAATGAAATACCGGGAATCTCACCAATAAAGCTCAGTAAATCCCCTACGATCTTTCCGGCTCCGACAATTCCTAGCTTCATATCATTTACACTCCCCTATGCCTTCTTCAAGAATGCCCATGACAGCTATCGTCTCTTCGTCTTTGATTACTTTTTCTTGACCGTGTATGATGGCTTGGTAGAGACCGTCATAGACCCGGGCATAATCCCCCTTTTCAGAGACTACTTTTTCCTCATGATAATCGCCTTCCGCATCCAGATAGGTCAGGATGCCATAATGCTCCGGCAGATCAACACCAAAGTCTGGATGCCCCTTAGGGAGGTGAAATAATTTCAGATGCTCTTCCTGCCGGTCAATCGTCTGCTTCACGAAGACCCCTTTTTTACCGTACACCGCAAAGCTGGGGCGGGCTTTCAAGCGGAAAAAGCTGGATTTAATCGATACCTTGAGTGAAGAATAATACAAATCCAGATCAAAGTAATCATTCATCCTTCCGGGGCCCAGCAATTGACGGACATCGCAGTGAACCGATTCCGGTGTGCCGAAATAGGAGAGTGCCTGGTCAAGGGTATGAACACCGTGTCCGTATAAATAGCTGTTGTATCTGGAAAAATGCGTAATGGAATTCGGGGTCTCAGGACGGTAATAATCATAATTCATTTCCACCTCCAGCAGATCACCAAGCTTGCCTGACTCAATCACTTTTTGAGTGGTGAGAAAATCTGAATCGTACCGTCTGTTCTGGTAGCATTGTATGATCAGGTTCTTCTCTGTGGCGTATTGAAAGATGGAGACCGCCTCATCCCGGCTCATCATAAAAGGCTTCTCGACAAGCACATTCTTTCCGTGGTCCAGCGCCATTTTGGCATAGGTATAATGGGTATCCAGATGTGTGCAGACAACGATCAGCTGAATTTCAGCATCGTTCATTAATACTTCAATATCACTGGTGTACAGCACGCCAGGTGCTTTGTCCCATTCCTCTTTATCCGGATTCCGTGCATATACAGTCTTCACATTCAAATAGTCCCGGTTCAATGAAAAAGGCAGATGGTAACGGTTCGTGCTTTTGCCATTCCCTATATATCCGATGGTTAGCATGCTCTTCCCCCTCAGGTTCTTTTTCATTTATTATAGAAGAAGAATGCCGGGCGTAAAGGATTAGGCGGCAAAACGGTACAAACAACCGTTTAATGCTGTCCATAACGCTTTATTTTTGAACAAAATGTTTATTGAGGTGAATCTCTTGAAACTACTGCTGCAATTAGAGGAAATGCAAAGCTTCACACCGAACGAAAAAAGCATCGCAGCGTATATTTTGCTGCACAAGGAAAGCATGCTGAATTTGAATATTCAGGAGCTTGCCAAGGCGACCTACACTTCACATTCGGCGATTAACCGGTTAACACATAAGCTTGGGCTATCCGGCTTCAAGGAGTTCAGCATCAAGCTGGCGCGGGAATTCCAGCAAACCACACAGATTATTCCCAGCGTTGATCCCAACTATCCGTTTGGCCATGAGGAATCCCCGCTGCAGGTGGCGCAGGAAATCGCAGCATTGCTGAAGGAAACGATCGACAAGAACTTTGCATTCATGGATGCTGACCTGCTGTCACAGGCGGCCCATATGCTGGACAAGGCCAAACGGATCTTCATCTATGCTTTGGGCGATTCCCAGATCCGGGCGAAAAGCTTTCAGAATAAATTGATCAAAATCAACAAATATGCTGTGATTGCCACGGAGCTGTACGAATGGGCTTATCATGCGGTGAATCTTACCGGAGAGGATTGTGCGCTGTTCCTGACTTACCACGGAAGGTCGCCCATTTACTTAAAAGCAGCCGGGCATTTCACCCGCGAAAAGGTACCCTTCATCACTATCACAGCGAACCATCAAAGTGAATTGGCGAAGCTCAGTACGCTCTGCATCCAGGTACCCAATGACGAAGTGAAATTTGCCAAAATCGGAACCTTCTCCTCCCAGATTGCCTTTGAGTATGTCTTAAACGTAATTTACTCCTGTATTTATAACATTTCATACGCCAAGAATAGGGACTCTGCAGCACAGTCGTTGAAGCGAATCTATATCGATGACATGATGAAGGACGTATGAAGCTGCGAACTGCGTTCAGATCTGTTCCCGGAGGCTTTTAGGAAGCTTTTTGACAACCATATCGTAGGAGTGGTCAATCATGTCAAACACATCCGACTCCGGCAGGGAACCGTCAACCGTAACGGTATTCCAGTGCTTTTTGTTCATATGGTATCCCGGACGGACGGCCTTCAGCTGCTCTCTCAGGTTTTCCGCAATTACCGGATCACATTTCAGATTTATGCGAAAAGAATTTGCGCTGTCCTCAAAAATAAGCGCGAACATTTTACCGGCGATTTTGACTGCCATCGCTTCAGGTCCAAAGGGATATTCCTTGGCAGCCCCCTTCTTCTTCAAACAGTATTCAATGATGTTATTCCTCAAATCCGGCTCTCTCCTTTGCGGGTGATCGACACAGAAACTAAGCTAAATACGTGATTTTGGAACGAATCTCTGTCCGCGGCTTGGCTGCCGGAACTTCCACCGGATAACCAATTCCGAAGATACCGATCACATCATAATCCTGCGGCACACCGAGTATTTCACGATTGTGGGCTGAAGCGCCCAAAGAAGACCAAAAAGCACCTGCACCCGCTTCATGGACAGCCAACAATAGATTCTGCACGAAACAAGAGGCGGCCATAACATTCTCGTCACGCACGAACGAAGACGCTGCGGGTTTGGACAATACCGCAAGCACGACCGGCGCATTGCCAAAATCCGTTTTATGCTTTAATTTCGCTCTGGTCTCAGGTCCTATGAAAAGAAGCTCCCAGGGTTCGGTCATGCGGTGGTTGGGAGCGTAGCTTGCTGCCTCAAGCCATGTATGCAGCTGTTCCTCACTGACTGTATCCAGCTTGAATTGCTTAATATTTCTGCGGGTTTTAATGAGTTCATTGATGGTCATTTGCTTCATTCCCCTCTTCATTTTTAGGATCAGTTGAAGCTTGATCTTCGGAGCCTGTCTCATGTATCTGAAACATATGGCTGAACTCTTCGATGATGGCTTCTGTCGCTTTTAATTCACCGCTGATGACTTGTCTGATGGATTCGAACTCGGGGTCCTTTAACTGGCGCTGCAAAGTCGACCGATTGATATTAAGCTTATCCAGAAAGGCTACCGCCCTGCCGCGCCGGAAGGTTTGAGCGCTTTTGGGAGGATGATCCGGTGAATCTTTCGGCCCCTGCTTATGAAACTGTCTTTGCCCCTTGTGTTCCCAATGCTCCCGGTGTCTGTGCGTGCCCGCATGTCCTTCGCGCATAAATGTTTCCTCCTTATAAGTTGTATACGTTTGTATACGTAATGGTTTGTGCATACAAATATATTCGAAGGGATGGGGGATTGTCAAATTTCTTTATGGGGCGGGGAATTTCGTTTCCCCAGGGATGAAAGCTTCAGCCTCTTTACTCATTATAAAACATACGTTCTCTTTTGTTAAAGTTTTTATCGACAACCCTTTGCATGTATGAGCCGTGAGGAAGCGTGAAATTGGGGAGGCTAACCGAAATCGCCATCCGGGGCAAGGGGTGTCAATTCAAGTGAAGTGGAGTGAGTAAACTTAAATGGACGGAAAAGCTTTTCGCTATATGAGTTGAAGCGGAGAACCTGAAAAAGCTGGTGGAATGCAAGGAGGTTCATAGGGAACTGAAGCGAAGTGGAAAAAGTAACACTAATGGGCTGGAATCCCGGCTTTAACGGGCTTTAGTGGGATTTTGTACACTTCATGGAGACTCGTTCCTCCCATATGGCTGATTTCAGCCGGATTAGTTGTACTTTTTCCCCACTAGGGATGATCCAGGATCGGAATGCGCTACCTTAGTGTTCCTTTTTCCCACTAAGGTTGGCTGCCCTTTTTATTAATGTTTTAAGTTCAGCTTATATAGAGGAAATAGTGGGAAAAGGTAACTTAATTTCAGCGGATTTCCCTCTAAAGGAGTAAACGCAGCTCCCGTAACAATATCAGGAGCTGCTGTTAGAAAATAAGGCAGTTCAGTTGCATCCTCACTCCAATAGGTGCTCTTGCCCCATTTCCGATTCACTTTACAAGTACTGAGAAACCTGCTCTTCTGTTTCCTCCAGCAGCGAGGAAATCACTTTCAGAACGCCGTGCTCATTATTGCTGACCGTGTGATAATTCACTACCGCCTTGACTTCCGGCGAAGCGTTCTCCATGGCATAGCTGTACTTGCACAGCTTAAGCATTTCAATATCGTTGCCGCTGTCTCCGAATGCCGCGCATTCATCGGGTTGGATGCCGTAGCGTTCCAGCAAACGCTCCAGTCCTGAAGCCTTGTGACATCCGGGGATAATGAGATCGATACAGCTATGTCCACTGGTGACCGGGTCTACGATTCCATTCAGTTCTTTCATCAGCAGCGGCAGGTATTTCTCAACGCCTTCAGTGGATATGTCAGGGGTAATTATTGCGAATTTGAAGATCTGGTCATTAACCTGCCCAAATGCATTTACCTTCTTCAGCCGCGGATAGTATTGGCACATTAGATTATAGAATTCAGCGCTGGAGCTTTCCAGCACGTAAGCCCCGTCCACCCCGCACATGACTGCAGAAATATCCTCATACTGATTCAGCTTCTCCACGATCAGCCTTACATGATCCGGCGGGATCTCGCCGGTGAACAATACCTCCGTCCCGTCGATCACGTAGGCGCCATTTTCGGCAACATAGGCCAATTCGTCCTGTATCTCTTCAAAAATGGATTTCAGCTTGTAATATTGATTCCCGCTGGCCACCACAAACCGGACATTCTTAACCTTCATCAGCGCGTAGAGCCGCTTGAACCATTCTTGATTATAGGACTTTTTCTCATCCAAAAATGTACCGTCCATGTCTGCCGCGATTAATTTAATTTTCATTGCAGGCTCTCCCCATTTGCAGTTTCTGATTTTTATATGCCGCTTCATTTACTGTAAATGATGAAATGCATTTCATGTCAATTAGAGCTCTACAATTTTCGTTGCTGCATTACTGCAAAATTCCCGGTCATGTTCCACAAACTGAGGCTTTTGGCAATCAGCACTTTTTTCTTCTGGCCTCCGCTTGTAATCGGACAGATCCTTCTCAAATTGAATTCTGGAGAAGTCAAGCTTCCGCAAGATCGCTTTGAACAGGCTCTCATCAACCCCATGGTCCCTCGCATAATCTGTCAGGCTGCCCTGAAGGTATGGGGTGTCCTGGGAGACATAGGATATTTTCAGCTGGCTGTCCTTCGCAAAAGCGCCTGTAAAGTCTATATGAATAACATTTGCCCAGTACGGGGTAATGATAAGCAGACGCACAGGAGGCGATCCATAATGGTAAAAGCGGAAGGTTCCATACAGACATTTGTGTTCGGGAGGGATGGACTGCTGCCGAATAATCCGAAGCTGCCGGCCGTTCTCTACCGGGGTGCATTGATCAACAATCCTCAGGATATGGAGCAGCTATTCAATGATAACGGCTGGCTTAACAGCTGGCAGAACGGTGTGTTCGGTTACCATCATTATCACAGCAATGCGCATGAGGCACTCGGTGTCATTGCGGGCAGTGCCCGTCTGCAGATTGGCGGCGATGCGGGAATGTCACTGGAGGTTTATGCCGGGGATGTGCTGATCCTTCCAGCCGGAACGGCGCATAAATGCCTGTCCCGTTCTTCCCGGTTTCTTATAGCGGGCGCTTACCCGGACGGCATGAGCTACAACACCCGCCGGGCAACAGCCGAAGATCTGGAAGCAGCGCTTCCGGAAATCCCGGAGGTGCCGAGGCCGGCAAGCGACCCTGTATACGGACCGCATGGTCCTCTGCTGGAGGCTTGGGGAATTCCCGGAGTGTCTTCTCCCTGATCGAACCGGGCTTCTAATGGAAAACCGCCGCTGCTTCCAGTGGCGGTGATGTATATCCTTTTATCTTGGGTTTCTCTCGTTCTGGGTCCGGCGGGCAAATTCAACAAACTGGAACTTGTCCAGACGGTGCCGGGATTCGGTGTACTGAAACAGCTGGGTATCGACTAAATGCACGTAGTTGCGGACAACGACGATATGCCGGTAATCCTGCAAATCAAGCAGCAGCTTGTCTTCAGCGGTCACTTTCTCAACGGAAATCTCCTTCTTGGCGTAGCTGATCCGGAGATGCAGCCTGCCCTCCAGATACTCATAAATCGAATCCTCCGCTGCTGCCGACGGTATGGAAGGCACGACAGCAGGCAGGAAATAATCCTTGTCAAGGATGACCTTCTCCCCTTCAATCTCTCTCGCCCGGACAACCTTCCATACGGGATCATTGTCTTTGATGCTCAGCCTTTGCGCGACACCGCCTGCACAAGGAACCAGGCTGTTCTCGTAGACAAGGGTTCGAACCGGACGGCCCAGCCTATGGGCAACCTCTTTGAAGCTGATTAAGCCCGATACCGGAAAATCGAGGCGCTGCGTGTCGAGCACAAAGGAGCCCTTGCCTTTGATCTTATGAATATACCCGTTCTCCGAGAGCATTTGCAGCGCCTTGCGCACCGTTTCCCTGGAGGTGCTGTAAGCCTCGGCAAGCTCGCTTTCCGAAGGAATCTTCTGACCGGCCTGCAGCCGTCCCGACTGTATCTGTGACAAGCAGTCATGATAGATATGTGAATAGATATTCTTGTTCATTAGAATCACCATGGTCATTTTATCATGAATCTAACCTTGCAGATAGATCTTTAACACGGCATTCGGATGGGCTTCATCGCCGCCGGTCAGCTCTTCCACCCGCTCGATTACTTCCTGCCCGTCCGGAACGATGATCGGCGAAATGAGCGGATATCCGGCCGCTGTAATCGTATCCCGGTCAAATTCCAGCAGCAGCTGCCCGGCTTTGACCCGATCACCGGCGGCAACATGGGCTGTGAACCCGTTGCCCTTGAGCGAAACGGTATTGATGCCGATATGAATCAGCAGCTGCACGCCGGTGGCATGCTCCAGAATGACGGCATGCTTGCTCTTGATCACATGGGCAACCGTGGCGTCAAAAGGTGCGGTAACCCTCCCTTCGGACGGCTCCACTGCCACTCCCTTCCCCATCTGTCTCTCTGCAAAGGCCGGATCAGGCACTTGCTCCAGAGGCACTATCCTGCCTTGGACCGGTGACAGCACTTCCAGCACATTAACGGCTGCGGCCGGACTGGATTCCCGGGAGGAAACAGTCTGGACCGGAGCCGGAGCACCTTGCTCCGTGTGCTTATGATTATCCTTTACAGGTTCAGTAGCTTGCGTGTCTATGTTGTCCCCGTTATCTGAATCGTCCGTTCCGCGGCTGCGGATTTTGCCAAACAACACGGTGGCACCGAACGGAACAATCAGCGCAATCGCCATTCCAATAAAGAACACCCCCCACTGGCCCGGGAAGATCGACAGGAAGCCGGGAATCCCGCCTACTCCAATGGATGAAGCGAGCACATTATTTATGGCCAGCAGGACACCGGCAATCGCTGAACCTATCATCCCGAAGATAAAGGGATACTTGAAGCGCACATTCACCCCGAAGATGGCAGGCTCGGTCACACCCAGGAAGGCGGAGATGGAGGAAGTGACGGCCAGCCCCTTTGTCTTTTCCTGTTTCGCCACGAACATCATGCCGAGTGCGGCGGCGCCTTGGGCAATGTTCGACAAAGCGAGCATCGGCCAGAGGAAGGTTCCGCCTTCTGAGCCGATCAGCTGGATATCAACGGCCAGGAAGGTGTGATGCATCCCCGTAATAACCAGGAGCGCGTACAGTCCGCCATAGATCAATCCGCCCAGCGCCGGAAAACCGCCGAAGATACTGACCAGTCCGGAGGTAATCGCATTGGCAATGACGAAGGTGATGGGGCCAATAACTGTAAAGGCCAGGAAGCCGGTAATCAGCAGAGCCACCGGGGCCACAATCAGCAGCTTAAAGGAGTCGGGGACCTTTTTGTTCAACCAGCGCTCTAACCGCGCCAGCAAATAGGCCGAGACCAGAACCGGCAGCACCTGCCCCTGGTAGCCGATCTTGTTGACATGCCAGCCGAACAAATCCCATACAGGTACGGTACCCTCCACTTTGGCATCGGCATAGCCATAGGCACTGAGCAGGTCCGGGTGAACAAGAATAAGGCCGAGAACAATACCCAGCAGCGGACTGCCCCCGAAGCGCGTTACCGCCGACCAGCCGATCAGAGCCGGGAGGAAGGTAAAGGCCGTGCTGGCTATCGTGTTAATGATGGAAGCAAAGTCTTTCCACTGCGGATAGACCTCCACCAGGGAGGTATTGTCAAAAAAGATCCCGGGGCCGGTCAGGATATTGTTGATCCCTAGCAATAAACCCGCCATAACGATAGCCGGCAGAATGGGGATGAAAATATCCGCGAGTGTCTTGATCGCCTGCTGCAGCGGGTTCTGTTTTTTGCTGGCGGCAGTCTTCACTTCATCCTTGGTGGAACGGCTTCCTCCGGTGATGCTGATCATTTCGTCGTATACCTTGTCCACAAGCCCCGGACCGATAATAACCTGGAATTGGCCTTGCGAAGAGAAATGTCCTTTGACCAGGTCATTCTTATCCAGCAAATCCGTATCCACTTTATTCTCGTCGTTCAGGGCAAAGCGAAGCCGCGTTACACAGTGAGTTGCGGCTTCTATATTTTCTTTTCCTCCGACGGCCTTCACGATATCTTCTACATTCTGCCGATTGATTGCCATGTTCTGCTCCCCTCATTTCGTTGTTGTCCTAGCGGATAATCCACATATATGAGCCATAAGGCGGAATCTCAAGCGTCTTGCCCCAGGCGGGGGTCTGCCGGGTATTTCCGATCAGCAGTCTGGCCCCATTGCCGGCGCGGCTGGCCCAGAAATCCTCCGTAAATGAAAACCCGGTCTGTGTACCGCTGAAGTTGGACACCACAATCAGCGTTTCGGTCTCTCCAATCCTTGAGTAGGCAAAAATATGCGGATGCTCTTCATCCAATCTTACGAAGAGGCCGTCCGATATAACTTGCTCCTGCTTCCGCAGCTTAATCAGCTGCTTGTAATGGGCCAGAATGGAGTGCGGGTCGGCCTGTTCTGATTGAACATTGATTTGCCGGTACCGCCGGTCCACTCGGAGCCATGGGGTACCCTCCGTAAAGCCGGCATGCTCCGAAGCGTCCCACTGCATCGGCGTCCGTGAATTATCCCGGGAGCGTTCCCGGATGATCTCCAGCGCCTGCCCGCCCGTCAGCCCACGCTCCTGCAGAATCCGGTACATATTCTTCGATTCAATATCGTTGAATTCACGGATATCATGCCAGTCCGGGTTCGGCATCCCCAGCTCCTCCCCCTGGTAGACATAAGGCGTTCCCTGCAGGCCATGAAGCGTTGTAGCCAGCATCTTTGCGCTTTCAGTGCGGTATTCCCCATCATCTCCGAAGCGGGACAAGGCCCGCGGCTGGTCATGATTATTCCAAAAGAGCGCATTCCAGCCCCCGGCCTGCTGCATTCCTGTCTGCCATTCCGTAAAAAGCCTTTTCAGCTCCGCAAAATCATACGGCTTCAGCTCCCACTTCTGCCCGTTCTTGTAATCCACCTTCAAGTGGTGGAAGTTGAAGGTCATCGAGAACTCCCGTTCCTCCGGCTTGGAATAGCGGATGCAGTGTTCAAGCGTGGTTGACGACATTTCGCCCACCGTGACCAGATTGTAAGGTCCGAACACTTTGGCATGCAGCTCCTTGATGAATTCATGGACCCGCGGGCCATCCGTATAGAATTTCCTTCCATCCCCCGTAGAGGCGGAGGGATCATCGTCAGGAAATCGCTGATCCTTGGAGATCAGATTGATGACGTCCATCCGAAATCCGTCCACCCCCTTTTCCGCCCAATAAATCATCAGGTCTGCGGCTTCCCGTCTGACCTGCTCATTTTCCCAGTTCAGGTCGGCTTGGGTCTTGTCAAACAGCGCAAGAAAATACTGTCCCGTAGTCTCGTCAAATTGCCATGCCGGGCCGCCGAATTTGGACTGCCAATTGTTGGGTAATCCGCCATCCGGAGCAGGGTCCCGCCAAATGTAATAATCCCTGTAGGGATTATCTTTGGATTGCCTAGCCTCCTGAAACCACGGATGCTCTGTAGAAGAATGGTTGACGACAATATCGGTCATCAGGTGCATGCCGCGTTTCTTCAGCTCCCGTATCAGCTCATCAAAATCCTCCATCGTCCCAAAGGCAGGGTCAATCTGCCGGTAATCCGCAACATCGTAACCGTTATCATTTTGCGGAGATACATAGACGGGCTGCAGCCATACAATCTCTATCCCCAGCTCCTGTAAATAATCAAGCCTGCCGGTCAGTCCCTTGATATCGCCCGTTCCGCTGCCGGTGCTGTCCTTGAAGCTTTTGGGGTATACCTGATATACCGTAGATTTCCGCCACCATTGCTGTTGCGGCTCATTTGCCATTTGCAGTCCCTCCCGGATGTTGCCAAGTATCTTTTCGCCAACCTGTATATACAAGTATGGATTCTACACCTGTATATACAGGTTGTCAAACAGAATACAGCCTTTTTTCAAAATATAGGAATCTAAATCTGCTGATTCAGCGGATTGTTTTCGCTGCTTGGAGGGAGGTTCCTATATGTCATTGCTCTGAACCCGAACGGACCATATAGCTCCTATATTCTATATAGATCTAGCCGGAATAACGGACTGCAGCGTACTTATTGCCCCTCAAATTTGCTCTTTCAGGTACCCCCATAATCTAAAGACTGATGCGATAGCGGTTCAACCAAAAAGCAGTTACGTCATGGAGCCGCGAAATTTGCTGACGGCACCATTTGGTTAAGCACAAGCTGCGTCCAGAGATGCCCGGCAATATCTTCAGCGGAATAGGGCATGGAATCCATGAACCGCCTATAAGCTGGCTTATGAGCAGGATATGGATGCATGGCTAAAAGGCCACATCGTTCTGGTGATTCCGGTCAACTTCATCAGTGCGGTCTCCGGCGGCAACCTGCACAAGGCGGCCAAGGACAAGCGGCTCCTGATAAGCGCGGTTGAAGCCGTTGACGAAGGGTTTAGGGTAATGGAAGCGCTAGGCGGCAAGGCAATCCCTGCAGGAATCCCTTTGATCTCCAGAATATCTTCAGGGATAAGCCGTCTTCCTTCCGGAGAATCCAGCCCGCCGAGCGGTCCAATCGCGCTTTTGGTTGTCCTACAAACAGCCTTGGCTGAATAAACTTAGTTAAAAAGGAGGTGAAAGACATTAATGTATTTATAGGCTATATTTTCCTTGGATTATCTCTATCGGCTCCTATCGGACCGATTAATGCCGCACAGATGGACAAGGGCATACGCGGAGGCTTTTGGCCTGCCTGGGTTGTGGGGATCGGAGCGGTCAGCGCAGATATCCTTTATATGCTGCTGGTTTATTTCGGCGTAATTCATTTGCTCGATGCTCCGTTTATCAAAGCATTTTTATGGTTATTCGGTTTCTTTGTTCTGGTCTATACAGGTGTGGAGAGCATTAAAAATGCAGGTGCTCTTTCAGCAGATGAAAGCAGAGGCGGCGAAGCCTCTCTATCCAAATCCTATCTGTCCGGGTTCCTGATGTCTTTGTTTAATCCGCTTTCTGTCCTGTTCTGGCTTGGAATTTACGGGTCGGTCCTGGCTAAGGCTGCCAACGAGTATCCCATGCAGCAATTACTGATTTACAGCGGTGCCATAGTGCTGGGGATTCTCATCTGGGACATTTCAATGGCCGCCGCCTCCAGCATCTTTCGTAAAATATTGACTGCTCAAGTCCTGAAAGGAATTTCGGTATTGTCAGGCCTGTCGCTTATCGCCTTTGGTTTTTATTTTGGCGTACAGGCTGCCCGGCTGCTGTTCTGATCCGAAATACAGGCCCTCCGGATAGACCGTGCTCTATACCCTTCTGCCTGTCCGCATTGTTTCTTTCGGGAGAATTTTTCTTTTGTCGTATCCGCTGCACAATTAGATCACACACTGCGATCAATGCTACAATCAACAGGCTGATATACAAGCCCGGGCGGCTAAGCTTATGAAAAAGAGTGCCCGTCACGGCTGCCGCAATCAGCAGAAGTCCGGTCCAGCGCTTCACTCCGCTTGCCTTGCCTGCCTTCAGCAGCTTGCCGGAGGACAGCAAAATAAAGGACCAGTTATACAGCAGCATTAACCCGGCAGCCGTAGTGATATATTCATACACCTTTCCCGGCAGCAGCAGTGCCATTATAATGGCGGCAATTAATCCGGCAGAGATAAGGCACAAGGCATAAACCGGATATTTACCCTTCCACTTTCGCGAAAATAACCGGGGAGCATCCCCTTCCTGTGCAAGTGTAATCATCATTGAAGTTATCGCATACAGCGAGGCCGTCATCGTAGAGAATCCGGCGATGATCAGCACCCCGTTAAACAGATGGGGGACACAGGACAAGTGATCACTGCTGAGCGCAAGCACAAAGGGGCTTTTCTTCGGATTAAACGCACTTAACGGTACCATGGTCACAGCCAAGCCAATAGATAGTACATACACAGCCGTTAGTGTCAGCAGCATGACTTTTCCCGCTTTTGGCGCCTCCGCAGGCTTTTGAAGCCGGTAAGACATAATTCCAAGAACCTCTATCCCGCCGTAGGCATAAAAAGCAAAAATAAAAGCAGACCACAATCCAATCGGCCCGGACGGAAGCAGCGCAGGATAACTGAGCGGCAGTTTGGGGGTATACTTGCCTCCCCCGATCCAGCCTGCCAGAAGAGCAACGGCCAGAACCAGAAACATGAGAATAGCCGCCACCTTGGTTACAGCGAGGACATTTTCCACCCGGTCAAACCCTTTATTCCCGAAGAAAACGATAAGAAGCCCTGCCAGTCCGAAGCCTGCTGCAAAGACCCACATCGGTACCGCCGGGAACCAGAACCGCAAAAAAATAGACAGTGCAGTTAGCTGGCTTCCCATAATCAGCAGCTCCGAGAACCAGTATACCCAGCCGCTTCCGAATCCGGCCCAGTTTCCGAACGCTTTTTTGGCATAGGAACGAAAAGACCCCTGCTCCGGATGTTCTGCCGTCATTCGCGACAAAGCATCGAATACGACGTAAGTTCCAGCGGCTGCAAGAATATAAACAACCAGGACCGCCGGTCCCCCGATGGAAATCGCCAGGCCGGACCCCAGAAAATAACCGGTGCCAATCGTGCCTGCGGCCCCAAGCAGGCTAAGCTGCCACCATTTTAAATTTTTTTCGTCTCTTGAATCCTTGGAAGGTTTGTTCAATACATTCAGTCCTCGCTCCGGTTAGGCTTTTGACATTTGCTGCTCCATCCCTAGACTTCCCTTTACACTGTTTTTCATGAATCCGGATTTACTTGCCGTAAAATTCAAGCATATAAGTGGAAACGGCTACGCCGTCCTTAACCGGGCAGCGCAGCGGTTTGCATTTCAGGTGTAAGGCTGGCTGCTGAAGCCAGGCGGGAAGCCAAGGGGAAAAAGGTCTCTTCATATTCCTTCCAAGTGGAAACGGTCACCTTATATTCCCCCAGCCGCTTTTTTGCAAGTGTTAGCGGGAAAAAGGAACTCTAATCGATCAGTTTCTCTCTCTTACGGGGAATACGCCTAAATTAAAATGAACTTGAACCATTCATTCAAAGGGCAGCTATTTTATGTGTTAAAAAGGATAACTAATCCACCGCCTTCGGATACTGGATCATCCCTAGTGGGAAAAAGTATAACTAATTCAGCTGAAATCAGCCGTATGGGGGGAGCGGGCCTCCATGAAGTGTACAAAATCCCACTAAAACCCGTTAAATCCAAAATCCCAGCCCATTAGTGTTACTTTTTCCACTTCGCTTCAGTCCCCTATGAATCTCTTCCTTGCGTTCCATCAGCTTGTTCAGGTTAGCCGGTTCCATTCATACACATTAAGTTTCTTTAATGTGTTTTTTTAAAGATTACAGAACCGCCTCCCGC